>NZ_GL878525.1 GCF_000194985.1 Dialister micraerophilus DSM 19965 | reverse complement strand
TAATAATTTTCATAATTTTTCCTATACTGAACAAGGTCTGAAAACTGTTCTTTATTCAAAGAATACTCTTGCATAAGGGCGTTCTTTTTTTTCTTGCAAATTATCGAGTTTCGTTAATATTTCTTTTGTGTTTGGTAGTTTTTTATAATTTTCTAAGATCTCTTTAGCAGCTATTTTATAGACGGAAAGTTCACTATAGTATTCTTCTGCAAATTGCTTATCTTCAGGATTTTTCTTGTGGCATTTATAGATTTCACGATATTTATTTATAGTATTTATATTTTCCATATCCTGGGATAAACTCTTCATTTCAGTTTCAATCTTCTTTATTTTATCTAATAAGTCTTGTCTATCATCAGCAGATTTTTTGATCAGATCATCGAGTTGGGTAATGGAATTAATGCCTTGTTCTCTTAATATTATTATTGAATCTGCCATTGTTTTGATATTGTGTTTTCTTGCCCAAACTTCATATCCTTTAGATGATTGAGCTTTTTCATTAGTAGATATATCAATGACGTTTCCTACACACTTTTTAATAGGATTAGCTTTGTTTTTAATAGCTAAATCTATTCTTTCTTTGATTTTTTCTTCGGTATAATCTTCTCCGATAGTCTTTGCTCTTGTAAATCTTTGCTTATCTTTATAACGAAAAGCAATGTGTTTACCAAACTTAATTTCATAATCAAGA
>NZ_GL878524.1 GCF_000194985.1 Dialister micraerophilus DSM 19965 | reverse complement strand
ATGTAGTTATGGACGTTATTTTTTCAGGAATACAGCCCAGCGGAAGTCTTACATTGGGAAACTACCTGGGAGCGTTAAAAAATTTTATACCGTTTCAAGAAACGGCGGAATGTTACTACTGTATAGTAAATCAACACGCAATAACAGTACCTCAAGATCCTAAGCTCTTACACAGTCGTACACGTGATTTGGCTGCACTTTACATAGCGGCAGGAATGGATCCGAAAAAATCAACAATATTCGTACAATCCGAAGTGCCGGAACACGCACTTTTAGGATGGATGATGATATGCAGTGCATACGTAGGGGAAATGGAACGTATGACACAGTATAAATCTAAAGCGCAAAAGCAAGAAAAGAAAGGCGGTTTCATACCTTTAGGACTTTTGACATATCCACCCCTTATGGCGGCAGATATACTTTTATACCAAACAAACCTTGTTCCCGTAGGAGCAGACCAGCGTCAGCATATGGAAATTACAAGAGATTTGGCTGAAAGATTTAATCATAAATACGGAGAAGTATTTACAATACCTGAAATGTGGGAACCCAAAGGCGGAGCAAGAGTAATGAGTTTGCAAGAACCCACAAGTAAAATGAGTAAATCCGATGAAAACGAATGGGCAACAATACATATGCTTGATGAAGCGGATACCATAGTAAAGAAGATAAAAAGAGCTGTAACGGACTCATTAGGACATGTACACTACGATAAAGAAAAGCAACCGGGAATAGCAAACCTCATGAGCATACACTCTGCAATATCAAAAAAATCATACGAAGAAATAGAAAAAATGTATGAAGGACAAGGCTATGGAATATTCAAAAAAGATGTAGCAGA
>NZ_GL878523.1 GCF_000194985.1 Dialister micraerophilus DSM 19965 | reverse complement strand
AAATGGCAAAAGCACATTATGAAAGAACTAAACCGCATGTAAATATCGGAACAATCGGTCACGTAGACCATGGTAAAACAACACTTACAGCGGCAATCACAAAAGTATTGTCTTTGGAAGGCAAAGCAAACTTCTTGGACTATGCATCAATTGACAAAGCACCGGAAGAAAAAGCACGTGGTATTACAATTAATACTTCAACAGTAGAATACGAAACAGCAAACCGTCACTACGCACACGTAGACTGCCCAGGTCACGCAGACTATGTAAAGAACATGATTACAGGTGCTGCACAGATGGACGGAGCAATCCTCGTAGTATCAGCAGCAGACGGCCCGATGCCTCAGACAAGAGAACACATCCTCTTGGCAAAACAGGTAGGTGTACCGGCAATCGTAGTATTCTTGAACAAAGCAGATCAGGTAGACGATCCGGAACTTATCGACTTGGTAGAAATGGAAGTAAGAGACCTTCTTTCATCCTATGACTTCCCGGGCGACGAAGTGCCGATTGTAGTAGGATCCGCATTGGGCGCATTGAACGGAAATCCGGCAGACGAAGAAAAGATTCGTGAATTGATGAAAGCAGTAGACGAATACGTACCGACACCGGAACGTGACACGGAAAAACCGTTCCTTATGCCTGTCGAAGACGTATTCACAATCACAGGTCGTGGTACAGTAGCAACAGGCCGTGTAGAACGTGGTACAGTAAAAGTAGGAGACGCGGCTGAAATCGTAGGACTTCAGGAAAAGCCGACCCAGACAGTAATCACAGGCGTAGAAATGTTCAGAAAGACAATGGATCAGGCATTGGCAGGAGACAACATCGGAGCATTGATGCGTGGTGTAGAACGTGACGACATCGTAAGAGGACAAGTATTGGCAAAACCCGGTACAGTACATCCGCACACAGAATTCACAGCACAAGTATACGTACTTAAGAAAGAAGAAGGCGGAAGACACACACCGTTCTTCAACGGATACCGTCCGCAGTTCTTCATCAGAACAACAGACGTAACAGGAGACATTACATTGCCGGAAGGTACAGAAATGTGCATGCCGGGCGACAACATTGAAATGTCCGTTAAACTTATAACACCGGTAGCAATCGAAGAAGGACAGCGTTTCGCAATTCGTGAAGGCGGTCGTACAGTAGGAGCAGGTGTAGTATCCAAGATTATAAAATAATCTCAGAAACATTTAAAAGAGAATCGAGAAATCGGTTCTCTTTTTTTGTGTGAAATAATTTGTGCAAAATAAATTTTTGTAAAAAATAAAATGTGCAATAAATATAACTGTAGACAGTTAAATTATTTTCAAGAAAAA
>NZ_GL878522.1 GCF_000194985.1 Dialister micraerophilus DSM 19965 | reverse complement strand
TGAAGTGTACCCCAAAAACTGGACACAAATATTAAATTTTTACATCATGGATGCTAACCTATAAGTTATAGGTGGCATCCATTTTGTTTTCTTTTGAATTCTTTCATTATTGTAATAGTTAATGTATTCTTTTACTGCTTTTGAAAATTCTTTGAAATTTTTATATTCTTTTTCATATCCATAATACATTTCGTTTTTTAGTCTTCCAAAAAAAGTTTCCATAATACAATTATCGTAGCAATTGCCTTTTCTTGACATCGATTGTATAATTTTATGTTTTTTTAGTTCTTTAACAAAATATTTATGTTGATATTGCCAACCTTGATCTGAATGAAAGATTAATCCATCTAATTTCGGGAATTTTTTAAATGCTTTTTTCAGCATATCTTCAATCTGTTCTAAGTTCGGAGATTGTGATAAATTATATGAAATTATTTCGTTTGTGTACATATCTAAAATAGGAGATATATAACATTTTCCCCAAGAAAATTTAAATTGTGATACATCGGTTGTCCATTTTTTTAATGGTTTATCTGCACTAAAATCTCTGTTTATTATATTATCTGCAATTTTCCCAATGTTACCTTGATATGAATGATATTTTTCTTTTGGTGTTTTTCCGAATAAGCACATTTCATGCATTAGTCTTTGAACTCGTTTATGATTTACTTTTATACCTTTATTTTGAAGTTCTTTATGAATTCGTCTTACTCCATATCTCCCTTTGTGATAAATGAATATTGTTTTGATTTCTCGTGATAATTTTTCATTTTTATTTGCGACTTTATTCGTTTTATTGATTTCAAAGTAATATGTAGATTTTGGTAATTCTATAATTTTCAAAAGAAATTTTAGCGGGTAGCCTTTTTCTTTGAGTTTTTTGATAATCGCTGCTTTTTCGCCCTGAGTTGCGCAGCGTATTTCTTTTCTCTCAAGGCGATTTCTTTTTTTATTATTTCATTCTCTGCTTTTATGTATTCATTTTCTACTCTTAATCGTATAAGTTCTTCTCTTTCAGATTCGGTAAGCGGTTTTGGATTAATGGTTTTCTTTGTCATAGTTTTATTTTTTTGTTTTCTACCTTTCTTTCTATTTATAAGACCATTATATCCATAAATTCTGTAATTGCGTAACCAATTATATAACTGACCTTTATTTATTCCATATTCTATTGCTACTAAATTTATTGTTTTTCCGGTTTTTATTTTTGAAATCATTTCAAGTTTTTCTTCTGATGTCCATTTTATATTAGATTCATGTTTTAAGATTTCAGGACCATGTACATCTTCCAATCTAACCCATTGCCTTATTTGGCTCCTAAAATTTTGAGTGTTAATACCTTTAGGTGTTTTAGGATATTCACCTTCTCTGTATTTTTGAACACATTCTTTTTTAAACTCATAATTATATTTCACTAAAAATACCCCCTTTACTGGTTTGTCCAGTAAAGGGGGTACATATC
>NZ_GL878520.1 GCF_000194985.1 Dialister micraerophilus DSM 19965 | reverse complement strand
AGTTCTTTGAAAACTATATAGAAGAAGAAAGTAAGAAAGATTTCATAAAAGAGATTTCTTACGCATCTGAAGGAAACTCAAACGAGAAGGTCAAGGTGAAAGTTAAGATACTAAGAGCATATGGTGGATGCCTTGGCGATATCTGCTGAAGAAGGACGCGACAAGCTGCGAAAAGCCACGGAGAGGCGCAAATAGCCTATGACCCGTGGATATCCGAATGGGGCAACCCGACGGTGGTCATGCACCGTCATCCATACCGACCGGTATAGGAGAGGCACTCGGTGAACTGAAACATCTAAGTAGCCGGAGGAAAAGTAATCAAACGAGATACCCCAAGTAGCGGCGAGCGAACGGGGCAGAAGTCCAAACCGAAGAAGGAAACTTCATTGGGGTAGAGGGCTGTCAATAGATAGTGAAGAATTTAGCTGAATATGTTGGAAAACAAAGCCGAAGACGGTGAAAGCCCGGTAAGCGAAAAGTTCAACACTACAAGACAGTACCGGAGTACTGCGAGACCCGAGAAATCTTGCAGGAAGCAGGGGGGACCACCCTCCAAGACAAAACACAGATATCGACCGATAGCGTATAGTACCATGAGGGAAAGGTGAAAAGAACCCCGGGAGGGGAATGAAATAGAACCTGAAACCGTATGTTTACAAGCAGTCGAAGACCGTTTAATAATAAGGTCGACGGCGTGCCTATTGAAGAATGAACCGGCGAGTTACGAGGTCTGGCGAGGTTAAGCAGGAAATGCGGAGCCGAAGCGAAAGCGAGTCTTAAGAGGGCGACAGTCGGATTGCGTAGACCCGAAACCACAGTGATCTACCCATGTCCAGGTTGAAGCACAGGTAAAAATGTGTGGAGGACCGAACCTATATACGTTGAAAAGTGTTAGGATGAGATGTGGGTAGGGGTGAAATTCCAATCGAACGTGGAGATAGCTGGTTCTCCCCGAAATAGCTTTAGGGCTAGCCTCAGGGAAGAGATTGCAGGCGGTAGAGCACTGATCAGGAGAGGGGCCTATCCGGCTACCAAACCCAGTCAAACTACGAATGGCTGCAATTATACCTGGGAGTCAGACTACGACTTATAAGGGCCGTGGTCAAGAGGGAAACAGCCCAGACCATCAGCTAAGGTCCCCAATGCCGTGCTAAGTGGCGAAGGATGTGGCATTTCATAAACAACCAGGATGTTGGCTTAGAAGCAGCCATCATTTAAAGAGTGCGTAATAGCCCACTGGTCGAGAGACGCTGCGCCGAAGATGTCCGGGGCTCAAGCACGGAACCGAAGCTATGGCATGATAGCAATATCATGGGTAGGGGAGCGTTCTCATAAGGAAGAAGCATAATCGTAAGGAAATGTGGACATATGAGAAGTGAGAATGCCGGTATGAGTATCGAAAAGAAAGGTGAGAATCCTTTCCACCGAAAGCCCAAGGATTCCTGAGCAACGATCGTCGACTCAGGGTAAGTCGGGACCTAAGCCGAGGCGAAAAGCATAGGCGATGGACAACAGGTTGAAATTCCTGTACCGGATAGACTCGATTGAGCGAAGGAGTGACGCAGAAGGGTACACAATCGTACGGATGGAAGAGTACGTTCAAGTGAGTAGGTTGATTATGAGGCAAATCCCATAAACTAAAAGCTGAGACATGAAGAGGAAACAAAGGAAACTTTGTGGAACTTGTGAATCCCACACTGCCAAGAAAAGCTTCTAGCGAGAGGATATCCGCCCGTACCGTAAACCGACACAGGTAGGCGGGGAGAGAATCCTAAGGTGCGCGGGAAAACCCTCGTTAAGGAACTCGGCAAATTGCATCCGTAACTTCGGGAGAAGGATGGCCTTCGGTAAGTGGAGAGCAGAAACGCTCAAAGCAGAAAAAGGCGGCAGAAACAAGGCCCAAGCAACTGTTTACCAAAAACACAGGTGCCTGCGAAAGCGAAAGCTGAAGTATAGGTGCTGACGCCTGCCCGGTGCCGGAAGGTTAAGGAGAGAGGTTAGCCGCAAGGCGAAGCTTTGAACTGAAGCCCCGGTGAACGGCGGCCGTAACTATAACGGTCCTAAGGTAGCGAAATTCCTTGTCGGGTAAGTTCCGACCCGCATGAAAGGCGTAATGATTTGGGCACTGTCTCAACGAGGGGCCCGGTGAAATTGAAATACCTGTGAAGATGCAGGTTACCCGCGACTGGACAGAAAGACCCCATGGAGCTTTACTGCAACTTGAGATTGAATCTCGGTGATAGACGCACAGGATAGGTGGGAGACTACGAAATATTATCTTTGGATGATATGGAGTCGCCGTTGGGATACCACCCTTCTGTTGCTGAGATTCTAACGCGAAGAGTAACGACCTTGCGGACAGTCTCAGGCGGGCAGTTTGACTGGGGCGGTCGCCTCCGAAAGAGTAACGGAGGCGCCCAAAGGTTCCCTCAGGTCGGACAGAAACCGACCGAAGAGTGCAAAGGCAGAAGGGAGCTTGACTGCGAGACAGACAAGTCGAGCAGAGACGAAAGTCGGGCTTAGTGATCCGGTGGTACTGTGTGGAAAGGCCATCGCTCAACGGATAAAAGCTACCCTGGGGATAACAGGCTAATCTCTCCCAAGAGTTCATATCGACGGGGAGGTTTGGCACCTCGATGTCGGCTCATCACATCCTGGGGCTGGAGTAGGTCCCAAGGGTTGGGCTGTTCGCCCATTAAAGTGGTACGCGAGCTGGGTTCAAAACGTCGTGAGACAGTTTGGTTCATATCCATCGCGGGCGCAAGAAGTTTGAAGGGAGCTGCTCCTAGTACGAGAGGACCGGAGTGGACGGATCAATGGTGTACCGGTTGTCGTGCCAACGGCATGGCCGGAAAGCTACATCCGGAAGGGATAAACGCTGAAAGCATCTAAGTGTGAAGCCCACCTTAAGATGAGACTTCTCATCAGAAATGAGTAAGATTCCTTATAGACTATGAGGTAGATAGGCTGCAAGTGGAAGAGCCGTAAGGTTTGGAGCGATGCAGTACTAATAGATCGAGGTCTTAACTAAAACACTTTGAGAAAACGCAGATGAAAAATTCTTCTATATAGTTTTGAGAGAACACTCTCAGAAACAGTGGCGATAGCTGTGAGGATACACCCGTACCCATGCCGAACACGGTAGTTAAGCTCACAAACGTCGAAAGTACTTGGTTGGAAGCGACCCGGGAGGATAGAAAGCCGCTGAA
>NZ_GL878519.1:1267210-1272504 GCF_000194985.1 Dialister micraerophilus DSM 19965 | reverse complement strand
CTCTTTATGCGACTCCAATAATATACCATACTTTCAATTATCTGTCAAATCTATATAAATTAACTTTTATTTGAAAATACTTTATGTATGATATCAGTCTAATAAGCTTTTGTCAAACACTGATTTAAAAACAAATTTAATATAATCTGAATTAACCATAAAAACACTAAAATATTAAATTAAAAACAGAATTATCGCACAAAACAATATAAATTACATATAATGAGTTAAGCTCAACAAATAGATACAAACAAAAATATGTCGTTGCAGGTAATTTGGCACGTGCTTATACATTAGATAATATAAAATCCGCTTGTGTAAATAATGGCATGGTTATTTTATGAGATTAATCCATATAAAATACGGTAATGTGATTAACTCATTACCGTATTTTTACTTTTTGTATTTCTTCTATTAAATCTTTGCTAGCTTTGCCTGAATCTTTCTCACTCATTATTGCGGATACTACTGCAAATCCATCAACTTTAATTTTTGAAAAAAGCGAAATAGTTTTACAATTTATTCCTCCAATTACAACTATAGGTATGTCAACGTTTTCTCTTATTTTCTTTAGTTCCTTCATACTTGTGACATCCGCATCCGGTTTTGTTTGAGTGGCAAACATTGCCCCTACTCCTAAATAATCTGCTCCATCTTCATAAGCTTTTTTTGCTTCAGTTAGATTTGATGCTGAAATTCCAAGTATTTTATTTTGTCCTATTATTTTTCTTGCAATATCTGCAGGCATATCGGACTGACCCAAATGTACACCTGCAGCATCTATCGCAAGCATTATATCTATACGATCGTTTATAATAAGCGGAACATTATATTTATCAGTAAGTTCTTTAACTTTTAAAGCTTTTTTATAGAATAAATTTGTTTCTAATTTTTTTTCACGTAATTGTACAGTTGTCACTCCATTACAAATTGCTTTTTCAATTTTATAACAGAATTTTTCAAAATCAGAAACATGATTATAGGTTACAAGATATAAAGTATAATCTATATTATTTTTCATTCCAATTACCGTTCAATTCTATAGTTTCAGGGGTAATTTTACTTATTTCATCTATTATTCCCATATGAAAATGTCCTAAACCTTCGTATTTGTATTTATCCCAAGCATTTTCACCGGCAATTCCCATAGTTAAAATAGCAGCAACGGTAGCTTCAAATATATTATCTTTATTTGCACCTACAAAAGTTCCGATTAAAGAACTGCACATACATCCTGAGCCTGTGATATTAGACATTTCTTTGCAACCGTTATAAATTTCAACAATTTTCTCACCATCAGTAATTCTATCGACTTTCCCTGTTACTGCAATTACAGTTTTAAATTTTTCGGCAATATTTTTTAAATATTCATTTAAATTCTTGATACTTATATCTGAAGAATCTACACCTTTTGTAACAACAGATTTACCAGATAATGCAAGTATCTCAGATAAATTTCCTCTTATAACAGACATATTTACATTTTTTATCAATAATTCCGACATTTCATTTCTAAAAGCGGTTGCTCCGCATCCAACAGGGTCAAATACAACCGGAATATCTAATGAATTTGCTTTTTTACCGGCTTTTATCATCGAATTTATTTTATCTGCATTAAGTGTTCCTATATTTAAAACCAATGATGATGCTATTGATGCCATTTGAGACGCTTCATCAATTGCATCCGCCATTACCGGCGAACCTCCAATCGCCAAAGTAACATTTGCACAATCATTTACCGTTACATAGTTAGTAATATGATGAACTAAAGGTTTTGTTTTATTTATATCTTCCAATATCTTTTTAATATTCAAAGTTACCTCCAATTACCGCACAACAAAACTACTTAAACAATCCTAAGTCAATCATACCACTTAAAATATCTATTTTAAACTTTTACTGAAAAATTCTTTCAATTGTACATATCCTACAGTTCCGTATCCTATAATTCCATCAATAAATTTACCTTCTTTAAATATCGTTATATATGGTATAGTTTCTACACTGTAACGTTCCGCAAGCTCTTGATTGTCATCAGTATTTACAATATATATCGGTGTAGTTATTTCATTAGATATTTTTTCTACAACAGGTTTTATTTTTCTACAATATCCGCACCAAGGTGCACTGAACATTACAATAGTTTCTCCTTCAGCAATAATAGAATCAAATTTTTCTGTTCCGGTAATAGATTTAATCATAATAACCCCCTACAAATCAACATTTTTAAATATACTATTATAACTATATCATAATTAATAAAAAATAAAAAACAGAGCAAATCGCTCTGTTCAATTACTGGTGGAGACGAGGGGAGTCGAACCCCTGTCCAAAAAGCCTGCCCCATAAACTTCTCCGAGTGCAGTTATCGTTTTTATTTAAATGAAAAATCGTACGATAACGAACTATTTTCATCGAGTTCAGTTATGTTTCCCTCTGTACTACTGAACATTATACATCGGTATCCTGTTAGTTGATGCCTCAAAAAAGCCACAGGAAAACTTTAGTGAGACATTAGCATTAAGCTGCTAAAGCAAATTCTTGTTTTGCTTTTATATTTTTCCACCGTTTTACGGGGTTGATGGAATCCCGACTCGCTATTTATGATACAAAGACTCCATGTCGAAGCCGGTACGTCCCCGTATTGTCTCACTTTTATATAAGTTTACTTAATACAAATTAAATTGTCAAAATATAATTTATATATTTTCTTTTCTTGCTATTTCCAAACACTTTTTCATATCTTCCGGAAGCGGTGCTTCAAATTTCATAATTTTTCCTGTTAAAGGATGTTTTAATTCTAAAGTAAAGGAATGAAGTGCTTGACCTTGTATCGGAAAATTATCTTTTTTTCTACCATACAATGGATCATTTATTACCGGATGTCCTATATAAGACATATGAACACGAATTTGGTGTGTTCTACCTGTTTCCAATTTGCATTCGAGCAAAGAATATTTAGGCATAAATTCCAAAACGTGAAAATGTGTTATCGCATTTTTACCCGTTTTAGGTTGCACATCCCATTTCATTCTATCTTTTAAACTTCTTCCCAACGGTAAATCAATTTTTCCATCAGGCCCCTCCATTTGTCCATGTACCAATGTCAAATATGTCCTCTTGGCTTCATGTGTTGCTATTTCATTTTTTACTTTTTCATACGCAATATCGGATTTAACTGCTACCATAACACCTGATGTGTCTTTATCTAATCGATGAACTATTCCGGGACGAGTTTTTTCTCCAACTTTTAAAAGACTTTCTCCACAATGATACAGTAATGCATTTACCAAAGTATTATCGATATTGCCTGCTCCGGGATGAACTACCATTCCTCTAGATTTATTAATTACAATAATATGCTCATCTTCGTATAAAATATCCAGCTTTATTTTTTGAGGTATTAATTCAATTTCTTTCTTTTCTTCCCATGAAAATTGAATTTTTTCTTTATCTGAAATATGATAATTTGATCTTACCATACGATTTGGTAATGATATCGCATATCCCTCTTTAATCCATTTTTGAACTTCAGAGCGTGTTAATCCGCTTACTTCTTTTAAAAATTGATCAAGTCTCATACCATCTTGTTTTTCATCTACTTCATATATATGTATATTCATTAATTATGTCTCCAAAAATAATAAACAATAAACATAACTCCAATACAAATAGCAACATCTGCTACGTTAAAAATAGGCCAAATTCTTAAATCTAAAAAATCTACAACTCCGGATATACGCACACGATCTATTGCATTTCCAAAAGCTCCTCCAAGAAGTAATCCTATTCCTATAGAAAAATATATCGGCTTTATAGGTATTCTTTTTCTATATATGACAAATATACAAAATAATATAAAAACAATACTCAAAAAAAACCAGTCTTTATGAGGTAAAATTCCAAATGCCGCTCCACGATTAATTATATATGTAAGGTGAAACACATCCGGAATAACAGGAACAGTTTGACCATATTGCATAAAATTTTGAATCAAATATTTCGTCAGTTGATCAAATATTACAATAAAAAAAGCTACAACTACGGTAATCATAAATCCTCCTGAGTCTTAATTATATCATAGAAATACAGTATTAATAAAAGTCGGCATAGCCGACTTTTATTAATACTGTACAAATACTTCAATATTTTTTCTACCGAACGCGTAGCAATCGTAATATGTGTCCATACATAAATCTATTCTGTCACCTATAATTGCTCCACCTGTATCTTCCGCTACAGCCTCACCATATCCGAGCACATACACTTTACTTCCTAAAGGTATCACAGAAGGATCTACAGCCACTACACCATGACCGGCCCTTGTACCTGTAGCGGTAATTCCTCTTCCATCTCCATCCATGGGATGATAAGCGGTAGCAGACATTACCTTTACCCAACCTACTGTACCATTTTGATTTCCGGTTTTAGCTATTCCCTTTTCACCTTCATCAATCACTTTAGATTTTAATACTTCCGTTTTTATAACTTTACCATCGGAAATAAATTCCTCAACTCTGGTATTTCTTATTCCTGTTCGTCCTTCTTGAACTACAACTTGTTCATCACTATTCAAAGTGGAATCATACCATTTTACATAAGATACAGGAATTTCTTCCGTTTTTTCTACAATCTTTACTTCATATGGTATAACATGTATTTCCATACCGGAACGAACACGAGAAAGTCCGTCTTCAACAGGCATAATTTTGTGCCAATCATATCCAGCATCATTTACTGCACCTTGCACTGTCTGTTGTGTTGTGTAAATAACACGAATACTTCCCTTATAATTAATTTTTACAGGAATTGCTCTTTCAATTACCAAAACAGAACCGTCTTCTACATTCCCTGAACTGGCCCAAAATTTATCATAAGAACTTAACTTTATCCCTGCCGCATCTAAAACTTTTCTGTAATCAGATTCATTAGTTTTAAATGGTATCTTTTTGTCACCATCATATATAGAAATAGATTTGTATTCAATTTTATTGTTTGTTTCATTAATTCCAAAAGCAGATACCGAATTCATCATAGTTGATGTAATAATGATTGTTCCTAAAAATATTGCTCTTGCTTTTTTCATGCTAAAAACTGCCATAATCACCTCTCCTATGTCGGTTATTCTACCATAGATAGACTTTTTGTCAAATGACTATAGGTTAACAATACCAATTTATTCGATTTTTCCTATTATATCTATTTAAATCAGTTGATAAACAAGTTTTTATCACATATCCTTTTATATCAAAATTTATCAAAAAACAATAAAAAGGCAGATAACATCTGCCTTT
>NZ_GL878519.1:1140281-1266973 GCF_000194985.1 Dialister micraerophilus DSM 19965 | reverse complement strand
GCCTTTTTATTGTTTTTTATTGTTAACTATGTGCACTTCATATAGACTTGTTATTTAATTTTATTTTTAAAATATCATTTTACCCACTATTCATGGGATATAACACTATCAAATAAATTTATCTTAAATTTTTAATAAAAAGGTTTTCACAAAACGAACTTTTTTGCGATGGCATATTTTTATGCCATTTTTAAAACCAATATCTTATAATCGGTTTATACGGTTCAAATTTTTGTCTTAGTGTCATTTTTTGAGAATTTACTCTTTCTTCAGATAATTTTTGAAAATATTTTTGTGCGCTATATTTATTATTTTCACTAATATTTTTTGACCAACTTCCATCAGAATTCATCGTATAAGATTTTTGGTTATCTTTAAGTTCAGATAAAATCATATCCTTGATTCTTAATTTTATTTCAAAATCTTCTATAGGAACCATCAATTCAACACGATCATTCAAATTTCTTGGCATCATATCTGCACTACCAATATAAACCTCCTCATTTCCTCCATTCCCGAATATAAATACTCTGCTATGTTCCAAAAAACGTCCTACTATACTACGTACTTTAATATTTTCACTGACATTTTTTATTCCCGGAATAAGTACACATATTCCCCTTACTATAAGCTGAATTTTAACTCCGGCACATGATGCTTCATATAATTTCATTATTATATCTTTATCTAAAAGAGAATTCATTTTAGCTATAATAGATGCACTCTCTCCGTTTTTTGCAAATTCAATTTCTCTATCAATCATAGCTACACAACGTTGCCTTAAATTAATAGGTGAAACTATAAAAGAATTCCATTCTGGAGGATCTGAATATCCTGATAATAAATTGAAAAAAGCAGATGCATCAATCCCAAATCTGTCGTTACATGTCAATATTCCTAAATCTGTATACAATTTTGCAGTTTTTGCGTTGTAATTCCCTGTTGCTACATGCACATATCTACGAATTCCGTCCTTCTCTCTACGTATTACCATTGTGCATTTTGAGTGAGTTTTAAGGCCCACAAGCCCATAAATAACATGTGCACCTGCCTTTTCAAGTCTTCGTGCCATTATAATGTTATTTGCTTCATCAAAACGTGCTTTCACTTCCATTAATACCGTTACTTGTTTACCGTTTTGTACCGCTCTTTCAAGTGCTTGTATAATTGCACTTGAAGAACTTACCCTATACAAAGTTTGTTTTATAGCCAAAACATTTTCATCATTTGCAGCTTCAGAAACAAAACGAACTACGGAATCTTCAAATGATTCATATGGCAAATGAATCAGTAAATCTTTTTTCCTTATAATTTCAAAAATACTTTTTTTATCATACGAATCTACCTTTAAAATACTCCATGGAGTATGCGGATAAGCTTGAGTATATCTTAACTTGTCATATCCTTTAATATTATAAAAATCAAAAAACATCGTTATATCAATCGGTCCATTGATTTCATACATATCTTCATCTCTCAATTTAGTTTCTTGACTCATAAATCTACGCATAAATCTGCTTGTTCCGGATTGATATTCAAGTCTTACAGCCTGTCCTCTTTGCCTTTTCTTCAGCTGTCGTTCAACTTCTATGACAAGATCTCTTGCATCCTCTTCATCAATATTAAGATCGGCATCACGAGTAATTCTAAAGCATCCCGACTCCAACATGTCATACCCTATAAAAAAACGTGATGCAAAATAACAAATTACATCTTCCAATAATATAAAATAATGTTTACCTGAATCTGAAAAATCACTTGGAATTGCTATTATTCTCGGTAATACTGCAGGAACCGGAACTATAGCAGTTTTTACATCTATGTTATTTTCTTCATCACAATTTAAATCTTGTTCGTTTTTTTCAAGAAGCATTGCAACATTTAAGCTTTTAGATGCCAAAAAAGGAAAAGGATGGGACGAATCAACTGCCAAAGGAGTTACTACCGGAAAAATTTCTCTTTCAAAATACTTATTAAGCCATTGTTTTTGTTTATTTGTCAGTTTATCCGGTTCAGTAAAAATTATTCCTTCAGATTCCAATGATTTTACAATATTTTTTAAATAAATATATTGTTGTTCAACAAGCTTGTGACATTCTTTAGAAATCTCACAAAGTTGTTCTTCGGCTGTCATATTTGCAATATCACGTTTTTTAAAATTACTTTCTTTTTGATGCTTTAATCCTGCCACACGAATCATAAAAAACTCATCTAAATTCGAACTTGTAATTGCTAAAAACTTCAATTTTTCAAGCAACGGATTATTAGGATCCGTTGATTCATTTAACACTCTTTTATTAAATTGTAACCACGAAAGTTCACGATTCAGTAAATAAGAAAAATAATTTGAATCCATTTTTATCTCCTTTCCAATCTTGCTTCTATACCGAATATATTTTGAAAAAACTCTTTTTCTTTTTCAAATATCCACTCTTCTAAAGAAGTATTTTGATAACTGTCATAATTAATTACCAATTTATCCGAATCAATTTTTACCGTCATATTCTTTAATTTTTGCTTTCTTGATATATCCATAGCTAAAATCATACGAAAAATTGCAATTAATTTAAGTGCAGTCATTTTAGCAGAATCTGTCAACAATGCAAACGGAGTTTCTTTTTCATGTGGAAAAACTCCCTGAGCATAATAAACAATACATGCTACTATATCTTTTTCCTTTTCAGAAATTCCGAAAACATCCGTACTTCTTATTAAATTCCAACCTTGTTTATATGAATCTAAAAGATTAACAAATTTACCTATTTGATACAAAATTATTGACATTCTAAGCAAAAACTCATCACGATTAGTTAATCCATTTTTCTTTTTCAATTCATTTAAAATAGTAAAACAAAAACTTTCCATTATTTTTGCATGCTCATGTTCATAAAAATAACAACTTGCAATCGAGCGGGTCAATTCTAAATTTTGAGTTCTCATATTCGATAATACGGAATCATTTGTTTTTTCAGCACCATAAAACATCGCTACCGCTTCAATGAATGTTGTTCCCATAATCAAAATTTTATCGGTTTTTATGTTTTCCAATATTTCCTTATACAAATATATTGTAGGCAAAACACCATACTTCCAAAAAATTCCATATTTTGAAATATTTTTTGATTTATTAAAAACAAAATGGTTCAATTTGGTATATGATTTATAAAAATCTGAAGATTTAAAAGAAACCATATTATCTACATTCATTTTCAGCTCTAAAAATTCCGTCATAATACGCGATTCACTTCCTGAAAAAACTACATATTCAGGATTATATTGAAGTACAAATTTCCATAATGGCGTCATTATAGCGTGTATATACTCTTCAATAGCAATTGAAAAATCTTGAGAATCTCTTTGATTTACACTGAACGTTTCCAGCAATCTTAACGTTCCTATATGAATATTATGTTGATACCTTAAAACTCCATTTTCCCAAACCGTAAGTCCTATACAACCTGAAGTGATATCTATAAACAAAAAATTAAAATTAGGTGAATATAGTTTTTTAGAATTGGAAACTCTTAATATATGCTGCAATGCAAAATGCTTAAAATAAATCTCTTGCGGCATATCCAGAACTTGCACTCTAAATCCTGTATGAACACGAATTAAATCTATTATTGCTCTTTTATTTTCAGCTTCTCTAAGCAACGATGTTGCATAAACTGAATATACTTTTACTTGGTAATCCGATAACAATTGCTTTAATCCTTTAAGCATTTTACATAATTCAAGTATAGAATCAAAAGACAATTTTCCATTATGAAATACCTCTTCTCCAAAAGTAATATGTTTTTTTACTTCTTCAATTACATTTATATTATCTATATTTTTATATTCAACTATTCTCAATGATAAATTGGATGAACCTATATGTATAATTCCGTAAAACAATGCCTTTTTTTCCATCTTCAACACCTCACTTGTGTTTAATAACTACATTTTAGCATAATTAATTTAATTATAAGCATAAAAATTACTATGATTTATTAATACATTTGTTGTACAATGAAGAAAATTGAATTAAATAGTATATGACTTGAGGAGTGTATATGAAACGTATTGCTATCATTGATTTAGGATCAAACTCCATTCGATTTCTCATAAAAGAGATAAATGCCGATTCGACTTTCAAATTGATTTTCAAGGATAAGAAAAGCATTCGTTTGGCGGAAGGAATGGGGAAAAAATTAATTTTGACTGAAGCTGCTATAAAAAAAGCTGTAAATTGTTTAAAAGTATATTCGAATTTTATTGGAATTTATAATGTCGATAAAATTTTCGCTATAGCCACCGCAGCGGTACGAAACGCATCAAATAAAAAATATTTTTTAGAACGTGTAAAAAAAGAAACCGGAATAAAGCTTAATGTAATAGACGGTAAAAAAGAAGCATATTTAGGATTTTCAGGTGTAATTCATACAATAAATAAAACTGATTTTCTGATGTTTGATCTCGGTGGTGCAAGCATTGAAATATCCCTTATTAAAAATAAAAAAATAATCAATTCTATAAGTTTACCGTTGGGCGCAGTAAATCTTACTGAAAAATTCAATTTAAAAAAAGAAATTTCATCAAAAAAAATTGAATCGCTAAAAAAATATATTCAAAATCAAATCAAGTCAATTAAATGGTTGCCAAAAGAAGAAATTCCTCTAATAGGTATTGGGGGAACTGTGCGAAGTTTAGCTAAAATACATCAAAGGCAAATTAATTATCCATTTAAAAAATTACATAATTATACTCTCCCTTCAAGTTCAATTTCAAAAACATTTGAAATTATTTATTCTCAAGCATCTCAAAAAAGAAAAAACATTCCGGGACTTTCTGAAGACAGATCAGATATTATACTTGCAGGAGCTATTGTTATAAATGAGCTATTAAATTCACTTTCATCGAAAACACTTACAATCTCAATTTCTGGATTACGCGAAGGTATATTTTTCAACTATTACCACAGTTTAAATTTTCATAAAAAATATAATTCTGATTCCATGCTGATAAATTCAGTTTTAAATTATAAAAAAATGCTCATTGATAATAATGTTAATAGTTCAAATAATATAACTGAGATTGCACTTTTGTTATTTGATAAGCTAAAAGATATACATAAACTTACGCAAAATGCACGTTTATTACTACGTTGTGCAAGTATTTTGCATAATATAGGTTTAAAAGTAAATTATTTTGAAAGTGAAAAACATACCGCTTATATAATATTAAATGCTTCTATTTTTGGTTGGAGCCATAAAGATCAAATAAAAACTGCATTTATAGCTTCATTTCATAACGGTTTCTCAAATAAAATAATAAAAAATTCCTCTTATATTACACTATTAAATAATAAAGAAATAAGAGAAATAAAAATTCTTTCGTTTATTTTGCATATTTCAGAAATATTGAATTTCTGTAAAAATATTTCCCCTAAAAACATACATATTAGTGAAACTGAAAAAAATGTAATTTTATACATAGGTATAAATACAAAAGATATTCATATTATCGATTACTACACTCAATCAATACTACATTATTTCTGTAAATTATTCAGCAAGAAATTATTAATTAAGCATTATAACATTAACAAATGAATATATTATTTTTAAAAATGGACTCTACAACATCAGATACGATATGTTATAAAGTCCATTTTTTATTTTATTGTTTTTGTTCTTATTCTTTAACTTTACTCAGATGATCCGTATAATTTAAAAAAATCAATATACTTCTATTTTTATCACGATATTCTATACATGAAATATTTGCATTTTTTTGAGATAAATTCCATGCCTTATTTAAAGGAATTCCTAATAAATTGCAAAATATAATTCTCAGTGTCACCCCATGACTTACTATTAAATAATTTTTATCCCCTTCATTTTCAAGTAAATTATTTAAAAAATTTTTTGTTCGCATTTGTACCTGTAAAAATGTTTCTCCATTAGGAATATTAACCTTATCAGGGCTATAATACATTTCTTTTAATCTTCCAGGCCATTTAGTTTCTATACAATCAAAAGACAACCCTTCCCAATCTCCAAAATTCATTTCTTTAAGTCTTTCATCTTTTATTATTCCAATATTTTGCTTTTCAGCTATTTTGGATGCAGTTTCAAATGCTCTCTTTAAGGGACTTGAATAAATTTTATCGAACTTAAATTTTTTGATATATTCAGCTGTCAAATCAGCCTGGATTTTCCCAATATTATTTAAACTTACATCTGCAGATCCTTGAAATTTACCGATTTTATTCCATTCGGTTTCTCCATGTCTTACAAAATACAATCTGATCATAAATCCCCCATATATTAAATATAGTAAAAACCGTCATGATTACTCATAACGGTTTTATTATTATTCTACTGATACCATTAAAGGATACAACGGCTGTCCCCCATATTGCATTTCAAAGGTTAAATCTTTGTGTTCGGATTCTACATTTTCAATTAATTTCAAACATTCATTTTCCGTAATATCATTTCCGTAATATACAGTAACAATTTCAGAATCTTCATTTACCAAATTCTTTAAAAGAACGGAAAAACATTTTTCTAAAGATTTTTCAGCAATAACTTTCATCCCTTTAGACATTCCCAAAAAATCATCTTTATGAATTTTTGTATCTCCGATTACACTATCTCTTACTGCTGTTGTAATCATACCTGTTTTTACTTCCGTCATAGCTTCATTCATAGCTTTTTCGTTTTCTTCTACCGAAGCTTTCGGATTGAATGCCATTGCAGCAACAAGACCTTCCATAACATTCACTGAAGGTATTGTCGTTACTGTATCTCCAAGCATTTTACGCAACTGCTTTGCAGCAAGAATAATATTTTTATTGTTCGGCAAAATCAAATATTTTTCATATTCACCGTTTTTTACGCCATTCATCAATTCTTGCACAGATGGATTCATTGTTTGTCCGCCGGAAACTATATCACAACCTAATTGCCCGAATATTTCATTCCATCCGTCTCCTGTAACTATGGAAAGCATTCCAAGAGGCTTTTTAGTTATTCTTTTTTCCTTTGCACTTTTTCTATTATATTGATCAACCATATTATCGCACTTTATGTCATGCAGTGTGCCCCAATCTGAAGCCATATCTATAACTATTCCCGGACGTTGTGCGTGAATATGTATTTTAACCAAATTGTCTCCTGAAGCTACAATCATAGATTCACCCCAGGCATACAATTTCTTTCTTACTTCTTCTGCAGAAACTTTACATGGACTTATTATAAACTCCGTACAATATGGATATTCTATGGAAAATGATTCTCCATGTGTTTCTAATCTGCTTATTACAGGTTTTACATTCATTTCTACGTCTACATCTTGTACTTTACCTGTTAATCCGTTTAAACATCCCATCAAAAAGAATATTAAACCCTGGCCACCTGCATCAACTACATTTGCATCTTTTAACACTTTAAGTTGTTCAGGAGTTTTGGCTAAAGCTTCATTTCCATAAACTATTGATGCTTCAAGAATTTTACTGAAATCAGTTTCAACACGATATATATCGCGAGTACCTTTAGCTATACCTCTTGCAACCGATAAAATTGTCCCTTCAACCGGTCGGGTAACCGCACGATATGCATATAAAATACCATACTGAAAAGCTTTACTCATCTGTCCGCAAGTTGCTGTCTTCTTTCCGCGCAACCCCCTGCTCAATCCATGTATTATCTGTGATAAAATAACACCTGAATTTCCACGAGCACCCATTATCGCCCCTATAGATGCTTTTTCGGCAATAATTCCTATCGGTTCATCCGTATCTACATCGCTAATCATGCTATACATAGACTTCAGCGTATTAAGCATATTACTTCCGGTATCTCCATCCGGTACCGGAAATACATTTAACGCATTTATAATTTCATATTTCTTTTCAAATAACTGATATGCTCCCACAAGCATATTTTTAAAACATACCGAATCAATAGTTGTATACATAAAATCTCCTCTTATTAATTGGCTTTTTCAAAAATAATACCAACCAGTCCGGGTCCCAAATAACAGGTTAATACCGGAGTTCCTGTAGAAACCGTTATATCGATATCCGGATATTCTTTACTTAATCTATCACGAAGAGCATTTGCAACATCTAAATTTTTAATATGCACAACACCGATTCGTTTACAAGGCGACTGTTCATGTAAATAATTTACTACAGCTTCAATTCCTTTTTTCTGTGTTCTTACTTTTGCCAATGCATCAACTTCATCTTCATCAGTCAAATATATTACCGGTCTTATTTTTAATATACTTCCTATTAAACCGGCAGCTTTACCTACACGTCCGCCTCTACGCAAATATTCTATAGATTCCATAGTAAAAGTTGTGCGTATTCTACTTGCACCGTCTTGCAATCCTTCAACAACTTTTTCAAAGGGCAATCCTTGTTCAACCATTTCAAGTCCGTCCCTAAGTAAATGAATCATACCTATTGCCGTACTCCTGGAATTTATTACGGCTATTTTTTTGCGACCTGATTGACGTGCCGCCAAAACTGCGCCGTTATAAGTTCCACTTACTGCAA
The DNA here is from genome assembly GCF_000194985.1 of Dialister micraerophilus DSM 19965. GTDB lineage: Bacteria > Bacillota > Negativicutes > Veillonellales > Dialisteraceae > Dialister > Dialister micraerophilus. The sequence goes on along the minus strand of NZ_GL878519.1, from coordinate 1,258,422 downwards.
CCGTTAACGCAATAATTATTATTTCATCATCTTGCGGTATCGATTCAAACAATTTCATATAATCACCGGTACTTGGTTGACTTGTTTGAATAGCCTTCTTTTCACGTTCAGAGTATTCTATTACATCATCAATCGTAAATTCCGATTCATCTCTATATTCACCGTCAACAAACATGTACAACGGCAATTTGTGAATCTGAGGATATTTATCCAAAATATCTTTCGATATTCCAGAAGTACTGTCCAAAATAAAATGAATCATTAAAAAACATCCTTCCATTAACTCTATTTTTAATTAGATATGTAGTTATATTCATTATCCAATTGTATTCATTCTTTTAATCATATTCAGAAATCATTTATCATTATACAATACTATTATTAAAACAGCAAAAACATAAATATATTTTAATTTTGTAAATAAATATGAAATTAAAACGATTTATGTACTGTTATTTATAAATTTATATTTTTATGTAGCATTAATATCCTGATTAAAAATATACCTCAGTTACCCCCGCTCCTCCAAATCTTGCGTCAGCCAAATGAAATTCTTTTATAAAATTCAATGTTTTCAAATGTTCATGAATTCCTCGTCTTAAACTTCCTGTACCTTTTCCATGTATTATTTGTACAGGTGAAACTCCTGCCATAAAACATTGATTTAAAAATTTATCTACTAACGGTACAGCTTCATCTACAGTTTTACCGATTACATTTATATTTGTTGAAACAGATTGCACGGAAAATTCAGACTTAATCGGATTATAAATTTTATTTATCACTTTTTTCTCCGTTTTTATATTATGTGATCTAAAACAATGACGAAAATCTACTGTAACAGTAATATTTCCACAAATAACTGTAATTTTTTTCCCGGAAATAGAATTTACGACTCCATCTTGATTCAACGTGTCAATATAAACATTGTCTCCCTTTTTTATATCCTTTAACTCCAGAGAGTCTCTAAAATTTAAACTATCTGGAATATTTATACCGTCAATACGATTTCGTATACTTGTTACATCTTTATTTACAGTTTCTTTTTCTATTTTTGCTGCTTTTTTCTTCAAATCTTTTATAATATTTTCAGCTTCAACACGTACGCTGCGTTTCATATTTTCCGCTTCAACACGTGCTTTTTCCAATATATCGGCCTTCTTTTTATAAAAATTTTCTACTTCATTTTGTAAATTTAATTTTAATTTATCGGCTTCATCTATTGAGTTTTTTAAATCTTTACGCTCTTTTTCAACACTTCGTATTTCACAGTTAAGACGTTCCATTATTTTTTCTACATTATATAATGAAGATTTTTCTTTTAATTCAAGTGCTCTTTCTAAAATAAATTCAGGAATTCCAAATCTTTTACATATATTGAAAGCATTACTGTTACCTGCTACACCCAGTATCAAATTATATGTAGGCATTAATGTTTTTTCATCAAATTCTACAAAAGCATTCAATATTCCTTCTTTTTCGTATGCCAACTTTTTCATTTCACTGAAATGTGATGTAATAATAGATACTATACCTTTATCCGACAAATATTCCGTTACAGACTGTGCCAAAGCTGCACCTTCAACAGGATCTGTTCCGGATCCCAATTCATCCAATAAAATAAGGTCTTTTTTACTTGCTTTATGTAAGAATGACGACAATTGAGTAATATATGCAGAAAACGTAGATAAATTATTCTGTATACTTTGTTCATCACCTATAATTGCATAAATATTTTTAAATACCGGTAAAACTGACCCTTCATCTGCCGGAATAAAAAGTCCACATTGATTCATCATACAAAATAATCCTGCAGTTTTCATCGCAATAGTTTTACCGCCGGCATTTGCACCTGTTATTATCATTATTTTATAATTTTTACCTATTTCAAAAGATATAGGCACAACTTTATCTTTTAAAATCAAAGGATGTTTGGCATTTATTAATTTTATTTCAGTTCCATCTGAAAGAGCTGCTCGTTTTGCTTTCATAGACAGAGCCAAATTTCCTCGTGCAAATATAAATTCCAATAAGGTTGCTTTATCACAATTATTTTTTATAATATCTGCACTCTCACGTATAGAGTTTGTAACTGATTCCAAAATAAGTTTAATTTCCTTTTTTTCAGCCACTTCAAGTTCTGTTAAATCATTATTTAAATGCACTGAAAAAAGAGGTTCCATAAATAAAGTCTGTCCTGTTGAAGAACTGTCGTGAACAATTCCATCAAATTTATATTTAAATGATTCTTTCACAGGTATGACATATCTTCCGTTTCTTTGCGTTATAATTCTATCTTGAAAAAAAGTTTCGTATTTTGAATCTTGTAAAATTCTTTGAAACTCTCTTCTTATTCTATTTTTAATTATTTCTTTTTCTTTATAAATTTGCGCAAGTTTCGAAGATGCTTTTTTATTGATTTCACCGGATTCAGTAAAAACTTTTTTCATATCCTCAACCAACTCATTAAGCGGAACAATTTCATTTGAAATTACTTGTAAATAAGGATATTTTAAATTCCTTTCACCTATAAAATAATTATACATTTTATTATAAGTTTCTATTGAAGATAATACATCTATACATTCTTCAGGAATCAAACAAATTCTTTTTTTCGCTTTTTCCAATATAAACGAAATATTATGAGTTTCGCCAATAGGTGTAGAGGTTTCTTCAGTAATACATATACAAGCATTTTCCGTTTCATTCAATAATTTTTCAACTTTTAAATAATCGGTTTCAGGTACAATATTTTCCGCCATTTTTTTAGATAACATTGACGGTGCTTTTTCTTGTAATATTTTCCTTATATCATTAAAATCAAGTGCATCATAGATGGATTTACGTATCATATATTCCTCAAAACTTATCGTCATTAAATTACATAAAAATAAAAGAGGACATCCGCCCTCTTTTATCATACAATCACTTTAAATTTATTGTCAATTACCAATTAAAATTATTGAAGTTCAGGGAACCAAAGTTTTACTTCTCTATTGGCTGTTTCTACTGCATCCGATGCATGAACAACGTTTTCATCAATAGATGTTGCAAAATCACCGCGAATAGAACCCGGAACTGCTTGTAAGGGATTTGTAGCTCCATTAATTTGACGAACTGCAGCAACTGCATTTTCTCCGCTTATAACCATTGCTAACACTTTGCCGGATGTGATAAATGAAATCAAAGCATTAAAGAAACCTTTACCTTCATGTTCTGCATAATGTTTCTTTGCCAATTCTACCGGAACATCAATCATTTTAATTGCTTCGATATTCAATCCTTTTCTTTCAAATCGAGAAATAATTTCTCCGCAAATATGCTTTCTTACACCATCCGGTTTTACTAATACCAATGTTTTTTCAGACATAATTATCCTCCTTAAATTAATCGCATTTCTCTTGCAATTTTATATAATTTCTCTACACGTGCCTCGGTTGAAGGATGTGTAGAAAATAATCTTGCCATATCTCTTACTCCCGACAAAGGATTTATAATAAATAAACTTGCCATAGCCGGAGTAGACTGTGAAATAACTCTTCTATGTGCATAATCATCTAATTTCTGCAATGCACTGGCCAATGCCAACGGTTTCTTGCAAATTTTTGCTCCGCTTTCATCTGCCAAAAATTCTCTTGATCTTGACAAAGTCATCTGAAGTATCATTGCTGCAATCGGAGCAATAACAGATGCAACAAGTAATGATATTGCATTCCCACCGTTATCTCTTTCCCTATTACTTCCACCGAAAATTACCGACCACTTTGCAATATTTGCAAGATAGCCTATTGCAGTTGCAATGGAAGCTGCAAGTGTCATCACCAAAGTATCTCTATTTTTTATATGAGATAACTCATGAGACAACACGCCTTCCATTTCATCTTTGTCAAGCAATTGCAATATTCCTTCAGTAACGGCGATTGCCGCATTTTCGGGATTTCTTCCTGTTGCAAATGCATTTGGCACCGAAGTGGGTATAATATAAATTCTCGGCATAGGAAGCTGCGCTTTTATAGACACTTGTCTTACCAATTCAAATAACTCCGGAACTTCACTCTCCGACAAAGCTTTAGCATTATAACTGTACAATGCAATTTTATCACAATTCCAGTAAACTATAAAATTAATACCGAGAGAAATCAGGAACATAACCAGAGCTCCGTCTTGCCCTCCTAAAATATTCCCGAAAAAAATCAATATAACACTTAACAATACAAGGAGCATTACAGATTTCAAAGTATTCAAATAATAACCTCCTTATAAAATATATTAAAAAAAATGGTCGGAACGACATGAGTTGAACATGCGACCTCTACCACCCCAAGGTAGCGCTCTACCAAACTGAGCTACGTCCCGACAATTACTACATTGAATAGCATACACATTTCATCTTTTTTTGTCAAGTTCAGCATATATTTTTAAATATTAAATCTCTTGATTTATTATTTCTACGGACTTAACGCCTTTCATATGTCCTAATGAATTAACAAAAGATGCCAATAAAGTGTCATCAAATTCTGTCCTGAATACTACCACAGTTACACAATATTTACCGACGGGAATATTCCTATTTATTGAAACAATCGCATTCTCTTTTACTATTCTTTTAATAATTTTATTAAAAACTGATATTTCATCGGATAACATCAATTCCAATACGCATAGTCTTGTATTAGGAACTTCTGATGCCGGTGCAACATGATCTTTATACTTATAATATGCACTTCTGCTTATACCTACTTTATTTACAGCTTCATGAATAGTTGATGTTAATCCTTCTTTCAACATTTCTTTTACGTTTATCGTTTTCTTTATAGATTCCGGTAAAATTTCAAAATCAACCAAGTAAAACTTCTGCTTAGATTTTTTCATTACTTACTCCCTACATCCTTATATGAAATCAATTCTATGTGATTATTTTTTATTTTTTCTTTTACCTTATTTGATAATAAAGCATATAATTCGCGTTCCCCATGATAACCCCATTTAAATTCTTCTTCCATTGCACATTCATCTGAACTTGGATGAGTCATAAACTCATTTACACCTTCCTCTAATGAGTCAATAGCCTCCAACATATGCTCTTCGGAAAAATGCCCGCCATAAATCATTCCCCAAAACCAATCATTCGACTTCAAATTATTTTTTATTAAATATTTTCTATTATTTTTAGATAATACAGACAATCCGATTTTTGCCATTCCTCGGATTATATTTTTTAATTTCACTCCGAAAAAATAATTTTCATCCGGTACACGTATACAAGGAATATTATATTTTTTTGCCAATTCAATTGTTATCGGGAAAAAACTTTTCCACATATGCATATGTTGATGTCCGTCTAAATGCGTAACTTCAATACCTTCGTTTATAATTTTTAAAATTTGGGAATCCCATTCTTCATAAACTTCCTGATAGTTTATCAAACCTCTTAAATCTCTTTTTATTAAATCTAAATAGCTATGACAAAAAACACCATGTTCCCATGTTAAACTCGGAACCTCATGAGGTGAACAAACAGACTTTATATCACCTACCAAAGTCAAATGAACACCTACACCCAATCTATTCATTTTCCTTATTTTAGTTACTGCATCAGTATATGCATTTCCACCCGCTATTAAAGATGTACTTGTTAAAATACCATCAAAAAATGCTTGTTCAACTGCCTCATTTACAGAATAATGAATTCCCAAATCGTCAGCATTTACTATAAGCTTTTTAGTCATTTAAATCTCCTGTCAATACACTTTTATGAATAATAAAATAAAATAACTGCAGTAGCTATAGATACATTAAGTGATTCTACGTTCGATTTAAGAGGAATATAAATCTTTTTATCTGAAATATTTAATATTTTTTGACTAATGCCATTACCTTCATTCCCAAATATAAACATGCAGCAACCCGATAAAGAAATTTGCGTATACGGCTCTGCATCTTGTAATGATGTTCCTACAAAAAATATATTTGTTTCATTTTTCCATTTAATCAATTCATCAATCGATACATCTGTTACTACAGGAATTCTGAATATACTTCCCATTGAACTTCTTATGGCTTTTTCTGAATAAGGATCTGCACAACCTTTACTTAAAATAACGGCATCCATTCCTGTTGCCGCCGCAGTTCTTATAATAGTTCCTACATTTCCGGGATCTTGAACTTCATCTAAAAAAACATATCTTTCATTATTTTTATACTTCAATGTACCTAAATTAATACATCTCTTTTTTACTATTGCAACAATACCTTGTGTATGTTTTGTCCCCGACAATTTATTCATAACTTTTTCACTTACAAATAAAATTTTCCATTTTAATAAATTTCCATTTTTTATTAAATTTTGTATTCTTTCCTTTTCTGTTACATTTTCAGATATAAAACATACAACTTCCGAGTATTTAAGTTTAACTGCCTCTTCTACCAGTCGAATTCCTTCCATAATGAATAAATTATTTTTATCTCTATATTTTTTTAATCGCAATTGTGAAACCGTTTTTATCCATTTATTATTAAGACTGGTAATAATTTCCATACTATCTCCTTTTATGGTTAAATAAATCAATTATTTCGTTATATACTCTTTTTACAGTTATAGTACTCATATCAGCATTTTTATTTCCTGAATTTTCAGCACATATTACCCTACTGTACGGATTATTATACGGTCCGCTTTTTTGTGAAAAGGTAGGCCCGAATAATGCAACTAGAGGTTTTTTCAATGCATTTGCTATATGCAAAGGTCCTGTATCTACTGATACATGCACTGCCGATAAATTTTCTATAGCAATTAAATCCAATAAACTTGTTTTTCCTACAATATTTAACACTTGATTATTTTTAAAAGATGAACTTATTTCTTCTATCATTCGTTGTTCTTGTAACATTCCCGTTATTACTACCGGAATATTTTGTTCCACCAATTTTTCAACAAGTAATTTCCAATTTTTCACAGGCCACATTTTACTTGCACCGCGAGTACCTGGAACAACAAGTACATATTTTCCCTTTATTCCGTTTTCTTCCAACTTCAATTTTATAGAATTCTCTTGTAATTTAAAATCAGGTAAAGGAAATTCTATTTTTCCATCTTTACCACCTAAATATCTTACAACATCTAAAAGCTGCTCGATAATATGCCCGTTATTATTAGGTCCGCTTATAGGTTTTGAAAAAAATTTACTTAATTCTGTATTTTTATTTTTTCCAATTTTAACTTTCCCGTCAGATAAATAAGCTATAACTGAACTTTTAAATAGCATTTGCAAATCTATTACCAAATCAAACTTGCGAGACTTCAAATCGTTATGTACTTTACGAAGATAAGACAAATTTGTCATTTTATTTCTATGTACAACATATTTTTCATTTATCCACGGTTTTCCCGGCAACACATCAATATAAGGATCATGCACTGCCCAAGTAATGTGAGCATCGGGATATGTATGTCTTAGCATATATAAAAATGGCAAAGAATGTACAATATCTCCTAAAGAACTCATCTTGATAACTAAAATTTTTATAGGCATTTCAACACTCATTTATTTTCAAATTCCAAACATTTATTTACAAATTTATCCAAATATTTTTCATTAAACAAATAGCCGCGAATTCCGGCATTTTTTGCTGCTTGTAAATCTCTAATACTGTCTCCAATTAAAAAAGATTTTTCCTTATCTATAGAATACTCTTCCATTGCTTTTAATATCATTCCCGGATTAGGCTTTCTTAATGAAGAATCTTTATCATATTTTTTTATTTTTGCACCTTTTAAATATGGACAATAATAAAATTTTGTAATAATACCGCCAACTTTATTTATTTCAGCATGCATATATTCATGCAATTTTTGTACATCTTTTTCTGTAAAATAACCCCTTGCTATCCCACTTTGATTTGTAACCACAAAAACAGACCACCCCTTTTGATTTAAATCGGCAATGGCCTTTTTTGCTCCGGGTATCCAAATTAATTCATCTATAAATCCCACGTAGCCCGTATCTTTATTTATTACACCGTCTCTATCCAAAAAAACTGCTTTTTTCACTTTTTACCATTCAAACTCATCAATAATTTCACAAATAATATGAGCACATAATATATGCATTTCTTGTATTCTCGCCGTTATATCGGAAGGAATTACTAAAGAAATATCAGAAATATTTTCTAAAATTTTTCCATTTTTGCCTGTAAAAGCTACAGTTTTAATTCCGTTTTTATTCGCCGTATTTATAGCATTAATTACACTTTTGCTTTGACCGCTCGTAGATATACCTATTAATACATCACCAGAATTACCTATAGATTCAACCTGCCTGGAAAAAACACAATTATATTCATAGTCATTACTTATAGCTGTCAATATAGAAGTATCTGTAGTAAGTGCAACAGCGGGCAAACTTTTTCTGTTTTTTGAATATCTTGCAACAAATTCTGCAGCTATGTGTTGTGAATCTGCAGCACTTCCACCATTTCCACATACTAAAATCTTATTTCCGGATTCAAATGCATTTTTACATAAATTTGCAATTTTTTCAATTTGAGGATATAAAATTTCAGATTTTTTTAATACATTTTCATGACTATTAAAAGCATTTTCAATAATTGAAATCATAATTTTTTATTTTCCTTAACTTCTTTATCTAAACCATTTTCATTGGATTCTTTACGCATAAGCATTCTCAACTCACTCATAAAACTTTCCAAATCTTTAAACTCTCTATAAACTGAGGCAAATCTGACATATGAAACTTGATCGAGTTCTTTCAACTCTTCCATAATCCAATTGCCTATAGTTTCTGTATATATTTCTTGTTTTAATGCATTGTAGACTTTAATTTCAATTTTCTCTACAACTTGTTCTATTTGCTCAGTTGATATATTACGTTTTTCACAAGCACGTATCAATCCGTTACGTATCTTATTTTTATCAAAAAGTTCTCTTGTTCCGTCTTTTTTTATAACACGTACCGGTGTACTTTCTATTGATTCATATGTAGTAAAACGCTTTTTACAAGTTAAACATTGTCTCCTACGTCTTATAGAAGTACCGTCATCCGTATCTCTGGAATCTGTAACTTTGGTATCTTTATTTTTACAAAATGGACATTTCATAATAAACTCTTTTCGTAAAAAAAGAGTCGCACAACAACCGGTGCGACTCTTTACATTATTTCTTAAGAAATTCCGGAACTGCTATAGATGTATTATTCACACTACTTCTAAAACTATTTGTCCCTACAGTCCCACGATTTTTCTTTGATTCAAATCCGGTTGCAATAACGGTTATTTTTACCGTATCGTCTCCCAAATTCGGATCTACTGAAGTACCCCAAATAATGTTTGCATCCGGATCTGCAGCTTCCGTAATAATTTGAGATGCTTCATTTATCTCAAACAATCCCAAATCTTCATTACCTGTAATACTTATAATAATTCCTTTAGCTCCATCTATACTGCGTTCAAGTAAAGGACTGTTGATAGCCATAGTTGCAGCATCACTTGCACGATTGTCACCGGTACCTACACCGATTCCCATAAGCGCTTCACCTTGGTCACTCATAATTGTGCGAACGTCAGCAAAATCCAAATTTATTATTCCCGGAACTGTAATCAAATCGGAAATTCCCTGTATACCTTGTCTTAATACGTCATCTGCGGTTTTAAATGCATCTTTTACCGATGTCTTTTTATCAATAACGCCTAACAACTTATCATTAGGTACAATTAAAATTGCATCTACACTTTCTTTTAACTTTTCAATTCCTTCTATAGCGTTTCTCATGCGAACTTTACCTTCAATGGTAAATGGCTTTGTTACAACTGCAACGGTCAAAGCACCTAATTCTCTGGCACATTGTGCAACTACAGGAGCAGCTCCTGTACCTGTTCCTCCACCCATTCCTGCTGTAACGAATACCATGTCCGCGCCGGATAAAGAGCGCACTAAATCATCTCTTGATTCTTCAGCTGCTTGTTCACCTATTTCCGGTTTAGCACCTGCGCCCAAGCCTTTCGTTACCTTTTCACCTATCTGAATTTTCTCGCCTGCATTAGATTTATCCAGAACTTGAATTTCTGTATTTACGGCAATGAAATCAACACCTTGAACCTCAGCTTCAATCATACGATTTACAGCGTTATTTCCACCGCCACCAACACCGATAACTTTAATTTTTGCAATTCCCGAACCTTCCATGTCTGCTCCTCCTTATATATTAGCGGATTATATCTATAAAAGTCATATTTTCTTCAATGTATTTAATATCTTTTATTTTACAATACTTTATTGCAATTCGCCACTAATTACAAATTTAAAATTATTTTTTTAATTTTATGAACGGTGAAGAAGTATTTGCATCAATATATTCTACAGACAATTGACGTGAACTTATATCTCCAACCATATTTTCCGCCAATTTTGCCTGATTTGCAATATTTTTACCGTTACCCAATTTTACAGCTATACCGCTTCGTGTATAAGCGATTATATTATCTTTATTTCCTATGTTGATTTCTGAAAATAATTTTACACCGTCTTCACTTAAACTATTTATAAATTTCAACGCAAGAAGTACATCTGATTCGGAAACGGTATCTCCTAAAAGAAGATTTCCCCATTTTTTCCCGGTTATCATCGGATAATTTGCTTTTTTTAATGAAGTTTCGGTTTCTATAACTAATCCTGTTTTATCCAATATAGCATAGCAAAACTCGCCTTGAACTATCACCAAAGGTTTTCTCTCTTTAACTTTTATATTTATAGTAAAAGGAAATTGTCTGCTTACATCTACCTCTTCTATACGAATATCATTTAACAATCTTTTTTCTACATTAGATGTTCTTATTTGGAAAATATTTATAGGTTTTTTTATTTCAGCCTCAAAAAAAATATCTTCTGTTTTTATAATATCATTTCCTGTAACTGTCAAAATTCCAAAAGGTATCGGCAAAAAAAGCAATGAAACTACAATAATTATTATGAAAATTATTAAATAAAACAATACTTTAAATTTTTTATTTTTTTTATGCTTCTTTCGTTTTTTTAGAACTTTACGAATCTTTTTATCGTCAAAATTCTTGTCGTTTAAATCTTTATTATCATTTTCACTGACATTTACATGTTCGTTACGTATTTTTTTTTGGAAATTTTCAAAATCATTATATTCATGCATTTTTTACTCTCTTTACACTTTATTCAGTCCTGCTCCTTCTAATATCATTTCACACAATTTAGCAAAACTTATACCTATATTTGCTGCAGATTTAGGAACCAAACTTGTTTCTGTCATTCCAGGAATTGAATTTGCTTCCAATACATAAGGAACTCCATTATGATCGGTTCTCATATCAAATCTGACTACACCTTCACATTCAGCAACATGATATCCTTTTTCCGCCATTAATTGCATTTCACTTTTCAGTTCTTCTGAAATTGGTGCCGGTACTAAATAATCAGTTGCACCCTTTGTGTATTTTGAATGAAAATCATATTGACCTGAATGTGGGCAAATTTGAATCACCGGCATAGCTTTCCCATTCATTACCGGAACCGTAAATTCTTCACCATCTAAATATTCTTCTACCAAAATACGTGATTCAACTTTAAATACACGACATATTGCATCTTTTAAATCATTTGATTCTTTTACAATTTCTATACCTATAGTGGAACCTTCACATGCAGGTTTTAAAACTACAGGCATATTAAAATTTTTCAAGATTTGATTATTGACAAAATCAATTCCCTCTTTTTCTTTAAAAGACATAGATTTTGCCATTCTTATACCTTGTTCTTTAAAAATATGTGCAGTAAAAATCTTATCCATTGTAATTGCACTTGAACTTACACCTGATCCTGTATAAGGAATTCCAGCCAATTCAAGTAATCCTTGAATCGTTCCGTCTTCACCATATTTACCATGTAATGCCAAAAAAACTATTTCCGTATTAAGTTCTTGTAATTGCTTAAGTACGCATTCAGGATGATACTCCAAACCCACAACGGAATATCCTAATCCCGATAACGCATTAACTATAGCTTTACCTGTCTTTCTTGAAATTTCGGCTTCATCTGACGGACCGCCCATCAGTACAGTAATTTTAGTATTTTTAGTATTTTTATTAATCATTATCTCTTTCCTTTATTGACATAATCAAATCTTCACCTACACGATAAATATTACCTGCACCCATAGTAATAATCATATCATCTTTTTGCATTTCATTTTTTATTGCTTCCGGAAGATCTTCCATATTTTTAATATATGTAATTGTTTTTGTTGGATGTTTCTCTTTTATTAAATCAACCAACATTTTACCGCTTATCCCGTTAATAGGCTTCTCTCCAGCAGAATAAATGTCCGTAATAAATATTATATCCGCATTATCAAAAGCATTTGCAAATTCGTACTTCAATAAATTCGTTCTTGAATATCTATGTGGCTGAAATGCACAAATTACACGATGCTTTCCACATTCTTTCGCTGCTTTCAATGTAGACATAATTTCTGTCGGATGATGCGCATAGTCATCAACTATTTTTACCTCACCCGAGTATTTAATTTGAAACCTACGTTTAACTCCATTAAATTCCATTAATGATTTTACTATGGTTTTAAAATCTATACCGCAAATTAAACCTGTAACTAAAGCTGCTAAAGCATTTCTGACATTATGTGTTCCCGGAATCATCAAACTTACAGTTCCCAAAAAACTTTCTTTATGATATACATCAAACATCATATAAGAATCAATATATCTTTTATTAATAGCTTTATATTCAGCATTATCAGAAGTTCCATAAGTTATATAAGAATTTTCATCCAACTTGGGTAAAATACTTTTTACGCCTTCATTGTCAATACATAATATTGTATTTCCATTAATTTTATCTGTTTGATTAATAAATTTTATAAATGCATTTTTTATATTTTCTACTGTCAAATAGTGATCTAAGTGATCGTCTTCTATATTAGTTATAACAGATATAAACGGATTAAATTTTAAAAATGATCCGTCACTTTCATCCGCTTCTGCTATTACAAATTCACCATTTCCAAAAATTGAATTTCCATTTAAATAATCTACTTTCCCACCCAGAACAACTGTCGGATGTTTTTCAGCATCACAAAAAACTTTTCCTATCATTGCCGATGTTGTAGATTTTCCATGTGCTCCTGCAACACAAATACTTTTACCTCCGCAAAGAATCGCTGCTAATAAATCAGATCTGTGAAATACCGGTATTTTATGTTTTTTGGCCTCCAAAACTTCTGAATTATTTTTTGAAATAGCTGTCGATACTATAAGAACATCAGCATTTTTAATATTTTGGGGATTATGCCCTACAAATATTTCCACTCCCAATTTTCTTAAATTTTCAAGTTCTGAAGAATATACATTATCAGATCCTGATATCATATATCCTTTATCTATCATTATTTTAGCCAATGCTCTCATTCCGACTCCACCGATTCCTACAAAGTGAAATCTTTTATAATTATTTAAATTCATCTTTTTCCCCACTTCGACAATTCAAACACCAATTTGGCAATCTCTTGTCCTGCATTTATTTTTTGCACTTTCTTGGTAGCCTCAGACATATATCGCAATATATCCGGATTGGCAATTAAATCTTCTATATCTTGAATTAATTCTTTCCCTGTAAGATGCTTATCTACAATCATTTTCGATGCCCCGGCAGCAACAAACACTCTGGCATTATATGTTTGATGATCTTCAGACGCATATGGATACGGTATCAATATTGATGGCAATTCTTTTGCAGCCAGTTCTGCCAATCCTATAGCACCAGCTCTATAAATTACCAAATCTGAAGCTGCCAAAGCCGTAGGCATATCATGCTGGTATCCTACAATAATACTGCTTTTACCGTATTTTTTTTCACCACCGGAATTTAATGCATTCATAACATTTTCATACTCTTTATCACCTGTAACATGGTATAAACAAAGATTTTCAGTATTTTTAAAATGATTATGAACTTCGATCATTGCATTATTTATAGCTCTGGCTCCTCTGCTTCCTCCTGCAATCAATACCATAAACGCATTTTTATCAATATTTAACTTTTGTCTCGATTCTTCTCTCTTGGCATCTATAATTTCTCTTCTCACAGGATTCCCTGTATAAATACATTTTTCCGGATACTTAAATCTGAACTTTGCATCCTCATATCCAAGAGCTATTTTATCAACAAATCTGCTCAAAATTTTATTTGTTATACCAGGTATTACATTTTGCTCTTGTATTAATGTCGGTATCCCTGAAAGTGCCGCCGCAAGTAAAACAGGTCCGCATACATATCCGCCTGTTCCGACAACCACATCAGGTTTAAAACTTTTTATTAATTTTTTAGCTTTCCAAACGCTACCGAATGTTTTGAATACAGTTTTAAAATTTTCAAATGATAAATTACGTTTCAAACCGGAAGATGAAATACCGAAAAAATCGAAACCTTCTTGTGGAATGATTTTTGCTTCCATTCCTAAAGGTGTTCCGACAAACAATATTTCTGCTTCTACAATTTGCAAAATTTCTCTGGCAATTGTTATACCGGGATAAATATGACCGCCTGTCCCGCCTCCGGATATAATTATTTTTTTCATTCAGCACCTACTTATTGCATAGAATTTACAATTCTTTTAAAATCATTTCCACGCTCTGCCATATTTTTATACATATCAAAACTTGAACATGCAGGCGACAAAATAATTATATCTCCCGCTTCGGCAAACTTTGTAGCTTTATAAACGGCATCTTCCATATCTTTTGCTCTTGTTATATTGGAAACTCCCTCTTTTATTGCAACTTTCTCAAATCTTTCCGTTGCTTCTCCGATTAATATCAATTCTTTTGTATGTTCTTTAACTTTTTTCATGTATTCGGAAAGAGGTATACCTTTATCATGTCCACCTGCAATCAGTATCACAGGTTTATCAAAAGCTTCCATACCTTTTATAGAAGCATCTGTGTTTGTAGCTTTAGAGTCATTATAGTAATTTATATTTTTAAATTTTCTTACAAATTCTATTCTATGAGGCAATCCCTTAAATTCTTTTAAAGCTGCTCGAATAGCCTCTAAAGAAATCCCGCTGAAAAATGCTAAAAATGATGCTGCTAAGGCATTTGCATAATTTTGTTTACCTTTTATTTGTAACTCATTTTTGTTACAAATATTAATCTTATTACCTTTATATGAAATTACAAGCTCTTCCCCATCAAGAAAAGCTCCGTTATCAATATTTTTTTGTATACTGAATAAACATACATTAGTATGCTTATTCGCCATTTCAGTCAGTTCATTCGTATATTTATCATCTGCATTTAAAAGAATACAATTTTCAAAATTCATATTCTCAAAAATTCTTGCTTTTGCTTGAACATAAGCTTCCATTGTATGATGACGTTCTAAATGATCAGGTGTAATATTTAAAATTGCAGCTGTTTTGGGTTTAAAATTTTTAATAAATTCCAACTGAAAACTTGAAACTTCTGCTGCTATTATACTTTTCTCATCAATTAAATCAGCTTTATCACTTAATGAAACTCCTAAATTTCCGGCAACTGCGAATTTTTTACCGGAATTTTTAAGCATAAGACCCAATAATTTTGTTGTCGTTGTTTTTCCATTAGTTCCGGTTACCGCTAAAATTGATGCTTTTGTAATACAAAAAGCCAATTCTATTTCACTTATTACTGCAATATTTCTTGCTAAAGCTTCCCTTACCAAAATATTTTCTAATGATATTGACGGAGACACCACAACAGTATCTATGCCTTTCAACTGTTCGCTTGTCTGAATTCCAAAATAAAATTTAACACCTTTCTTTTTAAATACTTGATATTCTTCCGTATTTTGAAAAGAATTATTTAAGTCTGAAATAACAACATTACAGTTATGTCGAAGCAAAACATGTGCAGCTCCCACTCCACTAATACCCGCTCCGATAATTAAAACATTCTTCATGTTTCCCCCTCGGATATTATTTTTTCAATAACAATTAGTATATAACTTTATTTTTAAATAAACAACCTTATCAAGCATTATTTATAATCATAAACAATGTTCCAAACGCAATAAAAAATTCAAAAGTCCAAAATACCCATACAACTTTTGTTTCTTTCCATCCTGAAAGCTCAAAATGATGATGAATAGGACTCATTTTAAAAATTCTTTTCTTATACAACTTAAATGAGGTAACCTGAATTATCACAGATAGTGCCTCAATAACAAAAATAAATCCAAATAAAATCAAAAGTAATTCACTTCTCGTAAGTACAGAAACGGCCGCAATTGTTCCGCCTAAAAAAAGCGAACCTGTATCCCCCATAAATACTTTTGCAGGATTATAGTTAAAAAATAAAAATCCTACACAACATCCAACAACAATCAGACACATATAACTAAGATTGATATATCCGCTTAAATAGCAATATGCGGAATAAGCGGCAAACGCAATTGTACAACATCCGCTTGCCAATCCATCCAAACCGTCAGTCAAATTTACTGCGTTAGATGCTCCTATAATTACAAGAACCACAAATGGATAATATAACCATCCTAATGATATATCATAATTTAAAAAAGGTATTGAAATTGCAGTAGGAATTTTTAAAATCTCTACTACCCCATAGCAAAATACAACGGATAAAAATAATTGACCCAACAATTTTTCTTTGGCAGTTAAACCCAAATTGCGTTTTTTTCTGGCTTTTATAAAATCATCTAAAAATCCTAAAAACCCATGCCCTACCGCTACAAAGAGAAAAAGTATAGATTGGGCAGAAATCAAACCGTTCATAACTGAAACCGCAATAAAACTTATAATCATAAAAATTCCGCCCATTGTCGGTGTTCCTGATTTAGCTCTATGTGCTTTAGGACCTTCTTCTCTAATAGATTGCCGTGCTTTTAACTTACGTAAAACCGGCATACCTATAAAATATAAAATAACAACTGCCAATATTGCTTCTATCAAATAAAAGAAAAAATTTTTATCCATTATTTCTCTAACTCTTCTTTCAGTAAATCAGGTATCGTATACATCTGCATTGAATGCGACCCTTTTAATAAAAAAACATCTCCTGCTTTTGCTATATTTAAAATGCATTCCGCAGCTTCTTTACAAGTATCGAAAGAATATATCATTTTCATGCCTTTTTCTTTTGCACCTTTTGCTATAAATTTTGCCAAATCTCCGACAGTAATTATTCCGCAAAATCCCATATCTGCCGCTTTTAAGCCTATTTCATAATGAAATTTTTCTTCATTTTTCCCAAGCTCTTTCATATCGGCAAGAACCAAATATTTATTTTTAGCAGATATTTGCTTCAAAGAACGAAGAGCCATTTCCATAGACAACGGATTTGCATTATATGCATCATCAATAATTTTAATTCCATTAATTTCAATTAATGATTGCCTGCCCGCTCTTGGAGAAAAATCACTCAAAACTCTTTGTATTTTTGTAACATCAACACCTAAAATACGTGCCGTAGAAGTTGCTGCTAAAGCATCGTAAACATTATGTATTCCTAAAAGTTTCAAATTTACTTTAAAAGCTTCATCAAAACATACGCAAGTATATTTTGTACCGAAGTTTTCAAAACTTACCTTTTCTCCATAGACGGTATAATTACCGTTTAATCCATAATAAATAACTCTACCTTTGAAATTTTCTCCCATCTTTTTGACAAATGAATCATCACCATTTAAAACTGCAATTCCATTTTCAGGTAATGATTGAATCAATTCACCTTTTGCTTTTGCAATATTTTCCTTACTACCCAATATACCTATATGTGAAGTCCCAACATTAGTAATAACACCTATAGTAGGTTTTGCTATATTACATAATTCTTCAATCTGTCCAAAACCTCTCATTCCCATTTCTACGACACATGCATCATGTTCTTTTGTGATATTAAGTAATGTCAAGGACAGTCCGATTTCATTGTTATTATTTTTTTCAGTAGAACACACATTGAATTTTGAGGAAAGTAAAACGGAAATCATATCCTTAGTAGTTGTTTTCCCATTTGATCCGGTTACAGCTACTACAGGTATATCAAAACGCATTCTATTAAAATGCGCTAAATCTTCAAAAGCCTTTTTAGTATCTTTAACTAAAAACACCGTACAATCTTCAGATATTTTTTCCAAACACTCAGAATCGGAAATAATTACAGCCGAAGCCCCTTTTTTGCATGCATTAATTACAAAATCATGCCCATCAAAACGTTCTCCTTTTAAAGCTATAAATAAATCATTTTCCTTTATTGTACGGGAATCTATACTCACATTAAAGCAAACTCCCGTTTTTTTACCGCTGACCAGCTCAGCACTTGTTGCTTTTTTTATCTCATTGAAAGAAAAAGATGCCATAAACTTAACCTCTTAATACTCTCCTTGCCTCTTCACGATCATCGAAGTGAATTGTTTTATTCTTCAATATCTGATAATCTTCATGACCTTTTCCGGCAATAATCACTATATCATTAACTCGTGCAATTTCAATAGCTTCTTTAATTGCACTTCTTCTATCAACTAAAACTTTATACTTACAATTATATTTTTCGGCATTTTCTTTAACACCTTTTACTACTTGTTCAACAATAGAATTCGGATCCTCAGTACGTGGATTATCACTAGTTACTATAGCAATATCTGAATACTTTGCAGCAATTCTTCCCATTATCGGACGTTTCATAGGATCCCTGTCTCCTCCACATCCGAATACAACTATAATTTTACCGGTTGTTATTTCTCTTGCTGTTGTTAATATATTTTCCAATCCGTCGGGAGTATGTGCATAATCAACCACAACGGAAAATTCCTGACCTTCATCAATTAATTCAAAGCGTCCCGGAACATTAGTAAAATCAGTTAATGCCTTTATTATAAAATTAAAATCTATTCCCTCTGAAATTGCTGCACTCATTGCCGCCATAATATTATAAACATTAAATCTTCCCATCAATTTTACCGTAACAGGATATTCTTTATTCTTATACACACAAATAAATTTCGTGTTTTTACCTGTAAATTCAGTTGATATAACTTTAAGTTCAGCATCTCTATTCATACTGGAAGTATGCAACTTGCAAAGCTTTCTATCTTTAATGGCATCAATCATAATATGTGAATAGTCATCATCTATATTTATACAAGCATTTTTATTTGATTTTACTTGTCCCTCTTCCGAAACCATAGAAAACAATTTTGCTTTTGCATTGGCATAATTAATCATGGTTTTATGAAAATCTAAGTGATCTTCGGTTAAATTTGAAAATACTGCAGTATCAAATTCACAGCCTTCTACTCTGCCCAATACCAAAGAATGTGATGAAACTTCCATGCAAACATGTGTTACTTTTGCTTTTTTCATTTTATATAATAATCTTTGCAAATCGATAACATCCGGTGTTGTATTATGTGTTTCAAACTCTTCATCACCAATCAATGCATGTATTGTTCCTATAACACCAGTTTTATATCCGGCTTTTTTTAAAATATGCGAAATTATATGAGTGGTAGTTGTTTTTCCGTTAGTTCCCGTAACAGCTATCATTCTCATACTCTTCGACGGATAATCAAAAAAAAGCGGTGCTATTTTTTCCATTACCGTTCTGGTATTTTTTACGTAAACCACAGTAACTCCTTCAGGAACTGAAATCTTTTTTTCCGCAATAATTGCGACTGCTCCTTTTTCTACCGCTTCACTTACATACTTATGACCATCTACATGATATCCGGATAAACATATAAATAAACTTCCTTCTTTCACCATCCTTGAATCTGCAGTAATATCTATAATATCCTTATCAACATTTCCAATAATTTTTATATAAGAACTATCATTCAATAACTCTTGAAGATTTTTCATTTTTTACCTCTTTCACAAATTATATTATATCGCAAAGTAGCGGCCAAAGGCCGCTACTTTTTAATCACGTATTTTTCTATGACTATCTTTAACTTCATTCATTCCATAAATAGCGGTAGACGGCATTTCCATACCTAATTCTTTTTCAGCTATTTCCTGAATTCTTGTAGGTGCTTCCAAACCTGCAACCTCCAATTTCAATCTGGCGTTTTCTCTAGATAATTCAATAACTTCAGTTCTTAAATTTCTCATAACATATCGCTCTTGATCGTTAATCAATCTGAAACAATATGTAACAGCTAAGGGCAACAATAAAATCAAAAGAATCATTTTAACGTCACGAAAAGCAATAGATGTTTTTACTTTACCTGCATAAACTTTTGCAGGTACATCAAAAGTTGTTCCAACTGACTTTGAATAGCTTAACATCTTTACATTCTGTGACAGCATATAAAATGCCTCCTTATTTTATATTTTTTCCGCAACACGAAGTATTGCACTTCTAGCTCTCGGGTTTTCCGCAATTTCTTCATCCGTCGGACGTATTCCATTTCCCAACAATTTTATTTTCCGTTGATGATTACATACACATAAGGGAAATTCCGGTGGACAAATACATTGCTTGGCAAGATTTTTAAAAGTTCGCTTTACTATCCTATCTTCCAAAGAATGAAATGTAATTATTCCTATACGACCGCCGGAAACTAAACAATCTACACAATCATTTATTGTGCTTTCAATAATACCAAGCTCATTATTAACTTCAATGCGTATAGCTTGAAAAGTTCTTTTTGCAGGATGTGGACCGTTTTTCCTTGCCCCCAACGGTATTGCAGCTTTTATAATACTTACCAATTCCCCTGTAGTTTCTATAATTTTGTTTTTCCTATAATCTACAATGAATTCTGCAATACGTTTTGCCCATCTTTCTTCGCCGTATTCTTTTATAATAAATGCTATTTTTTCTTCAGAATACTTATTTACAACATCATGTGCAGTTAATTCACTATTCTGATTCATACGCATATCCAACCGACCTTCATGCATATAAGAAAATCCCCTATTTGCCTCGTCCAATTGATATGAAGAAACTCCTAAATCAAAAATAAACCCATTAATTTGATTTAAATTTTTTTCTGACAATATATTTTTTATATTCGAAAAATTACTATGAACAAAATTCAAATTGCATGTGCAATCTTTCATTCTCAATTCTGCAGCTTTTAATGCATCTAAATCTTGATCTATACCAATTAAAAGTGCACCATTTTCAACTTTTTCCGATAGAAGAGATAAATGACCCGCACCACCTAACGTACAATCTGCATAGACTCCGTTTTTATCGGTTAAAATTGCAGAAATCATTTCTCTTCGTAAAACTGTTACATGTTTAAATTCCATTTTTCTCTAAAAATCAAAATCCATAGGCATATCCAAAGACTCTGCCAATTCATCTATAGGTTGACTTTCCGTTTCTTGTTCTTTCAAAACCTCAGAGCTCCAAATTTCTATAGTTGATCCTGTCCCTATAATTCGTGCGTTCTTTTTAAGTTTTGCAAGTGTTCTAAGATGTGCCGGAATTAAAATTCTACCTTGCTTATCACATTCCATTTCCGTACTTTTACCAATTAAATAACGACGTAATTGCCTCACATCTTTTTTCGTAAATGGTAGTTTTTGCAATTTTTCAATCATGGCATCCCAGCGTTCACGAGGATAAATACATAAGCATGAATCCAATCCGGGTGCCAAAATGAAAGATTCGCCCAATTCTTCTCGAAATTTGGCAGGAAGAATCATACGACCTTTTGTATCAATCGTATGTGAATATTCATTCATAAACATTTTATTCTTCCACCTCCTCCACTTTCATCCACATTCTACCACAATTCACCACACATATACAACAAAATATTTGTTCTACTATATAAATTTATTTTATTTTGAAATAAAAAACAGATCAGCTTTATATTTCTGATCTGTTTTCTTATTATATTTCAGTTTTTATTAAAACTTTTTTTAAAACAACATCTTTTAAAGGTTTATCTGAAAAATCAGTTTCGACATTACTTATTTCTTGCACCTTTGCATAATTTTTTACCACCTTCCCAAATATAGTATGATGATTTTGCAACCATCTTGTAGGTACTACGGTAATAAAAAATTGTGATCTTCCTGTATTTGGACCCGAATTTGCCATTGCCAACACTCCGGCTTCATCAAAAGTAAGTTCCGACACAAACTCATCCGGTATAACCTGATCCGATCCTCCATATCCCGTTCCTTCAGGATCTCCTCCTTGAATCATAAAATCAGGAATTATTCTATGAAAAATAGTATTGTCATAAAATCCCGATTCTGCCAACTTTTTAAAATTGGCTACAGTAATCGGTGTTTTTTCTTCAAACAATTCAACAACAAAAGAACCGTAATTAGTTTGAAATTCTGCATAAAGTTTATTATTCATATTTTTCTCCTGACTTAATTAGGTAATGAACGAATTTTTTTAAATATTTCTTCAGATTTTTTTACCTTGTGTTCAGAACCCATTACACACAAATAAGGTTCATTGATAACCGATTCTACCAAATCGGCAAGTTTATGAATATCCTCCAAAGTGCAATTTATAATTTCATTTCGAATTCTTTCTCTATCCTCGGCGGTACTTCCTTTAAAATAATCTGCCGCAGCTCTATCACCTAACATTGATGGAGTAAACTGTACTTCTTCTGCAGCCATAGTACCTATTACATATTTCGTCATTTCACGCTCTGAAATTTTCAAGTTACGTAAATAATCCGGAATACCCTTGAATACATCTAAAGTTTCTTTCAAATTGGGATCACGATATGAACATAAAACAGCATTTCCATTCGGTGAAAATTGAACAAATGCCCCATATGCACCACCCAACACTCTAACCTTCTTCCAAAGATAATCATATCTTAAAATTGTTTCCATTACACGAACGGCTCCGGTATATTTAAATCCGTACTTTTTAAAATTTCCACCTTTAGATACATAATTAACTTTGCCTGAAGTCAAAAAGCCTTCATTATAACAATCATTATTGAATTCAAATGAATTTTTATTGTTTTTCTCACCGATTTCCATATCACAAATAAGATACTTAACTAAATCTTTTACACTTTGACTGTCTTTTTCATTTCCTATAACTTCAATTGTCAAATTATTACGTGTAAATATTTTTGCCGATACACTCTCAAGTTTTTTTACAATTTCATCATAATTCTTATCATAGTTATTTACTAAATCTGCCAAGAAATAATAATAACTTAATGCCAATTTTTCGGTAAACTCACCTGTTTTCGAGAAATAAGAAATCAAACGGTTCATTGTGAGCAAATGACCCCTGTCAAATACCGTCATATCCCATTTTGTTTTCTCGGAGAGAATTAATTCTTTTAGACGTTTTCTTTCAGTATATTCGGTATGACAAATAATTTCTTTCAATAATTCCACCATACATTTATTATTAGCTGTCAAAGCTTTACCACCCACTTCAAATGTCGGAATATATTTATCGGAATTATTATAGTCACCAAAGCACATAACGCTGAAATTAATTCCACCCGTATTGGAATTTTCTAAACGTGTAAGTTCTCCATATGTATATTTCTGAGTATCCATTGAACCGAGCAAGGATGTCAAAAGATTTGCATAGAAAATGTCATTTTCATTGATTCCGAAAAGATTAAAAAATAACCTTACATACGAAATTCCTGAAGTATTGACATCGTAATGTAAATAATCTACACCGTTAACGAAATCCTTCTTTATTTTTTTCTCGGTAATAATTCTCTTAAGATCTTTACGTTCGAGCAAAGGTATTGTTTTTAATGCATCTTCGCTATCTTTTGAAGCCTGACGCACTTTAAGCTTCTTGGTATTTTCAACAATTTCATTTAATTGCTCTTCACTTAAACTGTTCTTAAAAGCTTCCAATTTTTGCGCAGTTAAAGCATTTTTCTTTTCTGTTAAACCTTTTTCCGGTTCCATTGTTATCAAAACTTGATGATTATTTTTGATAACATATTTTAAAATTAAATTTTCAAAATAATTTGTATCTATAAACTTTTTCAATTGCTTTAAATTATCAAAATATTTTAAAGCATCCATCGGATTTCTATCATACAACCACAATTCCATTGCTCTGATTCCATAGAATAATCCTTTTGGACGTCCTCTATAATCATTTTCTCTTAAAGTAAACTCTATACGATTTATAGCAGCTTTAAGCATTAATTTATCAATACCGTTTAACGCCAATGCACGTAAAGTTTCGTCAATAGTCTCTTCAAACTTTTTTTGATTATTTACATCTGTTCCCGATAATTGAATAGTCCATACAGGTTGTTTATATCCGTCAGTATATGAACCCGACAATTCACTTCCCAATTCTGCATCCAAAACAGCCTTTTTAAGTGGAGCCCCTTCAATTTCTATAAGCACGTAATTCAAAACTTCAAATGCTAATGAATCCAAAGTGCTCATATAATCGTTAAAAGCTGTATATAATGCATGGATAGCTTTTTTATCGGTACTTTCGCTTTCAGAAATTCCATATTTTCGATTTATCACTTCGCGTTTCTTGAAAGGTACTTGTGTTTTAATTTGTGAATCAATTTTCTTTTCATTGAAATTACTCAAGTATTCACTGTCAATAAAATTCAAAGTTTTTTCTATATCCATATCTCCATACAAAAAGATATAACTGTTTGAAGGATGATAAAACTTTTTATAAAATTCTACAAATTCCTTGTAAGATAAAGCAGGAATAACTTCCGGATCACCTCCGGATTCTACCCCGTAAGTTGTATTTGGAAATAGCTTTTCCATTGCAAAATTTTCCATAATTGCATCTCCGGAAGAAAGTGCACCTTTCATCTCGTTGTATACAACTCCGTTATAAGTTAATTCAGAGTCCTTATCTTCAAGCTCATAATGCCAACCCTCTTGCATTAAAATTTGAGGATCATCGATACAATTAGGATAAAATACTGCATCTAAATACACATCCATCAAATTATGAAAATCTACTGCATTTCTGCTTGCCACGGGATACATTGTCTTATCAGGCCATGTCATAGCATTAAGAAACGTATTAAGAGACCCTTTGACAAGTTCTACAAACGGTTCTTTCAACGGAAATTTTCTAGACCCGCATAATGTAGAATGCTCCAAAATATGCGGTGTACCTTTAGAATTATCCGGAGGTGTACGAAATCCTATAGAAAACACCTTGTTATCATCGGTAGTGTCCAAGTATAACAATTTGGCTCCTGATTTTTCATGAACCATCAAATATACATCTGAGTTCACCTCTTGTATAAATTGATTTTGCTTTATTTTAAATCCTCCGATTACATCGCCTTTATTAAATTTCATAAACAACCTCCTTAACTTATAAAGACCGGACACTCCGGTTCTTTACTAAGTCTATAAATTATTAAAAAATTCAGAATGAATACGTTGTACTGCATCTTTAACATTCTTTTCAAGTATAATAAACGATATGCTTATATCTGTTTTAAAAGCTATATCTACAGCAATATCAACATCATCAAGCGCTTTAATAACTCTTGATAAAACGTTTTCTGAATCAAGCATATCCATACCAACTACAGAAACTTTAGCAATATTTGATTCATATACAATACTGTCAAATAATTTTTCGCTCTTTAAAGAAGCCAAAATAATTTTAGCATCTTCCAAATCAGTATGTTTTATCGTAAAAATAATATTCTTATTATCTCTAATAAACATATCTGCACTTATATTATTCTTTATAAGTTCATTTTTTATAATATCTATAATATTTTCTTCATTTTTAAATCCAGTAATTAAAACTTTAGAAACATTTATATCATGAGTTACACCCTTAACCACGTATTTATTATTTTTTGTTTTACAAGTTTCTTTTATTACAGTTCCTTCATTTTGGGAAAAAGTAGATCTTACATGTATAGGAATATGGTATTGCAATCCTATTTCAACACTTCTAGGTTGCATAACTTCAGCACCCAAACGTGCCATTTCCAACATTTCAGCATTTGTAATTTCTTTCATTTTTACAGCATTATGAACATATCTGGGATCTGCTGAATAGACACCTTCTACATCTGTAAAAATTTCACATATGTCAGCGTGCATAGCTCCGGCCAATGCAACTGCAGTAGCGTCACTTCCACCTCTTCCCAATGTGGCAACATTTCCATTTGAATTAATTCCTTGAAATCCGGCAACAATAACTATATTTCCGTTTTCCAATTCATTAAACACTCGTTCTGGATTTATTTCTGATATAAAAGATTTTCCATAATCACCTTTTACAAAAATCCCTGCTTGTTCTCCTGTCAAAGAAACAGCACTCACACCGAGATTCATAAATGTCATTGCCAACATGGAAATGGCTACCTGTTCCCCTGTTGCAAGTAAAACATCCATTTCTCTGCCATGTTTCTCTTTAGTTACTTTACCGGCTAATTTAATTAATTCATCAGTTGTATTTCCCATTGCAGATACAACAATAACTATTCGATCATTTTCTTTTTTTTCGTATATTACACGCTTGGCAACACCTATCATTTTTTCCGGTGTTGCAACAGAACTTCCACCAAATTTTTTTATGTAAAGAGACACGTTTACCCCCACTTTCATGACTCTTAATTAAGCTATTTCAGATTTTATCATGTTGTAAATATACTGTAAAGAAAACTTGAAAATTTTAAAATATATTTGATTTTAAATAAAAAACCTGTAATAACAGGTTTTTCACTACTAATTATGATCTCTGATTGTAAATGATAAAGGTAAGTGCATTATACATTCAATAGGATTTCCATACTTATCTTTTCCCGGAATAAAAACCCACTGCATAACAGCCTCCAGTGCATTTTGATCCAAAACTGCATCTCCACAGCTTTCAACAACCCATGCATCCGAAACAATTCCGTCAGTATTTATTCGTATATCTAAACGCACTATTCTTTGCACATCTGAATCATCATTTATTCTACTCTCAGGATATATAGAAGAAACTGATCTTATAACTATAGGTTTTGTTGCTACCAAGTCACTATCATTTTCACCGGTACCGTTTCCTATACCATCGCCTACTCCGTCGCCTATGCCATTGCCTCTTCCATTGCCTTGCCCATTACCTACTCCGTTACCTATACCACTTCCAATTCCGTTACCGTTTCCTATACCTATACCGTTACCTTTTCCTGAACCTTTGCCTTCTCCTTCTCCGGTTCCGATTCCTCCACTTTTACTTATCCCCGCACCTGTAATTGAACCTTCATCGAATAAACTGCTTGTCTCTTTATCATTTAATTTACTTTCACAAAAGCTCAAATCAGATAAATCGATAGAATTATTTAAAGAATCAAATACTTCAGATAATGCACTTTTCCCAATATTGTTAATTTGCTGCTTATCGGAATTTGAGGATTCCGCCAAGTTTTTACCTCGACTTCCTCCACCGCCGCCTCCGCCGTCAAGAGTAACTTCTACAACAGTTTCTTTTTTTTGCGTTGGAGTAATGCAAACAACAGCACCTATAATTCCCACAAATACAATATGTATAATCAAAGAGACACCGTATGCGGATAACCATTTTTTCTTATCTTTACTCATAGCTCGCCTCATCAACTTTTGTTTTCAGAAGAATCTACTGCAATACCTATTTTTTCTATACCTATAGATTTAAGTTCATCAATTACAAATACAAAATTCTTATGCTTTGACCTTTCATCTGCACGTATAATTACTGATAAATTAGGATTTACTTTTTTAGCAATTTCCATTCTTGCTCTAAAATCCGATTTTTCAATTTTTTGTTTTTCTACATAAATTGTTCCTTCAGAATCTATTGCAATCGGCAAATTTGAAGTTTGTTCCATTTGTGATGTAGATGCTTTGGGTAAATTTAAATCTATAGATTTTTGAGAAACCATAGTAAGCATGCTCATCATAAAGAATACAAGCAAAAAGAAAATTATATCTATCATCGGTATAATCATTATCTTAGTTTTTTTTCAAACATAAGAGATTTTAATTTCATTCCGATTCTCCTTCTATCATAGTTAAATAAACAGTAGATATTTTTTCAATATCCAAAATCAATTTATTTACACGAGCTGTTAAATATGTATATGCTAAAAGTGCCATTATCGCAACACCTAATCCGATGGCAGTACATACCAAAGCTTCTGCGACGCCTGATGTAACAGCAAACGGTTGTCCGCTAACTACTGAAAGAACATTAAAAGATCCAATCATACCTACAACAGTTCCTAAAAGTCCCATCAAAGGGGATAATGTAACAATAACATCTAAATATGTTATATACTCTTTTAACTTGCCTATAGCATGTATAGCGGCACCTTCTATTATTTTTTCTTGACTTGAAGCTCTATTTGTTGAATTGATACCTTCGAGTATAATTTGCGCAGGTATCCCTCCGTCTTTTTCCAATATAAACTTCAAAGTTTTATTTCCTTTAATATTGCCGCTTTCCTCAATATTTTTTATCAAATAAGCAATATTTGATTCTGATTTTTTATAATATTTAACTCTTTCAATAAAAATAGCAATAACTGCAATAGAACAAAATATCAGCGGATACATCATAATTCCACCGGCATTAATTAAGTGTAATATATACATAAATTCCTCAGAAAATTAATATTTTTTTTGTAAGAGAATATCATAGGCTAAGTCTAAACGTCAAATTATATTTGCCTAATTTTTATTTTTCTTGTTTTTTTCAACATTTAAAAAATAAAAAATGTGCATTACCTAAAATGCACATTTTTTATTTTATCACTAAACGTTTTGAAGTTTTTTCAAAAGTATTCCGTTTACAACTCTCGGATTTGCTTTACCTTTAGTAGCTTTCATAATTTGTCCCATCAAGAATCCTACAGCTTTTTTCTTTCCTTGCTTGAAGTCATCTACAGATTGAGGATTTTTTAAAATTACATCATCTACTATGGATTCTAAAGCACTTGTATCACTAATTTGAACAAGTCCCTTTTCCTTTACGATAAGTGCGGGTTCTTTATGTGTTTCCCACATTTCTTTAAATACTTGTTTTGCAATTTTACCTGAGATAACACCCTTTGATATAAGATCCAACAACGATGCTAAATCTTTTGCCGTCACAGGAGTATCTTCAATTTCCAAACCGGAATCCGATAAATGACTCATAAATTCTCCCATAAGCCAATTAACGGTTGCTTTAGGTTCAGCTCCGACTTTCACAATCTCTTCAAAATAATCTGACAATGATTTATTATTCGTCATCATTTCAGCATCATCTGAACTTAATCCGAAATCTTTGATGTATCTTGCTTTTCTCACATCAGGCAATTCAGGTAAAGTACTATTGATGTTTTCAATATACTCTTCACTTACAGTAAACGGTACCAAATCAGGTTCAGGGAAATAACGATAATCGTTAGCCTCTTCCTTTGAGCGCATGCTCTTTGTTATGCCTTCTTTTTCATCCCATGTTCTTGTTTCTTGAATAACTTTTCCACCTTCTTCAAGCAATTCTGCTTGCCTTATAGCTTCATATTCAATTGCTCTTCCTACTCCACGGAATGAATTAATATTTTTTATTTCAGTTTTAGTTCCAAGTTTTGTAGTTCCTGCCGGTCTTACGGATATATTTGCATCGCAGCGCAAACTTCCTTCTTCCATTTTGCAATCTGAAATCCCAACATATTGTAAAATTGTACGAAGTTTTTCCATATAAGCAACAGCTTCTTCAGCAGATCTCATATCAGGTTCGGACACAATTTCCAATAATGGCGTACCTGTTCTGTTATAATCTACCAATGAATAATCCGAATCGGTAATAGATGTTCCATGATGTACAAGCTTACCTGCATCTTCTTCCATATGTGCACGTGTAATATTTATGCGTTTTTTTACACCTTCAACTTCTATATCTAAATATCCTGGGCCACAAATAGGTAAATCAAATTGTGATGTTTGAAAATCTTTAGGCAAGTCCGGATAATAGTAATTCTTTCTGTCAAATTTACTATATCTTGCAATTTTACAATTTAATGCCAACCCCGCACGAACTGCAAACTCCAAAACCTTTTCATTCAAAACCGGCAATACTCCGGGTAATCCCAAACAAACAGGACAAACATTAGTATTAGGATCCGCACCGAAAGAAGTTTTACAACTGCAAAATATTTTTGTATTGGTTCTCAATTCTGTATGAACTTCAAGACCGATAACTGCCTCATATTTCATGCTTATGCCTCTCCTTTCGTAATTTTATTTAAATCCAAATGTGCTTGTTCAAATGTATATGCCGCTCTCAAAATTGTTTCTTCTCCCAATGCAGGTCCTATAAGTTGCATTCCCAACGGCATACCGTCTTTGTATCCGACAGGAATACTTATAGCCGGTGCACCTATTAAATTTGCCGGTACTGTACAGATATCTTCCATATACAATGACAACGGATCTTTAAAGGCTCCAAACTTAAATGCTGTTCCGCTTGCAGCCGGTGCAACTATAACATCACAAGTTTTATATGCCTCTTCAAATTCATTTTTAAGTAAGGTTCTTACTTTTAAAGCTTTTAAATAAAACGCATCATAATAACCTGCAGAAAGTACGTATGTTCCAAGCATAATACGACGTTTTACTTCTTCACCGAAACCGCTGCTACGAGTATTGATATACATTTCAATCAAATTTTTTCCCGGCTTGCGATATCCGTAACCCACTCCGTCATAACGGGAAAGATTTGAACTTGCTTCAGCAGGCGCAATAATATAATAAATTGAAACACAAGCTGAAATATGAGGTAATGAAATATCCACTATTTCAGCGCCTTCTTTTTCATAAAAACTCAACGCTTTTTTTATAGCTTCTTTAGTTTCTTCTTTAATACCTTTTCCGAAAAATTCTTTTGCAACTCCTATGCGAAGTCCCTTAACATCTGAAATTAATGCTTTTTTATAATCTTTCTTTTCTTGCGGTATAGAAGTAGAATCCTTTTTATCATATGCTGCAATAGAATTCAAAACTATTGCAGCATCAGTTACATCTTTAGTAATAGGTCCAATTTGGTCCAAAGAAGATGCGAATGCCAAAAGTCCATATCTTGATACCAATCCGTATGTAGGCTTTAATCCTACCAATCCTGTAAAAGAAGCCGGTTGTCTTACAGAACCACCGGTATCCGAACCTAAAGCCCAAACAACTTCATTCGCAGCTACGGCAGCTGCACTTCCACCGGAAGAACCTCCAGGTACATAT
Source organism: Dialister micraerophilus DSM 19965 (assembly GCF_000194985.1). Lineage (GTDB taxonomy): Bacteria > Bacillota > Negativicutes > Veillonellales > Dialisteraceae > Dialister > Dialister micraerophilus. Next base: position 1,227,193 of record NZ_GL878519.1, on the reverse strand, counting down.
TCCGTATTTAAAGGATTTAATGTTTTTCCAAATGCTGAATTTTCGGTACTGCTTCCCATAGCAAATTCATCTAAATTTGTTTTCCCCAAAGAAACATAATCTTGTTTTTCCAACTGTTCGATAACTGTTGCATTATACGGTGGAATAAAATTCTCAAGCATTTTAGATGCTGCTGTACATGGTAATCCCTTAATGCATATATTATCTTTTATTGCCCCTGGAATACCCGCGATTTCCGATATAACTTCTCCGGACTTTATTTTATTATCAACTCTTTCTGCCGCTTGCAATGCACGCTCATCATTAGTTGATAAAAATGCATGAATTTTTCCATCAACATTATTTCTGTTGGCAATCATTTTTTTAGTTAATTCAACAGCAGATATATCTTTATTTACAAGTTTTTTATGTAATTCATGAATTGTATACTGACTCACCACGGCACCTCCTATATAATTTTAGGAACTTTAAAATATCCATCTTCTCTTTCAGGAGCATTGGACAATGCTTCTTCATTTGAAAGTGATTCATGAGGGATATCTTTTCTAGTTACATTAAATTGTTCTACAGCATGTGCCGTAGGTACTACACCTTCAGTATCATACTGTTTAAGTTCTTCCATATGTGTCAAAATACTGTTCATGGAATCATTCATTTTTTCTAAATCTTTATTATCAAATTCCAATCTTGAAAGAAATGCTATTTTTTTTATTTCTTCCTCATTTATTTTCATATTTACACATCCTTATCATAAATTTGTTCAATACGCTCAAAACTAAAATCAAACTTATTATAACATTTTTTACCATACATAACCATGAATTAAAAATGTTATCACTCTTATTATAATTGCAATTATGGATTATTGTTTTCCCTATCGACATTAAACATAATTATAAATTAATTACAATGATTTTTATGCACTTTTGATTGATTTTTATGCATTACAATGATACATTAAAATTAAGTAATTTAACTGTTATCTGTTTATAAAGGAGGAATTTATGAATATTTCCGGAATTCAATTACGAAAAAGAAAAGGTTTCACATTTTTAGAAATACTTATCGTTGTTGTAATAATAGGTATTCTTGCAGCAATTGCAATTCCGAATTTTATCGGTATGACTGATCGTGCAAAAATTGCGCGCATACAATCCGATTTACAAGCAATAGGTGTTGCTTCGGAAATGTATTATATGGATAAAGGTTCTTACCCGGAAAAATTATCTGCTTTGGTAAATGAAAATACTTCCGATTCATACTTACAATCTATTCCTAAGCCTCCTGTTGAAAATGATTCTTATTCATGGGATGCTGCAAAAGGTGAAGCAACTTATACCTTTAAAAGTAAAAAATATTCATCCAGAAACATGACTTCATAATGAAAAAATTTTTAAAAATAGAACTTATTATACCGTTATTATATTTTCTATCCGTTCTTCCTTGCTTTCTTTTGAATAATTTTAACGTTTTATCATATGGTTGGATTATTCCTGCAATTTTTGGAGCATACGAAGATTTAAAAAGCTCATTGATTTCCGACTCTTGGAGTTTATCCATAGGAATCTGCGGGCTTTTTCATGCTTTTATCTTTTCTCATATAAAATATTCACTCCTGTCTTTCATATTAACAGGAGTTTTTTACTTGATTATTTATTTTTTATTCAAAAAAGGATTCGGTGCAGGAGATGTTATTTTCTCTCTTGCATTATCCTTATGGCTTAATCCGAAATATATTTTAATTTTTTTATGGATATCTGCATTTTCTTCTTTAATTTTTATATTTTTATATTTTCTTATATGCAAAAAACATTTTAAAAAAAATATTCCTTTTATCCCCTTCTTGACCATAGGAGGTATTATTACATATTTTTATGGATATGAAATTTATCTTATCATAGAAACCATTTTATTATAAAACTTTCTGAAAATTATAAAATATTCTATTTTTATAACTGATATTAATTCCCTTTATCCATATATTGTTCATATATTTCATAATATTAAAAAAATATTTTAAACGTAACTTTTTCAAATAGTTTATAATCTTTTACTTGCACAAAGTATTATTTTCTTTATTCATTTATAATTGTTATTCAATAAATGCTTTTATAAGTAGTCAAATAGAAAATTATAGTTTTCTGCCTTTATAGGTTATTTGTGCTTTTCTTTCTCCAATCATTTATATTCCTTTCGTGTAGAAATAAAAGAGAAGTAGAGTTTTTGTTTCTCTACCTCTCTCTATCTTTGTTATTTTACCATTTCCAAGTAAGTATACAATAGGCTATAACTATAATCCATACAGTCGTAAAGAAAAGAATACCTAATCTATCAAAAAACTTATCTTTAAAGCTTTCTTTTTTCACGTCTTTTCCTCCTTTATTTGCCCAGTATGCTGTCTATTGCCGATGCTTTGTTTCTTGTATATGTTTTACGTGTTGTTTCTTTCTTCTTTTTCTTTTGCTTCGGTATGGTGTCTTTTGTTGCCGAGTGTATCAGTCCTGTCATGTATGTCATTCCTACCCAAGTACTTAACAGGAGTGTTCTCACAAAGTTGTCTATATCTCGTTGATCTCCTTATGCGGTCATAAGTGAGTAAAGACTTTGTGTACCTTTCATGCCTTTATCCAATTGTGACAGCGCAGATACTTGTGTCATTGCACGATATAGTAAGTCCGTTGCCGTGGGTATTTCGCCTGTATTATTATACCTTACTCTGTATAAACTCTCCATAAGTTATATATTTAATTAAAGTATATTATAAATTTTTTACTTTAAAAACCATTCGTTTCATATTACGAATACATAAATTAAAAAAATGTTGTACAAATATATGTACAACATTTTTTAAATTACACATTAAATCTGAAATATGCAATATCTCCATCTTTAATAATATATTCTTTACCTTCAATTCTTAAAAGTCCTTTGTCTCTTGCAACTGCAAAAGAACCGCATTTCATCATTTCATCGTATGAAATAATTTCCGCTTTTATAAAACCTCTTTCAATATCTGTATGAATTTTACCGGCTGCATTTGGAGCTTTCGTTCCCGATTTTACAGTCCATGAACGACATTCATCCTCTCCTACAGTAAAGAAATTAATCAAACCCAACATAGAATATGCACTTCTGACTAATCTATTAAGTCCCGGCTCTTTTTCTCCTAAATCTTCCAAAAATATTTTTGCTTCTTCTTTATCCAATTCTGAAACTTCTTGCTCTATTCCTGCAGATATTGTTACCCATTTCGCATTCTCTTTTTCTGCTTCACTTATTGCGATTTTTACAAATTCATTGGAAAGCGGATTTGATATATCATCTTCTGAAATATTCAATACATAAAGCATGGGCTTCAATGTTAACAAATTTAATTCTTTTATCATTTTTAATTCGTCTTCATTCAATAATAAAGCTCTTACTGAAACGCCTTCTTGTAAAGATTCATATATTTTATCAAGTAATTCAATCAGCATCTTAGCTTCTTTATTTCCGGATTTCGCAAGTTTTTCAGCTTTAATTTTTCTTTTTGATACGGTATCCAAATCTGCCAAGCAAAGTTCAGTATTAATAATCCCCATATCACGTACAGGATCTATTGTGCCTTCTACATGTGTTATGTTACTGTCGGCAAAGCATCTTACTACATGGGCTATAGCATCAGTTTCTCTTATATGACTTAAAAATTGATTTCCTAATCCTTCACCTTTAGATGCTCCCGCCACTAATCCGGCAATATCAACAAAACGAGTAAATGCAGGTGTTAATTTTTTCGGATTAAAAAGTTTTGCCAACTTATAAATTCTTTCATCCGGAACTTCTACAACACCTACATTCGGCTCAATGGTGCAAAAAGGAAAATTTGCGGCTTCTGCACCGGCTTTTGTTATAGCATTAAACAATGTACTTTTACCGACATTTGGTAAACCCACGATTCCGATTTGTAAATTTGTACTCATTTTTCATCCTCTGCAATTCAATACCGATTTTAATCTATTCATAGCTTCTTCTGTTTTTTCCGGAGTATTAAAAGCAGTCAATCTTATGTATCCTTCCCCGCAAGGTCCGAATCCTGCCCCCGGCGTACATACGACTTGTGCTTTTTCAAGAAGAAAATCAAAAAATTCCCAGCTGTTCATTCCACAAGGCACGGAAACCCAAATATATGGACTGTTTACACCTCCGGATGCATTCAATCCTATTGCTTTAATTCCGTTCAAAATAGTATTTGAGTTTTTCTTATAAATGTCTAAAGTTTGTTGAATTTGTTTCTTTCCTTCTTCTGAATATATAGCTTCTGCCCCACGCTGAACTATATATGAGCAACCGTTATATTTTGAACTTTGTCTTCTATGCCAAAGTTCATTTGCACTCACCTTTTCTCCTTTTATTGTTTCTAATTTCAACGCTTTAGGAACAACAGTATATCCACATCTTACTCCTGTAAAACCGGCAGTTTTAGAGTAAGATCTGAATTCTATCGCAACTTCTTCTGCGCCTTCTACTTCATAGATACTGTGAGGAATATTGTCTTCGGTAATAAAAGCTTCATATGCAGAGTCAAATAAAATAACAGAGCCCGTTTGTTTTGCATATTTAACCCACAGCTTCAATTCTTTTTTGTTTAGTGTCGCACCTGTCGGATTATTCGGAGAACAAATATAAATAAGCATCGGATCATGTGAAGGTAATAATGATTTAAAATCACATTCTTCAAAACATTCCAAATATTCTATTTTTGAAAATCCTGAATTAACAAACTTCCCGGATCTACCTGCCATTACATTGCTGTCCACATATACCGGATATACGGGATCGCTTACAGCTACTGTATCTTTAATTGAAAAAATTTCTTGAATGTTACCTATATCACATTTTGCCCCGTCACTTACAAATATTTCATCAATATCTATATTGCATCCACGCTTTTTAAAATCATTTTCTACAATTGCTTTTCTTAAAAAAACATATCCTTGTTCAGGTCCATAACCTCTAAAAGTTTCCTTAACACCCATTTCTGAAACAGCTTTTGTCATAGCTTCAACTACAGCAGGTATCAAAGGTTGCGTAACATCTCCGATACCAAGAGAAATTATTTGAGCTTCAGGATTTCCGGCTTTATAAAGTTCTTGTTTTTTCCTTATTTTTTCAAATAAATAAGCGCCTTGTAAATTTAAAAAATTTTCATTGCAATGTGCCATTTAAATACCTCATACAATTATATAAATTTAATTATAACATACTCATTGTAAACGTCTGTATAAATCACAAAGAACATAATAACGTTCCAAGTACATGATCTACGGGAACTGCACCTATAAATCTGCTGTCACTGCTATGATTTCTGTTATCACCCATAACAAAAACACAATCTTTGGGAACTGTATAACTTCCTTCCATAGTAAATTCCATAGGTTCATTTATATAAGTTTCTTCAAGTAAATTTCCGTTTCGATATACATGCCCGTTATGAAATTCAAGTTTGTCACCTGCTTTACCAATTACTCTTTTCACCCATACAACGTGACTTGCTTGGTTTTTATCAAAAATAGAAAGATAATTTTTCATAGGTTCTTGTATATCATCCAACCATGAACGTGATCGTTCGGTTCTGCTGTCTATAATTACTATTTCTCCATAATTCGGAACATTTCTAAAAACATGACCTATTTTAGATACAATTAAATATTGTCCGTCATGTAAAGTAGGATACATTGATTGCCCGTCGACTTTTGTCGGAACAAATACGAATATATGTATCAACATAGCTAAAAAAACAGCAACAACTATCGAATATATCCAATCAAAAATTTCACTCATATTTTCTCCTATTGTAAATATTATTTAAATATAAACGTGCTGCCTTTAGATTATAAATCAGAACAGTTTATGTTACAACAATTTTATATTTATATTTTATGTAAATAAATACAATAAAATTACCCTGAAAGTCTAACAATTTAAACTCCAGAGTAATTTTATTGTAAATTTGCATTTATAAAATAACTTCAGTTTTTGAACTTCCAAATCTATGTACAGTTTCAATAAATCTTACGGTCCCTGTTTTATATCTAAGTACCAACGTACTCGTTTTTGCCCCACCTTCGAAATATTTTACACCTTTCATAGTAAAGCAATCCGTTATTGCAGTTTCAGTAAATATGCAATCATCACCTTTTACCAAATCGTCCATATATAAAACTTTATTTACATCTTTAATTCCCATTGCATGCATTCGTTTAATTTGTTCTTCATTTTGTGGGATTAATTTTGCTTGCATATCTCCACCTAAACATTTTAAACCTACAGCTGCCAATACTCCTTCCGGTGCGCCTCCGATACCTACTGCCATATGTATACCGCTGCCTTGTATTCCGCACTCAACTGAAGGTGCTACATCACCATCTGATATAAGACATATTCTTGCACCTGCTTTTCTTGCTTCATTTATAATTCCTGCATGACGTTCTCTATCTAAAATAACCACTGCTAAATCTGAAATTTTTCTTTTCATAGCATTTGCTACATTAGTTAGATTCTCAGTTATAGATGCATTTATATCTATACATCCTTTTGCACGTGGTCCTACACAAATTTTTTGCATGTACATGTCGGGTGCATGAAGCAGACATCCCTTCGGTGCTATGGCAAGTACAGCTATTGCTCCCTGTTTCCCTTTTGCCACTAAATTTGTACCTTCAACAGGATCTACGGCAATATCTACTTCTTCTCCACCTTTACCTAATTTTTCACCTATATAAAGCATAGGTGCTTCATCCATTTCACCTTCGCCGATAACAACTGTCCCCGAAATAGGTATCATCGCAAATTGCTGATGCATTCCGTCAACGGCCGCTTGATCTGCACCTTCTTTATCTCCTCTTCCCATAAGTTTTGCACTTCTAAGTGCAGCTTGCTCTGTTACTCTTACAAATTCTATAGAAAGTTGTCTATCCATATATACCTCCAATATTTATATTTTATCACGTTTTGCATTAAAAGCCGAAGATAAAATCTTCGGCTTTTAATTATTTATTAGCTACACGTTCATGCCATTTTACCCATAAAGATGTAGCGATACATACTGATGAATAAGCTCCGGAGATAAACCCTATCAACATTACCAATGCAAAGTTTTTTGTTGTGTCCCCACCAAAGAAATATAATGCACCTGTTGCAAATAAAACTGTTGAAAGTGTATACATACTTCTGTGAATAGTCTGATGTATAGAGTCATTTGCCAATTTTGCGAAACTGTCAGTTCTTTTATGTGTATGAATATTTTCACGAATACGATCGAAAATAACTACCGATTCATTCATCGAATATCCTAAAACTGTTAATACCGCAGCCAAAAATGAGGCATCTACTTCTAAATGAAATATTGCAAAAGCACCTAACACCATGAGTATATCATGACAAATAGCAATTATTGATGAAATTGCAATTTTATGTTCAAATCTTACCGTCATATAAATTATCATGGCCAGGAATGAAAATCCTACATTTAAAAGTGTATTTTCTGTAACTTCGGATCCTATTACAGCACCTACTGTTTCCATACGTTTAACATCAACATCTCCGATTCCCTTTTTTATATTTTCAATTACTTTTTGGGATTCTTCAGATGAAAGATTTTTTGTACGAATCATTACATTTTTACCGGAATCTTCATGTCCATCTCCAAGAAGTTGAATTGTGCTTGTTTCCAAATCATTATTCCGCAATTCTTCTCTTACCTGTTGAACTGTAACATTTTGCTTAAATTCCAAATCTAAAATTGTTCCTCCGGTAAAATCTATACCGAAATTAAATTTAAACATAAATATCGCAATAAAAGACAATATTACCAATATTCCGGAAATTGTAAACCATACTTTAGAGTGTTTTATTACATTGAAATTGCTCATTTTTCATAACCCCTCTTTCCACCAAACCACCAGGGATTATGAATCCAAGACGCATCTATAAGCATCATCAATAAAGTACGACTTACAGTTATTGCAGTAAACATTGATATGGCTACACCCAATCCTAGCGAAAAAGCAAACCCCTTTACAGTTCCACTTCCTAAAAAGAACAATATACACGAAGTTATGATTACTGTCATATTAGCATCAAAAATTGTAGTAAAAGCTCTCTTAAATCCTGAGTGAATAGCCATTCTTAAAACTTTTCCGCTTTCGATTTCTTCTTTAAATCTTTCAAAAATAAGTATATTTGCATCTACAGCCATACCTATAGAAAGAATAACACCTGCAATACTCGGTAGCGTTAATGTTGCATTTAATAAACTTAATATTTCGAGCAAAATAAGTACATAAACAAGCAGTGCTACATTAGCCACAAATCCTGCAACACGATACATACATAACATAAATAAAACAATTAAGGATAATCCTATAGTAAATGCAGTTACAGATTTATCTTTTGAATCTTGTCCTAAAGAAGGTCCTACGGTTCTTACTTCCAAGACAGACATTTTAACAGGCAAAGCACCGCTTCTTAATAAAATTGCCAAATCTTTTGCTTCTTCAAGAGTTCTTTGTCCTGATATAACTGCAGATCCTCCGGTAATTGCTTCATTAACTACAGGATTTGTAAGCATTTCTCCATCAAGATATATGCCTATGTGTCTTCCGATATTTGCAGCCGTAAGATTTGCAAATTTAGTTGCTCCGTTTTCTGTAAATTCCAGTGCTACAAGTGGAGATTTATTTTGTCCTACTTGTTCTTTTGCATTTTTTAAATCTTCACCGGTAAGTTTTACATTACCATCTTCATCTTTAAACTCCAAAACAGCAGTTTTACCTATAGTTTCAATAGCTTTTTTAGGATCTTTTTCACCGGGCAATTCAATTATTATTCTATTTCCGCCTTCACGCTGAATTATGGGTTCCGTTAATCCCATTTCATTTATACGCTTTTGCATAATATTGATTACTTGCCCTATAGCTTCATTTGTAACTTTATTCTGCGGTGTATCTTCCGCTTGCATAACTATATGTGTTCCGCCTTGTAAATCAAGTCCCTGTCTTATATTTCCGGCGAGCCGACCTACAGTAAAAGCAAACACCGCAATTATTACAATTATAACTCCGAAAAATCGAGCCAACGCCCCTTTTTTTATCGGAATTAATTTTTTCTGTTCCAAAATTTCAACTCCTTTACAAAATTTCACCTTTTTCAGTTATTATTTTACTTACTTTTCTATCAAATTTATCAATAGGTACATTGTGTATTACTTGAAAACTCCAAATAACCGCTATACGTTTTTTATAAGGTATTTCAGTCAAATATCTGTCATAATATCCTTTTCCCATGCCTAACCTGTTACCTCTTAAGTCACAAGCAACAGATGGAATTAATACCAAATCAATTTCATCCGGTTTTGCAATTTCATATGGATACGACAATGTACGAATATCATACATTCCAATTTCCAAATCTTCAAAAGAATTAATACGTGCTGCAAACATATTTTGTTTATCAACACAAACAGGTACATATACTGATTTACCATCAATTAAAGCATATCTAATAAATTCATCCAAATCCGGCTCGCCTTCCATAGCTAAATAAGCTAAAATTTTTGACGATTTCTTGTAAATATCAAGTTCTTTTATATATTTACTAAAAAATTTTCCGTTTTTTATTTTAGTATTTATAACAGAAAGAGCTCGCCTTTTGGCGAGCATCCTCTTACGCAATTCCTTCTTGTAAAGAGAAATATCAGCATCGGGTTGCATCACTTATTTTCCTCTTTTTTTGATTTGGCATTATTATCTTCCACTTCTTCAATAATTTCAGTTCCGACATCTTCAGGATTATCGACTTCAACTATTTCTTCTACTACTTCAACCGGTTCAGCAGATTTTGTTTTCACATTACTTTTATTGTTCGATTTACTGAATTGTGCAATACCTTGCTTATCAACACGAACAACTATTTTATGCGCTATTTCAAGTTCAACATATTTATCTCTTATTGACTTTATAATACCATAGACCCCACCGAAAGTAATAATTTCATCACCTTTTTTCAAAGAGTTCAAGAAAACGTCTCTTTCATTTTGTCTCTTTTTCTGCGGTCTGTACATAAAGAAATAAATAAATGCCAAAACTAAAACAAATGGCCAAAATCTGGTTACAATGGCGGTAATATCTTCCAAAACATTCACCTCCTGAGATTTAATTACAGACTTATTGTATCATAGCTTTTTTACTTTGTCTTTATTTTATTTTATCTTGCATAATTTTCTTTAAAATTTTTCATAAAATCAACAAAACTTCCATTAATAATCGAATCTCTCATATCACGCATAAATTGTAATAAAAAATATAAATTATGTATTGTTACCAATCTAAATGCCAATATTTCTTCCGCTTTATACAAATGACGTATATAGGAACGGGTAAAATTTTTACATGTGTAACATCCGCATGTTATATCCAACGGTAAAAAATCTTTTTCATATTTTTTATTTTTCATATTCATTCTGCCGGATTTTACCATTGCCATTCCGTTACGTGCAACACGTGTAGGATATACACAATCAAACATATCTACACCACGTGCAACACCTTCAACAAGACAGTCGGGTGTACCTACTCCCATTAAATATCTTACTTTGTTTTCAGGTATAAATTGTGTTGTGTATTCCAATATTTCATACATCAATTCTAGCGGTTCGCCTACAGAAAGTCCTCCGATTGCAATTCCGTCAAAAGGCAATCCGCAAATTTCATCTGCACTTTGCTTTCTTAAATCCTTATACATTCCTCCTTGAATTATACCGAACATTCCTCTATCGGTTCTTGTATGTGCTTTTACAAAACGTTCCGCCCATCTTGTGGTTCGTTCTGTAGATTTTTTGCTATATTCATAATCTGCAGGATACGGAATGCATTCATCAAGAGCCATCGCTATATCACTACCTAAATTTTCTTGCGCATGTGCGGCAACTTCAGGAGAAAGAAATCTTTTTGAACCGTCCAAATGTGATCTGAAATATACTCCTTTTTCAGTAATTTTTCGCATTTTCCCTAAACTGAAAACTTGAAATCCACCGCTATCGGTCAAAATGCCTCCATCCCAATTCATAAAAGAATGCAATTCACCTGCTTCTTTTATAAGCTCGGTTCCCGGCCTTAAAAATAAATGGTATGTATTACTTAAAATAATTTGCGCTCCCATTTCTTTAAGTTCATGAGGTGTCAATGTCTTTACAGTCGCTTGTGTTCCGACCGGCATAAACATCGGAGTCTTAAATGTTCCATGCGGAGTATGTAATAAACCTGCACGTGCTCCGGTATGTTCATCTTTTGCAATCAATTCATATTTTATTACCATTATTATCATCCTTACTAAATTCTTTATTTGAAATAATTAAATCGCATATATATTAAAATATCAATATTTTTTTCAGCTTTCAATACCGTAATTGAAATACTTTTTTCAAATGACTGAAAAGTTCCATCTTTATCGACAATTAGTGGATTTTTAATCTTATAATTGTTATAATGAAAAATAAAAACAAAGGAAAAAATATGAAACAATATATAGGTAAACAATTACTAATTGATTGTTATCGCTGCAACTTTGAAAATTTAATGCAGCAAGATCAAATAATCGCTACACTTACAAAAGCAGCTGAAGATATAAATATGGAAATTATAAAAAACTTCATTCTGCAAACAGACACAGATTTACTTGCAATAGTTTACGGAAATCAATCTTATATTTCTTTGAGGATATATCCTTTTTTAAATTATGCATCTATAGATATATATCTTTTCAATAAAGATTTATTACCATCTAAAGCAATGAAGATTTTCCGTGCTGCTTTATCTCCGGAACAAATTCGTGCAACAACGGTTAAAAGAGGCAATTTTAATTTACCTTTAGATATGAAACCTAAAACAAATACAAAATCCACCACAATGCATAAAATAAAAAATACAGGAAGAAAAATAAATAAAGCCGGCAAAAAAGTAGTTAATATAATCAACATAAAAAAATCAAGAAAATAATATCGGAGTAAGAAATTTCTTACTCCGATATTATTTTTTATTAAGTTATTCACGTAATGAAATATCTTCTTTTGAAAGTTCTTCAATTATTTTGTTTATCCATTGATTTACTTCTTCATCCGTTAAAGTTCTGTCTTTAAGCCTGAATTTTAAAGAATATGCCATACTCTTATAACCGGATTTAATTTGTTCACCTTGATATAAATCAAACAATTTTAAACTTTCCAAATATTTACCTGCGGCCTTACAAATAATATTTTCAACGTAGTTATTGGATTTTGATACCGGTACTGTTATTGCCAAATCACGTTCTACTGCAGGATATTTTGCAATTTTACTATAAATAATTTTTTCATCGGCATATTTATCCAAATTCTTGAGTTCCATAATAAAGCCGAAAACTTTTTCTTTAATGTTAAGAACATCAAGTACATTAGGATGAATTTCACCGAAAATTGCCAATACACAACCATCTTTTACAAATTCTGCTGAAATACCGGGATGAAGAGTAGGATGTGACGAACGTCTTATTTCATAATTCTTTATACCTATATTACTAAGAACATTTTCAACAATTGCTTTTATATCATAGAAATCATATTTTTTTACTTCGTTAGGATAACCTTCATTTTCGGTATTTCCGCACAAAAGTCCTGATATCATTACAACTTCTTCGGGCAATTCTTTCAACGGTAATTCTTTCGGATAATATACTTTACCTGTTTCGAAAATTGCTAAATTATTATTTTTCTGTGATAAATTATATTTCAATGTTCTGAAAAGCCCCGGAAGTAATGTCGTTCTCATAACAGGGTATTCTTCAGATATAGGATTTATAATCGGAATTGCTTTATTTACAAAATCTTTTTCAGTGTAATTCAATAACTTTAATGCATTCTTGTGCATAAAACTATATGTTAAAGTTTCAGTCATTCCGTTTTCTATCAAACTGTTTTGTACTTTTATAAGAGTTTCCATCTCTTTTGTCATTCGACCTTTAACAATTGCACTCCACGGTGTTGTATTCGGTATTTTTGAATATCCGTATACTCGTGCAACTTCTTCAGCCAAATCCGGCATTCCTGATTCTATATCCAATCTGAATAAAGGCACTTCCACTTTTAATTTATTTTCTTTTTCTTCAACAGTAAAACTTAAACGTGTCAATATATCAATTATTGTTTCTTTCGGAATATTCATCCCGATATATTTATTTATCTCTTCTACAGTTGTAATTACCGTTTGCTTTTCCTTCGGAACCGGATACAAATCCAATATATCTCTTGCAACAGTACATGCATTTTGTTCCAAAAGAATTTGACAGAATCTGTTTAAGGCATCTAAAGACGCTTCAGGATTTACTCCTTTTTCATATCGTCCGGATGCTTCAGATCTTAGTCCTAATCTACGAGATGTTCTACGAATTGATGCACTGTCAAAAACTGCAGATTCCAACAAAATGTTTTTTGTTTTATTTGTTACTTCAGAATCTAATCCACCCATTACACCTGCAATACAAACCGGACCTTTTTCATCTGCTATAACTAAATCTGTCGGTAATAATTTTCTTTCTTTTTCATCAAGAGTAATAATCACTTCATCTTTTTTTGCATGTCTGCAAGTTAATGAATGTCCGCTTATTTTATCATAATCATACGTATGCAACGGTTGCCCCATTTCAAGCATTACATAATTTGCAGCATCTACAACATTATTAATAGGTCTTATACCGTTACTGCGCAATCTGTTTTCTATCCATTCAGGTGATCTGCCTATTTTTACATTTTCAATAAGTCTTAAACCGAATCTAGAGCAATATTCCGGATTTTCAATTGCCAAATCTGCTCTGCCTTTAATAGTTTCACCTTTTTCTTCAATAGATATTTCAGGTAAATTGACTTTTCTTTTAAAAATGGCTCCGACTTCTCTTGCCATTCCTATCATACTGAAGCAATCTGCACGATTTGCAGTAAGCTCCATTTCATAAATTACATCATCCAAATCATACAATGTTGTAAAATCTATTCCTATGGGTGTAGATTCAGGCAATATCATAATGCCTTCAGATTCCACTCCTATAAATAAGTTGCAGTCAAGCCCCAATTCCCCAACGGAACACATCATTCCATCAGATTGTACACCTCTTAGTTTGGATTTTTTTATTTTTATATCGCCTTTTGCCAATCCTCCTGGTTTGCTTGCATCATGTTTAGCAGGTAAATGTGCACCGTGCAAAGCCACGGGAACAATTTGACCAACCTTTACATTCGAGGCTCCTGTTACTATTTGTATAGTATCTTTTTCACCGATATCCAATTGACAAACAACTAATTTATTTGCATCAGGATGTTTTTCTATTTCTAATATTTTACCCGTTTTCACATTACTTATACCTTTAGCAGGATATACTACATGCTCAACAGGAATCCCGTCTACAGTTAATGTCTCAGCCATATCTTCTGCATTTATCCCTTGTATATCAACAAGAGTTGCAAGCCATTTTAAAGAAACGTTCATTTATATATCCCCCTTATTAAAATTGTTTCAAGAATCTCATATCATTTTCATAGAACAGTCTCAAATCATCAATTCCATATAACAACATTGCTATACGTTCTATACCCATACCAAATGCAAATCCGCTCACTTTTTCAGGATCATAACCATTCAATCTCAAAACATTTGGATGAACCATTCCGCAACCTAAAATTTCCAACCAATCCGGTTCATCATTCTTCGTTGAAAATGCAATATCTACTTCAGCACTCGGTTCTGTAAACGGGAAATAACTTGCACGGAAGCGAATTCGTGTATCTGAACCGAATAAATTTTTAAGGAATACTTCCAATGTTCCTTTTAAGTCTGCAAAAGAAATTCCTTTATCAACTACCAACCCTTCTACTTGATGAAATACAGGTGAATGTGTTGCATCATTATCCCAACGGAACACTTTGCCTGCCGCAATCATTCTTATCGGACTGTTCGGTTCATGCCTTTGCATTGTTCTGGCTTGAACGGGAGATGTATGTGTTCTTAAAAGAATGTCCGGTGTTATATAGAAAGAATCTTGCATATCACGTGCCGGATGATCTTTTGGCAAATTCAAACAATAAAAATTATAGTAATCTTTTTCAATTTCAGGTCCTTCTTCTACAGAATAACCCATACGAATGAATGTATCCATTATTAATCGCATAGCTTTATTTAATGGATGGATATGCCCTATTTTATGATGTCTTGCAGGTAAAGTAATATCTACAGTTTCCTTTTCAATTCGTGCTTTCAATCTTTGCTGTTTAAATTCTTGAACTTTATTTTTTTCCAAGCTTTCAATCATTTCTCTTACTTCATTTGCAATTGCTCCAATAACGGGACGTTCTCCCCCTCTTAAATCTTTCATACTGCGAAGTATAGAAGTAAGTTTACCCTTTTTACCTAAAAAAGAAATTCTTATTTCTTGAAGCTCTTTTTCACCGATACATTTTACTATTTTCAGCTTTGCATCATTTTGCATTTTATTTAAATCTTTCTTTAAAGACTCCAAAAGATTTGAATGCAATTCATTTGCAACATCGGTTAAACTATTTTTTTCTTCATCCGATAATTTTTTTATTTTTGAAAGAACGTCGGATAT
Organism: Dialister micraerophilus DSM 19965; assembly: GCF_000194985.1. GTDB lineage: Bacteria > Bacillota > Negativicutes > Veillonellales > Dialisteraceae > Dialister > Dialister micraerophilus. The sequence goes on along the minus strand of NZ_GL878519.1, from coordinate 1,211,527 downwards.
TTCCGCTCTAACAGAAGAATATGAATCGCTTTCACCGAGCTGCTTGGTTTTACCTGATAATTCTTCAGCTTTCTTTGTCAGCTCTTCAATTAATTTTTTGTCCATTTCCTTTCCTCCCGAAAAATTTAAGAAATAAAAAAACGCCCCTAAAAGGGGCGAATAATATCCGCGGTACCACCCTACTTTGTACTCTTAAGCTTGTAACGCAGCCAACCGTTTATTCTACTTATTTTCAAATAAATACTCAGAAGTGAATAGATTTGAAATATTCCTCCGGCGTCCCACTATCGCCGAATCCCTTTGCGAATACCGACTCAAATCACGTCTTCATCATTGCTTTTCTGTATTATATCAATATCTTACTCCATTTGCAATTACTATCTTTTGAACTTGATTTGTTCCTTCATAAATTTGCATAACTTTTGCATCACGCATATATTTTTCATTGGGATTTTCTTTTGAATATCCGTTTCCACCCATAACTTGCACCGATATTGTGCTTACTTCCATCGCTACATCAGATGCATAAGCTTTGGCCATAGGTGAAAAAATTCCTTTTGACGGCATATCATTATCAAGCATCCAGCATGCTTTTTGTACCAATGCTCTTGCCGATTCGGTTTTTATAACCATATCCGCAATCATATCTTGCACCATTTCAAATGATGATATTTTACTACCGAATTGTTTTCTCTGATGTGCATAACGAACTGCAGATTCCAATGATGCTTGTGCAATACCTACAGATAATGCGCCTACAACAGGACGAGATTTTTCAAGTGTTTTCATTGCAATTTTAAATCCCATACCTTCACGCCCCAATCTCGAAGATTCAGGAACAAAACAATCTTCAAATATAATTTCAGATGTTGTAGATGCACGTATACCCATTTTATCTTCTTCTTTACCTATAGATACACCTTTTGAATTTGAATCTACAATAAATGCCGTTAACCCTCTAATTCCTCCGGTTTTTCTTGTATTTGTAAATACTACTATTTTTTCGGCAATCGAACCGTTTGTTATAAAACATTTCGTACCGTTCAGTATATACCCACCATCCACTTTTTGAGCATGACAGGCTACTGCACCCGCATCGGAACCCGCACCCGGTTCTGTAAGTGCAAAAGCAGCAATTCCACCATTATTAATAAAATTGCAAAAACTGCTTTTTTGTTCTTCAGTACCTGCAATTAAAACAGGATAACTTGCTAAGGCATTAGCCATACAAATAGTTGCAACACCTGCACAACCTTTGCTTAATTCTTCAGTAATCATTGAAACGGTTAATAAATCGAGCCCGGCACCTCCATATTCTTTAGGAATTGCCAAAGCTGTCATACCTGTTTTTTTCAATATGTCCAATAATACAGAATCCATTTTACCTGTTTTATCAATTTCCAAAGCACGTGGCGCTATTTCGTTTTCTGAAATATTTCTTGCCAAATCTATAAGTTCACGTTGTTCGAGTGTAATAGAAAAATCCATATTTTCCTCCTCATATCAATATCAATTACAAATTATTATAACAGAAAATTGTCCATATAAAAAAGAAGGAAACTGTCATTCCTTCTTTTATTCATAGTGTAATGCATCTATAGGATTTAATTTTGCAGCTTTTTGTGCCGGATAAAGACCGAAAACCAATCCCACAGCAACCGAAAATATAAATGAACCTATTATAGGACCGAAATAAATTACAGTTTTTATCCCCGTTAACAACCCCACCAATTTAGTTGCACTTACACCTAAAATCATTCCTATAATTCCACCTGAAAGACTTATAAATATCGCTTCTATAAGAAATTGTGCAACAATCATATTATAAGTTGCCCCCAAAGCTTTTCTTATCCCGATTTCTCTTGTGCGTTCAGTTACAGAAACAAGCATTATATTCATAATACCTATTCCGCCTACAAGTAGTGAAATGCTTGCAATACTTCCTAAAAATAAAGTAAGCATTTGAGTTGTATCTCCCAAGAAATTCATTAAATCTCTTGAGTTCATTATAGTAAAATCATTGTCTGCACTTCCAATTAATCTGTGTTTTGCCCTAAGCAAATTTGTTACATCAACTTCTACTTGAGGCATAACTTCTATAGATGAATAAGTTAAAACTATAGCATTTAAGTAATCTATTCCAACTATACGTTCCTGTACAGTACTGAACGGAGCCAAAATACGATCATCTTGATCAAAACCGAATAACAAACCTTTAGGTTCAAGAACACCTATAACAGTAAACGGCATATTATTTACACGAATTTTTTTACCTATCGGAGATATTTCTCCAAAAAGATTATTTGCCACAGTCTTACCTAAAACAACTACTCTTTCACGATTAACATATTCTTTTTCAGTCCAAAGTCTTCCTTCTATCAATTTTTGATCTGTCATTGTAATATATTCGGAATTAACTCCCGATATATCGGTATTCCAATTTTTATTACCGTTTACAGCCACATATTGTCCATGCACTAACGGAGATGCATTTTTTATGTTCGGTAACTTTTTTATAGCTAAATAATCTTTATAAGATAAGCTTTCCAAAGCCCCTGTTCTTTCGCTACCGTACTTACTTCTGCTTCCCGGATGTATTGCAACTATATTTGAACCGAGTCCTGAAATTTTACCTTCTATCCTGTCTTGAATTCCAAACCCCAATCCCAACAAAACAATCACGGCAGTAATTCCTATAATTATTCCAAGCATCGTAAGCAAGGAACGTAATTTATTACTTTTTACTGCATCCCATGCCATCCACAAACTTTCAACATAAATATTATTCATCACAAAGATCCTCGTATATCTTTATAAATCTCTCCGTCCGAAAGTATTATATGTCTTTTTGCATATTCGGCAACATCATCTTCATGAGTAACAAGAATCAAGGTTTTACCTAATTCATTTAATTGAGAAAAAACTTCCATAACTTCTTTAGTTGAACGACTATCCAAATTACCTGTAGGTTCGTCTGCCATAATAATAGCCGGATCATTCATCAATGCACGTGCTATTGCTACACGCTGCTTTTGACCTCCTGACAATTCGGAAGGCATATGATGTATTCTGTCTTTTAACCCTAATCCTTCTAAAATTTTAATTGCACGAGCCTTTCTATCTTGCTTATATGTACCACCATAAACCGTAGGCAATATAACATTATTTAAAGCGGATAATCTGGGTAACAAATTAAATCCCTGAAACACAAAACCTATTTTTCTGTTACGTGTATATGCCAATTCATCTTCAGACAAATCAGATACTTCATTACCGTCCAACAAATATGAACCTGATGTAGGCTTGTCCAAACATCCCATAATGTTCATCAATGTAGACTTTCCTGTACCTGATGCTCCCATAATAGATAAAAACTCTCCATTAGAAACAGACATACAAATATTTTTCAATACGGAAACTTCTTGTGTTCCTATAATATATTTCTTTTCAATTTTATCCAGTTTAATGATATTTTTACATTTGTTATTCATATTATTTACCCTGATGTCCAACTTTTTCTTTTGCTGAAACTTCAGTTTTTTCTTGTTCTACAACTCCACTTACTACAATTTTATCGTTTTCAGCCAACCCCGACAAAATCTCAATTTCGGTTTCAGATGTTAAACCGGTTGTTACATATACTTTTTCCAAAGTTTTACCCGATTGTTTATATACATAAGAACCGTTTACGTCACTTCTTATAGCTGTAACCGGAACTTTCAAAGCATTTTTATTCTCATTTCCTCTTATAGATGCTCTTGCCGTCATAGAAGGATACAATCCATCTTTATCGTTATCATCAACATCTACATAAACAGTATAATGAACTACAGCTGCGGCAGCACCCGTTTTTTGTTTTTCTTTCCGTGAAATATCTGAAACTTTTCCATGAAATATTTTCCCCGGATATGCATCTACGGTAAATTCTACATACTGTCCGATTTTTACCAAACCTATATCCGTTTCATCTACTAAAAGTTCTATTCTCATAGAAGAAAAATCTGCAATAGTCATAATTACCATTTGACTCGAAAGTCCTTGTGATAAAGTTGTACCCTCTTTCATAGGTTCGCCTATTACATACCCGTCTATAGGTGCCACAATTTCAGTCTCATCCATATCGGTTTTGGCTTTTTCATATAAAGCTTTACTGTTAAGATAATCCAACTTGGCATTTTCAAGCGCTTGCAGTGAAATTGCATTTTCATCATAAAGCTTTTGCATTCTGTTATAATAAGATTCTTTATTAATCAATGTATTTTGTGCTTGATGAAATGCATCACCTATACCTCTTGAAAAAACAGTTGCAAGCACTTGACCTTTTGTTACATAATCGTTTTGTTTTACCATAACTTTTTCCAGAGTTCCGGATAAAACCGTTGACAAATCAACTCTGTTTACCGGTTGAATTGTACCTGTAGCATCAATCGTTGATACTATATCTCCCCTGGTCACATTACCTAAAACATATTCTACTTTTTTATCATGCTGAGTAAAAAATTTCCAATACACAAAAAAAATGAGAGAAACAATAACTACTACAATTGCAAAAATCGTTAGCTTCTTTTTCATTAAGGCCTCCCTATAAAATAAATATATAAAAATATACATATTAGTAATAAATTATATCATAAAATTAATGTATAATCACTATTGTCAATTAAACAAAATAAAAGAATGAGTTTCCTCATTCTTTTATTTTATCAAATTATTCCACTCATTTGCCAAACGTGCATATTCTTCCATAGAAAAAGTTTCCCCGCGTCTTTTACCATCTATACCCGCTTTAAATAGAATTTCATTTATCATATCTTTAGGAATTCCACCGGATTTCATAGCATTTGTGAAAACTTTTCGTCTCTGTCCGAAACCCATTTTTACCAATCTGAAAAATAATTTTTTATCATTCACCTCAACTGCAGGTTTATCTCTCTTTTTCATTTTAAGTATAGTAGATGTTACAGCCGGTCTTGGTATAAATGCAGTAGGAGGTATATCCATAATATGTTCAACTTCACAATAAAATTGAACTGCTATAGACAATGCACCATATGCTTTTGTCCCCGGTTTTGCAGAAATCCTTTCTGCAACTTCTTTTTGCATCATAAATACAAATGTGGATATCGGAAAATCGGATTGAACTAAATATAAAAGAATAGGTGTAGTTATATAATACGGTAAATTAGCTGCAACACTCCAATTCTTACCATCTAAAATTTTATATAAATCAGCTTTTAAAACATCTTCAAAAATTATTTTTACATTAGTATATGGTTCTAATGTATGTTGTAATATGTTTTCTAACGATTTATCAATTTCAAAAGAAATTACATTGGCTCCTGTTTGTGCCAAAGCTTGTGTTAAAGTTCCTATGCCTGAACCGATTTCCATTACATTTGAATTTTCATTAAGTTCCGCTGCATATGCAATTTCCTTAACAATATCCGGACGAATTAAAAAATTTTGTCCCAACTTGTGCTTTGTTCTTATACCGAATCTTTTCATTAAATAATATACAACTTGTTTGTCAGCCAAATTTACTTCAATCATTTTCATCTCCACACATACGTATAGCTTTATTCCAATCATCTCGAGTAATTCCGAAATGATTCAATTTTTTTAAAAATTGCTTGGAATTTCCATAACCGATTCCTAATAATGCACCTACTTTATTACGTTTTTCAACACATTTTTCAGCACCCGAAAGATTATTTTCTATTAAATCTTTCATTGAAAATTCTTTTGAATCTTTTTGATAATTAATTTTTAAATTTAATAAAGCTTCACGTATAGATTCACAACTTGCGTTTTCAATACCTACATCTTTTGAAGTAGATGCTTTTGATTTCGGTATAAATGCATGCAAAGCATCAGGAAAAAGACGAGTTAAACGCTTACGAATTTTTTCTCCGGGTCCATCCGGATCTGTAAGTATAATAATACCACGTTTTTCATAAGCAAATCTAATTTCTTCAACAACAACAGACCGGAGGGATAACCCTCCGGTCGTTATTACATCTGCTTCTACCGCTTGCTTTATGCGTGCTTCATCAGATTTTCCTTCTACAATTATAACTTGACGTATCATAAAACTCTCAATCTCTTACAACATAACCTATTCCACGTACGGTATGAACATACTTTTTGCCGAATTTTTCATCAATTTTGCTACGAATATATCTAATATAAACGTCTACAATATTAGTTTTTCCGGAATACTCATATCCCCAAACTTTTTTCATTATTTCATCACGCTTGAGCACTCTGTTTTTATTTTTAACTAAAAACAATAATAAGTCAAACTCTTTCTTAGTTAACTCAATAACATTTTCACCTATTCTCACTTCATGTCTTTCAGGATATATATACAAATCTTGAATATTGAAAGAAGGATCTACGACAATCTGTGGTTCTTTATGTCTACGCAACAATGCATGAATTCTTGCAACAAGTTCTTTCGTTGCATATGGTTTTACCAAGTAATCATCAACACCGGACTCAAAAAGTTGAACTTTCTTTTCAACATCTGCATCCGATGAAATAACAACAATCGGCAAAGAACTTACGGCTCTGACATCTGAAATCAATTTTGAACCTTCGATGTCCAATGAATCGGAATCTAAAATAATTACATCTACTTGTTTTTGTCCCGCAAGATCTACAGCTGCTTCTCCACTATAATCAACTAAACAAGTAAAATCAGCTTCTTCCAATTTCCCCTGAATAAAATGTGCTACATTTATGTCTTTCTCTATAATCAACACACAATTTCTCACAATAAACCCTCCGCAAAGTTTAATAACAAATTACAACATTAAAAATTATTTATATATTGTGTAAAATGATACTGCTATAATAGCACACAAATTCAGTTTTTCAAGAGTTTTTTAATCTCTTTATATTAAAAAAATTATACTTTTATGACCAACCTCTTTAATTTTTGATTTTAGTTAATATTTTTTATCATAACAACCTAAATTATATGGCGCTTTTTATATTCATAAATCGAATTGTTTTGGTTAAAATATATGATTTTTTGTTATAAGTCTCACTACTACTCAGATAATTAAAAAATACTTATGTAAGATACAAAATTGACTACATTAATAAAAAAATATATAAAAAAAATTTATTGCCTTATTAAAAAAATCATTTATTTATCTTTATTTTTCTATTAACTAAAAAAAGTAGCACTTTTATGTTTCATTTGATTCAAAATTTAATGTTTACATAAAAGTGCTACTTAAGAAATGTTATTTAAATCTGTTTAATTTATTTATTTCCAAACTGCCATATAAAGCATCTGTATCAAGAATTTCTTCTATTCTCAACAATTGATTATATTTCGCTACTCTTTCAGTACGTGCAGGAGCTCCGGTTTTTATTTGTCCTGCATTCATCGCAACAGCTATATCTGCAATAGATGTATCTTCAGTTTCACCAGAACGATGTGAAATTATCGTTGTATATCCGTTACGATGTGCCATCTGTATAGCGTCAAAAGTTTCTGTCAGAGTTCCGATTTGATTTAATTTAATTAAAATTGAGTTTCCGACTTTTAAATCAATTCCTTTTTTCAAACGTTCAGTGTTTGTGACAAATAAATCATCACCTACCAACTGAACTTTATTACCTAAAGTTTTTGTCATTAATGACCATCCGTCCCAGTCATCTTCTGCCAAGCCGTCTTCAATAGATACAATAGGATAATTTGAAACAAGATTTTCATAAAATTCAATCATTTCTTCAGCAGTTTTAGCTTTTGATTCACCGGTTAAATAATATAATCCGTCATCTTTTAAAAGTTCAGATGCTGCTACATCTGTTGCTAAAACAATATCTCCGCCTACAGAGTAACCTGCTTTCACAATTGCTTCACAAATCATTTCCATTGCAGATTCATTTGATGATAAATCAGGAGCAAATCCTCCTTCATCACCTACTGCGGTTGAAAGTCCTTGTTTTTTTAATACATTTTTTAAAGAATGATATACTTCGGAACACATCATCAATGCTTCTTTGAATGATTTGGCTCCTACAGGCATAATCATGCTTTCTTGTATATCTACATTATTATCTGCATGAGCTCCGCCGTTTATAATATTCATCATAGGAACAGGTAGTCTGCAAGCATTTATACCTCCCAAATATTGATACAACGGTAATCTGCAAGAAATTGCACCTGCATTTGCTGCTGCCAAAGATACACCCAAAATTGCATTGGCACCTAATCTCTTTTTGTTCTCAGTTCCGTCCAAGCCTATCAATATTTGATCAAGACCTCTTTGGTCTGTAATTTCCCATCCTATCAATGCATCTGCAATTTCACCGTTTACATTTTCAACTGCATTGAGCACACCCTTGCCTAGATAACGTTCCTCATCATTATCTCTAAGTTCTACAGCTTCATGAATACCTGTTGATGCTCCCGAAGGAACACAAGCTCTTCCATATGAACCGTCTTCCAAAAAAACATCTACTTCAACCGTAGGATTTCCTCTGGAATCCAATATTTCACGTGCATGTATTTCATTAATTGCAGCCATCATTATACTCCTTGAGTCAAAATAACTTTATTATATATTTCTCTAAATTTAGCTGTATCTAAACTTGCTCCTCCAATAAGAGCTCCATCTATATCTTTTTCTTTTATGAAATCAGATATATTCAAACTGTTTACGCTTCCTCCGTATAAAATTCTCACAGATTCTGCATATGTTTCACCATGTATATTTGCAATATAATTTCTTATATTTTGTGCAATTTTTTGTGCATATTCCGGTGTTGCGGATTTTCCGGTACCTATAGCCCAAACAGGTTCATATGCAACAACAGGTATTATTTTTTCATTTTTACTTATTTTTGAAAATACAGATTCGATTTGAGTTTTTATCTTTAATAACGCTTTTCCTTCTTTTATATCTTTTTCATTTTCTCCTACACAAAGTATGGGAGTCATCTTTTCATCAATAACGGATAATACTTTCTTAACTATTATTTCATTGTTTTCATTAAAAATATCTCTTCTTTCCGAATGCCCGCAAATAACATAACTGCATCCAAGTTCAGAAAGCATAATCGGAGAAATTTCGCCGGTAAAAGCTCCAAATTTTTCAGGATACACATTTTGCGCACCCCATTTTATAAAACTGTTTTTCAGTATTTTACTCATAGCTGAAATACTGATAAACGGCGGACATATTAAAAGTTCTATATTTTTATTTTCAATATTCAAATTCTTTAAAAAATCTATAGCTTGCTTTTCGGTGAAATTCATCTTCCAATTTCCCGCAATTAATATGGACCGCATACAAATTACTCCTTATCTTGTAAAATTGCAACGCCCGGCAAAATCATTCCTTCTAACATTTCCAATGATGCACCTCCGCCTGTAGATACATGAGAAAATCTATCTTCAATTCCCAACTGATCCACAACAGATGCAGATTCTCCTCCACCTATAACAGTTTTAGCATCCAATTCTGCAATCGCTTCAGCTATAGTAAATGTACCGTCTGAAAAAGGTTTCATTTCAAAAACACCCATAGGTCCGTTCCATACTACCGTTTTCATCTTTTTCAGAACTTCTACATACTTAGATATTGTCTTGGGCCCTATATCCAGCGCCATCCACGGATCTTCAAATTCATTTGCTTCCAAAACTTTTGTTTTTGCATTTGAAGAAAATGAATCTCCGGCTTTGAAATCCACCGGCAACATAATTACCGAACCCATTTCTTTCGCTTTATCCATTAAGTCACGTGCCAAATCAAATCTGTCTTTATCTTGAAGAGACTGTCCCATGTCATAGCCTTCCGCCGCTACGAAAGTATTTGCCATACCGCCACCGATTAAAATAACATCGGCTTTTTCCATTAAATTTGCAATTACTTGTATTTTATCTCTTATTTTAGCGCCTCCAATAATTGCTGCAAATGGACGCTCAGGAGATTCCATAAGTCCTCCTAAAAAATCTATTTCTTTTTTCAGCAATAATCCTGCCACCATAGGTAATTTTTTACCTACACCTGCAATTGAAGCGTGCATACGATGCGATACACCGAAAGCATCGTTTACGGCCAATTCACAACCTTTTATCAACTGTTCCACGAATTCAGAATCATTTTTTTCCTCTTCTGTATGGAATCTTAAATTTTCGAGCAAAAGTACTTCACCTTGCTTCAGTTGAGATTTTTTTATTTCAACTTCTTCACCTATACAGTCATCGGCAAAATATACTTTTTGTCCCAATAATTCAGATAATCTTTCCGCAACAGGTTTAAGTGACAATTCTCTTTTTACTTCACCTTTAGGTCTTCCCATATGACTTGCAATAACAATTGATGCACCTTCTTTAATAAGGTATCTCAACGTAGGAATTGTTGCTCTTATTCTTCTGTCATCTGTAATACCGTACTCATTATGCGGAACATTATAATCTGTACGTAAATAAATTTTCTTGTTTCTTACATCAACATCATAAATAGTTTTCTTTTGCATATTTTATAATCCTTTTGATGCAATAAATGCTACTAAATCAATAATTCTCATGGAATAACCCCATTCGTTATCATACCATGCAATAACTTTTACCATTTTATCTTCCATAACCATAGTTAATAAACTGTCTATTGTAGTACTTACATCAGTTGTTTTAAAATCACTCGAAACTAAAGGCTCATCAGTGTATGCAAGAATTCCTTTCATTTGGCTCTCAGATGCTTTTTTAAATGCTGCATTTACTTCTTCAACAGTTACTTTACTCTTAAGCTCACACGTTAAGTCAACCATAGATACGTCAGAAGTCGGAACTCTTACAGACAGTCCGTTTAATTTACCTTTCAATTCCGGTATAACAATTCCGATGGCTTTTGCGGCACCTGTACTTGTAGGAATCATATTTTCTGCGGCAGCACGTCCACGTCTAATGTCTTTTTTATGAGCTTTTTCCAAAATGGCTTGATCGTTTGTATACGAATGAATTGTTGTCATTAAACCGTAGTTTATTCCAAAATTTTCTTGAAGAACTTTTACAACAGGTCCTAAACAATTCGTTGTACATGAAGCGTTGGATACTACGTGATCTTTTTCAGGATTATAAACATCTTCATTTACACCCATAACGATAGTTGTAATACTGCCTTTTCCCGGAGCTGTAATTACAACTTTTTTAACAGTGCCTTTTATATGTTGTCCTGCACATTCTTTATCTTTAAGTTTTCCGGTAGATTCAACAACTATTTGAGTACCGTATTTACTCCAGTCCAACTTCGACGGATCACGATCCATAAATACATGAATTCTTTTCCCATCTACAATTAAATCTTCACCGTCGATTTCAACCGATTTTCCCAATCTTCCATGAACAGTATCATATTTCAATAAATATGCAGCCGTTTCAACTCCGCTCGGATTATTAATTGCAACTATTTCTAAATCATCTCTTTCCAAAAGACCTCGAAATACCAATCTGCCGATTCTTCCAAATCCGTTAATTCCGACTTTTATCATATAGTTGCCCTCCTAGAGCCAATAAATAAAATAATGCACACATTCTAAATTATTAAATATAAAAACTATATATTTTACACAATTAGTATATCACGTCAATCTTTTTTGAACAATATTTAGTAACTTTTAGTGAATAAGTGTACCATTAATTGATAAATATAAAAAACAGTAATAAAATAGAGATAACATATTTTACAAATTAAATTATTTACAATAAAGGAGAATTTATACTATGTGGAACACAGAGCTGACAAAACTTCTTAATATTGAATATCCTATTATTCAAGGTGGAATGGCACATATTTCAGATGCAAAACTTGCTGCTGCGGTTCGTAGTGCCGGCGGTGCAGGTGTTATGGCATCTGGCGGATTTTCCGTTGATGAAGTTCGTAAAAATATAAAATTATATAAAGATATAATGGGGAAAAATCAATGTTTCGGTGTAAATATAATGATTAAAGCGCCTAATAAAGATGATATTTTACAATTAGTTTGCGATGAAAAGGTTCCCTTTGTTACATTAGCTGCAGGAGATGCATCACCATATTTCAGCACACTTCAAACTAATGGAATAAAATGTATTCCTTTAACAACAACTTTAAAATCTGCTATATATATGCAAGAAAAAGGTGCTGATGCATTAATATTGGAAGGTATGGAGTCCGGAGGTCATGACGGAAAAATTACAATTATGTCATTAATGCAAAATATTGTTCCTTCAATAAAAATTCCTATTATTGCTGCAGGAGGTATCGTTGATGGCAAAGGTATTGCAGCAGCTTTAATTTTAGGTGCATCCGGTGTTCAAATAGGCACACGATTCCTCATATCCGAAGAATGTGCGATACATGAAAATGCAAAAAATGCCATCATAAATGCCACAGATACAGATTCTACGGTAACAGGTTTTTCAACAGCAGCAAGTGTTAGAGGACTAAAAAATAAATTTTCTGAAAATTATATTTCAAAAGAATATAACGGCGCATCGCAATCAGAATTAGATTCATTAGCAACAGGCACTCTTGAAAAAGGTATGCTCCAAGGTGATATTGAAAACGGATACGTACTTGCAGGAATGTCACTGGTTAAATTAAATAAAATATTACCTGCAAAAGAAATTGTTAAAGAATTAATTTATGAGACTGAACTTGCTTTAAATAAAGCTCCTAATCTTATTTGATAATTAAAAACACGTTTCACTTCAAAGTGGAACGTGTTTTAATTTTATAATCCCGGAAAATCAAGAGTTGAAAATAAATCATTTAAAGTTTCATTTCTTCTTATTTTTTGAATTGTACCGTCCGAATGTAATAATAATTCTTGATGTCTGAGTTTACCGTTATAATTAAATCCCATTGAATGTCCATGAGCTCCTGTATCATGTATAACAATCAAATCACCTTTTAAAATTTTCGGTAATTTTCTGTTTATTGCAAATTTATCATTATTTTCACATAAAGAACCCACGATATCATAAATTTGAGTTTCATTTGTATCTTCCTTGGAACAAACTGTAATTTCATGATATGCACCGTATATTCCGGGTCTCATTAAATCTGCCATACAAGCATCTACACCTATATATTTTTTATAAATATTTTTATGATGTATAACTTTTGTTACCAAGTATCCATATGGTCCGGTAATTGCTCTTCCACATTCAAAACTCAATTGAGTTTTTTCAAATCCGCTCATCATTGATTTAAACAACTCATGAGTTCTTTTTCCCAATTCAAATAGATTTACAGCTCTATCATCAGGATGATAAGGTATTCCTATTCCTCCACCGAAATCTATAAAATCTACAATTACATTAAATTTTTCTCTTATTTCAATTGCCAACTCAAACAACATTCTAATATTGGCTATTAATACATCCAATGTTAATTCTGATGAAACAATCATCGTATGTATGCCTATAAACGGTATTTTAAGTTTTTTAGCTATTTGTACGCTTTCAAGAAGTTGTTCTTTAGTCATTCCATACTTTGCATCTTCAGGCTTTCCTATGAAATTATTTCCTATGGATACTTTATTTCCCGGATTATACCTAAATGAAATTTTTTCCGGAATAATTTTTAATCTTTCCAAATCTCCAAACATTGATATATCATCCAAATTAATAATAGCTCCTAAAGAATTTGCTTTTATAAATTCTTCATCGGCAGTATTATTTGATGAAAAAACAATTTCCTTTCCTTTTAAGCCTACAGCTTCTGCCAAAATCAACTCTGCCATCGAACTGCAATCTGCACCTATACCCATGTTATGTAATAATTTTAAAATCCAAGGATTGGGTGTGGCTTTTACTGCAAAATATTTATAAAAATTTGAGCACCAAGAAAAAGATTTTTTAAAATTATTTATATTATCTTCAATACCTTTTTGATCATATATATAAAAAGGAGTGCCATATTCTTCTGCAATTTTATATAAACGATGTTCTGTAATAGGTAATTTTTTCAGAACCATAAATAAGTCCTCCTAAAATATTTTGTTCTATTTTAACACAAGAAATAAAGAAAGAAACACTTCAAGTATTTCTTTCTTTATTTTTCATCAAATTATATAAAATTTTTACAACTTCTTTTGCACTTTGTACGGTATTTGCTCCACAGGCTTCAGCCATTTGTTTCCTTTTTTCGGAATTTTGCAAAATACTTTCTACCGCTTCCGACAACTCTCCACGTTTAACCCACAATGCACAACCCTTATTAACCATATAAGATGCATTTGCTCTTTCTTGTCCCGGCAAAGTATTTACAAGTACCATAGGTAATTTCAACATCATGGCTTCAGTACAGCTCAATGCCCCGGGTTTAGTTACCAAAATCTCACTTCTTTTCATTATTTCTGCAACTTTATTTGTATAACTATGTAATTCCACAGGATGTATCAGATGTTCCGACAATGCCGATACATCTTCATAGAGACTAATATTTTTACCTGTAATAACAATAAATTTTTTTATTTCTTTTACTTTATCCAAACGTTTTAAATTATCGGTTATATCTCCAAGTCCTAATCCTCCACCCATCAAAAGCACCGTTCCTTTTTCAGGTGTTATGTTGTCCGAAACTTCATAAAACGACTTTCTTATCGGTATCCCGGTAGAATAAATCTTATTTGAATCAATTCCATAATTTTTTAGATGTTCGGCCAAATTATCGGTTGCTACGCATAATGCATCCAATTCTTTATCTATCCACAGTTGATGTATATCAAAGTCTGTAATAACACCCAACAACGGAATTTTTATTATTTCTTCTTTTTTCAATAAATTTGCGGCAGCAGCCGGAAACGGATGAGTAAATATTAAAGCATCAGGATTTAATACTTTAATTAATTTTTTCATTCTGTTTTTAAAACTCCAAGAAACTAAAATTTGTGAAGTTTCTCCAAAACGACTTTTCTGCGAATTACTATATAAACTGTCATAAAGTTCCGGAAATAATTCAATCATCTTCAAGTACGATTTTTTTATCATTGAATCAATAGAAAAAAAATCTCTTGAAACAAAATCTAAAACTCTTACACTATCTTGCGGATGTTCTTCCTTGATTGCTTCTGCAATCGCTCTTGCAGCTTGACTGTGTCCTGTCCCTATACTTGCCGTTAAAATAAAAAAACGACGAGATCTTTGTTTTTCCATTAATATCACATTCCATTTCATAAGCTTTTTTAATTATAGAGGAAAGAGCTGCAAAGGTAAAGAAATTTAAAATCTTTTATAAAATTAAAAAGCAACACCGCGCTGTGCAATGTTGCTCTTTAATTCTATATTACATTATTTTGCATTTACTTTTTCTTTCAACTGCTTGCTTACACGGAATGCAGGAGCCTTAGATGCAGGAATCTTAATCGGCTTCTGTGTTGAAGGATTGTGACCTTCTCTTGCTTTACGTTCACGAACTTCAAATGTTCCGAATCCGATTAACTGAACCTTTTCTCCTTTTACCATAGCATCTGAAATAACATCAATAACTGCTTTAACTGCTTTTTCAGCGTCTTTCTTTGTCATTTCAGCCTTCTGTGCTACTGCCGTAATCAATTCCGTTTTATTCATATTTAAACATCCTCCTTGAATTAAATGCGATTATATTCACTTAACAAAAATATAATAACATTTTCTGTCTTTTATAGAACACGGACTATAAAAAATAAAAATTAACAAATATAATCGCTTATACAAGCACTTTCAGTCGCCAGTGCCCTATGGAACTGACTTTCTACTGAATTATACACGTTATATCATCTCTTGGCAAGGATATTTGCATTTTTTATGCTTTAAATCTGATTTTTTTATATATATCAATCTTCAATCAGCTCTTAATGCTTAATTTTCTTATAATTTTCGCTAATTTATTTCCTATTTTCGGTATTCTTACTACATCATCTTCTTTTACCGCTTTAATCAAAATAATTGATGCAACATATACTACAATACCTGCAATTATTGAAAATACTGTCGGTATAGTATTTCCTTTTACTATACTATGCAATCCGTTATAAACTCCATAAACTGCCGCACCCATAATGAAAGCTGAAATAAATATTTTTATTGTATGAATCCAATCCATCATATATTTTCTGTATTTATACAAAAATATAAGATTTAAAACAGCTGCAACACCAAAGTCTGCATTTGTTGCCCATGCAGCTCCAAGTACTCCGAAACAAGGTATCGCGGTTAAATTCCACGATAAAACAACTTTCACGGTAGCACTTATAACCATGTTTATAAAAGGTATTGAAGTTTTGCCCATACCTTGTAGTACACCTGTTGTTACTTGTTGAATTCCTAAAAGAAATATACCAAAACTCATTACTGCTATGGATGGTCCGGCATCCGGAATAGCATAAAGCATCGTCGAAATAGGAGTTGCAATTACACACATTCCTATAAAAGAAGGAATTGTAACAAGATTTGATAAACGAATTGCGGTATCGGTTCTTGAGATAATAACTTCTTCTTTTTTTTGTGCTATAGCTTCAGAAATTACAGGAACAAGGCTTGCAGCAAGTGATGCTGTTACAATGGTAGGCATATTCACTAGTGATGTTGCCATACCGGTCAAATATCCGAACAATGTTGTTGCTTGTTCGACATTGTATCCTGCTACTTCCAATCTCTGCGGAACTATAAATAAATCTATATTTGAAACTATAGGAAGCATAATATTTGCTAATGATACAGGTATTGCCAAAACTAAAAGTCTTTTTATAATTTCAAAACTTCCTTGAGGTTTTATACTTAAATCTTGTTCATGTGCCAATTCATTTCGCCAATTGCGTGTAGTATAGAAAAATGCAATCAAAACCATTATTCCCATGAAGGCACCGGGAGCCGCACCAAGTGTTGCTCCTGCAGCACCGAATTCCAATCCATAAGGTAATAATATAATTGCAAAAATAATCATGGCCGCTACTCTGACTACTTGTTCTATAATCTGCGACACTGCAGTAGGTGTCATTAATTGCAATCCCTGGAAATAACCTCTCAATGTTGCAAGCATAGTTGCACAAAAAATAGCCGGAGATAAAGCTAAAAGTGACCAGTAAGCTCTTTCGTCACGAACCATACCGGAATCAACCAACCATTGTGCGCCGAAAAATAAAAGAACACTGAAAAACAATCCGGTGGCCGCCAACGATATCATTGATATACGGAAAACTTTTTGACCACCAAGATAATCATGTATGGCATTTCTTTCCGCAACCATAATTGAAATCGCAACAGGTAATCCTGCAGAAGATACAGATAAACACAGCAAATAAATAGGATATGCCATTTGGTATAATCCTATACCTTCACCGCCGAGCAATCTTGATAAGTATATACGACTGAATGCACCTATAAATTTTACAATAATACCTGCCACGGCTAAAACCATAGCACCTTGTATAAAAGTATTTTTACGCACTTTTTCACCTATGAATTTCTTTCAATATTTTATCAATAAATTCTGATATCCAATCCGTTATATTTTCTTGAATAGCAGCTTTATTAATTCTAACACGAGCAGGAGAACCTGGCAAAATATGTATTTTCATAAGGATTTCTTTTGGAAGATTCATCCAATTTATTTTTTTCAGACACTCTTCTGCTGCCCATGTAATCAATACAGTCTTACCTTCATCCATTATCGAACCGATCCCCAGTTCACTTGCTTTAATACGCATTTCTGCAATTTTAAATAATCGCTTCACAGGCTCTGTAGGAGTACCGTATCTATCAATTACTTCATCAATGAAATCATTTAATTCTTCTATAGATGTAACGGACGACAGTCTATAATAAATTTCCATTTTACTGTTATCATTATCTATATAATTTTTATCCAAATACGCTTCTTGCCTGAATTCAATCATTGCGTGATGAATTTTTTTAGGTATTGGAGTTTTATATATTTTTGCGCGAAGTTTAGATACTTCTTCTTCCAACATATTACAATATGTAGAAAACCCTATATTGTAAATATTTCCATGTTGTTCTGAACCTAAAAGATTTCCTGCACCTCTTATTTCCAAATCTCTCATTGCAATTTTAAATCCGCTACCTAGTTCCGTAAACTCACGAATTGTATTTAAACGCTTTTCGGCAACTTCCGAAAGAACTTTATCTTTTCTATAAAAAAAGTATGCTTTAGCAATTTTATCGGATCTTCCGACTCTACCTTTCATTTGATAAAGCTGAGATAATCCCATAAAATCGGCATCATAAATAATAATGGTATTTGCATTAGGTTGGTCTAATCCATTTTCTATAAGTGTAGTACATAATAATACGTCATATTTATCTTGATAAAAATCAAACATGACTTTTTCAAGTTCACTGCCTTTCATTCTTCCATAAGCTACACCTATACGTACTTTTCCCTTAAATATTTTTTCAAGCCTGTCTTTCATCATATCTATACTTTCGATACGATTATAAACAAAATAAACTTGACCGTTTCTTTCTTTTTCTCTTAAAACCGCTTCTTTAACAATATCTTCATTGTATTCAATTACATATGTTTGTACTGCATGCCTGTTCTGAGGTGCTTGCGTAATTGCAGCCATATCACGTACTCCGGATAAACTCATATGTAAAGTTCTCGGTATAGGTGTTGCAGATAAAGTAAGTATATCAATTCCGCTTGTCAATGACTTCCATTTTTCTTTTTGAAATACTCCGAAACGTTGCTCTTCATCTACAACCAAAAGTCCTAACCTTCTGCAATTTATAGACTTTGATAAAACACTGTGAGTGCCTATCAAAACATCTATTTGCCCTGATTTCAAACCAGATAATATCTTATTTTTTTCACTTGTTTTTACAAAACGATTTAAAAGTTGAACATTAACTCCGAATTTATTCATTCTTTCTGAAAAAGTTTTAAAATGTTGACTTGCCAAAACCGTTGTAGGGCAAAGTACTATAGATTGATATCCGCTCATTACACATTTAAATACGGCACGCATTGCAACTTCAGTTTTACCGAACCCTACATCTCCACACAAAAGCATGTCCATAGGTGTGGAAGATTCCATAGATTTTTTTATTTTTTCCGTTGCAGATAATTGATCGGGGGTTTCTACATATTCGAAAGCATCTTCAAATTCAATTTGCTCACTGCTGTCAGGTAAAAAAGAAATCCCTTTTGCTAATTGACGCTCTGCATATACTTTTAATAATTTTTCCGCCAATTCTTTTATGGATTTTTTTGCTTTATTTCGAATTCGTTCCCATTGAATACCGCCCATTTTATTTAAAGCAGGAACTTTTCCTTCCGGACCTATGTATTTTTCAAGCGTTCGTATTTTTTCCATAGGTAAATATAATTTATCATCACCTGCATACTGTATTGTTACATAGTCACGATGAATACCGTCAATTTCTATAGTATTGACCCCTATATATTTTCCTATTCCATGAGATCTCTGAACTACATAATCCCCGACTTTCAAATCTGAAAAGTATCGTACTTGTTTTCCTTGAGAAAATTTAGCAAAACGTTTTTTCTTATGTTTACCGAAAATATCTCCCGCAGAAAATACAACAAAAGATGAAGAAGGTACTTCAAAACCTCCTGATATTGTTCCGTTTGTAAGGTATACTTCACCGTTTTTTATTTCTTTTGATATATTTATTCCGAAATCGGAAAATAAATTTTGTAATTCTTTATAAATTGAAATACTTGGAGCTAAAACAATAACACTCCATTTTCTTTCAAGCAATTTTCTTAAATCTTCTATAAAAATCTGAATTTGTCTTTGATAATTCGTAACGGTCTGACCGTCCCAATTAAAAGATGATTGTATTTCTATTCCTTCAATTTTTTGTTTTAAAAGTGAAAAGAATGTACATTTTCCTATATTTTCTTTTTTGTTTAAAATATTGATTACGTAATTCCAGTCAAATGCTTTTTCTTTGTTCTCTTTTTCCTCTTTAAAATATTTCTTTAACTGTTCTTTACATCTTGACGGTTCATCAAAAATCAAATGACTGTTATTTAAATATGAAAATATACAATCATCAATTTCCATTCCTATAGTTACAGGAAATATAGTAGCTTTATTTAAACCGCTTACAGATCTTTGAGTATCTTTATTAAAATACCTTATATTATCTACAACATCTCCAAAAAATTCAATTCTTATCGGATTTTCCTCATTTATTGAAAATATATCAAGTATATCTCCTCTTATAGAAAAATGCCCTACTCTCTCAACTTGATCTACACGTTCATATCCCAAATCAACTAATTTGTTTAATATTCTTCCACGAACAATTTCATCTTGAAGAGAAATTGTCCATGTCTTTTGAATTACATTTATTTTAGACGGTATTTTTTGCATTACCTCTACTATTGATGCTATCACAACTACATCTTTATTATCGTATAATGCCGCTAAAGATTGTACTCTGTCCCTTAATCTTTCCGTACTGCTATATGTAACTTCAAAATTTACCTTATCCATAATCGGGAAAAATAAAACTTGTTTTTCCGGCATAAAAAACTTAATATCTTGATTCCATAAGAATATATCTTTCTGTTCAGGAACAATAATCAATGTAGAATTATTATTTTTTAAAATTGAGGTAAGATATGCTTTTTGCGCTCCAAAAGCGCCGGATATCATATTTATTTTACCGGCGTTGTATTTATTTAAATCATTTTTTATGTAAGATTTATTATTTAAAAAATCAATAATCTCTTTACCTGCATATAAATTTACTTCATAATCATCTTTTTTTATTTTTCCTAAAATGTTTTTTGATGGAAGAGTTACTACATTGGCATATTCCGTCTTATCATTCATAAAATTCACCTTTACCACTGCAATTTATATTTGATTACATCTTCATAACCGTTAAGCTCTTCTATTCTATTTTTTATAGTTTGATTTTTAAATTTAAATTCAGGTCGTATATCACATAGCGGAATCAAAACAAAAGCTCTATCCCAGAAAAACGGATGCGGTATTTTTAATGTTTTCGTATTTACATATACATCATCAGCATAAATAATATCTAAATCCAATGTCCGAGGTCCCCAATGTACAATTCTTTTTCTTCCAAATTCTTTTTCGACCGAAAGCAAATATTTCAACAATAAATCCGGTCCTTTATCAAAATTAATTTCTATTACAGAATTTAGAAATACAGGTTGATCTGTTTTACCCCATGGTTTTGTTTTATAAAGTGCAGATTTCGAAATAATTTTACAACCTTTACATTCCAAACTTTTACATGCGCATTTAAATATTTCTTCACTTGCACCTTGATTGGATCCCAATGCTATATAGTACTTCATATCTCACGCTTCTTTTGTATGGTAATAACTATGTCATCCAATATTCCTTGAATCGGTGCTCCGGGTTTATGTACGGATGTTGTTACTGCTTTAACATCGGAGTAATTATTTAATATCTCTTCATTTATTTTCCCCGCAAGTCTTTCCAGCAGTTTGCAAGAATCCTCTTCCACAATTCTTTCCACTCTTTTAAAGACCTCTGCATAATTAACAGTTTTTTCTAATGAATCTGTTTCAGATGCTTGAGATAAATCCAATTTCATAATTAAATCAACATATATACGTTGTCCTATTCTTCGTTCTTCTTTATCTGTTCCATGATGCCCGAAGAAAGACATATTTTTTAAAAAAATCTCATCCATTTTACACCTTCGTCGACAAAGCATTCCACATTTTTATCAATCTTGCATTTAAAGCTACATTATGCACCCTCATTATAGTACATTTTTTCGTTATTCCCCAAATACTTACAGCACCTGTTCCTTCATCTCTTTCATTTACAGGTAAATCGAGCACGGTTCCTATAAATCGTTTGCGACTAACACCTAAAAGCCATGGATATTTATATTCACATGTGAGTTCATCAAGTCTTTTTAAAATTTCTAAATTTTCTTCTGAATTCTTATTGAAACCTATACCTGGATCCAAAATAATTTGTTCTTCATCAATTTTATGTTTAGCTGCAATTTCTAATGATTTATCAAAAAATGATTTTAAACAATCAATAATATCCCCATTGTAAATATCATCTTTTTGATTATGCATTATAATCACGGGTACATTTTTATCTGCAACGACATCTGCCATTTCTCCATTATCATATTGCAATCCCCATATATCATTTACTATATGAGCACCGGCTTCAATTACATATTTAGCAGTTTGCCAATGATACGTATCTACCGAAATCGGGACTGTCAGCTCTGTTATCAAAGAAGGAAGAATTTTTTTCAATCTTTCTATTTCTTCTTCATAGGTTAAAACTGTATGTCCGGGTCTTGTCGATTCCGCACCTACATCTATTATATCTGCTCCTTGTAAAACCATTTCTTTCCCATGTTTCACAGCAGCTTCAATTGAATTCCATTTCCCGCCGTCAGAAAAAGAATCGGGAGTTATATTTAAAATACCCATAATGGAAGGTTCATCACCCAACTCTAATGTTTTGCCGTCATCCCATGAAAATAAACGTTTTTTGAAATTCATAGTTACCTCTCAATTTATTATAAATATTTTAACTTAGATAAAATTGTTATCGATTATAAATAGATAAAGAATTAAAACCATCCTGCCGGAAACAATATTTTAAAACCATCCTCCCGAAAGGATGGTTTTAATTACAATAAAGTTCTTAAAATTATTGCGGATTCAATACATTCATCCAAAATATTTTTTAATTTTTCAATTATTTCTTTCCATCGTATTACATACAAAGTTCTATCTTCCATAGTATATAAACTTTTCAACAAATCTGAATAGCATGCATCTCCACGTTTTTTATATTCGAAAATTTTTCTTATTCTCGCTTCCGCTTTCATGTACGAATCATCGATATTTTCAGTATATTGCAAAATTTTTACCAATTCTCCAAAAGAACATCTTATCAAATTTAGTACTACTTCCAAATTTCTCGGACATTCTTCTTGAGGAAATGTCTGAATTTGCAAAAATATTTCATCAATCAACACTGATGCAGTATATATTTTGTCTACCAATCTATAAACTAAGAATCCTTCATCGGATATTTTACAAATTTTAATAGCCCTTCGATTTATTTTAGGCATTAAAATATTTATATTTTGCTTAGTCTCACTTATAGGAGCAAATGCATCAAAAACATTTAAATTACCTTCAAAGACTTTTTGTAGCAAATTTATTTCATTTTCACAACTTGCTGTAATTTCACAAAGTTGTTCATAAAATTTTTCTTTTTTATTTCCCATAAGTATTCTCCGAATGACAAATCAATCATAAATTTTTAAATAAATTTATCATTTCAAGTGCATCTACAGCACACTCAAATCCCTTATTTCCGGATTTCATTCCGGCTCTGTTTATAGCTTGTTCAACAGTATCAGTGGTCAAAATTCCATAAAGTACAGGCATTCCTGTGTTTAATGATACGGAGGCTATACCTTTAGTAACTTCTGTTGCTACATGTTCATAATGATCCGTTTCTCCTCTGACTACGGCACCTAAACAAATTATTGCATCATATTTATTGCTTTCAGCCATTTTTTTTGCTGTAACAGGAATTTCAAATGCTCCGGGCACCCATACGAGATCGACACTTTCCATATCTACTCCGTGACGATCCAAAGCATCTGCTGCACCGTCTATCAACTTAGATACTACTACTTCATTAAATCTTGATGCTATAATACCTATTTTTACATCACTTTCATTAAGCATACCTATTTTAATATTCATTTCAATACTCCTTTATTAAATTAAATTTTTAACATATGACCCATTTTTTCTTGTTTTGTTTTCAAATAAAATTCGTCTTCATGTGTAGGTTTCATTTCTATCGGAACACGTTCAACTATTTCAATACCATACCCGCTTACATCATGAATTTTATGTGGATTATTTGTCAACAGTTTAATTCGTGTTGCATTCAAATCCTTTAAAATTTGCGCTCCTACCATATATTCTCTTAAATCTGCAGCAAATCCCAATTTTAAATTTGCTTCTACAGTGTCATATCCCTGATCTTGCAGATTATATGCTTTTATTTTATTTATAAGACCTATTCCTCTTCCTTCTTGTCTTAAATAAACCATAATTCCGCATTTTGTTTTTGCAATTTGTTTCATCGCAGCTGCAAATTGTTCTCCACAATCACATCGTAATGAACCGAAGCAATCTCCTGTCAAACACTCCGAATGAATTCGACACAATACTTCTTT
Organism: Dialister micraerophilus DSM 19965; assembly: GCF_000194985.1. Classification (GTDB taxonomy): domain Bacteria; phylum Bacillota; class Negativicutes; order Veillonellales; family Dialisteraceae; genus Dialister; species Dialister micraerophilus. Next base: position 1,187,301 of record NZ_GL878519.1, on the reverse strand, counting down.
TTCTTTTGAAACATCTCCCATAACAAGTGCTACATGGTGCTCATTGTTCAATTTATTAATATACCCATATATTCTGAATTCTCCATATTTTGTAGGCATTTCAGCTTCTGTAACACGTTCAATTATTTTTTCATGCTTTTTCCGATATTCTATTAAATCCTGAATATTCCCTATTTTTAAATTTTTTTCTTTTGCTAATTCAAATAATTCTTTTTCACTTGACATCATACCTTTATCACTCATTATTTCGCAACATAGTCCGGCAGGTTTAAGTCCTGCAAGTTTTGCCAAATCAACGGTTGCTTCAGTATGTCCGGCTCTTTCTAATACACCCCATTCCCTTGCTTTTAAAGGAAATAAATGTCCCGGCTTTCTAAATTTTAAAGGGTCTACATCATCTTTTATCGCTTCAAGTGTTGTCAATGATCTTGCATATGCAGATACACCTGTTCCGGAATCAACATGATCTATAGATTCAAGAAATGCCGTTTGATGATTATCGGTATTCTTTGCAACCATCGGCCTTAATCTAAGTTTATCTACAATTTTTTCATCCATAGGCATGCAAATTACGCCTCTTGCTTCGATAGCCATTCGTGCAACATTTTCAGGTGTTGCAAATTCGGCTGCACAAATATAATCACCTTCATTTTCACGCGAACTTGCATCTTTCATAATTACAATTTTTCCGTTTTTTATATCTTCTATAATATCTTCAATAGGATCATATTTATATCCCATAACGTTTCCCCCTTACAAGTTCGAGATCTTTCATCGTCAATTTTTCATTGCTTTTGTTTATCAGTTGTTCTACAAATTTACCCAGATAATCGCATTCAAGATTTACCATATCACCAACTTTTTTGTTTAATAAAGTTGTTTTAATCCCCGTATGAGGAATAATTGTTACAATAAATGTTTTTCCGCTTTTTTCTGAAATCGTAAGACTTATACCGTCTACAGCTATTGAGCCTTTTTCAATTATATATTTAAACCACTTTTCTTCCGTTTCAATTTTTATATGTACTGCATTTTCATCTTTACGTTCGGATATAATTTTACCGCAGCAATCTACATGTCCCAATACAATATGTCCGCCCAAACGTCCTTTAAATGATAATGCTCTTTCCAAATTCACTTCCGTTCCGATTTGTAATAATGAAAACGCAGTCCTTCTCATTGTTTCCGAAGTTACATCTGCAGAAAACGAATTTTCTCCGAATTCGGTTACCGTTAAGCACGCTCCGTTTACTGCAATACTGTCTCCAACACTTACATCTTGAATTACTTTTTTACATTTTACAATCAACTTGAAGGAATGAGTATTTTTTATGATATTTTCCACTTTTCCTATTTCTTCTATAATTCCTGTAAACATTTTGCATCCTTTAATTAATTTTTACCAATTTGTATATGCTTCAAAAATTGTATCTTCATTTAAATTATTTATACTTATATTTTTAAGTTTTATTGCATCTGAAATTTTACTTACTCCGGATCCTCCTATAATTGATGGAGATGTTTTTCCGCCTATTATAATCGGAGCTATGTATATTCGCAATTTATCTACAATCTTTTGATTAAATGCTTCCGCTGCAGTCTCGGCTCCACCTTCCAGCAATATACTGTTTATGCCTTTTCGTGCAAGTATTTCCAATGATTTATTTAAATCTACTTTGCCGTCATTCCCTAAGTTTGAATATATAAGTTCAATTCCCTTATTTTTAAATTTTTCCACATTTTTCTTATCTGCATATGAAGTTGTTAGTACAACAGTTTTTCCACCATCTTGAAAAACTTTGGAATCTATCGGTGAAGATAATTTACCGTCAACTATAATACGTATCGGATTGCGTTGATTTTTCATCAATTCTTTTTCACCGTTTTTTTTATTAATTATATAAAATCTTGACGTCAAAGAAGGATTATCTTTTTTTATAGTACCTGCGCCGACCATAATAGCCTTATATTTATTTCGTAAGTAATGCACATCATTTCTTGATGTTTCTGATGATATCCATTTAGAATCGCCTGTATAGCAAGAAATTTTTCCGTCAATCGACATTGCAGCTTTATATAAAACGAAAGGTTTATGTTCGGTTATGTATTTAATAAAAATTTCATTAAGCTTTACCGCTTCATTTTCCAACACACCTACAATTACTTGAATACCGTTTTCTTTTAATATTTTTATACTTTTACCTGAAACCAACGGATTCGGATCTTTCATTGCTATTACTACTCGCTTAACTTTTTTTTGAAGAACAAGATTCAAACATGGAGGTGTTTTTCCGTAATGACAACAAGGTTCAAGTGTGACATATAAAGTTGCATGTTCCGTATTTTCTTTGCAATTTTTAAAAGCATTTACTTCAGCATGCACGTCTCCATACTTTTTGTGCCAACCTTCTCCTACAACTTTTCCGTTTTTTACCAGAACCGCACCTACCAAGGGATTTGTTTCCGTATACCAATATCCGTGCTTTGCCAAATCCAATGCATGTGACATCCATTTTTCATCTTCATTTATAAACAAAAAAACCTCCCTTCTTCAGGGAGGCATAACACACAAAAAACATTCTTCTTTCATCCAGACTGTCATGTTTTACTGTCGGCTTCGGAATTTCACCGAATCTACCTTTCGGTTCGTGGGCTTTACCACCGGTCGGGAATTTCACCCTGCCCTGAAGAATCATATTTAATTATATAAGTTTTTAAATTACATTGCAAGAATTTTTCCGTTTACCGTTTTATAAATTTCTTCTGCAATTTCCTCAACTTTCTTTAACTCTTTTTTATTTGTACATGAAATTTTTTCCCAATTGTATCTTTTACAAAGCCATTGATATGAATCATAACACTTATGTAAATAGTCTAAATGCTTTTCATGTATATCCATATTCCCACCGCTTAAAGCTCTCTCTTTTACAAGTTTTTCCGATATTTCAAGAGGCACATCAAGCAAAATAACCATATCCGGAGTCGGTAATCCCAATATTTTATATTCCGTTTCTTCCAACCACTTTAGGAATTTTTCACGTTCATCTTCATTATCATATTTTGTCATTTGATGAACCATATTACTTGTAGTATATCTATCTGCAATTACAATTCCGCCCTGTTCATAAAATTTTTTCCATTTCATTTTATAAGAGGCAAATCTGTCTACAGCATAAAACATTGAAGCGGCATACGGATTTACATCTTCGGGTGCTGTTCCGAAATTTCCGTTTAAATACATTTTCACCAAAGATGATGATTGACTTTCGTAATCAGGAAATGTTACTTGAATAACACTTTTATTGTTTTTTTTCAAAGCTTCGGCGAGCAATTCAGATTGTGTCGCTTTACCGCTTCCGTCTATCCCTTCCAGTACGATAAGTTTACCGCCCATATTTCCTCCAAAATTCCCGTAATAAAAGGTTGCATCGCTTTTGCAATAAACAACCTTTCATTTACATTACACTTATTATTTATTTTTTTTATCATTGAAATAATTCATTGCTTTATCAATATTTTCTTTTAAAGCAAATTCTATAGATTCAGCTACTTTTTCTTCAGCTTCTTCTATTTTCTTTATATCTTCTCCATATGGCCTTCCGAGAACATGTTCAATTACGGTATGTCCGTTTTTAGGATGTCCTATTCCTACCCTAAATCTGCAAAAATTTTCAGATTGTAAATGTGCCATTATTGATTTCAATCCGTTGTGTCCGCCTGCAGACCCTTTTTTGCGAATTCTGACTTTCCCTACAGGTAAATCCAAATCATCACAAATAACCCATATATCTTCAGGTTCAATTTTATAGTATTTTGCAATATCTCCTATCGATTCCCCACTGTTATTCATATATGTTTGAGGTTTTGCAAAAATAATTTTCTCACCGTTATTCATTACAGTTACAATTTCAGAATTCATGAAATTCTTCCACAAACTTAATTTATTTCTATGTGAAAAAAGTTCCAATACATCGAACCCTATATTATGACGAGTTTTTTCATACTCTTTTCCCGGATTTCCTAAACCTACAATCAATTTCATTTTATTTATCAAACATCTGACTCACGGATGCATCGTGGAAAATACGTAAAATAGCTTCTCCTAAAATAGGTGCTATAGAAAGAACGGTCATCTTATCAATCATTTTGTATTTTTCTATCGGCAATGAATTTGTTACAACAAGTTCTTTAATTGCAGATGCTTTTATACGTTCTATTGCCGGATCTGTAAGTACCGGATGACAAACAGCTGCATACACACCTCTTGCACCATATTCCATAAGTGCATTTGCACCTTCACACAGAGAACCTGCAGTATCTACAATGTCATCTACTACAAAGCAGTTTCTGTCTTTTACTTCACCTATAATATTCATTACTTTCGCCACACCGGGTTCAGGTCTTCTTTTTTCTATAATTGCAATCGGAGCTCCTACACGATCCGCCAATTCTCTTGCACGTGTAACTCCACCCAAATCAGGAGACACAATTGTAAGATTTTCAAGTTTTTTTGATTTTACATAATCTGCAAGAAGTGAAGATGACAACATATGATCTACCGGCATATTGAAAAATCCTTGGATTTGTCCTGCATGCAAATCCATTGTAACCACACGTGTAACACCGGCTACTGTCAATAAATCTGCAACCAATTTGGAGCTGATTGGTTCTCTTCCTCTTGTTTTTCTATCTTGTCTTGCATATCCATAATATGGAACAACCACGGTAATATGACGAGCGGATGCACGTTTTAAAGCGTCTACCATTATTAATATTTCCATCAAATTATCATTAACAGGTGCACCGGTAGGTTGGATAATAAAACAATCTTTACCTCTTACACTTTCATTAATCATAATTTGAATTTCGCCGTTATTAAATCTTCCGCATATAGCTTTACCTAACGGTACTCCGATATAATCTGAAATTTCTTTTGCAAGTGCCGGGTGTGAATTACCGGTAAAAATCTTCAGTTTTGACGTATCTTCCATTTCCATTGTTGGGTCGCTCCTTTTCCCTAGATATTAGAATATATTTCGGATTTGTATAAAACAGTATACTTTGTTGTATCGCTTTTATTATATAACAAAATCGACCGTTTTTATAACATTTTTTATTACAAAATTACAGATTTTTGATTTTTTTTATTTTTTTACTTCAAATCATCTTTATAAGTTCCTTTTTTCACCCAATTTTTAATATTTTTTTGACGTTGACGTGCAATAGCAAGTGAATTTTCAGGAACATCCTCGGTAATAGTAGAACCCGCTGCCGTAAATGCACGTTTACCTACACGAACAGGTGCAACTAAATTCGTATTACAGCCTATAAATGCATGATCTTCAACAACAGTTCTATGTTTTTCTTTTCCGTCAAAATTAACTGTCACGGTTCCACAGCCGAAATTTACATTTTCACCCAAATCCGCATCTCCGCAGTAAATCAAATGCGGTAACTTGGTTCCGCTTTTTATCGTGGAATTTTTTACTTCTACAAAATTACCCAGTTTTACATTATTTTCTATTTCAGTTCCGGGTCTTATATGTACAAACGGTCCTATATTATTATCATTTCCTATTTCCGAATCTATTGCGTACACTCTATTTAAATTGCAATTATTTCCGCATTTAACATTTTTCAATTGAGTTTCAGGTCCTATTATACATTTTTCTCCGATTTCCGTACTTCCTTGCAATATTGTTCCCGGATAAATTATTGTATCTCTTCCTACCTTTACGTCTTGCTCTACATATGTGTTTTCTGCATCAATAACAGTCACACCTTGAGTCATCAACTCATCCAATTTTCTTAATCTCAAAATTTTTTCCGCTTGTGATAATTGCTGACGTGTATTTACACCTAAAGTTTCTTCTTGATCTGTTATTACAGGTATTACTTTTTTGCCTTCAGATATCATTATTTCAAATACATCTGTCAAATAATATTCGTTTTGTGCATTTTCATTACTTACTTTAGACAATGCTTCCAAAAAAGTTTCTACGTGAAAAATATATGTTCCGGTATTTATTTCTTTAATTTTCAACTCTTCGGGTGTTCCGTCTTTTTGTTCTACAATAGATTTCATATTTCCATTTTTATCACGAATAATTCTTCCGTATCCGAAAGGATTATCTACAATAGCCGTTAGAACTGTCGCTGCGGCATTGTTTTCTACGCAAGTGTTCAATATTTTTTTTACTGTTTCCACCTTTAATAACGGCGTATCTCCGCACACTACCAAAATATATCCGTCTTTATCATCTTTGAACTCCGGAACAGCTTGCATAACTGCATGTGCTGTACCGAGTTGCTTTTCTTGATGTACAAAAGTAACAATATTTCCTACTGTTTCACGTACATATTTTTCTTTAAAACCTGTTATAACAACACATTTTTTAAATCCGGATTCAGTTGCCACTCTAATAACTTGTTTAACCATAGGCACACCGCAAACACTATGTAGTACTTTCGGATAGTCGGATTTCATTCTTGTGCCCTGCCCTGCTGCCAAAATTACGGCTGTCATTTCTTTCATAACCATCCTGCTTTCTATATACTTATTTTTCAACATAAATTAATTCTCAGTTACAACAGAAAATTATACATTAATTACAACTTAAACTCAATATAAAACGGCAATAACTGCCGTTTCATTAAATTACGTATACTAAAACATCTTCTTTATATCCCCATTGATATGCTTGATTTAAAGTATCTACTCCTACATCTATTATGTTTCCTTTTATGCTTCCGCCTATATCATCGCAAACCGCATATCCGTATCCTTCTATAAAAACTGTACTTCCTAAAGGTATTACTGAAGGATCTACAGCTGCATGACCTTTGCCCGCATATGCTCCCATACTGGTTTTTCCGTTACCGTCACCGTCTAACGGTGTGTATGCGGTAGATTGCATATGAATTTTCTTTTTATATTCTCCTTTAAAGTATGGTGCTTTTTTTAATTTTTTTATTACAACACTGTCTGCTATTCCAGTTACTTCCAAATTATTATCTTTTTGAAATAACTTTACTGCGGTTTCTGTATCATTACCGAAAAAACCGTCGGCAATTCCCGGATTATATCCATGTAAAATCAATTTATTTTGTAATTCACCTACATCGGTACCGCTGTCACCTATCATTATATATTTTTTATGTAAACTTTTATCATATACATTTTTTGTATTTAAAAGTTCTCTCATCGTTTCTTCGTCAATACTGCCCGATATTGCCAATCCGCTTTTTTCTTGAAGCTTTTTGACCGCGGTTTCTGTATCATTACCGTATATACCGTCGATGTCTCCGTCCAAATAACCATATTCTTGTAATTTCGTTTGAATATTTTCTATATCTTTACCTACATCACCTGATGTATATAAATAAATATTATTATTTTTTCTCGCCAAATCTATTTTTTCTTTTCGCTTTTCCAAAGCACTAAGTGTCATTTCATCAATAGCACCTGATACCGGAATATCATTATTTTTTTGAAACAGCTCTACAGCGTTGAAAGTTTCTGTGCCGTATATTCCGTCAACATCTCCATTCAAACATCCCGACTCATATAAAACTTTTTGCCATTTTTCCACTTCGATTCCAAGATTACCTTTTGCGTATACTATGCCTCCACCATTTCTGTATCCTTTATTTTCAGCTTTTTTTATAGCCTTCAACGTTTTTTCATCAGCCTCTCCGGTAATGGTAAGTCCTTTATCTTTTTGAAATAACGATACGGCCTTCTCAGTTGTTGAACCATATTCGGAATCAACTGTTCGCGCTAAATAACCTGCAGCAACCAATGAATTTTGAAGTGCAGTTATTTCTTGCCCTTTCATTCCTATCTTTAATGTTTTTGCAGATATATTGACTGATACACTTAAACACATAATCAAGAGAATAATTCTTGCAAAAAAACGCATGCTTACACCTCCAAATGATTACATTATAACATTTTTACATAAATGCTTAAAATTTCTATTTTATAATTTACCCCTTTAATAAACATTTACCTATTAATACTTTATATTTTAGTAAATTATTCCATTTTTTATTTTTCAAAACATTAATTGCAAATTTTATTTAATATTCTCATATACAATAATCAAATTTGTCTGTTTTAAACTTTATAAAAATTAAAAGTTTATTTCCATGTGCATAAATTACTGAAAAATTATTGAAAACGTGATACTATTATATTTATAAGCTTTATATGATTATAAATAACATATTTAAATTAAATTTATATTATGTATTTTACTTAATATAACGTAAAGCCGAATTCTTATTCAAAAACATTCAATATATAAAAATAATTTTAACAACAATATGTTTCATTTATTTCAAAATATAGAGCATAATGTGAGTTTAAGGTAAATATAAAGAGGAGAAGTGTATGGAAATTCTAAACAGCTTTATTACTATGATTAACGATTTCCTTTGGTCTTCGGTAATCATAATTCTGCTTGTCGGTGCAGGTTTTTATTTTACTTTCAAAACAAAAGCCGTACAACTTAGACATTTTAAACGGATGTTCAATCTTATTATAGATTCTGCCGGAAATAAAACTTCCGGAAAAAAAGTTTCTTCGTTCCAAGCTTTTTGTATAAGTACTGCATCACGTGTAGGTGTAGGTAATATAGCAGGTATTGCAATAGCCATTACAACCGGTGGTCCGGGTTCAATCTTTTGGATGTGGTTTATTGCAGTAATAGGTTCCGCTACAGGATTTGTAGAAAGTACATTGGCTCAAATTTATAAAATTCCGGCCGAAGATGAAGATTCCAGTTTCAGAGGCGGCCCCGCCTACTATTTAAAGAACGGATTAGGTTATAAATTATGGGCCGCAATTTTTGCAATACTGATTTCAGTTACATATGGTATGATTTATAATTCTGTTCAGTCAAATACAATTTCATTGGCATTAAACAATGCTTTAGGTGCTGATCGTATGATAGTCGGTATAGTTATTACCGTTTTATCAATGATTGTTATTTGTGGCGGTATGCATCGTATTGCAAAAGTTACTGAATGGATAGTACCTATCATGGCGGGAATTTATATTATTATCGCTCTTGGTATTATGATATATAACATTAAAGCGTTACCTGACGCTTTTGCATTGATTTTCAGAAGTGCATTTGACTACAAGGCTGCATTCGGTGGAGGTATGGGTGCTGCTGTTTTAACCGGATTCAAGCGCGGACTTTTCTCAAATGAAGCCGGTGAAGGTTCCGTTCCAAATGCAGCAGCTTCAGCTGAAACTAAACATCCGGTTACTCAGGGTTTAGTTCAAGCTTTCGGTGTGTATGTAGATACTTTATTCATTTGTTCTGCATCAGCTTTCATCGTATTACTGTCCGGAGATTATGCATCTGCAGGAATAACCGGAATTGAATTGATTCAATGGGATTTCACACAATATTTCGGACCTAACGCTTCAGTAGCAATTTCAATTCTTATTTTATTATTTGCTTTCAGCTCCATCATAGGAAATTACTACTATGGTGAAATAAATATTATGCATTTGACAAATAAAAAATGGCCTCTCTATTTATTCAGAGTTTTAATTGCAGTAATGATTTTATTCGGTGCAGAAGCGGAATTACCGTTAGTTTGGAATTTAGCCGACTTATTTATGGCTTTCATGGTGCTGACAAACGTAACCGCACTTTTAATTTTATTCCCTCAAGTTAAAGCCGCTTTGACTGATTATGAAGAACAATTACGAAAGGGAATCAAATCTCCTATATTCAATAAAAAATGTTTACCTAAACAAAAAGGTATCTTCTGGTGGAATGATTAATACTAAATAAAATCAATTTAAAAAATTCCCTCTAAAGTATTTATGCAAAATCACTTTAGAGGGAATTTTTATAATTTGTAAACTTAAGTACAAAAACCGTGAATGTCTATATCTGAAATTCAAATAAACATTCACGGCTAAATAATTTTTTATAAATTTTTTAAATTAGAAATTCAAGGTGTTAACCAATTCATTTATATTTTTTATTCCCTGCGAATCTCCCCATGCGTTCAATTCATCGGTAATACGCATAATTGCATCGGGATTAATCAAATTTGCTGTTCCCACTTGCACTATATCAGATCCCGCTATAAAAAATTCTGCAGCATCTTTTCCTGTCATAATACCGCCCATTCCGCATATAGGAATATTTACAGCATTTCTTACTTGCCATACCATCCTAAGTGCAACCGGTTTTATCGCAGGACCGGATAACCCTCCTGTAATATTTCCTAAAACAGGTCTGCGAGTTCTTAAATCTATAGATATACCTAATAAGGTATTTATTAATGAAATTGCATCCGCTCCGGCATTTTCTACAGCTTTTGCTATAGCCGCTATATCCGTTACATTAGGTGATAATTTCATTATTACCGGTAAATGCGTATTTCTTTTTACTTCCTTTGTTATTTCTGCGGCACTTAAGGGATTTGTTCCAAATGCCACTCCACCTTCTTTAATATTCGGACAGGAAATGTTTACTTCAAGTGCGGATACACCTTCAACTGTCAATGCTCTTGCAACTTTCCCGTATTCTTCTTTCGTTTTTCCGAATATATTTGCTATAACCGGAACATCATACTTTTTTAAATCCGGAAGTATTTTATTTATAAAATATTCAGCTCCCGGATTTTCCAAACCTATACAATTCAGAATTCCTGAAGGTGTTTCAGCTATTCTTACACCTTTATTCCCTTCAGAAGGCATTAAGGATAACCCCTTAACAGATATTGCGCCCAATTTATTTAAGTCCAAATAATCTTTATATTCAATACCATATCCGAAAGTACCGGATGCTGCAACTATCGGAGATTTCATTGAAATACCGCAAAATTTTACATTCAAATTCATAAAATAACCTCCGATGATTTAAACACCGGTCCGTCGGAACAAACTTTTGCATGACCTCCGTTTACTTTATTGCATACACATGCCAAACATGTACCTGTACCGCAACCCATACGTCTTTCCAAAGATACTTCACACTCTACATTTGAATTGTCAGCTATTTCTACAGCTTTTTTCATCATCGGCAGCGGTCCGCAAACGTACATTTTTTTTGTATTTCCGTCTTTTAAAATTTCCGGAAGAACAGCAACTGAGTAACCTTTTATACCGTATGATCCGTCATCTGTAGTTACTACTACTTTTTTTACTTTTTCAGGAAATAAATCTTTCCAGAAAACTTCTTCTTCGTTTCTTCCTCCTATTACTACCGTCAATAAATTCTCTTTTGATTGTCGAGAAAGAAACAGTATGGGTGCTATACCTACTCCACCGCCTACGGCTATACTGTTTTCTACAGGTAACTCGAAAGGTTTCCCCAACGGTCCAAGTATATCTAAAAAATCACCTGTTTTCATTTTAGACATGTTTTCAGTTCCCGGCCCTACTACTCTGTAAATTATCTCTACAATTCCGCTTTCAGGATATGCTCCCGATATAGAAATGGGTCTACGAAGTATTCTTGACGAATCATTAATTTTTACATGTATAAATTGTCCGGCACGGGCCTTTTGTGCAGTCAAAGGTAATTTAATTTGCATACGATAAATTTCCGGACCTATTTTATCATTAGTGTAAATTGAGCCGCTTTCAGACAATGAATACATATCAACGCTCCTTCATATATTCTTGCAATGATTTTACTTTGTAAATATGTTCTTTTTCATTTTCAGCCATTACTCTCAGAACTTCTTTCGCAGTATCAAGCGATGTTAAGCACGGTATTGCCAATTCTACCGCTATACGTCTTAAATCATATCCTTCTTGTTCAATTCTGCTTCCGTAAGATATTGTATTTATTACCATATCAACTTTTCCGGATTTCAGATATTTTTCACAATTTTCACCTTTTTCGTGTATTTTCTTTATTATTTCGACATCTATGCCTGCTTTTTGGAAATATTTACCTGTACCTGCGGTACAAATTATGTGATAACCCAATTTTATTAATGTTTTCGCTAAATTTACGGTTTCTTCTTTATCTCTGTCACTTACTGTTATAAGCACATTACTTCCGGGTTCTACAATTATATTTGATGCAACGATGGCTTTATACATTGCCTCTTCATATGTGGACCCTATTCCCATAACTTCTCCTGTAGATTTCATTTCCGGTCCCAATTTTATTTCTATAAGTCCGAGTTTTGAGAATGAAAATACAGGAGCTTTTATTGCTACATAATTTTTATCCGGAACCAATCCTTTCGGAAGTCCCAAACTTTCAACAGTTTCTCCCAATGCAATTCTTGTTGCACATTCAACCATATTTATTCCCGTAACTTTACTCATAAACGGAACTGTTCTGCTTGCTCTAGGATTTACTTCTATTACATACACTTTATCTTTAACTACGATAAATTGAATGTTAACCAATCCTTTTACGTTCATGGCACATGCAATTTGTTTTGTATAGGTAACAAGTTTATCAATAATTTTTTGATTCAAGTGTTGTGGAGGATATACTGCAAAGGAATCTCCTGAATGTACTCCGGATCTTTCAATTTGTTCCATTATTCCCGGTATACATACATCTATACTGTCAGATATTGCATCTATTTCAACTTCTCTTCCTATCATATATTGATCAATTAATACGGGATGTTCATGAGATGCAACTACCGCTTCTTTTAAATATTGTCGTAATTCGGCATAATTATAAACAATTTGCATTGCTCGTCCGCCCAATACATAGCTCGGTCTTACAATTAAAGGATATTCCAAATCTTTTGTTTTTTCTATAGCTTCTTCGATACTTTCAACTAAACATCCTTTCGGTCGAAGAATATTCAATTGCCCCATCAATGTGTCAAATCTTTCACGATCTTCCGCCATATCTATACTTTCATTTGATGAACCTATAATGCGGATACCTCTTTTTGCCATCGGTGTAGCTAAATTAATTGCCGTTTGACCTCCGAATTGACATATAACGCCTTCGGGGTTTTCTTTATCTATTATTTCCATAACATCTTCTTCAGTAAGAGGTTCAAAATAAAGAGAGTCAGATGTATTGAAGTCTGTAGATACAGTCTCAGGGTTGTTATTTATTACAATTGATTTCTTTCCTGCTTTCTTCAATGCCCACGCAGCATGAACTGAGCAATAGTCAAATTCTATACCTTGTCCTATTCTTATTGGACCGGATCCGAATACAACTACCGAGTCTTTTCCTTGCGCTTCAACTTCATCTTCACTTCTATATGAAGAGTAATAGTATGGAGTATGTGCTTCAAATTCTGCCGCACAGGTATCTACCATTCTGAAGGATGAACGGATGTTATTTTTTCTTCTAAATTTTTCTACTTCTTTTTTACTTACTTCGCAGAAATGCGCTATTACTTTATCAGGCATTTGAATTCGTTTTGCTTCCGTCAAAGAATTTTGTGTCATGCCTTCTTTTATCAAAAGTCTTTCTACTTTAATTATATTTTGTAATTTATGAATGAAGAACAAATCAATTTTGGTTATTCTATTGATTTCTTCAGGTTCAATACCTCTACGTAATGCTTCGGCTACAACAAAAATACGTTCATCATCAACTCTGTGCAGCAAACATTTTATGTCATATAAAGATTGATTATCGAGTTTGTTTAAATGCAAATAACCTTCCCCGGTTTCCAATGCACGTACTGCTTTTAGCATTGCTCCTTCAAAAGTTCTGTCCATAGCCATTACTTCACCGGTTGCTTTCATTTGTGTTCCTATGGAGCGATCTGCAAGTGTAAATTTTTCAAAGGGCCACCTTGGGAATTTTACAACAACATAATCCAATGAAGGTTCGAAACATGCTTTAGTATTTCCTGTTATACAATTGCTTATTTCGTCAAGTGTTTCTCCCAATGCAATTTTTGCTGCAACTTTCGCTATAGGATATCCCGTTGCTTTGGATGCAAGTGCCGATGATCTGCTTACTCTCGGATTTACTTCTATTACATAGTATTTATTTGTTTTACTGTCTAACGCATATTGAACGTTGCATCCGCCTTCTATTTCCAAATATCTGATTATATCCAATGAAGCTTTTCTCATCATCTGATATTGTGTATCTGTCAATGTAAGCGTAGGTGCAACAACTATGGAATCTCCTGTGTGTACTCCAACCGGATCTATATTTTCCATTGCACATACAATTATGCAATTGTCGGATTTATCTCTCATGACTTCAAATTCTATTTCTTTCCATCCTGCAACACTTCGTTCTACAAGAATTTGATTTATCGGAGATAATTTTATTCCGCGGTTTGCAATTTCTTCCATTTCATATCTGTCCCTTGCAATTCCGCCGCCTGTTCCACCTAATGTATACGCCGGACGTATAATTACCGGATATCCCAATTTTTCGGCAAAGTCTACTGCAGGTTGCAATTCTTCAAATATTTCACTTTCCGGTACAGGCTGATTGATTTTTTGCATAGCCTCTTTAAAAAGTTCTCTATCTTCCGCATGCTTGATAGCGTGTAAAGAGGATCCTAAAAGTTTTACATTGTATTTTTCCAAAACACCTGCAGAAGCTAATTGCACCGCCATATTTAATCCTACTTGTCCGCCCAATGTTGCAAGTAACGCATCAGGACGTTCTTTTTTTATAATTTCTGTAATAAAGGGTAGTGTAATCGGTTCAATGTAAACTCTATCTGCTAAATCTACATCCGTCATAATCGTTGAAGGATTACTGTTAACCAAAACTACTTCTACGCCTTCTTCTCTCAATGATTGGCAGGCTTGTGATCCTGCATAATCAAATTCTGCAGCTTGCCCTATTACAATAGGACCGGATCCTATGACCAATACTTTTTTTATATTTTTATCAATCATTCTTTTCAGCCTCCATCATTTTTATAAATTCTTCAAATAAATAAAAATTGTCTACGGGTCCAGGGCCTGCTTCAGGATGATATTGAATTGCCTGTATAGGTAATGTTTTGTGTCTGAACCCTTCTACGGTATTATCATTTACATTTATGTGTGTGATTTCAATGCAGTCCGGAATATTTTCCGATGAAACGGCATATCCGTGATTTTGTGAAGTTATATAAACTTTACCTTTTCTTAAATCTTTTACCGGATGATTTGAACCTCTATGCCCAAAAGGTAATTTATAGGTTTGTGCACCTAGTGCAAGTGCTAAAACTTGAATACCCAAACATATTCCGAAAATAGGCTTTTTACCTATTAATTGTTTAACTGTATCAATCACATAATAAGCATCCTTAGGATCTCCCGGTCCGGGACTTAAAAAGATTCCGTCCGGATTTGTACTTAATATTTCTTTTGCTTCTGTTTTTGCAGGGTAAACTGTAACTTCGCAATCTAAGGCATTAAGTCTTTTTAAAATATTTTTCTTCAGTCCGCAATCCAATAACGCAACTTTATACTTACCTTTTCCACAAACATACTTTTCAGAAGTTGTTACACGTTCCACGTTATTTTTATGTAAATCTTTTGAAAGCATTTCTTTTATAATTTCTTTTGAAGTATCCGCTTTAACAATTACGGCTTTCATAGCTCCGCCGCTTCTTATAGCTTTTGTTACTGCTCGTGTGTCTACATTATAAATACAAGGTATATTATTGGTCTTGATAAAATTTTCCAATGTATTCTCACATTCCCAATTACTTGGTTGTTTTGTCAATTGATCTATTACTATACCTGAAACAATAGGTTTTTCATATTGATTAAAATGCTCTGCCACACCGTAATTTCCTATTAAAGGGTATGTAAGTGTAATAATTTGACCTTCATATGACGGATCTGTAAAACATTCTTGATATCCTGTCATTCCGGTATTAAATACCAATTCACCCATTACAGATTCTTCAGTCAGAAGTTCTCCCTCAAAACACTTTCCGTTTTCAAGCACAAGTAAACCTTTCATACAGATACCTTTCCTTTTTCCATAACAACTTTACCGTCAACAATTGTCAATATTGCTTTACCTTGTAGTTCAATACCTTCATATGGAGTAAATACTGCTTTTGTGTACAAATCCTTTCCCGTAACTGTCCACTTGTAATCAGGATCTATTACAGTGATGTCTGCATCAGCTCCTTCTTCAAGTATTCCACCTTCTATTTCCAATAGTTTTGCCGGATTAACCGACATTATTTCAACTACTTTATCAATTGTAATTTCCCCTGTGTGATACAAAGTTGTAAGTACTGAAGCTAAAGACGTTTCAAGTCCTGCAATACCGTTCGGTGCGCATTTAAAAGGCACGTCCTTTTCTTCAGAAGTATGAGGGGCATGATCTGTTATGATTGCATCAACAATTCCTTCTTTAATTGCTTCAATCAATGCTTTTCTGTCATCATCCGTCCTTATAGGAGGTGCCATCTTAAATGATGATTCAAAATTCTTTAAATATTCATCTGTAAAATATAAATGTTGAGGTGTGACTTCACATGTTACCGGAAGTCCTTCAGCTTTTGCTTTTCTTATAATTTCTACAGATTTTGCAGAACTTAGATGTGCTATATGTACATGACATCCTGTCATCTCCGAAAGCAACACATCTCGTGCAACTGCAATATTTTCTGCAACTGAAGGTCTACCGGTTATTCCTAATTCGCATGAAACTTTACCTTCATTCATATACCCGTGTTCAGTCATTGTTTTATCTTCAGCATGATCTATAATCATTTTTCCGAACATATTTACATATTCCATTGCACGTCTCATAAAATCGGAATTCTCAATATAACTTCCGTCATCCGAAAATGCTACTGCCCCGGCCTCTACCATATCACCTATTTCAGAAAGTTGTTTACCTTCGAGATTTTTTGATACTGCACCTATTACATGTACTTTTACACAAGCACTTTCTTGTATCCTGTAAAGCAAATCTTTTACAAGAGCGGCATTATCAATTACCGGAGATGTATTCGCCATTGTCGCTACTTGCGTAAATCCCCCGGCAGCGGCAGATTGAGTACCGGTATAAATATCTTCCTTTGCTTCTTGTCCCGGTTCTCTTAAATGAACATGCATATCTATAAGTCCCGGAGTAACAAAACAACCTTTAACATCATATATTTTTGCATCTTCATCAATTAAATTCTTCCCGATGCTTTTTATACGATTATTTTCTACCAATACATCTAACTTTTCATGTTGACCTTTTGCCGGATTTACTAAAGTTCCGTTTTTAATCAGTAATTTCAAGATCATTCCCCTCCGTCATAGTTAAATACAACAAAGCCATTCTCACGGCAACTCCGTTTCTTACTTCTTCCTGAATCCAGGATTTTTCATTATACGCAACATCATAACTTATTTCTATTCCTCTATTCATAGGACCCGGATGAAGAACTTTACAATTTTTCTTTGCCAATTTCAAACGTTCACTATTTAAACCGAACAACCTTGAATATTCTCTTAATGTAGGAAAAAATCCTCTTGCAGCACGCTCCAATTGTATACGAAGAACGTTTACGGCATCTGCACCTTCAAGTGCTTCTTCCATACTGCTTGCAACTACAGCTCCCATACTTTCAAATTCTTTGGGTACCAAAGTTGCAGGTCCATACAGATATACTTTTGCACCCATTTTTATGAATCCTTTTATATCACTTCTTGCAACCCTTGAATGCAATATATCTCCCAATACGGCCAATTTCATCCCTTTAAAGCTGACACCGGACTCTTTCAAAGTCAGCATTTCCAACAATGTTTGCGAAGGATGTTCATGTGCACCGTCTCCTGCATTAATAACTATAGGCATTTTAATATGATGATTAATTATTTCGGACGCAAAAAAAGCGGAACCCTCGGACGAATCTCGAATAACAACAGCATCAGCTTCCATCGCCGCCATTGTCAATAACGTATCTTTTACGCTTTCACCTTTCGTCATCGAGCTACCGCTCTTGGAAATATTAATAACATCGGCACCTAAATACTTGCCGGCAAGTTCAAATGAACTTCGTGTTCTTGTTGAATTTTCAAAAAACAAATTAACAACAGATTTCCCTCGTAAATATGAAGTCTTCTTATAATCGGAAATAAGAATTTTTTTCATTTTCGAAGCAATGTCCAAAATTTTATCAATCTCAATTGCAGATAATGAATCCATTCCCAAGACTGATTTCCCATACAATGAATTATTTATCATTTCCGCCTCCCAGAATACTTACTTTTTGTTATCTTTGCTATTGTATTGCATTACAAAAACTTTTTCAAGTTTTAAAAGGTTAAAAATGAATAAAAATTTTTTAATTGAAATGATAAATTTTCCGACATATATAAAATAAATGTTTCAAATAAAAAATATATAAACATTTATCATCATTGACAAAAAGATATTTGCTTTATACCCTAATATACGGAGGTTGTTATGAAGAAACAAAAAAAGACAAATGTTATGAGAATACTTGATAAAGCCGGTATTCCATATAAAACAAAATCTTATGATTTCGATTTGGATGATTTATCCGGAGTTCATGCAGCAGAAGAATTAGGTTTCAATCCCGATATGGTTTTTAAAACTATTGTTACAAAAGGAAATAAAACCGGTCCCGTTGTCTTTTGTTTACCGTCAAATAAAACATTGGATATGAAAATTGCAGCATCGGTAAGTGGAAACAAAAGTATAGAGATGATACATCTAAAAGATTTACGTACTTTAACAGGTTATGAAAGAGGAGGATGCTCTCCAATCGGAATGAAAAAAGATTTTCCCACTTATTTTGATGAATCGGTTTCCAAACATAATGAAATAAGTGTAAGTGCCGGTCATCGTGGACAACAGATACTTATTTGCCCAAACAGTTTAATAAAATTCATAAATGCAAAAATTTATAAAATCACTTTAGATTAAATATTTTTCGCATACTTTCCTTGACAAAAGCAACTGTGATAGATATACTAATAAAGTAATACGGCCCGGTGGTGTAGCGGTCTAACATGTCGCCCTGTCACGGCGAAGATCGTCAGTTCAAATCTGATCCGGGTCGCCATTAGCGGAAGTAGCTCAGTGGTAGAGCACCACCTTGCCAAGGTGGGGGTCGCGGGTTCGAGTCCCGTTTTCCGCTCCATTGAGGCGGCATAGCCAAGCGGTAAGGCAGAGGTCTGCAAAACCTTTATCCTCAGTTCGATTCTGAGTGCCGCCTCCATTTATTTATGCCGGGGTGGCGGAATTGGCAGACGCAAGGGACTTAAAATCCCTCGAATCGAAAGATTCGTACCGGTTCGACTCCGGTCCTCGGCACCAAAAAAAGCGATTTATATCGCTTTTTTTATTTATAAAAATAGCTTGAAGAGAAAACTCTTCAAGCTATTTTTTAATCCGATTTTAGTCCAATATATTCAATTTGTAAACATAATACAAATCATTCAAAACTTCAGTCTTTTTCATCATTTCAATTTGAAGTTCAGATGCTGTATCATAATCACCTGTTTCCAATGCATCTTTCAATCTGCTGCAAATACATTTACTATTCACTGTATCTTTAGCCAACTCTCTTCTTAATACATTAATTTCTTCCCATCGTTTCTCATCTAAAAGATCTTCACATTTTAATTTTTTGTAACCTCTTACAATACTTTCCGTATATGGGATAATTCTATCAATCAATTCATTTTTCCATCTGAATAAAATTGTCTGTATAAATGAATCTATAATCGGTTTTGTAAATGAATTTCCACTAAGAAGCGCTTTTACTTTTTCAGCATTTTCTTTCATTATTTTTACATTTTCCCAGACCGTTGCCGGAGGTTTTCCAAATATCGCATCCCTTTCTTCTTGTGTAAAGTCATCGAATATATTTTTTTCACATCTGTATTCTCTACCTTTTTTCAAATATTCATATTCTTCAGATGCTTTTTTAGACAATTCTGCCAACAATTCCTGACCGGTTTTACCTGACTCTACAGCATATTCAATTCCTTCAAGAGCCGCCAAGTACAACGCAGCAACTGCAATATATGCATTTGTAAACGGATTTGGAGCTCTGAGTTCAAATCTTGTTGCTTTAGGATTTCCTATATCTCTTATCAAACCTATTAAAATTGTTCTGTTTCTAGATGGAAATTTCGGTGTCAATCCTAATGATGTAACTATACAAATCGGAGCTTCAAATCCCGGCTTCAATCTGTTAAATGCATCCGTTGTAGATGTAACGAAAGGATTTATAACTTCATAGTTTTTTAAAATTCCCATTACGAATCCATAGCCTAAAGGACTTAAATACTCTTTTTCGGTGTCTTCCGGAACCATTAAGTTTATTGATTTTCCGTTCTTAAGTTTTGCAATAATTCCCAAATGTGTATGTTTTCCACTCCCTGCAACACCTTGAATAGGTTTTGCTTTAAATGATACGTCCAAACCGTTTTTTCTGAAAATTTCACGTACCATAATTCTTACTTCGAGTTCATTGTCACAAGCTTGCAAAGGATTTGTAGTAAATCTCCAATCCAATTCAAGCTGCTCACATACATCTACAATATGACCTTCATCATCTACTTTTGGTTTTATTCCGCCAACTTCTTTATGTCCCATTTCAACTTTAAGTCCACGTGCTTCCAGTTCGGAAATGGTTTCTTCCATAGCTGTACGAACATTACCGCGCATTTTCTGCCAATACTGCTCTTGCAATCTCTGTGATGTAGACAAATGTTGAACAGTTTCATTTTCACTTGGAGTTCTTACCCAAAATTCAAGTTCCGTACCGGTTGTAAATGCAATATCTTGTATTTGATCAACAGGAACATGACTCATTCCTTTAAGCTTATTTGAATTCAACAATTCTTTTATTCTTCCTGCTACATAATCACAAGAACGTTTTAAGATAGAACGTGAATCAATTAACTCGTTATTATGAATCAAAAAAGCCGGAATTCTTAATGTTCCTACAGGTAAATCGTTTTTATCCAAATGCTCATAATTATAATCAACATACCAATTTACGCTGCTGTCGGCAATCATATCCACTCTCGCATCATTTAAAGTTGCAATATTTCCGAATACTACCGATGAACCGTCAGTCTGCACAGCTTTACCTGCAAAGAAATCTTCATAATTTTTTCTGAATAATTCAATCGGTATTCTCTCGTCAGTATCATTTCCACCCAAATCTATCCCGATTAAAGATACAAATTTTATCTCAGGATGCTGAGCCAATAAAGATAATACCCCTTCTTTACCGTACTGCCCTGCCGGAATATAGTATAATAAATCCTTTTTCATAAAAAACCCTCCCAAGCGGTATAATCTTCAAAAGACAAAATGACCCATTCATAAAGAATGAGTCATCATTGACACCAAAATATTAACTTATGGAATAAGAATACAATACATGTCACATTTTGTCAAGCTTACTCAGCAAGTATTTCACGAACGACAGTACTTATAAGCTTACCGTCCGCTTTACCTCTCAACTTAGCCATAACGGATTTCATAACCAAACCCATCTTTCTGTCTTCAGGGTTCATTGCATTTACGATTTCCACTACAACCTTCTTGACAGCTTCTGCTGAAAGCTCTGCAGGCAAATATTTTTGTAATATATCAATTTCAGCCTGTGTCGCCTCAACCAGGTCTTCTCTACCGGAATCTTTTATTTCCGCAAGCGTTTCTTTACGCTGCTTAACTTCCTTACGTAGAATTGTAAGAACCTGATCATCATCGAAGTCTGCGTGTCCGTTGTCAATTTCAGCTTGTCTTATATGTGCTCTTGCCATTCTAATTACATTTAATGCAAGCTTACCGTTTTCTTTAGCTTTCATGGCAGCCTTCATATCTGCCATAAGCTGCTGTTTTAATGACACAACTATCACCTTGACCTTAACGTTACGAACGACTTAAAATAAAAACCTTATTAAATCGAACAAAACCGATAAAATAACAAACTATTTAAATTTGCGTTTTCTTGCGGCCTCAGATTTAAGCTTACGTCTTACGCTTGGCTTTTCATAATGTTCACGTTTTCTTACTTCAGAAAGAACCCCGGCTTTTTGGCAGGAACGTTTAAATCTGCGAAGAGCACTATCAAGAGATTCGCCCTTTTGGACTTTTACTTCAGACATCTATATCCCTCCCTCCAAATAAGACTGATGGGGTGCTAATGCACACTATTAAATTATAAAATATTCATGAATTGATGTCAATCTAAAAGTACTAAAAAGTATTGAACTTCAGATTTCAATTCAAAATATGGTAATTTTTAATGCTTGACGGTTTCCGGAAACGGCGGCCATCCCATATCTTTTCCTCCGATAATATGTGCATGAAAATGAAATACTGTTTGTCCCGCTTTTTCCCCTGTATTCATAACTAAACGAAATCCGTTTTTACCTAAATTTGCATTTTCAGCTATTTCTTTTATCTTCAAAAAGAAATCCGAAAAAATTTCATTGCTTTTTGTATTTATATCTAAAATGTTTTTTACGTGTGTTTTAGGTATAACTAAAATATGTACCGGAGCACATGGCTGTATATCTTTGAACGCAAACCACTTTTCATCTTCATAAACTTTCGTGCTCGGGATTTCTCCTGCTGCAATTTTACAAAATAAACAATTATCCATTTTAAACCTCCTCTATAACTCTACCTATAAGTCCCTCATCGGTAACTTCCTCTACAATAACGGAGTATAAATGTCCCCTTTTTACATTCTCCCCTTTTATAGTAACACGAATATACTCATCGGAAAATCCTTCAAAGTATTCTTCTTTCTTGTTTTCAGCCAATACATGTACAATTTTATTTAAAAATTCACATCTAAATTCTTTTGAAATCTTTTTTTCCAATTCTTGTACACGATGAACACGTTTTTTCTTTTCTTCATTAGTAATTTGATTGGGATACATTGCCGCCGGTGTTCCCGTACGCTTTGAAAAAGGAAATACGTGTATTGCGGAAAATTTCAATTCATGTAAAGTATTTAAAGTTTCTTTGAAATTTTCTTCAGTTTCTCCCGGAAATCCTACAATCAAATCTGTGGTAAGTGCCAAATTCGGGATTTTTTTCCTAAGCATAGCAATCAAATCTTTATATTGCCTAAGCCTATAATGCCTGTTCATACTTTTAAGTACCGCATCCGAACCTGACTGCAACGGCAAGTGCAAATGATGACAAACACGTTTTTCATTTTTTATGATATTTATCAATTCATCTGAAAGTTCTACAGATTCAATTGAGCCTAAACGTATTCTTAAAAGATTCGGAATTTTCAAAAGTTCAGATACCAATGTTGATAAAGATGTTCCATTTCTTAAATCTTTTCCGTAATTACCTAAATGTATTCCTGTTAAAACTACTTCTCTATAACCTTTTTCTACCAGTTTTTTGATTTCATCAACAGCATCTTCTTGTTTTCTTGATTTCAACCTTCCTCTTGCATACGGAATAATGCAAAAAGTGCAATAATTATCACACCCCTCTTGCACTTTTACAAATGCACGAGCTTTTACCTCGCCTTCCGGATCTACTGTCAAATTTTCATATTCACGTATTGACATTATATCCTTGACTGCATTTACCGTTTTTTCACTTTTTTCTGCTTCTTCTATATAATCTACTATTTTATTTCTGTTTTGATGCCCGACAATTACATCGACATCTCCCATTTTTTCCAATTCTTCCGGTGCAACTTGAGCATAACACCCTGTTGCGGCAATAACGGCATCAGGATTGTTTCTACGTATTTTACGTATAACCTGTCTTGATTTCCGATCACCTATACTTGTAACTGAGCAAGTATTTATAATATAAACATCGGCAACTTCAGAATGCTCGACAGGTTTATATCCTCTATGTATAAAAAGTGTACGCATAGCATCACTGTCATATTGATTTACCTTGCATCCCAATGTTATGAATGATACTTTTTTTGTGTTTTTACATTGTTCTCTTTCGTTAATCATTCTTATCTCACTTATTTCTACCAATTTATTCTATTAAAGTATATTATACTCAATTTCAGTATTAATTGCATTCAAAAAAGTTTCGGTTTTCACCGAAACTTTTTATTTATTTTCCTGTACTTCCGAATCCGCCTTTTCTAGTACTTTCTGAATTGTCGTTTTCAATTTTTAAATATTTTTGAAAAATTCCTTGTGCAATTCGTTCCCCTTTGGTTACGGAAAAATCAGTTTCACTTGTATTGTACAATGCAATCATAATATGCCCTTCATTTTCAGGATTATTATAATAATCTGCATCTATAATTCCTGTTGAATTCATCAATACAATTCCTTTTTTTATAGCAATACTTGAACGTATATGAATACTTAAGTACTCATCATTTCCCATATATGCTTTCAATCCTGTAGGAATTATTTTCATTTTTCCTTTTTCAATAACCGCATCAATCGCACTTTCAATATCATATCCTGCACTCGCAATTGTTTTACGTTCCGGCAATGAAATTGCTTTACCTTTCCATTCCGTTACAATTTCAAAACCGCGTTTATTGTTCATTTTTCTTCTCCTGAAGCAATGCCTTTCTAGATAAATTAATTCTTCCTTTATCATCGATTTCCATTACTTTTACCATGATTTCATCGCCTTCATGAACAACATCTTCTACTTTTTCTACACGTTTCAATGCCAATTGTGAAATATGCACCATTCCTTCTTGTCCCGGTAAAATTTCAACAAATACACCGAATTTCATCAAGCGTGTAACCTTACCGAGATATACTTCTCCCGGCTTAACTTCATGCGTTAACGACTCAACCATCTTCTTAGCTTTTTGCGCTGCTTCTTCATCAACTGAAGCAATATAAACTCTTCCGTCTTCTTCAACATCAATTTTTACACCGGTTTCGGTTATTATCTTGTTAATTGTTTTTCCTCCGGCACCGATTACATCACGAATTTTATCTACTGGAATTCTAAGTGTAATAATTTTTGGTGCATATGGTGACAAATGTTCTGCAGGTTTTGAAATACATTCTGCAATTTTCCCTAAAATAAACATTCTACCCTTATGTGCCTGTTTCAATGCCGCCATCAAAATTTCACGTGACAATCCATGAATTTTTATATCCATTTGAATTGCAGTAATACCTTTTGCAGTACCTGCCACTTTGAAGTCCATATCTCCCAGAGCATCTTCCATACCCTGAATATCTGTCAAAATTGTAAAATGCTCACCTTCATTTACAAGTCCCATTGCTATTCCGGCTACCGGTGCATGTATCGGAACACCTGCATTCATAAGCGACATTGTACTTCCGCAAACAGATGCTTGTGATGACGATCCGTTTGATTCCAAAATTTCCGAAACTACACGTATAGCATACGGAAATTCATCTACTGACGGAATAACCGGTTCCAATGCACGTTCAGCCAATGCTCCATGCCCGATTTCACGACGTCCCGGTCCCCTTGAACTCTTAGTTTCTCCTACACAATATGAAGGGAAATTATATTGGTGAATATAACGCTTTTCATTTACCAATGTTAAATCATCAATAATTTGAGTTTCATTCATCGGTGCCAATGTTGTAATTGTCAACGCTTGAGTTTGACCGCGAGTAAATAAAGCTGAACCGTGTGTTCTCGGAATCATACCTACTTCACAGGTAATAGGACGAATTTCATCCAATGCTCTTCCATCCGGACGAATTTTATCTACAGAAATCATTTTTCTTACAATAGATTTGGTCAAATGATCCAAACAAGTAATTACATCGGATTCATTATCCGGATAAATTTCTTTAAAATGATTTTCAGCTTCTTTTCTTACTTCTTCCATATGAGCTTCTCTTGTAAGCTTATCGGGATTGAAAATTGCTTCTCTCAAATTGTTTTCAGCATATTCATAAATAGCTTTTTCTATTTCTTCGGGTATTTCTGAAAAAACCAATTCTTTCTTTTGCTTGCCTACTTTTTCAATTATTTTTTTCTGAAATTCAACAAGTTGTTTTATTACGGTGTGAGCATACATAATTGCATCAAGAACTTCTTCCTCCGATGCTTCTTTTGCTCCGCCTTCAACCATCAAAATAGCTGTTTCAGAACCTGCTACTGTAATATTCATCGTAGAGCGTTCCAACTGTTCTTGAGTTGGATTTACAACAAACTCACCATCAACTTTACCGACTCTGACACCCGCTACCGGACCGTCCCAAGGAATATCTGAAATCGCAATTGAAGCAGATGCTCCAAGTAATCCGCACAATTCCGGTGCATTATCATAATCAACCGAAAGAACCGTTGCAACTACGTGAACGTCATGTCTACATCTTTTATCAAATAATGGACGAATAGGACGATCGATAAGTCGTGCATTTAAAACGGCAGAATTACCCGGACGTCCTTCTCTTCTGAGAAATCCTCCAGGCATCTTACCTACTGAATACATTTTTTCTTCATAATCTACCGTAAGCGGAAAGAAATCTGTTCCTTCACGCGGTTCCTTACTCCATGTTGTCGCTACAAGAACAACAGTGTCTCCATATCTAACCAATACTGATCCGCTTGCCTGTTTTGCCATCTTGC
The DNA here is from genome assembly GCF_000194985.1 of Dialister micraerophilus DSM 19965. Lineage (GTDB taxonomy): Bacteria > Bacillota > Negativicutes > Veillonellales > Dialisteraceae > Dialister > Dialister micraerophilus. Next base: position 1,160,827 of record NZ_GL878519.1, on the reverse strand, counting down.
CTGTTTCAATAATTAATGGACGGCCTGCAAGTTCCATTTGAAATGTTTCGAACATTTCTCGTCCTCCTCTGTCTTTTAACCTTCTATATTTACATACAATACATTATACAATTTTTTTTTTAGAAATGCACTAAATATATATTCTGAAAAATTAAAAAGCCGGATAATCCGGCTTTTATTACAAATATTAACGTTTTGAGAACTGGCTTGCTTTTCTTGCTTTTTTAAGACCGTATTTCTTACGTTCTTTCATTCTCGGGTCACGAGTAAGCAATCCTGCACTCTTAAGAACTTTTCTGTAGTCTGCATCTACTTCCAAAAGAGCACGACTGATTCCGTGTCTGATTGCACCTGCCTGACCTGTATGTCCACCGCCTTTTACACTTACGATAACATCATATGCCGATGTTGTTCCTGTCAATTCAAGCGGCTGTTTAACAATCAATTCCAATGTCTGAAGACCGAAGTAGTCATCCATGGAACGACGATTTATTGTAATATTTCCTTGACCCGGTACCAGACGGACTCTGGCAACGGATGTTTTTCTACGACCTGTACCGTAGTAAATAGCTTCTGCCATAATTTTTTCCTTCCTTTCCGGGTTAGCGAATATCAAAAACTAATTCTTCAGGTTTCTGTGCTGCATGCGGATGTTCACTGCCCGCATAAACTTTCAACTTGCGGAACATCTGATCACCTAATTTGTTCTTTGGCAACATACCTCTGATTGCATGTTCAAGAACCCAAACCGGCTTCTTACGAAGAGCTTCACCTGCTTTTGTAAATTTATCTCCACCCGGGTATCCGGAATAATGGAAATATTCCTTTTTCAATGCCTTCTTGCCTGTCAATACAACTTTTTCTGCATTAATTACAATTACAAAATCACCTGTATCTACATGTGGTGTAAAAGTAACTTTATTTTTTCCCCGAAGGACTTCTGCGACTCCTGCTGCCAATCGGCCGAGCGTCTTGCCTTCAGCATCAACAATATACCATTTGCGAGTAATATTTCCCGCATTGGCCATAAAAGTAGTTTTCATTTCTTTTCCTCCTAAAACTGAACGCAAGATTTTATCCTTCCTCCGGGGCTAGTGGGTTCCGGACAAATCTCACAAGGAGTATTATAACTTTTTACAATACTCATGTCAAGTTTTAATAAAAGTATTTTCAAAGCAAAAAGCCTGTTGCGGCTTTTTGACTTTATCAATTATCATCGCTTTCAAGTATAAGCATCGGTTCTTCACCGGGTGCGTAAATTGAATGATACTTGAATAAGTTTTCAACTTGTTGTTTGTTTATAGTTTCTTCTTCAAGTAAAGCTTTTGCCATTGCGTGTAATACTTCGATATTTTCATTTAAAATTCTCATAGTATCGTTAAGTGCATCCATAAGATATTTATGCATTTCTTCATCAATGGCGGAAGCTACGTCTTCTCCGTAATTTCTTTCGGATCCGAGCTGTTTTCCTAAAAAGATTTGCTCTTGATGTTCTCCGAAAATCATCGGTCCGAGTCTTTCACTCATACCCCATTCCATAACCATTTTTCTCAAAATTGCCGTAACTTGCTGCAAATCTCCGGACGCTCCGCTTGATATTTCGTTAAATATTATTTGTTCGGCACAACGTCCTCCCAAAGCTACACGTAATTTTGCGAGTAAATGAGCTTTCGTTATGAATGAACGTTCTTCATGCGGAAGCATCATTGTATATCCGCCTGCTTGTCCACGTGGAACAATTGTAACCTTATGAACGGGATCAGCATCTTTAAGTACTGTTGCCATAATAGCATGTCCCGATTCATGATATGCTGTAAGTCTGCGTTCTTCTTCACTGACTTTATGACTTCTTCTTTCAGGACCATAGGCTACTTTTTCACTGGCTTCTTCCAAGTCTTGCATGGTTATAAGTTTTCGATTTGTTCTTGCTGCTAAAAGTGCTGCTTCATTCAGCAAATTGGCCAAATCGGCACCTGTAAATCCCGGAACTTTTTTAGCAATCGTTTCAAGATTTATATCTTTATCCAAAGGTTTATTTCTTGCATGAACTTTTAATATCGCAACTCTTCCGCGTAAATCCGGTTTTCCTACAATAACTCGTCTGTCAAATCTGCCCGGACGAAGTAATGCAGGATCCAATATATCCGGTCTGTTTGTTGCTGCGATAGTAATTATACCTTCATTAATACCGAACCCGTCCATTTCTACGAGAAGTTGATTGAGTGTCTGTTCACGCTCATCGTGACCGCCGCCCAAACCTGAACCTCTTTGACGACCTACGGCATCAATTTCATCTATAAAAAGAATACACGGTGCATTTTTCTTGGCTTGTGCAAATAAATCACGTACACGTGATGCACCCACACCTACAAACATTTCTACAAAATCGGAACCCGATATTGAAAAGAAAGGAACTCTAGCCTCACCGGCAACAGCTCTTGCAAGAAGTGTTTTACCCGTTCCCGGAGGTCCTACTAAAAGTACACCTTTAGGAATTTTTGCACCTATATCGGTATATCTTCCGGGATTTCTCAGAAAATCTACCACTTCGGCAAGTTCTTCCTTCGCTTCATCTGCACCTGCAACATCTTTAAAAGTAACGTGTATCTTACCTTCGCCTGCCATTTTGGCTTTTGATTTACCAAATGTCATTACTCTTCCGCCGCCTTGAGTCTGATTCATAATCCAGAACCAAACTACAACGAGAATTACAATGGGAAGTACAGAAGATAACAAACTCATCCACCATGCAGGTTGTTCCGGTGGTTTAACATTTATAGCAACTTCAGACTTAGTTAATTTCGGTAAAAGCATCGGATCATTATCCGGTGCATAAGTCGAAAAAACTGTACCGTCTTTCAATTTGCCTGTAATAGAATTTTCCGTCATCACTACAGAAGACACATTCTTATTGTCTACTTGAGAAATAAAATCGCTATATGCAATTTCAGAATGTTTTTGCTGAGGATGTACAAAAGTATTGAATATGGACACCGCAACTATAATAATTAATACGTAAAGTGCCACATTTTTAGCAAACTTATTCAATATTTTCCTCCTTTTGCTATTAGTATATTTTAAATTTATGTTAACAGTTATTCTAACACAAATTTACTTATTTAATCAAATTAAATGTGTTCAAAAACACTCGGATATAATGTACAAATATACGGCAAATTTCTATATTTTTCCGCATAATCACATCCATATCCTACTATAAATTCATCAGGTATTTCAAATCCTACATATTTTGTAAAAACTTCTTTTTGTCTACGTTCTTTTTTATCAAGACACACAGCAATTTCTACGGATTCCGCTCCTCTTTCGCAAAAAATATTTTTTAAAGCTGCCATAGTAATACCTGTATCTATAATATCTTCGACAATTATTACATGTTTGCCTTTTATATCACTGTCAATATCTTTTTTTATTTGTACTTCTCCGCTGGATACAGTTCCTGCACCGTAACTTGATACGCAAATAGTATCTATTGAAACAGGTAAATGTATCTGTCGCATCAAATCACATAAAAACGGCATTGCACCTTTAAGAACACCTACAAGTATTACATCTTTATCTTCATAATCTTTTGTTATTTGCGCACCAATTTCTTCTGTGCGTCTTTTTAATTGTTCTTCAGTAATCAAAATTTCCTTAATGTCGCTTTTCAACATTTTTTATAACTCTCTCCTGTTCATTTTATTAAGGTAACCACCAAAAAATCGGTCGTTTTATCTGTTACACGAGCCTCTTTGCTTCCTCTGCAAAACGGAATCCAATAAATATTGTTTTCATCTGCAAGAAGCGGCCATGTTTTTCTGTCCGCCGAATCAATCCTTAAAGACTGCATACATTTTACAATTTTTTGAGTTCCGTCAATACCGTTAGGACTGAACATATCTCCGTTCTTTTTATATCTGAGCTTCAATTTACCTACTTTATCGGCATCAAGAACGTATTGATTACGAAGTACAACCTCAGGCTTCGACGTGGTTCTATATTCATATAATGAATATTTTCCCAATTCACAAATCTTTTTTGACTTTTCAACGCACTGTTTCATTATATCAGCATATGATTGATTTAGGAAAATATTTTTCATATATTCTTCATATCTATAATCAATATTACCGATAATTTTAAATGATTTTAAATTTCTTGTATTCCCTTCCGTAAATATACAGTATCCTTTTTCTATTTTTAAAAGCATGTTCGATGAAGAAGTTATATTTCCTGTTTTCCCGGAATATATCAACTCACGAAATCTCTCTACAGAAATATAATCAAGGGTATAGTGCTCATTATTATACTCCGAAAAAATATATCTTATAATTCTTCTTTGTAAAGCAGGCATTACAAATTTAAATTCTTCAGTATTCAATACCGTAAATCCATGTTCTTTTTTTATATGTTTTTTTGCAAAGTTTAAAACTTCCGCTCTTATGTATTCATCTTCATCTTGCATTATGGCTGCCGTTCTGCATATTGTATTTACAATATTGGGATTATATTTTTTTAAATAAGGAATAAGCTGCAGTCGTATTTTGTTTCTTGTAACATCCGGAATATCATTTGTTTTATCATGTGCCGGTATATAAGGAAATTCATCTATATACGCTTGAATTTCTTTTTTTGTTACAGCTAAAAACGGTCGTATAAAATATTCTCTTTTAGGAAGCATTCCGGATAATCCTGTCATACCTCCCCCTCTGATCAGACGATGAATAACGGTTTCAGCTTGATCGTCAGAATGATGTGCCAATGCAATTTTAGTATATTTATATTTTGTAAAGATTTCTTTTAATGCTTCGTATCTAAGTTCTCTTGCTGCAGTTTCACATGATTTATTGCTTTCTTCTTGTCTTTCTTTTACATTTATATCGATAACTTTACAATCTATTCCCAATTCTTCACAAATTTTATTTACATAAATAACTTCTTCCGCACTTTCTTTTCTGAGATGATGATCTATAGTACAACATCCTATAGAAAACCCTTCACTACTTTTAAGTTCATTCATCGCAAGTAATAAACCCAAGGAGTCAGGTCCTCCGGATACTGCAAGTAAAATTTTATCTTTTTTTGTCCATAGCATTTTATCATCTGCAAATTTTTTTACTTTTTTAAAAACTTATTTTTATCATTCATTTTCTTTATGTTTTAAAATATCCGCTTCAAGCAGTCCTTCCAATAAATCTTTATCACTTACAATAAATTCACTCAATGCAAAATATTCCATTAAACTGTCTATTATTACACTTCCAGCAACTATTATATCCGCACGTTCTTCAGGTATCCCCTTCAATGCACATCTTTCTTCATGAGACATTCGAGAAAGTTCTTTTGAAAGACGTTGAACATCTTCTTGCTTAAGGATGCAACCTTGTATTTTTTCCGAATCATAAATTTCCATTTCCAATAAAATAGATGCCATAGATGTTGCTGTACCTCCTACGGCAATCCATCTTTTAACGGAAGCTATACTATCGGCACTCTTGAATAATGAAAAACAGTGCTTTTTCAATTCTCCTATACCGCGTGCGGTTGTCATATCAAAAGCACAGGAATCACGTACACATCCCAAATTGAAGCTATAACGGCAATCAACTTCCGCACCTAAACCTACACAAATTTCGGTAGATCCTCCTCCGACATCTACAACGGCTGTAACTGCCGAAGAATTTCCCGATGCACCTATATAACTGTAATATGCTTCATCTTTTCCGGATAAAACAGTAACGGGAATTCCTGTAGATTTTTTTATTTCATCTGAAAAATCTTTTCCGTTTTGAGCATCTCTCATAATTGATGTTCCATATATAAATATGTTTTCCGAATTTTGTTTTTTGGAAATATCTATAAACTCCTCTACTGCCATTTTGGTACGTTTTCTTGCACTGTCCAAAATGACGGCATTATCGGACATTCCTTCTCCAAGTCGTGTACTGTTCAATCGTTTATCTAAAGTTTCCCATTCGTTTCCGTCTTTTTTTTCTGCTATTAGCATGCGGACCGAATTGGTTCCTACATCAATTATTGTTTTCTTCATCTGTATTCCTCCAACAAAGAAAAAAGAGCATCTGAGACGCTCTTTACAGTTAATCGGATCTGCGACCGCCCCGGCCACCTCGTTTTGATTCTACATTACGTTTCAAATCCAATAATCGTTCATCACTTTCTTTTAAAAATTTACTTATTTTATCTTCAAATGACGTTATATCTTCACGTTTACGTTCAGCTTGAAATGAACGAGAATTTTGAGCATTTCCCGATTTCCGATATGCATGGGTTCCTTTTGCGGATAAATTGTTTTCATGGTGAAAATTTTTATATTCACTTGATTTATTCCCTTTTTCATAACTTTTCTTATGCTCAGGATTTGATTGTGCTTGCTTTATTGACAAAGCAAATTTGTTATGATTATCAATTGAAATTATTTTTACCTTTACTTCATCTCCGACTTTCAAGAATTCATTAACATCTTCAACATATTCGTGTGCAATTTCCGAAATATGTACCAAACCGGTTTTCCCTTCTCCCAAATCTACAAATGCTCCGAATTTTACTATTCCGCTTACTTTTCCTTCTACAATACTACCCACTTCTAAAGCCATGAAAAAATAACGTCCCCCTTAATCAACAGTTTTTTTTATTATACGAAAAAACACATACAAGTGCAAACATCACTATACTACCTTACATAAGGAAGTTCGCCTTTTTTTACAAGTCCCAATTCATCTCTTGCTTTTTGCTCAATTTTTGAGGAATCGTTAAGTTCCTCTTTTCTTTTTTCCAAATCCTGTTTCTCTGCATTTAACTTTTCTTTTTCTTGCTTCAATTCTATTTCCAAAACTTTTATTTCATAAAAACGATATACATTTTGTACAACCGTAAAAAGAGCAATTATAACTGCTAAAACAAAAATTATACGTAACAAAGGGCTATGTGGAAATAAACGCTTCAAGATAGGTTGTTTTTTATTTTTTCTCATTTTATTCATTCCCCATTATCCTATTTACCACTTTGTAAACAAAAGGTTCTTCACGCATGGCTTTTTCATACATTTCTTCATTTTTTATGGCATCAAAACCGTAATCCAACAATTTTTTTACATCTTCCCACCTGTTTTCGTCATTATATATGGAAACTACAACAAGATGACCTTCACGTTCTGCAGATGCAACTAAACAATCTCCCGCAGCTTCTGTCATTCCGGTTTTAATTCCGTTGGCACCTTCATATCCGCTTTCCAAAAATTCATTTCTGTTTTCTATTCTTCTGATTGTTCCGTCTCTATATGTCATCATATGGAAAGGTTCTTTAACTATTTTCCTGAAATTTTGATTTTTCATTGCATATACTGCAATTTTTGCCATATCGCTTGCTGTTGTATAATGATTTTTATCCGTTAATCCGTTTGCATTTACAAAATTTGAATTTACAGCACCTATATTTTTTGCTTTTGCATTCATCAACTTAATAAATGTTTCATAATCTCCGCCCACAGTTTCAGCCACGGACACTGCCGCATCATTTCCTGAAACAAGCATCATTCCGTAAAGCAATTCTTGTAAAGATATGGGTAAATCGGGTTTCAATCCCAAACATGTTCCGTCCTGCTTTGTTGCATTTGGTGTAATCAATGCATTATCATTTAATTTATCGTGACCTTCTTCAAGTGCAATTATACAAGTAAGTATTTTGGTAGTGCTTGCCGGATAGACTCGCAATTCTGAATCTTTCCCACCTAAAAATTTTCCGGTATTTCCATCTGCAATCGCAACCGAAACCGCATCTACTTGAGGTAAAACTTTCATTTGAGGCTTCTGCGGGGGCGGAGGAGTTATTTTTATCAGAACGGCTATTGCCGCTATAACCGTTATAAGCAAGATTATTATTATTTTCAATACTGTTTTTTTCTTCTTATTTTCATGTTTTTTTGTTATAATATTTATTTCATTCATTATATATCCTTATTCAATTTTGTCATTTTTTTATTTTTTTCGTTTTTAATTGTATCATTTTTATTCAATTTAGTATAATTGAATTGATATTCTTATCAACACAATATTTATTAAAATTTATTTTAAAAGGAGTTTTTTATGACAGTCGATAATTTAAGCTTCTCTCTTGAGATTGACTTTATCCCAGACTTGGAAGAAGGTCGTGCAGACTTCAAAAAGCGTATGAAAGAAGTTGCAGCAAAACATGATTGTACATTTACACTTGATAAAAAATTCAGACCTGTTATATCCGGACTGTCAAAAGACGATGTTGAAAAAATTCTTTCGGAAATAGGACTTTCAGCATTCGGTTCATGGCCTTCATGTATTTTGACTTGTACAATCAATTCGCCGTTACCTATGTATTCTGTAGGTATGTCCGACGGTTGGGATATATATACCGGTGCAAAAACATTTTTTGCTTTCGCACAATTTCCTACAGATGCCGTTCAAATAATTTTGAAAGCATGCACGTACTACCTTGAACATGAAAATTATCAAACAATGGACGAATTTATTGCTGAAACAGGTTATGACAAATTCAGGGATATCGTTTTGGAAACCGAATCCGATATTCCGGTTTCCAGCGGTTCTTCATCCACAAACAGTTATTTGGATCCTAACCTTCCGGCTTTGTCTCCCGGAGATTTTATTCGTCCGGAACATAACATAATGCAAGTTATAGAAGTTTATCCCGATATGGGTCCGTTCCTTTTGGAATATGGAATGTCTTGTGTCGGTTGCTTTGTTTCTTATGATGAAAATGTATGGCAAGCTGCACAGGCACATGGATTGGATGTATTTGAAATTTTAGGTGAAATGAATGAATTTATAGCTGATAAATATAATAAGCCTCTTCTTACGGAAAATACTCCTATGGAAGAAATTCTTACACTTTATCCTCAACTGCTTTCTATTTTCCAATCACATAAAATAGATATGCCTTCAGATATGCAAACACCTATAGGAAAACTTTGTGAGAAATCCGGTGTGGATTTGAAAAAACTTATTGAAGAATGTGATGAAAGATTAAGAAACGGCAGTGAATTCTAAAAAAATGCAACTTTTGTTTTTCAAAAGTTGCATTTTTATTTTTATTAATTTTTTATTGCTTTTTTCAAAGCTTTTATAATCGGAGTAACTATTAAACCTGACAATAAAGCTTCCGGAATTCCGTTCATTGCCACTATACCTGTCAAAAGTGAAAATGTTGTACTTATCGGTATACCTTTTGCCAAAGAATAAGTTTGACCGATTAAAACAAACCATGTTCCTAAAAATAATACTGTATTTGTAACTGTACCCAATACCGCTGCAAGGCAAATACGAACCGTTTCATTTCCTTTGAAATATTTATAAACCGTCCATACCGCAACACATATACACATACGAGGCACAATACATATAAATGCATCATAAATAATACTTTCAGTTAATGCAAACTGCAATAAAAGACTTGGGGCTCGAATACTCTGTATAAATGAAAACAGTCCGAACAAAAATCCTACTGCAACACCTACTTTCGGACCTCCTACCAAGGTACCTATTATCGTAGGTATATGCAAAACGGTTGCATTCATAAAAACCAACGGTACAAATCCATATCCGGTCAATCCCAAAAATATCGTCAATCCCGACAATATCGCAGATATTGTCAATTGTCTGACACTGAAAAAATGTTTCTGCTTATTTACAATACATGTTTTTTCCATAAGATCCTCCGCTCTCGTTCTTTTAAAAAGATACAAGTCGTAATAAAACTTACTCTTATTCAATTGTCCGATTCTTAAAAGATACCGGCATTAGTGAATATAAAATTATAAAGTTTTCTTTCTTCTCTGACGCATGTTTCTGCCCTTGTGTCCAAGCGCTTTATGTTCTTTTTTCTTTGTAGGCTTGTACATCCCCGGCGTCACAACACGTCTTTTAGGTTTCGCTTGTCTTACTTTTTTTACTCGACCCCTTTCATCATATCTTGTCAATGTTTCATGAATACTTTTTTCAAGTTTTCTCAACATAACTGCATCTTTGGGCGTTACATATGTAATGGCCATCCCTTTAGTTCCGGCTCTTCCTGTACGACCTATTCTATGAACATAATATTTTAAATCTGTAGGTATATCATAGTTGAATACATGTGTCACACCTTCTACATCAAGACCCCTTGCGGCTATATCCGATGCAACCAAAACTTGTATTGCAGCTTTTGAAAATTGTCTGATTACATGATTTCTTTGCCCCTGTGTCATATCTCCATGCAATTGATCTACAACCATATGTGTTGCTCTATATACTTCGCCTGCAAGTTCGTAAGCACCTTCACGTGTATTACAAAAAACAACTGCCATATAAGGATTCATTTCTTTCAAATGTTTAACAAGTAATTTCAATTTACCTGCCTCTGTTGTTTCGTAAATTCTTTGTTCTACAGTTGATGCGACTTCTTTTTCAGATACATCCGCTATAAGAGGAGCTTTTACATATTTTCTCGCCAATTTTTTAGACTCTTCGGTAATTGTTGCAGAAAGCATAAGAATTTGACGCTTTTTAGGAGTCATATCAATCAATATTTCTATATCTTCCCTGAATCCTGCTGCAAGCATTTGATCCGCTTCGTCCAAAACGACTGTTTTTACTTGTGTCAAATCTATAGTATTTTTTCTTATATGATCGATTAAACGTCCGGGTGTACCGACAATAATATGTGGATTTCTTTTTAATTTTTGTATTTGATTTTCTATAGTTCTTCCACCGATAACACCTACACTGTCGACATTCAGCAATTTTGAAAAATCTGATAATACATCATAAATTTGTCTGGACAATTCTCTTGTCGGTGCCATAATAATAACTTGCGTACTTGAACTTTCTTTTTTTATACGTTGTACCAGAGGAAGCAAGTAAGCCAAAGTTTTTCCTGTACCGGTCTGAGCACGACCTATAATATTTCTTCCTTTAAAAATTGCAGGAATAACTTCTTTCTGTATGGGCATAGGATTTATAATCCCTCTTTTTTTCAAATATTCTGATATTTCAGGAATTATACCCAATGAAACAAATCCGCTCATATATCCTCCTGTTTATAATTAATTTCAATTGTTTTTGATATTATAACATATAAATTTTATAATTCATTTTATTGTTTATATTATTTATTCAATGTTATCTTTTATATTTTTAATTTTTAAATACATTGTTATCCTATCATAAAAAATATTATTCCGTAAAAAAAGAAAGAGCAATTTGCTCTTTCTTTTCTTATACCAACTTACTGAAGTCTCCCCACATTTTATAAAGATTCAAAACCTCAATAAGTAATGAAATTCTGTTATTTTTTACATCTTCATTTTCAACCATAACCATGACTGAGTCCAAAAATGCATTTATGTATTTAACCAAATTTTTCAAAGGTTCAAACATTTTTATATATTCATGAGCTTCACATTCTGCTTTTAATTTATCGGCAATTTCGATGTACGCTTTATAAAGTTCTTTTTCTTCATTTGCTTCGAATAAACTTTCTTGAATTTTTACCGGATTTTTATCTTTTGTTATGTGTGAAAGTCTTGTTACTACTTGTCTGAGTTCTATTTCTTCTTTCACATTCATCTCTATAACCGCATTTGCTTTTCTAAACACTGAATAAATATCGGTCATATCATCGGATACCGCATCTACAATATCATAATCTATTTTCAAATCCGACATTATAACTTTCACTCTTTGACGTATAAACTCCAAAATTTGCAAAAGCACTTTGTTCTTTTGTTTTTCATCATCGGATAATAAGTCCAATGCTTTTTTTATTCCGCTTGTAATATCCCAGTGTATTTTTCCGTCATTAAGTATATTTACAATTCCGATTGTCTGACGTCTTAATGCAAACGGATCTTGTGAACCAGTAGGTATAAGTCCTCTTAAAAACGTTGCAGTTAAATTATCCAATTTATCTGCCAGTGACAATGCACGTCCTATATTGCTTTTCGGTAAAACATCTCCTGAAAATCTTGGAAGATATTGTTCAAATATCGCATTTGCAACGGTTTCTTTTTCGTTATCCAAAAGCGCATATTCTTTACCCATTTCTCCTTGAAGTTCAGTGAATTCCGTTACCATATGTGTAGCAAGATCTGATTTGGATAAATAAGATGCTCGTTTCAAATCTTTTGCTTCTTCATCGGAAAGTTTCCATTCTTTTGCAAATAATTCCGTCAAAGCGCTTAAACGATTTGCTTTATCAAGCATGGTTCCCATTCCTTCTTGATAATTTATTCGTTTAAGATTTTCTCTGAAATTTTCTAAAGATTTTTTTCTGTCTTCATCGAAGAAAAACTGTGCATCTTCCAATCTCGCACGAAGTACACGCTCGTTTCCTACTTTTACATTCTCAAGAGATTGCGTTCCACCGTTTCTAACAGTAAGAAAATACGGCATGAGCTTACCGTTTTTATTTCTCAACGGATAATAACGTTGATGATCACGCATGGGTGTTACAACTGCCGGTACAGGAAGTTGTAAAAACTTTTCATCAATTTTCCCGTACAATGCTGTAGGATATTCTACTAAATAATTTATTTCTTCAAGTAATCCTTTATTTTCCCACAAAATCCCGTTAAGCTTTTCGGAAACTTTTTTCAACCCTTCTATAATCATTTGTCTGCGTTCATCTTGATCTACTATTACAAATGATTTTTTCATCGTTTCTTTATAACTTTCGGCATTTTTTATTTCTACATGATCACTTGCAAGGAAACGATGACCTCTGCTTATATTTCCGCTCTTTACATGTGCAAATTCTACCGGAATTATTTCTTCATCACACATTGCAACCAACCAACGTATAGGTCTTATAAATCTTTCTTTTTCAGTTCCCCAATTCATGCTTCTTGAGAAATTAAGATTTGAAATTAAATTTTTGAATATAACAGGCAATACTTCTTGAATCTTTTTACCTTTGTTTGTAATATTCGCCCAAGTATATTCGCCTTCTTTTTCTATTTTTTCTATATCTACTTTTTGTGATTTGGCAAATCCTTGTAATGCACGTGTAGGATTTCCTTCTTTATCAAAAGCGGCTTTTATTGAAGGTCCGCGCTTTCTTAAATTTTCATCTGATTGTATTTCCGAGCTTTTTTCGATTATTACTGCCAATCTTCTCGGTGTTGCATATACTTTTACATCGTCAAAAGATAATCTTGCATTTTTCATTTCAATATTTGCAAGTTGATTTAATTGTTCTACAAGTCCCGGCATAATTTTCGCAGGCATTTCTTCCGTTCCTATTTCAAGCAATAAATTTTTACTCATGTTCTTCACATCCTTTCAACATCGGAAATCCCAATTCTTTTCGTTTTTCATAATATGCTTTTGCACATAATCTTGCCATTGCACGTACTCTCCCTATATATTCAGTACGTTCCGACAAGGAAATGGCACCTGCAGCATCGAGCAAATTGAAAGTGTGCGAGCATTTCAATACATAATCATATGCCGGAAGTACATATCCTTTTTCTATAACGGCTTTTGCTTCTTTTTCATACATATCAAAAAGAGAGAATAACATTTCATGATTTGAAAGTTCATAACTGTATACGGATTGTTCATATTCATTTTCATGCCAAATATCTCCGTAGGTTATTCCTTCTGTCCACACCAAATCGTATACATTGTCTTTTTCTTGAATATACATTGCAATTCGTTCAAGACCGTAAGTTATTTCTACCGATACCGGATTCGCATCTATACCCCCGATTTGTTGGAAATATGTAAACTGCGTAATTTCCATTCCGTCAAGCCATACTTCCCAACCCATTCCCCATGCACCGAGTGTAGGAGATTCCCAATTATCTTCTACAAATCTTATATCATGGTCTTTAGGAGATATTCCCAAAACTTCCAAACTTTCAAGATACATTTCCTGAATATTTTCCGGTGAAGGCTTCATAATTACTTGAAATTGATGATGTTGATATAAACGATTCGGATTTTCTCCATATCTTCCGTCATCAGGTCTGCGTGACGGTTCTACATATGCAACATTCCAAGGTTCCGGCCCTATAGTTCTTAAAAAAGTAGCCGGATTCATTGTACCTGCACCTTTTTCTACATCATAAGGTTGCTCCAATATACATCCTTTTTCGGACCAGAATTTTTGAAGATTAAAAATAATTTCCTGAAATGTCATTTCATTCCTCCTTAAATTATTTCCAAATATAAAATCCCTGTAACATCAATGTTACAGGGACGAGATTACCCGCGGTTCCACCCTAATTGGTATTATACCCACCTTAATTTATTATTGCCCTACTCCATTCAGGCAACAGCTCCAAAACGCCTTCGGCACTTTTCAGGTTCACACTCTTCCTGAATCACTTTTATGTGCTTACTACTTTTTTTCATCGCCATAATTTTCTTAATATTAACAAATAAAATTTAAATTGTAAAGAAAAAAATCTGCAATTTGCAACAATACATGCATTACATGTATAATAGCTTCTGAATACTATTATATTTTTTATTTATATTTATGCAGAATATATAAATGTTTTATTTTATATATTCTTTTTCTTTGAAACAAAGTATAAATTTCTAATTATCTTTTTATATTTTCTTAAATGCTCGTAAAGCCTTATTCTATGTGCTTTCGAGTATTTTTACTGTAGGAAGATACTTCACGTTTCTTTGCATATTTCCTCATGTCTTAGCTGTCAGAAGTGGTAAATAAGTAGTAAATTCATTTGTACTACTAAGCAACAAGACGCTCCTGTTGCTTCTCTTTATTCAAGCGTTTCATTTCTGCCATTGCAGAATCGAATGTTGCATGTGCGTAATAGTTCAGCGTCATGGCTATATTAGCATGTCCCATAATGTACTGTAATGCCTTTGGATTCATTCCTGCATTTGCATAGTTGGTACAGAATGTATGTCGCAAACTATGTGGAGTGATGTGTGGCAATTTATCCTCGTTATACTTATTGTATTTCTTAACAAGACCTTTCATCATGCCGTTGTAATCACTTGCCACTTTTGGATAGTTCTTTCTATTAAGAAAGAGGAAATCACTATATCCATCAATCTCAACACGCTTATCATTCTTTCGATTCGCTAACACTCGCTTAAATGCTTGATAGGCTTCTTCAACCATAGGAACTTGACGTTCGCCACTTTTGGTCTTTGGTGTTTCAATGTAGTACCCAATTTCAGTATCTCTCAATAGCTGATGGTCTATATTGACAAGACGATTCTCAAAATCTAAATCTGGAAGTGTCAAACCACCAAACTCTGAAATACGAAGACCTGTTTTTAAGAGTATCAGAATTTCATCATAATTTTTGCTGTAGGTTTTATCAGCTTTTGCAAAGGCTAACAGTTTTTCTTCCTGTTCTTCTGTTAGTACGGTCTTAGGGACAGTATCATCATCAAGAACTGCTTTCAGTTGAAAGTCAAATGGATTCTTCCGAACACAATCATCTTGTATAGCAATATAGAATGAAGCCTTTAAAGAACGTTTGTAGTTATTGATGGTTTGATAAGCATAACCATTTTCACTCATTCTAATAGCCCATTCTTTAGCGTCTGATGGCTTAATACTGTCAATACTTCTTACACCTAACTTGTCTTTCTTCAAAATATCCATAAGATATTTGCGTCCAGTTTCAGTGTTTTTTCTAACCTTTGGTCTTTGAGCGTTCTGTTTTGCGTAAAGCTGGCAGAGTGTCATTTTCTTTCCTACAACATCAATACCATCATGAATGTCTTTCTGTAACTCTGCGATTTTCTCTCTAAGTGAGATACAATCACGCTTTCCTGCTGGTACTCGGTCTGTAGCCACAAGTTTCCACGAGTAAACAAATTGCGGTTCTCCAAATGAATCTATATATTTGTATAAGTATCTTCCGTCTTTTCGTTGGCTCTCTCCAGTCTTTAAGATTCGACCTTTATTGTCACGTCTTTTTTCTGACATGGCATTTGCTCCTTTCCTTTATGGAAAGAGCCTTGATACGACTTAATACTATTTAATCATATACAAGACCCTTTGGCGACGCTAGATTGCGTCCAATGTATCTATAATTTTTTCAAATTGTTTTCGTTTAATCTGAATACGATTGCCATTCATAATCAGCCAATTTGCATTTTTATTTTCCTCTGCCAAGCGTCGTAGCTTGTTTTCGCCAATACGAAAATATTTTGACGCTTCTTCAATGGTTAGGGTATAACGTTCCCAAATAGGAATGTCAGTCTGCTTCATAAAATCCTCCTTTCCAAATCACTTATTTGGATTTCATAAAAGTTGTTTTACCAGCAATCGAACAGCTTTAGCAAAGCTCACGGGAGTTCCACCCCTGCATGGTTCTCATGTAGCCATACTCATTGCCTGCGACGGTTTTATCACGCTCGGACTATTGACTGTATGGGAGTATCATTATCACGATAAGAATGTCGTTGCAGGCAATCCTGCTAAAGATTGCTTCTCGGATCACTAACATGAATCGCTCGCTATCTTTATAAGATAGGTCATGGCGGTTAGTTCCGTTGGCTCTTTTCTTATCGAAACGTATTCGATTACTTTTATTCAGTTTTCAAAGAACAATGGCTCGTTAGCCTATCAAAACACATTGAAAGCTCAATATGCTTTGGTGGAATAACAAACCTCCCTGTTCGGGAAGCGTGGAATGGTTTAGCACGCTTCCACGAAAGGAGAGAGGATATTACTTAATTTCAAATGACAAAATCTTTGTAATCAGTCTGGTTTCCATTCTTCCACGTAAGACTTCATCAACGACCATACTTTGATTGCCATATTCATCTTTCATAAGTCGTAGGGAACGCTTCGTTATGTACCCTCTGTAATGATGTAGAATCTGGTTAATCGCTTCGGTATCGCCATCTGTTGCCTTTACAATGAGAGGAAAGGGAATCATAGGATATTGTGTTTTCATTCTTCAAATTCCTCCATAAACTTTTTAATTAAGGCTAGTCCACTGGTTCTATGCCGATAGACAGTAGAACGGTTCAATTTCAACAGGTCTGCAATTTCTGAATCGCTCATGTCCATAAAGTAAAACAGCAGTAGAATTTCACGTTTCTTGTCTGGCAACTCACGTAATGCTTCACTCAACAAATCATTTTCAACGCCTACTGATAACCCATTGAGTGTAAAAATCTGAAAGTCAGTTGAATAGTTATCTGTTGTCGCAAACTGGCTAACAAGATAATCGCCAACATCCGAAAAGGACACCTCACGCTTTGCAATCCTTGAAAGATAAAGCATATAATTCTTTCGCTCGTCTTCCATAGCACGTTTACAGATATAGTCAAACTGATTTTCTATTGTGGTCTGAAAAGAAGATGGTTTCATGTTTCTCACCCCCTTTCTGTCTAGGAAAGGAAGTGAGCCTTGCTCGTTTATCTCCTTTCACTCTTAGTCCCAATGTGAAAGGGGGATTTGTTGCATTACTGATAAATAAACTTTGTAAAAAAGTTCTGAATAGCCAAAAAAGCATATAAACAGATTTATTTCTCTGTTTACATGCTTCTGTTATTCTATCTATATGATTTATAAAACCACATTGGTGGACGTACTTATCTATTGCAGATAGACGACTTTTTTTGACAAGAACCCAATGTAAGGAAATTTATTGTATATGATGTACTTCATGGCGACGTTGACCTCCAACAAACCGCCATTTGGAAGTAATATACAATATTTTAACAGCGTAAATAGCACTACCATATAACGGTTTTTTTTATTGGCGTTTAGTAGTGCTTTTTATTAAATATAAACCTATAAACCATATAACACGTTTTTCTATACCTGTTTTTAATTCAGTAGGAACAATAAAATGTATAGAGGTGGTCTACTATGCGTAAAAAAGAAGATAAATATGATTTTAGAGCCTTTGGTTTAGCCATTAAAGAAGCTCGATTGAAACGAGGTTTAACTCGTGAACAAGTGGGAGCATTGATTGAAATTGACCCACGGTACTTAACTAATATTGAAAATAAAGGGCAACACCCCAGCATACAAGTTCTTTATGACCTTGTATCGTTACTTCATGTTTCCGTTGATGAATTTTTCTTACCTGCTAATAACTTGGTAAAAAGCACCCGACGATTACAGATAGAGAAATACATGGATAGCTTTACAGACAAAGAACTATCCTTAATGGAATCTTTAGCCAGCGGTATCAACGAAGCAAGAAACATCGAAGACTAATTAAAAGAATCCATACATAACGGAAAGAGCCGATAAAATGAGATTGTATTAATCTCATTTTATCGGCTCTGCGTCTTTGCGTCTGGCTCTGTAATCACAGTTACTTTGAACTGCTTTATTTCAATTAAATTTTCTTGTCTGCATTTCGGACAATAGAGGGGGAATTTTTTTAATTCAGTATCTTCCCTTATCTTTAATCGTGTTTTATTTCCACATACAGGACACAATATCCACTTGTAGTTTATAATAACTATCTCCTCCTTTACACTTTAATTCAAATCTTTATTAAAAAATATTTCATCTTATTTAACAAGAAACCATATTTATATAACAACATAAAATACACTAAGTTATTTTATTGAACATATATCGTACTTTATCTATCCGACTATTTGGACGACGGGGCTGGCAAACAGGTTCACCGGTAGTAACATGGTACCCTTTTAACTCTGTTAAACAAACACTACGTCCATTTGTAAAGAAAGTTAAATCACTACGATATTCTTGAATACACCGAGCAGGGATTTCTCCACTAAGAATGACCTCATTATTTTTCAATTGAGTGTCTACGATGTTCGCACAATATTTAGGAGCATCGTTGTATGCTCGTGAAAGATATTCCTGTGGCGCATAAATTTTAAAACTAAGATATGGCTCTAACAATTCTGTTCCAGCTTTTTTTAAGACTTGTTCCAATACAATAGGAGCAAGCATCCGAAAATCTGCTGGGGTACTAACAGGGCTATAGTATAAGCCATACTTAAAACAGATTTTACAGTCCGTCACATTCCAACCATATAATCCTTGTTCGCAACCATAGCGTATCCCTTCCATAACTGCATTTTGAAATGATTGATTTAAGTATCCAAGAGAAACCGAGCTCTCATACTGCATTCCACTTCCCAACGGAAGCGGTGATACAGATAAACCAATGGAAGCCCAGAAAGGATTTGGCGGCACTTCGATGTGAATGGTATATTCTGCATTTTTTAACGGTCTCTCCATATAAATGACTGTAGGCTCTTTTAGTTCTATCTCCACATGATACTTTTCTTGCAACAGTGCACTAATCACTTCCATTTGTACTTTCCCTAAGAAAGAAAGTATAATTTCATGTGTCGTAGAATCCACGTAATATCGTAGAAGCGGATCACTATCTGAGATTTCCAAAAGGGCATCAAGCAACATTTCTCTCTGTTCAGGTTTACTCGGTTCAACAGTTGTTTGTAGTAGAGGGTGCGGATTTTCAATCTTTTTTCTCTGTGGCAATAGTTTTGTATCTCCAAGAACACTATTTAACTTCAAAAACTCATTTTGCAAAATAACAATTTCTCCAGAATAAGCTCTATCAATCTTACATAATTCACCATTTATTGAAGTATACATTTCTGTAACTTTTATTTTTTCTTTTTCTGATACTCTAACCGAATCTCGTAAATGTAGTACTCCACTATAAAGGCGTATATATGCAAGACGTTGTCTTTTTTTTGTATATTCAATTTTGAAAACATTTCCGCAAAGTTCAGACGGACCTCGATGTGTTGATGAATAAAATTTATTAGTAATAACTTCTATAAGGTTATCAATCCCTATATTACTTTTTGCACTTCCATGATAAAGAGGGAACAGAGAACAATTCTGAAATCTTATGCTTTCCTCTTGTTCGAGTTCCAATGCTTCTAATGATTTACCGGACATATATTTCTCTAAAAGGTCATCGTTTCCCTCTATTACCGTATCCCATTGTTCAGATTCGGTAAAGTTCGTCACACACATATTAGGATACAGTTCTACCTTCTGTTTGATTACAATTTCGGCAGAAAGTTTCTCTTTAATATCCTGATAAACCGTTGATAAATCAATTCCATTTTGGTCAATCTTATTGATAAAAAAGATTGTGGGAATCCCCATTTTCCTAAGTGCATGAAATAATATACGAGTTTGTGCTTGTACGCCATCTTTTGCAGAAATCAGTAGAATTGCCCCATCTAAAACTGATAATGAACGATATACTTCTGCTAAGAAATCCATATGTCCTGGCGTGTCTATGATGTTCACCTTCGTATTTTCCCACTGAAAAGAGGTTATTCCTGTCTGAATTGTAATTCCTCTCTGACGTTCTAAAAGCGTATTATCCGTCCTCGTTGTACCTTTGTCCACGCTTCCTAATTCTGTAATCGCTCCACTGTTATATAATAAGCTTTCTGTTAAGGTAGTTTTTCCTGCATCAACATGAGCTAAAACTCCAATATTAATAATTTTCATGTGATTTTCCTCCATTCAAAAACCCAAAAGGGCATAAAAATCCCAGTGATAAATACTTTTAT
>NZ_GL878519.1:1104167-1140231 GCF_000194985.1 Dialister micraerophilus DSM 19965 | reverse complement strand
AAAACTCCCAGTGATAAATACTTTTATCACTGGGATTTTTATGCATAACCATAGGTATACAAAGCATACAGATATTCTCTGGATACTTTAGAATCACATGATAAAGGTATTCTTAAACTGGGTACAAAAAACTAAGCCCTCCTAAAAAAGGACATCCAATTATTTGTTCCCACTATCAAATTGACAGTTTATTTAAGAATACCTTGCCGCATATTTATTAACTCCTTTTAAATAGATACTTAAATAATAGCACGTAAGAGCATATTTGTAAAAGAATCTCCAATTTTTTATCAAAGAGAGTACGTGATTACAAAATAGCTGTAATAATGTACCAATATTTGTTATTCTATAATCTTCCAATTACTCCCGTTCTTTTCAAGTACCAAATCAAATTGAGATACCTGCGTTGCTTTGGTCTGCTGGTCGATATACTCCACTGTCAGCGATACCGTGACTTGATTATCCTTACGATTGTGAATAGGATTTACCAGTTCTTGAAAGATGTACTCTTTTCCGATTGGTTTTAATATCCCGTCATTCACATAGTAGGAAAGTTCACTGGCTGTCGCTGTAGGATAGAGCTTGAAGAACGTCGTTAAAAACTCATTGATTTCATTGGTTGTAATGGAATCAACCGTCCCCTCACTTTCAATGGCTTTTGGTTTATAACTTGATTTCTTAGGTATGTTGGTAATGGTCGGATTCTTAACCAGTACCATATTTCCAGAACCATCTACATAGACACTCACTATATAAGCAGAGTGGACGGTCTTTGTATTTTCTCCCTCTGTAATGAGCTGGTCTACACTGTAGGTTACATTAAACTCATTGTCGCCAGTTGGCTCTACCGTCCATATCTGAAATCCTCTTACAGAAGACGATACAGGAATATCTTTGCGTACTGTATCAACATTGAGAGCTTGAAGTTCATCTGTCAGATAGCCTTTTAGACTTTCCATTCGATTATCAATGGACTTATCGGATTGCTCCCATGAATAGTAGACTTTCGCAAAGTTCTCTACAAAATTTTCTACATGATGAGTATCAACGTATTCCTTTTCTATGATAGTTGTTTCGTGAATAGTATGAGTATCTATAGCTGTAAAGTGCTTGAATATCGCAAAGCTGAAACTAAGCCCTAAAAGTACCCACAAGGCAATCACAACCTTTTTATGAGGATTGACCTTATAGTAGACACGAGGTTTCTTTTCCTTTGGTATCTGTTTTTCTTTATTCTGATTTTTTCTAAATTTCATCATTAAATCTTCCTTTCTCATTGTTTGATTCGTCCTGCTCCCACTAAATGCTGTTGCCAGTAGGGGCTTGTTAAGTCGGCATAACCGATTGGGTCGCCTGCATGAAACATACGGTTATTGCCAAGGTATATCCCAACATGAGTAATATAAGAGCCAGCGTTATAGGTAGAATGAAAGAAAACCAAATCGCCGGCTTTTGCTTCGGATAGTGGGATATGTTGGGTCACATCATATTGTTGTTGTGCGGTTCGTGGTAATTTAATCCCAGCTTTGCCATACGTCCATTGTGTCAGTCCGCTACAATCAAATGAAGTAGTCGGGGAAGCTCCGCCATAGACATACTTCCAACCCTCATATTTCAGTGCTTCGTTCATGATGGCTTGTACCGTATTATCATTAAATTGAGTTGTGACAAGATACTGCGTAACAAGCTGAACATAAAACATATTGCCATAGTTATATCGCCAGCCCCCATTGATGGGTATGGCTATTGGATTGGGATAGGACACTTTTTCGCCATCTGAATATTCCTTAGAGAAACTTTGAGCCAGTTCAAAGGTATATTTGTTTCCACGATTAGCCACATACCCTAAGAAGCCACCGCCATAATTGTAGGACTGGATAACCGATTCCAAATCCACACCGAGCCTATCTCTACTGGCTAATAATTCACTGAAATACTTCACACCTTGCTTGATGGATTCTTCTGTACTCAATGAATTGGGTGGTAGACCAAGGGATTCCGAGGACTGCATAACATCTTCGGCAGTACCGCCCGATTCCACCTGTATAATAGCAAGCAGTACATTGACGTATTCTTCAATGCCATATTCTCTAGCGTATTTTTCTACCATAGGCTTATGAGCCAGCACTTCTGCGGAAACATTCACACCGCCATAGTGAATGTTTGAAAAACCGCCATCTTGTTCATCTGAAAATAAAATGGCAACAAACAGAAGTAGTGAGAAGACCATCAAGAATAGCCCAGAACCACCAATCACTAAAGCTTTCAGTTTCATGGTTTCTTACTGCCTTTCTTGATAGTGGCGGATTTTATTGGTGGTCTATTTCTAAGGTTTTGACTTTGAACTCTTTGAACAGTAGACGGACGCTCTTTTGTGACTGGACGTTGTGAAGCTCTGTCTGCTGGTGTAGTTGAAGTTGCTGGCTTTTGAACTGTTCTTTCTTGTGTAGTACGGTTTTGACGTTCCGCTTTTAAACTTGAAGAATCGGACTTAACTGCTGGACGCTCCTGTTTGGCTTGTTGAGATTCCATGCGTAAAGCCTGAACAGAAGATTGTTTTGCGGTCTGTCCATCATGAGATTGTTCTTGCTTAGTAGCTGGTCTTTCATGAACGGAAGAAGCTGGCTGTTTTTTCTGTTTGACCTGTTCCATTTCAGAGCGACGCTCTGCAATGGTTTTGCGTCTTTGTTCCTGCTGTTCCTTGCGTCCGCTGGCTCTGTCTGCTCTGGTTTGAGAAATACTGGAAGTTAGGTCACGAACATTTTCTTTTGCTTTGGATTTTCCTTGATACACTGCATATCTTGCATTGGTCGGAATATCCTTAACCTGTTCTTTGAGATTACCAGCAGAATCAACGATTTTATCTTTGGTATCAGCAACTGCTCCGATTGTTTGTCCGATACGTTTTCCAAGTGTTGATTTTTCCTGTCCGTCTGGACGGGTGTGATCTGCTTGTGTCCTACCAGAACTACCCGACTGTCCTTGTTTTCCTGTAGCACTGGCAATGGCAGAGCCAGCACCTAAAGCTGTCATGGAGCGTCCAAGTTTACGCTGTAGGCGGTGCATATGAGCGTGCATAAGCATACGAGGTTTTCTCATCACACGACTTCCCACACTTTGAGAATCGTTGCTTTGAAGCGAAAACATACTCATTAAATCGCCCAGTTTGAAGTAGATTCCTGCAAAGGTCACAATCTGTAGAAAGGCAATCAAAAAGAACGGATAACCAGCCGATAAGGTATAGAGCATGGTTGAAATACTAAAGGCTGTCGTAATAATCAGCGTGATTCCAGCTCGTGTCAAAATGGTATTAAAGAGTTTAGTAATGGCTCGTTTCGACATACCATCAAAAGATGGAATCATACTTAAAATAAAGCTCACAGGCAGAAACATAGCATAGATGATAAAAAGCACCTGCGAGAAAATCATGATTCCTGTTAGTAGGAATACGAATATAGAAATCCCGATATTGAATACAAAGAGAAAGAAGACTGTACCCAAGCGGTTAATAGTTTTTGTAATCGTCATGTTCACATTGTTTCTGTCTTCGATTTCTTCTGCTACAATTTTTTCTCTGTCTTCTCCATTATTACTGTCTGGACTGGTTGAAAGTAGACTTTCCACACGGTCAGCACCAATACTTTCAATGTCTGAACTGTTGTATTGAAGCAGTAGCCACGGTTGTTGAACCTGTATGGAAAATAGGCTGTCACGTATCAAGTCCACACTGTCCTTGCCTTGACTATCGGAATGGGGCATGACAATTTTTGTGCCAAGTGATAAGCTGGCTTGACTGATGTCTGATGAAAAATCATTGATTTTTTTAATGTAGTCGGGAGCGTAGGCAATAAAGGAAGCTGATAGGATAAATACCATGACAAAGTTCACAATGGCATGAATCGCTTTTGTAGTTTCTCTTTTTATCAGTCCTGTATAGGCAACATAAACCCCAAGAACCAAAATCAAGAGTAAGAGGAATCCAACATAGAATCCCTCTGTTGATAGTCCGCTAGGCGTAACTCCTGCAAGGGTCTGCATATTCTTGCCAATGGAATCTGCTGTAGCAGAAATGAAGTCAAGGGAATAGGCTTCTTGAACTAAGTAGCCAGTCGCATTGGAAACATAAAGACTGATTGTCCAAATAAAATTGGTAATGGCATATAAGCCATACATGACTTGTTTTCCAATTCCGTCCGACCAGTTCCACGGTAGCCAGCCCCAGCTATTATCAACATAAAAATCCAGTTGATAGTTTTCAAGTGGGTATCGGCTGTACTCATTTGCCACATTGATTGTATCATCTACCAAGCCCGCAGCTTGAACCACTGTTCCCATCATGGCTAAAAGAAAAATGGCAATCACAAGTGTGAAAGCCACTGTCATTGCCACTTTACCTAGACGCTTCAGCGTCCAGTTTGATTTTATTCTGTTTAATATTGATGGTTTCACATTTACACCTCTTTTCGCACAGGCGGTCTGGTATCAAAGGCATGGAGCAGTTCTTCAAATACAGGGTGGAACTGTATCACACCGACACGACCATATAAATCACTGATAAGGCACTGTCCATTTTCCAAATCACGCAATCGCTTCTGATTATTTTCGTCCTCTGGGTCAACGCCGAAAAAGGCAAGGGTCTTTTTAATCTCGTTAAGGTCAGTAGAGCGGAACGCAAATTTCAAACCAAGATTATTTTTCAGCTTTTCATCTAAAAGGTCATCTGTATTCTGGGTCACGAAATATACCCCAGCGTTCATAGCACGTCCAGCACGAACCAGTTTCATAGACAGTGTTTTACCTTGTGCCACCTGTAAGAAGCTCCACGCTTCGTCTAAGTCAACAATTTTAAAAATGCTTCTGTCTGTATGGATAAAGTCTAACGCAAAGGTACTAATGACAATCAGCATTGCCACCGATAGTAACTCCATTGTGGTATATTCCTCAAAGGAGGTTTCTTTATCGGGAAGTACCAAGTCGGCAACCTGTATGATGTTCAGTTGTTTTTCAAGACTGATAGACTGCTCCACATATCCATCACTAAAGAGCAGATGTGCAAAGTCATAGTCTGTAAAACTTTCGATATGGTCGGCTATGCTGGTGCTTATTTGAGTTCCCTCAACCCGTAATTCCTCAATCACTTTCAGAAGACCTCGCACTTCACTATTAGTTACAGCACGAATGGCTTTTCGTAGAACAGGGAAACGGTCAGAATCTCGTGATGAAATCCCCGTAAGGAACGTCAAAATGTCGATTGCCAGTGATTCAGAATCTTTGGGATTTTTCATAATCACGTAAGGGTCAAGTAAGCCTTTATTTTTCTCATCAGAAGTCAGATTGACAATATTAATTTCGTGAGCGATTTCTGGCAAGGTTTCTTTCCATCTGCCACGTTCCGCTTTCGGGTCAACAATCACTGCTTGTGCCCCATAAAGCACTGCATAATAGACGATAAGGTTATTCGCAAAGGATTTTCCACCGCCTAGCGAACCTACAAAGGCAGACGCTAATGCATTGGTTACTGAACCCTTAACCCCTTGACTGGCAAGAGCAGGTTTGAGGTAGACATTGCGTCCTGTATCTAAGCTATAGCCAACATAAATACCCTCATTTTCGCCAAGCATTTGAGTAGCACCGAAACCAAGTCCAGCTAAGAAATCAGAGGTTACATACTGAATATAGTCATTCATATAACGCTTGCTTGATGGTAAAAATTCTTCATGTAAGCCCAGCATATCTCCAAATGGTCGTACCAACTTGACACTTAAATCGTCATAAAAATCTTTCACTTCATTACAACGACGTTTCAATTCGTCCAAGTCATTTGCGGAAACACGCACCACATAAGAGAGCTTATACATGGATTCCTTGCTTTGGTCTAAATTATTTTCCAGCTCATTGACACTTTCCAGAGCTTCCGCCACATTAGAGCTGGTTTCGTTATCACTTTGCCATGCGTGGTTATCTAGGTCTTTTAGTTCTTTCTTTTTATTACGAACGGTGCTTAGTGCTTTACGGTTTGCCACGATTTCCACATTCATAGAAGTATCAATCGGGAATGTAAATTGCTGTTGCTGGTAGTAGAAGATTTCAGAGGACGGAAAGTCCAATTCGCCGACAATGCTGTTGATGGTAAAGTACGCCACATAGACGGTTTCGTCTTCCTGTTGAATTTTTAGGTATCGCTGTTTTTCTTCCACCAAACAACGGGTCGGTTTAATAAGGTCATAATATTTAATCAGCGTTTCATTATCCAGCTTCTTCTTTGATAGATGGTACTCATAATCTTCATAAGCTGTACCTGTCTGTCCATAAAGATGTTCAATCAGATAGCCGAAGTCGTCCTTATCCAGTCTACGGATTTTGAAACGACGAGAGATTTTATTTTCCAAGAGCTTTTCCATCTTCTGAAAACGCAGGATTTCATCATTACTCATGCTGACAAAATCGCCCATTAGCTTATGGTTCACATCATAGACAAAATCAGACAAAGCATTTTTGGCTTCAACGGTAAGACTTTTCATAGAAAACTCTTGATCGTTGAGAAGCAACTTAAAGCCGATAAAGAAGCGGTAGTCCACTTGATTTTCGCCAATCATGGATATTAAAGCGTCTGTCTGTTGGTCGATTTTGTCATAGGCAATTACTTTGAGTTTGCCAGTTACTTCCTCTTTGGAACGTTCTTGTGCAGAACGTATGCTGGATTCTGTACTGATTTGTAGAGCATGAATCTTGCCATCACGATTTTGTGCGATAAGCTGTCTGAAAGAATCATGCACTTGTATTTTCTGTTCTGGACTTAGGAATGAGTAATTGTAAGGAATAAGCTCATAATAGGCGTAACATTCGCCATCTTTATTCCAGACCAGATTATTTTCAATGTATTTAATTGGATATGCCATAAAATTCACTCCTAACTGTCGTAATGGCTTCTTGTGGCTGGTTTCTGCCAAGGGTTACTTTTTTCCCTGCATAGGTCAGCTTTGGTCGCAGTGCATAAGCAATGACAGACTTCAAAAATCCATAAGGCTTTTTACCATCAAAGGTTTTTGTAGACATAAACCATGTGAAAGCCACAGGAATTCCAAAATATTTGAGAAATGCTCCCTCAATCATGGAAAGAGGTGGCAAGTTGCCAAGTATCATAACCGCAAACAGTGACACGACAAACCACGTCATTTGCGTAAAGGTTATGGGAAACGGAAGTCTAAAATCGTTGATGGAGTACAGCACTTTCTCAACAGACCAAATACTGGTATAGCTTCGTATTTTCTTCATAGAATCAATCCTTTCAATAGACGATTTCAAAAATCCCATAATTGGTTGTGATAAAAGTTCCCGAAATTTCTAAATCACGACCATAGGATTCGTAATCAATATAGTTTTGAAGACTGGTTGGCACTTCGCCCAATACTCCAGTTTCTTCAATGTAGTAACGTGCGACATCTGCCATATCATCACAATCCGAGTGAATGATAATATCCTCTTGATATTCGCTTAGTTCCTCAATACTTGAAAAATGAGTGAGCAGAGCAGATAGCTCGGATTGTAGTTCCTCTGGCAACTCCGATACCATTTCCCATAGGCGATTGAGTTCGCCAATAGAAGTGTATTCGTCAACCGTAAAGGGTAACTCATAATCGTGAATGGCGTATTCCTCGTATTCATCATTCAAGCCGATTTTCTCTTTGACTTCTTCAAAATCAATGGGAAAGGTAAACCAAGCACCGACTAATTCTCCTTCATTGTATTTACCTAAGTTGGCAATATAGACTTGCATATCGTCCATGTGTTCACGTCCTTTCTTTGTAGAGATTCAAAAATCCCTACCGCACTTCGTTTGGTGTACCATTCTTTTGCGGAACATAAGAAAACCACTTATATTCCACAAAATAACGGTTTAATTTAAGCACCGATAATGCGATTAAATAGCTCTAATAAAATGTCTTTTACTCCAGCAGCGTTGAACACCAAGCCCACCGCAATAATCGCAATGATGAGAAAGCCAATCAGTTTACTAAACTCACGCTTGAAGCCAAGATACAAGCCAATCACAACGATTGCTAAAAGCACCAGTGATTGAGCGTTTGATAGAAACCAGTTATAAAGGTTTTGTCCAAAATTCATAAAAATGTTCTCCTCTCTATATTCAATGAATTTGTATTTGAGTTATTTTTTTGTTGTTATCACGTCCTGTTCTTTTACTGACTGTTGCTTCAAAATCTGCTTGTGTCGGTCTGTCAGTTTCGCATGGTCGAGAATGTCTTTTACAACCTGCGTCTGGTTGATTTCATCAAGTTTAATCGCAACCTTTAAGGTCGGGGCAACTTGATGAGATAGCCAGTTCAGCGTCCTTTGGAAGGAGTAAGGCTCTGGTTTTGTGGTTAGTTTTAATCGTTCACGATTGTTCCCAATAAACCAAGCCCATTCTTCATTCAGTTTCCAATCAGAACGAGGTTTGGAATCGTCTTTATCTACAAAACGGATATACCGATTGATAATTTTAAAGGCGGTATGCTCTGGATTGTCATAGACGAGTAAATCACGGACTGCATAATAGGCACGCTCATTTTTCAATCGAATCTCAAAACGGTTTTTTACTTCTGCGTCTTCAATGGGAATATCATTTTTCTTGTACTGCTCGTAGTCCTTTTCATAGATACAGAAATAAACTTCACTTTGTAATGAACCGATATAGAGGGTGTTTCCCATACATTCCTTTTCCTCTTTGCGTACCAGTTCGCCACTGCGATAGCTTTTAAAACTGCGGAAGACGGAGATACATTCTTCCTGTTGGCACTTTTCAGTGAGTACAGGGATATTCAAAATCCCTGTCTTATCGTTAATGGCAAGGTCAAGGCGTTTCATCACACCGCCAGCCACCAAAACGTCCATAAAGAACTCATACCAGCTTCTTTGTTGTGCCAGAAGATAGCTTTCAAATTGTCTGCACCCACGACCTTTCAATTCCACCAGAACTCCTTTGTCCAGTTCATGGGAGCAAAGGACGAATATGTCGCCTAAAGCATAATGCTCTGAATAAGAATAGAAACCATAGTCCTCATGAAGAAAATAGGACAGTTTCAGTTGTAAGATGTTTTCGACCACCTGCTGTACGTCTGTTGTCGGAAAGCGAATCCTTACATAATCAAACAGCATTTCAAGGGGAGCGTCGGGATTGAAGCGTTCCAGAGCTTCCCAAAGGGACTGCTGTAAATCCTCTGATGGCTTGACTTTTCCTGTTTCAATATCGCTTAGATACTGCCTTGTAATACCAGTCGCAACAGCTAAACGGTTTTGAGATAGTCCATAAGCCAAGCGTTTTTCTTTTAAATGCTGTAACCAAGTTTGTTCATTCAGTAAAAATCCCTCCAATCAAAAAGGCGTATGTCAACTTTTAAAGCCCATTTGACATACGCTGAAATTTTGTAAATCCCTTGTAACCAAAGGATTTTCTAATGTTTTTTTGACTGTTTCCTGTCGATTTGTACCCCCCTGTTAGATACGGGGGGTTAAGTGCTGGCGTGGCTATTGCCACACCAGCCAGCAAGATCAGTCCACACCTGCGACTTCCGCTTCGCACGTCGCCTGCGTGGACTGTCTGCTGTTGGATAACTTTTTAATTTCCTCCAAGAAATCATATCCTTTTGGTACAAGGGGAGTATAAAACTCTGATATGACACTTGTTCCTACATCAACATAGCCACGACCTTTGATTCGCTTTAAGAAGAAATCCTTTTGTACGTCACTGCCAAACATCATGCCATAGCCCATTTCAGACATACGACCTAAAACCACTCTGAAATTAAACTGATCACGGATTCCGTCGCCTAAATATTTTGCGTCTGGACGTTGA
Source organism: Dialister micraerophilus DSM 19965 (assembly GCF_000194985.1). Lineage (GTDB taxonomy): Bacteria > Bacillota > Negativicutes > Veillonellales > Dialisteraceae > Dialister > Dialister micraerophilus. The sequence continues at coordinate 1,130,378 of NZ_GL878519.1, read as the reverse complement.
CAAGCCAGTATTAGAAAGAAGCCAGCTTGACGACCTAACATGACAATCTGTTTCAGCTTATTCATAACTGCGGTGTTTTCTTTTGTTCCCAGCATTTCCATGAAAGCGACGTATTCATCAAAGATTAAGAAGTGTGCCGGGAGACCTAAGTAAGCATAATTTTTGCCAGTCTTATAGTTCTTCATCTGCTTCATTTCCTCACTACGTTTCATCATTTCTTCATAGAATGTTTCAATGCAAGAAAGCAAGTCTTCTTTTCTATAGTAGACATTTGCCATCACAGAACCTAAGTCCGCAAGGTCAGCATTTTTCGGGTCAAGAATATACAGTTTTGAATCTGTATGAAGCAAGGCTTCAATCAGTGTCAGTATAAAGTAAGTTTTACCGCCACCTGTACCACCAGCAATCAACATATGAGGGAGCTTATCATATTCCCACCATACGTTTTTCATTAAGCGAAGTTTACCATCTTTAGCTTCTACTTCATCAATAGAAATACGACTGGCTATGGTGTCATAGAGCAAAGTATATTCCACATAGGAATCCTTTAACTCTTTATCCGTCAGCTCACAGTACAAGCCACTCTCTAATTTCTTTTCCAAGTGTAAGAGTTGGTCTTGATATTTTCCCAGCGTGATTTCCACCCGTATCTGTATCAAGCCATTTTTAAGTCGATAATACATTTTAGGGAAGTAGGTTATCTTTTCCTTTGTACGACCAGCACTATCTTTAAAGAAACCCTCTGTTTTGACCTGTTCAGATTCATACCACTTGTTTTCAAGTATCATCTTTGCCAGTTTTTGACGGTGGTAAAGTTGTTTAACCGTATCATAGCGAACCCGTTTGAATACAAACGCTACCAGCAAGCAGATAAGAATTGCGACACTGAAACTGATAATTAAATAGGGAATGTCAATCTTATCTGCTTGTGATAGGTTAAAATCCTGCCAGTTGATCTGCTGGATTGTCTTCACATGAAACAGTCCGACAACCAGCAGGAAAACAGGCAGGAGTGACGCTATCGTAAAATGAAAGACTAAATCTTTACCAGATGGGCGAATCCTTTTACCACGCTGTTTCATGCGAAAAAGTCTCCTTTCTACCTAGCGACTATTTGTCTTGTGTCGGTTCTTTCTTTGCTTGTGGTTGAGCTTTGAATGAACTAGAATCCTTTGTCAGCACAATATCGTCTGCCTTGATATACCAGTCAACATCTGCTCCTTGATAGGTGGCAGTAGCAACGGTGTCCGCAATGGGATTGATAAGTTCCACCCGTGCGTTATAATCAAACTCTTTCAAAGGCACGCTGGCAGGAATACTTACTTGAATCATGCGTCCTTGTCCTTTGGATTTTAAGTCATAGGTACGTTCCTTGATTTCATCTGAAACCGACCCGTCTTCATTTTGGATTCTCACTTCACGACGTAGAGCAGAGAATTTCAATTCTCCAAAAGTCGTGTCTTTATCTAATACAATGCCATTTGCTAATCTCATCATTTTTCCTCTCTTTCTTTATTCTTTTATCATGTCGTCAGCATGTAAAAGGTAATTTGTAAAACCACGAGTGCCGATTTTGTAGCCCTCTGCGGTAATACGTGGATTGACTAACTTCACACGTTCCTCAAAGCCGAAATGTTTTTCGCCAGCTTCAGCAGGAAGCACCACCACAATATCATCTGCTCTTTGAACATCAGAATAGAGATTATAGCTTCTTGATAAGACAGTTAGCCGTCCGTTGATTCTTCGCTGAACGACTTTATCCTCGCCAGCAAATTCTAAATTGCCGAATGTTTTTTCCATGTTGGGAATCACAAATTTAAGTTCCATATTTTTACCTATCCTTTCTTTTTTATTGGCTGAATGAATGTTTGATGGTCTTAAAGAGTGGGGAACGACCTTTTGATTCTTGATTTTTTGTTTTCATAAGTTCACTTCCTTTCAAAATCGGGTAAAAAAATAGACACCTCATTTTTTGAAGTGTCTACCTATTAAATATTCAAATTTTATTGGAAGTATCTTTATATCTTCACTTTTCAAGGATAAATCGTCGTATCAAAGCTCATTCATAAGTAGTAAATTAGTAGTAAATTGAGTGGTTTTGACCTTGATAAAGTGTGATAAGTCCAGTTTTTATGCGGATAACTAGATTTTTATGCTATTTTTAGATATAAAACAAGGATGTTAAATTTAATAGGGAGGATAAGTAAATCAAGTGGATACATCTTTATATAAAAGTTTCATTACTATATCCGAAACAGGAAGTTTAACACGTGCAGCAAGTATTTTACATATTGCTCAGCCTACATTAACAAGACATATTAAGATTTTACAAAAAAAATATAAAACACAATTAATTAAAACAGGGCCCGGACAAAGACATATAGAAATCACGCCTGCCGGACAAATTTTGTATAAAAGCGCCAAAAATCTTATAGCTATAGAAAACAGTATAGAAAAAGATATTATAAATTGCACAAACGGTGCCAGAGGAACCATTCACATCGCAATTTCCTCTTCTCTTACTTCGGGAATTATAAGTGCTTCAGTTATTCCTTTTACAAAAATTTATCCCGACACCTATTTTGATTTTCAAGAGCACGATATAAACAAACAAATGCAATTACTTAAATCAGGTATTGCGGAATTGGGTTTATGCAACAAACTACTACCTCAACCTGAATTATTTGACACACATTTAACTTGTGAATCCCGATTGGCTATTTATATTAATAAAAAAAGTAAACTTCTAAACAATTTCGTACAAAACGATGTATTTATTGATGATGAAAAGAAATTATTGAAGTTTCCTATTAAATCTTTGAAAAGTACTTTATTGAACGTTCCGTTTTGCACTATTCCCGAGTCACAAGAATTAATTGCAAATTATTGCAAAACGCTGTTCATATCTACAAATCCTTTATCAATAAGTACAAGCAAATCTACAGCTTTACAATGGGCGTTGGAAAACAGAGCGATTGTTTTTGCACCTTTAAGTCCGGGAGAACCCGTTCCCGGTGATTTGAAAGTATACATTCTTCCGTCCGACACGTTCAGATGTTACAGATTCTTGTATACTTTGAAAAATCGTGAACTTTCTCCGATTACTCAAAAATTTGTCGATTTTTTAATAGATCAACATTTTAAAGAAGGCCATTACCACTCATCTTTAAATATTTTAAAGAATATTTAAATCTTACTCATAAATGTTTATTTCACGATAAACGTTTATGAGTTTTTATTTTTTTGAAACTTGCAAAATAAAAAAGGACACATATGTGTCCTTTTGGTGGGCGATGACAGGATCGAACTGCCGACATTCTGCTTGTAAGGCAGACGCTCTCCCAGCTGAGCTAATCGCCCGAATGGTGACCCGTGGGGGATTCGAACCCCCGACTCCGCCGTGAAAGGGCGGTGTCTTAACCGCTTGACGAACGGGCCATTGGCTCCTGAAGTAGGACTCGAACCTACGACCGATCGGTTAACAGCCGATTGCTCTACCAACTGAGCTATTCAGGAATGTTACTTTGCTATAATAACAAAGTTTTTTGCTTTTTGCAACTGTTTTTTATGAAAAAAAGAACACAATCGTGTTCTTTTTGGTGGGCGATGACAGGATCGAACTGCCGACATTCTGCTTGTAAGGCAGACGCTCTCCCAGCTGAGCTAATCGCCCGAATATATTTCAGATATTTATATTATATATTCTAATACTGCATTTTTGCAAGTGTTTATTTATTCCTCTTTGTTTTACAAATTATTGATATTTTTATTGATTTGTTATAATATAATAAAAAAGTTCTATATCAGAAAATTATAAAAGGGGAACAGTCAAATGAATAATACAGATTGGAAAATTCTTATATATTTACGAGAGGAACGCAGTATTAATAAAGTCGCAAAAAGACTTTTTATGACTCAACCTTCTTTGACATATAGATTAAGCCAAATGGAAAAGGAAATAGGCTGTCCTTTATTTATTCGTACAAATAAAGGTGTACATTTTACAGACGCCGGAAACAGACTGTACTCTTTTGCGGAAAAAGAACTCCAGCAATATCAGGACATGAAAAATTATGTTACTCATGAACCTAATTCCATTTCAGGCGTTTTACGTATAGGTGCAAGTGAATCGTTTGCACAATCTTATATTCCTAAAATTTTGAAAGGCTTTCTATCAAATTACAATGATGTTGAAATTTCGCTGACAACCGATACAAGCGATCATCTGGTAAAATTATTGAAAAAAGAAGATATTCATCTTGCAATTGTACGTGGTAATCAAGATTGGCCGGATACGGATATTTTATTGGAAGATGCACCTTTGTACCTTATTTCGGCACATACGATAGATTATAAAACACTTATAAAAGAACCTGCCATACGTTATCGTTCAGATCCTTCTCTAGATGAAATACGCGATAAATGGTGGCGCCATAATTTTTCTGATTCTCCGCAATCTATGCTTACGGTAAGTGATTGTTTTACTTGTGTTGAAATCGTCAATCAGGGACTTGGGTATTCATTGGTTCCGGCAGATATTCTTCCGAAATGTATGCCTCATATAAATCGTGAACCGGTTTATGATAATCATCACAGACCGCTTATGCGACCGAGTCATTTGTTATATAAACAGGCAATGACGCAGTCTACACCGGTAAAAATTTTTATAGATTATGTAAAAAAATATTTTGAAGTTTAACAATTTTGTACCTAAACCTTTCAGTTTACTTCATTGTGAATTGAAGGGTTTTTTATATGCATTAAATCTGAATTTCCATATTTTGCATAACATAAAAATAAAACGGTTTGCTTCTTGTCAAATTATAAGTTACAAACCGTTTTTACCGTTAATTTCAAACTGCTTAAAATTATTATTTACAATTATATTTTTGTACTTTCTTTCATTGATTGTTCGCTGTTTTCAAAAAGTGCTTTTACAAATACGGATGCGTCAAATTTCTGTAAATCATCTTCACGTTCCCCAAGTCCTATCCATTTTACCGGAACTTTCAATTCTTCATGTATTGACAATACAACTCCACCTTTGGCGGTTCCATCCAATTTTGTCAAAACTATTCCTGTTATATCCACCACTTCTTTAAAATGTTTTGCTTGACTTACTGCATTTTGTCCGGTTGTGGCATCAAGCACCAAAAGTGTCTGATGAGGTGCATCGGGAATTACTTTTTTCATTACTTTATTTATTTTTCCAAGTTCATTCATCAAGTTTGTTTTCGTCTGAATTCTTCCTGCGGTATCTACCAATACCACATCTATATTTCTTGCCTTCGCTGCTGTCAATGCATCAAAAGCCACTGCTGCAGGATCTGCTCCCTCTGCATGTTTAACTATGTCCGAACCTGTCCTTTCAGCCCATATAGTCAACTGTTCGGATGCTGCAGCACGATAAGTATCTCCTGCCGCCAATAATACTTTTTTACCTGCTTTACTCATCTGATAAGCCAACTTACCTATCGTTGTAGTTTTACCTACACCGTTTACACCGACAATTAAATACACCTCGGGAACATGATTTTCTTCTTTTTCATCATTTTCAGTAAGAAGCTCAATCATTGTTTTTTCAATAAACGGCATAACTTCGCTTGTATTTGAAATATTGCCTTCTTTTACTCCTCGTCTGATTTGACGCATAAGATAGTCCGTTGTTCTTACGCCCAAATCACCAGAAACTAAAATCATTTCCAAATCATCTAAAAATTCTTCGTCTATATGTGCATATCCTATAACTATAGATTCAATGTTTTGTATTAATCCTTTTTTTGTTTTTTCAAGTCCTTTTTTTATTCGATCAAAAAAGCTCATTATTGCTCTCCTTTATGTAATCTTTCATATGAACTGTAATTAACGATGAAACACCCTTTTCGCCCATCGTAACGCCTTGCAAGGTATCGGCATATTCCATTGTTTTTTTACGATGCGATATAACAATGAATTGTGTTTTCTTTTTGTAATCTGCAATCATGCTGCTATATCGTGCGACATTTGCATCGTCAAGCGATGCATCTATTTCATCTACAAAACAAAACGGAGCCGGTTTATATGCCATAAATGAAATAAGAAGTGCTATTACCGTCAATGCACGCTCACCTCCGGACATGAGCGTCAATGACTGGCGTTTTTTACCCGGAAGTTGAAGATAAATTTCCACACCTCCATCCAACGGAGATTTTTCATCTGTCAATTCAAGTCTTGCTTTACCCCCGTCAAACATCAAATTCATAATGCGGTTGAACTCTTTATTTATTAAAGAAAACGCATCTTTAAATTCTTTTTCCATTTTTTTATCTATATCTTCAATTACAGTTTGCAATCCTTCCTTCGCTTTTACCAAGTCATGAATTTGTGTTTCATAAAACTCTCTACGCCTTAATTGCATTTCATACTCTTCAACGCCGTTGGGATTTACACTTCCCAATTCTGAAATTTTTCGTTCAATTTCGATTTTTTTGCCGCTTATACTTTGCATATTACCTTCAACACGAAGTTTTTCGGCATTTTCTACAGTTAAATTATTTTCTTTAAAAAATTCTACAACTTGCAATTCCTGTTCTTTAAAATTTTCCAACCTTATTTTTCGTTCGGTTATTTTACTTTGAAGTTTTGCGGATTCTTCTTGAATTTTACGCCATTCAACATCATTTGTTTTTTGTTCTTGTTCAAAAATATCATATTTTTCTTGTAGATTATTTTGTATTATTTTTGAATCTTCATAATTTTTTTGATTGGTTTTAAATAATTCTTCCATCTGTACCAATTCTTTTGATATATTTTTTTCTTTTTCAACAGTTTCCGCTATTTCCTGATTAAGCTCGGTACGTTCATTTTTTTGAAGTATAGAATAATTTTCCCGTTCAGTTTTCATTTTTTGATTAAAATGAATTGCTTCCTGAAGTTTCGCCAAATCAACTTGTATCGATGATATAGATGATTTCACCTTTTCTTCTTTTTCCGTCCAATATTTCAACTTACCGTCATCGGCTGTATTTTTCAATGAATTTGCAGAAATATCCTTTTCAGAAAAAACTTTTATTTTTTCTTCTATGCTTTTCAAATCATCTGACACTTTTTGAAGTTCTATATTATTTTTTTCTTCATTTGATTTATATACGTTAAATGAGTTTACAAGTCCTTCTTTTTTTGAAATTAATGACGCATAATCTATCTCAAGCTTTTTACAATTTTCCTGTACTTCTGTTACTTTGTCCGATAAATTCGAACATTCAAAATCTATATTTAAACGTTTTTGCTTCAAATTCTTTAATTTTTCTTCAAAATTTTTCTCTTCTTTTAAAAGTTTTTCTATTTCTTTCTTTCTTCCGAAGAATGTATTTTCACTTTTTTTAAGTGATCCTCCTGTAAGTGATCCTCCTGCATGTATAATTTGACCGTCAAGCGTTGCTATACGTAATGTATGATTATACTTATCGGATAATTTACGTGCAATCGTCAAATTTTCCGTAATCACTGTACCATTTAATAAATATTCAAATAATTCGGAGTATTTTTTATCATATTTGAAAATACTTTTTGCAAATCCTCTAACACCTTCAATTTCGAGAATTTCTTTTTCTATTTCATTTCTATGCTTTCTTCTTATTGAAGCCAATGGATAAAATGTAGTTCTTCCAAGTTTTTTTCTTTTCAACCATTCAATTATATTCTGTGCAGTTTTTGATGTATCTACTACTATATTTGAAACTTTACCACCTAATATAACTTCTGCCGCATCTGCATATTCATCCGGAACTTTAAGGAGTTGTCCTACAGTACCGAATATACCGTTTCCAAACATGGAAATATTTGACAGAACGCTTCTTGTAGCACTTGTGAAATTTGCATTTTCTCTGTCTGAACTTGACAAATATTCTCTTTTATCTTTTATTTTTTCGTAAGTTGTTCGAGTGTCATTGAATTCACGTAAAATAATAAACTGCTCGTTTTGTATTTTTCTTAAATTTTTACCTGTTTCTTCCGAATTTTTCTTTTTTACCGAAATTTCTTTTTGCAATTTTTCAATTGATTCGGTTATGTATTTAAGTTTTCTTTCAGTTTCATTACGTTGATTTTTTATTAATTCCAAATCCTTTGTTTTTTGCTTTTTTCTTCTAACAGTCTTACTTTTTCTTGCTTTATATGTAAAAATTCCTGTTTTAAACGTTCTCTTTCTGCAAGTTGTTTTTTATCTACATCCAGTGCTTTATAATATTCTTCTTTTTCATGCTGAAGTATAGAAGATATTTTACTTTTTTCTTCTTCAGCTTGTAACAGTTCCTTTTCTTTTTCTTCTTTTTCTGAAATACATTTCTTTAAATCTTCAATTACCGCCGACAATTCTTCTTTTGTTTCATTTTCCGCAAGGTTTTGATCTTCTTCATCTTCTTTCAATTTCTGAAGTTTATCTTTAACTTGCTGAAGTAAGGATTCTCTTATTCTGTAGTCACTGCGTATTTTTTCCAATTCTTGCAAACATTTTGCAACTTTTTCATTTGATTCACGAAGCTCTTTTTTACTTTCTTCATTCTTTATTTCAAATTTTGCTTTTTCTGTTGTAAATTTTGATATTTCCGTTTCATATTTTACATTTTCATCTGTCAAATTTCTGATTTCCGTTTCATATTTTGAAATCATTCTGTTTACAGATGCAAGTTTCAATAAATGTTCCGTTATATTGATTGCTTTTTGCTCTTCTTCATACTTACGATAAATTTTTGTTTTTTCGGCAGCTTCTTTTAAATGCACCAATTGTTCGTCCAAAAGTGCCGTCATATCTTTTACACGATTCATATTTTCATCTGTTTTTTCAAGCTTTCTTAGTCCTTCATTTTTACGCATACGAAAAAGACTGATTCCTGCAACTTCTTCAAAAATCAGTCTCCTTTCTTCAGGTTGAGCTGTCAATACTTGATCTACACGATTTTGTCCTATAATTGCAAGTGTTCCTTTTCCAAGTCCGCTGTTTGCCAAAAGTTCATGAATATCTTTCAAGCGACAGGATCTTTTATTTATATAAAATTCACTTTCACCGCTTCTGAATACACGTCTGCTTATAGTTACTTCTGCAGTTTGCAACGGTAATTTTCCGTCTTCATTGTCAAGTACCATTGTAACTTCCGCAACTTGCTTTGTATTTCTTGTTTCCGATCCGGAGAAAATAATATCTTCAGATTTTTGTCCTCTTAAATTTCTTACATTTTGTTCACCCAAAACCCAGCGAACAGCATCCGATATATTACTTTTACCGCAACCGTTGGGTCCTACTATAACGGTCATTCCGTCACTGAATTCTATTGTCGTTTTATCTGCAAAAGATTTAAAGCCTTGCATTGTCAATCGAAGTAATTTCATGAAATCCCCTTACATCGTTTAAGTTTACATTATTTCATTTTATATTATAAATTATATTCAATTTGTTTACCAATTTAAAAAATCCGTAAATACGGATTTTTTAAACTTCATTTACTTGTACACCTATTTCCAAATTTTTCGGCGGATTTACAATAACCTCTTCACCTTCGTTTATGCCGTCTATGATAAAAATATTTTTATTGTCATTATAAGCCACTTTTACCGTTTTCATATCTGCAAGTCCGCTTTCAGTTACTATTGCTACGGTATCTTCTCCTATAAGTGCTTTTACCGGCAGCACAATACATGGTATCTCACGTTCTGTTTCTATATGTACTTTATATTTTTTTCCTACTTTCAATTCATTATCTTTATTTTTAAATTCTACTTTATATGTTTTGTGTCCGTTTTCCGCTTTATTTACTTTAAATTCCCCGTCAATCGTGTTTTCTCCGTCAATCAATTGTACTTTCAATTTATTTAATTTACCCGATTCTTCGAGAGCATCTCCAATATTTTCCGGTAATGAAATTTTTCCGCAAACATATGCATTTTGACTTACGACAAGTGCCGGTTTACCCGAAATTACTGATTGATTTTCTCCTATAAACAACTCGGAAATGACTCCGTCTATAGGAGATTTTACGGTACATTCTTCTATAATTTTTGCAATTGTATTCAGTTTCGCTTGCGACTGAATTTCATTTACTGCATTGTTTGAATGTTTTATTCCTTTCTTTTGCATAAGTTTATTATATTCGGCTTTTGTAATTATTCCTTGATTAACCAATGAAAGTACAGCCGGATCATCTTCTTCGTAAACTTCGTTATTTACACTTTTTTTGCTAAGTGATGAAAGTTCTTCTTCGTATTTTGAAGTATCCAGCTTAAACAAAATATCTCCGGCTTTTACTTTTTGTCCTATATCCGGTTTACCTGAAATTATTTTTCCTGATACGATAGGAATAATCGGTATTGTCTGCGAAGCTTCCATTTTTATTTCTTCTTCATATACAAAAGGTTTTTTTGTAAATTCAGCTTTTTGTACATGTACGGATACTCGTGAACAACCTGCAGTTAAAATTGTCGTAAATAACATAAGTATAATAAAAATATTTTTAAAAGATTTCATTATATTTCCTTTTTAAAATTATAATTTACCGCATACTTTAATATAGTATAACACTTAAAATAAAAAATACCGATTTTACCGTTGTTCTATTTGTAAAATCGGTATTCATATATTACAAAACTGATTTCAAAAAAGCTTTTGTTCTTATGCTTTTCGGATTATTGAATATTTCTTCACTGTTTCCTTCTTCTTCAATACATCCGTCTACCATAAATATTATTTTATCCGATACCGTCCTTGCAAAAGCTATCTCATGAGTAACTATAATCATTGTCATTTTTTCTTCTGCAAGTCTTTTAATTGCTTTAAGAACTTCACCTGTAAGTTCCGGATCCAATGCCGAAGTGGGTTCATCAAACAAAATAATTTCAGGATTCATTGCAAGCGCACGTGCAATTGCAACACGTTGTTTTTGTCCTCCCGATAAATTTCCGGGATATGCATCCATTTTTTGTTCAAGGCCTACTTTTGCAAGCATTTCTTTCGCAATTTCAAGTGCAACTTCTTTTTTCATTTTCTTTACGTATACAGGTGCCGCAATAATATTTTCTGCAACCGTCATGTGTGGAAATAAATTAAATGACTGAAAAACCATTCCTGTTTTACCAAGTAATTTTTTTGACATTTTTTCGTCGGCATAAATTACATTTCCGTTTTCTTCTTTTGCAAGACATTCCCCGTCTATATAAATACTTCCCTTATTTATTTCTTCCAATCTGTTAAGGCATCTGAGTAATGTACTTTTACCGGCACCCGACGGACCTATAACAGATACAACTTGTCCCTTGTCTACGGAAAGATTTACATCTTTTAAAATTTCATGTTCACCGAATGCTTTGTATATATTTTTCATTTCAATAAATTTCATATCACACCTCATTCACTATATACCGCATATTTATTTTCAAGCCAAGTAAGTATTTTAGTAAGCACAAATGTACATACAAGATAAAACACTCCTGCTACCAAAAATGCCGTTGTATCAAAATCTCTTTGAACGATTGAACGTGTAACTCTCATAAGATCGTTCATGGCAAGAATATATACAAGCGAAGTATCTTTAAGCAATGTAATAGTTTCATTTCCTAGCGGCGGAAGGACTCTTTTTACCACTTGAGGCAAAATTATATATCTCATTGTTTGACTATAATTAAATCCCAATACTTGTGCTCCTTCGTACTGCCCTTTACCGATGGATTGTATACCGCCTCTGAAAATTTCTGCAAAATAAGCTGCATAATTTGCTACAAATGCGATAATTGCAGATGAAAAATCATTCATTTGAAACGAATTTCCCAAAATTAACGGTAATCCGTAGTATATAAACAATATTTGCAACATAAGCGGTGTACCTCGCATTATGTAAATATATACGCCGGCCAAATTTTTTATAACGGAAACACCGGATACACGCAATAACGATAGAAGTATACCTAAAGGAAGAGATAATACCAAAGTTATTATAAAAATTTGTGCCGACACACCCAATCCGCTAATCATTTGCGGTAAAATTCCTTGTATATAAGACATTTATTCACCCTTCTTCAACAACCGATAAACAAAACAAAAGGGAGCGTTGTTACGCTCCTCTTTCAAGTCTCATCCGATTACATCACGTTGGAACCATTTTTGAGAAATTTTTGCAGCTTCTCCGCTTGCTTTAACCTTCTCTATTCCTTCGTTTAACATTTTTACTATCTCTTCATTACCTTTTTTCACACCGATTGCAAACGGTTCCGTTGATAATTTTTCCGGTAATCTGCGATATTTACCCGGAGATTTTGTCATATAGTAATCTGCCAAAATTCCGTCAACTAAAACCGCATCCGCTCTGTTTGCATCAAGATCAAGGAAACATGAAGTGAAGTCCGGATAAGTCTTGATTTCACCGAACGAATGTCGTAAATCCATATTCTTATTCAAAGCAAGGTCTACAGTCGATCCCTCCTGGAAACAAATGCGTTTACCTTTCAAATCACTTGCAGATTTAATATCTGAATTATCCATAACAACGTAAATTTGGTCATTGTTCATGTAAGGATTTGTAAAATCCATTTTCTCTTCACGCTCGGGCGTTATACTCAAACCGTTCCAAATACAATCTATACGTCCCGAATTCAATTCACTTTCTTTACTTGCCCAATCAATCGGTTTAAATTCAATTTCAACACCGATTTCTTTTGATACGGCTTTTGCAATATCCACATCGAATCCTACAATATTTCCGTTCTCATCACGAAATCCCATCGGTGCAAACGTATCATCCAAACCCGCAATAATCTTCTTGGGCTTCTGAGTACTGTCATTTTTTGCGGAATCCGAACCGCAGCCTGCAACCAGCCCTACAACGCCGGCAGCCACCATACCGACCACCAACATTTTCTTCCATTGTTTCATAAGCCCTCCTGATTTCTTTATTACTTTACTTAGTTAATGAAGTATTATGTTACAATAATATCGTATAGCATTATTTTTGTCAATAATTTTTTTAATTTATTTTTCCGATGAATTATTTTTTAATTACCTTTTATTTCGGTATGCTATAATAACCGAAGAGGAATAATATATGCAAAAATCTGTTGTTTTCAATTTAGACATAGGAAATAAAAAACCCTACTATTCAAATAAAAAAGAATGTCCTTTTTGCAGAAGAGATACTTTGACAAATATTCTTGAACGTAAAAACGATATAATTTGGCTTATGAATAAATATCCCGTACTGGATAGAACATGGCCTACGGTTATAATTGAAACTGAAAAACACGATGATGAATTTACTCGATATGATTCCGATAAATTGCACGATGTTTTTTCTTTTTTATTTGACAGATGGCTGAAAACAGACTCGAGCGGAAAATTTAAGTCAGTAATCTGTTTCAGAAATTACGGACCTTTTTCCGGAGGTTCTCAAAGACATCCTCACTCACAAATAATGGGTTTTAAAGACTATGATTATAAACTGAATATTGATGAGAAAAATTTTTCAGGTCCGATTATAAATGAAAATTGCGATTACACTTTAAAATTTTCAAATGTGCCTATTTACGGAATCGGAGAATTTACCGTTACACTGAATAAAGACGGAAATATAAATAATTTTTCCGATGCAATACAAAATTGTGCAAAATTTTTATTAAACGATTTTCCTATAAATTGCACAAGTTACAATATTTTCTTTTATAATTTGGAAAAAATTCACGCAAAAATTATTCCGATTATTACAACAAATCCTTTACACAGAGGATATTACATAACAAATACACTTTCAGATAAGAACAGAAATATTATAAAAAAACTGCTTCTTTCTGAAAAATACTTCGGAGTTTAATATGAAATTATATGCTTTCAGCGATTTTCATCTTTCCGGCGATCCTCCTACCAAACCGATGGATATTTTCGGGGATCATTGGAAAAATCATCGCCAAAAAATTGTCAATTCATGGCTCGAAACGATTAAACCTGAAGATACCGTCATCTTGGCAGGTGACTTATCTTGGGCTATGAACTTAAAAACTGCCATTTCAGATTTGCTTATGATAGGAAATCTTCCCGGACGAAAAATAATTGTCAGAGGTAATCACGATTATTGGTGGGATACGGTTACTAAAATGACCAAAATGACGCAAGGTAAGTTTGAATTCATTCATAATTGTGCTATAAAAGTAGGACAAATAGCTCTCACCGGTACCAGAGGTTGGATAGCGGAAACTTCACGAAAATTTACAAAAGATGATGAAAAAATTTTGGCACGTGAAGAAGGACGCATGGAGCGAGGTTTGATTTCCGCACAAAAACTTCCTTGCGAACGCATTATTGCATGCCTTCACTATCCGCCTTATGATGAAGCACGTAATCCAACTCATATGCACGATATAATGAAAAAATACGGTGCAACAGATTGTATTTACGGACATATACACGGCAATCCTCATTTTTACAACATTCCGAGCGAAGTTGACGGAATACGTCTTCATCTTACTTCAGCAGACTACTTGAATTTCAAACCTTTATTTATATGTGATTTGGAGGATACCGATGCATAAGGTTGCAGAAAGCAAACTTTTGTCAGGATTCATTTATGGTGATAACTTTTTAAAAGAATATGTATACCTTCCCGCAAGTGAATTAAATACGGACAATCCTTTGCTTGTATATGAAACAAAAGACAAAAGAGAAGATATAAGTATGCAAAAAGCATTGACTCTTATAGAAAAACGCAGTCTTAAACAGGTAAATCACCCTTCACTCGGAAAACGAACAATGTAAAAAAAGGCCGAATGAGAAATTATAATTAATTTTTCAAACGGTCTTTTTTTATTGGTTAATAAATAAAATCTTCTATCATTTTCGATTTATTCAAAAGTTCATTATATACAAAAGATTTCTCAATCAATTCTTCATGAGTTCCTTCACACTCTACAACCCCGTTGTTTATAACAACTATATGATTTACCTTTTCTATGGATTTCATTCTATGTGAAATTACTATAACGGTTTTATTTTTTATCAATTCATTAAGACTTAATTGTATCTCCTTTTCAGTTTCTATATCAAGATTTGTCATAAATTCATCCAATATCAAAATCGGAGAATTTTTTAAAAATGCACGTGCTATAGAAATTCGCTGCCTTTCTCCGCCTGACAATGTTGCACCGTTTTCACCCACAACAGTTTCATACTGATCTGAAAGCTTTTTTATAAAAGTATCGCAACCTGCAAGTTTTGCTGCTTCATATACTTCTTCTCTCGTTGCATCTTTACGTCCAATCAAAATATTTCCATAAACTGTAGTGTTAAATAACACAACATCTTGAAATACCATTGAAATATTCTTAAACAATGAATCGGTAGAAATATTTTTTATATTCTTTCCGCCGATAATTATTTTTCCTTTATCATAATCATAAAGTTTAGATATCAATTTCAAAATACTGCTTTTGCCGCAACCACTTTTCCCTACAATTGCAGTAACTTCTCCTTGTCTTGCTTTAAACGATACACCATTCAAAACTTTTATGCCTTTTTCATAAGAAAATTCTACATCTTCCAATTCTATATCGAAATTTGAAAATTCAAAATCTTTACCCTCCTCCGTTTCAACATTTTTCATTTCACGTATACGCTCGATTTTAGGTGTAAGATATAAAATTTCCATTATATTTTCTTCGGAAGAGTCTACTATTTCTTTAAATTTTAAACTTGCAAGAAAATATCCTATCATATAAACGAGAGTTATCTGTTCCGTCATCAAAAGATATGTTCCGGTTATAATTACAATTCCAACCCCCAAGTAACCTGTCAAAATAGAAAAAATCATTATTACAGACTGCTTGATTTCTCCGATTAAATGCATTTTTTCGGACAAATCCATTTTTTTATTAAGCTTTTTATTAATATATTTACTCAAACAATAACTTTTTATTTCTTGTTGCATTTCTATAGTTTCTTGAAATGCTTCTGAATTTTCTCGTAATTGTTTGAAATATTTGTTATGTATTTTTATTTGCATCTTTCGTGATAAAAGTATAAATGCAAAACTACATAAAATAGGTGTTATAACCGCTATTGACATTTTCAAGTTTTCAAAAAACATTAAAACGGATATACAAATAAAAAACCCTATAAATCCGAACACTTTAGGTATACTGTGTGACATCGCGTGTTCAATTCCTGTAATGTCACTCATAATCATTTGCGTCATATCGGAAATATTGTGTCTGGAAAAATACCATAACGGTAACTTACGCATTCTTTCTGCCGTATCTATACGTAAATTTGCGCTTGCTTTATAAGTCGCGTTATACAATAAATCATATTCCTTTAAAAGTGCCGGATATAAAATCACCAAAATAATTATTGATAATATGCTGTATAAACCTGCATCGGATAATATCCCTTTCAGAATATCGTCGCAAAGTTTCATAAGCAATATAACCGGAAGCATTTGTATAAAATAAACTATAAGTGAAAGCATTGTAGCTTTTGTAAGTCCTTTTGCACCTTTCTTTGTAAGTGCAAATCTTTGTTCATAGAATTTTATCATACAAGCCTCCATTCATTTGCTTTACCGTACATTTTCTTATAGGCATCATATTTTGATTCATACTTGCTTAAACTCAAATCGCTTCCTCTTTCTATAATTTTTCCTTTTTCCATCACGAGAATTTCATCCACATTTTTAATTGCTGATAACCGATGCGCTATCATGATTACCGTCTTTCCTCTAATCAATGATTTAAATGCTTTTTGTATTTCATATTCATTTTCCGGATCAGTCGATGCGGATGCTTCGTCCATTATAATTATTTTTGCATCTTTTAATATTGCACGTGCTATAGCTATTCTTTGTTTTTCTCCGACAGAAAGATTTATACCTTTACTTCCGATTACAGTATTTTCACGATTGGGCAATTTGTCTAAAATCGAATCGCAAGATGCTAAATGAAGTGCATTCAAAACTTCTTTTCGTGTTGCATTTTTTCTACCTATAGCTACATTTGTGTATATATCCGTTTTAAATAATTTTGAGTTTTGAAATACGAATGCAATATTCTTAGATAAAGTTTCATATGAATAATTTTGTATTGGTATATCCCCTATCTTTATTACACCTTCATTTACCGAATAAAAACCTGAAATTAATTTTGCAATCGTTGTTTTTCCGCTGCCGGACTCTCCGACCAATGCATAAATTTTACCTTCATCAAGTGAAAAACTTAAATTTTCAATTACATTTCTGTCTTTATATGCAAATGTTACATTTTCAAAATCAATATTATAATTTTTAAATTCAGAAACAGAGCCGAATACCATTCTTTCCTTTTCCATAGATTCATATAAATCTTCAAGTTTTCTTATACATTCACTCCCCTGAAAGGTATGCATTCCTATGTACATTATTTTCATGAATGCAGCAAAAATAACTCCTGTCAAAAAGAACAACATAAGTAGCTCGACAAGAATTCGTATATCTATATTTACAATATCTTCAAAGAAAAACAAAACAGGCAAAACAATGCAAACCAAACCGAAAAAAATCCAATTATAAATTGTATAAGGTATCTTACAACTCTGTGCGTATTCATAGGCATTCTTCGAATAATTCATTATAGCTTCATAGAGAGAACGAAATGTAGTTATTGAAGTTCTAAAAATTTTTACTACCTGAATGCCTCTTACATATTCAACAGTTTCATCACTAAGCACTTCCAATGATTTTTGATACTTTTCCATAAATTTTTGTTCACCCATCATTTTGCTTAAAATGAAAACTGAAATTCCCACAAGTGCAAGCAAAGTTACTCCTAGTTTAATATCAATAAAAAATCCTAACATTATCGCAAGCAACGGCGAAAACATCCCTCTTGCATTATCCGGTATAAGATGAGCAACGGCAGTATGAGTATTTGAAGCATTATCATCTATCAATTTTCTTACCAAACCCGAAGGATACAAATCAAAAAATTTAAAACTTGCCTTACTCAACAAATTTATACCGTACTTTCTTAAATTAGTTTCAAGTCTGAATGCGAATATATGCGATAAAATTACAGATATATAGTAAACAATCGAACCTGAAATCAATAATAAAACCACTTTCATTCCCGCATCCCAAGCACTTTGCAAGTTTAAACTCAAAAGCTTAATTAAAAATTTATAAACATAATAATATGCACCTACAGTCAAAAATGCGGAAAGCGCAGAACATATTACGGATATTACAATGTACCATTTCTTTTCCGGTACATATTTAAACATTTTTTTATAAATTTCCATAAACCCTCCTATATAACAATTAGACAGATATAAATCAAATCCAATATTATTTTTACAGCTTATACTTAAATTGTATCAACGAAAATTACATGTTACAATAAAACACAGAAATAAGATTAATCATTTTATCGTCTAATCGTGATAGGATAATTTATGAAAAATTTTGATGATTTAATAAAAAAATTCAGATTACAACTTGCAGAAACCCCTTTATACAGTCCTGCCGGAAAAACTTTTTCATGTAATAACTCGGAATATTCCGGAACATATTGGATTTACGAAGGAAAAGATTTTTATATAGATATACATAATATGTATATAAAAGAAGATTATGTTTTTAACGAATCTGAATTTTTATCCAATTATTTATCTTTGATTTCAAACTATATTATTTCTTGCAACGGAGAATGGGACACACCATATCAAAATATAGGACCTAATACAATATTGATTATGGATGTATTTCGTGAAAACAATTATATTTTCCACAAGAATTCAATTTTTTACGGAGTAAGTTTAAAATTTAAAGAAAATATGTTGAAAAAATATGTTGTGGAATCATTGCAACTTAAAAGAAATAATGTATCACATGTATTTCTCTCAACAAGAGATACCATAACTGAACCTATAAAAAAACTTGCAAATAAAATATTAAACTGTACCATGGAAAAACCTGCCGCAGATTTATTTTTTGAAGGTATCGCCAAAGAATGGCTCAGTATTACAATCAATGCTTTTTTAAAAAGTAAAAATAAAAAATCCGTTCCTTTATCAGATAAAAAAGCAATTGAAAAAGTTTGTCTTTATATAAATGACCATTATTCAATGAAAATACCTCAATCATTACTTGAGAAAATCGCAATGATGAGCGGCACTAAATTGAAAAGTACTTTTAAAAAAATACATAACATGAGTATTACCGAATATACGCAAAGAAAAAGAATAAACTTTGCCGAAAATTTACTCATGACAAGCGATATAGACATCAAAAATATTGCAAAAGCAGTAGGATACAGTTCACCCGGACGTTTTTCGGCTTTATACAAAAGATACAAGGGACAAAGTCCTAAAGATGCCAGAAAAAACAAATAAAAATGACCTCAAAAAGTTTTATTCTCTTTTTGAGGTCATTTTATTTTAAAAATTAAAATTATCCGGATCTGCCGATACTCTTTCATTCTTATTCAATGCAAATATTTTGTTCATATCTCCTGAAGATAATTCAAAATCGAATATATTTATATTTTCTTCTATTCTTTTTTTATTCACAGATTTCGGGATTGATGTAATTCCACGTTGCAAATTCCAACGAAGTATTACTTGTGCAACGGTTTTACCGTATTTTCTTGCTATTCTCATAAGTATCGGATCTTCCAGCAATCCGTTTTCATTGCTGCCGAGCGGACTGTATGCCGTAACTTCTATTTTATGCTCAAGGCAATAATCTATCAATTCCTGATTATTGAAATACGGGTGCGATTCAATTTGATTTACAAAAGGTATTACATCAGAAGCATTTTCAAGTTCTTTTGCATGATGTATTTGAAAATTCGACACTCCTATTGCACGTACCCAACCTTCGTGATAAATCTCAGTCATATCTTGCCATGCTTTTTGAAATCCTTCCGCCGGCCAATGTATAAGATACATATCTATATAATCGGTTTGCAATCTTTTAAAACTGTCGAAAAAAGCTTCTTTTGCACGACCTTTTCTTATATCCGAGTTCCATAATTTTGTGGTTATAAATATTTTTTCTCGCGAAATTCCGGATTCACGAATAGCTTTTCCCACAGCTTTCTCATTACCGTATTCCGCTGCAGTATCTATAAGACGGTATCCGGCCTGTAATGCGTACTTTACCGCATCTTCGGTTTTTTCTCCGCATTGCCATACACCGAGTCCCAACCTCGGCATTTTCACCTTATTTTCAAATTTCACAGTTATCATAATAATTTATTCCCCTATTTTTCATTATCTATTTTTTAACATAAATACCGCCATATGTCTACCTGTTTTACCGTTATCTTTTCTATATGAATACAAAATATCGCTGTGTGTTTTTGTACAAAAATCGGCACATTCAATATTTTTTGAATTTACTTTCGATTTTACCAACAATAATTCATTGGCCTTTTCCAAATTGATGAAATATTTCCCGTTATTACCTTCATATGAAATCAAATTCATTTCATTTTTATCAAATATTTTCAAAAATTCTTCATATACTTCTTTCCCCACTTCAAACGAATCTTGACCTATCGCAGGTCCTATTCCGGCTACTATATTTTCAGGATTTGTACCGAAATCGTTTTTCATTATATCCACCGCTTTTCCCATTATATTTCCTACAGTACCTCTCCACCCAGCATGACAAAGTGCAATAACATTATTTACTTTGTCATATAGAAATATCGGAGTGCAATCTGCAAAACACATTGTCAGCGGAACATTCAATTCATTTGTAATCAACCCGTCATATCCATGAAAACAACTATTTGGAGATAAAGCGCCTTTTCCTTTATCTTTTCCCGTAACCGTTTTAATTTCAGTTCCATGCACTTGATCGCAAGCAATAATATTTTTATATGAAATATCAAAAACTTTTAAAAATCTTTTTCTGTTTTCTACAACATTTTCAGATTTTTCACCTTCCAGAAATTTCATATTTAACGAACTGAACCATCCGCTGCTTACTCCGCCGCTTCTTGTAGAAACTGCGGCAATTAACGGCTTGTTTTTAAATATTGAAAAAGACAAAAAACTTATATTTTCAGATTTGTTTAAATTCATAAAATCATCTCTATTCATTTTCAAAAAATTCATACATGTCATACGGCATAGGAGATTTAAATTCCATACATTCACCGGTATCCGGATGTATAAATGAAATATGATGTGAATGTAATGCTTGTCTTTTCAGTTTTGAACAATTTCCTCCATACAAATCATCACCTACAAGAGGATGACCCAAGAATGACATATGTACCCGTATTTGATGAGTTCTTCCTGTATACAAACGTAATTTCAACAATGTACATGAGGGTTTCTCTTCAATCACTTTATAATCGGTTCTCGCTTCTTTTCCGTCATCTCTTACTTTCCATTCAATAATACTGCCTTCTTTTCTTCCTATCGGATAAATAATGCTACCTTCTTTATTTTTAAATCTGCCTTCTACAACAGCAAGATATTCACGCTTTATAGTTCCATGCTCTTTTGACAATTCATATTGTAATTTTGCAGATTTTGCAACAACAATCAATCCGGTAGTATTTCGATCCAATCTGTATATAGGATGTATTCCAGACATTTGATTATTTTTTTTATAATATCCGGAAATTGCATTTACAAGTGTATTCGTTTCCGTTTTGCTTGTAGGGTGAATAATCATATCTGCATCTTTATCTATAATCAATAATGTATTATCTTCATATATAATTTTCAACGGAATACATGATGGAATAATATCGGTTTCTTCACTCCACTCGCATACAACTTTATCATTGACATGTACAACGATATTTGCATTATATATTTGAACTCCGTTTAAAATGACGGAACCGTTCCATTTTATTTTTTTCCACAAATTTGTAGAAAGTCCGCAATAACCTTTTATAAATTTTTTAATCGAACAACCGTCCCACTTTTCGGGAACTTTCCATTCTGCTTTCATTATTCACCTCGCTTATTTCATAATAACACAAATATATATACTTTTATTCATATATCAATAAAACAACGCCGATATAAAAAAAGAAAAACCTCGACATTTTGTCGAGGTTTTATCTTTAAGAAATTACGCCATATTGAGCTTTTTCAGAATTTCTTTCATCTGTAACTCACGTTGTTCATCTTTTTCCCTTAACGCCTTGATTTCTGCTTCACGTTGTGCATCTTTTGCCTTAAGTTGCGCAATTTCTGCATCTTGCTCTACAATGCGGTTTGCCATTTCCGCTTTAGATATAAATCTCTGTATACCTTTACCTACTTTCATAGAAAGTCCTACATTAATAATGTTTTCTCCGTCACCGAACGATCCTCCGAGTGAGAACATCGTATTTTCATTCGGACGGTAGAACGCACCCAATGCAAGTGAATTTGCACCCATGTAGTTACCATAACCGACAGCAACATCCCATTTATCTTCCGGATCGAATTCCAACGGCTTAAGTGCCGCCAATGCTGCCGCTCCTGATCTTACACGATTGATTTTGTTATCAAGTTTTGCTATACCGAAATTCATACCTTTAACCAGCTTGCTCATATCCACATCAAAAGCACTTCCGTCATTACGGTTAAATATAATCTTCTTCCCTTTTTCATCATATTTACCGCTTTAGGTGTATGTATTCTAAATGCCTTCCACTTTCACTTCATTTCCATCTTTATGCTTGAGTGTGAGTGTACCTTTTCCTTTATCGTAAGATATCACACCCGATTCAACATGCATATCTTTCAGGTTCACCTTATAAGTTGTTTTATTCGTTTTCGCATCTTTTGTGGATGTCACTTCTGCTGTGTTTTTATCGCCCGATTCAATTTCCGTTTTTCCGATTTTTCCGCAATTTTATCGGTGTTTACAGAAAGTTTGTAACCTATTTTCTTACCTTTATCATCCGTATTATCTTCAACTGTAACACTACCATCTCCCGATGTAATAGACGGTCCTGTAATTGTGTATTTCTTACCTCCGTTTTTGTCGATTTCTTCCCTAATCGACAAGTGATTTCCTGCTTCTACGGTTGTATGCTTCTCCGCTTCTTTCTTGGTTTCATTGACTTGTCCTACCGTAGCGGCATCGGTATCTGATTCGCCGTCTGCAATATTGGTAATTTTATTGCCTCCGTTATTGAATCCGTCTTTCGTCAAAGAAATCTTCTTTTTCGGATTATCCGATGTTCCATCTTCAACGTCCGTAATGGTAATACCGTCTTTCTTGATTTCTACCTTTTCTTTGCCGTCTTTAGTTTGAATTACCGTACCGCCGGCAGTCGTTTGATTGGTATTACCGTCTTTATCCGTAACCGTCGTTCCCAAGTCATTGATAACGGTGCTTGTAGTTTCCTATTTATCACCATTTTTAACGGTCTTAGTAAACGCAGCACTTTCTAAACCGGTTAGATTCTTTGCCAATTTTACATTAAGCTTTCCGTCTTTAGCCACTACACCGACATTTTTATCGGTCAACTTGGTTTCATCTGTTACTCCACCGGAAATGGTAATTGCTTCATTCAATTTCTTTGCAATAGCATCTCCGCTGTCACCGGCAAATTTCAAGCCGTCATCCAAAGTAGCTACTTGATGTTTCGTTCCGTTCGGATCTACCGTCACAATACGATTTACATCTTTTCCGTCTACACCTTTTTCGCTTTTTCTCCGTTCTTTCCGTCAACGCCGCTAATTGTCAATCCGTTTTGTCCGTCTTGTCCGTCCGCACCGTTCGTTAAGTGAATGGTGATAGAACCTCCGTCTTTACCGTTAACTCCGATAGTACCGTCAACTCCGTCCACCTCTCTCAGCTCCTTTTCCGCCTACTTGAATATTCTTTTTCATTTCTTCTTTCAACGTATCTAAAGAAGACTTGCTGGCTACGTTGGAAATTGTAATCTTTTCTATATTCTTCTTATGATTTTTATCTTGAACTAATAAATCTATCTTTCCATTTTTATCTACATTATATTAATTTGTTCCGTCTTTAGTTTCCGTCGTACCGGCTTTCACTAATTTATAATCCGTCGAACTGGAAACATTACCACTCACTGTCTCGGATAAAGCTTTCAACTGATTTTCCATCGTAGCACAACCTGATGTAATACTATTTACATTCCATGTCGTATTGGTCAGTCCCGCAATCGTTCCCGATGTACCGTCAACGGTAAGTGCCTTACTTGCTGCACCTTGTATAGGATACTGAACCGCAAAAGTAATGCTCTTCATTCTGGTCAGCGTATCATTCAAACTATATATTACACTACTGTCTATGCCGACTTTGCCGGTAAGATTTGTACCATTCTTAAATATAATCGTATCTTCCGCTTTTATTACTTTACTTCCTTTTGAAGCAGCTTCATCTTGAATCGTAAATCTCTTTTGTAACTTAGAAATATCCGTTTTATTCGTTTCCGATTGTGTCTTGACCGGATTTACAAAATCATAAACAGTTTTTCCTGTTACAAGGTTAGTGTCATTATCATCAATCTTACCTGTACCGAGTTTTCCTGCCCATGCAGTTCTTTCTGAATAACCTATATTGTCCGCATTTTTATCCTCTTTCTTTGAAAGCAATCCGTCAGATTTAGTAATATTCGTAATAGAACTGTTTTTGCTTAAATCAATATTATCTCCGTTTGCATTAGTTATTTTTGTTGTAGCACCATTAATGTTTTCAACTAATTTATCTGCATCAATTCCATACTTTGTTGTGTTTCCGTCACGAGTTACGGTCAGTCCTTTATTGGCTTCCGTCACATCAAAGATAACGGTGTTTCCGTCTTTGATTTCTTGTTCTACCGTATCACCTTATTTAGACATGGCAGAACTACAAGCAGAAAGACATATACCTATGACAATGGAAGATTGGGAAAAAAGATTGAATGGATTTTTACAATTATGGGATAAGGAAATTCTAAACGATTCAGGAAAAATCTCTGCAGCACTTGCTAAAAAACACGCATAGAGTGAGTTTGAAAAATATAGAATAATACAAGATAGACTCTACAAAAGTGATTTTGATAAGTTCCTAGAACTAGAAGATGATACTTAAAAATTAGAAGAATAACATAATATACGCTTAATGCTTATAACTTTTATAACTTTAATAGCAAGCACAGTAAGTGTACGGACACTTACAAAAAAAGTAATGGAGCATACCTTAACGGAATGCTTCATTTTTTTAATTTTTACCTTGTTAGGGAGAACTCTAAGACCCCTAAATATATTTTATAAAGGAGAATAAAATGACAAATAGATTTAGAAATGAAAGGATAGAAATAAAACTAACCATAGAAGAAAAAGAAGTTTTTGAAAAGAAAATGAGACTTGCTAATTTCAAAACTATGTACCACTTTCTTAGAAAGTGCGTATTAGTAAAAGAAATTTATGTTGTAGATTTAGAACCAGTTAGAAACCTACAATGGCTACTTTCAAATGCAACAAATAACATAAACCAGATTGCAAAAGCAACTAATACAACTGGTGTTATTTACAAAAATGAAATTGAATCTATGAATAAACAGATAGAAAAATTACCAAGAGAAATATGGCAGATCCATTCCCTACTTCTTAATAAATCAAAAGAACGTTCTGGTGATTAGTATGGCAATTACAAAAATAAATCCTATAAAATCAACTCTAAATTTGGCAATAGATTATATAACAAAGAGTGAAAAAACTGATGAAAAAATCTTAGTGTCTTCATTCAAATGTCACCCATCTACTGCCCACATTCAGTTTATGAAAACACGAGAAGACAATGATACTAAAGGTACAGTTTTGGCTAGACATTTAATCCAATCTTTTCTACCAGGAGAGGTTGATCCTATAAAAGCTCACGAAATTGGAATGGAATTATGTAAGAAAATTTTAAAAGAAGATTATGAATTTGTTCTTGCAACTCATATAGATAGAGGGCATATCCATAACAATATTATTTTCAATAATGTTAATTACAAGACTGGTAAATGCTACCAATCTAACAAAAAATCTTACCACAAAATCAGGTATCAAAGTGACGAATTATGTAAAGAAAATAAGCTCTCAGTCATTGATAAATATTATGAAGCTTACAAAAGAAAATATAAAACTGCTGGTAAATCTTGGTACGAATATGAGCAAAACAAGAAAGGAAATTCTTGGAAATCTAAACTACAATTTGATATAGATAGAATGATTAATAAGTCTAAATCGTGGGAAGAGTTTTTAGAAAATATGAAGCC
>NZ_GL878519.1:1087474-1103863 GCF_000194985.1 Dialister micraerophilus DSM 19965 | reverse complement strand
TTGGAAGGAAGTGGAGAGATAAAAAATTGAAAAAATAATTTTTTTCTGGTTAATATTATTTTAGAAAATTTACAAATAATTACCCGAGGAGGTAAAATATGAAGATTTTTGAATCAATAAAAAATAGATGGAAAAAATTATTGAAAAATCTAGCAGAAGAAAATAAAAAATCTTTTGGAAATGAAAAATTAGATTATTGTTCAATGAACAAAAGAGAATATAAATAAAGAAAAAAATGACCATGGCGGAGACTGTGTAAAATTTTGTGTATAGAAACCTCCTGATTAGGGTAAGTAAAAACTAATCAGGAGGAATTTTTATGCCAAAAAAAAAGACCTACTAAAGATTTCCTTTAATAGATCTGAAATATAAAAATAGACTTTTAACTTGTGATTAGGGATATGAGATAATTAATGGTTCCATTTTCAATCAATATATAGAGACCGAGCCCAATAAACACGACTGGTACAATTATTTTTTCGTACTTTTCTACGATCTCTCCAATAGCAGAAATTGAGGCGAGTCTTTGAGATAATTTACATAGAATCAAAATTCCTAACGCAAATATTACTAAACTTATACTAATCTCAATCAAACTCTTACCTGTAAAATAGGGAATATAAATTCCTAAATTATCCCCACCCATTGCTACTGTTAAACTTGTAAATGCTAAGATTTTTGATCCATTTCCTGTAATTTTTCCCTTGATGTCTTCTTCATCAATATCTTCATCCACAAAAATTGATCTTATACCAAGACCTAGTGGAATTAGACCAAGGAGTCCGATTATCCAATCTTGTGGAATAAAATTTAAAAAGTAAGCGGCAATAAGACTAACCAGTACAAGCAGTCCTGTACCTAAATACTGTCCTGCATAAATTGATTTCAAACCTTTCTTGCCTTGACTGGCGAATAAAATAGTTAAAACAACTAAATAGTCAATTGATGTAGAGACAAAAACTAATAAAGCGGATACTATTGTTTCCATTATTTCTCCTTTCAAAATGTTTAATTTTTTAGACAATCAAAAATTGACTGCAAACACATTGTGCCTTGGCAGTTGCCAATGGAGACATTTGAAGAAATAACTTAACAATTTTCCCACCTTTCCTTTTAATATTAGCTATAGTGTACTATAATATTCGGATTTTATCAAGTATGCTGATAGATATCCACGCAAACTATAGAGATTGAAATTATATAAAATTAGATATGCCAAACATCATTTATTTAATATTGAACCATCTCATTCATTCTTTTCTGAACTGTGTACTAATCATATCCACCTTGTAGATTAAGTCCATGACCAGCAGATGCTGGATGGGTAATGGCTACAGGAATTTTACCTTGATTTCATTCTTTAAGGTCTTCATTTGTTTTAAGTTCTCATAGATATCTCTTTCTTTATTTGATAGCCTTACAAAGGCTTCAATGTTTACCTTCTATGGCATTTTCAGGTAATCTTCAGCGTTCACAAAAGCTGTGATATCTGATATTTTTACTAATTATTTCACTTGTCAAGTCCTAATATCTATCCTGTCTACACACCCTACATTTTTTACTATTAATATGTTTCTACATGGTGTTTTTCTAATAGAAAAATGGCTTTTAAGATTTCTTCTAAAATCCTAAAAGCCATTGATTTCAGCACTTTTATAGCTTGTTATTCTATTTTCTTGTCATCAATACCACGCTCTCCACATGGCTTGAGTGGTCAGTATGGTCAAACTTTAATTCCTTTCTAAAAGCCTCGTATGTGGGAATATGTACACTAATTGATTCATTATAAATCAACAGCATCCCGGAATTTGATCTTGAATAAAATTCCACATCTATAACCTCCTTAAATTTAAGATTCTTAATTTTCTAAAAATCAGTCTATTATATTGTTAGCACTATTATATTGTTAGCAATATTTACTAAAAATAACATAACAGGTACTTCAGTAAGAACACTTACAATGCAAGCAGGGCCACCCTTTGTAAGAGTCGACCACGCAAAAACCATAGCGATACATGGCGCAACTCCGAGCAAAACATCCCACGCTAAATAATTATTTGCCAAATCATTAGGAGCGTTTGTTCTCTTCTTTTGGTATTCCGTGCAAAACCTACCATCCACTAGATTAAGGCATCCTGGATAAGAGCAGGATCGCTTTGGCTTTCTTGGCAATCCTTCCACCTCCTAATGGCCATAAGAAAAGCCCCGAAGGTTTCCCACCAAGGCTTATATTATATTTCTTGCTAATTATATAGTACCACAGACTATAGTCGGACATTCTAGGACATTTAGGGCCTATATCTGATCTGGCATTTTGTAAATTAATACTACTTGTTTGTTGTTAGCAGTTTTAACTCATATTCAACGATTAAATTTATTTTCCATAGAGTTGGCAATTCTTACCAAGGCCAACATAACAGGAACTTCAACCAGAACGCCTACTACAGTTGCTAAGGTAGCTCCTGATGATAGTCCAAATAGAGATATAGCAACTGCAACGGACAGCTCAAAAAAGTTAGATGCACCAATCATGGCACATGGAGCTGCTATTGAATATGGTAGCTTTGCTAAATATGCCATGAAAAATGTTACTCCAAATATAAACAAAGTTTGAATAATCAAAGGAATTGCAATAAGGACAATATTTAATGGTTGATCCAATATCTTCTGTCCTTGAAATGAAAATATTATAATCAAGGTCAACAATAATCCCACCATAGTATATTTATCAAATGCAGGGATAAAAGTATTATTTAGGTAGTCCTCCCCTTTATTTTTAATGGTTATACTTCTAGTTATCACGCTTAAAACAAGAGGAACGACAATAAATAATACAATGGACAATAAAAGTGTTTCCCATGGAATATTTACATTTCCAACCTTTAATAAGAAGCTCACAATTGGTATATATGCAACCAAAATTATTAGGTCGTTACTAGCTACTTGTACTAAGGTATAGGCACTATCACCTCTTGTTAACTTACTCCACACAAATACCATTGCGGTACATGGTGCAGCTCCCAGTAAAACCGCTCCTGCTAAATATTCTGATGCCAATTCCTTATTAATAAATCCTTTATAAACAATAAAGAAAAATAAGGACGCGATTATATACATAGTGAGTGGCTTAATGATCCAATTTACAAACCATGTAATAAATAGACCCTTAGGATTTTTTCCTATGTCTTTTATACTCTTAAAATCAATTTTCAACATCATTGGATAAATCATTATCCAAAGTAAAATTGTTGTCGGTATAGACACGTTGTAGAACTCAAATTTTCCTAACCACTCTGGAATATAAGGAAAATAGTTCCCAACAAGTACGCCTGTTACCATACAAATTAACACCCAAAAAGTCAGGTTTTTCTCAAAAAAACCAATATCATTTGTTTTCTTCATTCTTAATTTGCCTCAACTTCCTCAATTAATTTATGAACCTTACTTTCAATCTCCTTAATAGTTTTTATAAACTCTTCATCATTTTTTCCACTAGGATCGTCAAGTCCCCAATCATCTTTTTTAACAGTGTAAGGTAGTATTGGACAAACAACATTACATCCCATTGTAATTAGGTAATCAACTTCAGGAATATCATTTAAAAGTTTTGGCTTTTGAGTTTCTTCCATATCAACTCCATACATTTCCTTGACAAGCCTTACTGCATCCTGATTAATTTGATCCTTTAATTCTGTCCCTGCAGAATATACCTCTATAGAATCTCCAGCGAATTTTTTTGTCAGTGCTTCAGCGATTTGACTTCTACATGAATTGTGAACACACACAAAGGCAACTTTAGTTTTCTTCATTTTTCCTCCTATATATCATAAAGTTTATCTCCGTGAAGGTCTTCTTTTGTCCATTCAACGACGGCTAGTTTTCCTGAATTATGATCTAATATCTTGTTAATCCACTTAACTTCTTCATTTGCTTTAGCTGATAACATCTTGTTGCTAGGATTTGCTTTATATAGGGATGAATTAACAAGCCACCAATTTGTATGAATTGATGCTCTTTTTAGATCTTCTTCTAGTCTATATGCCTCATAAAATGGAGTAGCCTCCGCCAAGCTAAGGATTAATACTTCTGTTTCCTCTCCCCTTAATCTAGGTAACAATTTTTTTACAGATTCAGGTATTTGTCCTTGTGTTCTTTCAACTTCTTGATGATAACTTTGAGTTGAATCTAAAAGTAACAAGGTATGACCGGTAGGAGCAGTATCAATTACCACTATTTCATCATCCGCCTTTTCCACAAGCTCTGCAAAAGCTCTAAATACAGCTATTTCCTGTGTACATGGTGATCTTAAATCTTCCTCAATGTAAGCTACATCATCCTCACTCATTGTTTTCCTTGCATTTTCAAGTACTTCATCTTGATATTTTTTTAATTCTTCTTTTTCATCAATATGACTCATAGAAATTCCACTTGAACTATCTATCATATATTTTATATGGTCAGCAGGATCTGTTGTAGCTAGGTGTACCTTTTTACCCAGTTTGCTTAGCTTGAGGGCAACAGAAGATGCAATAGTAGTCTTTCCTACACCACCCTTTCCCATAGTAAAGATTACTTTTCTATTGTTTCTTACAAGATCATTAACAACATCATCTAAATTAAAGAGTTTGCCTTTTACTTCAACTTTTTGTTCATTTATTTGATCTTTCTTAAGAAGATTTCTTATGGAGTCAATTCCAGTAATGTTATATGATCTTAAGGCAATCGTATAGGTATCAAACTCAGTTAACATCTCTGGCATATTTTCAAGGGCTGATTGTTGTTTCTTATATATACTTTCAGATAAGTCATCATCATATTTTTCTAAAAGACCATTAATCACTAATATTTGATTTTTTACACCAATCTCAGATAGCTCTTTTGATGCTCTGGCTACCTCATTAAGTGGTGTTTTATCAGGCCTTGTAACCAATACTAGGGTTGTTAAACTCTCATCTGATAAATTTTCAACTGCCTTTTTATATATTTCTTTTTTAGCCTCTAATCCTGATAACTGTCCTAAACAGGATGCTCCATGTGTGCTTTCACTGATAAAATCAGTCCAGGCAGAAGGAAGCTGTAACATTCTAAGGGTATGACCTGTAGGTGCTGTATCAAATATAATATGGTCATAGTCTGTATTGAGCTTAGAATTTGTAATGAAATTAGAAAACTCATTAAAGGCAGCAATCTCTACTGTACAAGATCCAGATAGCTGTTCTTCCATATTCTCAATAACAGAATCAGGCAATTTGCCCCTAAAAGGTCCTACTACACTTTCTTTATAGTTATGTGCTGCTTCCAATGGATCTAGATTGATTACTTCTAAATTATCTACTCCTTTAATTGGCTTTGCCTTACCGTCTAATTCTGTTTCAAAAACATCTTGCAGATTTGAAACAGGGTCTGTACTAATAAGTAGTACTTTCTTTCCTTCATCTGCTAAATTAACTGCTGTTGCACAAGCTGTAGATGTTTTACCAACACCACCCTTTCCTGTGAAAAATAGATATTTAGTTAGTTTTATATCTTCAATATTAAATTCTTTCATAATAAATCCCCCTTAGCAACAAGAGCTGTTACTTCCACAACACCCTTGATTTGCTTCTTTATCCTCACTACTTTCAAGATAATCTTTAGAAATTTGTAAAAGTTCCATTATTTCTTCATTTTTTGGATATCTTCCTTCTATGACTATATCGTCGTCCACAAGAATTAAAGGCAGAATATCGACTCCATTTTTATCCAAAGCATCTTTTACCTTCTTATTATTGACAAATGCCATTGGCTCACTTGATAAATTGTATCTTTCAATAGTGACACCATTTTTCTTTAAGTTGTTAATTACTGTAGAAATACGCACTAGTTCAGGATCTACATTAACTCCACAAACACCTGTATCACAACACATAGCTGGTTCATAAATTGACATTCTTTTCATTTTTTTACACCCTTTCTTCAATCTCTAAATTAAACTTTTTAAATTAAACTTTATTAATATATCAATTTTTTTGATATGAGGAGCATTTTTTTAGTTACCCCTAAAGGTAACTAATTTCTTGTTGTAGCTTCTATAAACATCTCTATTATTTTTTGTCTTCCTTGCTCAGATATAGTGTAGTAAACCCATTTGCCATCTTCTCTTGCTGTAACAATTCCTGACTCTATCAATATTTTCATATGGTATGACAAGCCTGATTGTGTTAAATCTAGTTTTTCTAGTAAATCACAGGCACATTCTTCTCCATTTTTTAATAAATCTAATATCTCTAGGCGAATCGCCACTGAGAAGGCTTTAAATATCTTTGCAGTTTTTACTAAATCTCTGTTCATAAAAGTTCCTCACATCAAATTTCCTTGATATGTTTATATATTACTAGTTGTTCTTCTTGTCAAGTCTATTTTCGTGAAATATCAAAAATACTTCTGATAATCTTATCATCTATATTATTATTAATGTTAGTTTCTTCTTTTCTGATTCCTTGATGGAATTTCCTTTTTTCTTTTTGTATCTGAACCTTAAGAGATGAATATGTCATTCCTTGTGTTCCATAAAGTCATAGTGCATCCTTTTCAAATACTACAATAAATATCGTTCCTCCCTTCGCTCCATTTCCATTACAGAAACTTCTTCGCTACTATGGATTCTGCTGACTTCTCACTATTCGTTGTTACTACTATTTCGCTATTGCTTTCTCTCTCCTAGATGTCCCCATCTAAAACTTGCAAGTCGCTATTAGATTCGTTGGTAACTACGCTCTGTAGGGATTTTCATCCCAGCATTAAAACATGCCCGTCATAACAAAAAAAATAAAGGCAGTCCTAAGACTGCCGGTATTTACCTCTCTGCACCTTTGCTATGATCTTTCTTATTAGATTTAGTTTTATCGTCTGTCTTAAAGCTTTTTATTTGCCCTAATATGGACTTTTTATCTTTATCTTGACTCTTTACTTGTTCTTTTGCTTTTAAGAGCTTAGAAGATAAAATACGGACATTTTTATATTCCTTTCCGTTATTGTCAATGCTTGTTTTTACTTGTCCAAATATTTTAACAAAATCTCCTTGCTTTAAGTTCTCTAAATCTTTTGTCTTATCTCCATAGGCTGAACAATTTGTATAAATTTTATTCCCATCGTCATCCTTTGAAACAATTGAAAAGTTGCTTACCTTGAACTTTTCTCCATTAGAATTTTCTCTTTCAAGATTTTCTACTTTGCCAGCTATATTACCTACGAGATTTATGAGGTCGTCTTTTTCTTCAATTCCATTGGTATTTTCAACAATCTTACCTTGTTCTTTCGTATCATCTATCATATAGTCAAAGTCATCACTTAGTAGACCTGTTGTATCATTGTTCATATATAAAACATAGGCTTCTTCAAGCGCCTTTCGTCAGTAACGCCTTTTTCTATGCTCACAAGTGCTTTTATAAAATCCTTGTAATTATCATTGATCATTTCTTCTAAGTTTTCTCTAATATCTTTACATTCCATAATTTCCTCCTTGTACTAAATAAAGAGAGCCTTTCGCCCTCCTCTATCTTTCTTGTCCTTTTTCATCTTTTTCTTGATTTTTATCTTTTTCTTCTTCTGGTGCTTCATAATAGATATAGCCGATGAGGGCAGTATAATATAGCTTCTCAGCCTTTACCCAAAAATATTCTCCTGCCTTTTCTCCATCTCCCTTGGTATTAGCAATGATTGTTTAAACAAGCTTTAAAATATCTTTTTCACCTCTCAAATATGCAAAGGGATTGTATTTCATGGACTTTTTGAAATTTATTGTGTTTAAAATCTTTATATCATATCCATTTTCATAAAGCATTTTCCCACACACTAATGCAAGTGTCCCCTTTTGGTCTGTTACCACACAGGAAGAGTGCATTTGCATTAAATTTGGCTTTACATAAAATCTTGTCTTACCTGATCCAGAACCTCCTATTACTAATACATTTTTATTTCTAGCATATTTAGGATTTTTAGGTCTTGAGTTCATTGTAAGTCTTTCGGTATTAGTTATTAGAACATTGTTTTCAAACTTTGGGTCAATATATGGAGCAATATCTTTGCTTTCTCCCCATCTTGCAGATCCATACTCTTTACCTTGCCTATATTCTTTTTGTTTTTACCTTTACTATAAACAATCAACTTAACAAGAGCAGCAACTGAAATACCTACTAACAAGTCCCTTGGATTAAGGCTTGGTATATAAGATAAAGTTCCCATATCAAAAATTCCCACCATTATTCTATCAATAATATCTCCTCCTACATAAGAATTGATGTGCTTAGAAAAGATATTTCCAATGTAGAAAAAGGACAGATAAGGAATGTTTGCTAATATAAATTTCTTTGGGTCTTCTATTTTAATTAAGTTTTTAATATCAGAAAGAATGGCTTCTAATACCTTATTCATCGTAGAAACCTTCACTATCTAATAAAATTAGTAGGTAGTGTCTTCCTTTTGGTGTTATAAATGTTTGTATTCCTACAAGTGTACTTAGTGGATCAACCCATTCTTTTACTTCAAAATATTCCTTGTTCTTATCTGCATAAGGCAAAAGTTTCTTTTTCTTATCTCTATAAATTAATCCCTTATCCATTAAAAAACTTATAAACTGATTTTGTGGTATTCCTAACTCTTTGGCAGTATTTCTAAAGTTTGTAAGTAGGTTATAATCTACTAATTTGTCATAATAGTCTGCCTTTGGTCTTAATTCTTCAATCTCTTGGCAATAATTCTATTGGCTACTAGAATTGCATCTGCAAGTAGCTCTTCGTTTGTTTTCTTTTCTTACCCTGCTATATATCCTCCATTTTCCTAATACTTGGTAAGACTTCTCTAATTACCCAGACTTTGAATATTTTTGCTTGTGGTAATTTTGATGAAAAGATAAGTGAATACAATCCTGATTCGTTAATTATTGAGATATTCTGTATTCCTCCAGGTGTGTTCCATTTCGTTACATCCTTATCTTCCTCATCTACATGGTCATAAACAGCTTTTCTTGGATTAACATATCCTAGCATAGTTACTACTTCATTAGCTATAAAGAAAAACTCACTGTCTTTTTCTATAACAGTGAGTTTCTCAAAATTCTTATTTTCAAATGTTTTTAAATTACTTATCATAAGTTTTGCTCCTTATGTTTATTTTTAACTTTATCTTTACTAATGGTGTCCTTAGCCATATCTTTAAACTTATTTATAGTATTCGTTATTGAATCTTTTCTATCGGCCGTTTTTTCAGAAGCCTTAACTGCTTTTTTAAAGGCATGTTCCATTACCTTTATATCCTTAGATTGAAAAAACACAGAATGTTTACCAGTTTCCTTACCTTTCACAACAGAAAACTTCACTCCGTGTTTGTTTAAAATTTTCTTTAGTTCTTTTAACTCAGGATCTTTTAGATTAATTTCTTCTAACTGTCCCTTTTTAACCATATCCTTTAGTTTTACTTCTTATCCACTATTTTTCATTACATTTTTCAAGCCTCCTTGTTCTTCTATTTGCTTTTGTACTTTCTTTAAGGCAGCAAGAATTGCTTTACTTGTTGCTTTTGCAAGCCTTACTTCAAGATTTAGACTCGACCTAGATACTTCTTCATTAATCATCTATTCCACCTCCATATAAAAGTAACTCTTTGTATTTTCTTAACTTCTCTTGTTGAATTTTTCTTCTAAAATCTTCTCCCGTAACTTTAACTGGTATTGTCATTTCAAGTATTCTTGAATATATTCTCTGATACTCAAGGTCTATATTAGGATTTTGAATAATTTCCAATGATAAGTTTGTAGTAAAAATTGTTGGCCTACCCTTTAAGTATCTTGAGTTTATAATGTTATATACTTGTTCTCTTGCATAAGATGTATCCCTTTCGCTTCCAAGGTCATCTAATATTAACAAAGGAATATTAGATAAGTTATTTATAATTCCATTGTAATCTAACTTAAATGCAGATTTTTGTATTTGATTTATAACCTGAGATAAATTCATAATCTTAACTTTAACTTGTTTTCTTTCGATTAATTCATTTGCAATTGAACAAGCAAGATAAGTTTTTCCACTACCAACATCTCCATAAAATGGGTATTCGGATTTTATGGTGGAAAAGGGCTTATAAATCACCCTTCTCCAAATTCTTAATAAGTGTGGAAAAATCGACACCAAAGTTGTCTGTAATGTCGTGATCATTCACTTCATACCAATTGAAAGTATCGTATAACATAGCTTTATTGAAAGCACTTGAATTAAATCGTGGCTTACGCTTTTTATGGAGCTTCTCATTGAAAAGGATTTTGGCTCGTGAGGCATCAAACGAGTAACCTCTACCCATTCGCTCTACCTGCCTAATAATGCTGTTAATTGACTCCGTATAAGCATTAGTGAGCCTTTTATCAAAGTAGTTGAATATTTCGACATGCCAGTTGTCTACGGCTCTCATGAGGTCTTTATATGCGTCTTTAGAGTTGCTGGACATACAACGGTGTCTCCATTGACTATAACGAAGATGACCTTCATCTGGATCAGGAGTATCCCATATCCAGTAAAACTCTTCTTTGAGTTCATAGGCTTCTTTTAAAGCAGGAAGATTACCTAACCAAGTATCTAAGAGGAATGATTCACGTTCATTTAAATCGTGTTTACGCTTTAGAAGGATAAACCTTTCACGCATAAGGGTACGTCTTTCTTTTTGGCTCATATGGGCTTTCAAAGACTTTCTTCTGACGTTATCTAAGGATTGATTAGCCATTCTAACTACATGAAACTTATCTACGACAACTTTAGCGTGTGGAAGGATAGTGTTCACTGCGTCCTTGTAGGGCTTCCACATATCCATTGTGACGTACTCAATGTAAGTCCTGTCACTGATTTCTGAAAGACGTTGGATGACTGTCTCCTTCTTACGGTTAGGCTTGATGTCATAAATAGTCCTGCGTTCAATATTAGTCAATACAAGCCGAGGTCTACGGATAATATGTATCTCGTCTATCCCAAGCCACTTAGGAGTTTCAAACTGGTATTCACGTTCTTTGAGTGCCACATAGTCCTTAAAAACGTTCCTAATGGTTTTCTCGTCAACACCAACGCTTTCTGCGACTTCTACAAAGGTCTTAGACATGGATTGCTCTTGAATGGACTTTAAAAGCCTTTTGGTCATACTACGCTTTTCATCTACAGATATTAGGCGTTCCCAGAAGGTAGATCCGCATTCACGACACTTGTATCGTCTACGGTTCAATTATAAGCCCACTCGCTTTAAACGAATGGGCAAATCCATAATTAGTTGATTTCTTGAACTGTGTTTGTACAACTTGTCAAAACCACATTCAGGACAACGTTCAGGTGGTCCGACTGCTTCAACTTTAAACATCATATCGGTTTCATTTTCTTGTGGCGGTTCTATTGTTTTAATGTCTGGTAGGAATAATAAGTCTGAGATATTATTCATCCTTTATTACTCTGCGGTGTTAAGGTATCAATTATAGATTTGATGTCGAAATCATCAGTGTTAAATTATTTTTGTGACCACAAATGCACTTAGAAAATTCCTTAAAGCATTAGCTGGTTCACTTGAATAGGGAGTTGTAAAAAAGTTCCCTTAGCCTGCACAGCAAGATAATTTCGAAACATCTTTATCAAAAGTTAGGACAGCCAGCTTCAATCCTTCTGACATTGTTAGATATGGAGCCATCGTTTCTCTCAGATCTCCAACAGTTAAACCGAATTTCACAGCTAATGTTGCTGCATAAATTACGTCTCCTGCGTTTTCTGCCACTACATGCGCCCCTAACACTTTCAATGTTTTCGCGTCTGCCACTAATTTGAAAACACCTGTTGTTTCCCGATTAACGAGCGCTCTTGGAACAGCATCCAACGGCAATACCGATGTTTCCACTTCATATCCTTTTTCTTTTGCCTGTTGCTCCGTTAAACCAACCGTTGCAATCGATGGAGAAGTAAACGTAACGCCTGGAACCACTTCTAAATTGACCTTTTGATTTAGTCCTCCGATTGCATTACGAGCAGCAAGTCCACCTTCATAAGCAGCTACATAAACAAATTGGGGACCGAGAGTGACATCTCCAGCTGAATAAATTCGGGAATTGGTCGTTTTAAGATAATCATCAATGACAATTTCACCACGGGAACCAACTTCAACGCCTGCTGCATGTAAGTTTAATGATTCTGTATTTGGTTTTCTTCCAGTGGCAATTAGCAATTGTTCTGCTTCAATAATTCGTTTTTTACCATTTATCTCAACATGAACTTTTTTAATGTCTCCATCTTGCTCAACTCGTTCATAGGTTGCACCTGTTACTAAATTAATTCCCTGTTCTGTTAAGGCCTTAGTAATGGCTTCTGAAATTTCAGGATCGTATTCTTTTAATAGACGCTCGCTTCTTTGAATCAAAGTGACTTCTGACCCGAGGTTATGAAATAGTTGTCCTAATTCCATGCCTATATATCCTGAACCAATTACGGTAAGACGATTTGGAACCTTCTTTAATTCCAATAAGCTAGTGCTTGTTAAATAATCTACTTCATCTAATCCGGGAATATTAGGTGCAGTTGAAGAAGCACCTGTAGCTATTAAAAATCTTTTGGCTGTGATTTGATTGCCATTTACTTCAACTGTATTTTCATTTACGAATTTTGCTTCACCTTTTATTAATTCAAAACCATAATCATCAATTAAATTCACATATTTTTCATTTCGCATCTCGGTTACTAAATCATTCTTTTGTTTTACTAATGGCGCTAAATCAACATTTGAAGCCGAAGTGTGTAATCCCACAAATGGATTATTTTTTGCTAGATGATTGATTTCCCCTGCTCTTAATAAGGTCTTAGAAGGAACGCATCCGACATTAACGCAAGTTCCACCCACCGTTCCACGCTCAATCATAGCCACTTTTGCGTTCAAAGTAACGGCTTCAATGGCAGATGAAAAGGCAGCTCCACCAGAACCGATGATGATGTAATCATAATCATAGTTACCTTCATCATTTAAACTTACATCTGTCCTTTTTTCCGATTGCACTTGTATTTCTTCTGCTTCGCCCGGTTGATATTGTGCGTCAGTAATCGCTGTTTTCGCGATATCAATGTCTACATCATACGGTAGTTCAAACAGTGCTTCTCCGCGACGAAAGTCTACTTCAATCCCTTTTGCACCTGCATTTTCAAGAGCAACCGCAATATGTTCTTCACAACCAGTGCAGGTCATTCCTTCAACGTCTAGCCGATATTTTTTCAATAAATTCGTCTTTTGTTCCGATTGAAATTCTTCTGCTTCGCCCGGGTGATAGTTTGCGTCAGCAATCGCCTTTATTGCACTTTCAACCTCAATATCATCGGGCAGTTCAAATACTGCTTCACCACGACGATAACTAGACTCAATATTTTTAGCACCTATCTTTTCAAGTGCTGATTCTACGTGTTTTTCACAACCCGTACAAGTCATTCCTGAAATGTTTACCTTAAATTTATTCATAAAAAAGCTCCTTTCGTTAATTAATCTCTCATGTTAATGTTTCTATTATTGGACACGAATGTAATTGCTTTTCATCTGGACATCGTTGTTTTAAGTCGTCTAACATAGTTTCAATTCGTTTTAAATCCTCTATTTGTTTTTGCACTTCCTTTTGTTTTTTAGAAACAAATTCGAACATATCTTGACAACGAACTTCATCTTTATCTACAACACCAAGTAATTTATAAATCTCGCTTAAAGAAAAACCAAGTTCCTGTATTCGTTTAATAAACCCAACACGCTTAACGTCATCATATGAATATATCCGATAACCAGCTTCCGTTCGGTGAGGTTCTTGTAATAAATTTTTTCGCTCGTAATATCTGATCGTTTCTTTATTAACTCCACATTTATCTGCAAACTCACTAATTCGATAAATCATCTTATTTCACCCCATGAATATTATAAACCGTGTACCATAGTACAAGGTCAAGTAAATTGGACTATTTTATTTTTTTCCCAAAGTATCACTCGTATGTGATTGATACTTTTATATAATACTATTGATTATCCTAACATCCCACCAGAAAATCCGATTTAAACACCAGTTGTTTTTAAACTATTAAGAAAGTAATTCCACTATATATTCCGAAGACCCCAAATAATTTTATGGATTTTATTCATTTCATTCTCCTTATTTGTTTGATACCTTATTACAAATATATAAAGTATATAAATTTATAAATTTAAATGTTTCATTCAATCTCTTATTATCCCCCCCCCGAATATATTTTGTATATATTATGTACAATTTATATGATTAAAATTTTATTTTTATAAAATAATTATAAACTGCACACATTCATATATCCGCATCAGTTTTACTCCGGATATGATTTTTATGTAAGAATTCTTCCGATATAACATCATTCATAACTTTCCTCATATTCAATTTATATTTATAACATTTTTTACGCCAATAATTTACAATTCTTTAAATTTACTTTCAATTTCCGGAGAAACGTTTAATATAAAATGATAGCTTCAGCAAGTAGCTACACACGAGCAAAATCTCATACCACATCAAAAATATTCCGAAATAAGAAAAGACTTACTGAATTCTATAAAATACATGGTAAATTCCTAATCACAAATACAATATAATATTGACTGCATACAACAAAAAGACGTAAAGTTGCACTTGATTTAACGATTAAAGGCATGCAAAAACCGGAAGCTTTATCGCTTCCGGTCAATTTATCTCTTTTAACCTATCAACGGTTTTTTATTCAATACTTTAGGTGTTCCTACTCTGAATGAATTTCCACCGGCTTCAGCTACCAAACATGCTTGGTTTGCTGAAAGAAGTCCTTGAATCGACATGTACATTGATGTATCTGTGTAATCCAATCCATATGCATTGGAAATCAATCTGTGCAGTTCTACATATCCTGAATGAATAGCTTCATCACATGTAGCACCACGTGTATTTACGTAGTACGCATCTTTTGTTTCAAGTACGGGCCAATTTAGTTTGAAGTTTTTAAGTATACTTACTCTTACAATTACTTCTCCGGCTATTTCTATACCGTTTCCGCAAACTTCTCCGTCCGCCATTGTTGCATGTAAATCTCCCATTGCAAGCAATGCACCTTTTACCCTTACGGGGAACCACATGCGAACACCTTTTTGTATCATCGGATTGTCCATATTTCCGCCGTGATTTCCTACAAATCCTGTCGCAATATCTTCTCCGTCAGGAGCTGTACCTATAACACCTACCATCGGTGCTGCCGGCCATACCATATTGTGCTTGTCCCAATATACTTTTCCGTCTTTTATTTTCATTACATGTGTACGCAATTCGCTTTTTGCTGCAAACGGTCCACATTCAGGAATTGAACATACTACACCTTGATCTGCAACGGAGATATCCAAAATGTCTACTGCAAGTGCATCTCCTACTTCCGCTCCTTCAATGTATACGGGACCGGCTGCCGGATTCGTATGCTTCCAATCTACCGATGCTGCAACATCTTTTTCCGTCTTTATTTGACCTTCATAACAATCATGAATAACAAATTTCACAACGTCATTATTTTTTACTGTTGCCACCGGTTTTGCATCCTTTGAAAATGCATAAATTGCACCTTTAACTTCCAACATATGTACCTCCTTTTACAATCAATAATTTTAAAACCATTTAAAATTTTACACTTTGTATCTAATAAAGTTATAGTTTAATAACTTTATTTATATATTACTCTAAATTAAATAAAATTGCAATATATTTAAAAAATATCTTAATATTTTACAATATATATTTTAATTCAATACAAAAAATACCGGAGTCAGTTCAATTCCAACTCCGATATTAGGTCCTCACCTTAAAGTATAAAACTTTTAAAGACTTTAATTTATTCTTCTACGTATAATTTTCCTGCTTTAGGACCGGATGCCATTGTATAAATTGTTTTAATTTCAATAATAACTGCTGCAGCTTTCGGACGTACACCGGCTTTTTCTTTTGCGAGTTCCATGTGTTCTTCATCTGTGTAACTCTTTGCTATTCCGTCAAATCTGAATCCGAAGTTCTTTTCTCTTTGTATGAAAGTAACTGATATTTTTCCGTTTGCTTTGATATTCGCATGATGTTTTCCGTCTGTATTTTCACAGAAAATAAGATGTGTATCGTCAAGAACTCTCATGGTTCTTTTAGGTCCTACATTAGGATTACCTTCATTATCGGCAGTTGCAATATATGCCAATTCAGTTTTTACCAATTCTTTCATTTCTTCTGTCAGTTTCATGTTAATAACCTCCGATGTATATAAATTTATATTGATATTTATCATTATATTATATAGTATAACAAAATTTTTCGAATTCGCAAATAAAAAACTTTCTTGCAAAGTT
>NZ_GL878519.1:1083547-1086083 GCF_000194985.1 Dialister micraerophilus DSM 19965 | reverse complement strand
AGTTCAACTTCACAAGAAAGTTTTTTTATTTTAATCTAAACTTATCAAAGGTTTTTTATTCAATACTTTAGGTGTACCTACTCTGAATGAGTCTCCGCCGGCTTGTTCTACGAGACATGCTTGATTTGCCGAGAGCAATCCTTGTATCGACATATACATTGCAGTATCTGTGTAGTCAAGTTCATATGCTTGAGATATAAGTCTATGGAGTTCCACATACCCTGAATGAATAGCTTCATCACATGTTGCACCACGTGCATTTACATAGTATGCATCTTTTGTTTCAAGCAACGGCCAGTTGAGCTTGAAGTTTTTCAAAATGCTTACTCGTACAATTACTTCTCCGGCAATTTCTATACCGCAACCGCAAACTTCTCCGTCACCCATTGCAGCATGTAAATCTCCCATTGCAAGTAACGCACCTTCTACTCTTACCGGAAACCACATTCTTACGCCTTTCTGAATCATGGCATTATCCATATTTCCTCCATGATTTCCTACAAATGCGGTTGGCATATCTTCTCCATCTGGTGCCGTTCCTATAACGCCGATCATTGGTGCTGCCGGCCATACCATATTGTGCTTGTCCCAGTATATTTTTCCGCCTTCA
The DNA here is from genome assembly GCF_000194985.1 of Dialister micraerophilus DSM 19965. GTDB lineage: Bacteria > Bacillota > Negativicutes > Veillonellales > Dialisteraceae > Dialister > Dialister micraerophilus. The sequence goes on along the minus strand of NZ_GL878519.1, from coordinate 1,085,473 downwards.
ACTCTCAATCCATTTGTTCTAAGTTCCGCTTTTTCTGCAAATGGTCCGCATTCAGGAACAGTACATACGAATCCTCTATCAGCAACAGATATATCCAATATGTCTACGGCAAGTACATCTCCGACTTCCGCTCCTTCAACATAAAGAGGTCCTGCTGCAGGATTGGAGTGATGCCAATCAACTTCAGTAGTAATGTCTTTTTCACTTTTTATTTGACCGTCAAAACAGTCTTTAATAATGAATTTTACAACTTCACCGTTTTTTGCTCTTGCTACCGGTTCCATATCCTTGGTAAACGTGTAAATTGATTTTCTTATTTCCTGCATAAAAATTTCTCCTTTGAAATATTCTTACTAAATCATATTAAAATACAAATCCTGCTATTAAATAAAATACAGCAGTGATTACCGCAAAAATTATCGAATACGGTACGCATGTCGAAGCATGGTATCCGGCTTTAAGTCCGAATACTGATGATGACAGCATTGTATAGTCACAAATATAACACATATTACATCCGAAACAACCTGCGGAAACAATTGCGGCAGCTACCATGTACGGGTTTGCGCCTATTGCTGCAGCTACAGGTACAAGTATCGGGAATGTAATAAGAATAAGTCCCCAGTTAAGCGACATAATACATTCAGAAATACAAAATACTATAAATACGAGTACCGGCAATAAATTCGGATTTACGAATTGTCTTACGGTTTCTGCAAGATAATCAATATATCCCAATCCGATCAAAACGTCATTAAGCATGTATGAAGCACAGAACAATATAATCAAACTCATAAATTCTGAAAATCCGCTTACAAGACATTCTTCAACGTCTGAAGCTCCCATAATGCCTCTTAAAAGATAGTAGCCTACAGTTACCGGAATTACTACAACCATTGATGAAACTGTATCGAAATCAAAGTAGAAGAACATTACTACTAAAAATAAAATAGGTATAAAGAAGTCCCACAATGTTCCTCTCTTTTTATCTTCAGAAACTTCTTCCGCTTCTGCAAATTCTATATATTGTGAAGGATCCGGTTTTTTCAATCCTCCTATTTTCGGTAAAATACCTGCTGCAAAGAGAAATGTTCCGACAATTGAAATCATTGCATAAAAATTGAAAGGTATTGAACGAATAAATGCCATCATTCCTTCGCTTTCAGATACTATTCCCGTGGAAACAAAACATCCGCTCATAAATGCAGCCCAAGATGTAATCGGAAACAATACACGAAGCGGTTCGGCAAGAGTATGTATAAGATATGCACCTTCTTCTCTCGGTACTTTCATCTCATCATACATAGGTGCCATAATACTTCCGCCTATTGCCATTGTCATGTAGTCGTCAAAAAACAACGGAAATTGTAAAAGCCAAGTTGCCATATTTAATTGTTTTTCCGATTTTACACGTGATTTGATTACTCCGGCGAATGCACCCAATGCACCTGTTTTGTTCAAAAATTTATTAAAAACATTCAATGAACAACAGAGCAGAACGATCCAAATAAAATCTTCTCCTGACATAGTTTTGAAAAGTTGTTCTTTAAAACCGTCAATAAATCCGAATCCGTGAATCATCGCCAATCCTAAAACATTGGCAAAAATAAGTGTTTCAAGAATTCTTCGGGTAAGAAGAGTATAGAATAGAATGAATAAGACGACCCATGTACCTGCATTACTTGCAATCTTTTCCTGTCCGGGTGTGAAATATGCTGTTGCCAAAATCAACAACATTGTAAATCCATAACTAATCCATCGGTGCAATACTGTGTTTTCATCCATAAACTTTTTAAAAACAGCTCTCATACACCTCACTCCTCTCATGAACAATCACAAAATAAATTTGTGAACAATATATAATTGTTAATATTCTACCCGAAAAAAATAAAAAAGTAAATATTAAGTTTAAAATAATTTATTTAT
>NZ_GL878519.1:1025317-1079664 GCF_000194985.1 Dialister micraerophilus DSM 19965 | reverse complement strand
AATCATAACGACTTGATTATATTAACATGCAAATAAAAAGTTGTCAACATCTTATTGAAAAATATTTAGACTTTCTTTCCATATTATTTATTTACATATTAATGTAAGTAAAAATCTTTTTGTTGAAAATAATAAATTTCAAAATTTAATATTGCGGTCTGCTAAAATCAATTCATGTTTTCAATTATACTTGACACATCAAACAATAATCGGTATACTATTTAAGTCAATCATTCACATGGAGAGGTGTCCGAGTGGTTTAAGGTGCATGATTGGAAATCATGTTTACGGTGATAAGCCGTAACGGGGGTTCGAATCCCCCTCTCTCCGCCAACGGTCCCGATTATACGGGACTTTTTTATTTTTCAAATTAAACTTTATTTTCCGTTTGTATAAACGTTCTCAATAGGATATAATTTGTAAAATTTATTTTTACAACAAGGAAGTATATCATGAGTAATTCAATAAATACAAAACTTCATGTAATCGCTTTTCTTGTTGTGCTTTCTGTAAAGAAAGTCTTTAGTGTTGCCTTTTCCAGTTTTTTCAGTGTATTCAATTTTTTACTCGAATACTTATGCAAGTATAATACTGAGAAGAGCAACTTATGTATAACAAAAAATCACTGTTTTACATAAAATGAACACAACCGCTTCGAGGGCATACTTGTCAAGGTATGCTCTCTTTTTTATTACGAAAGGAGTATAGCTGCAATTTAAACCGAAGGAAGATTTTATGGATTATCCGATAAGAAATATAAATGAGCTGAGTAGAATTAAAAATTTTACATAAATCGATGTCAATTGTTTTAAGAATTATAGGAGTAAATTATGAATAAAAATTTCAGCATTTTAAACGTTATAAAATTAGCCGGAACTTATATAGCATTCTGCATCGGTTCCGGATTTGCGACAGGACAGGAACCGTTACAATTTTTCACTGCATATGGATTGAGGGAAATTATCGGTGCTTTAGTAAGTATGCTTTTATTTGCCGGACTCGGTGCGGTTCTTATGGCTAAAGGTTATGAGTTGAAATTAAAAACTCAAACTACCGCTTTTCGTTATTACTGCGGTAAATATGTAGGAATTTGTTTGGAGATATTCACGGTTGTATTTTTGCTATGTGTTGTTTCAATTATGATTGCAGGTACAGGTGCCGTTGCAAGTGAGTATTATAATATAACTCCTAAAATCGGCGCTGTAATTATGGCGGCAACTTGTGTGATTACAGTCATTGCAGGGCTTAAACGTCTTGTCGATATCATAGGTATGATCGGACCGATAATTATTGTTTTTTCTATTTTGATAGGATTGATTACTCTTATAAAAACAGGGCATTTACCTAATGCATTAACAGATTTGCAAGCTTCAAATTTGCTAAATTTACGTATAACCAAAGGATGGTGGTTCAGTAATTATTCCATTTTGGATTCCGCATGGTTCGGCGGTGTACTCTATGCAACTTTCATGATTGTTGTAGGAATTCCTTTTTTAAGCGGAATGGGCGCTTCTGCAAATTCCAAACGTGAGGCTGTTTGGGGCGGAATTTCAGGCGGAATTTTCTTGATGCTCCCAATCATTTTAATTGTTTTGGCAATGTTATGTTATCCGGATCAAATTACCATGCTTGAAGTACCTCTTTTATATATTGCAGATCAAAATGCTCCTGTTCTCACCGTTATTTTTTCTATAATATTACTGCTCGGTGTTTACTCTACCGGCGCACCGATGTTTTGGATGATTATGGATTGGATTGAGGGTTTTATTTCTTCTAAAAAAATACTTCTTGCTATAACTGTACTTTTAGGAGTTATAACTTACTTCGGTTCAAGTTTGGGATTCGTAAATCTTATTGCACTTTTGTATCCTATATCCGGACAAATCGGAGTATTGATGATTCCTGTTATATTGATAAAGGGCTTAAAATAATATATAGACACCTTCTCTACAATACAGGGAAGGTGTTTCATTTTATGCTTTAATCAATATAAATATAAAATTATTTTGATTAAATAATTTCAACTTATAAAATTTTTATTTGCATTATTGTTTTGCATAGTATATAATTAGAAAAATTTTCAAATGCTTATGAAGGAGGCTATTATGAATAAATTATCCGTTAATTTAACTGATATTCATATGAAGCCTTCTTTTGTTTTGCTCTCTCTCGTTTTTAAAATGCAGAGAGTTTTCAGTGTTGCTTTTTTCGGATTTTTTAACATGGCATATTATTACTACTTTTATGGTATCAATGCCAAGTTTTGTCTTGAAAAAAGTAACTTATGTGCAGCAAATTGATTGTTGTATGTAAATAAATCCGTAAATTGAAGGAAGACAATACTTGGCACAAGCTATTGTCTTCCTTTTAATTTAAAATTTATTCAATTTGAAAATTTAAATCATTGCAGGTAATTCGATATGCAATTTATTACAGGAGGTATTTATGAAGTACAGAATTCGTAAAACATTGGAAAATTACAAAATTACAACTTATGTGCATGCCGATGAAGTTTTTCCGGATAATTTAATTGATTGTTCTTTAGGAATCAATCCGTTCGGATTTACATCTGAAATCACACCGGAAATTTTCAAAAAAGCTTTCGACACTATTTCAAGATATCCTGATTTCCCTTATCCGAATTTGCGGAAAGCTATTGCTGAATACTTATCAGATGTTGTAGAAATAGCTCCTGAACAAATTGCATTAAATACCGGTTCCATGGGTGTTATTTGGAATTTGGACAGGGTCATAATAGATGAGTCTACAAATGTTATAGCTGTTGCACCTACTTTTTCTTCAACTTTAAGTGATATGCGTTCTTTCGGTGCAAATATAGATTTGGTTCTTTTGAAAGAAGAAGACGATTTCAAATTAAATATAGATGATTTAATAAATAGTTTGAAACCTACTCATCATGTTATATACATAGATAATCCCAACAACCCGACCGGACAAATTATTCCTATTGATGATTTACGCAAATTGGCAGGTTATGCTTTAAAGCAAAATACTTACTTGATTGTTGATGAAGCTTACGGAGATTTCATGGATTTATCCAATTCAGCGGTAACACTTGTAAATGAGTTCCCCAATGTAATAACTATAAAAACTTTGTCTAAAGGATTCGGTTTGGCAGGTTTACGTACGGGATACATGGTTATGAACAAGAATTTCATTCCGTACATGTCTTTGTATCCCGGAGAAATGACTGTAACCGGTGTAGCTTCTTACATTATTCCTTTGGCATTGAAGGACAGAAAGCACATTGAAGACAGTTGCAAAAAAATTGCTGCAAATAAAAAGAAATTACTTGATTCTTTGACCGTTTTGAAATCTTCAAAAACCGATTTGACCGTTCCGATTGTATTGTTATATACAGACAAGGACATAAATCTTTATGATTTATTTATAAAGTACGGTATTAAATCTGAACGTGGTGAAGATTTTGATGCAATCGGAAAACGTCATATTCGCATACGTGTTCCTGCAGACCCCGATGAATGTATAAAAAGAATTAAGATTTTACAAAGTGAATTGATTTGATTTTATTTTCTAAAATATGGAAACATTGTAGTATAGGAGTATAGTATGAATAACCGTTTCAGTATTTTAAATGTTATAAAATTGGCGGGTGCTTACATAGCATTTTCCATAGGATCCGGATTCGCCACCGGACAAGAAGTAATGCAATTTTTTACCGCATTCGGTTTTAACGGAATTATAGGTGCCTTGGTAAGTATGCTTTTATTTGCCGGCCTTGGTGCAATTCTTATGGCAAAGGGTTATGATTTGAAATTAAAAACTCAAACTACCGCTTTTCGTTATTACTGCGGAAAACATTTGGGTTTTTGCTTGGAAATATTTACTGTTGTATTTTTATTTTGTGTAGTTTCCATTATGATTGCCGGTACGGGTGCCGTAACGGGTGAATATTTCAATGTAAATCCTAAAATAGGTGCGATACTTATGACTGCGGCTTGTATAATCACCGTCCTCATGGGATTGAAACGTATGGTTGATGTCGTAGGAATGATAGGTCCGATTATTACCGTTTTTACTATTTTGATAGGTGTTGCAACTTTAGCTAATTTCGGACATTTACCAAGTGCTTTAACCGACTTTCAAGTACAGCAATTATTTCAATTACGTGCTACCGGCGGCTGGTGGTTCAGTCAATACAAATTTTTGGATACAGCTTGGTTCAGCGGTCTTTTATATGCCGCTTGTATGATTTTAGGTGCCATTCCGTTTTTAAGCGGACTCGGTGCTTCCGCAAATTCCAAACGTGAAGCTGTTTGGGGCGGAATTTTAGGCGGAGTTTTCTTGATGCTTCCGGTTATTCTGATTGTTTTATCAATGTTATGTTATCCCGATAAAATTGCAGGCCTTGAAGTTCCTCTTTTATACTTGGCAGGTAAAAACGCTCCTGTTCTTGCTCTTATTTTTTCAATTATTTTATTACTCGGAATTTATTCGACAGGAGCACCTATGTTTTGGCTTGTTATAAACTGGGTAAGCGGATTTATTTCATCCAAAAATTTATTGCTGATTTTAACTTTGGTTTTAGGAGTTATAGATTACTTCGGTGCAAGTATAGGATTTGGAAATTTAATTTCTATTTTATATCCTTTTGCAGGACAAATAGGAATTATTATGATTCCTATAATTCTTTTCAAAGGTTTGAAGGGACAATAAAATATTCGCAATATAAAAATCATTGCTCAATTATATTCATAAATTTGAGCAATGATTTTTTAATTATAATTTCTTTCTTTAAGTCTTCTGTCCAAATCACGTTTAACCGCTTTTTCGGCTATATCTCTTCTTTTATCATGGAGCTTTTTACCTGTTGCTACCCCTATGAGACACTTTATTTTACCCCTATTAAAATAAATTTTTAAAGGTATCAATGTATAGCCTTTCGTTTTCATCATAATTTCCAATTTATTCAGTTCTTTTTTATGTACAAGCAATTTACGTGTACGCAAAGGATCGTGATTAAATCTGTTTCCTTGTTCATACGGACTTATATGAGCGTTCCACAACCAAAGTTCACCTTTCTCAATTCGTGCATAGCTGTCTTTTATATTCATACGTCCTGAACGAATTGATTTTACTTCCGTTCCGGTAAGAACAATTCCGGCTTCATAGGTATCATGTATAAAATAATCGTGATATGCTTTACGGTTAACCGCACTGGGCAATGTAAATTCTTTTTTTATCATATGTACCTCTTTTATTATTTTTAATTACGCTTGCTTTTTAATTTTTTCTTTTTCTTTTTTGTATTTGTTTTTGTTTTTATATTTTGTTCGTTAAACATATCCAATGGAGATTTGAGTTCTCCTATGATAAAATCAAGTTCCTTTTTCTCGGTATCCGCTTTTACAAGTGTAACTTTAAGCGGCATTCCCAAATGATAAGTTTTTCCGCTGTATTTCCCTTTCAGCAACATAGTATCTTCCATGTATACATACTCATCATCTTCCATGTCGTTTACATGTACCAATCCTTCGGCTCCGTTTTCCAATCCTACAAAAATACCGAATGAAGTTACTCCCGTAATTTGTGCATCAAAAGGTTCTCCTACAAATGCCGTCATGTATTCAGCAATTTTTAAATCTGTTACATCTCGTTCGGTTTGTGTTGCATTTTGCTCCGTTTCAGAACAATGTTCAACTGCTTTTACAAGAAATTCGGTTTCTTTTTCACGTTCAGATTTACTTTTTTGTTTTGTAAGTGCATCTTTTATAAGTCGATGTACCATCAAATCGGGATATCTTCTTATGGGCGATGTAAAGTGTGTATAACACATAGATGCTATTCCGAAGTGTCCTTCATTTTCAGTGCTGTATCTTGCTTGTTGCAACGATCTCAATGTCATTGCCTGTATTGCGTATTCGATATCTTTATCTTTTACATATCTTAATAATTTTTGTAAATCTTCGGGTTGTACTTTTTCAGGTATTTTTATCGGTATTGCACAAACTTCCATAAGTTTTCTTAAATTCTTTATTTTGTCGTTATCGGGTATTTCATGTATACGATAGACAGATGTGTTTCCTGTTTTTTTCAAAAATCTTGCTACGGTTTCGTTTGCAGCTATCATGGCATCTTCTATCATTCTTTCGGATATGCCGCGTATTCTTTTTTCTATACGTAAAGGCTTACCTTCTTTATCGAGAATTACTTTGTATTCGGGAAAGTCAAATTCAAGCGCCCCTCTTTGTATTCTTTCTTTTCGTAAAATTTCCGTACATTCACGAAAATCCGAAAGCATGGGTACAAACGGTTTCAGTTCTTCACTTATAATATTTTCTTCAAATATTTGATTTATTTCGGGATAAGTACATCTTCTTGAAACTCGTATTATTGAAGGTGTTATTTTTTTGTTTTTATTTTACCTTCACGAGTTACTTCCATTATACATGAAACCGCATATCTGTCTTTATTTGCATTCAAACTGCACAAGTCGTTTGATAACTTAAACGGAAGCATAGGTATTACTCTGTCCGACAAATAAACACTGGTTCCCCTCTTGTATGCTTCTTTATCAAGTTCTCCGGCTTTTTTTACATATCTGCTTACATCTGCAATATGTACTCCGAGTATGAAATTTCCGTTTTCCGTTTTTTCACAATGTACGGCATCATCCAAATCTTTGGAATCCGCTCCGTCTATTGTTATAAGTTGTAAGTTTCTGTAATCTTCAATATTTATTTCAGGAATGATTTTTTCACTTAAGGATTTTGCTTCTTCAAGTACTTTATTTCCAAAAATGTGCGGTAAACGGTGTTCCGCTATTATTGTGTCTATATCTACTCCCGCATCACCTTCGTAACCCAATATTTCAGTTATTATGCCTTGTGCATTTGACCTTCTCCCGGGCCAACGATCTATTTTTACCGTTACACGTTGTCCCGTTTGTGCATTTTTCGTATCTCCGTCCAATACATCTATTATTATAGGTATTTTTGCATCTAAGGGTTCTACTTCCCCTCCGAATCTTGTTTTTTTGAATGTACCTGTAAATGTATCGTTTGCACGTGCAATTATTCGTTTTACCGTACCTTCATTTCTATGTCGTCCATAGTATGAGAATATTATTTTTACTTCTATTGTATCTCCGTTTAATGCATTTAATCTGTCAGATTTTGATATATATACATCTTCATGAAATTCATCTGTTATCAAAAATCCGAATTTATCTCCGCATGATTGATATATACCTTCAACAATTGCTCCTGGTTTATATACTTTTAAAATTTTTCTTTCCATTCTTTCTCCTAAATAAAAAGAGCTTGCTTAAGACGGCACATAACCCGTTCTCAACGCAAGCCCGTATTTACATTTTTAAAATGTATTCATAAAACGTCCCAAGAGTATGCAAAGTACGGCAAAAGCAATACCGAATATAACGGTAAATTTTGCTAAAACCGCATCTTTACCGCGTGCTTTTCCGCCTGCCATAGCTTGAGTTCCTCCCCCGATGGAGCTTCCCATTCCCGGCTGTTTGGATTCTTGTGCAATAGTTACTACAATCAATAAAACAGATATCAACATAGTAATTCCGATTAATAAAAATTTCACGACTTTCCTCCTGTTATCTGCATTGCAGATATGGTCTTACCAAGAAATTAATCATTTTCAGTATATACCACAAAAGACTTGAGGTCAACTTTTTTATTTTTTACGTAATCTTTCGAGTTTTGCTTGTACATCTACCGGTAAATTTCTTCCTATTTCACTGCGCATATTTTTCAGATTATTTGTTTTTATAAATGTATGCTGCCTTTTTTTATCTTGTTTAAGCATACGTTCCAAATCGGCAACTGCCAAACGATACGAACCATGTCCCAAAACTTGATTTTGTTCCGGCCCGTCAGACGTTACGACAAATATTGATCTGTATTCATCACGCCGCTTGTATGATTCACGTTCTATATAGCTGTCCGCAGTCATTCTTGCAGGTGTAAACAATATATGAAAATACTCGGATAATGTTTCTTCACGAATTTTCAACGATGTTCCTTGTCCGTCAAATACTATTATTATTTCAATGTCATTATGTGCACCGAAATCTTGAAGTGCGTCAATAAGCATTTTTCTGCCGGTTTCCAAGTCGTGCGTAGGATATTGATCGCTCATGCAAAATATAACATTGTATCCGTCAACTAAGTATAAGTCTTTCATATTAGCCTCTTTGCTTTACGGATTCATAAATCAAAAGTGCTGCGGCGACCGATACATTTAATGAAGATACTTTGCCTTTCATAGGTATACGTACTAAAAAATCGCACATTTTCTTTGTCAGTAAAGATATTCCTTTACCTTCCGCTCCCATTACTATTACCAAAGGTCCTTTTAGGTTTGATTCATAGTATAGAAGTTCACCTTCCATATCCGCACCTACTACCCAAAAACCTTTTTCTTTCAAATGTTCGAGCGTTTGTCTTATATTACCTATTTCACATACCGGCAAATATGAAAATGCTCCGGCAGCGGTTTTTATCGCCGCTGCAGTTACGGGAGCACTTTTGTGTTTAGGAAGCAACACTGCTGAAACTCCGGCACATTCTGCAGTACGAACTATCGCTCCGATGTTGCGTACATCTTCAACTCCGTCAAGTAATACAATCAACGGATCTTCTTTCGCTTTTAAAAGTACTTCTTCCAAATCGGAATATTCAAAAGGTTTCATACTTGCAACAATTCCTTGATTGCGTACTCCGTCGGACATTTTATCCAATATTTCCTGCTCTTCGATTTGTATCGGAATATTTTTATTTTGTGCAATTTTTACTATATCTTTCAAACGTTGATCGTTGTTTCCGGATTTTATAAAAATCTTTTTTATTTGATTTTCATTTAAAGCTTCTTTTACGCTGTTTCTTCCGCATATAAATAAATCTTCCGATTTTTTCAATGTTTTTCTTTTATTTTTTTGTGAAAATTGTTTTTTTACCGTCTGTGTTTTATTTGAGTTTTTATGTGTTTTATTTTTTATAAGCATTTTTCAGTTCCTTTAACAAAAAACACAGTGCTTTTTCCATTATAAAATTCAATCTCTCTGTTTGCCCTGACAGATACAAGTATCCCAATACACCTTCAAATGCGGTAGATTCACGATATTCTTCCACAGTTGCACTTTTGGGAACTGTAGAATTCGTATTTCTTGCACGTTTTGCCACTTTTATTTCACGTTCGGAAAATAAATCTCTCAAGTCATTCATTATTACCGCTTGTTTACGTGCGGACACTGCACTCATTGATATATCATTCAATACTTGTACATGGTAAATACCGGTTGCTATCAATTGATTACGAATAAAATGTGACCAACACACATCTCCCATGTAAGCCAATGTCAATGCATCCATTGAAAAACAATCTTGTTCGGTTAAAACTGTTTTTTGTTTACCGAGTCTTTCTACCATTAATTTTCTTAATAACAATACGCGTTTAAACTCCACGCTTTTTCCACCTTGCTCCCGTTGCAGAATCTTCTACAATTATTCCCAATTCTGCCAATTTATCTCTGATTTCATCCGCCAATTTGTATTGTTTTTCTTTACGTGCAGTTTCACGTACGGATAAAATCATTTCCATTAATGCATCATAATCACTGCCGGCATAAGATTCTTGAGTATTCCATTCACTTTCCAAAATTCCTAAAATATCCAAAATCGTTTTAAATGTTTCCTTCGCTTCAATTACGGCTTCTTTTTCAATTGCAACTCCGGAATTTACGGCATTGTAGTAAATGTTTATGTCTTTTACAAAATCGAACAATACTCCTGTTGCAAGTCCCGTATTGAAATCGTCATTCATTGCTTGACGGAATTCTTCAATTGTTCGTGCTGCCGCCTTTTTGAGTGAAACGGATTCGTTGGTTTCAACTTTTCCGTCTTCCTTTTCCATTTCTTTGATACGAGCAATTACATCTTTCAACTTGCTCATGTTCTTTTCCGCTTCTTCAAGTCTTTCATCACTGAAGTCAAGCGGGCTTCTGTAATGTGTCGACAAAAGGAAATAACGCAATGCATCTCCGGAATATTTTTCCAAAACATCTTTTACGAGGAAGAAATTATTCAATGATTTACTCATTTTTTCCGAGTTGATTGTTATAAATCCGTTATGCAACCAATATTTTACAAATTTTTGTCCGGTTGCTCCTTCGGATTGTGCAATTTCATTTTCATGATGCGGGAAAATCAAATCACTTCCGCCTCCATGGAAATCAAATGTAGCACCGAGATAGTGTGTGGACATTACAGAGCATTCTATATGCCAACCCGGACGACCGTTTCCCCACGGACTTTCCCAAAACGGTTCACCCGGTTTTGCACCTTTCCAAAGTGCAAAATCTCCCGGATTTCTCTTTGCGGTATTTACCATTACACGTGCGCCGGCAAGCATATCTTCTACTTTACGTCCACTTAATTTGCAATAATCTTTAAATGTGGAAATATCATAGTATACGTCATTTCCCAACACATAAGCATGGCCTTTTTCTATCAAAGTTTTTACCATATCTATAATGTCTTCCATATGTTTTGAAACATACGGATAAATATCTGCACGACGTATATGTAATGCATCCATTACCTTGAAGTACGCATCAATGTATCGTGTAGAAACGGTTTTCCAATCCGATTTTTCGGCATTCGCTTTATTTATAATTTTATCATCTACATCTGTAAAATTTTGAATGAAATCTACATGATAACCTATATATTCAAGATATCTGCGAATTATATCCCATGTAACTGCAGGACGTGCATTTCCTATGTGCGGATGATTGTAAGGTGTTACTCCGCAAACATAAATTTTCACTTTACCTTCTTCTATCGGTTTAAAAATCTGTTTTTCACGTTTCAACGTGTTATAAACTTTAATTTCCTCCATAAGTTCCTCCCCTTATTTATTACAATTAAAAACCACCGTCCTACAGAGGCGGTGGTCCGTTGTTCCACTCTGTCAATAATAATTATTGCACCATTGTTCTTATCGCGAACATACGGAAAAGTATACTGTAAATTCCACTTTTCAGCTCACGAATGCATTTTCCATTTCGTTATCATTCAGCAGGCTCTCAGCCGTGACCTGCATTCTCTTTGAATTATAATCGAATGTACTTTTTTCGATCATCGCTCGTTATAAAAATAAGCGTCAAACAGCTGACCTGGTCTTTTCCCCCACACTCGCCTGCAGGAACGTTCGCTACGCGGAATATACCTCTCACTACTGATTCTCTCGAATTTAATCGGCAGGTCTTACACCTAAACCGCACCATGCTCAAAGATATTTTTATCTTCTTACGTGGATCGTTTCGCCTGCGACTGGCATCGATTTTCAACCACAGACCTGTTGATGCTCACCATAATTATAAGAGAGCAGCATTATTTCTGTCAACCGCAAAAGGTGATTTTATTCGGAAAACTCAATATTTTTTCATTACTTGCATGCAACACTTTTATTTCGTTGAAATATTTTCGGCTTCATCAGTACGTTTTTCATTCCGAAATTTTTCGTTAAATACTTCAAGCTGCAAATCACATATGACATAATATTTTTACATATAATATACAATCAACGCATATTATATTATTATGTTACAATATTTTATGAGGTGGTAGTATGGATTTCGCATTTATAATTCCCTTTCTCGTAGTTGTAACGGGAAATTCTTTTTATCATTTTTTAAGTAAATCTATATCTCAATACTTAAATCCTTTTTTGGGACTTACCGTAACTTACGGATTTGCTTTTCTTTTAAGTATAGGATTATTTTTATTTACAAGAACTGATAATTTTTCTATCGAAATAAGCAAATTGAATTGGGTAAATTTTGCAATGGGTGCCGCAGTACTTGCCATTGAGTCGGGCTGGATTATTCTCTATAGAAGCGGCTGTGATATCAGTAAAGGTTCTCTTTTTGCAAATATTTGCATAAGTACAGTTTTGTTTTTACTAGGTTTTTTCTTCTTTCACGAAAGTATCACTATAAAAAAATTTATCGGTCTTGCCGTATGTCTTATAGGTGTCTACCTTATGAGCGCAATTTAAAAATCACTTGATATACATGGATACCTTTTATCATTTTTCTATTCAAATATATTTTTTATAGTATGATTTATTTATATAAATCTTCTATTGTTTATCTATTAACTTCTATCTTTTCTTTTGATATAATGAATTAGATTTTTAAAAAAGGAGATTTAAATGATTACAGAACGCGAAATATTTTTGACAAATCCTGTTGAAAAAGCAAAAGTTGAAGAATTTTTAAAGAAATTCGATCTTACTTTCACAGGTGTTATTGATTATACAATGGGACTGTTTGATGACGGTAAATTAATCGGTACAGGTTCTTTGGGCGGCCGTGTTATGAGAGATATCGCAATTTGCGAGGAATATAGAGGAAAAGGTTTAACTCATCGTATTATACGCAATTTGCAAGGTGAAGCCGACAGAAGAGGTGTAACCGGTAATCAGATTTTTACAAAGCCTGAAACCGTTCCTGTGTTTGAACATATGGGATTTAAATGTGTTGCAGTTGCAAATCCTTATGCAGCGTTACTTGAACGTGGAACAAATACATTAGATGAGTATTTGGCGCGTATTCGTCCTCTTTTGGGTACCGGAAAAGGTAAAAACCGCGGTGCAATTGTAATGAATTGCAATCCTTTTACTTTCGGACATCGTTCTCTTATCGAATATGCAATAAATAATTGCGATGAAGTTATTATTTTTGCAGTTCAGGAAGATCGTTCAATTTTCCCGTTTTCAGATCGTTTTTCTCTTATCAAACAGGGAGTCGCTCATATGCACAACGTGGAAGTTGTAAGCGGCGGTGATTTTATTATTTCAAATGCTACATTCCCCACTTACTTTATAAAGGGAACGGATGAGCTTGCAGCACAAACAAAATTGGATGCTACGGTATTTGCCACACGTATCGCACCCGCACTCAACATAACCGTACGTTTTGTAGGTGAAGAACCTACCGATATGACTACAAATGCCTATAATAATGCAATGCGTGAAGTTTTCTCTGAAAACGGCATCGAATTGAAGGTTATTCCACGTGAACAAAAAGGAAATCAAGTGGTAAGTGCATCTTCGGTAAGAAATGCTCTTGCTCATGATGATTGGGAAACTGTACGCAGAATGGTCCCCAAAACAACTTTGACTTATTTACAGAGCCCGCAAGGTCAAAGCATTATTCATCGTATAAAAATGTTACAGGCTTTTAAGGATATGGAAATCAAGCCTGATTTGAAAAAAAATTCAACGAAATAAATACAATAAAAAAACGGCTGTACAGCCGTTTTTTATTACTATTAATCAGCACTGAAAGGCAACAAAGCAATTGCTCTTGCTCTCTTTACTGCCAAATTGATGTTTCTCTGATGTTTTGCGCAAGCACCGGTTACACGACGCGGAAGAATTTTTCCACGTTCGGAAATGAAATGGCGCAATGTTGCAACATCCTTATAATCCAAGTTGTCCAACTTGTCTCCGAAAATCTGACTGATTTTCTTTCTCGGTTTTCTTGATTTATCTCTTCTAATCATTCTCTATTATCCCTCCTATATATCAGAACGGAATGTCTTCGTCATGCTTTACTTCTCCGAACTGACTGAAATTATTGCTCGGTTGACTCATACTGTCGGACTGCGCCGCATTCATGCGACCGTTCGCTCCCAAAGGTAATGCAATCAAGTTTGCAGTTACTTCAGTAACGTAACGTTTCTGTCCGTCAGGAGTTTCATATGAACGTGTTGAATAACGTCCTTCTACAAAGACACGGGTTCCTTTTCTGAGCTGATTACCTACTGCTTCCGCCAAATTTCCCCATGCTACCACATTGATGAAATCGGTCAATTCCCTCTGTTCACCTTGTGCGGTCGTATAGCTTCGATTAACGGCAATACTGAATGATGCTACCGCACGACCCGTTTTTGTAGCTCTAATCTGCGGGTCTCTTGTCAAATTGCCTAAAACCTGAACTGAATTCATCGCTCTACCTCTGCTTAGTCATCCTGTTTAACAATAATATGACGGATAATACTTTCACGAATCTTGATTACACGATCAAGTTCCTTGATGTTTTCCGGTTTCATCGTAAAGTCGATTACGAAGTAGTAACCTTCTGTCTGTTTCTTTACTTCGTATGCCAACTGACGTCTTCCCCATTCGTCAACTTTTTCTACAGTACCACCGTTTTTAACGATTGTGTCCTGTACAAGTTTACCTGCTGACTTAATAGCTTCTTCATCAGAAACTTTTACGATAAACATAACTTCATACTTATTCATCTAATCGCCTCCTTATCGGACCTATGTCCCATGCTTTTCATGGGCTAGGAAGTCGCTTGTACAACAAGCTTATACATTATAAACCAAACTCGGACAAAAATCAAGAAGAGATTACCTTTTCGGCAATCTCTTTATTTTTACAAATTTTCTTTTCTTCCTGTTTTTCTTTCGGCTCTCTTTTGTGCATGTCTTTCTTTTGCACGTTTTACATGTCCTGCCAATTTCATTCTGCTTATAATTTTAGATATTATATAACATAAAACCATTGCGGCAGAACCTAATGTAAGATGCTGATCTCCCAATACGGCACTCACCGATGAATCTTGTATAATCATTCCGACGGCACTCCATGCCAAAATCGCACCGCCCAAATACAAAATCCACGGGTACTTTTCTATAAGATCTGCAAACAAGTTGCTTCCCCATACAATAATCGGCACACTTACCAATATACCTGCCATTACAAGAACCATATGTCCTTCGGCAGCAGCCACCACTCCAAGTACATTATCTATACTCATAACACCGTCTGCAATGATAATCGTACATATTGCACTTAAAAGTTTTTTCTTGGCACCGATATGCTTTTTATGTTTATGCTTATCTTGTATCATAAGCTCAATAGCTATCCACAAAAGCAAAATTCCGCCGATAAGGTGAAGATATGGAATTGTGTGTAGCGCTTCTACAAACAAAAACGCAAGAACCAATCTCAATACAATAGCACCGAACGTTCCGAAAAATATAGCTTTTTTTCTTAAATCATGTTCCAGATGGCCTGCAACCATACTGATCAGTATTGCATTATCACCTGCCAAAAACAAATCGACAACCAACACTTTCAACACTTTAATCAGTCCTGCTACTGTCAAAAGTTCTCCCAATATCTTATCCTCCTATAAAAATAAATATGCGTTCAAATATGTTTTCATTTTACTAAATATATTTTTATTTTACAACAATACATTTTTACTGCATTTTCAAATTAAAACGGACCTTTCAATTCCGAAAAGTCCGCAAATATTCATTTGGAGCCGACAACAGGATTTGAACCTGCGACCTACGCATTACGAATGCGCCGCTCTACCGGCTGAGCTATGTCGGCATTAACAAAATATATTTTACTTAAAGTGCTTTAATTTGTCAAATACTCAATTATTTCTTTTTCTTGCTGATTGTAAATCCTGTAGCTTGTTGATTTGCCATTATTACTATGTCGCTTATTTGTACACGAAGCGGTTGACTTACTGTAAATGCAATTATTTCAGCAATATCTTGCGCTTGAAGTGCATCTATATCTTCATATACCTTTGCCGCACGTTCTTTATCTCCACGAAACCTTACTTCACTGAACGGTGTCTCCACAAGTCCCGGTTGTATGGTTGTAACTTTAATGTTACTGTCGATTACATCTATTCTCACTCCGTCACTGAATGTTTTTACAGCAGATTTTGTTGCACAATATACCGCTCCTCCTGCATATGCATATAATCCGGCAGTAGAGCCTATATTTATAATATGCCCCGTATTATGTTCAAGCATTGACGGCAAAAATTCACGTGTCATCATCATAAGACCTTTTATATTGGTGTCAATCATTTCCAATATACCGTCCTCACGATTTTGATTATAAGGTTCCAATCCTCTGGCAAGTCCGGCATTATTTACAAGTACATCTATACCTTCAAATTCTTCAAGACATTCTTTTGCAACCGCATTAATATTTTCCACATCGGTAACATCCAATTTTTTTACATATGCTTGTGCTTCATATTTTACAGTTAATTCCTTTTGAATACTTAAAAGTTTTTCCTGATTTCTTCCGCACAAAATAATATTATACCCTCTGATAGCAAACGCACGAGCGGTTTCACGTCCTATTCCGCTGCCGGCACCCGTAATCAATGCTGTTTTTTTCATAAAATTTCCTCTTTCAAATTAAGATTATAATTATTTTACAAAATGTCGATTTCATTTTACTATGTATATATATGTGTTTGCAATGTGAGGTTCCAATGAAAAATATAATTAAATATTTATTTATTTTTATATGTGTATTCGCATTTACAGGTTGCTCCGATAACGTATCACAAGTCAAAAACAATGATATTTCTTCAACCGAAACAATCGTTTTGGATAAAAAATCTGAAGATTTATATGAAAAAGCGAATAATTTATATAAACAAAATGATTTCGATGCTGCTTTAACGGTTGCAGATGAAGCCGTTTCGTATAATAAAAACAATTACAAAGTATTATCTTTGAAAGGTTTATTGCTTGCGTTTAGAAACAAACCGGATGAAGGAATAAAATTAATAGATACTTCACTGAAAATAAATCCCGATTATACTCAAGGTTTTTATGAAATGGCAATAGCATTGAAACTTGCAAAAAGGTATCAGGAATCCATTGTATATTTCAATAAAGTTATCGACAAAGATCCGGAGAATACTTGGTCTTATTACGGTATTTCTACCGATTTTGCAGATATGAACGATAAAAAAGAAGCTTTATTTTATTTGAAAAAAGCGATTGATAAAGGCGGTATCGATGTAAAGAAAACTGCCGCAACTCAAGATCATTTCATGCGTTTTCATGGTGATCCCGATTTTGAAACTTTAGTTGCAAACTAAAAGTGCGAATTGAAATGTCTTATTACTTGAAATCCGTAAATAAGACATTTTTTATTTCGCACTTTTCAATTGCCCGTTTCTTCTGCAAGTTCTTCCCATTTTACATATAGTTTTTGCAATTTATTTTTTATATCTGTATATTGCTCGGCAATTTCTTCATAATTCGTCATTCCGCTGCCGAGTTGCATGTCATACATTTTCATTGTGGCTTCGAGACGATTTATTTCCATTTCTGTTTTTTCAAGCTTGAGCAAATCGCCTTTTGCGGGTGCTGTTTGCTTTTCAATTTTTACATCCTTCGACTTGTGAGTTACTTCCGCTTTCTTTTCTTTTGCTTCTACGAGTTTTCCGTTTCTGTCTGCATTGAATGCCAAAAGGTCTTTTTTCTTTTCTTTATAGTATGTGTAGTTACCTAAATATTCGGTAACTTTACCTTTTTCCATTTCAAGAATTCTTGTGGTTACTTTGTCAAGAAAATATCTGTCGTGAGAAACTATTATGCTTGTTCCGCCAAATGCTTCAAGTGCATCTTCCATGATTTCTCTCGTAGGTATATCCAAATGGTTTGTCGGTTCGTCAAGCACCAAAAAATTCGGATTTTTCAAAAACAGACATAGTAATGACAATCTGGCTTTTTCTCCACCGGAAAGTAAAGAAATTTCTTTAAATACGTCATCACCTTTAAACAAAAACATACCTAAAATATTTCTGGCTTTTTCTTCTCCGTAATCAAACATATCTCTTACTTGATTAAGTACTGTCGACTGCGGATTCAATTCATCCTGCTCTTGTGAATAGTATCCTACTTTTACATTGCTTCCTAGACGTATTATTCCATGCTTCTGTTTTTCTTCTTTTGTTATTAATTTCAAAAGTGTAGTTTTACCTACTCCGTTTGCGCCTATAAGACCTACTCTTTCACCTTTTCTTATATGAATTTCCAAATTTTCAAATATTGTTTTTTCTCCATATGCGGCTTTTACATCCGTCATATCCAAAACTTTTTCTCCGCTGTCGTCAACTTTTTTGAAATGAAAATCCAAAGTTTTCAAGTGTTTAGGTTTTTCAAGTCTTACAAGTCTGTCAAGCTGAGATTGACGACCTCTTGCTTGCTTTGATTTTATTCCGGCTTTATATTTTCTTATGTACGCTTCAGTTTCTTTTATATGTTCCTGTTGCTTTTCATATGCTTTTTCATAAGCAGCATCTTGTTCTTTTTTTGTTTTTAAATAACGTGTGTATCCTCCTCTGAATGTACGGATTTTTTTATGTTCAAGTTCTATAATTCCGGTTGCCGCACGATCAAGAAAAAAACGATCGTGAGATATCATTAAAATACCGCCTTTATATGAGCATAAAAATTCTTCCAACCATTCGAGCATTTCCATATCCAAGTGGTTTGTGGGTTCGTCTAAAAGTAAAAAATCCGGATGTCTTACAAATGCCGCCGCCAAATTTATTCTTACTTTTTGTCCGCCTGAAAATGAAAAAATATCCCTGTCGAGATCTTCTTTGGTAAATCCCAATCCCGTCAGTATTTTCATAGTTTCCGCTTCATAATCATATCCGCCGAGAAATTCAAATCTTGTCTGTGCTTTTCCATATGCTTTTATCAGTTCTTGATCATCTTTGTTTTTTTCAAGTTCACGTGCAAGATTTTCCATTTTGTCTTTGCAATAAAGTACATCTTTCCAAGCTTCTTCCATTTCTTGACGAAGTGTACTTGAAGTATAATCAAAATCTTGACGCAAATACCCTATCACCGATGAATCTGTAACTTTTACACTTCCCGCATCGGGTTCTTCAGTATTCATTATACATTTTAAAAGTGTTGTTTTCCCCGCACCGTTTGCACCTACAAGTCCGATACGTTCTCCGCTTCTTATTTCAAATGATACGTCTTTAAATATGGTTTCTATCCCATATGATTTACCCAATCCCGTTATTTTTAAAACTGACATTCTTTCTCCCGACTTTGATTATTACTCTAAAATATTTGCACGAATAATAATAATTATTTCAGATTCTTCTTTTGATTCCGTTTCGGTTTGAAATAATTTTCCGAGTATCGGTATATCTCCCAAAACGGGAACTTTTCTTATATTATTCGCTTCTTCTTTATCTATCAATCCACCTATTGTAAGCATATCTCCCGATTTCAATCTTACCGTTGTGTGTGCTTGCCTTGTGACTATACGATAAGCTTTCATTTCAGGTACAAGGTAAGGTGTAGATACTTCCGCAATTATATCTGCAGTTATTTCACTGTTTTTACTTACATTCGGCGTATATGTTAATTTTATACCTGCATCTTTATATTCAATTGATGTTGTTTTAGTTCCGTTTTCCATATGTTCAACTAAAACCGGTATTTTACTTCCGATTAAAATTTCCGCAGTTCTCCCGTTTAAGGTAACTACATTCGGCTTTGCCAAAATTTTGGCTTTACCGTCCGAAAGAAGTGCATTAAGTTTCGCTTGAAAGAAAAATGTATACGGATTTCCTGTAATGGATTTTCCATATGATATTCCTGCATAATCTTCGGGGATTTTCAAGTATGATGTTTTTGTTTTGCTGCTTTTATCATATACATTTCTTTGTTCTGCCTGTCCCGTCAAACTTTTGAATTGCCAATCTATACCCAAATCCTTTGCATAAGAACGATTTACAGCAAGAACTTCCGCTTCCACTTTCACTTGCTTTTCCGGTATATCAAGCGCTTTTATAATATGCTCCAACTCCGACATTGCACGAGGTGTCGCATTGACGATTACGGAATTTGTCCCCACGTCCGATGCAACTTGTACATTATCGGTTAAATTTTTCAATTCATTTGCAATTTCATTTGATTTACCATATGACAACTTAAATGTTTTTATTGTTTTTGCCGAGTCGGATTCACTTTTTGCATTATAAATTATCATTGTCGAACCTTCATTTTTGATTATAAGTCCGTTCATCAAAAGTAATGAGTTCAACGCTTCTTCCGGCGTAACATTATCAATACTTGCAGTAACCGTACCTTTCAAATCTCCCGGAATAACAACATTTTTCCCCGACAGCTCAGCCAAACTCCGTAATACCTGTTGCAACGGTGCATTTTGCACATGCAGGCTGAAATTATCGGACGCTTCGACAAAAAAATTTGTGCATACGGTCAACAGTATCGCACTACCCAAGCATAAAATTTTATGTTTCATTTCAACTCCAATATTTTTCTTTCCGAATTGTTTGCAAGTTCAACCGTTTTATCTCCAATACTTACAACAGTCCAATCTCCTACTCTGTCGCCTTCTTTTGCATTTATTGTATTACCGCCGTATGAAAACAATGCTTTTCGTGAATTTCCCAATGCCGCCACACCGTATAAATCCGGAACCGGCGTATTTTTTCGCCCTTTATGTTCATGCTTCAAATTATCGGTTTGCGTATTTTTTACATTCATACCGTTTTTTATTTCCGCATCTATTTTAGCTATACCTTCACTATGAAAAGGATCTTTTAAAGGTTTGGATCTCAAATACATTCCTGCATCATACACTTTTTCAACTTCTGCTTTTGAATCGGAATTTCCCGTATTTCCGCTTTCATACGCATAACTTGTTTCTTCAGTTTTTTCATTACGCTTCAAAAGACTTAAATCTTCACCGTACATTCCGAGTATCGTAAGTACAACTGCCGCTATAACCGCACTACATATCCATATCTTTTTAAGCTTCATATGTTTCCCGACTCAAAATAAACATCTTAAAAATCTTTAAAATCAATTGCTGCATCAATTCTGTTTTTTACGGAATCATAACTTATTCTTCCTTCTAAAGAATGCATATCTCTGTAATATATATAGTATCTGTTCTTCAAAATTCCGCTTGAGGTATCTATTACATATTTAACTTCAAATTCATCCAATCTTGTAATCGGAACTTTTATTCTCATTGCAACAGGCTTTATATTTTCATATTTGTCATAACTATAAGGTGTTTCCCCGCTGAAATTATGATCTGTATATTTTATGCCCATATCAAATTTATTAAATTTGCCTCTGAATTCCAAATTATAATATTTGTCGGTACGGACTTTTTTATTGAATCCGTAATAATCGTAGCTATATCCCAAAGACCAATCGAAATCCACTTTTTTATTTATGGGAACAGTTTTTCCGACAACATTTATATTCATACCGAAATGAGTTCCCTTAACTTCATTTTCCGACCAATATCCTAAATCTCCCGAAGTTTTTATATATAGCGGATAATTTCCGATTTGTCTTTCTTTCACTTCAAAATCTACGGACGGTTTTTTCCATATGAAACAAACATCGTCATTCACGCTGCTTTGTTCTCTTGCTACATGAATTTTTATATTATAGTTATCTTCATCTTTTTCAAAACCCACATCAGGAATATATCCCGCTTTTGTGTACCATTCATTTTCAATATAAAAATTGATATTGTTGCGCAATCCTAACGGATAATAAATTGTATTATATATTCCTATACCTAAATCTCTGCTTGTTTTTACTCTCGGAAGCAAGTACCATAAATTTATTTTTTTACGCTTTCCCAATTGTCCTTTACGTTCATTAATATGCAAAATTTCAGTGTTTTTAACCATAAGTTTTGCATTTTTAACAATATAGGAATTTCCGGGTAAAAACTCCAAAGTTTCGGCTTCTATTCTATAATCAGGAACCTTCGCCATCGCACTTTCGGTAGTTAAGTATCCGTTTTTGACGATGAATAATCCGTTATTTCCTTGTTTTTCCAATTCTTTACCTTTGAAATAATATTTTCCTTGATAAAGACCTTCGATGTCATACAAATATGCATCTGAAGTTTTTCCGTAATATTCACCTTTTTTTGCATTAACTTCAAAATTCTGTCTTGCCCAATTCAGAAAATTCGGAATAATATATTTTTCGGAATCGGTATTTCCATCTATTTTATCGGTATGAAATACATCCTCATCATGTATCAACTCAACATTACCGGATACGTTTACCTCTTTAGTTAAATCGCTATATCTCAATTTGTCTGCAGATAAGCTCAAAGGGGATTTTTTTGTACTTTTCTCGGAAATATTTTTTTGCGTATTAGATAATGTTGTGGACATAGCGTTAGCGGAAGAGGTCGCAAATACACCGCTTCCGCCAAGACATACGCTTATTAAAGTCAAAAATAAAACTTTTTTCTCGAATTTACTCATTTCTTACAATCACCATAGATATATCATCAGCATCTTTCAGCGTTTTACTTTCTTTTTTATTTTCTTTTGATGAATCTTTTTTTATATTTTCTTCCGTCTTTTCATCTTTATTGTTCGCTGAAACTGCTTTATTATTCTCCGAAACCGTTTTTCCCGCATTTTTTACTTTTACTACACCTTTTTCATCTTTTGAAAGATTTATAACTTCGGTTTCGTTTAAGGTTTTTGTATCTTTTTTTGCATCTTCCTGTTTTGCACTTGAGCTTACTTTTTCGTTTAAAATCAATTCGGGTTCACCGGGTACCATTACCATACCTCTTGTCTGAACCGTTTCTTTTGTCTGTATATAAAGTGTCGATCCCGCAGGCATTTCGACATCTTTACCTTTTACGAAAAATCCTCCCACCAACCCGATAGGACCTAAAGCCAATGCACCTACTGCAGAAGCACCTACTGCGGCAGCTTCCATTTTAAGTTTTTCTCTGGCTTCCGGCCCCAGTACGGTAGGTATCTCTTCTTCATCTATTGAAAATACTTGATCGAATGCTATATCAAGTGAACCGCTTCTTCCGAAACTGCGCGGTTTTACCACTTTTGTAACAACTCCGCTTCCTTGTGCACCTTTCGGAAGAACAAGAACATTTCCTACAACTACGTCTTCTTCAACTGTAAATGAAACGGAATCCCCTTCTTCATTTGTTTTTGTACCTACGTCTTCATTCAATGCTATTTTGAATACGGTGTTTGCCGGAAGTTCAATATTTTGCATTGCAAAATGACGATTTCCGTAAACTTCTTTTTCCAATTCATTGATACGTTTATTCAAAGGGCCGGTTTTTGCAGCACCGAATACGGTACTTTCCATATCCTGAACACGTTCTTCAAGTGATGTTTGCTTTATTCCGTCCGTTATATAATATTCCAAAGCATTTGCTCGTGTACCGAGTGAAGGTGTTTCACCTTCATCATCATGAATTACTTCAGAGTAAAGATTTGATACACGTTCATCAAGTCCGTCTCCTTTTCTGCTTTTTCCGTAAATAACGGAGTCAACTGCATCAACACGATGAATCAAAGAACCGTTTTGAACTCCTCCGAATACCGCTGAATCCAATTTATCCATTTTACCGTTTAAAGTTACCGGTTCCATTGCTGACACCGAGCCTATTAACATCATTGTTATACCTGCAACAAGTATAGCCCTTTTCATAAATTATCCCCCTTAAATTCTTACGTCTATTACAGCTGAAACTCCCACACCTTGAACTCTTGAAAATGCGGTCGGATCCATACTGTCCATAGGAACAAGTCCTTTTATTCTGAAAAGTCTGTCATTCCATCCTATTTCCAATTGACCCACAGCTTTAACTTTAGCTACTTGATTTGCATCTCCGATTACCTGTGCTGCACCGATATATCCTGAATCACCTATACTTACAATAGGTACAACTTTCGTTGCATAATTTGTACCGACACCTTCTTTCATCATCAGAGAATTAATTGCACTGTTTACGGAATCACCGTATTTATTTACTAAAAACCCTATTCCACCTACTTTTACAACTCCACCTAAAAAACTTCCCAAATTAAAAGCGGATACTTGTGAAGCTATGCCCGTTCCGAGCATTAAAGTTGCAACTGCACATACAGCCAATCGTTTAAATTTCATAAGAATTCCTCCTATATACTCATCGTATTTTATCTTTCTTCATTATAGCTTAAATCTTATATCCATACAAACAAATAAGCATGAAAATATCGATAATAAAGTAATGCTGAAAAGCAATATAAAAAACTTCTTATCATTGAGCAATTTCTCTCAAGATAAGAAGTTTTCATTATATTTTTTCTCTCAATACATTCAATTTTGCTTGCCTGCTTCCTGGTCTTGCCATTACATCCGGCTTTTTTAAACTGTTATAAGCTTGAATCATCATTGCACATTCCACACGTTTTTTCTGTATTTCACACGTCAGATTATACGGTTTGTGCATATCACCGGTAAAAGCGGCATTATTTGCATGACAACCGCCGGAACAAAAAAATTTTGCCCAGCAATTTATACATTCCGGTTTGTTGAAAACATGATTTACACGAAATTCACGCATCATTTTCATATTTTTCAAACCGTCATATACATTTCCTATAACATATCCGTCTCGTCCTACAAACTGATGACAGGGATAAATATCTCCGTTCGGTACTACAGCCAAATATTCAAATCCGGCGCCGCATCCGCGAAGACGTTTCGGTAAACAGGGTCCTTTCCACAAATCCATATTGAAATGAAAAAAACAAAACGGTCTGCCTTCTTCTTCTCTTTTTATAAAAAAATCTGCCAATTTTTCATACTCTTTTTTTATCGCCGGCAAATCTTCTTTTGTGATTGAATAATCCGTACCTTCTTCGCCTATTACCGGTTCCATGGATAATGCAGGAAATCCTGTGTCCACCATATCTTTTACATCGGTTGTAAAATCCAAATTATATTTTGTAAATGTGCCTCGAACATAGTACTCTTCACCGTTTCTATGTTCTACGCAATACTTCAGGTTTTTTACAATTTGGTCATAAGTACCTTCACCATGTACTCCGGGACGCATACGGTCATGCATTTCACGCCGTCCATCAATACTTAATATAAGACTTATATGATTATCATTTAAATATTTAACTTTTTCTTTATCCAAAAGCATACCGTTACTTGTCAAAGAAAGTCTTACTATTTTATTATGTTTTCTTTCTTTCTGACGTATATATGTAACCGTTTGTTGAATTACATGCCAATTCATCAAAGGTTCGCCGCCGAAAAAGTCCACCTCACAATGCTTGCGAGGTCCGCTGTGAGCAATCAAAAAATCTATAGCTCGTCTTGCTACGTCAAAGCTCATAAGCATACGCCACTTACCGTATCCGCCTTGACCGGCAAAGCAATATTTACATCTTAAATTACAATCATGTGCAATATTAAGACATATAGCTTTTATAATAGGTCTGTCATTGACTGCAATTTTGTAAGCCGAATCCATAGGTGCATACAGCTTTCGAGCTTTAATCAACTCATCGGCCTCATCCATGACTTCAATCAATTCATCCTTATTATATTTACCGCAAAGTTTGTTGAAAACTTCACTTCTGTTTGTTCCCTTATAAAATTCCAGTACATCGTATGTAATTTGATCTACAACATGAACAATACCGCTGTTTACGTCCAAAACAATATTCATTCCATGTTGTTTGAAACGATGAATCATAGGAGTTACGATACTCACAAAATCTCTCCTTTTTACACAATAAAAATCCCGAACTCAAAAACACTTGCCTTAAAGCTCAAAATTTTCTACGGAGAAAAGCACAAGGCACTTGCAATCACAGTACGGGATTTCATATTATGCTCTTTTTTCTGCTGCAACTTCTGCATCTTCCTGTTCGGTACAAACCATGTTACCTACGGTACAACTCGTTTTACAAGCAGATTGACATGATGTATGACATTCGCTGCAACCTTCAAACTTCATTGTATCTTGTAAAGAAGATTCGTTGATAGTAATAATATGTTTGGACATTTGAACACCTCCGCTCATAATTCACCTTAATAATATCACAAACAATTAAACCTGTTCAATATTACTTACCGTTTTTATTATACTTGTAAAAATTTTTTAAAAGGTGATATAATGAATACGCATTTATATAGCTTTTTTCATTTTTAAAAAAAAGTTTGCAAAATAAATTGACAATATTTTTATTAGCTGATATAATCAATTACGTTGCCGGGGCATAGCGCAGTTTGGTAGCGCACTTGGTTCGGGACCAAGGGGTCGCAGGTTCAAATCCTGCTGCTCCGACCATCTGCGGGTGTAGCTCAATGGTAGAGCGCCAGCCTTCCAAGCTGGATACGAGGGTTCGATTCCCTTCACCCGCTCCATTTTTTTACTTGATTCCGAACCCGCAACGACAAAAAGTCATTTCGTAATGAAATGACTTTTTTTATTTTGTAATTCATAATATGAAATGCAATAAAAAATATTTTAAAATTATTTCTAATCGTTTACGCCATATTAAAATAACTTATTACTGAAAAACAATTTACTCATACTCACGTTTGTGTTCTAAATTCAAATCCAAATTCACTTTCAATATCCGGTTTGAATTTCAAATTATTTTTATAAATTTTTTATAAAACAAAACCACCCTCAAAAGGGTGGTTTTACATTAGCGACCCTATGGCACGTATGCCCTGGATGCTCTTCCTACAACTTTCAATTTAAGATCATGAAATTTATTTTTCCATATCCACATCAATATTCTGAAATTATTCAGAAAAAATGCATTCATTATTCCGTCACACCGCACTTTTTCTACAACTTTAGATAATTCTGCAGTTAATTTACGTACAGATTTTTGCGGTTTGTAACTGCGTTTGTTATGAGCCTTATCAAAGGACGATTTAAACTTCGGAGCTTCTTCGTCTTCAAGGTCGTCAATGTACTTGCCTTCAATTTTTCTAAGTCTCCATACCATGAAAATTGCAGAGCATCCTACACCGAAATCCAATCCCAACCAATATGAATGAGCTTCAAAATTCAAAATATGATCCAAGTAGAAACCTATCGGGAAACAAATTGCCCAATATGCAAGCACCGTAAGTAAAAACGGAACTTTTGTATCTTTATATCCACGCAATACACCTTGAATCGGTGCTGCAACGGCATCGAAAAATTGCCAGCCTGCCGCATAAATCAAGAAACCTCTTGCCAATTCTATTACTACCGCTTCACTCGTATACGCAGAAGCTATAACTCTTCCGAACAATACGGTTGCAGCCATAGTCAACAAAGAACAAGTCAATGTAATGGCAAGTCCTGCAC
This sequence comes from Dialister micraerophilus DSM 19965, assembly GCF_000194985.1. Classification (GTDB taxonomy): domain Bacteria; phylum Bacillota; class Negativicutes; order Veillonellales; family Dialisteraceae; genus Dialister; species Dialister micraerophilus. Next base: position 1,052,628 of record NZ_GL878519.1, on the reverse strand, counting down.
GTCTGTAACGTCTTGCCAATTCATAGTTACGTGCACCTACAGCCATAGCTACCATTATCGTAAGCGCCATTGAGCAGCTGAGCGGAATAATGTACAACAAATTTGCAAAGTTGCTTGCTACCTGATATGCAGCAAGAGTTTCCGTTCCGAACTTTGTCATAAGTATCAAAATTACACCGAAAAGTCCTTCTTCCATAAGAATTGACAATCCGTTCGGTACTCCGATAGACAAATATTCTTTCCAATCAACAAATCCTTGCTTGAAGTTGGAGAAAATTTCCTTACCCATGAACTCTTCGTTTTTCATAATAACGGTAATAAAAAGACTGAGAACGAAGAGATAGGTCAATAATGTGGCAATTCCGGCACCTATTCCGCCCAAGCGCGGCATCCCGAAATGTCCGAACATAAATATATAGTTCATTAAAATGTTGCAAGGTACCGCAAGCATAAACAATTTCATCGAAGTTGAAGCGCTTCCGGCAATATCTATAACCAAACGCAACGGAATAACCAATGAAATAACCAATAACGCACCGATCATAAACAATAAATAATATCTTGCTATATGATCTACCTCGGGTTCAAGAGATAATCCCGACAAAAGGGAATCTATTGCAAAAAAGTAACCGATAAAACAGAGTGCACCTATAATAATTGCAAAGTAAAGACCTGTACGAACAACTGCCGGAACAGAATGAACATTGTGCTTACCTACGTATTGCGCAATAATCGGTGAACCTGCCATCAAAAAACCTACAATTGCAGCCATAAGCGGCCCGAAAATACCGGCACCTATAGCAACACCTGCCAAGTCCGAAGTTCCCGCATGTCCCGACATGGTTGTATTCACAAAGTTAATAATAACAATCGAAAGTTGCGCAATTAAAATAGGTGTCATTATCGAACCCATTTTCTTTACATCACGCTTCATTTCGTACCACATAAAGTAAAACTCTCCTTAAAATAACAAAAAGACGCAATAAGCGTCTTCAATACATATTCGGTATATGATTTGTTTAATCCACTATAAAAACACAGTGCACCGGTAATCACCAAGTACACGGACATAAAATGCCCATCATATTACAATCTACTGACGCTCATCAAAATATCGTCAAAAAAGACGACAGCATACATGAAATACTACAAATCTCTTCCCAACGGTTTCCAAGCTTTCATTCCGCATACGATTGCTTCAATAGAATTCAAAAACAGGAACGCGGTCTGAATAACAACTTTACTTAAAACCGATTCATTCGAAAATATTGCAGTCAAATTACTTTTCATAACATTATTTGATGTTGTCATTACACTCACGCTCCTTCCTTACATTTTTAATATCGTTTTTTTATTAATAACAAAATGTAAAACTAATAATAAATATGTTATAATAAAATTTGTTAAGCAATATTTATACTTATAGTTCCATTCATAAAACTTGCTTAATAATTAAACTGAACATAATTTATATAAAGATATTTTTTATATCTGTTTATAGTATACAACTATAATAACAAATTTGCAAGTACTATCTAAATTCGGCACAACAGATGAAAGGATACTCATATGAAACTCAATTTCACAACTCTACTTTATTTCCAAAAAACAGCGGAACTTCAACATATGACAAATGCCGCAAAAGAATTACATATAGCACAACCGGCTCTTTCGAGAAGTATCCGCGGATTGGAAGATGAATTGGGTGTAACCTTGTTTGAGCATTACGGAAGAAACATAAAACTTACAAAAAACGGAGAAATATTACTTAAATACTCAAAAAATTTTTTACGTGACTTGGAATCTCTTCAAAGAGAATTAAGTGAATCACAAAACTTGCAACAGATGACTGTACGTTTAGTCATTTTATCTGCATCGAAATCAATTCCCGTCTTTCTTATGAAATTCAAACAGGAACATCCGAAAGCATTACTTGAAGTTGTTCAACCGAACAACAGAGGAATTATAAATCAAAAACAAATGGATTTGACATTGTTTTCAAGTGTCGAACCGATTGACGACAATCATACTGTAACATTGTTTAAAGAAAATCTTGTAATGATTGTAAATAACTCTGATCCTCATGCAAATTTGACAAATGCCAAGTTGAGTGATTTTTCGGATGCAAATTTCATCGCCGCACCCAAAGGTATGGGTTTACGTTCCGCAACAGATACATTTTGCAAAGAAGCAGGTTTTATTCCAAAAATAGTTATGGAAAGTGACAGTCCCGACACCGTAAGAGAATTTGTACATGCCGGATTAGGTATTGCTTTAGTTCCGGAAATCACTTGGAACAGCGCTATCGGAGACGAAATTTCAGTTATAAAAATCGAATCTCCGAAGTGCCACCGCTACTTGAATTTATCATGGAAAGCAGATACCAAATTATCACTCGTTGCCGTATTGCTGCGTGAATACATTATCGATCACTTCAGCGAATTCGTAAAAAAGAGTGCACAACAGAATTTATATAAATACGATATATAATCGGCAAATAAAAGAACTTCGGAAATTTCCGAAGTTCTTTTCGTATGTACTACTTGACTGCCAAAAGCGCTTCAATCTTTTTCAGTCGTGCATCTTGCTCACTAATCATACTTTCCTGATGTGCTATCTTTTCTTCCTGCAACTCTATTTTTGCTGCCATTTCTTTATTTATTCTCGTAAGTCTGATAACTTCACCAAGCAACACTTTTTTCGAAAGCATTGCAGCTTCATTTCCCTTACCGAGTTTAAATGAAAGTCCGGCATTAAACAAATTATCATCTCCGTTAAACACACCTCCTAGAGAAACTATCGTATTCGGACCGGGTCTGTAGTAAGCACCTATCGCTACCGCATTTTCACCTTTGTAATATCCGAATCCTACCGAGAAGTCCAATTTGTCATCAGGATCATACCCATTGGAAATAGGACGAAGTGCTGACAATGCTGCAGCTCCTGCACTGACTCTATTTATTATTCCGTCCATCGAAGATAATCCTTTTGTCACATATTTTTTGCTCTTCCGGAGTCAAATCAACTGCAGATGTCGTAAAAGGCGCCGACATACAACCGAATAAAATAATCGATGCCAGTATAACGGATACATTCCTATTGCTTTTTATATTTCCTCGGCAATATCCTTTTGCAATTTCCGATGTCACTACCCAACTATTTCGAATTTTACTCCATACCCGTCGATATATTCTATTCATAAATCAACTTTACATTAATCAAAAAGCAACTTTCTATAACTTATTTTTTATCTTTATAAATATAATTACTATAGAAGTTTATCACCTTTATTCAAATATTTACATATAACATAAATCATAATTTTATTATTAAATATTTAATTTTTTATATTTTGATGAGAATTTATAATAACAAAAAAACTGGAAATTCCCGCTCTTTTTGCATGAAATTACGACAATTTTACAGCTTATATCGTTACTTATTCTTTAAAGGCTTATATTCTTTTTCAATGCACGCCAACATTACTTTCATGAATAACGATCTGACTCACTTTGTTCACAATCATTTTTCGTGTACCGTGCAACGGCGATATGTTATATCTTGTATCCATTATGATTTATTCATAGTAAAATCAATTATTTATACATTTCTTTATTAAATATTGCATATCTTTAAGAATATGTTTTGCCGTTGTATTTTATTTTTGTTAATGAAAGCAATTTTTTAGATTAACTGTTCTATATATTTATTTATACATTATTTATACAAAAAAACAGGTAAGAGATTTCTCTCTCACCTGTTTTCATAAGCTATATTATTTTACGAAATTCTTTTCGAATTCTTTCTTCAATACATAGCCGTATGCGTGTTTCTTGCCGTCTTCACCCATCTGAACGTATACGCCCTGAATTTCCGGTGCGAATCCCGGCAACATATTGATACCTTCAACTAAGTCAAGGAAGTATGTACAAGCGGTCTTTGACCATCTTTCACCCGGGTGTACACAGAGTACTCCTGGCGGATACGGTAAAGCACCTTCCAATGCGATTCTTCCTTCAGCTTCTTCCAAGTCTACCAATTCACCGTGTGCACGCATGAATTCATACTGTGCTACTTGTGGTGTCATTACGTATTCAGGGAAGTAGTCTTTCAAGAATAACTGTTTCTGCAAAGTGAATACTTTTCTGTCTTTGTAGAAGTCATGCATTTCCTGACAAATCTGACGGATTGTGTATCCTCTGTACTTGTCTTCATTGTTCTTGTAAACTGTCGGCAATACTTCGGACATCGGAGCATCTTCGTCAACCAATTTTTCGAAACGAACGAGTTTAGCTACGAGATCGTCCATCTTTGTCTTGTCTTCTGCCGGAGTCATAAGGAACAGAATATCGTTCAAGTCACATTTTTCCGGAATAATTCCGTTATCACGGAGGTAATTTGCAAGAATGTTGCCCGGGATACCGAATTCTTCATATCCGCCGTTTTCAATGTCGATACCGCAAGTTACAAACTGTAATTTCATCGGGTCGATGAAGTACTGACCTTTACCGTAGCCTTCAAATCCGTGCCATTTAGCACCAGGTTCAAATGCCCAGTAATTAATGTCGTTTGCCATCTTTTCGGTGTCGCCGTCTTCCCACTTCTTACCGTAAACTTCGGTCGGAACGAGCGGACGGATGTAGTGGCAGTTACGTAATACCTGTTTACGTGTTTCGATAACTGTCTTAACAGCTTCTGTCCACATTGCTTTACCTGCTTTGCCTTCGTGCATCTTAGCGTTTACGTCCAATGCTGCGAAGAGCTGGTACAACGGGGATGTGGAAGCATGCATCATGAATGCGTTGTTTACACGTTTGTGCGGAATGTATCTTTCCTGTCCCTTGATATGACGGTCCTTCTTGTGAACCTGTGATGTCATGGAGAAACCTGCCTGTTGTTTGTGAACAGACTGAGTTACGAAGATACCCGGATCTTCCGGTCCCAAATCGAGGAGCAACGGGCTGCAGTCCTTCATCATCGGAATGAACTGTTCATATCCTACCCAAGCGGAGTCGAACAAAATGTAATCACAGAGGTGACCGATCTTGTCAACAACCTGACGAGCGTTGTAAATACAGCCGTCATATGTGCCGAGCTGGATAACTGCTATACGAATCGGACGTTTAGCCTTAGCTTTTACCGGATCCTTTTCAGCGATGAGCTTACGAATGTATTCTTCATCGAAGCAATGTTCCAAAATACCACCGATGGAGCCGAATGCGTTACGAGCAGTTTCCAGATATACCGGAGTTGCACCTGCTATAACCAACGCACCATGGTCAATGGATTTGTGGTTGTTTCTGTCATAAAGTACGAGATCTCCTGGAGCCAAAGCTGCATTCAATACAACCTTGTTGGAGCTTGATGTACCGTTCAATACGAAGTATGTCTTGTCAGCGTTGTATACAGCTGCTGCATGTTTCTGTGCAGTGAAAGCCGGACCTTCGTGAATGAGCAAGTCACCCATTGCTACGTCTGCGTTGCAGAGGTCGGCTCTGAATGTATTTTCGCCGAAGAATTCATATAAAGCACGTCCTGCCGGGTGCTTACGGTAGAATGCACCGCCCTGATGTCCTGGGCAGTCAAACTGGGAATAACCATTTTCAACATATTTCTGAAGATCTTTGAAGAATGGCGGTAAAACGTTTTCTTCATATTTTGCTGCTGCGCTTTCGATTTGACGTTCGAATAAAGCACGGTCCGTTTCTTTCAAGTCAATTACACGGAATACTTTTCCGATTACTTCGTCACATACGTTTTCACATGTTGTTCTGATGAGGAATACCGGAATGTCGAATCCTGCGATGCTTGAATGACTTGTCAATAAATCAGCATCAGCGTCAGTAATAACTACTGCTGCTACGTCTGTAAAGTCTGTTGCGTTAATGTCAACAACTTCACGACCGCATACCGCACCGAAAACTTCTAAAGCTCTTTCTGAATATGCAATCTTAAACTGCTTCAAATCAATGACCTCCCAACAATAACATTTATAAAATGAAATGTTTCTACCACAGAATGCGCGCTCACTGTGTGATAAATATAAAACGAAATTTATACCCGTTTTATTCAATATCATAATACAAAATAAGTGTTTTTCATTCCAATATTGAAAACGTATGCTATTTACTTATAGGACATTTTATATAATTACTTTGTTATATATATTATCAATTTAATTAGGTTCGTCCTTATTTTTTATTTTCAATTTTAAGAACGCTCAAATTCCTCCAAGTTCAAAAATATTACGCTTTTCAGCTTGAGATTTTATTAAAAAAATTTCATTTTATCCGATATAATTTGAGTTTTTCATTTTATAAGTTTTTTAAATCTTTACTTGCTGTAACTTGTTTCAACGTTTCTCTTTTTTTTAAAGTCGGCATAACATATTTTTTATTTCGTAAATATTTTCTCAATACCGTTTTATTTTTCTGTCTTATACTTAATTTTTAATTAAGTATTTTTTATAACATTATAGTTATCTATATCAACAATTTCCGCTTAATTGATAGATTATATAATATATTATTCTGTTATAATAAAAATTACTTATGGTAATAATGTATTTTTCAATTCTTTATCAAATATAGACATAAATCAATTAAATCGACTGTAAACTATTCCAAACAATAATAAGTAACAATTGCTTTTTCCGAAACAAAAGTTCAAATTTTTTACAATATTCTTTTGTAAGTGCGATATTTACATAGTCTGTTTTTTATATAGATTTCAAAAGGCCGCCTGAGCGACCTTTTATTTTTTATATTTTACAGTTTTAAAATTTTTTACTGAATTTCTTATCGTATTCTTTTTTCAGTACATATACATATAATGATTTTTTTCCGTCTTTTCCTTTTTCCAAGTAAACACCTTGATGTTCGGGTGAAAATCCCGGAAGTCTGTTTGTTATTTCAGCCAAATAGCGGAAATAATCTACCGCCGTTTCAGACCATCTTTCTCCCGGTTGTACACATATAACACCCGGAGGATATGGCAGACAGCCTTCGAGAGCGACTCTGTCTTTCGCTTTGTTTATTTCGACAATTTCTCCATTATTTCGTATCAATTCATAGTTGGCTTCTTGCGGGCTCATTGCATATTCAGGTAAGTATTCTTTGAGGAAAAGTCTTTTTTGCAGAACATTTACCATACGAGCTTTGTAAAATTCATGAATTTCACTGCACAATTGTTTTATCGTATATCCGCTATATCTTTCTCTGTATTTTGAGAATATGGTGGGCAATACTTTTTCCATAGGTGCATCGTTATCTATAAGTTCTTCAAATTTTACAAGTTTTGTTATTAAATTATCCAACTTTATTTTCGATTCTGCCGGTGTCATCAAAAACAGTATGTCATTCAAATCGCATTTTTCGGGAATTATTCCGTTTTCACGAAGATAGTCCGCCAATATTATTCCAGGTATACCAAATTTTTTATATTTTCCGCTTTCAATGTCTATACCGGGTGTCAAGAGTTGCAGTTTACATGGATCTATAAAATATTGCCATTTGCCGTAACCATGAAACGAGTGCCATTTGCCGCCCGGTTCAAAGGCAAAGTATGCAATATCATTTGCCATTTTCTTTGTATCTCCGTCTTCCCAATTTTTCCTATGCACTATCGGAGGAACCATCGGTCTTACGTAATGACAGTTTCTTATAATGGATTTTCTTGCTTCTATTGCATTTTCAACGCATTCCATCCATAATTTTTTGCCGGCTTTCCCTTCTTGCATTTTTGCATTTACATCAAGTGATGCAAATATTTGGTAAAAAGGTGATGTTGATGAGTGAATCATGAATGAACTGTTCAGTCTTTTATGCGGTAAGTATCTTTTTTGCCCTTTTATGTGTGAGTCTTTTTTATGTATTTGCGATGCCATTGAAAATCCGGCTTGTTGTTTATGGACGGATTGACTTACTATAATTCCGGGGTCTGTAGGTTTCAAGTCCAACAGAAGAGGACTGCAATCTCTCATCATGGGTATGAACTGTTCATATCCTACCCATGCGGAATCAAAGAATATGTAATCGCACAGATGGCCTATTTTGTCTACAATTTGTTTTGCATTGTAAATGCATCCGTCATAATTTCCCAATTGTATGGCAGCAAGTCTTATCGGACGTTCTTCTTCGGCTTTTTTTGGATCACGTTCTCTGATAAGACTTCTTATGTATTCTTCATTGAAGCAATGTTCGAGTATACCTCCGATCGATCCGAAAGGATTTCTTGCCGTTTCAAGATATATGGGAATTGCACCCGCTTGTATCAATGCTCCGAAACTTACGGATTTATGATTGTTTCTTTCATATAAAACCAAATCTCCCGGAGATAAAAGTGCATTCAATACAATTTTGTTTGCACCGGATGTACCGTTTAAAACAAAGTATGTTTTATCGGCATGAAATACACGTGCAGCGTGTTTTTGCGCTTCAAGTGCGGCCCCTTCGTGTATCAGAAGGTCGCCTAATTCTACATCCGCATTGCAAAGATCGGCACGGAATGTATTTTCTCCGTAAAAATTATACATCAATCTTCCTGTAGGATGTTTTTTGAAATAATCCCCGCCTTGATGCCCCGGACAATCGAATGCGGAATTTCCTTTTTCCACATATCTCATTAATTTACCCAAGAACGGCGGTAACATACTTTCTTCGTATTTATCTGCCGCACTTTCTATTTGTCTTACATAAAATTTCTTGTCTGCCGATTTTAAATTTATAAGACTGAATACTTTTCCGAGTGCATAATCGGTTATTTTTTCATTGTTTTTCAAAATCAAAAAAACGGGAATACCGAAAGCTTGTATGTCTTTATTTTCCAATATATTTTGCTCTTCGGTAGTTATTATAATTGCCGCAACATCTGTAAAGTCGGTTTTATGTATGGGTATTATACTTCTGTTGAATGTTGCTTCAAAAATCTCACTCGCTTTATCGGAAAAAGCAATCTTAAGATACTTTTTCATACATCCTCCAACATTTTTTAATTTAATTTACTTATTATTTTAACATTTATGTTGATTTTTTACACGTCTTTATCTATCCGCTTTTTTTATTTGTACCGTCTTTATAATTTATCAATACCCCCGGTTGTACGTTGTATACAAATACGTTGAATATTATTCCTCGTCCTTTATCTTCCACCGAGTAGGCTTCCATTTGTACTCCGTTTGCCACCAAATTATCTTTTTCGTATATCGGTGTAACTCTGTAAAGTACATGATTACCCGTTTTTTTCACGTAAATCGCAACACGTTGTTCAAAAGGAAGCATTCCCTTTACGTTCATGTATCTTGTTCCGGTAATAAGATTTCTCGGGTTTGCATTTTCCGCAGTAAGTTGGTATCCGATAAGATGACATCTGTTATATAAATATTTACCGTCAATGAATTCATACTTTGATATTTGCCAGCCGCTCGGTTTTATGGAGCCTATGCTTTCTCTTTTCTTATTCGGCATTGTTTCTTTTCCTACATTTGCAAATGCAACGCCGCACCTTCCCAATTTGTCTTGTTTGCTGTATTTTTCAAATGATTGCGTAGTATAATCCGACTCTTTGAAATCGGGGACGTTTTTATTCAAAACGACAAACGGTCTTCCTTGATATGGAGGAATATCCGACATTTGAAGTCCGGGAGTGGCTTCGGTTGCAAAATGTGTGAATAAGGCAAGTACGCACAGCAACAATATTATTATGTACTTAAATTTTTTAAAAATTTTCGAGTTCATCATTTATATTCTCCGTCATGTATTTTTACAGAAAAAAAGAGCAAAAAATTTCTGCTCTTATTTTTTTCTCAATCTGTTATTTATGCATTCTCCCGTCTTTGTTGTTGCAAGACCGGCTTGACTTGTTTCTCTTAAAGATACCGGCATGAGTTTTCCGATTTGATCCATAGCGGCAATAACTTCATCAACCGGTATTACACTATGAATACCGGACATTGCCATTTCTACTGCTACAAGTGCATGCACTGCATGAAATCCGTTACGTTTTACACATGGCACTTCAACAAGACCCGCAACCGGATCGCATACAAGTCCAAGTAAATTTTTCAGTGCCAATGCCATGGCATCCATCATTTGTGTTGTCGTTCCGTGCATTAAATCAATTGCTGCAGCGGCCGCCATTGCAGTTGCAGTTCCGCATTCCGCCTGACATCCTCCGACAGCTCCAGCTATACATGCTTTTTCGGCTACAATTTTTCCTATGGCACCTGCCGTAAATAATGCACGTGTCAAATCATCTTCATCGGAATTCAGTTCTTCACCTACCGCCATAAGTATTGACGGAACTATTCCGCAAGAACCGGCAGTAGGACAAGCAACTATACGAAACATTTTCGCATTCGCTTCTGCAGTTGCTATTGCATATACGGCAGCACGCTTGCATATGGGACTCAAAAAATTCAGTTTTCCGTTTTTCAACTTTTCGGCATCTCCGCCTACCAAGCCGCTTGCAGATTTACTTGTACTTTCCAAGCCTTTTCTTATCGAGTCTTTAAATACCGGAATCAATCTTTTCATTCTGTTCCATACAACATCGAACTCTTTTCCGGTACTTTCCGCTTCATTTCTGCAACTGAGTTCTCCCGGAGAACATTTTGCAATATCGGATTGCTTCATAAGCTCGGCAATCGAATAATAACCTTTCATATAATTCTCCTTAAATTATCCCTAAAGAAATTACACGTTTTATATTTTTATTACAATCCACCAGTTCTTTAATCATAGATTCGGGAACTTCCTGATCGGTATGAACAATCATAACCGCATTAAGTCCCTTCTTTTTTCTGAAAACTCTCATGTTTGAAATGTTTATATTATGATTTGCCAATCTTAAACTTACGGCGGCAACTATTCCCGGTACATCATAATGATTTGTAATTAATGTATATTCCTCACCTGTAATTTCTACCGAAATACCGTCTATTTCAGTAATTTTTATACGTCCTCCGCCTAAAGATACACCTAAAATGTCCGATTCGTGTCCGCTCTTTCCTTGCGCTTGTATAAAAGCCGTATTCGGATGTGCGGGTTCTTCGTTTGAAAATACAAATTCCATATCTATGCCTTTGTCTTTTGCAATTTGTAATGCGTCACGAATTTCTTCACTTTCGGGTAAGTATCCCATAAGGCCTGCAGCCAAAGCTTTATCCGTACCATGACCTTTACCGGTATCTGAAAAAGAACCGTAAAGTGTTATTTTCGCTTTTACAACGGGTTCGCCTAAAATTTCTCTTGCCATACGACCTATTCTTGCCGCACCGGCAGTATGAGAACTTGACGGTCCTATCATAACCGGCCCGATAATATCAAATATTCCCATAAAACCTCCTCGAACCCTTCATAAATCAAATCCAGTGTGAAATATCAAAATTTTCTCCGATCACTTCACGTATGTAAATATGTGCTATGTACATACCCATCAAAGTCAGAGATGAACGGCGAAGCATTCCTGTATCCCATTCTTCCTGAAGCAATTTCAAATCATTTGAAATTTTTCCGAGTATATGATTCAATTCTTTTCTGTCATATGCAACGGGTCTTGAATGAAGTAATGCTCTTATATGATGTTTAATCTTTTCATCGTAAATTCCGTTTTTGTCAAAAAATTCATCCAACAGCGAGTCATCGGATGCCGGTAATTTATAGTACGAATTATACAAACTCGGCACAAGAATACTGTCGTCAAAATTCCATAATTCTTTCAACTCGCTCTTCATCGCTCCGCGATAAGAAAATATGAGAGGATAAGAATTATGCAACACTTCACCGAATGCAATGTCTTTATTTTGAAGTGAAATACAATGCAAGTATTCCAACTGTTGGTATCCGCTGTATACATCCGGTAAATCGTTTATAAAAGGTGAAACGTATTTTTCGGCATATCTCTTTATAGATGCGGAATCGGTTATCTCGGAACTTCCGGAATAATGGAAAATCAAAAGAAGTGAAAGTGCTTTGAACGAATTTTCTTCCATACGGGGCATTGATTTCAACGCATCATAAGCAATAATCGTTTTCGTATCCGTACGACTTCCACGTGCAACATCGCAAAATGCCGCAACAACCATGCCTTTTATACATTCCGAAGGCATCATTATATAAGTTTTCTGTGCATTCTGCAGCGCTTCTTGAACCATTAAATGCATCAAAGTATCGCATGCTTCTTTGTCGGTCATATTCAATGAAGAAATCAAAGCATGAGTAATAAATTTCGTATCGCTTTCTACCGTCTTTGAAACGGCTCCGTACTGATTCAAGAAATGACGTACGAAATAAGTTTCAAGTTTTGAAGCATCATTTATATTCCCTACCACGTTCGGAGAAGGTTCATTGTCAAATTCTTTGTAACTTTCTTTTTCCGCAGACTTCAAATTACCTTTCAATTCATCACGTGAAAAAGCCTTCGTCTTTTCAAATGAATCGAAAATGTCTTTATTGTCGGCTCTTTTAAGAGGCGGAACAACGAGAGTGTCTTGAGCGACTTTCTCTATCAATTTCTCATCCTCATGTGTATTTTTACCGTGTATAAATCCGCTTTCGGAAAAACTCTTTTTACTACGCTTTTTTACACAAGCTTTCTTCGACTTTTTACGAGAATGTCCGCATATCAAAAAATAACATACAATAAAAAAAAGTACGCATACAATCAGTAATGCAATATATGGAATAATAAACATTTATTCTCCTCATTTTTACACTATATGTAAAGCCTTAAATTTAATTCAATGTTACCATATTTCACTGCATATTTCCATGTTATGCAATTTATGAAATCGTTATGAATTTACAAGCTAAAATACTCATGATTATCAGCCGTTTCATCGTTTTTTTCAAAAATTTTTACGGTGCTTAAAATATAAAAAACATTATTTTCATCGTACATAGACAAAAAAACGTATCTTTGCTATGATGGATACGCTAATAATTTTTATATGAAAAGGAAGTGGTAAGGTTATGCCGTATGACGAGCGGACTTTAAAGGAATTGTACGAAGAAGCGGAAGATACACCGCCTTATATCCAATTAGATGTGAACAGAGAAATTTTCTCTACAATTTATAACACTCTTTGGAGCTTAAGAAATATTTGCAAAGTTTCAAAAGACGATCTTGAACGAATACACAGTTTGAAAATGTCGACTGTATATGAATCTTCAATGTTGGAACAAAGACGTGCGACAGGATTGTCACATAAAAATCAAATTTCAATGTTAAATGAAGCATTTGCAATTGAAACAAAGTACATAACCGACCAAGTCTTTTGTCGTGTCGACACAGTAACCGACGATTCATACACGCCCAAAGAATTGGATACATTATTCAATACACAGGTAGTACCCTACTTGGAGCGTTATACAAAAATAAAAGAAAATAATCCTACGGTTTATATAATTGCAGGACAACCGGGATCGGGAAAATCCAGAATGTCCTCAATTATCGTTGAAGAAAAAAAAGGAAAAATAATCAGAATTTCTCCGGACGAATTTTGCGGATTTCGTTTAAGTTCGGACAACAAAAACTTTCCTTGCTCGACAGCATATTTTTCTGAAAAAACATGTAAAGCACTGGCAGATTTTTCTTTAAGATATGTAATTGATAAAAGGTGTTCATTTATATATGAAACAAATTTCAACAACGAAAAATTTACGCTTTCATTATTGGAAGAACTGAAAAGTAAAAACTACAAAATAGAACTTTTACTACGTGCATGTTCTGAAAAAGGAAGTAAAAAATCGATGCACTATCGCAGTATCCAACATAAATTGAAAGCCCCAGTATTGGAACGTAAAATTTCACAAGATAATCATAATTTTGAATGCACTTCATTTTTAAATACGGCAAGAATCGTATTGGAAAAAGAAATCGCAAACAGAACGATTATCAAAAGCAGAAAAGGATTATTATACGACAGTGAAGATTTTCCTACTGAAAATCCTTTCAAATTACTCAGTGAAAGAATGATTCGAAAATAAAAAGACAGGTGATTAAATTTACCTGTCTTTTGTTTTATTAAAAAACACATTGATTAAATATTTCAACAGTTACACTTTTTTTGTTATAATAGTGCGTGTATATTTTAACATTATAAAGGTGAACAAATTGGAAAAAAATTGTACCGTAATTGTAAATCCCACAGCGGGAAGAGGGCGTTCGACACGTTATTTACCCATGCTTTCGGATGTTTTAAAAGAAAAATATGAAAATATTACAATAAAAACTACAAAAAAAACAAAAGATGCTACACGTTTTGCACGCATAGCAGCAAAAAACAATGAGGATATAATTTGCATGGGCGGAGACGGAACCATAAATGAAACGATAAACGGAATAGTTCCGGTAAAAAACAGCACCTCTACATTCGGTTTCGTACCTTTCGGAACTGTAAACGATCTTGCAAGAGCATTGCATATACCTCGTTCCCCGAAAGGTGCAATTCGCATGCTCAAAAATGCGACAAAAACAAAAATCGATGTGGGCAAAATAAACAAACGTTATTTCATAAACGTGGTTGCCGCCGGACTCATTGCAGAAACTGTCGGAAAAGTAACGATAAAAGAAAAAACACTTTTCGGTTCGATGGCTTATTTTATGAAAGCACTTCAAGTTATAAACAAACAACCGTCCTACAGATTTCGGATAGAAATGAAAAACGGAACGATAATACAAATTTCATCGCCTCTTATAGCTGCAATGCTTACGGACTCGGCAGGAAGTTTTCATAACTTCATGCCTACAAAAGATCGTAATAAAGGTTTAATAAAACTTGTACTTTTTAAAGACTTCTCATGGATAAACACACTCAAAGAAGCGCCTAAACTGATTACGGGTGAACAATTCGGTCCCGACACAATGACAGTAATAGACGTGAAAAAAGCGCACATTTCAATAGAAGATGAAAATACCGAACTCTTAACAAATATAGACGGAGAAATAGGGTCTGAATTTCCAATCAATATAGAGGTACTTCCGTCAAGGCTTTCGGTGTTCATACCGAACAATGCGGAAAAAGAAAATTCAACGTTCAATGTTCCTCACCTGATTGAATTTTTACGCAAACATTTGAAACTGACCTATACAGAATGATACAAGGAATGGATATTTTTCATTCCTTTTTTTATAAAGAACGGAGATTTTATGGATATTAAACCCTCTGAGCAAATAAAAAAACATATACAAAACTTATGGAACAAATATCTTCTTGCAGAAATTACAAACGACATTATGTTGAATGAAATCTCAAGCGGACTTTATGTGGAAAATCCGGATATGCAATGGATTGAATCGTTAAACAAGCAAAATCCGCTGAAATACGGAATAGTGTCAATAGGATTTTCCGACACCGTAGATGATGCAATAGAAAATCTGTACAATTATCCTGAGGAATTTCTTCCCTATTCCGAGCTTACAAATTTAATCGGACCGGAAGAAATGTACGAAAAAATCATGTCCGGTATAATTTCTCAAACCGAAATATGTGATGAGAAAAATATAACCGACAATCCATACAATAAACACATACATATATACAAAAAAATAAAAAATGCACTCTTGCTCAAAACACACGAAACATTACCTTTTGAATTTTTTCAATCTTACAATAATTCATTCAACACCGAAAATCCTTTTTTACACATAAAAACCGGATTTTTCAAAGAAAAAATCTCCTATCCGGTACTGCTTGAAAACAACAAAGTCTGGATGAGTATAGTAATGAGTGAAATACTTTCAATGCAAAAAGAAATAGAAAAGGCACATGGAAATGTAATCACTTACGGACTCGGTTTGGGATATTATACCTTCATGGTTTCGGAGAAAGAAAATGTAGATACCGTAACGGTTGTTGAAATGAATGAAGAAGTAATACGTTTGTTCAAAGAACAAATGCTTCCGTATTTCCCGAACAAAGACAAAATACGTATTATAAAAGAAGATGCTTTCACTTATATAAAATCGCAAGAAGACAATATGTACAATTTTGCATTTGCAGATTTTTGGAAAGGCGTGGAAGACGGAGTTTTTTTATATCTTAAATTACTTCCTTCAACACAAAAACTCAAAAATACGGAATTTGATTTTTGGATTGAACGTTGCTTTATGGAATATTATTTCCGCCCCGTATTAATCAAAATGCTGTACGAAAAGGCTTTCAAAAAAAATATAAATATATATGAACCTTCAAAATCCATACAAAAATTAAAAAAGGATTTTGAACATTTCATAAAAAAGCAAAATATTATAATATCTTCCGAAAAGGATGTAGACACTTTAATTTCCGATGCGAAAATCAAAAAAATCATATACAAATTTGCGGCCTCAATCAATTATCGGCATGAATTCAAATCTTAGTTGAAATTTATGTTAAATGACGTAAATTGTATGTAATGTTATAATAAAAAGGATATTTATCAAGAGGTGTAATATGACAGATTTGGAAGAAATAAAACGACGTCGTACTTTTGCCATCATCTCTCATCCGGATGCGGGTAAAACTACATTAACTGAAAAATTATTGCTTTACGGGGGCGCTATACACTTGGCAGGCTCGGTAAAAGCACGTAAAACTTCCCGTTATGCGGTATCCGACTGGATGGAAATAGAAAAACAACGTGGTATTTCCGTTACAAGTTCAGTCCTTCAATTCGACTACAACGGGTGTCGCATAAATATTTTGGACACACCGGGACACGCAGATTTCTCTGAAGACACCTACCGTACACTTATGGCGGTAGACAGTGCCGTCATGGTCATTGACGTTGCAAAAGGTGTCGAAGCTCAAACGAAGAAACTTTTCAAGGTCTGCAGCGATCGAGGAATACCGATTTTTACATTTGTAAACAAAATAGACCATTTCGGTAAAAATCCTTTTGACCTTATGGCGGACATCGAAGAAGTTTTGGGCATTCGTTCTTGTCCTATGAACTGGCCTATCGGAATAAACGGAAGCTATACCGGAATTTATGATCGTGAAAATGAAATGTGCCATATTTTTATAAAAGATAATGCTCACGGCACTAAAAAATTAAATGTTATCTCAGGAAAAATAGATGATGAAAATATAAAAGCGAATATTTCCGAAGAAATTTTACAATCTTTAAAAGATGACTTGGAATTACTCGATGAAGCCGGAGATCCTTTTGATTTGGAAAAGGTAAAAAACGGAACATTGACACCGATGTTTTTCGGTTCGGCAATGACAAACTTCGGCGTTCAACCATTTTTGGAAAAGTTCCTTGAATTGGCACCCTCCCCTCAAGAGAGAACAGTTTCTGAAGGAAAAGTACTGCCTACATCACCCGAATTTTCAGCATTTGTTTTCAAAATTCAGGCAAACATGGATCCAAAGCACCATGATCGTATAGCTTTTATACGAATATGTTCGGGAATTTTTGAAAAGGGTGTTTCCGTACTTCATCGTCAAAGCGGCAAGATGATCAGACTTTCTCAACCGCAACAATTCCTTGCTACTGAAAGAACAACTGTAGAGAAAGCATATCCGGGAGATATTATAGGTATATTCGATACCGGAGAACTTGGGGTCGGAGATACAATCTGTGAAAAAAAACATCCCGTCACTTTTATAGATTTCCCGGTATTTCCACCGGAACTTTTCGCCAGAATTTCTCCCTCGAGCAGTATGAAACGTAAGCAATTTTTGCGAGGAATATCTCAATTGGCGCAAGAAGGTGCAATTCAAGTCTATACACAACCCTATGTCATGGAAAGTTTCATCATCGGTGCTGTCGGACAGTTGCAATTTGAAGTAATGAAGTACCGACTTGAAAATGAATATTCCGTTACAGTCAACATTGAGCCTCTTCCTTATACGGTTGCTCGTTGGACACTGCAAGATGTCAAACCGGAAGAACTTACCGGAATCGACAATGCCATGGTTGTCAGAGACAGAAAAGAAAAAACCGTTTATCTCTTACCAAATGAATGGCAAGCCGGTTGGTTGGTACAAAGAAATCCCGAAGTGACATTTTTAGACACTCCGCCACGTCTTGTGACTGAAAATACAAAATAAAAAATCTGAAAGACATTCTTATATATACCCCCTTTACCGGACAAACCGGTAAAGGGGATATTTTTAATGAAATATAAATCAATTTTAATTCGCCGATAGCCCGTATTTCTTTCCGCCCATAATAAACACCGTACATCTTACGTCTAAAATTTGATACCGTTCTCCATAGAACCCTACATATCATTTTATATTTATTATGTAAGTAAAATCGTAAATAAATATAAACTATATAGGAAATATACCAAACAATTACCGTTTTTATTCAAATATATTATTTATCGGAAAATATAAAAAGACTCCGAAGTTTTTTCCTTCGGAGTCTTTTCATTACTTACAAGAAATTATTTTTTCTTTTCACCCATCAGTGCCATCACCATTTCACGAAGTTCTTTAATTTCCTGTTTCTGTTGCTCATTTTCCGCTTTCAATTTACTTACTTCATCTTGCATAACGTATACGGAACTGATCGGACCGCTTCTGTAACGTTGCGGAATCATTTTTTCTTCGTCACTGTGTCCGAACTTCTTGGTAAGTCCGATATTAAACATGCTGTTTCCGCCGAATGTAATTCCTGCATGTAACATCGTACTTTCATTGGTGTAATGAGCGACACCCAATGCTACAGAATTGCCTCCTGTGTTTAAAATCTGTTTCTTTAGTAAAAGTCTTGAACTCCTTATATTTACATAACTATTTTACTCTATTTATAGTCCTAACACCTCTTTATTCATGATGTTAATAGCTTCTTGTTCTTGTTTATATGCTTGATAACGTAATTCATTCGCTTTAAAAGCAATATTATTTATTTGTTCAATTTTTTTGACATCTTTTAAAAATGGTACAGATACTTTTTTCAGTTGAATAGGTTCTATAGCGTTCACAACACCACCATATTTTTGTCTATATATTAGTTTTTCCCCATATATGGAATTTAAAAAAATATATATATAACCTACATAGTCTTTTTCACATTGCATTTGAATTAAATTGTCACTTATAGCATATTTTCCTATTTGATGAGACATAGCCATCATTACAGATCCTAATGTACCTCTTGATGGTAATATAATTGAATTTTCTTTTATGAGCAATTCTTTTTCTAACCTGTTTTTATGAGCTTTTTTTGATAAGTATTTTCCTGTTTCTGACTTTAGTTGAAATAAATCTTTACCTCCTATGAATGGAACTCCATGTTCTTTTGTAACATATATTCTAGTGAATCTTCCAGGCAAAATAATATCTTTTACTAAAGCTTTATCATCTAAATACCTTAAATCGGCATGTTTACTCATATATTTTTCTATAACATCTATCACAGGAATATGATAGCTTCCCTCTAATCTTCCATCTAAATCACTTAATTTTGTAGAAAAGGAATTAATATCTTTACTATAAGAAAAAGCTTCTTTCTTTAATTCTTCAATTGGAGGTAATTCTAGCTCATCGATCATAATTTTAGTTGCTTCATCAATAAGTTTATTTGATTCATCTCTTTTGGCATATGATTGTAGAATTAAATCATGAATTGTTTTCTTTAAATTTAATGGAGCTTTAGGTAGTAATACTTCATTTATGTGTTCAGCTTCTATATGGCTAATCACAGAACCATATTTATTTGACTTGAGAATTGAGTTTCCTACGTTTGTTTTTAAAAAAGTATAAAAGTATCCATTATCGTAATCATTTTTAAATCTAATTCTTAGTAAATCATGAGAGAAAATTTTTCCATTTAAAGTCTCTGACACAAAGCTCACTTTTCCTATAGTGCCACTACAAGTTATTAAAATCTGCCCGTCCAATACTCTTAGTGATTCAATATTTGTTTCTGTTAATTTCGATATATAACCGTCGTTTTTGGGATAAATATCTAGCATAGATGTAGGTTGATAAATTGGATATTCAGATTTATCTAACCATATTCTTTTGAAACGAGGTCTGGTGTAGCAATCAATTAAATCTTTATCTATATCAATTTCAGTATATCCATATATTGATTTCTTAACTAAATCTCTGGCATGTTTACACTCGACATCAAATACTGAAGCTTCCAATCTTTTTCCCTTATTTAATATACTGGTCAATGAAACACTGGACCAGTTTATATCTTCCTTAGGTACTTCAACTATTTCTATTAGTTCTTTTTCTAATTTTTTAGCTGCCGAATTTACCATGATATTCCCTCATTAATCTTCCATTTTCTAAAAATATCTGGTATGAGAATTGTTTGATCGTCAACAATTTTCTCTCTACTTTCCATTTGGGCTGTTTTATATCCTGCTGATGTTTCATCTAATCTATAGACGTTTTGTTTTTCAGGAACCATTATCTCGTTTCCTTCATTATCTCTTTTAAAAAGGGGGGTTCCTCTTTTATCATGACCAATTTTGTCAACTATTGCCATATAAATATTATAATCAGCCATTTGTCCAGTAGATTCTTCTTTGGATATTTCTTCTTTAGTTTTCTTTTGTAAGATTAATACTGATGTTTGAGTACCATTTCTTGGTTGGAATGTATCTTCGTGTAAATCGATACTTGCAATAATCTTTGTATTTTTAATTAGCCACTCTCTTATATATCCAGTACCTGGTGAACCCAATAGAGCATCAGGAAGAACTATGCCCATTCTTCCACCTGGTTTTAAAAATTGATAGCATCTTTCTATGAATAATATTTCAGGGGAAACAGATGATTGATACCTATCAGTCATTGTCCATTTACCTGTTTTTTTATTATGATTCCATATTCTGGCAAGCTCAAATTGAGATAATATAGCATGATCTTTTATTGGGATCTTACTACCAAATGGTGGGTTGGTTACAATTACATCAAAAAATCCTATATCATATTGATTCATAATCGATTTTTTATCAATTTGTAAAGCTGACGATAATCTTGTTTTAAAATCATCTGTCCATTCATGAGGAGGTAAGAGGGAATTTATTTGAAGAATATTTCCGCTGCCATCATTATTCATGACCATGTTCATCTTTGTCGCTTTTACTAAATCTGGATTAATATCAAATCCAAAATAGTTATTTTTTGCCATATCAGAAATTTTATCTTGGAATGCTTTCTTTTCATAATCATTCCAGTTTCCTTTATCTTTTCCAATATCTTTTGTGAATTCTGACTTTAATTGCTTCATAGCATGAGTCATGGCAGTTACAACAAATCCTCCCGTTCCACAAGATGAATCCAAAACTTTCTCATCAATAGTAGGATTAATCATTTCAACAACCATCTGCATTACATTTCTAGGTGTGAAGAATTCACCACGATCGCCCCTGAGGTTAGCACCAACTATTTCTTCATATGCTTTTCCCTTTATGTCTATTCTTGTATTCAATAAACTATATTTTTGTAATTCACTTACTATATAAGATAGTGTTCTTGGGTGAAGATTTATTCCATCGTTCGCTTCAAAGATTTTTGCATTTTTCTTCTCTTTTTTTACTCTTTCAAATATTTTTTCTATCCTATTTTTAACAGTTAATTGACCGTCTCTATTAGATCTTTCTTCACTTGTTGCATAGAATTCTAATGGTTTTGGAATGTTTCTTTCATCTTCAATTTTACAAAAAATAACTTTTAAAAGTTCAAAAAAAGCAGGTTGTTTTTGCATTCCTTCATTTACATAAATATGGTTATGACATGTTTTGAATGTGAATAACAAATTATCATCTGATGCGTTTTTTAAAGTTGTTCTTTTAGGTCTATTAATATCATCTAAGCTTCCATCAGCTGATGGAATGTCATTGTAGTTCATAAATTGTATGGATCCGGAATCATCTATATATTTTTTGAATACAAACTTTTCTTTACTATTTGTCCACATGCCCCATTCTGCATTAGAACAAGCTGACATATATGATTTTAATTGAGCGACCCCATCTTTAGAATTACTAGCTTCAATTTTTTCACTTTTACATTCAATAATAATTTTTATATTTTCTTGTATTTTATCAACTTTTTCCTCAGGAAATATAACTATGTCTGCTCTCTTTTTACCGGAACCGATTTGAACTGTATATTCAATGCTTATTTGATCTCGATTATATTTATGTTCGTTTATTAGTCTTTTTTCAATAGTTTGACGTACATATTCTTCTGGCGTATCTTTTCTAAATTTTCCATCTATATAATCACATACCTTACCTTCAGGTATAACTATTACTTTTGATTCCATTTAAAATTCTCCCTTATTTCTTTGCAATTTAATAAGATCGCCAACTTCGACATTTAGCGCTATACAAATTCTTGCTAATACGTCAAGATCTATTCGTTTTACTTTATTATTTGCATATGAGTTTAATTGACTTCTTTGTAAATTAGCATTTTCTTCAAGCCAATTCTTGCTAATATTTTTTTCATTAAGTACTTCATTTATCGTAAATATAATTTCATTGCTCATTATTTGACCCCCATATAAACATATACATTATATAAATAAAATAAGTTTCTACAACTGTACGTATAGACACCTCTACAAACTTATGAATCTTATTTCTTTCTTAATAAAAGGAATGTATATTGTACCGACCCCAAAAAGTTGAACCAAAATCTAACGATTGGGAGGTCAGTATTTTTATGTCCAAACATAGTTTTGAATTCAAGAAAAAAGTTGTTTTAGAATATTCGGATGGCAAAGGTGGAGTGAAATATCTTTCTAAAAAATATGGACTTGGTTCTAACTCACAACTATACAAATGGATTAAGGCATACAAAGCGTTTAGTGATGAAGAGATTACTGGACTTTTATCAAATGATGTAGACTTCAATAATTTTCTTATAGAATGGAATGAAATGAGGACGAAACATTACAACAATGAAATAACAGACGAGGAATTTAAAGATTGGAAGTTATCTTACCCTAAAAATTAAGATTTTTAAAATAAAAATATGTACGCAAAAAGACCGCAGCTTTTAACTACGGTCTAATTTTTTCTCCAAATATAAACCATTTGGAACTATTATTAAGTTTATTCTTTTTTACTTCCAGTACCATTTGAGTACCAGTAACCATTTTGTACTGTCTACATAGTTTGTAATCAGCCATTTTAGAAAAATTTGCTACTATTCCCATTCTTCTTTTCCAAACGTCCGATATATCCCAAACCATTCAAAATACTTGGTTCTATTTTTTATAGTACCAATAAATCTTACTAATTATAGGACGTTTTCAGATTTTTAGTCCCGTCCCAGTCCCAGTACCGGATAAATATTGTTTTAATATAATATCTGTTAATCTTGTTTATCCAGTTTTCAAATTAATCTTACTTCGAATTTACTTCATTTTTATTTTTTGCTTTGTGGATTTAAATCTAAATATATTACTTGGTAATTATCCAGCCTATGGAGATAAGACAAAAGATTTAGAGAACCTTAAACAAGGAGATTTTGTTAAAATCTTCGGAGAAGTAAAAACTAATATTGGCAACAATGAAAGGGAACATAAAAATGTTCGTATTCTGTCTTCTAAGCTATTAAAAGCAAAAGAACAAGTAAGGGGCAAGACAAGGATAAAAAGTCCATATTATTGCAAATAAATAGCTTTAAGGCAGAGGACAAACTTAAATTAAATAAGAAAGACCATAGCAAAGGTGCAGAGAGATAAATATCGGCAGTCTTAGGACTGCCTTTATTTTTTTGCTAAGTTTAGCGCAGTAAATCATATAATTGAAAGGAATCTGTATTATATGCTCTAATTAGATAGTTAATCTATACATTTAGAAAGGTAAAATATAGAATTGGAGAATGATATGGGATTTTCATATAACAAATTATGGAAGTTATTAATAGATAAAAATATGAAAAAAACAGACTTACAATGTGCAATCGCAACAACACCCAAGACAATAGCAAAAATGGGAAGAGACGAAAATGTAAGTCTAGAAACATTAGGAAAGATTTGTGAGTATTTTCAATGTGATATTGGAGATATTATTGAATATAAGTCAATGGGAATCAAGTATGATAACGGAATTTGATAGTATTCCATATTCAAATGCTGGTAGAGGGCTACAATGCTTATTAAAAACTGAGCTTGCTTTAAATAATATTAATACAAATAAAGATAAAATAATTTTAATTGAAGAGCCAGAAAACCATTTGTCATATTCTAACATGAATAATTTAATTGATATTCTACAAGAAAATAGTAATAAGGAATCTAGACAAATAATTATTTCAACTCATAGCAGTTTTGTTTTAAATAAATTAGGCTTAGAAAATTTAATACTTTTATCAAACAAAAAAAGCTCTAAAATACAAATTTAAGTAGTGATACAGAAAAATATTTTAAAGTTATTTCAGGATACGACACATGTGGAGAAGGTGGTATTATTGTCAAGAAAATAGAATAACAAGCTATAAAACTGTCGAAATAGGTGGCTTTTAGGATTTTAAAAGAAATCAGTTCTATAATAAATTAAAAATCGTGTTGGTAGAAAAATCGTCTACTTCTACCAACACGATTTTACAAAGAGCTAGTACTTACATTTCTTTTTCTCCTGTAATACTATTGTATATTGATACTTTAAGGAGTTTCAATCATTCGATCTGTTAACCGTTATTTTTTTGGATCTAAACTTAATAAAATAGCATTAATGGCGACGATGACTGTTGACACAGACATTAGGATTGCTCCTAATGCAGGGCTTAATGTGATACCAATAGGTGCCAAAATTCCTGCAGCTAGAGGGATAGCTATAAAGTTATAACCGGCTCCCCAAAAGAGGTTTTGTTTCATTTTACGAGTTGTTTTGTGTGCTAATTCAATGAATGATTCAATATCTCCTGGATCAGATTGAGTCAAGATGACATCAGCTGAATCCAATGCCACTTGGGTTCCAGCGCCTATAGCTATACCAACGTCTGCTAAGGCAAGAGAAGGGGCATCATTAACACCGTCACCTACCATGATAACTTTTTTTCCTTCATCTTTAAGTGTTTTTACTAACTCATATTTGTCTTGTGGAGATTGATTTGATCTATATTCAATCTCTAAATCTTCTGCCGCGCCTTGAGCTGCTTTTTCATTATCACCTGTTGCCATAATTGGCTCTATATTGTTATTTTTAAGAGCTTCTATTAACTCTTTACTGGTTGCTTTTAATTCATCCCCCAAAGCTACAGCACCAATGGCATCATCGTTTTCTACTAAGACACTGAGGGTTGCTCCTTTTGGAATATCCATATCTAGATTACGTCCGTATGCTTTTTGACTGATTAATTGGTATTGGTGCCCATTGGCTTTACCTTCTACGCCAGCACCGGAAATTACATCAATGGAATCAAAGGATACTGGACTTATACCTTCTTGGTCGGCGAAGCTTATAATTGATTGAGCAATAGGGTGGCTAGATCCTCCTTCAATACCTGCCAGTAAGGCAATGATTTCCTCTTTATTATATTTGTTATTAATAGGTTCAACGTCTAATACTTTAAACTCACCTGTTGTTAAAGTACCTGTCTTATCTAAAATCATCACATCTGCATCTTGAGCTATTTCTAAAGATTCTCGGTCTTTTACTAGTAAGCCACGACTTGCCCCTAAGCTTGTGCTACGAGCGGTGACCAATGGAATAGCTAGACCCAAAGCGTGAGGACAAGCTATAACTAATGTTGTGATAGCAAATTTTACTGCCGTTGGGATATCCGCTATAAGCGTCCATACTACAAAAGCAATTAGCGCGGCAATAACAGCAATATAGAAGAGCCATCCTGCAACCTTTTGAGCAATATTTTCTGCTCTGGAAGGCTGACTTTGAGCTTGGCTAATTAAAGTCTGTACTTGAGAGATGAAGGATTGATCACCTGTCTCATTCACTTTAATATAAAGAACCCCTTCTCCATTTGTTGAGCCCCCGATTACTTCATCGCCAGGACCTTTTTTAACTGCTTTTGATTCTCCAGTCAAAAGAGCTTCATTTAAACGTGATTCGCCACGCTCGATAATCCCGTCTGCTGGCACATTTTCTCCAGCTTGAACACGAATTAAATCACCCACCTTTAAGTCAGCAACTGGTCGTGTTTCTATTGAATCGTCTTCTAATACAACGTGAGCATCTTTCGGCACTAACTTAGCCAATTCTGCTTGTGCGTCTCCTGCTTCTCCAATAGCTTTCATCTCAATCCAGTGACCTAATAACATGATTAATAGTAATGAAGCAAATTCAAAGAAAAAATCCATAATTTGTTCACTTGTTACGTAGCTTGCTATTACAGTATAAATACTATATAAATATGAAACACTTAAACCTAAAGAAACGAGAGCCATCATTCCAGGTTCTTTTTGTTTAAATTCGTCAACTGCCCCTTGATAGAATGGACGTCCACCATAAATAATTAATATAGTAGATAAAATAGCTACTACAATATCAGAATATGGAAAAGTAAACTGGAATGGTAGGTCAAACCCAGCCATAGGGGATAAGAGCATAATAATGATTCCTAGTGGCAATGATTTTAAGAAAAGTTCCTTAAAGTTACCGTGATGATGGTGGTCATGCCCACTGTGTCCGCTGTGATCATGCCCAGCATGATGTTCTTGATGTTGATCCTTATGGTCTCCATGTTCTTCCGTGCTTACGTGCTCATGTTTTGAATGATCCATGTCGCCATGATTATGGTGACTGTGGGATAAATGTTTGTTGTTATTGTTCATTTTAAATTCCTCCTTATTCTTAATGATGATGTAAATGACACTCGCATTGTCCTTCTGGACAATTGCAATCCACTTCTTCTACTGCGAAAGCTTTTTTCATCTCTAATATTCTTTCTAATCGATCTATATCATCGAAGCTTAAGACATGATCTTCAATGATGTTTCCTATTACATTTCCGACTTTCTTTTTACAAATACGGTTAAAAATATCTTCTGCATAATCCCTTACGGCTTCTTTCTCTTCAATATTGGCAGTGTAAATAAACTTTCTACCTTCTTGCTCTGTATTTAGTACGCCTTTTTCAACTAATCGACCTAAGATCGTTTTGATAGTGGATTGTGTCCAGTCCATTTTTTCTTGCAATACGGAGATGACTTTTTTACTAGTTACTCGATCATTTGCCCAAACTACACGCATTACTTCCCATTCTGCATCTGTGATATAAGTATTAAATTCTATTGTGCTCATTTTCCTTTCCACCTCGTCGTTTACAGATGTAAACAAATATGCTCAAAATAAGTTTACTATTGTAAACGAATTATGTCAAGTCTTTTTAATAAATGTAAGCAACGCTTATAGCTTTTTACCTCTCCACTTCCTTCCCA
>NZ_GL878519.1:1005705-1024792 GCF_000194985.1 Dialister micraerophilus DSM 19965 | reverse complement strand
GACTTCATATTTTCTAAAAACTCTTCCCACGATTTAGACTTATTAATCATTCTATCTATATCAAATTGTAGTTTAGATTTCCAAGAATTTCCTTTCTTGTTTTGCTCATATTCGTA
This sequence comes from Dialister micraerophilus DSM 19965, assembly GCF_000194985.1. Classification (GTDB taxonomy): domain Bacteria; phylum Bacillota; class Negativicutes; order Veillonellales; family Dialisteraceae; genus Dialister; species Dialister micraerophilus. The sequence goes on along the minus strand of NZ_GL878519.1, from coordinate 1,024,676 downwards.
CCAAGATTTACCAGCAGTTTTATATTTTCTTTTGTAAGCTTCATAATATTCATCAATGACTGAAAGCTTATTTTCTTTACATAATTCGTCGCTTTGATACCTGATTTTATGGTAGGTTATTTTGTTAGATTGGTAGCATTTACCAGTCTTGTAATTAACATTATTGAAAATAATATTGTTATGGATATGCCCTCTATCTATATGAGTTGCAAGAACAAATTCATAATCTTCTTTTAAAATTTTCTTACATAATTCCATTCCAATTTCGTGAGCTTTTATAGGATCAACCTCTCCTGGTAGAAAAGATTGGATTAAATGTCTAGCCAAAACTGTACCTTTAGTATCATTGTCTTCTCGTGTTTTCATAAACTGAATATGAGCAGTAGATGGATGACATTTGAATGAAGATACTAAGATTCTTTCAATCTTAGCAATGTAATCTATTGCCAAATTTAGAGTTGATTTTATCGGATGTATCTTTATAATTGCCATACTAATCACCGGAACTTTCTTTGGATTTATTAAGAAGAAGGGAATGGAGCTGCCATATTTCTTTTGCCAATTTTTCTATTTTTTCTCTCATATAATCAATATCTTTCTTGTAAATAACACCAGTCGTATTAATAGCTTTTGCGATCTGGTTTATATTATTTGTTGCATTTGAAAGTAGCCATTGTAGGTTTCTAAATGGTTCTAGGTCTACAATATAAATTTCTTTTTCTTAATCAATTAAATATATTTTTAGTTGATTTTTTAAATTTATTTTATACTAAATGTCAATTTTAATTGTACAACCTATCAAATAAAAAAGACCATAACACTTAAGTTATGATCTAATTTTTTGTCCAAATATAAACCACTTGGAACTATTATTTCAATTATTTTTTACTTCCAGTACCATTTGAGTACCAGTAGCCATTTTTCATTTTCTTTATAGCTTGTATTAAGCTATTTTAGAAAATTTATCTACTACTCCCATTCGATTGTGGACGGCGGTTTTGAGGTGATGTCGTAGACTATTCTGTTTACACCTTTGACTTCATTGCAAATTCTTCTGCTCATTTCGTCTAAAACGTCCCATGAGAACCGATAGTAGTCGGCTGTCATTCCGTCCGAGCTTGTTACCGCTCTGATTCCTACAGTGTAGTCGTATGTTCTTTCATCGCCTTGTACTCCTACACTTCGTATTGCAGCGGGAAGGACTGCGAAGGATTGCCAAATTTCTTTTTCAAGTCCTCTTTTCTTGATTATATCTCTAACGATGTAATCCGCTTTTCTTAATATTTCAAGTCTTTCTTCGGTTATGTCTCCTACAATTCTTATTGCAAGTCCCGGGCCCGGGAACGGTTGTCTGTTGACAATTTCTTCCGGCATACCGAGTTGTCTTCCGAGTTCTCTTACTTCGTCTTTAAAGAGTTCACGAAGCGGTTCGATAAGTTTGAATTTCATGTCTTTCGGAAGTCCGCCTACATTGTGGTGACTCTTTATTGTCGCTGCAGTTGCGGTTCCGCTTTCAACTACGTCAGGATAGAGTGTCCCTTGTACCAAAAACTTTACATCTTTTATTTTGTCCGCTTCTCTTTGGAATGTATTTATAAATTCAGCGCCGATGATTTTACGTTTCTTCTCCGGTTCAGTAACTCCTTCCAAAAGTTCCATAAAGTGCTTTGATGCATCAATATGAACGAGTTTCATATTAAATTTGTTTTTAAATGTTTCTACTACTTGCTTTGCTTCTCCCAGTCGCATAAATCCGTGATCTACAAACACGCATGTAAGTTGTTCTCCAATTGCACGATGTACGAGTACTGCCGCTACCGATGAGTCCACTCCGCCCGAAAGTGCGCAGATGACTTTATTTTTTCCTACTTTTTCTCTTATTTCTTTTACTGCTATATCTATGTAGTTGCCCATGGACCATCCGCCTTTGCATTCGCAAATGTGGAAGAGGAATTGTTCGAGCATTTTCATTCCTTCGGGTGTATGCACTACTTCAGGATGAAATTGAACTCCGTACAGTCTTCTTGCTTCGTCTGACATTGCCGCCGTAGGTGTCAAGTCCGTATGTCCGGAAAGTCCGAATCCTGCCGGCATTTCAGATACGGAGTCGCCATGACTCATCCATACTGCGGTTTTCTTTGATACGCCTTCAAAAAGCGGACAACTTCCGTCTCTGTAGAAGTCGGTATGTCCGTATTCTCTTTTTTCCGGTTTCTTTACTTTTCCTCCCAATGTTTGCGCCATGAGCTGCATTCCGTAACAAATACCGAATACCGGTATTCCTGAATGGAATATTTTTTCATCAATTTTCGGTGCATTTTCTTGATTTACGCTTGAAGGTCCTCCGGATAAAATAATTCCTTTGGGAGCGGATTCGAGTATTTCTTCAGCCGTTTTTGTATAAGGAAGTATTTCACAGTATACTCCGCATTCACGCACTCTTCTTGCAATGAGTTGTGCGTATTGACCTCCGAAATCGACAATTACAATCATTTCCTGATGTTTCATGAATTTCCTCCGTTTTGTACTTTTTTCAATATTATATCATATTTCATTTTCACTTTTATGCTTTTCACATTGTTTTTAAAAGTGGTATAATATTTTTATATTTTTTTATGTTTTATCTTATTATAACAGGATGGTAGGATGGTAGTATGGAACAAAAGCAAAATTTACAACGAAATTTAAAAAGTCGTCATGTTGAGATGATTGCTCTAGGTTGTGCAATCGGTACCGGTTTGTTTTACGGTGCTTCTTCAACGATTCAATTGGCAGGCCCTGCGGTTTCATTGGCTTATGCCATAGGCGGTATTTTTATTTACTTTGTAATAAGAGCTTTGGGAGAAATGTCTGTCTATCGTCCTGTGTCGGGTTCATTTCCGGATTATGCTCAATTGTATTGGAGTCCGCTTGCCGGTTTTATAGCCGGTTGGAATTATTGGTTTTTGTATGTTGCGGTTTCTATGGCGGAACTCTCCGTTATCGGATTGTATGTCCATCATTGGTTTCCGGATATACCTTCGTGGATTTCCACATTGACAATGTTTTTGATTGTCAATATTGTAAATTTACTCAGTGTAAAAGTTTTCGGAGAACTTGAGTTTTGGGGATCGTTTATAAAAGTTTCCGCTCTTGCTTTGATGATAATTTTCGGTTTATTTATGATTGTAACCGGAATAGGTACTGAATCGTCTACACCTATCGGTTTACATAATTTATGGCAGTATGGCGGATTTTTCGCTACCGGTTGGAAAGGTTTGATTCAATCGCTTGTGGTTGTAACTTTCTCTTTCGGAGGTACCGAGCTTATAGGTGTTGCTGCCGGTGAAGCTCAAAATCCCGAAAAAACTATACCGAAATCGGTAAATATGACTCTCGGTCGTATTTTGATTTTTTACATCGGTGCGGTTCTCGTTCTTGTTACTTTGTATCCTTGGAATGAGGTCGGAGTAAACGGAAGTCCTTTTGTGGAAATTTTTTCAAAATTAGGTATTTCCATAGCTTCGGATTTATTGAATATTGTCGTAATTATTGCAGCTTTATCCGCTTATAACAGTTGTTTGTTTGCAAATGCACGTATGCTTCACAGTATGGCTTTGCACGGTAATGCTCCCAAGTTTCTTGCTGCAACTTCAAAACACGGTGTTCCGTGGAAGGGTGTTATTTTCAGTTCGTTTTTCGTAAGTTTGGTTGTTTTCCTTTGTTACATTCTTCCGCACGAAGCTTTTACTTATATAATGAGTATCGTTACGGTTGCCGTTATTACAAGTTGGATTTTAATAATTTTAACGCATTTCAAGTTTCGTAAATTTTTGGGTGCTGAAGGCGTGAAAAATTTATCTTACAAAACAATTTTCTATCCTTATGCAAATATCCTTACTTTAGGTTATTTCTCACTGGTTATATTTGTTATGATTTCAATGCCGGAATTCCGTATTGCAGTTTGTTTGGCACCGATTTGGTTGGCTATTATTTATATAGGTTACCGTTTCACGATAAAAAATAAATTAAATAAATAACAATCACATATAAAATATAATAAATGTCGGAGTAGGGAAATATCCTTACTCCGCTTTTTACTTGAAAAATGCCTTATAAAACAAAAACACCGTGAATCTGCTTATTACGCAAAATTCATGGTGTTTTTCATCATTCGATAAATGAAGTGCAAAACGATATGCAATTCAATAATTCTATTCTTCAAAAACAACAACCGGTTTAATCAAATCTTTCGGTTTGTCTTTCATAATTTGAACGGCTTTCGGAACTTCTTGCCACCCGTGGAATACATGTGTCGCAAGCAAACTTACATCAAGCTTTCCGCTGGAAACAAGAGCACCGAGTTTTTCCATACGCAAACGTCCTCCGGGCATCAGTCCTCCGTTGATGGATTTATGTCCCATACCTACACCCCATTCAATTCTCGGTATCTTTACATAATCTCCTTCACCCAAGTAATTTACGGAACCTATATGTCCGCCCGGTTTTACAACTCTTACGGCAGAAGCAAATGTGTCAACTGTACCTCCGGCAATAATTACGCAATCAACGCCTTTACCTGAAGTAAGTTTCATTACCTGTTCTTCTATTGAACCGTTTTTATAATTGACAATATCGTCGGCTCCGTATTTCTTTGCAACTTCCACACATACCGGACGACTGCCTACGGCAATAATACGTGAAGCCCCTCTCAGTCTTGCACCGGCAACCGACATCAAGCCTACCGGTCCTATTCCTATTACAAGAACTACGTCACCGAATTTTACATCGGCGAGTTCAACACCGTGGAAACCTGTAGGAACCATATCAGACAACATACAAGCATCTACGACATTTATTTCTTTAGGAAGCTTTGCCAAATTTCCATCAGCATCATTTACATGAAAAAATTCAGAAAATACTCCGTCTTTTATATTTGAAAATTTCCAACCTGCAAGCATTCCACCCGAGTGCATTGCATAACCGGCCTGAGCTTCAAGGGAATTCCATTCCGGAGTAATTGCCGGAACCAAAACACGATCTCCGGCTTTGAAATCTTTAACAAGTTCACCCACTTCTACAACTTCGGCACAACATTCATGTCCCAAAATCATATCCGTTCTTTCACCTACGGCACCTTCCCATACAGTATGTACATCCGATGTACATATAGCTATGGCCAACGGTTTACAAATTGCATCCATAGGTCCGCAAACAGGACGAGCTTTTTCTACCCAACCTACTTCTCCGATTTTTTTCATTGCAAAGCCTTTCATATACATGCCTCCACTCCTCATTCTCAACAATTAATAAGTATACTCTTATTATATAAACATTTGCAAAAAATCACAAATAGAGCGTATTGAAAGCACTTTTATAAATACTGTTTTCTATAAAACTCATGAGTTATTATCATTTATTATTTTAACTGTTAATCATACATGTAAAAACTATAACATTTTACATACAAAAAATTATCGTAATTTTCAAAAGTTTCAATAAATTCCACCGCAAAAATTTTATTATCCGACTTTACATCGGAGATTTCAAAAGTATTTTTAAAAAAACATAATTCTTTCGAAACGTTGATTTCTATAACGATAAAAGGAGACAGTTTTTTCACTATCTCCTTTTTTTGCTTATGCTTCTTTCAAAAATTCAGTTTTATCAAGCAATAAATTGTTGATTGCTTCATGAATTCTTTTTGCTACATACGGATTATTCATTGTATAAAGATGAATTCCGTCCACTCCTTGTGTTATGAGATCTACTATTTGGTCTATTGCATAAGCTATACCGGCATCTCTCATCGCTATTTTATTGTGTTCGTACCGATTCATCATTTTAAGAAATTTTTTCGGGGTTTCAACTTTACAAAAACTCGTCATTTTTTCGATTTGTCTTTTATTTACTACCGGCATTATTCCCGCTTCAATAGGTACGTTTATATCTGCAAGCTCACATCTTTCTTTGAATGCGTAGAAGTAATCGTTGTCGAGAAATAACTGTGTTATAAGTTGATTTGCTCCGGCATCTACTTTTATTTTTAAACTCTTTACATCTTCAACTATATTTTTGGAGTCGGAGTGTTTTTCCGGATAACATGCGGCAATTATATTGAAATCACCATGTTCTTTTATAAATGTTATCAAGTCCGAAGCATACTTGAAATCTCCCTTTCGATATCCGTCTTCCGGTTTGTCACCTCTTAGCGCCAAAATATTATTTATTCCGAGTTTTCGAAGTTCTTCCAGTTTCAGGAGTACTTCTTCTTTTTTCAGTTCCAAACAGGGAAGGTGCGTTATCGATTCTATTCCGTAGGATTTAATAAGAGATGCAATTTTAAATGTATCGGTATTGTTTCTCGCTCCTATCGCTCCATATGTCACACTTATAAAATCCGGATTTAATTTTTTTAATTCTTTTATCGTTTCGCAGACTGAATCTATTCCGGCATTTTTCCTGGGAGGAAATACTTCATAAGAAAATACTTGCTTTCTATTAAATATTTCCCTTAAACTCATCTCTGATTTCCTTTACTGCCTTGACTACATTTATCAAGCTTTCTCTTACTTCTTTTTCTCCCCTTGTTTTCAGTCCGCAATCAGGATTTATCCATAATTTTTCTTTTTTTACTTTTTTCAGTATTCTTCTTATTTGTGTTTTTATTTCTTCTTCAGAAGGAATTCTCGGTGAATGTATATCGTATACTCCCGGACCAACTTCCGTTTTGAAATTGTTTTCTTTTAAAGAATCCAATATTTTCAAGTCGGATCTTGATGCTTCAAATGAAATTACGTCCGCATCCATATCGTCTATGGCTTTTATAATGTCGGTAAATTCACTGTAACACATATGTGTATGAATTTGAGTTTCTTCTTTTACTCCGGAATGTACAAGTCTGAATGCCGGAATTGCCCAATCCAGATATTCACAGAACCAGTCGGATTTTCTGAGAGGTAATTTTTCTCTCAAAGCCGCTTCATCTACTTGTATAATATTTATTCCGTTTGCTTCCAAATCGAGTACTTCATCTCGAATGGCAAGTGCAATTTGTAAAGTTTGTTCTTTAACTGTTATGTCTTCTCTCGGAAATGACCAATTGAGTATCGTTACCGGACCGGTAAGCATACCTTTTACTTCTTTTTCGGTTAATGAGTTGGCATATTTTGACCACGGAACGGTTATTGCCTGTTCTCTTTTTACATCTCCCCACACAATCGGCGGCTTTACACATCTTGTTCCGTATGACTGAACCCATGCATTATTTGTAAATACAAAGCCTTTCAATCTTTGACCGAAATATTCGACCATGTCATTTCTTTCAAATTCACCGTGAACTAAAACGTCAAGCCCGATTTTTTCCTGTTCTTCGATGCATTCTTTAATTTTTTCTCTGTTGAATGCAATATATTTTTCTTGTGAAATAAGACCTTTTCTGAAATCTCTTCTGTTTTGTCTTACTTCTTTTGTTTGAGGGAATGAACCTATTGTCGTTGTCGGAAAAAGCGGAAGTTTGAATCTCGCTCTTTGCACTTTTTCTCTTACGGCAAATTCCGGAGTACGAATATAGTCTTTTTCTTTGATATTTGCAACTCTGTCTTTAACTTCTTTCCTGTATGCATCCGGTCTTTCCGATGCAAATAACTTCTGATTTTCAATAAAGCTTTCTTCTTTTTCGTAATCTTTGCCTACCAAGTTTTTCAATTCTTCAAGTTCGTTCAATTTTTCTTCGGCAAATGCAAAATGTTCTTTGTATTCATCTTTTAATTTATCTTCATGTTTCAATGTGTACGGAACATGCAAGAGTGAAGATGATGTATTCAATACGAATTCTATATTATTTTCTTTTAAGAAATTCAGTACTTCCAATGTTTTTTTGTAATTGTTGCGCCAAATATATTTTCCGTTGACAAGTCCGGCAAAAAGAATTTTTCCTTCTTTAAATCCGTTCTTTTCTATTAATTCCCTTGTCTTTATTCCTTCGATAAAGTCCAAACCTATTCCGTCAAAATCAAGTTCGATAAGTTTATTATAAATATCACGAACATCTCCGAAATAAGTTTGAAGTAAAATTTTTGTATTCTTTTTAGATTTCAAAATTTCTACATATAAATTTTCAAATAATTTTATTTCGCTTTCATCTAAATCGTATACGATTTCCGGTTCATCTATTTGTATCCATTTTGCACCGAGTTTATTCAACTTCGCAATTATTTCCGAGTATGCTTCGATAAAATCTTTTATAAAGTCACTTGCGTTTTTCTTTCCCGTATATCTTATTTTTTTCAAAAGTGTATACGGTCCGATTAAAACCGGTTTTGTATTTATTCCGGCAGTTTTCGCTTCTTGATATTCATCGAAAACTTTAGTGCCGACAAGTTTCACTTCCGTGTTGTCATAAATTTCAGGAACCATGTAGTGATAGTTTGTATTGAACCACTTCTTCATCGCCAATGCTTTTACGTCACCATGCTCACCTTGATATCCTCTTGCCATCGCAAAATATGTATCAAGATTCGAAAGATTTAAATCTTTATATCTTTGCGGAATTATATTAAGTAATGCCGCAGCATCCAATGTAAGATCGTAAAAAGAAAAATCGTTTGACGGTATAAAGTCCAATCCAGATTCTTTTTCGATTTTCAAATTTTGCAATCTTAATTCTTTTGCCGTTCTTTCCAATTCTTCGCTTGATATTTCTTTTTTGAAATATTTTTCCGTTGCGAATTTAAGTTCTCTCAAACTTCCCACTCTGGGAAATCCTATAATTGATGTTTTCATATGTCTCCTCAGATTTTCAAATAACAATAAAATAAGCTGTAACTTGTGCTATAGTTTATCAAGTTACAGCTTATATGTGTTAATACTTATTTTCTCTCACTTACGATAACTTTTGGTTATGTCTATAAAATTTAATGTATTTTTTCAAATGATTTATATATGAAATACATATTTTTGAAAGCGGTCTGTCTATATTTTTTATATATCCGATTTCCATTATTTCATCGGTTTGCAAAGGTATCGCAACTATTTCGGTTCCGTTCAGATCTGAGGATAATACTCCGGAAGCAATTGTATATCCGTTCAAACCTATCATAAGATTGAAAATTGTCGCTCTGTCCGTTACTATAATATTTTTATTTGAATTTATTATAGGTTGGGGTTCTTCCGCAAAATAAAAAGAGTTTTTTATTCCCTGATCGTATAAAAGTCTGGGGAAATTTTTCAAATCGGACAGTTTTACTATTTTTTCTTTCGCCAAAGGATTTTTCCTCGATACAAATATATGCGGTTTGACGGCAAATAATTTTGTAAATTTCAAATCCGCATCTTCAAGCATCTTGAGTATGACTTTTCTGTTGAAGTCCGATAAAAACAGTACGCCTATTTCGGATCGTGATGTTCTCACGTCTTCTATTATATTGTTTGTCAAAGTTTCTCTTAAAGAAAATTCATACTTGTTTTCACCGTATTCTTTAACCAATGCCACAAAAGCATTTACTACAAACGCATAGTGGTGACTTGTTATAGAAAATACTCTTCTTTGTTTTTCTTTATTTTTGTACTTGTTTTCCAAAAGATCCGCTTGCTCTACTACTTGTCTGGAGTATGATAAAAAACTCAGTCCTTCTTCAGATAAATAAACTCCTCTGTTGTTTCTGTTAAAAATAGTTATTCCCATTTCTTCTTCTATTTGATTTACAACTTTTGACAGTGAGGGCTGTGAAACCAAAAGTTTATCGGCAGCAGAAGTTATGGAGCCTGCTTCAGCTATGGCAATTATGTATCGTAATTGCTGCAAAGTCATTACATCACCTCTTATTTTCAGATATTATTATACTTTATTTATAAAATTCAATTGTTATGATAAAAATATTTTTTATTGACAGTTTATGTCCGAAATAAATTGCATAACTTTATTCCCGTTCAATTGTTCCAATGGTTAAAAGTATATAATAAACTATTCTATTTCTATCTTCAACTTCATTTTAAATTTTTCCAATCTTTTCATCGACTGCTTCTCGGAAAATTCGACAGTCCGTCCGAATTTGTTACCGCTCCTTATTGCTGCGTAGGTATTACTGTTTGTCAGACATTGTTCAGGCAGGGTATTATTTATGTACATGATAAAAATAATTTAAATAAAAGTTGCATGTAAAAAGCTCTGTGATATACAGATAAATTTAAATTCGATATATTACAGAGCTTTTATTTTATTTCAATTTTATTAAAGGAAGTTCTTCAAGGAATATAATATCTTTTCTTTTTACCGAGTCTCCTTCTGCAAGTATTGCGGCTTCTCCTACAACGGTTGCACCGGCAGCAGATGCCAATTTCTTCATCGCAGTCATCGAGCCTCCGGTGGAAATGACATCATCTACAAGTAATACGTTTTTACCTTTCAAAAGTTCGGCGTCGGTATCCATAAGGCACAGTATTTGCTTTCCTTTTGTTGTAATGGATTGATCTTCTACCACGAGAGGATTTCTCATGTATAATTTTATACTTTTTCTTGCGACAATGTATCTTTTCATTCCGAGTACTCTTGCCATTTCCGCAACAAGCGGTATTCCTTTTGTTTCCGCAGTCATCAAAATTTCGGTTTCTTTCGGAATTCTTTTCGCAAGTTCACTTGCCGATTTTTCTACAATTTCCGTATCTCCCAATATTATAAATCCTGCTATGGCGGTATCTTCCGATATAGGCATTATAGGTAATTTTCTTTTACAACCTGCAACATTAAGTTCATAGTATTTATTAGGCATTTTGTTTTGCACCTCTGTTTAATTATGGATGTGATGTTATTTCTACTTGTACATCATCATGACTTACTATTTCAACTGTGGGTATTTCGGTGATTGTTACTACAACATCATCCGACTTGGCGTTTTTCTTCGCTTCTTTTTCTTTCATGGATTCGAGTTCTTTGTCGGTAAGTACTTGTCCGTGTGTTTTCACACCTGTGATGTCTATTTTATTTTCATATTTTTTGTTTTGTTTACGTTTTGCTTTATTTTTTTTGTTATGTTTTTTATGTTTGATTATATATTCAATTTGTTTAAGAAATATTTCTCTTCTTTCCGAAGACCCGAGTTCTTTACGAATTATAGGTATTACCTTTTTGAATTTTTTCCCTTGTTTTTCATCTATAGATACCCATTTGTTTTTTATTTGAACGGATTCGGTTCCTTTTGTGGGCAATAAAAATTTTACTGGATTTTCTTTTACTATATTTCCGGATTTCATTTCTACGATACAAATTACAACTTCAAGTGCATTTTTTTGTACGTCCGTTACTGCCAGTGTTTCTTTATCAGCAATAAACATTTTACCGTTTTCTTCATAAATGTTATCTTTCTTGTCAAGTATTATAGGTACTTCTTCATATTTCAAAGGGTCTACTGAAGCATGTACGCTAAATGTAGTGCATGTAGCAAGTACGCATATAGCAAGTATGATTTCAGCTTTTTTCATTTCATATCCCCCTTTATAATCCTTATAGATTATACCATGATTATATCGTCTAAACTACATTTTTATTTTAACGTTTTTTTATAAAAAACTTGACAATTACCTTAAAAATAGTGTATCCTAAACAAGTCAGTTATATGGAGCGGTACTCAAGTGGCTGAAGAGGACGGTTTGCTAAATCGTTAGACGGTTTATCCCGTGCGGGGGTTCGAATCCCCCCCGCTCCGCCATTACCGATAAAGCCTTCGGGCTTTTTTTATTATATTTTCTCATAAAAAAACTTGCACGTTTTGTGCAAGTTTTTTTGTTTTATAATATTGTTTTTCTTAATTCCGCTCCGCCGAGTTGTGAGAGGTATGCCGGCGGTATATCGAATACCGTTTTACATCCGTATTCATTGTCTTTATACATTCTCACGCATGCTCGTGCGTATGCCGCAAGAACTTGTGCGGTAAATTCCGGATTTGAATCCAATTTTACATTGTATTCCACAACTTGTTTGTGTTCTCCGCTTTCACCTGTTTGTCCGGTACGTATTACAAATCCTCCGTGCGGTAATTCACTGTGATTTTTTATAAGTTCTTCTTCGCTGATGAAATGTACGGTTGTATCATATTCATCAAAATAATTCGGCATCGTTTTTATTTCTTTTTCTATTCTTGCAAGATCTGCGCCTTCTTCTGCAACTACAAAGCATTCTCTTGTGTGTTTCTGTCTTGTTGTAAGTTCTTCCTGACTTCCTCTTCTTGCAATTTCCAATGCTTCTTTTACCGGTATTGTATATTGCTTTGCGTCTTTTACTCCTTTAATTCTTCTGATTGCATCGGAGTGTCCCTGGCTTACTCCTTTTCCCCAAAATGTATAGTCCTTACCTTCCGGAAGTATACATCTTCCATAAAGTCTTGACAGTGAAAAAAGTCCCGGATCCCAACCTACCGAAATAATTGCGGTATGTCCGTTTTCTTTTGCAACTTCGTTTACATGATTGAAATGCTGCGGTATGTGCGCATGTGTATCGAAGCTGTCTATAACATTGAAATATTTCACGTATTCGGCGGTTTGTTTCGGAAGATCGGTTGCTGAGCCTCCGCAAAGTATCAATACATCTATTTTATCTTTCCATTTTTCTATTTCCGATACGTTTACTACGGGTACATTTTTCGTCTTTATTTTTATATTTTCCGGATTTCTTCTTGTAAATATCGCTTTAAGCTGCATGTCCCAGTTGTCACGCAATGCGAGTTCAACACCTTTACCGAGATTACCGTATCCTAAAATTCCTACTCTTATACTCATATTTCCTCCTTATTTATCAGATTTCAAGTACATTATACTCTTTTAAATATGAAATAAAAATTATTTTTTATTTTCCGACATTTTTCTTACGTAAGGCACTGTTTGTGCAAGTTCGCTTGCGGTATATCCTATGCCCTTTTCTTTGAGCAATATATCTCCTGATTTACCGTGCATATACACTGCAAGTGCTGTATCATATAATGTATTTTCAATTTGTGCATTCATTACCGCAATTATTCCCGAAAGTACATCTCCGCTGCCTCCGCTTGCCATTCCGGCATTTCCTGTCGTATTTACAAATGCATTACCGTTTTCATCGGCTGTTACTGTCGGAAATCCTTTAAGTACAACAGTAACTTTATTTTCTTTTGCATATCTTATCGCTTCATCTATTCTGTTTCTTTCTATTTCTTTTTTATCTTTTCCCGTAAGTTTTGAAAATTCTCCTACATGGGGTGTAAGTATAAGTTTTGCCTTACATTCGCTTAGATTTATATGTTGATCGGCTATCGCATAGAGTGCATCCGCATCTGCAATTATTTTTCCGTCATATCGAGTAAGTATTTCTTTCACAAATTTTTGCGTTTCTTCATTTCTTCCTATTCCGCATCCGAGTACAATCGTTTTATAATTCATTGCTTTTTCAAGTGCGGCTTCAATTGATTTTTGTGTGAAATATTCACCGTCTTCAAGTGCCGTTACCATTACTTCTTTTATTTTACCTTTGACACTTCTTGAAACTTTTTCCGTAACATTCAGTGATATTTTACCTGCTCCGGCATACAATGCTCCGGATGCGGCAAGCAGTGATGCTCCTTCCATACCATATGATCCGGCATATATTCCTATATGTCCGTTTTTACCTTTATGCGTTATTCTGTTTCGTTTGGGAACAGTTTTTTCAGCTTCGGTTTCAGTAAATATCTTTACCGGATATTTTTCGGTTTCGATATACGGATATCCTATATCGGCAACTATTGTTTTTCCGCAATATTCTACTCCGGGATAGAGTACATGTCCGCGTTTCAATGTCCCCATTGCAATTGTATAATCTGCATTTACACAAACGGGTTTCATTTGTCCGTCCGTACCCGAAAGTCCGCTCGGTATATCAAGAGATATTACTGTGCCTTTGTATTCGTTTATAACTTCTATCAGTTTTATTTTTTCATTGTTGAGTGTTTTTTTCAGTCCGCTTCCGATAAGTGCATCTATGAGTATATCTTTATTGAATAACTGTTCTTTCAGTTCTTTTTCATTATTTATATATACAAAGGGTATATTCATTTCTTCGGCAATTTGTCTGTAATGTTTTGATGTTTGTCCTTGTTTTTCCATATGTCCGTTTTCAAGTATGACTACATCCACACAAAGATTTTTTAAATATCTTGCCGCAACGTATCCGTCTCCGCCGTTATTTCCGCTACCGCACAAAACTGCCGCAGATTTATTTTTCAAGTTAATATTTCTTTCTATAATTTGTACCGCTTTGGAACCTGCCGTTTCCATAAGTGTTTCTTCTTTTATTTTCCACTTGTTCATCACTTTGAAGTCCAATTCTTCGGCTTCTCTTGAAGTCAGCAGTATCATTTTTACCTCCCCAATACAACTACGGTTATTGAAAGATTATCTTCATGAGAAATGGACATTGCCATTGTTTTTATTCCCATTTGTGTCGCACGTCTTTTAAATTCTCCTTTTAAATGAAGTACCGGTGCACCCAAATTTGTCCATGTAACGTATGCATCTTGCCAAGTTGCTCCTTGCAATCCTATTCCCAATGCTTTGCCTGCGGCTTCTCTTGCACCCCAAAGGGCGGCATACGATTCGGCTTTCTTTCGGCCTTTTTTTTCACAATGCTCTATTTCTTCCGTAGTAAATATTTTTTTCAATCTTTCCGGATATTTTTCTATTATTTTTTCCCAACGTTTTATTTTCACTAAATCTACACCTATGTACATATTCCCTCCGTTCATTTAATTATATAATATAAAAGCTCTTTTAAATATTCAAACTCAAACTTCAATTTATATTCATTTCTTGCCATAGATGATGAAACATGTTAGAATAACAAGGTATGAATACATCTGACGGGAGGTGAAATAATGGCACAAATCAAGGCTAGTATCAAGAGTATAAGAAAAGATATTAAAATTACTGCGGCAAATGCGTCTGTTAAGTCCGAAATTCGTACTGCTGTAAAAAAGGCAATCGCTGCTGCAGGTACTGAACAAGAAACTGAATCTTTACGTTCTGCAATCAGCGTAATCGACAGTGCAGAAAGAAAGGGTATCATTCACAAGAATAATGCCGCTCGTAAAAAATCCCGTCTGAACGCACGTATTAAAGCTCAGAAAGCTTAATTCAGACATAAAACGAAGTCCTTTGTGTCTTCGTTTTTTTATTTTACATTAAAAAAGACTCGTTTTATCAACGAGTCTTTTCTTATAATTGAAATTATTTCAATTCAACTGTAGCGCCTACAGCTTCGAACTTCTTCTTCATTTCTTCAGCTTCTGCCTTAGCTACGCCTGTCTTAACTTCCTTCGGTGCGCCGTCTACAAGGCCCTTAGCATCTTTCAAGCCGAGTCCTGTAATTTCACGAACAACCTTGATTACCTGAATCTTCTGGGATCCTGCATCTTTGAGGATTACATCAAATTCAGATTTTTCTTCAGCTGCTTCGCCTGCTGCCGGAGCTGCTGCTGCTGCTACTGCTACCGGTGCTGCTGCGGATACGCCGAATTTTTCTTCAATTGCTTTTACCAATTCACTAAGTTCGAGCACGGACATGCTACTAATCGCTTCAAGAATTTCTTCGTTTGTCATTTATTTTTCCTCCAATGGATATTTAAGATTAATAATTAAGCACTTTCTTTCTGTTTACGTACAGCTTCAAGCGCATATGCCAAGTTTTGAATGTTGCCGTTCAATGCACGTGCCAATCCTGTGATAGGAGCTGCCAACGTACCTGCGAGAATGCCAAGCATCTGTTCGCGAGAAGGCAAGTCTGCCAAAGCCTTAATGGCTTCAACGCCAATTACTTTTCCGTCTAAAATTCCGGCTTTGATTTTTATTGCTTCACTCTTTGTTTCTTTCAAAAATTCCTTGATTGCTGCAGCCGGAGCTACTCCGTCTTCTTTTGAATAAGCAATACCGTTAGGTCCCTGTAAGAAATCATCGAGTTCAGTAATACCTAAATTATTTGCCGCAATACGTGTCAAAGTATTCTTTACAACCTTGTATTCAACGCCGTGTTCAAAGAACTTACGACGCAGTGCCATTGCACTTTTTACGTCAAGCTTGTTGAATGAAATAAGAATTACACCTTCTGAGGATAATTTTTCTTTCATTTCATCTACTATTGCCACTTTTTCCGGATGAATCTTCAATTCATAACTCATTTTACACCTCCTCTGCACTTTTTTATATTTATCACGTTAGCTAAAACGACCTCACAAAGCTTGCGAGGTCGTGTACTGTCTTTTTTCAGTACTCAGCCTCGGGAGGCGGGTTTTCACCCATTATAAATACCGCCGGTCTTAAGCTAAGTGTAAATAACTTTATTCAGCTTTCGGTGCTGCCACAGTGTTGAGATCCAAATGAATTCCGGGTCCCATTGTGGAGCTTATTGTAAAGCTCTTAATATATACACCCTTTACGGATGCAGGACGAGATTTCAATACCGTTTCATAAATTGAACGGAGATTTTCTTTCAATTTTACTTCATCAAATGATGCTTTTCCGATAACTACTTGTACATTACCGGCTTTGTCGGTACGGTATTCTACTTTACCGGCTTTAATTTCTCCGACAGCTTTTGTAATGTCCATTGTAACGGTTCCGACTTTCGGGTTAGGCATCAAACCTTTTGGTCCGAGTACACGTCCCAAACGTCCTACTACAGCCATCATGTCCGGAGTTGCAACTACTACATCGAAGTCGAACCAACCCTTCATAATTTTGTCTGCGTAGTCTTTGCCGCCTACGTAGTCAGCACCTGCAGCTTTGGCTTCTTCTTCTTTCTTGTCTTTTGCGAAAACAAGAACTTTCTTTGTTTTGCCTGTGCCGTGCGGAAGAACTACCGCACCGCGCAACTGCTGGTCTGCGTGTTTTGTATTTACATTCAAGTTAAAAGCTACTTCTACCGTTTCATCAAACTTTGCGGTAGCTGTCTTTTTGAGCAATGCCACAGCTTCATCGAGGTCATAGAGTTTATGACTGTCAACGATGGCTGCTGCCGCTTTTTGCTTCTTTGTCAGTTTTGCCATTGTTTCCTCCTATGTGTAAGTATACTTACACTCACAGTCAATTATTCTACTACTTCGATACCCATGCTGCGTGCTGTACCTTCAATGATACGCATAGCTGCATCTACATCGTTTGCATTCAAGTCAGGCATCTTTGTTTCAGCGATTTCCTTAACTTGAGCTTTGGTTACCTTACCTACCTTCTTGGTATTCGGTTCACCCGATGCAGTTTCAATTCCGGCTGCTTTCTTCAAAAGAACTGATGCCGGAGGAGTTTTACAAATAAATGTAAAGCTTCTGTCTTCATAAACAGTAATTTCTACAGGAATAATAAGACCTGCCTGTTTTGCCGTACGATCGTTAAAGTCTTTAACGAACGCCATAATGTTGACACCGGCCTGACCGAGTGCCGGACCTACCGGCGGTGCAGGGGTCGCCTTTCCTGCAGGAACCTGCAATTTAACAAATTTTGTTGCTTTCTTTGCCATGTGTTACACCTCCTTTTCCTTTTTAGGAACGTGGTTTGCGGGCTGTAACAACCCTCCCACAAAAAAGATTCTTTAATTGAATCTTACAGAGTATATTAACGAAGCAGTTCAAAAAATCCTGCTTCCAACTCTATCTTTGTTGTATTTCCGAATGTACTGATATCTGCTATTACAAGCTTCTTATCATCGGAAACTTCCAAAACGACAGCAGAGTGTTCTGCAAACGGGCCTTGAGTAATACGGATTTTGTCTCCGACTTTTGCCTCGGTTGTAACAGACACTTTTTTATTGTCGCCTGCAATTATTCTTTCGGCTTCCTCATCAGACAACGGAATCGGTTTCGTTGTAGTTCCTACAAATCCGGTAACACCGGGAGTATTTCTTACAACGTACCAACTATGATCATTGACTTCCATTTGTATGAGAAGATAACCGGGGAACACTTTACGGGCAACTACTCGTTTTTCCCCGTCTTTCACTTCTTCTTCATTATGCATAGGCAGCATAATTTGTAAGATAGTGTCGTCCATTCCCATGGAATGCACCTTGCGTGTCAAAGTTTCTTTGACTTTATTTTCATATCCGGAGTATGTATGAATTACATACCAACGGATATCCTTGTCGGTACCTTCTTTAGGTTTACCGATTTCGGTAGGTGCATTTACACTTACTTCAGCGTCTTGCGCAGTTTTATTTTTCTTGTCTTCAGTACCTGACATATCGGCTCTCCTTTATCCTAAACTACTTACCAAAAACTTGGACAGAGCCATAAATGCGAAGTCTACAACGACAATCAAAAAAGAAACAAGAACAACGGAAACAATAACAGCGATTAAATATTGAATCATTTGCTGTTTTGTAGGCCAAATGACTTTTTTCATCTCCATTTTTGTTCCACGGAAAAATCCGGTCATTGCAGCGCTTTTTTCTTCCGATGACGCCATTACCGTTTTACGCTTCGCCATGCTTACACCCCGATCTCATATGAAAAATAAATTACTTTGTTTCTCTATGAAGAGTGTGCTTATTCAAGTACTTGCAGTATTTCATCAATTCCAAACGTTCTGTTGTATTCTTCTTGTTCTTTGTTGTTCTATAGTTACGACGCTTGCTTTCTGTGCATTCGAGAGTAATTCCTCCACGCATTCTTTCCACCTCATTATCTTTACAAACTTCAATCAATACATACTCGATTAGTATAACATGAACTGTTTTTTCAGTCAATAAACAGCATTTAAAAAAAGCCGGTTATTTCCAGCTCATATATTTTAACATATAAAATATTTCATTACAAGTTCTATATATCTGCATTTTTTCAAATATCTTTTGAGGTAAAATTTTAATATACATATATTTGTTACAAAACTGATTTATTAAACATTTTATTTTATTTTTTCATTGGAATTTCATCTTCTTTCATTTTTAAATGATTGTAAAATAAATACTTTCAAATTTACATTTTAAACTCAATTGAAGAAATTGT
>NZ_GL878519.1:945470-1004736 GCF_000194985.1 Dialister micraerophilus DSM 19965 | reverse complement strand
CTTTTTCCTCCGTCAAAAAAAAGAATCAATTTCATCACTATTATACATTTTAAAACTGTATTCTACAAGCATTATAGCCGCTATGATTTCATTTTTCCATATAAAATTTATTTTTAAGTTTTTATTTCTCATATTGCATTTTTTCATTGCTTTTACAAGACAAAATCATTATAAATAAAATCTTCACTTTTATCTTAAATAATATTTACAATTTTAAAATATAAAAACAAAACGCAGTTTTATTCAACTGCGTAATTTCAGTATATAAAACTTTAAAAATAAAAAAGACCCTTGGCAAGGATCTTAGTCTTTTGGTGGCGACTCAGAGATTCGAACTCCGGACACAGCGGGTATGAACCGCTTGCTCTAGCCAGCTGAGCTAAGCCGCCATGGAGCTGATAACCAGGATTGAACTGGTGACCTTATCCTTACCAAGGATACGCTCTACCGACTGAGCTATATCAGCATGATTAAGGGATAAAAAAATGGTTGCGGGGGTAGGACTTGAACCTACGACCTTCGGGTTATGAGCCCGACGAGCTACCAACTGCTCCACCCCGCGATATTTGGTGGACAGAGTAGGATTCGAACCTACGAAGGCGATGCCGGCAGATTTACAGTCTGCTCCCTTTGACCGCTCGGGAATCTGTCCATATGGAGCTGGCAATAGGACTTGAACCTACGACCTGCTGATTACAAATCAGCTGCTCTACCAACTGAGCTACGCCAGCACGCAAGTGACAAATGATATTATACACACTTCGGTACATTTTGTCAACAGCTTTTTGTGATTGGTGTTCAATCCCCTATCACACTTCACAATTATATCATTTAAATTTTTTACTGTCTAGATGTTTGATTATTTTTTTAAATATCTTTTCTTGTTTGTATTCCTATATCTATAGTTATATCTCTATTTAAAACTTTTTTTACATTTTTCATGAATTTGGGACGATTTACCAAAGTTATATGTTCACAACCTTTACACCGGACTCTCATGTCGCTTCCGAGTTGCAAAACCTCCCAATTATCCGATCCGCACGGATGCTTCTTTTTCATTTGTACTATATCGCCTACACAAAATTTTATAAATTTCATAGTTCCTCCGTTATTGCGGTATGAGAAGTAAACGTATAGGAAGATTTGATGCACCTGGCGGTGTTAATCTTATTTTCAAATCTTTTCCGGCTTCCCATATCCCCATATTCATATAATCATAAATTGTATTATGTCCGAACATGTCGTTTCTTATTTCCGTATTGTACGGATAATATACATATCCTTGTCCGATTTCAATTATTCCCATATAAACTCCGCCTTGAGGATTCAAGTATACGCTGTACTTGCCTTCTCCTTTGCTGTGAATATTTATATGGTATGTTACTCCGAAATTTCCGGTATTTTCACGTTTCACTTTATCTATTTCATCCATACCTTGTAAAAATACATCTCTTTTGCCGTCACCGATTTTTATTTCTGCAGGCCAGTTAGATATGTTCCAAGGTTTTTCATTTTCAAGGTATATGTCGGATGAAAAAGTTCCTCTCATTTCATGTTTATCTACCGCTATTTCTTTTGCGTTTTTCAGTGAATTTTCGATTTTCCCGATTTTAGGAAGAAATACCACTCCGTAAGTTATTTCATCTTTACTGTATACGTCAACCATTCCCGACACGAGGTATTCGGGTTTTACGTATTCAATTGTATCTTCAAGTATTGTTTTTTCTTTATTTGCAAGTACAATTTCTTTTTTACGCTTTCCTTCTCCGTTTGCAAGACGTTCCGAAAGTGTTTTTCCCGTTGTTATATAGTCTACACTCGCATCTCCTTTTACTATGCGTTTTATTTCCGTTTTTTGATTTGCTTTACCTTGCGCAAATATCGCAATTATTCCGGGTACATATTTATCGTTTACATGGTAGTAATAAATTTTCCCGTTTCCTTTTATTTTCGCTTTTGCAACTATTCCGAATTCTTCAAGGTATTCAGGAGAGTCGGAAAAAAGAAGTTTACCTTCTTGTTTTACGGTTTTCATCTTAAGAGGTTCATAGTTTTTATCTATTAATGCCGTTTCTGCAAAAGCATTTACAGAAAACATCAAAGACATAATTGTAATTATTATTGCCGTTATTTTATTTTTCATATTTTTTCTTTTCTTTTTCTTCAAATCTTTTTACCATACTTGCAATTCGACCGAATCTGTGTGCCATTCCGGATTTCGATATGTGGCACATTTCTGCAAGTTCTTTCATTGATGCGTTCGGGTATGCTACTCGAATTTCACAGGTCTTTCTTATTTCCGGTGATAACGCCAGTATCGGTTTGTATCTCAATAATTTTTTTATATTTTCCATTTGTCTTACGGATGCATCTACAGTTTTTTGTAAATTTGCAGTCTCACAATTTACTTGTCTGTTTATACGATTTCGCATATCTTTTACAACTCTTACGCTTTCGAAATCCAAGTAGCTTTGAGATGCTCCTATTATTTGAATAAATCCGCTTACTCCGTCACCTTCTTTTATGTACACTATGTAATCGCTTTTTCTGTCTGTCAGTTTCCCGTTTAAATCGAAACTGTTCATAATTTTTATTATTTCTTTTGCAAATGCCGATGACTGTGTGACTATTTCAAGGTGATAATCGCCTTGAGGACGATTTACGGTTCCTCCGCCCAAAAACGCACCTGCCAGGTATGCTCTTTTTTCTTCTTGAGTTTTCAGCATGGAGGCATCTTCTACGGGTTTCATCGGATGCAAATTCAATTCTTCTATGAATTTCATACCTTCTTTTGATGGTTGTACTACTAATGTGTACATATTTTTCTTACGAAGTTTTCTTCCTTGTCGTACCATTGCCGAGGGATTGAGTCCGAAATCTTTTTTCAGTGTAACAAGCACTCGTCTTGCAACTGCGTTGTTTCCTGTAGAAAATTCCAGTCCGCTGCTTCCGTACATTCCCGTAACAAATGAACCGCCTATTCTCAAAAGTGAGAGCAGTTCGGCTTTACGTGATTTTTTATCTTCACGCACCAAGTGTGCAAGTTCATTTTTTACTTTTTCGGTAAACGACATTAATCTTTCCTCCGCAAATATTCCGTTAAAAGTTCGGGTTTTATATTTGAATTTAAAAGATTTCCTATGCTGATAATTTTGTCTGCAAGTATATCCATATCATGCACTGCACCTTTTGATTTTCCGATTAAATCGCAAGCTACGAATTGTATGCCCTTTTCTATCAATTTTTCTTCATCTATTTCTACGGGTTTCGAATTTGAAATTGCATATTTTTCTATATTTTCTTCGGAGGGTAAAGCATTGTTTATAAGTACGCAATCTATAATTTTTTTTCCTATATGCTCATATAATGCCTGCACGTGATCGCTTACAGTGTATCCTTCGGTTTCTCCCGATTGTGTCATTACATTACATATGTATATGCAAGGCGCCTTACTTTCCTTTATTGCTTGCATTATTTCTCCCACAGCCAAATTCGGAAGAACGCTCGTATAAAGACTTCCGGGACCAAGTGTAATTATATCCGCTTTACGTATGGCTTCCAATGCCGCTCCTACCGCTATAGGATTTTCCGGAATTGTAGTTATTTTCTTTATTCTTGCAGGATATTCCGCAATTTCGGTTTCACCTTCCACAATTTTTCCGTCCGCCATGAGTGCACGCAATTTTATTTTCTCAGGTGTCGCAGGCATTACTTTACCGCGTATATTCAATACTTTACTTGCAGCTTCAAGTGCAAATTGTACACTTCCGAATTCTTTTATAAGTGCTGCCAAAAATAAATTTCCCAAACTGTGTCCGGAAAGTTCTCCATTTCCTCCGAATCTGTACTGGAAGAGTTGTTCAAGTACGGATTCTTTTTCCGCCATTGCTACAAGGCAATTTCTTAAATCTCCGGGGGCTATTATATCCATTTCTTCTCTAAGTCGTCCGGATGAACCTCCGTCATCTGCAACCGTTACTATTGCAGATAAATTGGATGTTCTTTTTTTCATTCCGCGAAGCAACATCGATAATCCGTGTCCTCCGCCTATCGCAACTACGTGTACTCCCTTTGCAAGTTCAACTTTGCTTATTAACTTTTTGGATAATTCTTTTTGATCCGGTACAAGAAGTTGTAAAAAACGCTTCACCATTTTACGAACAGATACATACATTATGTATATACCTAAAATTGCAAGTAATATACCCGTACCTACAAGGAAGAAATAGTTATAACTTCCCGTCCACACATACAAAAGATATAGAACTTCATCTTCCAATGCACCGAAAAGTTGGTAGTTTATTATTAATGTCGCACCGAAAATCAATATAATAAGGCCTGTTGAAAACAAAATCATCCAACGTTTTATTTGAAGTCCGGGTGACATCCATCTCATTATTTCTTTCATAAATTTTCCTCTGCAACATCATGTTCAATTTTGTTTTTATGAAGATCTCTATGCTCTATATTTACACCGGTATGACTTTTTTTCAAAAATTTTCCGAGTTCTTCAGTGATGTATACGGATCTGTGCATACCTCCTGTGCACCCTATCGCTACCGTGAATTGAGCTTTTCCGGATTTTTCAAATTGATCCGCCATAAATGACATGAAATCAAAAAGATGCTTTTTGAAATCTTTCGTCACTTGTGAGGAGTCTATATAGTCTGCAACTTCTTTTACTCTTCCGGTCCAGTACTTGAACTTGTCTATATAAAAAGGATTGGGCAGACATCGTACATCTATAACCATATCCGCATCTATAGGTATTCCGTATTTAAATCCGAAGGAAAAGACCGTTATTTGCATTTCTTTTCGTCCGGAATTTATTCCGAATCTGTTTTTGAGGTACTTTGTCAGTTCGGATGTCTTCATATTTGTTGTATCTACAATCGTATCGGCTTGTGCACGTATACCGGCCAAAACCTTTCTTTCCTCACGTATACCTTCTTGTATACGCATATTTTTTGCAAGAGGATGCACACGTCTTGTTTCCATGTATCTTCGTACCAATGCTTCATCCGATGCTTCCAAAAATACTACTTCATGAGGTATTCCACGATTTGTCAGTTCGTCCAAAGCTTGAGGAAGTGCATCAAAAAACGATCCGCCTCGAATATCCGTAACTACAGCCACATAGTGCATATTGGCATTACTTTTCCAACATAATTCCGCAAAACGTGCTATAAGTACGGGCGGTAAATTATCTACACAATAATATCCTATATCTTCAAGTTTTTGCATGAAATTCGTTTTTCCGGCACCGCTCATACCGGTTATTACTACAAAGTGAAATTCTTCCATATTATGCCTCCAATACGTACTTTTCTATCGCATGTGCAACTCCGTCTTGATTGTTTGAAAGTGTTGTAAATCTTGCAGATGCTTTTGCAACTTCCGATGCATTTTCAACTGCAAACGACCATGGTGACAATTCAAACATTGAAATGTCGTTTTGTGCATTTCCGAAAGTCATTACACTGTCCAGCGGTATATTACGCTCATTACATAATTTTGTAATAGCGTTTCCTTTGGATACACCTTTTTTATTGAATTCGAAATAATTCGGTTGAGAAATAACACTTCCGGCAACTTTTTCAAATTTTTTACCTACAAGTTTTCGGATTTTTTCCATTACCGATAAATCATTGTCATAAAAAAGTACCTTTGTCGGTGCTTTTTCAGGTGTCCAAAAATCATCTCCGATTACATGTGCCCGTATATTACAAATACGCTCATAGTGATCGGTACGTTCATCTCTGAAAGGTACATAAACTTTGTCGTCAATATATGATTGCATGTACCAATTATTTTCTTTTCCTTCATTTAAAATATCTCTCGCAACGTTTAAATCCATACGTTGGTCCGAAATTATTTTTCCGCTTTCACAAAGTCCTACCATTGAACCGGTATATGCACACAGGGGTACATCTCCTATACCTATAGCTTTCCCCCATTCACGTGCGGAACAAAACATTCTTCCCGTTGCAATTACAATATGAACACCTTTTTCTCTCACTTTAGATAAAACTCTTTTTGTATAATCCGATACGGAAATATCATCACGAAGTAATGTTCCGTCCAAATCAATTGCTATTAAACGAATGTTTTTCATAAATTCACCTCAACTTATACCGATTTAATTCATTATATCACGCATTTATTTCAGTATTGAACACTTATAAGAGTAAGTCCTTGCGGCGGTGCGGTAAAGCCTGCATTACTTCGTTGTTTCGATTTCAAAACGTCGTATAACGAATCCGCATCTCGCTTGTTTTCTCCGACTTCAACCAAAGTTCCTACCATAATACGTATCATACCTTGCAAAAATCCGTCACCGCAAAAACGCAAGTGCAATATGTCGTTTGAAGTCGATATTTCTATGGAGTACACGGTTCTTACTGCGGATTTTTTAAAATGTTTATTGTTGCAAAATGCCGTAAAGTCATGAGTACCTTGCAATATTTCCGCCGCCCGTTTCATCTTTTCAATACAAAGAGGTTTTGCAAATTGCCATATGAAACGCTTCTGAAATACATCTTTATTACTTCCTATACGCAAATTATATTCGTAAATTTTACTTTTTGCATGAAATCTCGAATGAAATTTTTCTTCAACTTCAATGCATTGTTTTATATAAATATCATCGGGAAGAATTTCATTCAATTCATTTTTCAAGTTTTCCGCATTCAAATCATACGGTAAATGTACATTTGCGACTTGACCTTTTGCATGAACGCCGGAATCGGTTCGTCCGGCACCTATGATTTGTACATTTTCACCTGTAACTTTTTCAAAAGCTTTTTCAATTTTACCTTGCAACGTTTCATCGCTATGTTTTTGTTTTTGCCAACCTTCATAACGTGTTCCGTCATATTCAATAATCATTTTGTAATTCATAAGTTCACACTCCGATTTTTTCTCATGTTATAATTATAGACGATTTTAAACTCTTTTAATACTGAAAAAGGTGAATTGATTATGTACATGGATATAGCAAAAGATTTATTACATTTTATAGACAAATCTCCCTCTCCGTTTCATGTTTCCAACAGTATGAAAACGGCACTTATTTATAACGGGTTCATAGAACTTCGTGAAGAAGATTCATGGAAAATCGAAAAGGGAAATAATTACGTAGTCACTCGAGGCGGTACCGCATTGATTGCATTTTCCGTTCCGAATGAAAATGCAAAATCATTTCATATAACTGTCGCTCATTGCGATTCTCCTACGTTTAAGGTAAAGGAAAATCCTGAAATCAAAGATAAATATTACACACGTTTAAATGTGGAATCTTATGGCGGCATGAATATGCAGTCATGGATGGATCGTCCTCTTTCCGTTGCGGGAAGAGTTCTCGTTTCGCATAACGGATATGTAGTTCCGAAACTTGTGAATATAGAAAAAACAATTCTTACAATTCCTTCCTTGGCAATTCATATGAACAGAAATCTTAATCAAGGTCAGGCATTGAAGGTGCAAAACGATATGCTTCCGTTGTATGGACTTTCAAATTCAAAAAAATCTTTTATGGATCTTGTAGCGGAAACTGCAAAAGTAAATAAAAATCAAATATTAAGTCACGATTTATTTCTTTATTGCAGAGTTCCGGGAATTATTTGGGGAAGTGAAGATGAATTTATTTCTGCTCCCAAATTGGATGATTTACAGTGTGCATTTGCAACTTTCCGCGGTTTTACAACAGGAAAAAAAGAAAAACACATAAGTGTTTATACTCTCTACGACAATGAAGAGGTCGGAAGTACAACCGCACAAGGTGCAGGCTCTACATTTTTGTACAATGTACTGACACGTATAGCAAACTCTTTGGGACTTTCTTACGATGAGTCTATGGCAATGACGGCAAGAAGTTTCATGATTTCCGCAGATAACGGACATGCAATACATCCGAGCAGAATGGATGTAGCGGATCCGATAAACCGTCCCGAATTGAATAAGGGCATTATAATAAAATACAACGCACAACAAAGATATTGCACAACGGGATTTTCATCCGCAATATTTAAAAATTTATGTATGGAAAACAATATTCCGACACAAATATTTACAAACAACAGCAACATTGCCGGCGGTGCAACACTTGGAAATATTTCAAATACACAGGTTGCCATCCCGTCTGTAGATATAGGACTTCCGCAAATTGCAATGCATTCCGCATATGAGACTGCAGGTGTAAAAGATACCGATTACCTCGTTAAAGCAATAAGTGCATTTTTCGAATAAGGGAAAATAAAAAAGACTACGCACAAAGATTACTCTTCTGCATAGTCTTTTAAAATGCAAATATTTCAATAAAAACATTTGCTTCTTAATTAATGTCGTTCTTACATCATAGCGATTTTACGATTTACAACCGACCTAGATATTTATTTTCGTTTTCACCGCTTATTGAATTTTTCCGTTACTTGTTCTTTACAACGTATCAATACCTTTTACTCTGTCTTCATAGACCGGTATTAATTGTCTGACGGTATTTAATTGATCGGTGTCAATATTTCCTATAATGATTTCTTCTTGTTGCGTTCCTTGTGCAATATAATTTCCCAAAGGATCCAACAACATGGAGTTCCCCGCCAATATATTTTCTCCGCTTTTGCCTACTTGATTGACGGCACATACGAAGATTTGATTTTCAATTGCTCTTGCACGATTAAGTATATTCCAATGATTTTTTCTTAAATTTGGCCATGCGGCAACAACGAACAGTATGTCGATATGTTGCAATGCCAGTTTTCGAATTAATTCGGGAAAGCGTATGTCGTAACAAGTAGCGATACCTGCACGTAAATTTCCCAAAGTAAAAGATACCGGATTTTTACCTCTTTCAAATTGTTTGTGTTCACCGGAAGGACTGAATCTATGTATTTTATCGTAAACCGCCGCACATTCTCCGCTGCGATTGATACAGTAAGCTCTATTGTATAAATATTTTCCGTCAGTAACCGCAACCGTTCCTCCGATTATATGTACTTGATGTTTTTTCGCCAATTGTGTTAACAGATCAAGTGTGTGTTGCCCCTGATAATCAGCCAAATTATGCAATTTTTCTTTAGGAAAAAATCCAACATTCCACATTTCAGGCAGTACGACAATATCTACTTTTTGTTGTGCCGCTTTTTCTATAAGATGTTTTGCTTTGTCGAAATTTGTTTTAAAATCCGACATGACAACATTCATTTGTAATAAAGCAATTCTATATATCATATCCGTCTCCTGAAAACTTAAAAAAACCTGCCTAAAGGCAGGTTCATTTAATTTCCTTCCACACCGAGTTCTTGTTCCACAACCGATGCTATGTCATCTATTATTCTTTGCAATTGGTCCAAATCCTTACCTTCACCCATTACTCTTATGAGCGGCTCCGTTCCGGATGCACGTACCAATATACGTCCTTCTCCATTCAATTCTTCTTCTGCCGAAGCTATCGAATTTTGTATAAGTTCGTTGTTTTCCCAACCGTTTTTACTGTATACTTCAACATTTTTCAAAACTTGCGGATATGTTGTCATAAGTTTACGTAAATCAGATAATTTTTTACCGCTTTCTTTCAATACGCACATTGTTTGAACTGCCGTAATCAATCCGTCTCCCGTTGTATTGAACTGAGGGAAAATAATATGTCCGGATTGTTCTCCGCCCAATGAATAATCATGTTTTCTCATTTCTTCAAGCACATAGCGATCTCCTACACGTGTTGATACAGTCTTGCAGCCATGTTCTTTCAAAGCTTTTCCGAATCCTAAATTACTCATTACGGTTCCGACTACCATATTGTCTTTCAATTGATTTTTTTCTTTCATATGCAATGCGTTTATGAGCATAATATGATCTCCGTCCAACACATTACCTTCTTCATCTACCAAAAGACAACGATCTGCATCTCCATCATTTGCTATACCGCAAATTGCACCTTCTTCAACTACACGTTTTTGCAATGCTTCAATATGTGTTGAGCCGCAATTTTCATTGATATTCACACCATCCGGTTCACAAGAGAGTGCCACTACATCCACACCTAATACACGAAGAATTTCAGGCATGAATTTACTTGCCGCACCGTTTGCCGAGTCGGTAACTATCTTCATTCCTTTCAAATCTTGGAATGCGGTAGATGCCACATACTTACGATACTTTTCAGCCAATTCGGTACGCTGTCTTATAACACCTACATCGGCACCCAAAGGTCTCGGAATAAGTTCGTTGTGACGAAGTATATCTTCAATTTCATTTTCCATACTGTCCGGCAATTTATATCCGTTTTTGTCGAAAAATTTTATTCCGTTATCACGAAAAGGATTATGAGATGCCGAAATAACAACACCTGCATCGTATCCTTCCACACGAGTCAAATAAGCTATCGCCGGTGTAGGAATTACACCTGCAATATCAACATCTACACCGGATGAACACAATCCCGAAGCAAGAGATGCCATAAGCATAGTACCCGAAATTCGTGTATCCATACCGATTAAAAACTTATGTCTGCCTTCCCGTTTGCAAAAATAAGCACCTGCCGCACGACCCAATTGATATGCCAATTCCGGCATCAATGAAGAATTTACTACACCTCGTACACCGTCGGTACCAAATAATTTAACCATTTTCCTTCCCCCAAAAATTATTATCTGAACTTTCCAATAATAACTCTTTTAACATAAATTCGCAAATATTTTACAAATTACTCTTTCTTTATCTCGACAGTCACATTAACCGTACTCGGTGAAACTGTCGTATCATCCGGTGTTTCTATGGAAACCGTTCTCGTTACATCTTCGGTAGCTCCGCTTACATCCACACTTTCGGTTGAAAGTGAACTTTTCTCATCAAACAAACTGTAAGGCCCTCTTACACTTACAACCGGAGTATCTATTGAAATTCGCCCTACATGATACCCTTTCATGGGAGTACCGATGACTTGAGGCTTTACATTCAGCATTTCAGTCTTTGCTGCTTCCGTCACCTTGACATTTACCTTTACTTGAGTAGGCATTATATCTATACCGGTGACCGTACTTCCTGATTGATCAAGTACATTTATACTGTCATACTCGGAAAAATCTTTTTTCTTTCCGTCGGTTTTTACCGAAACTACCGCACGATCCGCTTTTGCTATACTTGCGCTGCTTCCCGCCACGGTTATGTATTCCGGAGTGACCTTATCCAATTTCACACCGAAATTCTGTGGAGATTTACCGAAAAATTCAACTGTAATAGGTAAAGTTTTTACCGCATAAGTATCTATTTCCACATCAATATATTCAGGACTTATCGAAACGGCCGGATCGCTGCCGGGTACCGATGCATGAACCGGTATATGCTGATAAACTCCATTCGAAAGTCCTTGTAAATCCACATAAGCTTTTATTTTATCGCTACGCAAATTAATCATTTCTTTCCTGTTGAGCTTTACTTTCACCTTCACCGTCTTAGGTAAATTTGTAGCAACAAGAGAACGATCCAGATTATGAACTTCTATCGGAACTTGAAATGTTTCTTCGACAATAGGATTTTGTTCATTTATTACATAAACCCAAAATGCAAATGCCGCTATAAGACACAGCAACTTGGGTAACCACCACTGTAACTTGGTAAACTTCATTTAAGCGGGCTCCATTTCTGTAAAATATTGCCTACACTTCTGTTCTTCTTTTGCAACAAAAATGTACGCAACCTGTTTCTAAGCGACTCGGAGTCCATATGACGATATATATGTCCTCCATATGCATAGGAAATAATTCCCGTTTCTTCACTTACAACTACGACTACGCAATCCGCCTGTTCGGATAAACCGATAGCCGCACGATGTCTTGTACCCATTTCCGATGACAAAGAACGATCTCTTGTGAGCGGCAAAAGACAACCTGCCGCCATAATTCTTCCTTCACGAATAATAACCGCTCCGTCATGCAAAGGTGTATTTACAATAAAAATATTTCCTAAAAGTTCTTTTGAAACCAGTCCGTCCACACGAATTCCAGAGTCTATATAGTCGTCAAGACCTACGCTGCATTCAAAAACAATCAAAGCACCGATTCTCTTTTCAGCCATAATCTCGGAAGCTTCAACAACATCATCAATTACCGATTCCCAATCGGTTTCATTCATAACTTGAGAAGAAATATAAAGCTTACCTCTTCCGATTTGTTCCAATGCACGTCTTAATTCCGGTTGAAAAACCACCGGCAATGCGACAATCAAGACTGTCATCAATTTTTCCAAAATCCAATTTACAACATGAAGTTGCAAACTTCCGGACAAAAGTGACAAAAATCCTAAAAAAAGTAAACCTTTTAAAAGTGCCGTAGCACGAGTATTCTTAATTAATGCATATATACGATAAAAGAAAAATGCAACGACCAATATGTCTACTACATCCCATATACCTATACCGTAATATGCCAATGAAAGTTGCTGAAATATAGACATCTTCATTCTCCATAAAATAATTTATTTTCATTGTATCACGTAAACATTGCCTTTGCACATAAAATACATATTCGCTTACAAAAGCTTTTAAACTGTGCATTTCTTTTTTTACAAAATTTACAACTTGCAATTTTTCAAAACTGTAAAAAAATCTCTCGCGATTCGATTTTCATCTCGAAAAGCAAGAGATTTTCAATAAACGATTTTTATTTCCTGTAAAAATCCCAACTCAATTTCAATAAATTGAAACGATTTTCAGAAGTTTGCTTTTGCAAAGCTCTTATATCTTTCTTTTGTTCTTTATTCTCCGACAATGCCGTTTCGGCTTCCCACCTTATATCATTCAGTTGATTATCATATTTTACAGACTCTATATTCATCATACGTTCCTGTAAATCTGAAATTTGGTATTGCTGCCATATCACAATTGCAAATAATACAAAAGTAATTATTTGCAATAAATTGTTTTTGATATATTTCATTTTTCTTTATTCTTCTGTATGATCACTTTCCGGCGTTTCATCCTCATTCAACAAAGAAAGGTGACGTTTTGTGAATTCTATCCACTGCCTTGCAGCTCTTGACAGATAGCGACCTTTTTTCCATATAGCATACAAGTGATGCGTCATTTTCGGTTCGGTCATAGGACGAATTGCTATTTTATCCTTGTATCTGTTTCTCGGACAAAGTCTTTTCGGAAGTATTGCAACTCCCAAACCTGCCGCTACAGTTTGTATCATAAGTTCACGCTGACTTGTTTCAAATACGACTTTCGGTGAAAATCCTATTTTTTTACAATTTAAGAGTATATCGTCATGAAGATTGAAGTCGTCACGATACAAAACCAAAGGATAATCAGCCAAAAGTTTCATCGGAACTTCTTCATGCTCTTCAAGAGGGTATCCCTTAGGCATCATTACGTACATATCATCTTCGGAAAGGAAGAAAGATTCAAATTCTTTGTTCGGTATTGTACAAATAATTCCTACGTCTATTACACCTTCCTGTACGGACGACTCTATCATCTTTGAACCGTGTTCATACAATTTTATCGAAATTTGAGGATATTCCTGTTTAAATTCTCCCAAAAGTTTTGCAAATACGTTTGCATTTGTTATGGGTGGCAATCCGATTTCTATTGTATCGTGTTTCATGTTGAATTCATTTTCAAAATCCGATTTCAAATGTTCGAAAACAAATAAACAACGTTTCGCATAATTCAAAAAAATTGTCCCCGGCGTAGTAATTTCTACAGTTTTTGCATTTCGTATGAAAAGTGTCACTCCGAGTTCATCTTCAAGCGACTTTATCATACGACTTATGGCTGATTGTGAAATGTGCAAATTTCTTGCGGCTTTGCTGAAGCTTTTTTGTTCTGCGACTTCCATAAAATACTTCAAGTGCCGATAGTCCATAATATTTCCTCCAATTTGATAATATTCTTCGACTTTGTATGATACATAAAATGATAGTATTATCTAAAAATAATATGCTTTCTTGTCTTAACATTGAGTTTATTCTATAATTAGTTGTAATGTGTTTTTTCAATAAATGTATTGAAAATGCATGTATAAATCAAACTCCTTATACTTATGCTATTTACTCATACATTCATTGTACAAAATTTTAAAAATTCTTGCAAGATTTAAACGGAGGAGTGGTATTGTGAGAAAAACTAAAACCATGGACGGAAATACTGCTGCAGCATATATTTCTTACGCATTTACGGAAGTAGCAGCTATTTATCCGATTACGCCGTCTTCTCCGATGGCTGAAATGGTAGACGAATGGGCGGCTCACGGAAAGAAAAATATTTTCGGTGATACTGTACATGTAGTGGAATTGCAATCTGAAGGCGGTGCCGCAGGTGCTTTCCACGGTTCGCTTCAAAGCGGTGCATTGACATCTACTTATACAGCATCACAAGGTATGATGCTTATGCTTCCTACAATGTACAAAGTAGCGGGCGAACTTTTGCCGGGTGTTTTTCACATAGCTGCACGTGCTTTGGCAAATCATGCACTTTCAATTTTCGGCGATCATCAAGACGTCATGGCGGCACGTGCTACGGGATGTGCAATTCTCGCTGAAAGCGGAGTTCAAGAAGTAATGGATTTATCTGCAGTTGCACATTTATCCGCAATAAAGGGACGTATGCCTTTTATTAACTTTTTTGACGGTTTCCGTACGAGTCATGAAATTCAAAAAATTGAAGTTTTGGAATACGATGAACTTGAACCTCTTATAGACAAAAAAGCTCTTGAAAATTTCAAAAACAATGCTATGAGTCCTAACAAACCGGTTGTACGTGGAACTGCACAAAATCCGGATGTATATTTCCAACATTGTGAAGCGGCAAATCCTTTTTATAATGCATTGCCTGAAATCGTGCAATCTTACATGGACAAAATAAATGAACTCACCGGTAAAGATTACAAATTATTCAATTACTACGGTGCAAAGGACGCAGACCGCATTATTATCGCAATGGGATCCGTCACCGACGTATGCAAAGAAGTTTGCGACGTGCTTAATTCACAGGGAGAAAAGGTCGGAGTTTTAAATGTACATCTTTTCCGTCCTTTCTCGGTAGAACACTTTTTAAAGGAAATACCGGAAACGGTAAAAAAAGTTGCCGTATTGGATCGCACACGTGAACCCGGTGCAATAGGAGAACCTTTGTACCTTGATGTACAAAGTGCTTTTGCATCCGGAAACAGAAGTGCAAAAATTTGCGGAGGACGTTACGGATTAGGTTCAAAAGACGTAATCGCAGAAGATATAGCGGCAGTTTATAAACATTTGGAAGATGAAAATCCTCGTCATAATTTCACATTGGGAATAAAAGACGATGTAACAAATTTATCGCTTGCTCCCGTTCCGATAAAAGAATCGGACGAATCTGCAATTTCATGTAAATTCTGGGGATTCGGTTCGGACGGTACGGTAGGTGCAAATAAAAATGCAATAAAAATTATCGGCGATCATACAGACATGTATGCACAAGGATATTTTTCATACGACTCGAAAAAATCCGGCGGAGTTACTATTTCTCACTTGCGTTTCGGCCCGAATCCCATACGCAAACCGTACTTGATCAGTCATGCAAACTATATCGCTTGTCACAGACCGTCTTATGTATACAAGTACGATTTACTCAGAGGACTTAATAAAGGCGGTATTTTCCTGCTTAATTGCCGTTGGCGCAAAGAAGATTTGAATCGTGCATTACCTGCAACTCTGAAACGTAAACTTGCAGCACTCGATGCACAGTTTTACATAATAGACGCTTTTGAAATAGCAAAGAAAATCGGACTCGGCGGAAGAATAAACATGATTATGCAATCGGCATTCTTCAACCTTACAAATATCATTCCGACAGAAGATGCTATAAGCTACTTGAAAAAAGCAATTGAAAAATCTTACGGACGAAAAGGCCAACATGTCGTAGATATGAACTACAAAGCAGTTGAACTGGGTGCTACAAGTTATACAAAAATAGACATACCCGAAGAATGGCTGCATGCAACAACCGGCGGTTCGATTGCACGTCCTTCACGTCCAGAATTTATTTCAAATTTCTGTGATGTAATAAACAAACAACAAGGTGACGATCTTCCCGTTTCAAGTTTCAAAGGAATGGAAGACGGAACATTCCCCGTAGGCACGACAAAGTACGAAAAACCTACAGCGGCAATAAATGTACCTGAATGGATTCCGGAAAATTGCATACAATGCAATCAATGTGCATTCGTATGTCCGCATGCGACTATTCGTCCTTTCATACTCTCGGAAGACGAAGCGGTAAAAGCTCCGGAAGGTATGATTGTAAGAGAATTGGCGGGACCGAAAAAGGGATTGAAGTTCTGCATCGTTGTAGATCCGGAAGACTGCTACGGATGCAATATCTGTGCAAATACATGTCCGGCACCGAAAAAAGCATTGGTGATGAAACCGATAGAAACACAATTGCACAAACAGAAATACTGGGATTATGCAATAAAATTACCGCGTAAAGAAAATCCGATGAACAAATTTACCGTTCGCGGATCTCAATTCGAACCTACATACTTCGAATTTTCAGGAGCTTGTGCAGGTTGCGGAGAAACACCGTACGTACACTTGGTAACACAACTGTACGGAGATCGCATGACAATAACGAATGCGACAGGATGTTCATCCATATACGGTGCAAGCTGCCCGTCAATCCCCTATACAACAAACTCCGGCGGACAAGGACCGGCATGGGCAAACTCGCTCTTCGAAGACAATGCGGAATTCGGATACGGTATGCACCTTGCAGAAATAAAGTTGAGAGAACGTGTCACACGTAAATTAAACGAAGTCCTCGAAACATCGGACGAAAATACACGCAGCGCTATTCAAGAATGGCTCGACAAAAAAGACCTCGGTGACGGTACAAGAGATCGTGCCGAAAAACTTGAACTCGCACTCAAAAACGCAGTAGATTTACACCCTGAGTACAAAGAAATACTTGCACTCAAAGAACACTTCATCAAAAAGAGTCAATGGATATTCGGCGGTGACGGTTGGGCATATGATATCGGATTCGGAGGACTTGACCATGTACTTTCATCCGGAGAAGATATAAATGTACTTGTACTCGACACCGAAGTATACTCAAACACCGGCGGACAATCATCAAAATCTACACCGTCGGCGGCAATTGCAAAATTTGCGGCATCAGGAAAACGTACCAAGAAAAAAGATTTGGGAATGATGGCGGTATCCTACGGATACATCTATGTAGCGCAAATCGCACTCGGTGCGGATATGAACCAAGCAATACGTGCAATACATGAAGCGGAATCCTACCCTGGTCCGTCACTCATAATTGCATACTCACCATGTATAAGCCACGGAATACGCTCCGGAATGGGACACGCATCACAAGAACAAAAAGATGCGGTAAACTGCGGCTACTGGTGCAATTGGAGATACAATCCTCAACTTCTTGAACAAGGAAAAAATCCTTTCAAACTCGACAGTCGTGAACCGAAAGGAAACTTCCGTGAATTCCTCTTGGGAGAAGTAAGATACTCAAGTCTTCAAAAACTCTTCCCGAAAGAAGCCGAAGAACTTTTTGCAAAAACCGAACAAGATGCAAAAGACAGAAGACGCAGCTATGTACGTATGCAAAAAGCATTCGACCTTGAAATCAAAGAAGCAAAAGCAAAAGCCGAAGCGGAAAAAGCAAAAATGCAAGCAGCAATGCAAACACAACAAGAAAACGCTCCAAGAGCGTAAAAATAAATCCTCGGAACTTATTACTCCGAGGATTTTTTATATTAAGTTTTTCGGCAATTTGAATTAATGTATAGCCTTGAGAAATATAATATTTCATATATTCGACTTTTAATTTTTATGAATAAATCTCTATTTAAACCGATTTAAACATTGTTCTGTGAACAACCGGTTACATTTACTCTTTATCCGCATTACAAGCAATTAAAAACACACATAGTTGCAACTATGTGTGTTTTTATTCTTATATTTATCTTTTTTGTTTATTGTAGTAAACAACTGTTTCCTTTTATCAAAACAGTTTGTTTTTACTTTATTTTAAGAAAAATATATCAATCTTTTTTCCATACGGGAAGATCCATTCCTATTATTTCTCCCGTAAATTTTTCATTCTCGTTTTCGGTATATTGTTTTGTCGCTTTCAACACATACTTAAATCCCATGTAGAGTATCGGAACGTTACAGTACACGATAATAATATTTCCTAAATCCGAGAACGCCCAGAGATTTGAGAGGTCATATCCCGCTATACTGCATGCTATACCGAATGCAGCTACGAAAAGTGCAAGTATACGTATACCGTTTATAAACCCTTTTGAACTGCTTATTCTGTTTGCCGCAATTTCCGAAAATGTAATAAATCCTATTACACATGTAAGTGCAAAAAGACAGAAGCAAAGCGATACTAAAAACATTATAAAATTTTCCATTCCCGACGGTGTGAGCGAGTGCATCGAAAGAAGGAATTTACCGTATGTTCCTGCATCTTTCCATGCTGCACCGTTTCCTGCCCATTGATGTGCCATGACTATAATAAAACCTGTCATTGTACAAATCACATGTGTATCGAGAAATACTCCCAATGCAGAAATAATTCCCTGTTCACCGGGATGTTTTGCCTCTGCAGCTGCCGCCGGCATGGTTATTGTACCTTGACCGGCTTCGTTCGACATAAGCCCACGTTTTACGCCCTGCATAAGCACGGTACCGAAAGCTCCTCCGAAAAGTGCATCCGGTGTAAACGCTCCTTCAAATACCGCTTTAAAGAAATACGGTATGCTGTTCAAATTTGTCACGATAAGAAGTAATACTGTAAGTACATAAATTATCGACATTACAGGTACAAATCTGTTGCTTGCACGTACTACACGTTTTATACCGCCGAAAGCAACTATTGCAGTCACGATAATTAAAAGTACGGATACTACGTAGAAAAATGCAGATTGTACCGGTATTTGAATTCCGGTTACTATATTTGCCATCGCACCGATAGAAGTTACTACATTGAGTCCTTGTGCAGGTAAACACATCAATGCATAAAAAATATAGATTGACGACAGAAGTGTACCTACCCACACTTTATTGTTGCAAATTTTTCGTGCATAAAAGGGAAGTCCGCCTACGAATTCGTCTCCTCTTTTTTCTTTGAAAATTTGTGCGAGCGTACATTCTACATATGCCGTCGCCATTCCGAAAAATGCCGACACCCACATCCAAAACAAAGCTCCCGGACCGCCGGCGGCTATAGCACCGGTTACACCTATCATATTACCCGGTCCTACACGCATTGCCGTGCTTAGGAAAAATGCCGCCAAAGGTGATATACCTTTATATATTTTTCTTTTCTCGCCAAGTACATGCACACCATGCTTGAATTTTCTTACTTGTATGAAACCTAAACGGAATGTGAAATATATACCGCTGCCTACAAGTACAATTACTGCAAGTGAGAATTCTCCTATCAACGGTATCGCTTTCCAAAAATCGAACATTTTCGGAAAATCCCAAAAGAAATCCGATACCGGTGTTACAAATGACAATACTGCATTTATCGTTGCAAATATACCTTGCATAAATACTCCTTACCAACTATTGATTTATACCTAGTTTTTTCATAGTTTCAACAAGTTTCAAGGCAAGCCCGTGCATTTTCTTTTCAGATACCGAACAAACGGCTACACGAACTCCGTTCTTCATCGGTACCAAAAATATATTTTCCTTTTCAAGTGTTGCACATATTTCCGATGATCTTTCTACGGGAACTGTAATAAAAAATCCGGATACGTACGGTACATACTTAAGTCCGACTTTATCGGCTTCTTTTGTAAATACACCCGCTCTTTGATTCAGCTTTGTTACATATACTTGTCTTTCTTTTTCAATATCTTTCAAAAGTTCTTCGTTTTCACAAATATGTACAAGCATATTCATACCGCTGCTGTTGCAATTTGACCATGTTCCTCTACTTGAATATTGCAGTGCCGCCATAAACTCGTCAATAACACTTTTTTCCTGACTTATTGCAATCATTGCACCGGCTCTTTGTCCGTACATTGTAAAACTCTTTGATAAACTGTATGCACAAACAAAAAGTATATTTTTCGGAAGTTTGTCGAAAACTTTAAAAAATTCACGAGTCTTTTCGTACTCTCCGGCATAGTCCATGTATGCAACGTCAGCCTCTATGATAGCACGTTTCCCGTTTTCACGCACTTCTTTTTTTAAAATATCTACCGCTTTTTGCCATTCTTCGACTGTCATACTGTAGCCGGTAGGATTATTTGCAATTCCGTTCAATATAATTACTATACTGTCTTGTTTTTCAAGTATTTCATGTACATTTCTTTGGAAATCTTCGGCATTGAATACACCTTTATCATTCAAAAATTTGAAAGTACGTACATTACGTCCTGCAATTTTTATAAATCCGTCATAAGCTGTCCAATGCCAATCGGTTATGAGTACATCATCTCCGCTTTCGGCATAATTATATACAACCTGCCTTAACGCTCCTGATCCTCCGGGAATTGCACAAACTCCTACATATCCGCTCGGACGATGTTTTCCGAAACATTGTTCAACGGCAAATTTTTTAAATTTATCATAGCCTGATATCGGTGCATATGCTGCAAATTCTTTCGGTGAAAGTGATTTATATGCTTCTTGTACACCTCTATAAACTACCAAATTACCTTCATCATCAAGAAGTGAACCTACAGTACCGTTTATTACTTTATCTTTTCCGATGCGATCTGCAAGTGCTATAGCCCTTCCGTTTGCCGCAAAAATATTGTCGTCGGCACGTTTTCCGCGTGCATGTGATGCTGCCATGCTGTACATAATTTCACCCTCCATATAACTATCAAAAGTCATTAATATTTTATCATTACAAAGATTACCGTTCAACGTTGACAAAAGAGTTTTTTTACACGCATTTTTGCCGAAAATAACGATAACATCTGGCTTTTTATGCTAAGTTTACAATTAATATATTTTATATTAAATTTTGTTTCAATCAACAAATTTAAGTGAAAGTTACTGAAAATTCGTTCGTTTTTTCATTTTTTCTTTTTTTATAATTACTTCAAAAATAAAAACTGACCCGAAAGTGAACTACCCCTCCCCGATAGTTGGACTTAAAAACCAACTAAAACGTTTCATATATATCAAACTAAAAACATGCTATTTGCACAAAGTATTATAGAAAAAGCGTTACCACTAATAGGAATACAAAATCACAAATCGCATGATACAAGACATACATTTATAACACTTGCAGATAACTGCAACATGAATGACGTAACTAAAAAATTAATTATCTGACATGTACAAGCGGATATGACAAAGTCAATTTATACCAACAAGTTAATTCAACAATTAACAAATGCCGTTGATATGTTGCCATATGGTGCTGAAATGTTTAACTTTATATCGAAAAAAATGATAGTCAAGGAGTAATCCTGAGATAAAAATTCACAAAATTTTATACATTTAAAAAAAATAATTTATAATAGTTGAAATTATAAATAAATATTTTTTATCAATAACAAATTCATTTAAAAGCAAAAAGATGCCACCTACAAATAAAGGTAAGCATCTTTTTGAAATATTAATTTAATATAGTTCCGCTTTGTGAGTACATAAAGATAAAAAATCTGTTTCGTTTAAATGTTTATGATTTTTTATTTTAAAGCAGTTACACAAATTTTAATATAATTTCCAGAGCGTTCTATTGAATACCGCATTCAATGTTTTGAACGAAAGGTATAGAATAAGTCCCGTTCCGAAGAGCAGAAGTCCACCGGAGAGAATTTTTACCCATATTACGGGGTAGTCTTGGCAGTAGTGAAGCAGTCCGTTTACAAATGCCATTGTAGGGAAGCTGCATGCCCACCAGCTCATTCTGAAATCGGATGTCTTCATAACGTGTAATATTTTCAGTACTACCGGCCAAAACATAAATATTCCGGCATTTATGAAAAGTTGTGTAAATGTGTCCGGTTGGAATGTGGATGTGTATGTAATATATCCCATTCCGAACGGTGCCATAAGTATCATCAGACTTGGTTGTACCGAGTCCGGCATATGTTTCGCAAATATACTGTGTGTGAACAGAAGTGCTATAACCGGAATCCCCAATATTATTCCTATTGCTACGCAGAATACGGATATATCATGAAATCCCGGTTGTTTCAGTACATTTCCCGCTACTGGAATGGTAATCGGTCCGAGTACGGCAAGCAACCATGCAGGTGTGACCGTTCGCAGTATCTGATCGTCATAGAGCCAATGTTTCAGAAGTATCCAACTGAACACCATAATAAGTATCATTCCGGCATACCAGAATATACATGCCAGTGTATAGTTGTACGGTGCGGTTACCGCTGCCAGAAGTACGGTCGATACGTTAAATGTTCCGAAGAAATTGATTTTCGTGGGACTGTTCCATTCCGCACGTACTGTGTCGAAGTCCAATTTCCATTTTTGTATATACCTTACAAGTATAAGTATGTACAAAAGTAATGCACACGCTCCGAAAAATTCTCCGATTATTGCCGGTGCTCCCCAGAGGTCATGTGCCATTCGCCAACCGAAACACATCCCGCAGTACCCCATTGATGCGGAAAAGGTAGATATGGACATAAAATGTACAAATCCTATTTCACGTATTTTTTTCCTGTCTACTATCTCAATAATTTCAGCCAAAGTGTTTCCTCCTCACCTGGCAGAAAGGACCGTTAAAACTGAATGAATCATTTTCATTTTGAGATATAAAATATGAAAGTGTTTGTCTTTCTGTCATTTCTATTCTATTCATAAGTTTTTACTTATATATTATAGCACATTTTTAATATTACATTTTTGTGCTAATTTTTTTGTTGCACTTAGATTATAAATTCAAGGCTTAAAAAACTTTCAGAAAATTTATTTCAAGTTACAATCACATTTTTGCTATATCTTTTTAAATAAAAAACGATTGATTACTCAATCGTTTTTTATTTTTATTTATTTCCATTATTGTTTTTATTTTCAAGCTCTTCACGTTCACGTTCTTCTTCCTGCTCAAGCAATTGCAATTCTTCCAATTCCAAAGCTTCTTCGCGTTTTCGAAGTGCGTCTTCTTCTCTGATGATTTCCTCTTCTTCTTCGAGAAGTTCTTCTTCTTCGTTCTTGACGAACATTAAAAGCAATGTAAAAGACAGAAGTATACAACTTATCCAAATCATTTTTGCACCGATTATGTGTGCAAGTCCTCCACCCAGACCGGCTCCGAATGCAAAGAGCAATATTAATCCCAAGTAATGTGCCGTCTGATGTAAAAATGAGTCATCGCCCGTTTCTATATATACGCTCAGTGCAGATATGCCTCTTCGCATATTTCCTATACACATGGTACTTGCGTATGGAAATCCGTTTACTTTACGGAATGACTGTACTTGCATTGCACATGCAAATGATGTCATCGCATTTGCTATAAAATTTATTTGTTCGGTACAAGGAAGCATACCTACTATAAACAGCAGTATAACTTCAATTAAAACTATTCTTTGTCTCCAATGAAATATATTGTGCATTTGATACCGACTTCTTATTTTTGTCGCCACAAATACACCTGCCATAAATGCCAATAGAGGAATTAAGTATTTGAAGAATGATTCCCATTGTCCTAAAAAAATGTGTTCACTCATAAAAACTATGTTTCCCGTTTGTGCGTTTGCAAATACTTTTCCTCTTATAAAGTATGAGTAAGCATCTTGCAATCCTCCCGATATTGTCAAAAGTGCCATAACTATTACCGTATCGGACATTTGTTTTTCTTTGTCGCACAATTTCTTACATTGAATTTTAAACTTTTCTACATATAAACTACCATCAAACACTTTCTTCCTGCTTTCTTTATTCAGCTGTTTTAATATTTATTTTCGTCACCTTGATTTATAGATAATTTTTATATATCTTATTATACTAATTTTCACTTTTTCTTTGCAACTTTATTCATTATGTATATAAATACCGTTTTTGCAAGTAACAAAAAAAGACGGTTTTCCGTCTTTTTTCGTATAGATTATAGTTTTTTTAAGGAGATAAAAACTATTCATGAGTAATTATACCTCTTTTTTGTATATTTTTCAATTTTTTTATTTTTATTTCATTTTTTCCGTTACTATATATGCTACTGATTTTGCTGCAACTAAAAGTGCATCTTCATCTATATCGAATTTCGGATTATGATTATAGATAACTTTTTTCACATTTTTTGGTGCTGCTGCTATAAAAAAATAACATCCTTTACAGATTTTGTTATAGTATGAAAAATCTTCAGAAGGTGCTTGCGGAGGAAATTCTTTTACTTCTTTTATATCTTTGTCTTTTTTTGCCGCTTTTTCCAAAATTTTTACTACTTTTTCAGTAAGTTCAATATCATTATAAAGCGGCGAATAATCATTCTTATAAGTAAGTTTACATTTTACCCCAAATCCCGTTTCTATTCCTTTTGCAAGTTTTTCAAGTTCCTCTCCAATTAATTTTTGTCCTTCGTTAGACATACAGCGTATATCTCCTTCAAGTTCGACACTTTCTTTTATAATGTTAAATTGTCCTTTCCCGTCAAATGATCCAATTGTGATTACTCCTACATCAAAAGGGTTCAATCTTCTGCTTATGACGGTTTGTGCTTGTGTAATGAAGTATGCACCTGCTACTATCGCATCGTTTGCAAGGTGCGGTGATGAGCCGTGTCCACCCACGCCTTTTATTTCAAGTTTCATATAGGATCTTCCGGTGAAACTGTATCCTTTATGCCAGCCTACCGTTCCTGCAGCCCCATC
This sequence comes from Dialister micraerophilus DSM 19965, assembly GCF_000194985.1. GTDB lineage: Bacteria > Bacillota > Negativicutes > Veillonellales > Dialisteraceae > Dialister > Dialister micraerophilus. The sequence goes on along the minus strand of NZ_GL878519.1, from coordinate 979,912 downwards.
AGGTAAAAGGTGTATTCCGTATATTTCTTCCATGTCATCCAAAAGTCCGGATTCCACTATGTCTTTTGCTCCGCCAGGTGCCATTTCTTCCGCATTTTGATGTATTATTTTTATTGTTCCTTTTATTTCGTCTTTGAGTTTAATCAGGCAGTCCGCAAGTATCATAAGGTATGCGGTATGTCCATCATGCCCGCATGCGTGCATGACTCCTTCATTTTTTGATGCAAAAAAAAGCCCCGTTTCTTCCTTTATAGGAAGTGCATCGAAGTCCGCACGAATTCCTATGGTTTTCCCACTTTTTCCACCTTTTATCGTAACTACAATTCCGTTTTTACCTGCTATATTTTTATGTATTTCCACATCTTTCCCTTCGTAGAATTTTGCTATATATTTTGCAGTTTCGGTTTCGTGAAACGACACTTCGGGATTTTCATGAAGATGCCTTCTTATTTGTATCATTTCATCTTTCCGTTTTTCAAGCATTTTTATGAGTTTTTCTTGTAATTCCATTTTTTCTCCTTTAAAATTTTATTTCTGTCAGTTTCTTTATAACACAGTTAAAAAGTATTTACAATTTTTCGATATGTAATAAAAAAATTTACACTTCGTTTTCGTTGAAAGTGTAAATTTTTTCTTTTTATTTTATTGTGAACAAAAGGTCTCCGCCTTGCACGTTTTGTCCTTCTTTTACGTTCATTGATGTGATTGTTCCGTTTTTCGGTGCTATAATCGGATTTCCCATTTTCATGGCTTCAAGTACGAGTATTTCATCGCCTTCTTCCACTTTTTCGCCTGCCGTTCTGCTTACATATACGACTTTACCCGGCATCGGTGATGTTACCGGTTCTCCGTCACCTGCGGTTGTTTCAGGTTTCGGTACCGATGTTTGCGTTTGTGCTTGCATCGGTGCGGGTGTCGGTGCAGATGCTTGTTGCACTTGTACCGGCGATTGCGGTATTGTTCCGTTTTTTATTTCACTTACTTCTACTTCATATGTTTGACCGTTGACTGTGATTGAAAACTTTCTCATTACGGTGCCTCCTGATTTTTAATATATTCCGTTCGACATGCTTGCCAGTCTTGCCGCACGCTTCCATCCTGCATTGTCGGTGCGTTTTATAGATAATACCTGTCCTGCACCCATGCACATAACCGCTGCCGATATTACCGCTATGATTTGAGGATCGATTTCCTCGAGTTCATTTTGCGTTTTTTCTTGTGTCGGCATTGCGATTTTTTCTTGTGTTTCAAAATCTTTTTCCGTACATGGAATTTCTTCACCTTCTTCATATACTTCGCTCATGTCGATTTTTTCTATATCGGCTTGTTCTACATGATCCGGATATTGAGTATTGTTTATTTCTTGTACGTTTTTTACGTTCTCTTCATTTTGTATATTTTTTGCAAGAATTTCTTTTTTCGCTTTTTTTACGGATGAAAGTGCATAAAGTGCCGCTATACAACAAATGATTGCAATTGCCGCTGCCGCCAAGGTTATATACAGCATTTGTTCGTTTTCCATTTTATCATCCTTTCATCGTTATACGGGGAAGTTTCCATGTTTTTTTGCCGGCAATACTTCGTGCTTGCTTGCAAGCATTCTCAATGCGTTTATAATCATCGGTCTCGTTTTCTCCGGATCGATTACCGCATCTACATATCCCATTTCCGCCGCTTTGTACGGTGTTGCAAATTCATCAACGTATTCTTTTGTAAGTTCTTCTTTATTTTCAGATTTTTTGAATATTATATTTGCCGCACCTTGCGGTCCCATTACCGCAATTTCGGATGTCGGCCATGCAAATACTTGATCTGCTCCGAGTTCTCTTGAGCACATTGCAATGTACGATCCTCCGTATGCTTTTCTCAGTATTACGGTAACTTTCGGTACTGTGGCTTCGCAGTTTGCAAAAAGCATTTTCGCACCGTGTCTTATTACTCCGGCATATTCCTGTTGTTTCCCCGGTAAAAATCCCGGTACGTCTACAAGGTTTATCAATGGTATGTTGAAGCAATCGCAAAATCTTATAAATCTTGCTCCTTTATCCGATGCGTTGTAGTCGAGACATCCTGCCATACATAACGGTTGATTTGCAACTATTCCTACAGTTTGTCCGTCCATACGTGCAAAGCAGGTAATGATATTTTGTGCAAAATCTTTCGCAACGTCATAATATTCTCCGTTGTCGACTATTTCTTTAATTACATCATACATATCATAGGGTGCATTTACGTTGTCGGGAATTATACCGTTCAATGTTTCAGATATACGATCCGGCGCATCGCCTGTGTCTACACACGGCGCATCTTCCATATTGTTTGAAGGAAGGAAACTCAAAAGATATCTTATTTGATTTATACAATCTTCATCGTTTTCGGCTGCAAAGTGTGCAACTCCGGATGTATGTGTATGTGTCGATGCTCCGCCAAGTGCTTCGGCAGTAATTTTTTCTCCTGTTACCGATTCTACTACTTTCGGTCCCGTAAGGAACATTTGACTTGTATTTTTTACCATGTAAACAAAATCGGTGAGTGCCGGTGAGTATACCGCTCCGCCTGCCGCCGGTCCCATTATTGCGGATATTTGGGGAATTACTCCCGATGCATTTGTATTGCAACGGAATATTTTCCCGTATCCGGATAATGCGTTTACACCTTCTTGTATACGTGCTCCGCCCGAGTCATTCATAGCCACACAAGGTGCACCTACTTTGAGTGCCGTCTTACATATATGTACTATTTTTTCGGCGTGCATTTCACCAAGTGAACCTCCGATTACGGTAAAGTCTTGTGCATATGCAAATACAAGCCTTCCGTCAACCGTTCCGTATCCGGTTACTACACCTTCGCCCGGTAAATCCTTTTTTTCCTGTCCGAAATTGTGACAGCGTGATTTCACAAGTGCATTTACTTCTACAAAGGAATTATCGTCAAATAACAATGCCAAGCGTTCACGAGCTGTAAGTTTCCCTTTTTCATGTTGTTTTTTTATTCTTTCTTCTCCACCCATGTTTTCTGCATGTTTCAATTTTTCGTGAAGAATTTCCATTTTTTCCGAAACTGTTGCCATTATAATTCCTCCGGTTTATTTTTATGAGCAACTCCTAAGAGCTGCTACAAGATTATTATACAATATCTGTTTCTTTTGTAAATCTCATGTTTTCGATATTTCATTCTTTTAATTCAATCCATGCCGACATAATTATCGCAAAAATCGCCCAAAGACAGCCTGATACCGAACGACTGAAGAGTGTATAATCTCCTATTCCGCTTACAAGTATTCCTATTGTTACCAGAATTCCTCCGAGTCCGATTGATTTATTTATTACATCTTTTGCTTTTTTGTATAATTTAAAACTTGTATATCCATGTAAAAAAATAAGCAATATATAGGTAATTCCGCCTATTATTCCCGTTTCCGCAATTATGGAAAGATACATATTGTGTGCATGATACATTATAACCGTTTTATCTTGTATGTAGAAATTGTAATCGGGATATGTCAAAAAGTAACTTCCCCATCCTATTCCTAAAAACGGATGATCTTGTATCATCGCAATTGTACTTTGCCAAAGTCCGATGCGAAGCGATGCGGATGTATCCGATTGCGATAACAGCGACATGAGTCTGATTGCTATTTGTCCATGATAAAAGAAAGCTACAATAGGTATCGCCAAGAGTAAAATCAAAATTCTTTTGTCATACAAGATACCAAGTCCGGCTACCATTATAGCAAGACTTATCCATGCCGTTCGTGAGTATGTCAATGCTGCTGCAAAAAGAAGCGCTATGAGAAATATTCCTAAAAGAATTTTTTTCTTTTTCTCGTTTATTTGCAAAAAGAATGACGAAACAAATCCGATAATCATAATAAGGTATGTTCCGAAAAGATTAGGATTTTCAAGTGTAGAGTACATTCTTCGTGACAAAAGAGGGAACTTTCCTGCATCTACCCAACTTTGTGTAACAAGATCATGTGCCATGTCTTGTACGTTTGCGTATTGTATAAATCCGTATGCCAGCACAATTGCCGCAACTGAAAACAGCGCATATATAAGTTTTTTCCGACTATCGGTATTTCTTGAAAAATTTAATATGCTTACATACAAAATCGCATACATAAACGGTAAAAGCATCCAATTTGTAATCGAAAAAATTATGCCTTTCGAATTTATTGTCGAAATTGCGGAAATTACGAGAAATATCGCTCCTATATTTTTCAATGTTCCGAATTCGAGTTCCGTTCCGCTTTTTTTTATTTTTATGAGCATCAATACAAATGAAACTACCAGCGGTGCTGTCCATATGTATGCATTAAGCGGTATAAGAATTATTGTAGCTGCCAAGCAAAACATAAGAGTTTTACTTTCTTTCAGAGAAATGTTTTGTTTTTCGTTCATATATTCTCCTATAAAAACACCTTCTCTATTATATAAGAGTAGTTTACTTCTATCAAATTATAATATTTCATCATCTTCTGTTTTTAATCAAATCATAATCACATATTGCTTGACAATAGTTTTTTTTGATGATAAAGTAGATTTCAACTTGATAATGACAATGAAGAGAAGAGTAAATGTACATGAACATCTTAGAGAGCTTCGGTCGGTGAAAAGAAGCATGGAATTGCACATTGAAGATGGCCTCCGAGTCTGTTTTGCCGAATAGTCAGGCAATCCGGGAACTCCCGTTACAGAGAAAGAGTATCGAAAGAAATTTCCGTACTTTTAGAGGTGTATGCGGTGACGTATACATGAATTCGGGTGGTATCACGGTTTCTCCGTCCCTTTTGAGGGTCGGGGATTTTTTATTGTCAGGTATTTTATATTTTTAGGAGTTTTGGGAGGATTATTATGAATTTAAAGAAAACTGTTATTGCAGGTATCGTTGCTTTGTCGGCAGTAGGTTTGCTTGCCGGATGTTCTTCGGACTCGGCAACTAAAAGCGAATCGAATGAAGTTACATTGAAGGTCGGTGCTTCACCTGTTCCGCACGCACAAATTTTAAATCACATCAAGGACAAGTTGGCAAAGGAAGGTGTCAAACTCGAAGTTATAGAATTTAATGATTTCGTTCAACCGAATTTGGCTTTGGAAGATAAAAGTATTGATGCAAACTTCTTCCAGCATCTTCCGTACTTGGAAAAATTCAATCAGGAAAGAGGTACTCATGTAGTTTCCATAGGTAATATACATATCGAACCGATGGGTATTTATTCTTCAAAGATTAAGGATTTAAAAAATTTGAGTGACGGTTCACGTGTATTGATTCCGAACGATCCGACAAACGGCGGTCGTGCATTATTGCTTTTGCAGTCCGCAGGTTTAATCAAGCTTCGTGCCGGTGCTCCGATTACCGCTACGGTAGAAGATATTGCTGAAAATCCGAAGAATTTACAGTTCTCCGAATTGGAAGCGCCTCAACTTCCACGTTCAATAAATGATGCGGATATTGCGGTTATAAACATGAATTTCGCCATTCAGGCAAACATTTCTCCGTCTTCCGCTCTCTTTACCGAAGGTGCAAATTCTCCTTATGCAAACATTCTCTCGGTTCGCAAGGGTGATGAAAACAGACCGGAAATTCAGAAGTTGCTGAAGGCTCTGCAGAGTGATGATGTAAAAGAATTCTTGAAATCTGAATACAACGGAAGTATCGTTCCGGCATTCTGATAAATAATAAAACCTCGAAATCGATTATTGTGATTTCGAGGTTTTTAATTTATTCACATATGTAATTTATTCGCATATGTAATTTTCAATAAGTTCCAACAATTCTTTTCGTCCTTCATTCTTAAGTGACGAGTATGCAATCGGAGGATTTTTCAATTGAAATATTTTTTTCACTTGTGCGAGATTTTTTCTTTTTTCGTTATTTCCGAGTTTGTCCGCTTTTGTTGCGATTATTTGCACGTCAACGCCAGAATTTACAAGCCATTCATAAGCTTTCATATCCATGGCAAGTCCGGGGTGTCTTAAATCTACCAAAAGACATATAAGTATAAGTTTTTCCGATTTATATATGTAGTCGGATATGAAACTTGACCACATGTCTTTATTTTTTTGCGATGTTTTTGCAAAACCGTATCCCGGAAGGTCGACAAGGTACCAATCTTGTCTTTCTTCTTCTTCATTTATCGCTTTTCGTGATTGTACGGCGTAGTAGTTTATTGTACGTGTTTTCCCCGGTTCCCTACTTACTCTGGCAAGTTTTTTGTTTCCGCATAATGAGTTTATAAGTGATGATTTACCTACATTCGATCTTCCGATGAATGCTATTTCCACGTATTCATCTTCTGCGTATTGTTTCGCATTTACTGCCGATTTTACATACGCTGACGAAAATATATGAAATTTATTTTTATCTTTGATTTCCGCCATTATTTACCCCTTATTTCATTAATGCGTGTGCTAAAACTTCTTCTACATTCTTAACAAATATTATATCTATACCTTCTTGTATATTTTTAGGCATATCTACCAAGTCACGTTTATTTTTTATCGGTATGAGAACTTGTTTTATTCCGAATTGTTTTGCAGCGAGCAATTTTTCTTTAAGTCCGCCGATTGGAAGCACTTCTCCGGTGAGTGTGATTTCACCTGTCATTGCTGTATCGCCTCTGACTTTTCTTCCCGTATATATGGATGCCATTGCAGTTGCCATAGTTATTCCGGCAGACGGACCGTCTTTCGGTACCGCACCTTCCGGAAGGTGTATGTGCGTGTCCAAACTTTCATAGAAGTTTTCTTTGAGTCCGAGTTTTTTAGCTCTGCTTCTTATATATGTGTATGCCGTTTCCGCAGATTCTTTCATAACGTCACCGAGTTGTCCAGTGAGTATCAATCTGCCTTTTCCTTTTATTGTCACGGCTTCGGTGTCCAATACCTCTCCGCCTACCGCTGTCCATGCAAGTCCGTTTACTCTTCCTACTATGGATTCGTGTTCTTCCGACATAGGCATGAATTTTTCGGCTCCGAGGTATTTTATAATCGTTTTCGATGTAAGATTCGGAAGTTCTTCATCTTTCAATACTATTTTCTTTGCAACTTTACGACAAAGCGTACCTATTGTACGTTCGAGTTCACGTACTCCCGCTTCTCTTGTGTAACTTCTGATTATTTTTCTTATGAGTGCGGGTGTAAATCTCACATCTTCATTTTTAAGCCCGCTCATTTCTTTTTGACGCGGTACAAGGTATCTTTTCGCTATTTCAAGTTTTTCGTCTTCGGTATATCCGGAAAGACTTATTACTTCCATTCTGTCGAGTAATGCCGCCGGTATCGTAGACAATGTATTTGCAGTAGCTATGAAGAATACTTTTGAAAAGTCGAAAGGTATATCTATATAGTTATCGTGGAATGCTTTGTTTTGTTCAGGATCGAGCGCTTCCAAAAGTGCCGATGCCGGATCCCCTCTGAAGTCGGATCCCACTTTATCTATTTCATCCAAAAGTATCAAAGGATTTTTCGTTTTAGCTTGATTTATAGCTTCAATAAATCTTCCCGGCATTGCGCCTATGTATGTACGTCTGTGTCCTCGTATTTCGGCTTCGTCATGAAGTCCGCCCAATGAAATACGTGCAAACTTACGTCCCATTGCATCTGCAATTGATTGTGCAAGGCTCGTTTTACCTACTCCGGGCGGTCCTACAAAACAAATAATAGGTGCTTTTGCATTCGGTGCCAAAATTCTTACCGCCAAGTATTCGAGTATATGTTCTTTTATTTTTTCAAGTCCGAAATGCTCTTTGTCGAGCATTTTTTTCGCATGATGAAGATCGAGTTTGTCCTTGCTTTCTTTTTTCCAAGGAAGTCCCATTATCCATTCAAGATAGTTTCTTACAATTGCAGTTTCCGCCATCATCGGAGGCATCGTTTCAAGATGAGATATTTCTTTTTCGATTTTTGCCTTCGACTCTTCGGGTATACCGCTTTTTGCAAGTTTCTTTCTGTATTCTTCGGCTTCTTGTTCTTGTGAAATACGATCTCCCAATTTGTCGTGAATGCTCTTTATTTTTTGACGCAAGAAATAGTCACGCTGTTCTTTTTCCATACGTGTACGTACTTCTCCGTTTATTTCGGCTTCCATTCTTCCGATTTGTATTTCATCGTCAATGTATTTTTGTACAGCTTTCAATCTTTCCATTACATCCAAAGTTTCAAGCAAATCTTGCTTTCTGTTCATCGGAATAATGAGTTGTTGTGCTATAAAATCTACGGTACTACCCACTTCGGACATTGAACGCAGTTGTGCGGTTTGTTCTTCGGAAAGTGAGATTTTACCTTGTTGCATCCATTCAAAGAACGATGTAAGCAATACTCTTCTGTATGCTTCGGCTCTTATATTGTCTTCGGGATATATCTCTTTCACTTTTTCAAATTCGGCGGTTACATAGTCTTGTGTTCTTTTTATGCTTTTTACCGTCACTCGAGAGACACCTTCCACTAAAATACGGATAAGTCCTCCGGGAAGTTGAAGCATTTGTCTTATTTTTATGAGTGTACCGTATCTGTACAAATCTCCTTCTTCGGGTGCTTCTATTTTTCCGTCTTTTTGCATTACGCCTACAAACATTCTGTTTCCTTTTGATGCTTGGCGCACTGATGCTATCGAATCTATTCGTCCTATATCTAGGTTTGTTACTATACCGGGATATACAATCATGTCACGCAACGCCACCATCGGCAGTGTCACATAACTTGTATTTTCTATAATTTCGTCCATATATTTCCTCCATACCGGTTTTTATAAAAGTTTCAACCTTTATTTTATCATAATCACGATAATAAAAGTATAGAATACAAATTCATTTCTATATAATCAATTCATTTTAGTATCTCATTCCTTTTATACTTTGTTCAAATACATATATTGTAACTTTTGATATTTTATCTGCATAATCGCATTTCACTTACGCAATACCTTTTGTTCTTCCCGTTTACTTTTTATGATGAAAATTACATATATTTATATAAAGCAAATTTTCCCAATAAAAAACGTCAACATTGTTGACGCTTCTTACTAAAATTTGGCACTTACGCCAAGTTTTACTTTCATATTATTTTCATTTTTTCCGGTTCGATATGTAACTGCCGAATGAATCGTCACATCTTTCTTTATTTCTTTTTCCAATCCCAATTCAATCTCTCCGACAACGTCTATTCCTCGTTCTTTTTTCATTTTTCTAGAAGTGTATCTTTCCATTACTTTCCTTGCGTATGAGTTATCATAATTGTTTAAATATACATTCGCTTTCGCATATACATTTTTATGTGTCGCCTTGATACCCGCTCTAAGCTCATGAAGAGTGAAATCGAGTTTCGGTAACGGATTTAAATCCGGATACACATCATCTAAGCTGTCCTTATAACTGTCTCCATGCATTTTGAACATCGTATATTGAAGTTGCGGTTCTATATGCCAATCATTTTTCCATGGAATTTCCTTCCCTACTTCAAAAGATATTCCCGTTCCGTTTATACTGCGACTTGCCTTCTCATTGGCAAACATTCCGTTATCAACGGTTTCCATATTTCCCTTAGATTCTAAACGTTGAAAAGCAATGTCTGCATATACTCCGTTTTTCAAGTAGCGAGTATGATGAACTCCCCAACCGGACACCTTATAATCACCATCTGATACATAGTGCCCTTTCTCAGAAGAATTAAATTTGTTATAAGCATCAAATACGGTTCTTCTGAAATATTTGGCTTTTTCCGTTCCTTTAATCAAATATATACCCGTCAGTGTATCGGGATTCACCCGATCGATACCTATATGAAGCATATTTACATGAGATTCTTTTTTGAAATTTTTATTGCCTTTCAATATGCGGGAAGACAAACGGTTGGACTGATAATTAGTCCACACTTGGTAACGGTCGCCCAGCTCCCACCGATTACGCCTGTCATCTGCACTTAATATGCTCGATTTCATGATATTTACTTGATTATCCATTTCAGCCGGTTCAATGGCAACGGCATTATGGTATAAAACCATTCTACCATCCTTCAAAAAATAATGTGTCTGTCCATCTTTTTCTATTTTATATCTGATAGAACCGATCCAAGTCGTCAACCTTCGTGGAAAAGAGATATTCTTCTTGAAAATCGAATTATTATTTGCGATATTGGTTCGCATATTAACTTCGTATGTGGCTCCATGTTTTACAACTTGATATCTTATCCAACTAGGTTTCCCTTCAAATTCACCTTCCCAAACTTTAGTTTCCTCATTTGAGAAATAAATTACTTTTCCGTCATTTCGGACAAAACGAAATTCATCCTGAGGTTCAGCATATATGGGATTTTTCATGCACATAAGCAAAGTAAATATACATATTCCGATTATATTCTTTGAAATGTTTTTCATAATCATTCATCCGTTCATTTATTTAATACATATTTTCATCGAGAATTTAATTCTATCACACCCCCCCCCCCGATTTTTACAAATATATTTTAGCCTCTTTTACATAAAAAAACGAAATCGTCATTTTAAACGATTTCGTTTTTCTTTTATATCGCAAATATTTTCAATATTCAATTTATTAAGCATTCTTACTATCTGACAAGGTACCCTTCAAGTCATGATCGGTCATTGCACATACTACCGCATCCGACCATACATTTTCCGCAGTTTCCACCATGTCTATGATTGTGTATATAGGAAGTATTATTCCCATAATTCCTATGGGTGCTCCTACCGATGACATGAGTGAAAGTGTAAGAAAATAGCATCCCATCGGTACTCCTGCATTTCCTACCGCTGATATTACGGATACGAAGAGCCATACTATCATCATCGGAAGTGTCAGTTCGAATCCTCCGTTTTGCATGAGGAAAAGTGATGTAACCAAGATGAATGCCGCACATCCGTTCATATTTATGGTTGTACATATCGGAAGTACGAAACGTGATATTTTCGGATTTACTTTCAAATTTTCTTCTGCCGATGCCAGCGTGACCGGAAGTGTTCCGGCAGAGCTTTTCGAGAAGAACGCAAGTGTTATCGCCGGAAGCATTTTCTTAAATACTTTTACGGGATTGAGTCCTCTTGCAAGGAGATATAAGGGAAGTACTATAAAAAATTGTATTAAGTTTCCGACAATTATAACGAGTGTGTATTTTCCCAATGCTCCTACAATAATTCCGGTTGCAATTTGTGCGGAAAGTTGTGCAGAGAATGCCAAAATTCCGAGAGGCAATGCCCAAATTATCGCTTTTATCAATACAAACAGTATTTCTTGCAATCCGTTTATTCCTTTGAGCAAGACTGCGTGATTTTCAGTTTTGGGCATAAATGCAAGTGACAGCCCTACTGCAGCGGATATAATCATCACAGAGAGAGCATTTCCTTCCAAGTACGGTTGCAATATATTATTCGGTATTACTGAAAGGAAGTGATCATAATAGCTTATATGTGTCAGTTTTTCAGGTACTTGTTCGACACCTGCATTCACAAGCGATACCGGTAAGTTTCCGGGGTCAACAACTATGTATAGAGCAAGTCCTATGGCAGCGGCACATATTGTTGTAAGCAGTGTGTATGTAAGTGCGTGTACAAATATGCGTCCGGTGTCTTTTTTTACTCCTATTGATGCAAGTGTTGTTATTACGGTGAGTGAAATGGTCGGTATTGCTATGAATTGAAACAGTCGTGTAAATACGGTGGCAACAAATGCAAACATCTGGTTGAGCATCGTATTTCCAAGTCCACCCAGAATTCCTCCGACAATCAACGCGGCAATCCACAAAATGACTTGCTTGCTTTGGTGATTGTGTCGACTTTTGAGTATCAGTTCTTCCGCTTGTTTTTCAATCGAGATGTTTTTATTTTCTTTTTCCATTTTTGCCTCCTATGCACAAACAGTAAAAAACGTTCCATTTCCAATGGAAAGAGATACACTCCGATTGTTTGAATATTCCGACTTCCACATATAATACCGATGTTGTTTTTATTTTTTATCGATACCGGAAATTCTCGGTTTTGTGCACTTTTTTTCGGGTGAATATTATTTTCAGTCTATCATTCATGTTATTTATTGTCAACGAATTTTGTTTTTTCGATTTATTATATTTTCGTGCAAAAAAACGGGATAATTTCAAATATCCCGTTTCATTTACTATTTTCTTTTCAGTTCCGGTTGCTTGTTGTGTACAACTACGTCTTCGGTTATTATACATTTTTCCACGTCTTTCATTTCCGGTATGTCGTACATTACTTTTTGCATTATTTTTTCTATAATGGCACGAAGTCCTCTTGCACCTGTATTTCTTTCGATTGCTTTTTTTGCTATCGCACGTATTGCTTTTTCTTCAAATTCAAGTTCGACGTTGTCCATTTTAAGCAACTTTTTGTATTGCTTTATCAATGCGTTTTTCGGTTGTGTCAAAATTCGCACCAGTGCGTCTTCGCTCAAAGGACTGAGTGCTACAAGTATCGGAAGTCTGCCTATAAATTCCGGTATGAGTCCGAATTTCAAAAGGTCTTCAGGCTCTACCATGTTTAATATTTTTGCTACGTCTTTTTCTTCTTTTTTCTTTATATCGGCACCGAATCCGACTGCACTTTTTGTCAGTCGTTTTGCTACTACTTTGTCCATTCCTGCAAATGCTCCTCCGCATATGAAGAGTATTTTCGAGGTGTCGAGTTGTATCATTTCCTGATTCGGATGTTTTCTTCCTCCTTGAGGCGGTACGTTTGCAACCGTTCCTTCCAGTATTTTAAGGAGCGCTTGTTGTACGCCTTCTCCCGATACGTCTCGTGTTATTGACGGATTTTCCGATTTTCTTGCTATTTTGTCTATTTCGTCTATGTAAACTATTCCTCTTTCCGCTTTTTCAAGGTCGTAGTCTGCCGCTTGTATAAGTCTGAGCAGTATATTTTCTACGTCTTCACCTACATAGCCCGCTTCGGTAAGTGTTGTAGCATCGGATATTGCAAAAGGTACATCCAAAAATCTTGCAAGTGTTTGTGCAAGAAGTGTTTTTCCGCTGCCGGTCGGACCGAGCATTATTATATTGGACTTTTGCAGTTCGACATCGTCGTTTCCGCCGTCCTTTTCGTATTTTATACGTTTATAGTGGTTGTATACCGCTACTGCAAGTGCAATTTTGGCTTCTTCTTGATCTATAACGTATTGATCCATGTATTCTTTTATTTCTACCGGTGTCGGAAGCTTGAATTCTTCTTCAAATTCGGATTCGTTTACTTTATATTGTTCTTTCAATATATTTGCACAGACATCTATACATTCATTGCATATGTAAACGTCCGGTCCTGCAATAAGTTTTCTGACTTTGTCTGCAGTTCTTCCGCAAAAATTGCATTCCGGCGATTTTCTACGTTTATTATCCAAAATACCTCCTTCAGTCTTTTGCAGTTAATTCGTTTCTTGTGAGAATTTTGTCGATAAGTCCGTATTTCAAGGCGTTTTCCGCTGTCATGAAATTGTCTCTTTCGGTGTCTTTTTTTATCACGTCAAGGGGTTGTCCGGTATGTTTTGCCAAAATTCCGTTCAATTCGTCACGTAATCTTAAAATTTCACGTGCATGTATTTCTATTTCCGTTGCTTGTCCTTGTACTCCTCCCAAAGGTTGGTGAATCATAACATTTGAGTGGGGAAGTGCAAATCTTTTGCCTTTTGCTCCGGATGTCAAAAGTACCGCCGCCATGCTTGCGCATGAACCAATGCAAATGGTAGATACGTCGGGTCTTATATACTGCATTGTGTCATATATCGCCATTCCTGCGGTTACCACTCCTCCGGGACTGTTTATGTATAAGTGAATGTCTTTGTCCGGATCTTCTGCTTCCAAAAACAGAAGTTGCGCGATAATTACATTTGCCATATGGTCTTCTATTTGTCCGTCAAGAAATATAATTCTGTCTTTCAACAGACGTGAATAGATATCATATGAACGCTCTCCGTGAGAGGTTTGTTCTACTACTATCGGAACGTATGCCATTATTATCCCTTCTTTCATTTTTTGAAAAAAAGAGACGACAGTATAATCTGCGTCTCCTTTCTTGTATTTATTTTTTATTTTGCTTCTGCCGCTTCGATTGCTGCAATAATTTCAGCTTTCTTTGCTCTTGAATCCAAAGCGATGCCTTTTTCTTCAGCATATGCTTTCAATTCTTTAACGGTTTTTGATGCAAGATCGCTTTCGGCTTTTTCTTTCTTTTCTTCTTTTACTTCTTTTACTTCATCTTTCTTTGCTTCGCCGAAAATGAATGCTGCAGCTTTCTTTCTGCGTACATTATCTACGAGCATACCTACACGGTTTTCTTCCTTGATAATGTTTACTACATCTTTCGGTTCAGCATTGAATTGCTGTGCCATGAAGTATACTTCCATTGACAAGTCGTTGTCTGTTACAGTCAATTTTTCTTTGTCCGCTATTGCACCGAGTATCAAACTCTGACGAACTTCTTTTGCCGCATTTTCTTCATATTGCTTACGGAATTCTTCTTCAGTCTTGTTTACATTTTTCAAGTATGTATCGAAGTCGAGATTTCTTGCCTGCATATTGAGTTTCATTTCGGAAATGATTTCGTCAATTCTCTGATCGATCATTTCTTTCGGAATGTCCACTTCTGAATTTGCAACCGCTTTTTCCACCAATGCCTGACGGTACATGTCTTCAGCTTGCTGAACTGCCTGAAGCTGCATCTGCTGTTTCAAGCTATCTCTTAAGTCTTTAATTGTTTCGAATTTGCCGACGCTCTTTGCAAATTCGTCATTCAATTCCGGTACTTCTTTACGTTTTACGTCATTGATGTGTACTGCAAATTCCGCATCTTTGTTTTCAAGTTCAGCCTTGAAATAAGGTTTCGGGAATTTTACTTTTACGGTAACGTCATCTCCCGCTTTGTGTCCTTTGAGCTGATCTTCAAATCCCGGAATGAAGCTGTTGGAGCCGATTTCGAGCGGGTAGCCTTTTCCTTCTCCGCCTTCAAACGGTTTTCCGTCAACCGTTCCTTTGAAGTCGATGAATACGTAGTCGCCCTTTTCTACTGCAGAGCCTTCCGGAACCACTTTGAGACGTGCACTCTGTTGTGCAGCCATCTTGAGTTGTTCTTCTACTTGTTCATCCGTAATCTTTACGTCATGCTTTTCAACTTCCAAGCCTTTATATTCACCGAGTTTTACATCGGGCTGCTTAACGAATGTAGCTGTAAAAGTAGCACCTTCTTTTTCTGAGAAAACATCAGCTTTGATATCCGGCTGTGTTACCGGAACCAATTTATTTTCAGCAAGTGCTTCATTCATAGCTTTGTTAATTACGATATCCTGTGCTTCGGCAGCAACAATTGCTTTTCCGAAACGCATTTCCAAAGTCTTGCGCGGTGCTTTTCCCTTACGGAATCCCGGTACGTTGACACGATTGGAAATACGTGACACAGCCTGTTTAAAACCCTTTGCTACTGCTTCAGCCTCAACTTCGATATGAAGACTCACTTTGTGCTGATCCAGTGCTTCTACTTTTACCTTCATAAAAATTAATCCTCCTTAAGTCGGTATTCCGACAAATTGATACCTTTTTATCTTACCAACATAAGACAAATCGCAATGTATATTTTATCATATACAGCCCGAAATCTCAAACTTGCGCATTTTGCATTTTATATCTTTATGCCGATTTGATTAATATTCATACATAACTATAACATATCGGAGAAAAAATTTCTCCATTTTATACCGATATTAAATTTTAATTTATTTTAAATCGGACTTTTGGTCTTTTTTATAAGTCCGCCATGCACTTCCTGTACGTCAAATACCGACAAGAATGCGGCTTCGTCTATTTCACGTACAACCATTTTTAATTTCATAACTTCAAGTCTTGATACCACGCAATAAAGCACGTCTTTGCTGTCTTTCAAAAATCCGCCTTGTCCATGAAGTCTTGTAACTGCTCTACCCATGCTGTGCACTATGGCATCGGATACCGCATCGTAATTTTTTGTAATGATAAATACGCCTTTGGAAGAATCGAGTCCCGTTGCGACATTGTCCATCAATCTTGAGCATATGAAGTATGCAATAAGCGAGTACATTGCACTGTTCCAAGTGAAAACGAATCCTGATGTACCCAATATGAAAAAGTTGAAAAACATTACTATTTCACCGACAGAAAATGATGTTTTACGATCCAAAAGTATCGCAACTATTTCTATGCCGTCGGTCGAACCACCGAATTTTATTACAAGTCCGATACCTATACCCATTATAATTCCTCCGAATATTGTGGATAAAAACGGATCGGTAGTTGCAGGTGGAAGTTTTTTAAGCATATGGCTGGCAATCGAAAATACAAGTATGGAATAACCGGAGTACAAAGCAGTCCTTGCACCCAATCTTTTATATCCCAAGTAGAAAAAAGGAATATTAAGCAATACAACCAGTATACTGAAGTGTATGCCTGTAACAGCTTGCAACAACAGTGAAATACCGGTAACACCGCCGTCAATTACATTGTTCGGAACCAAAAAAAGACCGAGACCGGCGGAATATATTACAGCGCCCAAAGAAAGTCCTACAATGTTTCTTACGTGTGAAGACCATCCGTCTTCAACTAATGGCTTCATGCAATTCCTCCTTCCTATAAAAAAAACACCACGTTGTTCGTAGTGTTTTATAATGGCGGAAAGGGAGGGATTCGAACCCCCGAACCGTGTTCACGGTTAACGGTTTTCAAGACCGCCTCCTTAAACCACTCGGACACCTTTCCATAACATTAATATTGTAATAGATATGGCTTTATATGTCAAACACTTTTTACAATATTGCCTAATTGCCTATATAAATGTTTTTAACTTATAGGAAACAGTATTCGTGCCGCATATATAACTGCCGGCATTGTTATAACTGACAGAAATGTACTCATTGTAACTATTTCTGTGGCGAAATTTACACAGTTTTTAAATTCTATCGCATAAAGTACCGAGTTTACGGGTGCTGGGGCGCATGACATTATCAATATGGCTTGGCAGGTAATCGGCGAAAAATTTATACCGAACATATTTGCAAATTTTATCAAAATAAATCCAGTTACCGGTCCCATGATAAGTCTTAAAAAGCACGCAATCCACGAGTCAAAATGTTTAAATGATATTACGCTTCTATGTATTTGCACTCCCAATGCGGTCATAACCACCGCTACGAGAGCCGCCGCACTGTATTGAAATACCGGCCACATGAATGTACGTGTCATGTCTATATCAAGCCATTTAACGGCAAATACCGCAGCAAGTGTGTATATTACCGGTATATGAAATATAACTTTTATCGCATCTTGAGGTGTAAGTCTCCCTTTCCCGGCTTGGTATAATCCCAATGTGTTCAAAAACATATTCATTTGTATGAGTATCATCGTGGATGTTGCAAATGCTTCGGGTAGGTATATCGCTTTACCGTTCACAATAAACGGTGCATTTGAAAATACCAATGTTATAAGTGCGGCACCTATATTTCCTGTATTTGAAAACATTGTTCCGTTTTTTATGGCTTCTATTCGTGAGCTGTCAAATTTTCTCAACTTACCTACCACGGTGGCAAGTATTCCTACTATTATCATTTGCCCTATCGCTATAAAGTACACATTCAAAAGCATTATATTTATTTTTGCATTATAGATACTGTAGAATATAAAACTCGGCAAAATTACATAAAATGTAAGTTTTGTAAGTGCGGTCACTTGAAGATTGAATTTTATATCCATCAAGTATCCTACCGCTACAAATATAATGAGCGGCACTATATTATTTATTATTATATGTAAAAATTCCATTTTATTGTCCTATCGGAAATAAGTAAGGTGAAATATATATTACTGTCGACATTGTAATTATTCCGAGTATCGTGTTAAACAATATCGATTGCAGTACATACGATTTATATTTGTCGTGTTCATTTGCATATACAGCTGTCAAAAATGAACTTGATATCGATGAGTATATGAAAAATACTTGTGAATCCAACGGATTCGGTAAATTTATTATTTTCAAAATTATATATGCCAAAACAGGATTAATTATAAGTTTTGCAAATGCGGAAACATACATGAATTTATCCGGTTTTTTCCATTTGATACGATTTATTTGCATTCCTACAGATATCAGTACCAATATCATGAATGCTCCTATGTAGTGTTTGATAATCGACCAGAGAAATGTTGTTTCTATATGGAAACCGAGTGTTTTTACAAGTATTGCCAATATGATTGCATATATTGAAGGCATCTTGATTATATGTTTTATCGTATTTTTGAATGACAATTCTTCTTCGCCGAATTGACAGGGTTCAAAAATATATATCGCCGAAAGCATTATCAGCAAAAGAAGTACTATCGTGCCTCTGCTTTCATTTATAAGACTTTGTTCTATATCCGCTATATACGGCATTCTCGAGTAAATAAGCATCACAAGTGATATTCCTATATATCCTATGCTCGAGTAAGTGGATATCGCTTTAAATATGGTTTTTTTATCTTTTTCTATTTTAAAAAGTCTTGCAAATATACTTGAACAAAAATATTGCAGAGTTATAAGCACTATCGCCAGCGGAACAAGTACCAAGCTTGAGTATGAAGGAATATAATTATATATTCCGTAAAAAACAAAGCATGGTAATGTTACCCATATAATGAGTTTGTTGTATGTACTTAAATCTATTTTAAATTTAGAATCAAGAAATATTCCTGCTCCTATAAGCACTATAAGAGGAAGTATTCCGTCCCACAAAATTTCTAAAAATACCATATTTTTACCTTTCATAAATTATGTATTTCAGTATACATTCTATATGCTTCAGTTGCAATATTCATTTATTGTAATGCTTCTATCTTGATATATTTTATACATATAGTTCTTTTTTGGGGTTGTTTTTGTTATTTTCCTTATATTTTGGAAATATAAATGTATTTGTCATAATAAAATTTCAAAATAAAAAGGATTGTAAATAAAAAACAAAACAATATATCGTTTATTTCGTATTGTCCTATGTGAATTTTAATTTGTCCGTATTTAAGTATACCGCTTTTATGAAATTTGACACCGCAGCAAAAATAATCTCAATAAATTTTACTACAAAAAACTTTCATCATTTATTTACATAAATCAGTTCATATTCGATTAATTGTGATTAATTATATCGGTTTCCCGATAAATTAAAATCGAAGACGAATATTATTTACTTGCATCCGAATTTATTATAGAACCTTATTTATGCAACCGAGGTATTATATTTATTGATTTATATTATGCCTTTTGACTTAGTATCAACAAAAAAATTTTTGCATTGAAAAACGCTTCCCTTTCGGAAAGCGTTTTATTTTAGTCTACCAATTCAATGATTGCTTTCGGTGCGTTATCTCCCAAACGTGCATCCAACTTGAGTACACGGGTATAACCTCCGTTGCGATCTGTGAATTTTTTTCCTATTTCATCAAATAACTTTTTGGTTATCGCTTTGTCCATAATGAAAGATTCAGCCTGACGACGTGCATGGAGATCTCCTCTTTTGGCAAGGGAAATCATTTTGTCTGCTACGTGGCGAAGTTCTTTTGCCTTTGATTCAGTGGTCTGAATACGGCCATACTGGAAAAGAGATGTAACCAAGCTGCGAAGCAATGCTTTACGTGCTCCGCTGATTCTTCTCAGTCTACTACGAGCCATTTCTTTCCTCCTATTTATTACTCATCATTATCTTTAAGATGAAGTCCCCAGCCTTTGTATGCTGCGAGTTTTTCTTTTATTTCATCTACAGATTTCTTACCTAAATTACGTACGCGAGTTAATTCATCTTCCGTTTTGTCGGTTAACTGGTCGAGCATATTTATTTCCGCTCTCTTTAAACAGTTGAACGCTCTAACGGATAATTCCAATTCTTCAATCGGAATTACTGAAAGGTCCGGTGAATCGTCTTTTTCTTCGATTTCCGGCTCAATTTCATCAACGTCAATTTCAGGAATTTGTTTGGTTGCCAATCTCCGGAAATTTTCGAAGTACTTTATCAAAATGGTTGCAGCTTGCGCCACTGCATCTTCCACTTTAACTGATCCGTCAGTTTCCAATTCCAATGTCAGTTTGTCGTAGTCCATTTCATTTCCTACACGTGTGTCACTGACTTTGTAATTACATTTTACAACCGGAGTAAAAATGGAGTCGATAGGAATTATTCCGATTTCGTCATTTTTCTTGTTCTTGTTAAAAGGAACATAGCCATGACCTCTGTCGATTGTCAATTCCATACCTAAATGAGCATCGGCATCCAGAGTGCATATTTCCAAATCGGTATTTAACACGTCTATTTCAGACGGCAGTTGCATGTCTCCTGCATGGAAAATACCTTCTTTATCTATGTCTATACGAACTTGAATAGGAAATACCGC
This sequence comes from Dialister micraerophilus DSM 19965, assembly GCF_000194985.1. Lineage (GTDB taxonomy): Bacteria > Bacillota > Negativicutes > Veillonellales > Dialisteraceae > Dialister > Dialister micraerophilus. The sequence goes on along the minus strand of NZ_GL878519.1, from coordinate 959,513 downwards.
TTCATCATGAGCAATGAAACGAATTTTCTTTAAATTCAATATCATATCGGTTACATCTTCTCTAACGCCTTCAATTGTTGTAAATTCATGAAGTACGCCGTCAATTTTTATCGATGTAATAGCCACACCGTCTAATGATGAAAGTAATACGCGTCTTAAGCTGTTTCCCAATGTTATACCGAATCCTCTTTCGAGCGGTTCACATTCAAACTTACCATAACGTTTATCATCACTCAGTTCCACAATCTTTATCGCGAAGCTTGTATTTTCAATCATCCGAAAGTCCTCCTTCTGCGCCAGAAGACGCCAAAATTCTTACGCAAAAGCAATTATATTCTTCTACGTTTCGGAGGACGACAGCCGTTGTGCGGAATAGGAGTTACGTCCTTAATACTGCTGATTTCAATGCCTGCTGCCTGTAATGCACGGATAGCGGCTTCTCTACCTGCTCCCGGTCCTTTTACAAATACGTCTGCTGAACGCATACCGTGATCGATTGCAACTTTAGCTGCTTTTTCTGCTGCCATTTGTGCTGCAAACGGTGTGCTCTTACGTGATCCTCTGAAGCCCAATTCTCCTGCGGATGCCCATGAAATGGTGTTTCCGTTGGAGTCTGTAATCGTTACAATCGTATTGTTGAATGTTGAACGAATATGAGCTGCACCGGTTTCTACATGTTTTCTTTCTCTTCTCTTACTTTTTACTGTAGCCATGTTTCTCCTCCTTCAACATTACTTAACTGTTGCAGTTTTCTTTGCTGCAATAGTTTTTCTAGGTCCTTTACGTGTACGTGCATTTGTCTTTGTACGCTGTCCACGTGTGGGAAGTCCTAAACGATGACGACGACCTCTGTATGATCCGATTTCTACCAAACGCTTAATATTGAGGGATTCTTCACGACGAAGATCACCTTCAACTTTGTATTCACCTACTGCATTACGAATCTTTGCTACATCATCTTCATTTAAATCTCTAACACGGGTATCCGGGGATACTCCTGTTTCTGCCAATATTTTTTTGGAAAGAGTAAGGCCAATTCCATAAATATAAGTTAAGCCGATCTCAACGCGCTTATCTCTCGGTAAGTCTACACCAGCTATACGTGCCATATACTCTATACCTCCTTTTCTTTATTAACCCTGTCTTTGTTTATGTTTCGGATTTTCGCAAATAACCATTACACGGCCTTTACGCTTTATAACTTTACATTTGTCACACATCTTCTTGACGGACGGTCTGACTTTCATCTTGCTTCCTCCTTACTTACTTGTAACGATAGGTTATCCTGCCGTGATCCAAATCGTATGCTGTCAGTTCGACAGTGACTTTGTCTCCCGGTAAAATTCGAATGAAGTTCATTCTCATTTTTCCCGAGATATGTGCCAATACGATATGTCCGTTTTCTAATTTGACGCGGAACATGGCATTAGGAAGTTTTTCAACTACTTTGCCTTCCACTTCAATGACGTCTTCCTTGCTCATGAGAGCCTCCTTTGACTTTGTGAATTTATCAATATCGTAATACGTTTCAATTACGCAATGTCAAAATTTCAGGTCCTTCTTCGGTAATCACAAGGGTATGTTCCATGTGAGCTGACGGAAGTCCATCTTTTGTGAGTACGCTCCACCCGTCTTTCAGGGTGTATACTTTTTCACTTCCCATTGTAATCATGGGTTCTATACAGATGCACATTCCTTCTTCCAGTCGCGGACCATGTCCGGGAGTACCGTAATTCGGTATTTCCGGTTCTTCATGCATTTCCGTTCCTATACCATGCCCTACATATTCCCTGAGTACACCGTAGCCATAGGGCTTTACAAAGCTCTCTATCGCATGTCCGATATCACCGACATGATTACCGACGACTGCTTGTTTGATACCGGCAAAAAGAGCATTTTCGGTAACTTCTATAAGTTTCATGTTCTTTTTGCTTGTTCTGCCGACCGGAACGGTAATACAGGAGTCTCCTTTGTAACCGTCTACTTCTACGACAAGATCGATTGATATTATATCGCCTTTTCGAAGAATTCTTTTTGCTGAAGGTATTCCATGTACAACGACTTCATTTACCGATGTACACAGTGTTGCGGGGTATCCTTCATATCCTTTGCAGGCCGGTATACCTCCGTTTGCTCTTATAAATTCTTCAGCCATTTTGTCGAGGTCAAGCGTGCTTATTCCCGCTTTGACTTCTTTTGCCAACATAGAAAGTGTATCTGCTGTCAATTTGCTGGCAGCAGCTATCTTTTCTATTTCTTTCGGTGTACGAATCGTTATCATTTTGACGCTTTCTCCAATGCTGCTTGGATCTGTTTGTATACGTCTTCCATAGATTGATTACCGTCTATTTCACAATAGCTTCCGCTTTCCTTGTAATAGTCGATAAGAGGTTTTGTTTTGCTTTCGTATACTGCAAGTCTTTGTCCTACAGTTGCTTCGTTGTCGTCTGCACGCTGATAGAGTTCACTACCGCAGTTGTCGCAAATATTTTCTCTTACCGGAGGACGGAATTCTTTGTGGAATGAAGCACCGCATTTTTTACACATCATTCGTCCGCAAATTCTCTTTATGAGGTCTTTGTTTTCTACTTTGATGGTAATAACGGATGTCAACTTTATTCCGATTTCTTTCAAAATTTTATCTAATGCACGAGCTTGATCCGTATTGCGTGGGAATCCATCCAATATCCACCCTTTTTTGCAGTCTTCTTGCTGTAATCGTTCTTTAACGATGCCTATTGTTACGCTGTCGGGAACCAGTGCTCCTTTATCCATATAACTTTTGGCTTCGATACCCAGAGCGGTTCCAGCTTTCACGGCAGCTCTGAACATGTCTCCCGTTGAAATCTGGGGGATTCCGTAATCACGAATGAGTTTTTCTGCCTGTGTGCCTTTTCCTGCACCGGGCGGTCCCATTAATAAGATGTACATAGATCCCAACTCCTTCTAACTTTTAATTATTTTAAAAACCCTCGGTAGTTTCTTGTAACCATCAATGATTGTGCTTGACGCATCGTTTCCAATGCTACTCCGACTACAATCAGAAGTGCCGTTCCTCCGAAGTATACTCCTTGTATTCCGGTTATATTACCGATAAAGTTCGGAAGTATAGCTACAAAGGCAAGGAATATCGCTCCTGTAAGTGTAATTCTTGTGAGTACTTTGTCGATATACATCATTGTCGGTTCTCCGGGACGTATTCCCGGTATAAATCCACCGTATTTTTTCATGTTGTCGGCCAAGTCTTTTACATTTACCGTTATTGCTGTGTAAAAGTATGTAAACATGAATATCAATATTCCGTATAATATTGTGTTCGGCCATGTGCCCCAACCGAATAATGTGGCTAATGACTTCACCCAATTTATATGTACAAATTGTGCAAGTGTAACCGGCATCATAATTATTGATGATGCGAAAATTATCGGAATAACTCCTGCCTGATTTACTTTGAGAGGTAAAAAGGTGGAGTGTCCTCCGTACATTTTTCTTCCTACTACACGTTTTGCATATTGTACGGGTATACGTCTTTGTGCTTCATTTACAGCGATTACCACAAGTATCATTGCAAGTCCTATTACTACAAAAAGGAGTGCTTGCAACGGTGTTATCGTACCGACTTTAAGGTAATCCACAATTGTACTTGCAGCTTCCGGAAATCTTGCTACGATACCGCAGAAAATGATTAAGGAAATTCCGTTTCCTATACCTTTTTCAGTGATTTGTTCGCCAATCCATACCAAAAGGCATGTTCCTGCTGTCAGTACTATAACGATAAAGAATAAGAAAAACCAACTGTTGTCCAGCAACGCATTATTTGCACGCAGTGCATATGCCATTCCGAAGGCTTGAATGAATGCAAGTACTACAGTAAAGTAACGTGTTACTTTTTGTATTTTCTTGTATCCTTCTTGGCCATCTTTCTGCCATTCTTCCAGTGTCGGAATTACGGCGGTTAACAACTGCATAATAATGGATGAGTTGATATACGGGGTTATGCTCATTGCAAATAATGAAAACTTGCTCAGTGCTCCACCTGAAAATAAGTCCAAAAATCCGAAAATATTTCCGGATGTAAACAGACTTTCTATAACAGATGAGTCAACTCCAGGTACAGGAATATGTACTCCCAACCTGAAGATGACAAACATCACAAATGTGAACAGAATACGATCTTTGAGTTCTTTATTTGCAAATATATTTGCGAATGCAGACCCCATATTAGATCACCTCTGCTTTTCCACCGGCTGCTTCAATTTTTTGTTGTGCGGATTTTGTGAATCCTTGAGCTCTTACAGTAAGGGCTTTTTTCAATTCACCGTTTCCAAGAACACGTACACCATCACGAACATTTTTCAAAATTCCGGCTTCTACCAATGTTGCCGGATCTACTACAGCATTGTCTTCGAAACAGTTCAAGGATTCTACGTTTACGATTGCAAATTCATCTGCAAAAATATTCTTGAATCCACGTTTCGGAAGACGACGATACAGAGGCATCTGACCGCCTTCAAAACCCGGACGAACTCCACCGCCTGTTCTGGCATTTTGTCCTTTTGCACCACGGGTAGATTGTTTACCCATGCCTGAACCGATTCCGCGTCCTACACGACGACGTACTCTTGTAGAGCCTTCTGCCGGTTTTAATTCATGCAGTTTCATTAGTGCACCTCCTTCTCTTATTCAGCTTCTTTACATTCAACCAGATGACGGACTTTGTGCACCATGCCCTTTATCTGTGGTGTCAATTCTTTTTCTACTGAGGAATTGGTCTTTTTGAGACCAAGTGCCTTTACAGTTGCAACTTGATCGGGTTTGGAGCCGATCACGCTTTTCTTCAAAGTAATTATAACCTTCATGATCGCTCTCCTGTTAATTGTAAATCTCTTCTACACTTTTACCGCGAAGCGCTGCTACTTTACGAGCATCTTCCAATTTTGACAATCCGTCCAATGTAGCTCTTACCATGTTGATCGGGTTTGAAGAGCCCAAGGATTTTGTCAAAATGTCACGAACACCCGCTAATGTCAATACTGCACGAATCGGACCTCCGGCAATAACTCCACAACCTTCTGCCGCCGGTTTCATGAATACTCTTCCTGCTCCGTATTCACCGATCATTTCATGCGGAATTGTTCCGTTTTTAAGTGTTACGGTAATCAAATTTTTCTTTGCGTCTTCTACGCCTTTACGAATAGCTTCCGGAACTTCGGCAGCTTTTCCCAATCCTAATCCTACTCTGCCTTTTCCGTCTCCTACTACTACTACGGCTGCAAAGGAAAAACGACGACCGCCTTTTACAACTTTAGCTACGCGATTTATAAATACGACGTTTTCTTTTAAGTCGGATTCTTGTTTTTCAAATCTTGGCATGTGTTTTCTCCTTTACCTTAAAATTTCAAGCCGCCTTCACGCGCACCTTCTGCAAGAGCTTTCACTCTTCCATGATAAATGCATCCGCCGCGATCGAATACAACCGCTTCGATGCCCTTTTCCAAAGCTCTTTTCGCCACGAGAATTCCAACTTCCTTGGCTGCTTCTACATTGCCGCCATATGGAAATTTGGCTTTAATTTCTTTATCTAAGGTATTTGCCGATACCAGCGTTTTACCTGATTCATCGTCAATCACCTGTGCATAGATGTTGGCGAGACTGCGGTAAACATTAAGACGCGGACGAGCGGCAGTACCGGAGATTTTCTGACGAAGGCGCAGATGGCGACGTTCCAATTGTGCCTTACTTGCATTTTTACGCATATCTGTTTACCCCCTGATTACTTTGTCGCACCGGTCTTGCCTGCCTTACGGCGGACATGTTCACCGGAATAACGAATACCTTTACCTTTATATGGTTCCGGTTCACGCCATGAACGGATTTCTGCCGCAACTTGGCCTACCAGTTCCTTGTTTGCACCGGATACTTCAATTACTACTGAAGAAGGTGTTGTAATTGTTATTCCTTCCGGCGGTACTACTATGACCGGATGTGAGAATCCCAATGCCAATCTTAAATCTTTACCCTGCATCTTTGCATTGTAGCCGACGCCCTGGATTTCCAATTTCTTTTTGAATCCTTCGGTAACTCCCACAATCATGTTGTGAATGAGTGTACGGGTAAGTCCGTGTAATTCACGGCTTTCAATTTCATCATTCGGACGTGTAACGATTACTTCGTTACCTTCCAATTTTACATCCATTAATGGATGTAAATTACGTTCCAATGTTCCTTTTGAACCTTTTACGGTTACCTTATGTCCATCAATCTTGATTTCCACTCCTGCCGGTACCGCAATCGGTTTATTGCCTATTCTTGACATTATATACCTCCAACTGCTTACCAGACATACGCAAGAACTTCTCCGCCCAAACCGGCTTTTCTTGCCGCTTTGTCGGTCATAATTCCTTTGGATGTGGAAATAACTGCTATTCCGAGGCCTCCCAATACACGCGGTAATTCTTCTTTGTTTGCGTAAATTCTCAAGCCCGGTTTTGATATTCTTTTCAGACCTTTAATTACTTTTTCACGGTTTGCTCCATATTTCAGTGTTGCGCGCAAAACTTTGTGATTTTCAACTTCAATCTGTTCTACTGTACGGATAAAGCCTTCATCTTTCAAAATTTCAAGCACAGCGGCCTTAATTTTAGAAGCAGGCATATCTACTTTTTCATGATATGCATCGTTCGCATTACGAATACGAGTAAGCATATCCGCAATCGGATCGGTTGTTACCATTATATTTAATCCTCCTCCCGAAATTTATTACCAGCTGGCTTTTCTAACGCCCGGTATTTCTCCACGGTATGCCAAGTCACGGAATTGGTTTCTGCAAACTCCGAATTTACGCATGTATCCATGGGGACGTCCGGTCAATTTACAACGATTATGCAAACGTGTCGGAGAAGCATTGCGAGGCAATTTACTGAGAGCTTCATAGTCGCCCGCTTCTTTCAAAGCACGACGTTTGGCTGCATATTTCTGAACCGCGATTTCTCTTTTCTTTTCGCGTTCCAACATAGACTTCTTTGCCATATTGTCCTCCTGCTTACTTCTTAAACGGCATTCCGAAGAGTCTCAAAAGTTCACGAGCTTCTTCATCTGTTCTAGCCGTTGTAACTACTATAATATCCATTCCGCGGATTCTGTCGATTTTTTCGTAATCGATTTCCGGGAAAATCAACTGTTCTTTAACGCCCATTGCATAGTTTCCGCGGCCGTCAAAGCTTTCCGCACTGACTCCTCTGAAGTCACGTACGCGGGGAAGTGCAATATTAATCAAGCGATCTAAGAATTCATACATTTTTTCATGACGTAAAGTTACTTTGCAGCCTAACGGCATTCCTTCACGAATTTTCCATGATGCGAGTGATTTCTTGGCTTTACAGATAATCGGCTTTTGTCCTGTTATCTGAGCAAGATCTGATGCCGCAGCATCTACTGCTTTGGAGTTTTCTGTCGCTTCGCCTACACCGATATTAATTACGATTTTTTCCAATTTCGGTATTTCCATTTCGTTTGTGTAGCCGAATTTTTCACACATGGATTTCTTTATCTGTTCTACATATAAATCATGTAATCTGGACAATTTTTATCCTCCTTTCCCCGTTACTTAACCTTATCTAAAATAGCACCGCTCTTAACGGAAGCTCTTACATATTTTCCGTCTTCTTGCTGTACTTTCTTAATACGTGTCGGTTTCTTTGTTTCAGGATCTAAAATCATTACATTTGAAGCATGTAAAGGCGCTTCTTTTGAAATAATTCCGCCTTTCGGATTTGCCTGATTCGGCTTTATATGTTTCTTTACAATGTTGATTCCTTCTACAACTACTTTGTTGTCCTTGGGCATTGCGGAAATAATTTTTCCCTGTTTACCTTTATCTTTTCCGGATATTACTACTACCGTATCTCCGGTTTTTACGTGCATTTTATGACTCATTATGTGCCTCCCTTAGAGTACTTCCGGTGCCAGAGAGATGATTTTCATGAAATCTTTTTCACGTAATTCTCTTGCTACCGGTCCGAAAATACGGGTTCCTATCGGGCTCTTGTCGTCCTTGATTAAAACTACGGCATTTTCGTCAAAACGAATATGTGATCCGTCTGCACGATTTACGCCGTCTACTGTACGAACGATGACACCTTTTAATACCTGGCCTTTCTTTACAACGCCGCCGGGTGATGCGTCTTTCACCGTGCAAACTACTATATCACCGATGTTACCGCTTCTGCGGAAAGAACCGCCCAATACTTTAATCACAAGGACATTCCTAGCACCGGTATTGTCTGCAACGTTGAGTCTGCTTTCTTGCTGAATCATCGTGCCAATCCTCCTATTTTTTTATTACATTAATTATGACGGGCAACGATTTTTTCTACTCTCCAACGTTTGTCTTTTGACAACGGGCGAGTTTCAACTATGCGTACTACATCACCGATACGACATTCGTTGTTTTCGTCATGTGCTTTGAATTTTGTTGTGGTATTTATAGACTTTTTGTACTTCTTGTGCGGAACTTTACGTTCAACAGCTACAACAATTGTCTTGTCCATTTTGTCGCTGACAACAGTTCCCTGACGCACTTTACGTACGTTTCTTACTTCTGCCACGTTGAGATCCTCCTTTTGGATAAACCGTTATGCCTGCTTTTCTGCAGCCTTCAATTCTTCTTCACGCTGAACAGTTTTTATTCTGGCGATGGTCTTCTTTACTTCACGAATACGCATCGGGTTTTCAAGCTGTCCTGTAGCGAGTTGAAAACGGAGGTTAAACAGTTCTTCCTTCAAGCCGGCAACCTTCTTATCTAATTCGGCAGAGCTCAAATTACGAATTTCATTGACCTTCATTTTATTCACCTGCCACTTCTTGACCTTTAACTACAAATTTTGTCTTGATCGGCAGCTTGTGTCCTGCAAGACGCAATGCTTCTTTGGCCATTGCTTCCGGAATTCCGCCTATTTCAAACATTACGCGGCCCGGTCTTACAACTGCTACCCAGTATTCTACCGATCCTTTACCGCTTCCCTGACGGGTTCCGATCGGCTTTGCCGTTACCGGCTTGTCCGGGAATATTTTTATCCATACTTTCCCGCCACGTTTTGTGTAACGTGTCATAGCGATACGTGCCGCTTCTATCTGTCTACTTGTAATCCATGACGGTTCCATAGCAACTAATCCATATTCACCGTATGTTACAGTGTTTCCGCGACGATCTCTTCCTTTCATACGTCCACGAAATTGTTTACGGTATTTTGTACGTTTCGGAATTAACATCAGGAATCACTCCTTTCGGCATTTCTATGACGGCGATCGCTTCTTCTTCCGCCTCTGCGGTTTTCATTGCGGTTGTTTCTTTCCTTGCCTGTACGAACATTTTCCGCTTCGTCTACCATCTGTCCTGGTGCAAGTTCACCTTTATAAATCCATACTTTTATACCTATTGCACCGAATGTTGTATGTGCTACAGACACGCCGTAGTCAATGTTTGCTCTTAATGTCTGAAGCGGTATTGAACCTTCACGATAGCTTTCGGAGTGTGCAATTTCAGCTCCGCCCAAACGGCCTGATACTGTAACTTTTACTCCTTTTGCTCCGCTACGCATTGTTCTTCCTACTGCCTGTTTAACGGCACGACGGAAGCCGATACGACGTTCAAGCTGAGATGCTATGTTTTCTCCTACGAGAATAGCACTCAAGTCGCTGGATTTAATTTCCAATATATCAATATCAATTTCTTTATCTGTAACAGTTTTTAAAGCTTTCTTGATATCTTCGATACCTGTACCGCCTCTTCCGATAACCATTCCGGGCTTGGCTGTATAGATAGCAATCTTTACTCTGTTTCCTACGCGCTTAATGCCGATTTTTGAAATACCTGCTACGAAGAGGTGCTTTTTCAAAAATTGACGAATCTTTGTGTCTTCCACCAGCTGTGCAGCATAATTCTTTTCTGCAAACCATTTGGAATTCCAGTCATTGATTACGCCCACGCGCATTCCATGCGGATTTACTTTCTGACCCAAAACGTTTCCCTCCTTTGATTATTCTTTTTCAGAAACTTTCACCGTCAGTATGCTGGTACGTTTCATAATTGCGAACGCTTGTCCGCGAGAACGGGGATGAACGCGCTTCAACACCGGACCTGCATCTACGAAAATTGTAGAAACATACAAATTATCAATATTCATATTATTATTGTTTTCAGCATTTGCCATTGCGCTTTTCAGTGCTTTTTCAATTACACTTGAAGCGGCTTTCGGGGTATGACGAAGAATATTTATCGCTTCTCCTACATTTTTACCACGAATAAGGTCTGCTACAACGCGAACCTTACGAGGCGAAATGCGGATATTTCTTGCTATTGCCTGAACTTCCATCTTTTTCCTCCTCGTTAAGCGTTTTCGCTCTTGTTATGACCTTTGAAGGTACGAGTAGGTGCAAATTCTCCAAGTTTATGTCCTACCATATCTTCAGTTATATATACCGGTACATGTTTTCTTCCATCATGAATCGCAATCGTATGACCTACGAAGCTCGGCAGGATGGTAGAAGCACGAGACCAGGTTTTTACTATTTTGTTCTCATTAGCTTCATTCATCGCATTAATCTTTTTTACAAGTGAGAATGCGACAAACGGCCCTTTTTTAACGGATCTTGACACTTTTACTCCTCCTTATCTTACTTGCGTCTCTTTACGATCAATTTTGTGGATGCCTTTTTCTTATCGCGTGTCTTCACGCCGTATGCAGGCTTGCCCCACGGAGTAACCGGACGCTTACGACCGACCGGTGATTTACCTTCACCACCACCGTGCGGATGATCATTCGGATTCATTACTACACCACGGTTTGCAGGTCTTACGCCTAACCAACGATTTCTTCCTGCTTTACCTATGGTAATGTTTTCGTAGTCTTCATTTCCTACTGCACCTACGGTTGCTCTGCAACGAATGTGCACTTTACGTAATTCACCGCTCGGCAAACGAAGTAATGCATAGTCTCCTTCTTTAGCCATAAGCTGTGCGGAAGCTCCTGCAGAACGAACCATCTGTCCGCCTTTACCGATTTTCATTTCTACGTTGTGTACTACTGTACCTAACGGAATATTTACAAACGGTAAGCAGTTTCCTACTTTAATATCCGATTCCGGTCCGCTTGTTACAACGTCTCCGACATTAAGTCCCTTCGGTGCCAAAATGTAGCGCTTTTCACCATCTGCATAGTTCAAAAGTGCAATTCGACATGTACGGTTCGGATCATATTCTACGGTTGCAACTGTTGCCGGAATATTATCTTTATTTCTCTTAAAATCAATAATTCTGTACTTACGTTTATGTCCGCCACCCTGATGACGTACTGTCGTCTTTCCGGAATTATTACGTCCGCCATGATTATGAATAGGAGCCAGAAGTGATTTTTCCGGTCTATTTGTTGTAATTTCATCAAAACTTGAAACAGTCATCTGACGGCGTCCGGGGGTGTAAGGTTTAAATGATTTGTGACCCATTGTTTACTCCTCCCTTAACCTTCGAAGAGTTCAATTGTTTCGCCCGGTTTGAGTGTAACAATTGCTTTCTTCCAATCACTGCGACGACCCTGAGTGCGGCCCAGACGTTTCATCTTGCCTTCATAACGCATGGTATTCACAGCCTGTACTTTTACATTGAAGACTTGTTCTACCGCTTGACGAATTTCAATTTTCGTTACATTAAGCGGTACTTGGAATGTATATTTTCCCTCTTCCATAAGAGCTGTCGATTTTTCCGTTACAATCGGTTTTATGAGGATATCACGTGCGTCCATTATGCCAGTACCTCCTCAATCTGTTTAACTGCTTCTTGTGTCATAAACAACTTTGTGTAGTGAACAAGGTCATAAATATTTATTCCGCAAGTTCCGATTGCTTTTACACCCGGAATGTTACGTGCACTTAATACCGTGTTTTCTACAGCTTTTCCGCCGTCTATAATTAAAGCTTTACTTGCTTCAAAAGCTTTCATCATTTCTACAACCTGTTTTGTCTTCGGTGCTTCGAAGTTTATTTGGTCGATAACAATCAATTCATTTGCACGAAGTTTTTCGCTTAATGCAGATTTTACTGCCAATCTACGTGCTTTCTTTGTCATACCTTTTGCATGACTTCTCGGTGTGGGTCCAAATACTGTACCACCGCCTACCCACAATGGTGATCTGATTGATCCCACTCTGGCACGACCGGTACCTTTTTGTCTCCACGGTTTTTTACCGCCGCCTCGTACAAGGCCTCTGGTTTTTGTGGCATGTGTTCCCAAGCGTTCATTTGCTTGCTGACGAACAACTGCCTGATGAATTACAGCTTCGTTATATTCTACACCGAATATGCTGTCATTCAACTCTACCTCACCGGCTGCCTGACCGGCAATGTTATACAGTGTTACTTTCGGCATTGAGATTTTCCTCCCTCTTCAGAACATTTTTCTGTTGTTCCATACAATATTATTTTGCAGATTTAACGGCTTCCTGCACTTTTACAAGGCCGCCCTTAGGTCCGGGGATTCCGCCTTTTACAAGCATAAGGTTACGAGCGGTATCAATTCTTACCACTTTCAAGTTTTGCACGGTTACACGGTCACATCCCATGTGGCCCGGCATCTTCTTACCCTTGAAAACCTTTCCGCCGCCGCCTGACATACGAGCTCCCAATGAAGCTGTCTGACGGTGATTTTTTGAACCGTGGCTTTCCGGTCCGCGTTGATGGTTATGACGTTTAATTGTTCCGGCAAAACCCTTACCTTTGCTTATGCCGACTACGTCGATAACATCACCTTCTGCGAATATATCGGCAGCCAGAGTTTGGCCTACTTCATAAGCCGGTTTTTCCGAGAATCTGTGTTCACGAAGGAACTTTGTCGGAGCAACTCCGGCCTTTTCAAATTGACCCTTCAACGGTTTTGTAAGGTGTTTTTCTTTTATTGCGCCATATCCGAGTTGAACTGCATAATAACCGTCTGTTTCAACTGTTTTTACAGCAACTACTGTGTTCGGCAATACTTCAATTACAGATACCGGAACCAAATCTCCGTTTTCTGCAAACACCTGAGACATTCCTAATTTTCTTCCCAAAATAGCTTTAGACATTTCGCACCTCCTTACGCTTTAATTTCAATGCTGACACCCGCCGGTAATTCCAATCTCATCAGCGCATCTGCTGTTTTCTTGGACGGATCGAGAATGTCAATCAATCTTTTGTGAACACGCATTTCAAATTGTTCACGACTGTCTTTGTTGACATGCGGAGAACGAAGAATTGTGTACACATTTCTTTCTGTCGGAAGCGGAATCGGTCCTGAAACTCTAGATCCCGTTCTCTTCGCGGTTTCCGCAATCTTCGCCGCACTCTGATCTACAGCTTTGTGATCATAGCCTTTGAGGCGAATTCTGATTTTTTCCTGTTTCGACATACTAAACCTCCTACGTTCATTTCTTGAATGAACTGCTCCGTGGAAATTCCCCTGCATCGCAGGCCACCTTCCACTTCATAGTTTTTTCGGCACCATGTAAAGAACTGCTTGTGTATTCTTTCTATAATGCTCAACTTTTAAATAATACTATTATTTTTAATTATTCGCAACTATTTTATAAAAACTTTATATTTATTTTTACATATAGTTTAAAGTTCGACAAACACTGAATATTTCTTAAGTTTATATTTTTGTTATAATTAAAAACACGCATCCGTGTGTGTCCGCTTTTTTTCATTACTATATCATAATTTTTGCAAAACTTCCACTTTTTTACGTTTTCAGGCGTTTTTACGCTTTATTCGCTCCACTTCACGAATTAATTTATTTTTGTTTAAATTATTTGTTTTAACATCCGTCAACATTTTATTTTAAGAATAAGCTTTTTCCGATTATTCTGAAATAAATATTTTGTTTTATCAGGTTTATACAAAATATTGAAATAAAACATAATATTTCAAATTTCAAAAAACATTATCTACCGCTTTATATTATGAAGAATTTTACACATCAAATCGTAATACATCACTCATTCTTTGAAAAAAACG
>NZ_GL878519.1:883897-944718 GCF_000194985.1 Dialister micraerophilus DSM 19965 | reverse complement strand
GAATATCTCCTTTTATTTTATTTTACTTACCGAGACGTTCTTCAGTAATTTGCTGAGAAATCGCCTTCGGAACTTCTTCATAATGATCGAATGTCATTGTAAATGTTCCACGTCCCTGTGTGGAGCTACGTAATGAGGTAGCATATCCGAACATTTCAGAGAGCGGTACGAATCCGTTAATTTTAGATTCGGAATTTTCCGTTTCCATACCTTCGATGCGTCCACGACGGGAGTTCAATCCGCCGATAACGTCACCCATGTATTGTTCCGGTACTTCAACAACGACTTTCATGTACGGTTCCAAGAGAACGGGTTCCGCTTTTCTTGCACCTTCTTTGAATGCCATTGAACCTGCTACTTTGAACGCCATTTCTGAAGAGTCTACATCGTGGTATGATCCGTCGAATACGGTAACTTTAATATCTACCATCGGATATCCTGCTACTACACCGTCTTCCATTGCGGCTTCTACACCGTTCTGTACCGGATTGATAAATTCTTTCGGAATAACACCACCGACAACTTCATTTGCAAATTCAAAGCCTTCGCCCGGCTGTCTTGGTTCAAGACGCAACCAGCAGTGACCGTACTGACCGTGACCACCTGTCTGACGTACGAATTTACCTTCCGCTTCGACAGTTTTCTTAATTGTTTCACGGTATGCAACCTGAGGCTTACCTACAGTTGCATCTACCTTGAATTCACGTTTCATACGATCAACGATAATATCCAAGTGAAGTTCACCCATGCCGGATATAATTGTCTGACTTGTTTCCGGATCTGTGCGTACTTTAAATGTCGGGTCTTCTTCTGCAAGACGCTGAAGAGCTATACCCATCTTTTCTTGGTCCGCTTTTGTCTTGGGCTCTACAGCTACGGAAATAACCGGTTCCGGGAATTCCATTTTTTCAAGAATAATCGGATTATCCATATCACAGAGTGTATCACCTGTGGTTACATCTTTAAAACCTACAGCAGCTGCAATATCCCCTGTGTATGCGGCGTCGATTTCTTTACGACTGTTTGCGTGCATCTGAACGATACGTCCTACACGTTCTTTCTTGCCTTTGGTTGAGTTGAGTACATATGTACCTTGGTGCATCTGTCCGGAATATACACGGAAGAATGCCAACTTACCTACAAACGGATCTGTCATGATTTTGAATGCCAATGCCGACATCGGAGCATTGTCATCTACTGCACGTTCAGCTTCGCCGCCGTCAGGTAATGTTCCCTTTACCGGAGGAACATCAAGCGGTGAAGGCAAGTAATCGATTACTGCATCGAGTATCATCTGAATTCCCTTGTTCTTATATGCGGAACCGCAGAACACCGGGAACAATTTACATGCCAATACCTGTTTACGAATAGATTTCTTAATTTCGTCGATAGATAATTCTTCACCTTCAAGGTATTTTTCCATGAGGGTGTCATCACCTTCGGCTGCAATTTCGCAAATCTTTTCACGGTATTCTTCAACCAAGTCTTTCATATCTTCAGGAACTTCCTGAAATTCAATTTGCTTGCCGTCATCATCTTTGTAAACTTCGGCTTTTCTTTCCAACAAATCGATGATACCGACGAATGTATCTTGTTGGCCGATCGGAAGCTGCATAGCTACTGCTTTTGCATGCAAACGATCTTCAATTGTACCTACAGCACGCAAGAAATTTGCGCCTGTAGTATCCATTTTGTTGATAAATGCAATACGCGGTACGTGGTAATGGTCTGCCTGTCTCCAAACTGTTTCAGACTGTGTCTGAACACCGTCCTTAGCACTGAATACAGCAACAGATCCGTCCAATACACGCAAGGAACGTTCTACTTCTACAGTAAAGTCTACGTGACCTGGTGTATCGATAATGTTTACACGGTAACCTTTCCAATGGCAAGTTGTAGCAGCGGAAGTAATGGTTATACCACGTTCCTGTTCCTGCTCCATCCAGTCCATGGTAGCTGCACCATCATGAACTTCACCAATCTTATGATTTACACCGGTGTAAAACAGGATACGTTCCGTGGTTGTTGTTTTTCCGGCATCAATGTGTGCCATAATGCCGATATTTCTAGTTTTTTGAAGCGTAAATTCTCTAGCCACGATAAGTCTCCTTTATAATTACCAGCGATAATGAGCAAATGCCTTGTTGGCTTCTGCCATTTTATGCGTATCTTCCTTTTTCTTAACTGCTGCGCCCGCATTGTTATATGCGTCCATCAGTTCTCCCGCAAGACGTTCTTCCATTGTACGTTCGTTACGCAAACGTGCATAGTTTACCATCCAGCGAATTCCTAAAGTCAGACGACGATCTGCTCTGACTTCAATCGGTACCTGATAGTTAGCACCGCCGACACGGCGAGCCTTAACTTCCAATACCGGCATAACATTATTCAAAGCCTGCTCGAAAATTTCGAGAGGTTCTTTGCCAAGCTTGCTTCGGCAAATATCAAATGCACCGTAAACGATAGATTCTGCGATGCCCTTCTTGCCGTCAAGCATAACCTTATTAATGAAACGAGTTACTACCTTGGAACCGTATACTGGATCCGGCAGCACGTCACGTTTCGGAACAGCACCTTTTCTCGGCATACAAGTTTCCTCCTTTTAAAAATGTTTGTTAATCACTTACTTCTTTTCACGTTTAGCACCGTATTTTGAACGGCCCTGTTGACGACCGGCTACACCTACTGTATCCAGTGCACCGCGGATGATGTGATAACGAACACCCGGAAGATCCTTGACACGTCCGCCTCGAATAAGAACTACACTGTGTTCCTGAAGGTTATGACCTTCACCCGGAATATAAGCTGAAACTTCAATTCCGTTTGTCAAGCGTACACGAGCTACTTTACGAAGCGCCGAGTTCGGCTTTTTCGGTGTAGCTGTATATACTCTTGTACATACGCCACGTTTCTGTGGAGACTGTTTTAACGCCGGAGTCTTCGCCTTGGTAGACAAAACTTCTCTACCCTTACGAACCAGCTGATTAATTGTCGGCAATATAGGCACCTCCTTTCCTCAATTGTATATTTATAATTGATCTTTCAAGATAAATCTTAAAAGATATTACCGAATTTATATGACTGCAGCAGTTGCAGCCTTGACTTTGATTTTGCAAGCACGTCCGATTTCTTTTCTTGTAAATTCACGATTTACGGAAATATTTCTTTCCTTACAAATTTCCAAAAGCGGCAACGCAATACGTTCATCACAATCTTTTGCAATAAACACATGCTTAACTTTACCTGTATCAATCGCTCTTTCCGTTTCTTTTAATCCGACTACAAAATCGGATGCACTTAACTCTTCCAAGCTCATTTCATCACCTGTTTTTTGCACATCAAAATCACATACAATGGAATTATAGCATTACACTGAAATCCTGTCAAATATTTACACTCATTTTATTCAGTATTTATTGATAACTTTTTTACAACGTATCCGTGTGTGTCATTAATGCTTTTTTTCATTATCATTTTTTTACATTTTCCCCAAAATGTTTTATTTATCTTAAAAGTTCTGTATAATTAAGTTAATATGGTATTGTTTGACACAAGGAGTAATCATGACTAAGAAAAATATTGTGATTTATTGCGGTTGTCATCCTGGAAATAATTCCGTTTTTTCAAAAGTTGCCGAAGACGTAGGTACTCTTATAGCAAAAAAAGGTCATAACCTCATTTACGGAGGAGGAAAATCGGGCCTTATGGGAATTGTTGCAAATTCCGCAATGAAATCAAAAGGATTTGTAACCGGTGTTATTCCGGAAGTTTTTGTCAAAAAAGAACAAGCTCATTACGAGCTGCAAAAACTTTTCATTGTAAAAAATTTATCACAACGCAAAGAATATTTTCTCAAGCATGGTGATATTTTCATCATATTACCCGGAGGACTGGGTACTCTTGAAGAATTGGCAGATACCGCTTCATATATACGAACATACAAAGATTGTCTTGAAAACTACCCTATATATGTTTTAAATATAAACGGTTTTTACGATCCGCTTCTGAAATTATTTGAAACATATACACAATATTCATTTATTCCGCGCAATGAATGGGCAAATATCATTTTTTGCAATTCCGTAGAAGAACTGAATATACATATTTCAAAATTTGAAAATAATTGAAAGGAAATTTTATGAGAAACAAAGAGCTTACGGAAAAAGGTGAAAAAATCAAACAGAAAATAATTGATGTAACATCAAGAATTTTACGTAACGAAGGTTTCAAAAAAGCGACAATACGAAGAATTGCAAAGGAATGCAATACAAATATCGCATCTGTAAATTATTACTTCGGGTCAAAAGAAGAGTTGATAGGTGCCGCTTTGGAAAAAATGATTTTCAACTTTGAAGCCATAGTAAGTTACTTGGATAAAACAGATTTGCCGGTAAAAGAACGTTTAAGAAAATACATACTCGGATACTTCAAATTGGCTCATCAACATCCTGCACTGTTCCGTTCAATTTCAACTCCTTCAAGCAATGATGCAAAAGACACCTACTTCATTTACTTGAATTTATTACATAACCAATCATGGGATAAGTTTTTAAGAAATGTAGGAGAATTGTCAAAAATTAATTCTCAACCTGATTTGGAGATGAAATGTATGCAAATTTTTTCGGCAATGGAGTATCCCATAATAGTTGAAATTAATCGCAAAAATTCATTTCTGTCAAAATATATTAAAAATAATGAGCAATTGGAAAAATATGTAGAAATATTACTCCAAAGTATTGCGCACATATAAAAATACAGCAGATAAAATCTAATGTTTTATCTGCTGTATTTATTTTTACATAAATATTATAAAAAAAGGAAATCTCATTACAAGATTTCCTTTTTTATCACTTTTTATTCTTCGTGATTCATTTCGAATTTATCTGCAATAAATCCGTAGAAAGGCCAGCCCAAGAATGTAACCAATGCACCATATGTCATAGCTTCAAATCCGGATGCATAGCATGCATACAAGCTGTAAATAATTCCTAAAACTGCAGCTACCATAGCTTTGGATGTTTCACCGCCGCTACGTTTTGCGACCTTCATAATTATCAATACTGCTGCCATGGACATAATGTATGGCACCAAGTTTGTAATAACTGCCAAGTTTGTCAACTGTTCGAACTGTTCATTCAAACTCGGGCTGATTGTCATCAAGGATAACAATGTTTGAATTATGCCCAAAACAATCATTCCTGAAATCGGAGCGCCGTTGCTGCTTACTTTTGAGAATATCTTCGGAAAGTATCCTTCATCCGCAGATGCTTTGAATACGTTGGCTACTGTAAACTGCCAGCCGAGTAAAGAACCGATGCAGGCAATTGTCATAAGAGCCATTGCAGTCTTACCTGCAACTCCGCCCCACATTGTAGCAAATGCTAATCCGAAAGGCGCATTACTCTTGACAATTTCCGTTGCCGGAAGCATACCGAACATAACGTTTGTTGAAACGATGTATACAACTGCACAAAGAAGTGTTCCTGCCAATACTGCAAAAGGAACGGATTTTTCAGGATTTTCTACTGCGTCCGCATTTGCACATGCAGATTCCAATCCCAAGAAGGACCAGAGTGTCATTGTAATAGCATTTACTGCAGCTTCGCCTATCGGCAAGTTGTTGTAATTCCAGTTAGCTGAATACTGATCTCCTGAGAAATAGAACCAACCGCAAATGGAAATAGCGAAAATCGGTCCGATAACACCCCAAATTGTTACTGAGCCGATACGTCCGGTGATACTTGCACCACCGAAGTTGGCCAATGTGGTCACCCACAAAACTGCAATTGTTGCAAGACATGTCATAAGCGGATCCAATGAAATATTAAAGAATGTAGAGCCGTAACCAACCGCTGAAATAGCGATAGCAACGTTTGCAATTACCAAGGAAATACCATATGTAAATCCACACATAAAGTTACCGGATTTTCCGAAAGCGTATTCAGCGTAGCCGCCCATTCCGCCGCCTTTTCTACTGTACATACCGCACTTTGCGAATGCAAATGCCAAAAGCATGGAACCTACAGCGGTAACTACCCAAGATACAATTGACAAACCGCCAACCTGTGCTAACTTGGACGGGAGCATGATAATGCCGGAACCCATCATGTTAACAGCAGTAATAATTGTCAATTGTCCTACGCTCATCTTTTTAGTTTCAGACATAATTTAAATCTCCTTTAAAAAACAATTCGTGCTGCCCGGCTCTCACCGAGCAGCATGAATGTGCATCTTTCTATATTTTACGAAATCGTTTCGTATTATCTATTATTTTACGAAATTCTTTTCGCATTCTTTCTTCAATACATAGCCGTATGCGTGCTTCTTGCCGTCTTCACCCATCTGAACGTATACGCCCTGAATTTCCGGTGCGAATCCCGGCAACATGTTGATACCTTCAACTAAGTCAAGGAAGTATGTGCAAGCGGTCTTTGACCATTTTTCACCCGGGTGTACACAGAGTACTCCTGGCGGATACGGTAAAGCACCTTCCAATGCGATTCTTCCTTCAGCTTCTTCCAAGTCTACCAATTCACCGTGTGCACGCATGAATTCATACTGTGCTACTTGTGGTGTCATTACGTATTCAGGGAAGTAGTCTTTCAAGAACAACTTCTTCTGCAAAGTGAATACTTTTCTGTCTTTGTAGAAGTCATGCATTTCCTGACAAATCTGACGGATTGTGTATCCTCTGTACTTGTCTTCATTGTTCTTGTAAACTGTCGGCAATACTTCGGACATCGGAGCATCTTCGTCAACCAATTTTTCGAAACGAACGAGTTTAGCTACGAGGTCGTCCATCTTTGTCTTGTCTTCTGCCGGAGTCATGAGGAACAGTATGTCGTTCAAGTCACATTTTTCCGGA
The DNA here is from genome assembly GCF_000194985.1 of Dialister micraerophilus DSM 19965. Classification (GTDB taxonomy): domain Bacteria; phylum Bacillota; class Negativicutes; order Veillonellales; family Dialisteraceae; genus Dialister; species Dialister micraerophilus. The sequence continues at coordinate 937,853 of NZ_GL878519.1, read as the reverse complement.
ATAATTCCGTTGTCACGGAGGTAGTTTGCAAGAATGTTGCCCGGGATACCGAATTCTTCATATCCGCCGTTTTCAATGTCAATACCGCAAGTTACAAACTGTAATTTCATCGGGTCGATGAAGTACTGACCTTTACCGTAGCCTTCAAATCCGTGCCATTTAGCGCCGGGTTCAAATGCCCAGTAATTAATGTCGTTTGCCATCTTTTCGGTGTCGCCGTCTTCCCACTTCTTACCGTAAACTACCGGCGGAACGAGCGGACGGATGTAGTGGCAGTTACGTAATACCTGTTTACGTGTTTCAATAACTGTCTTGACAGCTTCTGCCCACAATTCTCTTCCCGCTTTACCCTCATGCATCTTGGCGTTTACATCCAATGCTGCAAAGAGCTGGTACAACGGAGATGTTGAAGCGTGCATCATGAATGCATTGTTCAAACGTTTGTGCGGAATGTAACGAGCCTGACCCTTAATATGGTGGTCTTTCTTATGAATCTGTGATGTCATAGAGAAACCGGCCTGTTGTTTGTGAACAGACTGAGTTACGAAGATACCCGGATCTTCCGGTCCCAAATCGAGGAGCAACGGGCTGCAATCCTTCATCATAGGGATGAACTGTTCATATCCTACCCAAGCGGAGTCGAACAAAATGTAATCACAGAGGTGACCGATCTTGTCAACAACCTGACGAGCGTTGTAAATACAGCCGTCATATGTACCGAGCTGTATAACTGCCAAACGAATCGGACGTTTAGCCTTAGCTTTTACCGGATCCTTTTCAGCAACCAGCTTACGAATGTATTCTTCATTGAAGCAATGTTCCAAAATACCACCGATGGAGCCGAATGCGTTACGAGCAGTTTCCAGATATACCGGAGTTGCACCTGCTATAACCAAAGCACCATGGTCGATAGATTTGTGGTTATTTCTATCATAAAGAACGATGTCGCCCGGAGCCAAAGCTGCATTCAATACAACCTTGTTGGAGCTTGATGTACCGTTCAATACGAAGTAAGTCTTGTCTGCGTTGTATACAGCTGCAGCGTGTTTCTGAGCTGCGCAAGCAGGACCTTCATGAATGAGCAAGTCTCCCATAGCAACGTCTGCGTTGCAGAGGTCGGCTCTAAATGTGTTTTCGCCGAAGAAATCATAAAAAGCACGTCCGGCCGGATGCTTACGGTAGAATGCACCGCCCTGATGGCCTGGGCAATCAAACTGAGCATATCCGTTTTCAACATATTTTTTCAAATCTTTGAAGAACGGCGGTAAAATGTTAGCTTCATAATTATCAGCAGCACTGATAATCTGACGTTCAAACAAAGCATGATCGGTTTCCTTCAAGTCAATTACACGGAATACCTTTCCGATTACTTCATCACTGACATTTTCACTACCGGTTCTAATCAAGAATACAGGGATGTCGAATGCGCCAATCTTCTTATGAGTCTTAAGTGCATCTGCATCTCTATCAGTAAGTACTACTGCTGCCACATCAGTAAAATCAGTCGATTCAATGTCAACAGTTTCACGACCACATACAGCTCCGAATAATTCGAGAGCCTTTTCAGTGTAGGCAATTTTCAAATGCGTCACAATAAATGACCTCCCTCATCAATAAAGGTTTAGTTTTACAGTAATTTGCGCGCGCTACCGTTCCACTACGTCTAAAGCAAATAATTATTGCTTTATCCATAATCATGATAATCAATATTTACTGCTTTTACTAATACTGAATATGTATTCTATTTAGTTATCATATCTTTAGCATAACAAAATAGGTATTTAAAAAAATTGATAACTTTTTCATTCTATGAATAATCTTACATAAAAGTAAAACTGTTAAAGTTTTTATATTTTTTAATTCAAAAACCGATACTCTACATCAACATAAAAAATAAACACCGACAATATCGCTATGCCGAAATTTTTATTCAATTAAAAACTGAATTTGCAAATTTAAAACAATAAAAGAAAGCAGGCTTTAATATTAAAATTAATTCCATTTTATCTATCTGTTTCTCACCTTTTTGTTATTAATTTAACAAAATTATAACACTATATATATCAATACGTTAAGATTTAATTTTAGCAAAAGCACTTGAAATATTTGTTTTTTATGAAATACTTGCCGATTAAAATATTTATATTTCCCTTAATCAAATTATTATTAAATTATATTTCAATGTGTGATTATATAGACATCTGTATATAAATACAAAAGCGACTTTTTTAGAAAAGTCGCAAAAAACACATATAATTATTTTTTATAACCCTGACATTCAAAATAATGATGACTGCTTTCTTGTACGCTTTATTTCAAAAGGTTTCAATTTCAAACCTATCTTTTCCATCATCTCAGAAGGATTTGAAGAATTGGTTTCAAGTAAGGCATGACGTACAATCCATTCACATGCACGTGCATCATCCAAAGCCTGATGATGATTGAATTCAAAATTCAAAAACTCTGCAACGGTATTTAATTTATGATTAGGCAATTTTTTCCACAAAATACGTGAAATTTCCACAGTATCGCCCCAATAAAAATTTATATCCGGCAACTCGTAGCGATCTATAGTATTTGCAAGTACACCGAAATCAAAAGGCGCATTATGTGCAAAAGCAACCGTACCGTTTAAAAGACCGGAAATTTTATTCCAATAATACGGAAATTCCGGTTTATCCTTTACATCTTCCGGATGAATTCCGTTCACACGTATACATTCTTCATCAAAATTTAAATGCACAGGACGTATAAGATCGTACCATTCATCTGTCAATTTACTTCCGTCACTTATTACAATACCCAACGAACACGCATTCCCTTTTCCCCAAAATGCAGTTTCAAAATCAATAGCCGTATATTTCATATAGTACCCCTTTTTTATATCTATAATAATATTTTATCACATAGTAACTAAACATATATTATAGTTTTTATATTGTAATATGTGGTAAACTTATATAAGAAACTTCAGAGTTAAAGAGAGGGCTTTCATGAAATTAAATTTTACTACACTTATTTATTTTAAAAAAATAGTTAAACATAAAAATATTACTAAAGCTGCAAAAGAATTAAATATTGCGCAATCTTCACTGAGCAGAACTATAAAAAATTTGGAAAAAGAATTAAAGGTTCCGCTTTTAATGTATAACGGTTATGAAATGCTGCTTACACCTTACGGAGAAAAATTTTTATCACACGCCAATACGATACTTAATGAAATTTCAGTTTTTCAAAAAGAAATAATGATGATTGAAAAACATTCACAAAAAACCGTATCACTTTCAATACGTTCCGCCTCCAAACTTTTACCTGAATTTTTATCACAGTTTAAAATACAATATCCTGAAATTAACATAAAAATTTATTCTGTTTCAGAAACTTCAATCAGCGACCATAGTAAGGATATAGTAGATCTTGAAATTTATTCGGCAATAAATCCTAAGAAAGAAAAAAATACAATTTCACTGTTTACCGAACCGTTATTACTCGCAGTACCAAGCAGCAGTTCTCTTGCAACAATGAAAGAAGCAAAATTAAAAGACTTCAAAGAACATAAATTTATTTGTTCCTATCCGAATCAAGCTCTAAGAGAAATTGTAAATTACTATTGTAAAAAAGTAGGATTTAACCCTCAAATTGCAATCGAAAGCGACAGTCCGGAAACAATCAGTGAATTTATACGTGTAGGACTTGGAATCGCACTCATACCCAAAATTACATGGAGTCGATTCTGCAACTCCGAAATAACTCTCATTCCAATATCCGATCCCGTTTGCACAAGAGATATAATGCTGAAATGGAAAAACTCCGACAATATATCCGATTCAGCATCGCTCCTGAAAAATTATATTTGCAACAACTTCCCTGAATACGCACACGGTAACCTTATAATAAGTAATAAAAATGATTAACAGATATATCAAGAGTAAGAATACATTTTCTTACTCAATTTTTTTATAAAAAAATCACAACCGCTTTAGTTTCACCTTGCAAAAAATAGATGAAATTTACTAAGCACCCTACAGTTATTAAAATTTATACACCTGAAATAACCTTATATAAGCATAAAACATAAAAACAACATCGGAATTATACAACCATATTCTCTTATTTACTGAAATAAATAAATAATATACCATATCAATTACAAAATAAATTTTGAAATATTAAAACCAAAATGAATCCTTATAGAAATTTCTCATCATTTATAAATGCTTGAATTAATCATATTCGTTAATTGATTTACTCCGGCATTTACAAAGAAAATCTCAATAATCACAATAATAAGAAATATTCGTATAAATAAAAAAAGACCATCATTTCTGATGGTCTTTAATTTTCTTGCATAGACTGTTAGTCTTTTTTCATTTCGAATCTGTCTGCAATGAATCCGTAGAATGGCCAGCCTAAGAAGGTAACCAATGCACCGTATGTCATAGCTTCGAATCCGGATGCGTAGCAAGCGTACAAGCTGTAGATTACACCGAGAACTGCTGCAACCATGGACTTGCTCATTTCGCTTGTTCCACTCTTGCCGGCTGTCTTCATGATTACGTATACTGCCGCCATAGACATGATGTACGGAACCAAGTTGGTAATAACTGCCAAGTTTGTCAACTGTTCGAACTGTTCATTCAAGCTCGGGCTGATTGTCATCAAAGCCAAAAGTGTCTGAACGATACCGAGGATAATCATACCCTTAATCGGCGCACCTGCGGAAGTAACTTCTGTAAATACCTTCGGGAAGTATCCTACATCTGCAGATCCCTTGAAAACGTTTGCAACTGTGAACTGCCAGCCGAGTAAGGAACCGATACATGCTAATGTCATCAATCCCATTACTGTCTTACCTGCAACTCCGCCCCACATTGTAGCAAATGCCAATCCGAAGGGAGCGTTACTCTTAACGAGTTCTGTTGCCGGAAGCATACCGAACATAACGTTTGTTGAAACGATGTATACAACTGCACAACCCATTGTACCGATAAGAACTGCCATCGGAACTGCCTTTTCCGGGTTTTCTACTGCATCTGCGTTTGCACATGCAGATTCCAATCCCAAGAAGGACCAGAGTGTCATTGTAATAGCGTTAACTGCTGCTTCTCCGAGCGGCAAGTTGTTGTAGTTCCAGTTAGCTGCGTACTGATCTCCGGAGAAGAAGAACCATCCACAGATAGATATAGCGAAAATCGGTCCGATAACGCCCCAAATTGTTACTGAGCCGATACGACCTGTAATGCTTGCACCACCAAAGTTTGCAAGTGTTGTAATCCAAAGTACTGCAATTGTTGCTATACATGTGCTAATCGGGTCTAATGTAATATTTAAGAATGTAGAGCCATAACCAACCGCGGATATAGCGATAGCAATGTTTGCAATAACTAATGAAATACCATATGTGAAACCACACATAAAGTTACCGGATTTTCCGAATGAATATTCAGCATATCCACCCATACCGCCGGCTTTCTTACTGTACATACCGCATTTTGCGAATGCGTAAGCCAATAATGTGGAACCTACTGCTGTAACCAACCAAGATACAATTGACAATCCACCTACCTGTGCCAACTTGGACGGGAGCATGATAATACCTGAACCCATCATATTAACAGCAGTGATAATCGTTAACTGTACAACGTTCATCTTTTTAGCTTCTGCCATGATATAAAATCTCCTTATATATATCTTCCGATCCGGCCTTTTCGGCCGGATCATCAGATATTTTAACACTTAAAATTCAGATTATTTCTGGAATTTCGGGTCATATTCTTTCTTCAAAACGTAGCCGTAAGCTCTCTTGCTTCCGTCCGGTTCAGTTTCGAGGTATACACCCTGAATTTCAGGTGTGAAGCCCGGTAACAAGTTAATACCTTCTTGCAATGCAAGGAAGTAGTTAACACATGTTTCAGACCATCTTTCACCTGGATGAATTGTCAGAATTCCTGGCGGGTACGGGAGCGCACCTTCCAATGCGATTCTGCCTTGAGCCTGATCCAACGGAATCAATTCGCCGTGGTTAGCTACGAATTCGAAGTTTGCCTGCTGAGCTGTCATTGCCCATTCAGGTAAGTAGTCTGCGTGGAAGAGACGTTCCTGAAGAACGTTAACTTTTCTGTCTTTGTAGAAGTTGTGCATCTTCTGGCAGAGCATCTTAATTGTGAATCCTTTGTAAACATCCTTGTTTGCTGCATAGATGTTCGGAAGTAATTCTTCCATCGGAGCATCTGCTTCGTACAACTGTTCGAAACGAACGAGCTTAGCAATCAAGTCATCCATCTTGGACTTGGTTTCAGCCGGTGTAAGAACGAAGAGAACTGCGTTCAAGTCCGTCTTTTCCGGAATAATTCCGTTTTCACGGAGGTAGTTGGCTATAACGTTAGCCGGTACACCGTTTTCTTCATATTCGCCTGTTTCGATGTTGATACCTGCTGTCAAGAACTGAAGTTTCATCGGGTCTACAAAGTACTGATCTTGGCCGTAGCCTTTGAATCCGTGCCATTTAGCACCCGGTGTAAGTTTCCAGTATTCCAAGTCGTTTGCCATCTTTTCGGTGTCGCCGTCTTCCCATTTCTTGCCATATACTTCTTTCGGGAGTAACGGACGAACGTACTTGCAGTTACGCAATACAGCCTTACGAGCTTCAATTGCGTTCTTAACTGTATCTACCCACATACGAATTCCGGCTTTGCCTTCGTGCATCTTAGCGTTTACGTCCAAGGATGCGAAGATCGGGTAGCACGGTGATGTGGATGCGTGAAGCATGAATGCGTTGTTTACACGTTTGTGCGGAATGTAACGGTCCTGTCCCTTAATGTGACGGTCTTTCTTGTGGATCTGAGATGCCATTGAAATACCTGCCAACTGTTTGTGAACGGACTGAGTTACGAAAATACCAGGGTCATTCGGGCCGAGTTCCAAGAGCATCGGGCTGCAGTCTTTCATCATCGGAATGAACTGTTCATATCCTACCCAAGCAGAGTCGAAGAGGATGTAGTCACAGAGGTGACCGATACGATCTACTACCTGACGAGCGTTGTAGATACATCCGTCATATGTTCCGAGCTGAATAACTGCGATACGAATCGGACGTTCTTCCTTAGCTTTTACCGGATCTTTTTCGGCAATGAGCTTACGAATGTAGTCTTCTTCGAAGCAGTGACTCTTGATACCACCGATGGAGCCGTACGGGTTACGAGCGTCTTCCAAGAATACCGGAATAGCGCCTGCCTGTACCAAAGCCCCCTGAGAAATTGATTTATGGTTGTTTCTGTCGTAAAGAACGATGTCGCCTGGAGCGATAGCTGCATTCAATACAACCTTGTTGGAGCCTGAAGTACCATTTAATACGAAGTAAGTCTTGTCAGCTTTAAATACGCTGGCTGCATACTGTTCAGCATCACATGGAGCACCTTCGTGAATCAAGAGGTCACCCATCTGAACGTCAGAGGAGCTTAAGTCTGCTCTGAAAAGGTTTTCCCCAAAGAAATCAACGAAAGCTTTTCCTGACGGATGCTTACAGAAATATTGTCCACCGTGGTGACCCGGTGTAGCATAGTTACCGAAACCTGCTTCAACGAAGTCCACCAATGCTTTGAAGAATGGCGGCAAGAGTTTGTTTTCATATGTTGTAGCCGCATTTTCAATCTGGTCGTTGTAGAACTGAACTCCGGATTTATCCAAGTCAATTACGCGGAAAACTTTTGACAATAATTCATCAGAAATTGGTTTTCCTTCTTCTGCAATCAAGAATACCGGAATCTTAAATTCTGCAACTGCCGGTTTCAACAAAGCTTCATCATCAGCTGTGATGATAATTGTTGCAATGTCCAAAAAGTCGGTTTTAGCTAAATCAACGATTTCACGTGCTGTTCTAATTTCAAACAATTCGCGAGCTTTATCCGAGTAGGACAATTTCAATTTTTTCATCGTACTCCTCCTTGAAATAAAACACCATATTTTATGCGCATAAAACAGATAAGACTTTCTTAAGAGTTTTCTGAAAACCTCATCTGTACTTAAAATATCATAAATCATCACCCCCTGACTAATACTTTTAAATATTGCTTTTTAATCATCTTTTATTTTTATTACAATAAAGACAATACAAACGGTGTATAAATATAATCAATAGAAATTCATTATGATTTAATCATCGCAATAACATTCTATGCATTGCAAATTTTAAAAAACATCCTTTTCTCCCTCCGACAGTGCCGTTACTTACATTTTTGATAATCTTGTTTTAATAAATATCGGTTGAAATTGTTTCTTTACATAACTTAAGAGTTATAGTTATTCTCAATTTTAATTCATACGGTATACTTTATTTTATTATTTTTATGCACTCTTCTTTTCACGATAAATTCATATGCGATGCGAGCTTTTTAATATTGAATTTACAAAACAGCCTCTTTACAAATAAGAAGACAGTTCTTTGTTTTTGATAAAAAATGCGGGAACGAAACTTGCCAAAGTTCCGCAAATTGTCATAATCGGAATTACAAGCATTCCCTGCCAAAGCGGAGACGTGTCCATAACAATCGCCGCTTCATTTGAAATCATATGAGCAACAAGCAAAGTCGCCGCCCATGCACCGAGCCAACCTAGAACCGATCCGACGAAAAGAAGAATCGCCTGTTCTCCGATAACAATTTTCACGATGCCTTCGTTTCCGGCACCCAAAGCTTTCAAGAGAGCAAATTCGTGCACTCTGTTTTTACCGTTTAAGTACATTACCGAAAGTGTAATAAGAATGCAAAACGTTATAAGAAATGCAATCAGAATTTCCCAAAACTCCTTGCTTTGTCCTATTGTATGGTACAAAGAAATAACCGGTTGAGAAGGAAATACAAGTTGTACTTCTTTATTATTTTGATATTCGGCTAAAAGTTGCATCGCTTCTTTGTAACCTTCGGGACGAATCAGAAGCGCGGTGACTTCACCTTTTTCCATCCATGCTGGCAAATGATGAACTTCCCACACATCGCGTATATCGGTAAAAATTGCAGTGTCGTAAGGACCTCCGAGGGGAGCCAGTATCCCGGCCACTTTATTTTCACCGGCATGTTTTTTGCCTTTTTTCGCAATTCCGTGTATCGATGCGAAAGTATCTCCGATTTTAAGACCGGAAAGACGTGCGGCTTCACTTCCCAAAACGACTTCTCTTTTTTCGGAGAAAATTTTTCCGTTTTCAATTGTAAGCCACGGTGCTTTTTGCAAATCGGGTTTGTATTGAAAAATTTCTTTTTCTACGCCTACGATAGGAAATCCGCGATAGTTGTCGCCGAACGCCAAAGGATAAACCGCATGAGCTTTTCCGCTTTTTCTTATATCTTCAACGGTTTTATAAGAAATGTTTCCTAAAGGTCTGTCTTTTAAAAACACCGTACTCAATACAAGCTGATAAGCCGAACCTTTCGATCCGGCTATAATGGGAAACGGTTCGACCGCACGATTAATTCCGCGATACAAACCGCCTGTCATTTGTAAAAGAAAAACGGGGAGAGCCGTGACCGCAGCAATGAAGAAAAGTATTATGCAATGTTTCAATGCGCGGCGCCAAAGAGAAAGGAATGCCAATTTCAGGTACATGGTACACGCTCTCTTTCCAAAACAAATTTACGAGAAAAATATTTTTGCACTTGTCGATCGTGAGTCGCACATATGAGCATGCATTCACTTTCTTTTTGATAATCGAGAAGCAGTTTCATAAGAATGCGACCGTTTTCCATATCAAGCGATGCGGTGGGTTCGTCCGCAAGAATAAGTTTCGGCTCTTTAATAATTGCGCGAATGAATGAAACTCGTTGCTGTTCTCCTCCGGAAAGTCCGGAGGGTTTTCTTTTTCCGTAACCTTCAAGTCCTACTTTCTCAAGCCAATTTTCTATTTCTTTTTTCGTTTTCTTTTTTCCCGCCATCTCCGCAGAAAGAGAAATATTTTCATAAACGTTTAGATACGGAATCAGAAGTGCTTTTTGAAATATATATCCTACGAATGTCGCGCGCCATTTTTCTTTTTCTTTGCTTGTCATCGTTTCTACGCTTCGTCCGTCGATGAGAATAATTCCGGATGTCGGAGAAAGGAGAGCGGAAAGACAGTGCAAAAAAGTTGTTTTTCCACTTCCCGACGGTCCTATGAGTGCCGTTTTTTCTCCTTTTTCCAGCTTGAACTCTTTAACCAACAAGGCTTTTACCACATATCCCGAAGAATCGGAGAATGTACGAGTCAAATTACTTACTTCAATCAAGAGTTTCTCCTTTCCTTTCATCAATATGTAGAAATATCGTATGCTCTTATCCTGAGTTGACTGACGAATCCGGTTTCATAATCTATTTCACTTCCTATTTCCAAAGTTCCGGTTACGGAAATCGGTACGTCATAGGGAAGTGCGGTAATCGAATTCTGTACTTTAACTACGATAATATTGTCCGGCCAATCAGCGTCGCTGCTGCAAAAGGGACAGATTGCCATGGGCACTTCCGTCAGTACGAAAAATCGAATTGTCGGTGTAAGCGGCGGAGCCATGTACCCCGTAACGGTGACTTCACGCCCTTCCAGACTTTCGAGTTTTTGCGAATAGATTAATGCGCCAGATGACCATCCCGCATACATTTCATCGAATTCTAGTTCGGTCGCGGATGCCGAGAATTTAAAACATAGAAGCAACAGTATCGTCAGCAAAAGTAAAATTATATTTTTTTGAAATTTTGTCATTTTAAGTTTTTATTCGCATCTATTCCGAGCGCGCGGAGAATTCCGAAGAATACTTCCGTGTTGTCCATCATACCCTTGAAGTATTCGGATCCCGGACCACCCGCATTGAGAAGAATGTCGTCCGCGGAGTGCACTTCCTGAGGATCTGATTTCGGAATGTTTGCCGGTACAAGCTCCGGTTTTCCGCCTAAGGGAATGCGTGCCGGATTTGCTTTCGAACTTGCCTGCAATACTTCTTTGTATTCTACTTTATCTCCTGTACGTACCGCTTCTTTCACGGTTTCATTTATTGCAAGCGCCGGAGGTGTAGGAACTTCCATGAAGTGATAGTTTTCGTAGTAACTCGGGTGGTTTGCGTATTGTACCGCCAAAGTTACGTCCGGATCGGGATTTTCAGGGAATCCGTCGCCGTCCAAATCCTTGAATGTCGGTAATATGGAATCTGCATAAATACGTACCGCTTCGGCGCCTTTCTTGCCGTCTTTTTCATGGTATGTACCGCTTATGGAAATACCGTGAGCATGGTCCGCAAGCACGATAATCAACGTATCGTCGCCGCGTTTCAAACTCCAGTCGCGCGCATATTCTATCGCTTTGTCGAATTCGATTGTGTCATATGTAGCTCTGTGCCAGTCCATATCGTGTAATTGTTTGTCGATGGAAGCGCCTTCTATCATCGCGAAGAAACCGTTTTCGTTTTTGGATAAAATTTCCAATGTTTTCTTCGTCATGTCTATTAAGTTGGGCTGATTTGGGAAATTTTTCAAAACTTTCGGATTTTTAAACATTTCTCTGTCGATATAAACGTTCATTGTAGATGTATGGAAGAGTCCCAATAGCGGTTTATCTCCCGATGCGTTCAAAAGTTCCTCTTTGTCGGAAGCGAAAGTGTAACCTTTCTTCTTGAATTCTTCAATTACATCTATATTGTCTTTACGTTTCGAACCCGGAAGATCTTTCGGAATGTATCTGCGAGAGCCGCCGCCCAAAATTACATCGGGACGATGATAGTCTTCCAAGTAGTCTTTTGCAAGATAATCCTGATTTGCACGTCTTCTTGTATGTCCTACCATTGCGGCCGGGGTCGCGTCGGTTGATTCCGCCGTCGTTACAAGACCGATTGACATACCTCTTGTTCTTTTCAAAATTTCCGCTATGTTTTCAACTTTCGGGTCGTCAAAAGGATCTTCGGTGGAGTTTTCATATACGCCCATTGCATTTACCACGGATTTATGTCCGGTGGCATAAGCGGATGCCGAGTTTGCCGAGTCGGTAACGAGCGAATCGTAGCCGCTTGTCGTAATAACGGCGTTGTTTTCAAGTTTTTCCATTGCAAGATAATCATTGTACTTTCCGTTCGTCATTCCTTTTGAAATAATTCTTGCAATTTGTCTTGCCTGAAGCGACATGCCGTCACCTATGAAGAGAATTACGTTTTTCGCTTTCTTGTTCGCTTTTTCGGAAACTACGGAATAATCCGCGTTTGCAGTGTATGTTTTTCCGTTTTCATCCGCCTTCACGGTTACAACGGCTTTACCCGGTTTCTTGAAAGTTACGTCGTTTACTCTGAAAGAAGTAACTCCGTTTCCCAAATCTTTTTTTACAAGCGGTTTTTCGAAAAATTTATCCGCTGAAATGCCGTTAATTTCTATTTTTACATCTCCCAACGGTTTTTCCGTCGCCACTTCCACGTCAAAGTCGAAGCGGGCGCCCGCCCAGAACTTCGCCGTGTCTATCGGTAAAATTCTTATGTCCGCAGCGGATATTCCCGCTACATTTCCCAAAGCGGACATACAAGCCAATATACCGCACAAAAGAAGTTTTTTCTGAGTTTTTCTCATATCGCATCCTCCTAAAAATAACTCTCTTTATTCAATATACAAACCGTTTATCAAAATCCAATCAAATGCATGTATAAAATTTGAAAATTAAATTAAAATTATTCAAAAAGAAATGCTCTATTGTAAAATCCGTATAAATTTCAAAAATAAATTTATGTAATTCATACATATAAAAAAAGTTTTAGTTTCATCTTTTTACACAATTGCAAAAATCAAATTCAGAAAATTCATTTCACGATTATTATATTTTCACACAAACAAAAAAGAGTAAGGTTTCCCTTACTCCTATTCTGCAATCAAAAAGAGTAACCGATATCGTATCGGTTACTCTTATTATTCTTATTTTTCAGTTTCTTCGTCTTCACCGTAACCTTCCGGCTTCATTGTCGGGAAGAATATTACGTCACGAATGCTGTGTGATCCTGTCATAAGCATAAAGAGACGATCCAATCCGATACCCAATCCGCCTGTCGGAGGCATACCGTATTCCAAAGATCTGATAAAGTCTTCATCCATCGGATGTGCTTCGTCATCGTCACGGTCTGCAAGCTGAATTTCGAAACGCTTACGCTGATCAATCGGGTCGTTAATTTCCGAGAATCCGTTTGCAAGTTCACGTGTAAAGATGTAAGATTCAAATCTGTCTGTGAATCTGTGGTCGTCCGCACTGAGCTTGGACAACGGTGAAACTTCAATCGGATGACGTGTAATATGAATCGGCTGTACGAGCTTGTCTTCAACGTATTCATCGAATACATCTGCCAAAATCTTACCCGGACCTTCGTATTCACCGTATTCTACATTCAAACGATCTGCAATTGCACGTGCTTCTTCCAATGTCTTTGCAGCGTCGAAATCTTCGCCTGTGTACTTCTTTACAGCTTCCGACATTGTAAGACGCGGCCACGGAGGAGTTACATCCAATTCAACACCTTCGTATACGAACTTTGTAGAACCGTAGCAAATTCTTGCACATTCCGCAACAATTTCTTCCGTCTGATGAATTGCATCTTCGATATCACCGTATGCCTGGTATGATTCCATAGCTGTAAATTCAGGATTGTGCTTTGCATCCATACCTTCATTACGGAAGTTACGTGTAATTTCAAACACTCTGTCGATACCGCCGACAACCAATCTCTTCAAGTAAAGTTCCGGTGCAATACGTAAGTACATTGTCATGTCCATAGCGTTCAAATGTGTAACGAACGGACGAGCATTTGCACCGCCGTACAACGGCTGCAATACCGGTGTTTCAACTTCCAAGAATCCGTGATCGGTGTACCACTTACGAATAGCATTGAGCATCTTCGTTCTCTTGATAAATGTATCCTTAACTTGCGGGTTGCAAATCAAGTCTACGTATCTCATACGATAACGCTGTTCCTTATCTGTAAGTCCATGCCACTTTTCAGGCATCGGACGTAATGTCTTAGTTAAAATTGTGTATGTGGAAACACGAATCGTAGTTTCTCCGGTATGTGTCTTGAATACCGTACCTTCAACTCCGATAATATCTCCCATATCCAAGAGCTTGTACAATGCCCATTCATTTTCTGTAAGTTCATCCTTACGGAAGTAAAGCTGAATGTCGCTTCTGTCATCACGAAGTACTGCAAATGCAGTCTTACCGTGGTCACGAATAAGCATCAAACGTCCGGCAAGTCTTACATGTTCACCGGATTCTTCCAATGCCTGAGCATTTTCCAAAACGTCTGCAGCACGATGCGTGAATGCAAACTTCTGACCGAAGGGGTCATATCCTAATGCACGAATCTGATCTAACTTTGCAATTCGAATTTCTCTTTGTTCATTGGTATCGTTAACTCTGTTATTTGACATAATAAAAACTCCTTTATTTACAATACATAACTAATCAAGTGACTAACGTTCTGTTGAACGTGTTTTTTTCATATCCGAGTTTAATTTAATCTGAGCCGTAAGGCTCATTTGACTTTCGCACCGTCGATACCTGTTATTTTATACTTAATAATACCTGTAGGAGCATCAACTTCCACGATATCTCCCAACTTTGAGCCCATAAGTGCACGTCCTGCCGGAGATTCGTTTGAAATCTTACCTTCAAACGGATCGGATTCCGTACTGCCTACAATGGTCACGGTCTCTTCGGAACCGTCACTCATATCCTGTATGGTGACAGTTGATGCCAAATCCACTCTGCCGCCTTTTTTCTTTTGAGAAATAAGTACTGCAGTTCTGATCTTCGTTTCAAGTTCCAAAATTCTACCTTCAACGAAAGACTGTTCATTCTTTGCATCATCGTATTCGGAGTTTTCCGAAAGATCTCCCATTGAAATGGCTTCTTTTAAACGCTGTGCCACTTCGCCACGTTTTTTGGAGCGAAGCTCGTCCAATTCTTTTTGCATTTTTTCAAGCCCTTCACGGGTGACAAGCGTACGTTGCATATCAGCCATAGCAATTTCTCCTTTTCATTAAGAATACTTTCGAATCATCGACCGTTAATATTGTAGTTAAGTATAAACAAAAGAGCCTCAAAAGTCAACAAATATATTAAAATCCGCCGGTTTTTATTAATATGAATAAGGTCTTTAATACATTTTCCGACATGTTTATATGATTCATTTACGTTGAACGCTTACATTGAAAAATATTTTTTCATTTTTCTTTACATTTATCGCTTTTTTTCGTTTTTACTTCGTATTTCTTTACTTTACTCAAAATTAAAATGAAAATATTTTTTTGATTTCAAATGTTTTATATTTTGCATATATATGCAAACAACGAATACTTTTCTCTCTTCTTTTTCTTTATTTTCGCACAAAACGGATATTTTTTCTTATAAAAAAATTTTTATATTTGTATAAAAAAATATCTCTTCAACTTTTCATACGGTTATATTTTAATATTAAGCCTTTTATGCTCGTTTTAAGCTGAATAAAGCTATTTAAGGTTTTTTTAACACTGAAATATTTTTCAGATTTTATTTATTTTTGTATATTCTTTCCGTTTTTCTCGCATGTTTTTAATTTTTATTGCATAAAAATTCCGTTTTATAACGCCTTTATTCTTTTGACTTTTAAATTTGTCTTCCCATTTCTTCCAAATTCTCTATTTTCTGTTCTCAAAAAAAATTTAAAATTTTTTATTCATTTTTCTCCTCAAAATAAGTATTGTATCAACTTTTTTTATATGTTATATTGCTTTAGCAATAACGTGAATTAGCGATACTCTCTATTTGATTATTTCGCTTTTCGCATACCGGAAAGAAAGAAGGATGATATTATGGCTAACGCAAAAAAAATGGGTGTTTTACAGCTGACTACCGTTACTGCTATCAATATGATGGGTTCGGGAATAATTTTGCTGCCCTCCAAGCTTGCCGAAATAGGTACTATTTCAATATTTGCTTGGATTTTGGCTTCTTTGGGAGCTACTATTTTGGCTTATGCTTTTGCAAAATGCGGTATGTACAACAAAAAAGGCGGCGGTTTAGGGGGTTATGCGGAGTACGGTTTCGGTAAATTGGGCAATTTCCTTGCCAATTTCACTTATACGATTTCTCTTATTATCGCAAATATAGCTATTTCTATAGGTGTTGTAAGTTATGCTTCTTATGTGTTCGGTTGGAATCTTTCGCCTGTAGGATCTTGTTTGACTACTATAGTTGTTCTTATACTTTCGGCTTCCATAAGTTTTTTGGGGTCAAAAGGTACCGGACGTTTCGGTTCAATAGGTGTAATTTGTGTAATGATTCCTATTATAGGATTACTTTTGTTCGGATTCACTTCTTTCAGTATGGACACTTACATGCAGGCGTGGAATCCTAGAGGATTACCGTTTATCGTAACATTGAAAGATTCTATTGCAATTATTCTTTGGTCTTTCTTAGGACTTGAAACTGCGTGTGCAAATTCCTCTGCTGTTGAAAATCCTGAAAAAAACGTTCCTATCGCAGTTTTATCCGGAACATTGCTTGCAGGTATTATGTATACTTTGTCTACTGCAATTATCGGAGGTATCGTACCTTATACGGAACTTATCGGTGCAAATGCTCCTTTCGGACTTGCTTATGCGGCAATGATGGGTAATACTACCGGTCATATCGTTTCTTGCATGTTGGTAGTTTCATGTTTCGTTTCTTTAACTGCTTGGCAATTCACAATTGCCGAAGTCGTACGTAATTCGGCATCGCTCGGACATTTCCCGCATTACTTGCAAAAAGTAACTTCAAGAGGCGCTCCTTATATGTCTATCTTTACCGTACTTATCATTCAGCTGGTTTTGTCTTTGATGACTATAAGTCCAACTTTGATTAATCAGTTCAACATTTTGATTAATTTGGCGGTAACTATAAACCTTATACCTTATGTACTTTCCATGGCCTCCGTTCCTGCGATGCAAAGAATAGAAGGTATAGAGAAAAGCAAACGCGGTCTGACAAACTTTTCCGCATTTATCGGCGCAGTATATAGCATTTATGCAATTTACGGTTGCGGTTGGAGTATAATCGGTGACGGAGTAATTGTCGCAATTATAGGCATTATAATTTTTTATATCAAAAAGAGATTTCACAACAACGTAAAAATTTCCCATGTATAAGTTAAAAGTCGTTCACATTTGACGAGTGAACGACTTTTTTGTTTCATATATTAATTTGTACTTTTAAATTTTCCGTATTTTCTTTCCAAGTATATAAGTCTTGCAGTTAGTAATGTTGCAGATGCACCGACTCCGCTTACAAGTCCTTGCCAATATGCAAAAGGTCCGTGATTAAATACGTGATCCATAATCAATCCGACAGGAAGACACACGCACCAATATGCAATCACCATCATAATAAACGGTATTTTTACATCTTTATACCCTCTCAATATACCTTGTATCGGAGCAGCTACGGCATCAAACATTTGCCAACACGCGCAATATACAAGAAATTGTGCAACCAATTCCAAAACTTCGGCTTCATTTGAATACAGTCTTGCTATATAACTTCGAAATGCTATTGTCGATATAAGTGTAATTACCGCAATTGCAAGTGTAAGTACAATTCCGCATCTTCCGTATTTTTTCGCTTTTTTATATCTTCCTGCACCCACTTCAACTCCTATCAAGATAGTCATTGCTATCGAACAGCTTAAAGGTATGGTGTATATCAAATTTGAAAAATTTAGTGCCGCTTGATACGAACCGATTGCAACGGTACCGAATTTCGCCATAAATATTATCAAAAATCCGAAAAGACTTGTTTCCATAAATATTCCAAGTCCGTTCGGTATTCCTATTTCACAATACTCTTTCCAATCACGTATGTAAGTTTTTAAACCTGAAAATATTTTTTTACTTTGAAATACGGGATCTTGTCGTATTGCAAATAAAAACATACCAAGAACAAGCATGTATGTAATTGCAGTTGCAATTCCGGCTCCTACTCCTCCGTATCCTTCCATACCGAACGCACCGAAGATAAAAAGGTAATTCAAAAGTCCGTTTATCGGAAGTGCCGTTAAAAAAAGTTTCATGGACAATGCAGTACCTTGAACGGTATCCGTTAATGCTCGTATCGATATGAGCGGCGCTTGAAAGAACACTGCAACCACCATTGCAAGAAGGTACATTCGTGCAATTTTCTCTACCGACGGTGTAAGCGCAAGTGCGTTCATTATATTGTCTATAAAAATAAAATATGCCGTTGCAAATACAAGTGCGATAATTATTCCAAGCAAAATACCGGTTCTTACCACATACGGTATTTTTTCATTTTCTTTTTTACCTACCAATTGTGCAATTATCGGTGTAGATGCTGATAAAATACCCAATGAGCATGTAAGTACCGGCATGAACAATCCTGCGCCTACCGCAACTCCCGCCAAATCATCCGCACTTACATGACCGCTCATCGTGCTGTCCATAAAGTTCATCCCTACCATTGAAAGTTGTGCTATAAGCACCGGAATCATGGTAGTCGCAATTTTTCTCAAATCTTGTTTGAATTCCATATATACCTTTCTTAAATAAAAAATCGCCCCGTTCGAGACGATTTCATTATTATCAATCATGAATACGAATTTTTTTGTAATCCTCTTGAAATTTTTTTATCCCTTTTTCCGTAAGCGGATGGTACAACGCATCTATAAGCACTTTATACGGTACGGTAGCTATATCTGCACCGGCAAGTGCACATTGTTCCAAATGTAAAGGCTTTCTGATTGAAGCGGCAATGATTTCCGTATCTATATCATGAAAATTGAAAATTTCAGAAATTTTACTTATAAGTTCCACACCGTCCCAGCCGATGTCTTCAATACGTCCTACAAACGGACTTACATATGATGCTCCTACACGTGCTGCAAATAATGCCTGATTTGCGGAAAATACCAAAGTAACGTTTGTCTTTATACCTTTTTTCTTCAATGCGGAAACAACTTTCATTCCGTTTTCGGTCATAGGTATTTTTATGACGATATTTTTATGAATTGCCGAAAGCTCCAACGCTTCTTTCATCATTCCTTCTTCATCATCAGACAAAACTTCCGCTGAAATCGGTCCGTCTACTATTTCTGAAATTTCTTTTATTCTTTCGTGGAAATTTACACCTTCTTTTGCAATTAATGACGGATTTGTGGTAACACCCGAAATAAATCCCAATTCAACAGCCGAACGTATTAAATTTATATCTGCAGTGTCGATAAAAAACTTCATAATGTCTCATCTCTCTTTACTTTTCATTTTCACCTATCTATATTAACACAAATTTTAAAAAGTATATACTAAAAACAAATTTTTATTTATTTTAAAATTTTATGATTTCAGAAAATAAAAAATGCACACCTGGATGTGCATTTTTAAATTTTATTCATTAATTACTTTGCAACTTTCTGTGCTACTGCTGCAGTTACATCTTCACCGCCGTCAATTACAGCTGCCTGATCGATAATAATGTCCAATCCTTTTTCTTTACGAACAGATTTAATCGCATTTACGATATCACGCTGAATCGGAGCCATTACGGACTGCTGCTTTTCTGCCAATTGTCTCTGTGCTTCTCCGAGCAACTGCTGCTGCTGCTGCGGTGTTTTGTTCTTTGCGTTCTTTTCTAAATCAGCACTCAATC
This sequence comes from Dialister micraerophilus DSM 19965, assembly GCF_000194985.1. Taxonomy (GTDB): domain Bacteria; phylum Bacillota; class Negativicutes; order Veillonellales; family Dialisteraceae; genus Dialister; species Dialister micraerophilus. Next base: position 918,199 of record NZ_GL878519.1, on the reverse strand, counting down.
TCTGTTCAGTGCTCTGAAGTTCGAGTTGAGCTCTTTCAAATTTCGGATGTGCGCGAAGTAATGCTGCTACGTTTACATATCCTACTCCGGCTGCTGAAGCTGAAACAGCTGCACCCATCGTAATCATACCGGCTGCCACAACGGCTACCAATTTATTCATCTTCATATAATATCCTCCTTACAGGCATTACAAAATGCTTGAACATACAACATTATATTATATAATATTAAACTCTGTCAATATTTTTAAATCACTCTTTAATATTTGTTTTCGCTTCCAGTGCAGCTGTTTCCGCTTCTTCACGCATTGCCTTTTGAGCTTCTTCCAATGCCGCTTCACGCACTTTGTCTTTTTTGTCTTTTCTCTTTTTGAATTTTGAAATCAAATCGGGAACCAAATTGATTATTCGATCTACGGTATTTCCGGGTGCAGCATTTTTTACGGAGAATATTTCCACTCTTTCTCCATGTATAATCAAAACCGCTGTAGGAACAACTTTTCCGCCGCCTCCGAATCCTTGACTGCCGTTTGAAGATTTTGACGTACCGCTGCCGAATCCGAAATAAATTTCTACAAAAGGAACTATAACGGTATCACCCAAGTAAACCGGTTCACCTACTACAGTTTCAGTAGTAATCAAATCTTTGAATTCCTTAAACAATTCTTTCTTCAATTCATCATTCATCGGTTTTCCCCCTTGTATATGACAAAAATTCACGAACAGGCTTGGACATGAAAGCTATACCTATAATCCAAATTGCTTTTATCGGCATTACGGAACCTTTGCAATTTGCCTTCAACTCAAAAACTTTTTCCAAATATTTCCAATCTATCTCTACGGCAAAATCAGGAAAAATCGCATAAGTTGCTCCGACAAGTATTCCGGTATCGGAAGAATCTCCCAATCCTATTTTCCCGGATACATTCAACTCATCAGGCTTACTTATGTAGAGAAGTTTTTTCAAACTTTCCAATACTATACGCACCGTTCCGTTTTTTGTCGCAAAACGAAGCTTATCCATAAAAGTAATTTTTTCGCTTTTTTCTTTAAACGAATCATTTTCTTTTTCCTCTTTTGCACCTCTTTCGGAAAACTTCGTACTTTCATTATCCTTCATTTCAAGATTTTTTTCTACATTTTCAGTGTTTTTTATCGTATCTTCAATAAATTTTTCATCTTTTTCGGCATACGAGTTTTTTTCTTTGTCTTTACTTTCAATATTACTTTCGATAAATTTCGAAAAATTTATTTCATATTTTTTACTTAAAATTCCGAATAACCAACTTCCTTTTATACATATATGTTCGTTATCCGCAAAAATACTATAACGTAAAGGAATTGAAAGAAGGATAAGTATAAGTAATATTATGGCGATTACTGCAATTGCTACAATGCCGAGCCACATACTACACTCCTCCATACATACGTGAAAGATTTTTTACATCGTCACGTATTTTTTTTACCAAATCGGCAGGAGAAATTACACGCACGAAAGAGGAATTTCTCATTGCCAAACCGTAAACCGCCGATACAAATGCTTTTATTTCAATTTTTATTTTATTCGGAGTTACTTCAGTTACATGTACGGATTTTCCGAAAACTTCAATTACATCAGTCAGAAATTCAGGTGCTATTTCACATACGCATACATCTTCATTACCTACATAAATTTCAGGATAAACTCCGACAAGTTCATTTAACTTCACTCCGTTTTTAAAAGCGTTTACAGTTTTCTGAACTCTTGCATCGTATTCAGATATTTTTATATTTGCCATGCGTTCCATTGTGAAAAAATTTACACTTTCTTTACCGTCTTCATTGCCCAAAAGATAGTATCTTCCGTCACTCGCAACTATAAGATACGGACTTACAGAATAAATTTTGTCACTGCCTTCGACATTTTTATCGGATTTCAATTTTCCGTCAATATCATAAATCATGTATGAAAAATCAATACGTTTTTTACCGGTTATCGCATCCGATACAATTTGCAAAGATTTGGACAAGTCGCTTGAACTGTAATTATTGTTGGGAATATTTTTTATAAATACTTTTTCTTCATTTTCACCTTGGAACTGAAATTCTTTTATTTTCGTCAAAATTTTCTTTATTTGTGTCGGAGAATTATGTGAAAAATAAAGCATTTCAGATAAGCGATTGAAATCATCATGTGACAGATGATGTTTCCAATACCAATCCAATGTGAGCGGTACTTTTTTCCCGTTCATGGTTCGCATCACTTGCCTACATTCCACCGGCCAACCCGTTTCTTTCATTCGTGTAAGATTTTTACCTACAGTTTTACGATTAACCGTTACATTGCATTTATTTTTCAATATTTCCAAAATTTTTTGTTGCGACAAAGGATGCCGCTCATCGGAGCCGTGTATAAGTATTTCCGCTATATGCAGCATCGCAAATTTACCGGTATTTTCATGTGCTTCCATTTCAGCCTCTTTTATTTTGAAATATAAGTTCCTTTATTTTATATACCACACTTGCAATAAATACTCCGCCCGCCAAGTCGCTTATATAATGTATTCCTGCAAAAACACGTGAAACGGACATTGCAAGCCAAATAGGTACCAACATTTTTGAAAACGGTGCTTTTTCTTTCAAAAGATACATCAATACTATTGCGCCGTTCATTGTGTGATTGCTCGGAAATGATGCGTTGGCTTTATGATTTGTTATGTCTTTTATATTTTTATCTTTTACAAACGGACGGTTTCTATAAAATTTTTTCCCGATAAAAAAAGAAATTATCGAACTTATGCATATCGAAGCAAGAATCAAAATACAATTTTTCCGCCTCTCCCTCTGTGTTCTTCCGGGAAGCAGAAAGTATATAGCTCCGTAAATTACAAACAGCAAATGTCCGTATTTTGCAATATACTTTGTAATTTTCATTCTTTTTTCATTACTTCTTGCAAATTCATTCGCTTTCTTTACTATGTATGTTTCTATATCCAAATTTTACTCCCGATTGCCGTTTTCTCGACTTTGCAATTCTTCTTTTTTCATGTATTCTTCTTTTTCTTTGCGAATTTTTTCAAAATATCCGCTGCGTTCCAAAACGGTTGATATTACCGCAATTACCGAACATAAAACCAAAAACAGATTAACTGTAGTAAACCCGTTTCCATATATTATTCTGTATCCGGAATAAATCAGTACAAGTACAAGTAACAAATCTCTCAGTTTCATTGTATTTCCTCCATGTCTCATCGTTTCAATGGTACTAAAAAGAAAATATAAAGGCAAGCATAAATAATTTATTTAATCAAAATATGGATAAACAAAGCTCCTTTTTTCATGTATAATGTTTATATAAAATTACTTGGAGGATTTATGATTTCGATTGTAACACCTGTATATAATGAAGAAGAAAATATACCGTTTTTTTACGAAGAAGTAACCAAGGTCATGCAGTCTTTGGGAACGGATTATGAAATTATATATGTAAATGACGGTTCTAGAGATAAAAGTGAATTTCTTTTAAATGAACTTGCACAAAAAGATTCTCATGTTCGTGCTTTGACTTTCGCAAAAAATTTCGGTCATCAGATTGCAATTACTTGCGGTATGGATTTTGCAAAAGGCAATTGTGTAATTACAATGGACGGAGACTTGCAGCACCCGCCGGAACTTATTCCCGTCCTTGTCGAAAAGTGGCGTGAAGGATATGATGTGGTGCAGACTGTCCGTACTGCGACTTCAGATGCAAATTGGGTGAAAAAATTAACTTCAAAAAGTTATTATGCTTTTATAAACACGATTTCCACAACTCCGGTCGTTCCGGGCGGATCCGATTTTCGTCTTATGAGCAGAAAAGCGTTGAATACTTTTCTCAAGTTCAAAGAGCATAACCGTTTTATAAGAGGAATTGTAGGCGGAATGGGCTTTAAGCAAACGACAGTAAGTTTCAAAGCTCCCAAGCGTCATGCCGGTGTATCTAAATTTTCGATGCGTAAAATGCTTCACTTGGCAGTTGACGGAATTTTGGCAAATTCAACTCTTCCTCTTCGTGCATCTTTTTACATAGGTTTGTTGTCCGGATTTTTAGGTTGCGTGATGATTATTCATGTATTGTTTTGCTACCTTACCGATTCAACGGTGCCCGGATGGTCTACGGTAACTATTTTGATTTCACTTTTCGGAAGTGTAAATTTGATGGGTCTGGGTATAATCGGAGAATATATAAGCCGCATATACGAGGAAACACGTAACAGACCTTTGTACTGGCTTTCCGACGATACCGCAAATCACAACAAGGAGAATTAAATGAGTTTTGACACGAATGCCAATAAACGTTTTTCGGCAACTTACAAAATTTCATCAAATTCCTACAACGAAGCAAAGGACATCGCATTTGCAACAGCATTGGAACAAACTGTCGAGTGTCCTTATTCACTTATAGAAAACACTCGCATAGAAAACACTTTATTGGGAAATGTAGAATCTCTTGAAAAAATTTCCGACAATTGTTTCCTTGCAACTATTTCATATGATTCTTCAATTTGCGAAAGTGAATGTGTAGGATTATTAAATACATTGTTCGGAAATACATCTTTAAAATCGAATATACGTCTTGAAGATATTTCATTGACGGATGAAATGTACAAAATATACAAAGGTCCCAAATTCGGACGAGAAGGTATACGAAAACTTTGTAATATACAAAACGGTCCTATTTTCATGTCGGCAATAAAACCGGTAGGATACAACATAAATGAGCTTCAAAATCTCGTCTACAAATTGGCAAAAGGCGGATGTACGATTATAAAAGACGATCACAATCTCATAAATCAAAGTTATGCACCTTTCAAAGAACGTGTAAAAGCTTGCGTAGATGCCCTGCAAAGAGCAAATAGCGAAACCGGTCTTAATTGCATTTACGTTTCAAATATTTCCGCCGATGCAAACGAATTTGAAGAACGTGCATTTTTGTCACAGGAAATGGGAGTTGATGCAGTAATGGCATCTGCCGGACTTGTAGGATTTCCCGCCATTAAAAAATTGGCTTTCGATAAAAAATTCAACAAGCCCATATTCATGCATCCTGCACTCACCGGTGCATGGACATTATCGGACTCCTGCGGAATTTCTCCGTATTGTTACTACGGCAAACTCACTCGAATTATGGGTGCGGATGCGGTGATATTTGCAAGTTACGGAGGAAGATTCGGTTTCACGAAAGAAACTTGCATTTCAGTAAAAAAAGGTACGGAAACCGAAATCGGAAATCTGAAAAAAGCCTTCCCCGTACCGTCCGGCGGAATGAAGTGGCAAAATTTCAATGACATGGTAAATACTTACGGTGACGACACGATTTTCCTCGTAGGAGGAGCATTACTCACTCACGGTAAAGATTTATGTGAAAGTACAAAATTTTACGTACAAAAACTTAGCGAAGCAAGTAAAAACAAATAAAAAAATTCCATTTAGGCATATACTATGTACCCCTTACGTACATACGATAAGAGAACATTTCAGTATTTCTACTTAAATGGAATTTTTATTTTACATACATCAAAATAAAAATATTTCATTCATATTCATTTTTCCACAGGTTTAAAAAGTTGCCATTTGTAAATAATTGCAAAAAATCTCAAAAGCACTACAACGATAAACCCTGCCCACTCCGCTTCAAATTTGTATCCTAAACTCCAAATCGCACACAATATCACACTTCCTGCAAGCGAGGCAGTGGCATAAATGTCGGCATACAATACGACAGGACGTTTCGGTACCGCCATATCACGAAGCAAACCGCCTCCCACCGCAGTAATCACACCTAAAGTAATCGGTGCGACATATTGCATTTCCGGATACATGTACAAACTCATTGTTGCACCGGTAACGGTAAATGCACCCAATCCTAAGGTATCGGAAATATAAAAAAGAATTTTAAAAATTTTATTCTTCCTGAATGAAAACGCCGTAATTCTGTAAACTATAGATAAAACAAGCGCCAGAATTATGGCAATCAGAAAAGATGCAGGATGTTTGAATATTGTAACGGGTATATTCCCTACCATCAAATCACGCAATATACCTCCACCGACAGCCGTCATTATGGAAAGTACAACTATACCGAAAAGATCCATACTTTCCTTTATACCCACCATTGCACCGGAGAATGCAAATGCAAGAGTACCTACAAATTCAAATACAATCCAAGTTATAACCATAATTCCTCCGAAAAAGAATTTTATAAAACGAAATTTATGCAAATTTACAGTAAAAACATTGCAAATAAAAATGGTATAATAACATTATACACGTACAACAAAGGAGTTGAAAATGGATAAGTTAATCGACAACACGGATTTACAAATTATAGAACAATTGCGTAAAAACAGCCGCATTACAATGAAAGAATTGGGAGAAAAAGTTTTTCTTACCGGACAGGCGACAAAAAATCGTGTAGAACGTCTTCAAGATTTGGGAATAGTTGAGCGCTATACAATAAATACGAACTGTCCCGCTTTCGGTTACAACGTACATGCACTGTTTCACGTCGATATAGATTTCGGCAAAAAATCCGAACTGGTTAAATTTATAAAAAAAGCATCATCACATATATTGCATTGCTATCTGTCGGATTCAAATACGAAAATGCACATAGATGCACACTTCAAATCAATAGAAGAAACCGAAGAATTCAAAGCTTATCTTGCACGTTTCGGAACATGCCACACACACATTATAAATAAAGAAATACGCGGAACTCATCCGGCAGACGAATAATAAAGCATATAAGAAAGCACGAAACTTTTTCGTAAATTTCGTGCTTTTTTTTATTTCGTATTTTTTTATCAAAGTAACAGCGAATAAATAACTTCCCTGCAGTAATACAAGTATGTACCCGCAAGAGGAGAGACTATTTCATCGACTATATCGGTAAATACCAAAAGCATAAGTATGATAAAACCGTATTTTGCAAGAAACTGCTCGAACCGTAACGAAAGATCATAGGGAAGAAAAGCACTTACCACACGAAATCCGTCCATCGGCCAAATCGGTAAAATATTGAAAAAAGCGAGCCATGTATTATAAGTCATTATCCAAAACAAAAGCGTAGCTCCGCCTTCTTTCAAAAATCCTGCAATATCCATTGTCGCCGAAATAAATACAGATACTAAAGCAACAAGCAAATTCATTACAATTCCGGCAATTCCTACAAGAAACATACCGCTTCTCGGATTTTTATAATAAATCGGATTTACCGGTACGGGATTTGCCCAACCGAAACCGAAAATCAAAAGCATAATCGTTCCCAATTTGCTCAAATGTGCCAAAGGATTCAACGTAAGTCTGCCTTCCATACGAGGAGTAGGATCCCCCAATGAATCGGATACTATCGCATGACCGAATTCGTGAACACTCAACGCCACCAAAAGTGCCGGTATACGATACGCCAATGATGTAACTGATAATTCTAACATTGAACACCTCATATCATTTTTATAATTGCTGCCCGAAAAGACAGCATAAACAAAAATGCACTATAAAAAGAAAAGAGGCGATTGCCTCTTAACGAATACCGAATACACGTGAAAAAATACTGCTATGTCTTCTGTTATTTGCTTCTTCAGCCCACAACCGTGCTTGCTCATGAGCATATCTCACTTTGTATTCACGATATTCCCGATACTTTTCCATATCCGCTATAACCGTAATTACGCTGCAAGATCTGTACTTCATTTGAACTTCTTTTTGCATGGAAGGCGCAGGTATTTCCATTTCACGCTCTTCAAGCTCCCATAAATAAGCACAAAGATTTTCTTTCAATTCACTTACAATTTCTTCTATAGAACTGCCTTGCGCTCTACAACCGTTTATATCCGGAAAGATTGCGGTAAAATACTGTTTTTTGTGATTATACTTAAAAACTGCCGGATAAAAATATTGCATATGCAGCCCCCTTGAAAATATGAACAAAAAATTATTACTTCACTTATTGTAATACATTTTGCCCCCTGCTGCCAATATCAAATGATAAAATTCAGCTGCTTTTATAAAAATTTAATATTAAAATAATAAAACTCTTGAAAACGAAAATTCCGAATTCAAGAGTTTTGATTTAAATATCCAAATTTGTTACATTCATTGCATTTTCTTCAATGAACTTACGGCGAGGCTCTACTTTGTCGCCCATCAAAATCGTAAACAAGCGATCGGCTTCCACCGCATCGGTAAGTTCTACACGCATCATCACACGCTGTTCCGGATTCATTGTAGTATTCCAAAGCTGCTCAGGATCCATTTCACCCAAACCTTTGTAACGCTGAATGGTGCAACCGTCTCTACCTATTTCATCCAAAAGTTTATTTTGTTCATCATCATCATATGTATAGTATTTTTGACGACCTTTGCGAACTTGGTAAAGCGGCGGTTTTGCTATGTATACATGACCTTCAGTGATGAGAGGTTTCATATATCTGTAGAAAAACGTCAAAAGCAATGTACGAATATGTGCACCGTCGACATCGGCATCCGTCATTATAATAATTTTATAATAACGCAACTTGCTTATATCAAATCCTTCACTTACACCAGTACCGAAAGCGGTAATCATCATACGAATCGTATCTGAATTCAATACACGATCCACTCTCGCCTTTTCCACGTTCAAAATTTTACCTCTCAAAGGTAAAATCGCCTGATAACGTCTGTCACGTCCGGACTTTGCAGATCCGCCGGCGGAATCACCTTCGACTATGTAAATTTCGGTCTTTTTAGGATCCTTTTCGGAACAATCCGAAAGTTTACCCGGCAAACTGGATACCTCAAGTGCATTCTTGCGTCTTGTAAGTTCTCTTGCACGCTTTGCAGCCTCTCTTGCACGACTTGCGGTAATACCCTTTTCAACTATAAGTCTTGCTTCGGAGGGATGCTCCTCCAAGTAAATATGCAAACCTTCACTTACAATATTGTCCACTACACCCTTAACTTCCAAATTTCCGAGCTTTGTTTTTGTCTGCCCTTCAAACTGAGGATTGGGAACCTTTACGGAAATTACACAAGTAAGTCCTTCACGAACATCGTCACCCGTTAAATTATCTTCATTTTCTTTCAAAAGATTATTCGTACGTGCATAATCGTTTATAGTACGAGTCAAAGCACTTCTGAAACCGGAAAGATGCATACCGCCTTCCGTAGTATTTATATCATTTACAAATGTATACATACTTTCGCTGTAACCGGTCTGATACTGCATTGCAATATCGACGATAATTTTATCACGTTCACCCTCAAAAGAAATTACATCATCATGAACGGCATCTTTACCCTCATTCAAAAACTTAATAAATTCAACTATACCGCCCGCATAATGGAACTCTTCAACTCTTGAAACACCGTCACGATTATCCGATAAAGTTATACGAAGACCCTTATTCAAAAATGCCAACTCACGCATACGAACCTTAAGAGTATCATAATCAAAATCCGTACCTTCTTTGAAAATGAGAGGATCCGGTTTGAAAGTTACTGTAGTACCCGTTTCGGAAGTTTCACCGTATGTACGCATACTCTCGGAAACATCACCGCGGCAAAAAGCCATCTCATGGAACTTACCGTCACGACGTACATTTACCTTCGTCCATTCGGACAACGCATTTACAACAGATATACCTACACCGTGAAGACCGCCCGAAATTGCATAACCCTCACCGCCGAACTTACCGCCGGCATGTAAAACGGTCAAAACAACTTCCATTGCAGGCCTTCCTGTTTCATGCATGCCTGTAGGAATACCACGTCCGTTATCTACAACCGTACAACTTCCATCATCATTCAAACTGACCTCTATATGAGTGCAAAAGCCGGCCAAAGCTTCATCAATCGAGTTATCGACAACCTCATATACAAGATGATGCAAACCGCGAGCAGACGTAGAACCGATATACATTCCCGGACGCAATCTTACAGCTTCCAAGCCCTCCAAAACACGTATATCCTTGGCACTGTAATGCCCGTCCTTCCTACCGGAAGCGCCCGCCTTACGATTTTCTTCGCTCATATACTTCTCCTTACAATAAAACAAACAGGGAAACACATCCCCGTAAGGTTACAATTTTGTATAAAACATTTTATATATTATACCATAAAAGACACCTCCATGCACTTTGGGAATATACGATAAAATCGCACAAAGACATTAAAATTCCATATAAATAATTCATTTGGTATAATACAAAAAGAAAGGAGAATAAATGAAAAAACTTCTCATACTGATTACAATAATAATTGCCGTTTACATAGGATATGAAATGGGAAACGGCATACTCGATACACAAACTGTGCAAACTCAATCGCAAACGCAAACCCGAAAACAGGAAAGTACGGACACGATTTCACAAATCAAAAATATATTTGACAATATAAAAACAAAACTCGAAGGAAATGAAAATACAAACGAAAACAAAAAAGAAACTGCAAAAGCCGGAAAAAACGAATCACAAACATTTTTTGAAAAATTGAACAACATAAGAAATATAAAACCGGCAATAGAAAAATATAAACAAAACGAAAACTTCGTACCGTCAAATGAAATACCGGACCTTCTGAAAAAAGGAGTTGTAGCGACAGAAGACAGACGATTTTACGAACATGGCGCAATCGACATCATCGGACTTACACGTGCACTTATTACAAACTACAAAGCAAATCGTACACTTGAAGGCGGAAGCACGATATCACAACAAACGGCAAAAAATATATTCCTCTCGCACGAAAGAACAATCACAAGAAAAATCGAAGAACTCTTCCTTGCAATGCAACTGGAAAAGTCCTACACAAAAGATGAAATACTTACACTCTATCTGAACACTATTTACTTCGGACACGGAACATACGGAATAAAAGACGCCGCACAAACATACTTCGGCAAAAAACCGTCCGAACTCAACCTCGCCGAATGTGCAATGCTCGCCGGACTTCCCCAAGCACCGACCGCATACGACCCGATAAACAACCCCGACGACGGAAAAAGACGCATGATGACGGTACTCACACTCATGACACAAGAAGGATATATAACAACCGAAAACGCACTCAAAGCGGAAAAAGAGTTTCACGTAAGAAAAGGATAAGGTCAAAACGACCCTATCCTTTTAAAATCATCAAATCTTCAAACTCAATCTCGCCTTCAAGAAACCGCACACAACGAGAGCAACAACTGTACTCATAACACCCTCAATTGCCAACCCCGGCACCTGCTGAAGACTCGCCTCAAACCCGCCGAAAAGAAAAACTCCGAAAAAAGTGTAACCGATAACGGAAGCTGCCGATCCGGCTATAAATGCCAAAGCCGAAGAAATCCAAAAACGACCCTCTCTGTAAACAATCTTCATAACCGTATAAACTGCAAAAGCGACAGCAAACTTCACAACCGCAGTCGGAATAATCCAAATCGGAAATCCGCCTATAAGATCCGCAAGACAAGAACCTACAGCACCGGCAAGACAAGCCTCATGCCTTCTCAAAAAGAAAATAGACAAAAATATTGTAGTAGTCCCCAAATTCATATACCCAAGAGGAATAGGAACCTTCGGAAACATAGTCATACAAAACACAATAGCCGCCCACAACGCCGCCATAACCATCACACGAGTGGACGATATCTCGCTTTTATCTGAAAAAATATCCATAACGATACCCTCTCTTAAACAAATTTATTTAAATACAATTATTATCACAATTACATTATATTTAAAATTTGGTTTTATTTTAATATTCAAAAGAGTATTTTACGATATAACCAGATTAAGAAATAAAAACTCCGACACGCACACCGAGCCATGCAAGTACAAGACCGAAAACAACTTGCAACGCAACATATAAAACGGCAACGGAAACATCTCCGCCCCTCATATATTGCAATGCATCAAGAGTAAAAGTGGAAAATGTAGTAAATCCTCCCAAAAAACCGGTTATGAAAAAAGCATTCAAAAACGCCGGACAATCATTATTTTTGAAAACGGTAAAAAGCAAACCTATAAAAAAACATCCCGCCAAATTTACAAAAACCGTTGAAAACGCACTTGCAAAAGAAAAATACTCACACAACCTTCCGATAAAAAAGCGGCACAAAGCACCGAACCCGCCACCCAAGAAAACATACAATTGCATAAAACTCTCCTTTTAAAAATTAATAAATAAAATATAATAAGAACTTGCATTTCAATGCTATAATTAATGAGTATCCTTCGGACTTTCACTCCGTTTGGAAAAAGGAAATTGATTTCCTAGAATGATGGTTTTAGATTTCAAAAAAATGAAATCTGAGAAAGGATGATTTTATTGGCAAGAAAAAGAGTAATTGCCGCCATGTCGGGCGGTGTAGACAGCACATTGACCGTAAGACTTTTGCAAGAAGCCGGCTACGAAGTATTCGGTGCAACCATGCAACTGTTTGACGGACAAAATCTGAACGATGCAAAAGAAATGGCAAAATTTTTAGGCATCAAACATGCAGTAATCGACATAAGGGAGCTATATAAAAAAATTGTACTCGAATACTTTATAGACTCCTACAAAAACGGTATCACACCCAACCCCTGCATGATGTGTGACTTCAAACTCAAATTCGGAGTATTCTACGACGAATCAAAAGCAATGTTTGACTGCGACTATTTCGCAACAGGACACTACTCACGTATCGTATTTGACAGCGAAAGACAAAAATACGAAGTAAGAAAAGCGGTAGACCTGCCGAAAGACCAATCTTACATGATGTACCACCTGACACAAGAACAGTTATCTCGTATTATATTCCCGTTGGGACGCATATGCAAAAAAGATACAAGAAGAATTTCAAAAGAAAAAGGACTTCCGACATACAACAAAGCGGAATCCCAAGACATATGCTTCCTTACATCCGAGCAATCCTATGTAGATTTTCTCAAAGAAGAAGCACCTGAAGCGTTCAACGAAGGCTTCATAGTAAACAAAAAAGGTAAAATTCTCGGAAAACACCACGGAATACCCAACTACACAATCGGACAACGTAAAGGATTGGGAATATACGCAAAAACACCTCAATACGTTGTATCCATAGATGCAAAAAACAATAAAATAATAGTAGGAGAAAACGAAGACCTGTTCCGCACAAAACTCTTGGCAAAAGACTTGGCATTCACAGACGGAAAACCTCCTGCACAAGAATTTACCGCAGAAGGCAAAGTACGCTACGGTATGAAAGTACATAAATGCCATGTAAAACTTCAAGACGACGGAAGAGCAACCGTCACATTCGACCAACCGCAAAGAGCAATCACATCGGGACAATCGGTAGTATTCTACGAAGGCGACCGCCTAATCGGCGGCGGCACGATTATACGACCGCTGTAAAAATTCAAAAAACTTCCTCACGATATTATCATCGACAATATCAAAGAGGAAGTTTTTTAATGCAAAATTACCGTTTATTTACTGCCCTTGCGCTCTCTTTCCTTAAACAAAAACTTTATATCCTTTGAATCCAACCCCATCAACTTTGCAACGGCAGAAATATTTTCAAAATTCACTTCATTGGATCTGTTCGTTTCAATATATACCTTTTCTCCAAGTGAATAAGGACTTGTCATACCTTTTTCGTCACTGCTCACCCAAATAAAATTACTTTCGGTATACACAAACGGATTTTCTTTATACAAAAACTCGTTGACTTTTATAAATACATCTTTAAAATTAATATCTTTTTTACCTTTTTCCGGTTTTATTCTTTTACCCTTTATTTCAAACTCAACAACATCCTTGAAAGAAGGATTGAAATCGCTGTCCCAATTTACCCATTCCAAAGATTTATTTGTATCAATATCTTTATTCTCAAGATAAACTTCAAATTCATCCGGATCCAAGTCCATATTTAAAATCAATTCTTTAATAAATGAAATAATTGCATTTGCACTTAAATTCGACTCATAAAAAATTCCGTTGTTAAAAATTTCTCTCGGTTTTCTCAAGAGTCTTTTATCATGAGTCAAATATACACTGCTGCACCCTTCGACAATGAAATTTTTATTTGCCAGATTTATCAAAATTCTACTGTCCAAACCATAGCTCAATTCAATAAACTCCGTCAGCAAATTAACCCAATTTTTAACCCTTACAAATTCACCCATAAAAGAAAATCCGCTGGGTGTCGTACCCGAAAAATCATAATATTCCGAAATACCTATACAAGGTTCATCTTTTGTGAAAACATCGACACTGCTCCCTACATAAGGATACATGGATATTAACTTTTCAGATAAAGATTCCGCTCTCCTCAATATATTTTTTTCATTCCACGTATCTACATCAAGAATTTTTTCATTCAAAACATTTGCCTTGGAATGTTCACTTATAATTTTCTTCTTTTCTTTGAAAGGTTTCGTCCCCAACTCACTGTTATATCCGGTAATTGTCAAATTTCCCAATGTATGAAGGTACGTTTCACGAACTCTGCCGTAATCTTCACCTATTTCTTTTCTCCAAATCCGAGAATTTTCTTTCTGAGGAAGAATATGCTCAATCGTTAAATTCTTCAAGTCTATTTTTTCTTTGGATGAATTTTCTATAACGGATAAAATATATCTGCATACGTGTTTATTATTGTATAAAGGCTTATGAATAACAGCTTCTCTGAACTCTTCATCCGAAGGAATTCTGTTCTGTGAATTCACTCCGTTCAAAAACCCTATAAATTTTTCGGAATAATTAACAAAATCATCTTTAATAACCCTTGAATACAAAGATTTGAAAAATCCGCTTAAACCCTTACCCGTTTCACACACGATAACACGAAGAATGTATGTAAATAAATATTCCAAAACCTTACAAACTTCGTATTCATTAATATTTCCGTCTTCAAAATCATCAAAAATCTTAAAAATCAAAGGCAAAACTGTTGTTTGCTTTATCGCACAAAAAGCACGTAAATCGTCTTGAATTCGCTTACTGTAAAATTGATTTGCACCTGCAAAAGCACCATAACACTTTGAAGTTCTTTCCAATTTGAACAATACATCTTCATGCGTCAACTTATTATTTTCACAATGTTTTTTAAATAAATCATATGCATTTTTACTGTTGACCGAATTTTTCACCTGAGCATCGACAAATTTTATTATAAAATTTCTTAAATTTTCATATCCTACATTCTTTTCCAATTCCACCCAATATTTTGAATACAACTCATCTTGATTCTTATCGTCCATAAGCAAGTAATTTCTTACCAAGTCGGCCAAACTCAATTCCAAACCGGTAGAGTTTATAGATTCAAAAATTTTTTGCGGCTCATCGCCCTGATTTTTATCTAAAATAATTTCTACAATTTCAAGCTTTTTTATTCCTTCTAAAATATCACTTAACTCAAAACCCTCCGAAACGGTTTCTTCTATCAAACGTTTAAACGTAACAAAGTTTTTATAAACATTTGAATTTTTGTTCATTTTTTCAATTTCATTTTTAAGTAAAAGTTGCAATTGCTCATTATCCGATTTTACCGGCTTCAACTTAACCTTGTACTTATCATCACAATTTCTGTTAAACATAACATCTTTCAATTCGGATTCAATACGATAAGATACATTTTCGGAACTCTCATACAAAGCCTTCAATAAAATATAAACCGTCGTTATTCTTTGCTGTCCGTCAATTATCAAAACTTCATTCAATCCGCTGCCCCTGTCGACATCCGTTATGTATACTACAGTTCCCGTAAAATGCTGACGATTACGTTTACTTGCCGACATAATATCTTTATATAATTTTTCACATTGTTCACCTGACCAATCATAATTTCTTTGATAAACAGGCACTTTAAAAATTCTTTTATTCTTTTCCAACAAATCACCGAAAAATTTACTTTGTTCCGCTCGCATTGAATACACCTCAATATTAAACGAATATTTATTCTACATTATGTTTATATAGTAATATTTTATGCATAAAAAATCCAATAAATCTATCACACAAGCTTTTATAAAACTTTAAACTGTGTTTTCACATTTATGCAATCAAAAAAAGCTTTCGATTTACGAAAGCTTTTCAGTTCGATTTATGCGAAGAAGTGTCCTGCTATGAACCATGCGAGTGCAAGTATTACTATTGAACATATGAATGCTGCGGCGAAGGGTTTTGCTCCTTTTTTTATTATTACTTTGAAATTTACGTTTATTCCGAGTGCCGCCATAGCCATTCCCAAGAGTATATAAGCGATATTTACCAAGTTTTGTGTGATATTGTCGGAGAGTTGAAGGTATGATCCTACTGCACTTGCCAGTATGAATCCTCCCATGAACCACGGTACGGGTATTGATATTTTTTCTTCCGCATTTTTGTTCTTTTTGTATTCTATAAGTCCTACTATAAGTGCAACGGGTGCCAAGAGAAGTACTCTTGAGAGTTTTGCAATTATCGCGCTGTCCATTCCTATTGAGCCGCCCGCACCTCCTGCCGCTACCGCATGTGCAATTTCGTGAAGGCTCAGTCCTGCCATTACTCCGAATTGACTGTCTGTAAATCCGAGTAACGGTTGCATAAATACTTCTACCAGTGTGAAGAGTGTACCGAGTATGCATACTATTGCTATTGCAAGTACGGATTGATCGGCTTTTGCTTTCATCGGAGCGGATACTCCCATAACTGCCGCTGCCCCGCAAATGCTGCAACCGCATGCCGTAAGCATTGCAAGTGTATGGTCCACTTTGAAAAGTTTTGCGACAAAATAATTAAGTACGAGCATTATCGCTACGACAACTATTGCCGCTTTCAAACTATCGAGTCCGGATGTTAAAAGGAAAAATAAGTTCAGTTTAAATCCCAAAAGAATTATTCCGGCTCGTAAAAATTTGTTCGCAATAAATCCTGTACCTGTTTTCGAGCGGTTTGATACGGTTTTCCAAAGTTGTACGAGCATTCCTAAAATCAATGCCAACACCAAGTGTCCCACGAGAGAAAATCCGGGAAATGATGCAAGCCATTTCCCGGCGAGGGAGCAAATGAGCGTGACAATAATAGCAAAATCAAAACTTCTATTGTATAAGATATTTTCAAAAAACGATTTCATACGCATCTCCCTTATTGTTATAAAAAAACATAAATACATCAAAATTATATCACAATAAAATATTCTGAAGATGAGTTTGTTAAATATTTTATAAATTAAATAAACATTTTTTATTTTGTGGCTTTAAAATTTTTAAAAAGAATGTTACCATAATAAATCATAGTATTATTACCTTTTGTAATTTATAAAGGGGGCATTTATGGATCCTATTTTTCAATATTTATTTATTTGTACTCTTGTTTTTATTGCGGGATTTATAGATGCAGTTGCGGGCGGTGGCGGTCTTATTTCCATTCCTGCATATATTGTAAGCGGTGTACCTGTGCATGCAGCTATTGCAACTAACAAGATGAGTTCTTCGATGGGTACTTTGTGGGCGACTTATAAATTTTCAAGGGACGGTTACATTCCTTGGAAGCTTGCTCTTTCGTGTGTTGTGTTTGCATTTATCGGTTCAATTTTCGGTGCAAATATCGCTCTTGCGATTGATGCGAGAACTTTTCTTTTTTGCATGCTTGTTCTCATTCCCATAACGGGTTTGTATGTACTTCGAAGTAAGTCGCTGATAAAAGAGAAAATCCCTTTTTCTTTCAGTAAGACTGCAATTTTGAGTATTGTAACTTCATCTCTTATAGGTGTTTATGACGGTTTTTACGGTCCGGGTACGGGAACATTTCTCATTTTAATTCTTACCGGAGTTTCTCATGTTTCTTTGAAGCAGGCCAACGGTATAACGAAGGTTATAAATTCAACTACAAATCTTGCGGCTTTGAGTGTGTTTCTTTTGAATAATCAGGTTCTTCTTCCGCTCGGAGTTGTAGCAGGACTTTTCGGTATAGCGGGCAATCATTTGGGTGCAACGTATTTCAAGGGAAAAGGTGCCAAGGGTGTTCGTCCGATTATACTTACGGTTCTTACAATATTTTTCTTTCGTGTAGTTTACGATTTATTTATTAAATAATCGGTAAATGAATTTGAATAAATTTTGTATCGGAAAATAAAGTGAAAAATTAATTTCCTTCACTTTATTTTTTTATTTTGAATTGCTTATAAAACTTACGTTTGCTATACTGAATTTTATAAAATATTTTTAATTTTTAATAATGGGAGGTGCGGGTATGAACGCATCTGAAAAGGGCAACGGTTTTGCACTTTTACCGTTCGTTGTTTTTATAATAATTTATCTCGGCATGGGAGTTTATTTCTCCATACAGGGCGTTGACATGGCTTTCTATCAGTTTCCGTCTGTAACTGCCATGTTTATTGCGGTCATATCCGCATTTTTCTTGGGTAAGGAAAGTATAAGCGAAAAGTTTAAAATTTTTTCAAAAGGTGCCGCAAATGAAAATGTAATGACTATGCTTATTATTTACATTCTTGCAGGTGCGTTTTCCGCTGTGGCTTCCGCTATGGGCGGTCGTGATGCTACTGTAAATATGGGTATCAGTTTGATACCGGTCGAGTTTTTGACTGCCGGAATTTTTATTATTTCCGCTTTTTTGGGTACTTCGACGGGAACTTCGGTCGGTACCATTGCCGCAATTATTCCTATTGCTGTAGGTATAGGTGAAAAAGCCGGCATTTCCATTCCTTTCATTGTTGCTGCTTGTGTGGGCGGTGCAATGTTCGGTGATAATCTTTCCATGATTTCGGACACGACTATCGCTGCGACACGTACTCAGGGTTGTGAGCTTAAGGATAAGTTCAAAGTGAATTTTTTAATCGCTTTACCGGCTGCAATCGTCACTTTTGTTTTATACTTGTTTTTCGGTCGTCCGGATGTAGTTTCAAGTATAGGAAATCTTGATTACAGTTTGATAAAGGTTTTCCCTTATATTTTGGTTCTTGCTCTTGCACTGCTCGGTACGAACGTATTCATTGTTCTTATTATCGGTATTTTTTCTGCAGGTCTTATCGGTATTTTTGCCGGAAATTTGACTGTCGTTTCACTTTCACAGCAAATTTGGATCGGCTTCAACAATATGAATGAAGCTTTCTTCCTTGCTCTGTTCTGCGGCGGTATTTCAGAAATTGCAGCACATTACGGCGGAATTACTTGGCTTATACATAAATTGAGAGTAATGATTAAGGGAAAAAAATCCGCCGAACTCGGAATTTCCGCATTGGTTTCATTGGTTGATTGTGCTACTGCAAATAATACCATTGCAATTATAATTACAGGTGATATTTCAAAAAATATCAGTAAGGAGTACGACATAGACCCGAGAAGGTCCGCTTCACTTCTTGATATTTTTTCTTGCGTTTTCCAAGGTACTATACCTTACGGTGCTCAACTTCTTACGGCTTCCGCATTGGCATCCAAGTTCGGTTTGCCGGTAAGCATGATTGAGATTGTTCCTTATGTGTGGTATTGTTGGATTCTTGCAGTTTTCGCACTCATTTCAATTTATATTCCTTATGACAATTGGGGTTCTTCAAAAAAACAACAGTTTGAAAAATAAAAACGAAATTTATATTTATTTTCATTTATAAATTACAACCGATACTTTGCAAATTTCCGTAAGTATCGGTTTTTTATTTAAATTGAATGTTTTATTTGTTTTTGCAATTTGAACGGAGAATTTATTTCCGTTTCAAATAATATTTTGTTTTAAGAATAAATTTTATAAAAATAACTCGGCTCAACTATTATTGAACCGAGTTTTATTTTTGTCTTTTTAAGTTTATCTTCGTTCTTTATTTATTCAGCTTTTTTCTTTCTCATGTATTGAATAATTCCTACTATTGCAAGTAATGCTATGCCTGCAACGTCCGTCATCAATTTCGGATCTATGAGACAGAGTCCGCCGATGGTGAGAACTATTCTTTCCCATGCTTTACATTTATCTGCAAATTGTCCGATCATTGCTCCGGAGAGTCCCGCCATTCCGATAAGTGCGGTAAGTGTGGAGAAAATCATTCCCGTAATTGTCGCATTTATTCCTAAAAGTACGGGTGAGAATACGAATACGTAGGGTATAATAAATGCCGCTATACCGAGTTTCGATGCATTCACCGCAGTTTTCATGGGATTGCCTCCTGCTATCGCACTTCCTGCATAAGCTGCAAGTGCCACCGGAGGTGTAATATCCGCAATAATTCCGAAGTAGAATACGAACATGTGCGCCGCCAAAATCGGAACTCCGGCACCTACAAGCGCCGGTGCGACTATTGTAGATGTTATTACATAGTTTGCAGTTGTCGGAACTCCCATTCCGAGTATAAGTGATGTGAGCATTGTGCAAATAAGCAATAAAAGGAAGTTGCCTGATGCAAGTTGTACAAGTGTGGATGCCATTTTAAGTCCGACACCGGTTTTTGTAACTATACCGATAATAATACCGGCAGCCGCACATGCTATGAGTACACCCAGACATCCGCGTGCACCTTGCACGAGTCCGCCTATTATATCACTCATCTTCATTCTTGTGTTTGCACGAAGCATCGCTGTACCTATGGAAATAAATATTCCCCACAGTGCCGCTTTCATCGGAGTGTATCCCGAGGAAAGCAATCCGATAATGACCACAAGAGGAATTGCAAGATGTCCTTGCTCTTTCATTATTTTTCCAAATGAAGGAAGTTGACTTCTCGGTGTACCTTTCAAATTATTTCTTTTCGCTTCAAAATGAACTCCCAAAAATACTCCGATGAAGTATAAAATTGCCGGTACGATTGCGGCTTTTACCACTTCCATGTACGGAATACCCACAAATTCCGCCATAAGGAATGCCGCCGCACCCATAATAGGAGGCATAATCTGTCCGCCGGTAGATGCTGCCGCTTCCACCGCTCCGGCGAAGTTTTTTTCATATCCCAATTTTTTCATCATGGGAATGGTAAATGCACCGCTGCCGACAACATTTGCTACCGAACTTCCCGAGATTGTACCTTCAAGTGCGCTTGAAAGCACAGCAACTTTTGCCGGTCCGCCAGATGCCCAGCCTGCAATTGCATTTGCTATATCTATGAAAAATTTTCCGAGTCCCGTTTTTTCAAGATAAGCACCGAATAAAATAAACAAAAATATAAATGTGGAGGAAACTCCCATAGGAATGCCGAATACCCCTTCAGTAGTAAAGAAAAGATGTCCGACCATCTGATTTATTGTCAAACCTCTGTGTGCCAATGCGCCCGGCATGTAGGGACCTAAAAATCCATATGCCATGAAAGCAAGCACAACGCACACTATAGGCATACCTACAATACGTCTTGCGGCTTCAATAACCATAACAAGTCCAAGCACTCCCATAACCGCATCCAAAGGAGTAACTGTACCTGCTCTCAAAATCAAGCTCTTGTATTGAACGAGAATATAGCATGACGGTACAACGGATAATATTGCAAGTCCCAAATCAAGTAAGTGTATCCGTCCTTTTTTCACCCAAGATCTTTTTGTAGGATTGAGCAAAAATACCAATGCTATACCGAATGACAAGTGAATGCAACGCTGAATCATTGCGTCCAAAACTCCGAAAAGTCCGGTATAAATCTGAAATAACGAAAAGACTATACAAATCAACGCAATCAGCTTTGCCCAGATACCTGAATATTCCGCAAAGTTGGATTCTTTATCAAGCTCTTTCAAAGTCTCTTGCAAATCTTTCCCCTTTTTATTGATCTTTTTTGCATTTGTATCCAAGTCAGCCAATTGATTCAACTCCTTATCATTATAAAAAACAAACTTTGTACAACGGTACGACACAAATATCCAATTTCGTCCCTATCGGCATTTCATCTTTCAAGTTGTATACAGAATTACCTACATGAACTTTTTCCTCATTTGTAACTCCGTTACGAATTGAAAGTACGGGATATTTACGATTTATGGAATCGAGAACAAACCAATCTTTTTCTTTTCTGAAGTGACCGTCCGTTTGTAAAAACGGAAGTCCGGCTCCATATGATTGATACTTTGTAGATTTCAAAACGAGTCCGCTTACATTGCCGTCAATTTCCAAATTTTCATAAATCATCGTTCTTTGTACCGAATGTCTGTACTCAAGTACAAGAGGCATTCCGGCGTATGCACGTTTTACAAACAAAATACCTTTTTCGGATTTACCTACTATGTATTTTTGATTTAAAAAGTAAACTGCAATTGCAAGAATTATCAGACATATAATCACTATTGTTTTTTTACTTTTTGAAATACGCCGAAAGCTCTCCATATTTACCGACAAATGTCGTTCACCTCGTATTATTCTTCAAAAAACTTTTTTGCTCCTTCGTTCATAGGAATAGACATACCTTCCATTCCGGTAGCTTTGCTTATGTATTGTCCTACAGCATGTGCCGCTTTCATACGATCGAGATTTTCATAAATTACTTTTACAATCTTTTCACCCAATGATTTTTCCATTTTATCCGTGGTTACCAAGAGGCATTTTACCGATAACGTTACAACGTCTTCATTCTGATTTGAATATGTGCCTGCCGGAATAATCATCTTTGTGTAGTACGGATATTTCTTAATAAGATTGTCTATTATAGATTCATCCAAAGGAATAATTCTTATCAATTTGCTTGCGGACAAGTCTTGAATTGCCGCTGTCGGGAAGCCCGCAACTACAACTCCTGCATCTACGTTTCCGTCTTTCAACGCATCGGAAGCTTCACCGAATGACAAATATTGTTCATCTATGTCGTCATATGTAATTCCGTATGCCGCAAGAATTTGTCTTGCATTTGCTTCGGCACCCGATCCCGATGCACCGACCGCAACTTTTTTACCTTTCAAATCCGCTATTGAACGAATTCCCGATCCTTCGGTAGTTACGAATTGAATTGTTTCAGGATACAATGCCGCAAGCCCTTTCAAATTTCCCACTTTGTTGTCTTTGAACATTTCCAATCCGTTTACCGCATAGTAGGAAATATCATTCTGTACGAATGCCACATCTACAGATCCGTCTTTAAGCATATTTATATTTGCAACGGAAGCCCCTGTTGACTGTGCGGATGCATTCATGTTTTCAATGTTTTTATTCATCAATTCGGCCAATGCACCGCCGAGCGGATAGTATGTACCTGCAGTACCGCCGGTAGCAATATTAATAAAATTCTTGTCACCGCTGCATCCTGTCAAAATAATCGTACCTGCCAGACAAACAGCTGTGACAGCTGCCAAACGTTTCATCCAACGCTTCATAATATTTCCTCCTTTTTACAAAAAAAGCTACAGACTGTATGCGCACATACAATTCTGTAGCTTCATCGCTTTTTTATTAAGTTGCTTTTAATTATACTACTTCTCAAAATCTTTGTAAAGTAGGCTGGGTTGAATTCCTTTATTATTTTGATATTTTCCGCTTGTGTACTTGTCCGCTTCACCTAAAACGGTATGAAAATATATCTGACAAATTTCCACTCCGGCATATATTCTTATCGGTTGAACGCAAAACATTTCAAGTGTCCAATAACCGGCAAATCCTACATCTCCGAATCCCGCCGTCACGTGAATAAAAAGTCCCAAGCGTCCTATAGAGGATCTTCCTTCAAGCATCGGAACGAAACATTCCGTTCGTGTGAACTCATGTGTTCTTCCCAAGTATAATTTATTCGGTTCAAGAAGGTATCCTTCTTTAGGTATTTTTATCAATTTACCGACATTTTTCTTTTTCATGTCGAGTTCATAATTGTCATATACCATAAGTTCGTCCGACAATGTAAGGTTGTAACTGTTGGGATTTACTCTTGACGGATCGAAAGGTTTTATTTCGATTTCATTTCCCAAGTGTCTTACTATTTCTTTACCCGATAAAATCATTTCGTTCCCCTGCTTTCCTGATTAAATTTTTTACGATGTAATTGCATTCTTCTGTTGCTGAACGGCATTTTTGCCGGCATTCCGTTTTCAATTTTGAGAATTTTACGTTCTTCTTCGTCTATTTTGTCGGAAATTATAAGTTTTCCGTCTTTGTCAAATGATATCAAATGTGCCGAAAACAAAGCTGCATGTGTCGGACAGAAACATAAACCTTTGTGTTTTTTATCACTTTTCCCGTAAGGTTCCATGCGAAGAAGTGAAAGCCTTTTTATTCCGCATACCGTACATTGTGAATTTTCCGTCAGTGATTTTCTTTCAAATTTTCTTTCACTTTCTATATATTCTTTTATATTTTTCACTGTCGTTTCGGATGTTTGAGAAAATAAATTTCCTTCCACTCCGAAGGAAGAAATGTCTTCGGATAAAATTTCTTCAAGTCCTATATAGTTTATATATCCCGATTCTTCCAATTCACGAAATGCCCGTACCGCATTCTCTTTAAGTATCCACAGATATGTTCCGTCTTCATCTTCTTTTCCGTTGAAAACATATTCCCAAGGTGCCATTTTCAAAGAGGCTTTTTCGGTTGTAGAACAGGTTTCAATCTTTTTTTCTCTGCACAGATTTTTTATTTTATTACCTGCCCAACCTACCGCCGCATTCAATGCACGATATTCGGTGTGTAATTTGTGTGCAATTTGTTTGGCGTTGTCCGTATAGTTCGGTGAGCGATATAACGAAAAAAATATTTGCATCATCAAATCGGAAATCACTTCGGTATTTCCCAAAATAGACATCCAACCTTTTTCCGTTATTATGTTCCACTCTTTCCGACCTTTACGCCTTGCCACGGAATACACCTTCTTTCGGTATTTCTGATTAATTATAGCATACTGCACATAATTTTTAATTATGACTTGAATTTTTTAAATATAAAAGCAATCCGACTTTTTTATCGAATTGCTTTTCTTCTATTCTTCAATTGACGGTTTCGGATATTTATCGAAAAATCTTACGTCTTCGGCTCTGTCTCTGTGGTGTGCGATGAATTTTTCCATTATCGCCAGGTCGAACCATTGATGAAATTTGTATCCGCTTTTTTCCAAAAATCCCACTTTTGTAAATCCCATGTATTCATGAAATTGCAAACTGTTTCTGGTTAAATGTTCGTTTTCAATTTTCGGTACAGCTACACGTGCATACATATTTGTAATTCCCATACGGCTCAGTACGGATTCAATTGCACGGTACATTCTTTTACCTACTCCGCTTCTTCCGAGTCCATGTCTTACGTAAATTGAAATTTGTACACAGTGATTTATCGCTTCACGTTCTACAAGAGGTGATGCGTAAATGTATCCGACTATGTGTCCGTCTCTTTCCGCCACTATATAGGGATACTTGCTTGAAATTTTTTCCACTCTTTTTTGAAATGCGTATTCATCGGGAAGTGTGCATTCCGTTGTAATGCAAGTATTTTCTACATAGTAGGAGTATATGTCTCTCAATATTTCCGAATCTTCAGGTTCTACGTAACGCAAATTTATCATTTTTATCAACTCCTTTTTTTCTCTCTGTTTTCAGCTTTACTATTTTACACTCTGAAATTTTATTATGCAATATCAAAATATGCACGACTGCCTTTTTTTGTTTTGTCTACACGCAATTTTGCCGGTATTCTTTCTTCAAGTCCTTCCACATGGGAAATTATACCTACAAGACGTGGACTTTCTTCGTTTTCGTCGACGGTTGTCAAAGTTTTTAATGACAGGTCCAAAGATTCCGAGTCGAGTGTGCCGAATCCCTCATCTATGAACATCGCATCGAGTTTTATTCCGCCGGAGTATTCTTGAACTACATCTGCAAGTCCCAATGCCAGCGACATAGATGCCAAAAATGTTTCTCCTCCCGAAAGTGTCGATGCCGGTCGTGCTTTACCCGTATAGCTGTCGAATACTTCAAGATCCAACCCTGCGGTTTTTCTCGCATCGAGTCTGTCGCCCAAGCGTCTGTTCAGTTCGTATCTTCCTCCGCTCATCGTGTCCAGTCTTAAATTTGCTTTTTGTGTAACTTCGTCAAGCAATGCACCCAAAACGAAACGTTCAAGATTTATTCCCGTTTCTTTTCCGCTTACCAATTCGGAAAGTCCTCCTACAAGTTTGTACTTTTCATCAAGTTCCTTTCCATGTTTTGCAAGTATGTCCAATTCTTTTTTCGCTTTTCCGTATTGTGAAATTATACCTTTCAGACGTTCTTCTTTTACCGTTGCTTCTTTTACATCGGTGAGTAATTCGTTGCGTTTCTTTTCGAGGGTTTCCATATCCGGACAAGTTTTTTCTCCGATATAGTTGTGTTCTTTTTCAAGTCTTTTGCTTATCGCTTTGCACAACGATATGTATTCCGTATATTCTTTTTCCATTTTCGAAAGTTCGTTCACACGTCTGAAATATTCGGCACTTTCTTTTCTGTCTGCAAATCCTTCTTCCTTCGATCTTGCCTCAAGTTCGTTTCTTCTGTCTTCGTATTTTACTCTCAAAGATTTCACTTCTTCATCAAGTCGTGCAAGTTCACCTTTCAAAGATGCCGTGATTTCCGATGTTTTTTTCAATTCCTCCTCTACGTGTTTGTATCTTTCTTCGTAATGTTTGTTTGCTTTTTCCGAATTTTCGATTTTTTTGTCGAGTTCTTCTATATTTCTATACTTTTCTTCTACTTGATTTTCCGTTTGAATTAAAACTTCTTGAGCTTTCACAAGTTGAAGTTTCAGAGGATTTATTTTATCCGTCAATTGTTTGTTCGCTTTTTCTTTCAAGTCTTTTTCGTTTTTCATTGCTTGTTCCGCTTCGCTTGATGCTCTGTCCACATCTTTTTTATCCGGCAACAATTCATTGCTATGTGCCGGCAGCGGATGCTCGGTCGAGCCGCATACCGGACAAGGACTTCCGTCTTTCAAATGCGATGCCAAGTATGCCGATTGCCCTTTCAGAAAAACTTCCTGAAGTGCGACGGCGGTCTTTTTTTTGTTCAAACTTGTTTCTTCCGCCAGCTTTATTTTTATTTTTATTTCTTCAAGTATTTTTTCCTGTTTTTCCAATTCGCTTTTCAAAAGATTGCATTTCAAAACGGATTCACTGTACCCCTGTGCCAAAGGTCGTATGTTTTTAAGTAAAAGCAGCTCTTGAACGTTTTTATTATGTTGCTCTTCTTCTTTATCCAAAAATTCTTTTTCTTTATAAATTTCCTTTTCCGAATTATATGCTTTTTCATATATTCCGTATTTCTCATCAAAAAGTTTTTTCTTTTCCACGCCTTCCGTTTTTATTTCTTCTATTAATTGAAATGCTTCTTTCAAATGCGATGCACGTTTTACTTTTTCCATGTCGGAATAAAGTTTTTTCATGTCCGGTTCTTTCAATTTTAAAATTTTTTCTTCTTTTTCAATTTCATTTATTCGCATGTATGCGTCATATATGCTTTTTTCCCAATCATATATTTTTGTGAATTCTTGTTGCTTTTCATTTGCAATTTTCAACTTTTCACTTTCACTTTCAAGTTCGGTTGACGCATTTTTTTCTTTTGCTTTCAATTCCTCTTCATTTTCGGCATCACAATTTGCAAGTATCGTATTGTACCTGATTTTGTCTTCTTCATAAAATTTCTCGATTTCACGATATTTCTTTTTCAGCAGATTTTCCACGGAGGCATACATTTGCGTTTTGAAAAGTTGCTGCATTATGCCTTGTCTTTCTTTCGAGTCTGCAAGTAAAAGTTTTCTGAAATCGCCTTGCGGCAGAAGTATTATCTGTCTGAACTGATCCACACCTACTCCGATAAGTTTTTCGATATGGTAATCTACACCTTTTGCCGCTATAAGTTTTATTTCATTTCCGTTGTCATCTATTTCAAAAAGTTCCGCTTTACCTTGTCGTGTGACGGATTTATTCAAATCACCTTTTTTCCTTGTGTGTTCCTGTGTAGGTTTTCTGATTACACGATAAAAATCATTTCCTATCGCAAAATCAAATTCGACTTTCGTTTCGGTATCCAAATCGGCATAACTGCTTCGCATCGTTTCACCGTTTCGCAATCCGCCTCCCGTTTTTCCGTAAAGCGCATAGCACATGGCATCGAGTATAGTAGTTTTACCGGCACCCGTCTGTCCACAAATCAAGAAGAGTTTTTGATTTCCGAGTAAAGTGAAATCCAGCTCCTGCTCGTCCGAATACGGTCCGAATGCGCACATTTTCAGTCTAATCGGTTTCAATCAAATTCTCCTCCTTTCAATTCTTCAAAAATTTTTTGCATGTATTCCGCTTCCGTTTTATTCATCGGCTCATCACGAAATTCATCTACAAATGTTTTCATCATATCAATAGGATTTACTCTTTTTTTGAAATCGAAATTCCTTGCTCCTTCACCCGTTTGTACACGTTTTTTCGTCTGCAATGCCATTACGTACGGAAAATGAGTGCGAAGTCTTGCCATTGCATCTATAACGGGTCCGTCATTTGTAAGTTCGATTTGCAGAAAATCATCTGTAAATAAAGATTCGTTTTTCATCAAATCTTCAAACAGTCCGGTTATAATTCGTACATCACGGCGAGGTTTCAAAGGTACGAATTTTGTCTTTACTTCTCCGTCTTTTGAAAGTTCTCCGACAATAACACCTTTCTTTTGCGTAACTTCACTGAATGAATACTTCAAAAGACTTCCGCTATAACGTACATTGTCAAAACCTGCACGCTGCGGAGAATGCAAATGTCCGAGTGCCGTATAATTGTAAGGTTTGAAAATTTCCGCACGAATCAAATCCGTACCGCCGATTGACAAAGGACGTTCGGAGTCGCTTGTACTTCCTCCGGCGACAAACTCGTGAGTTATTGCAATTTTTCTTATATTTTTATCTATCTTTGAAAGTAAGTAATTTGAAAGTGAAAGCACAGATTCTTCATGCGTTTTTACCGTTTCATCTTTCATAACGGTACGTACCGTCCCCGGTTCGGCGTACGGAATGGGTGCAAAAGCCACCGCACCCCACTCATCTTCCAATACAATCGGTTTTACACTGCGTTTTATATCTCCGACCATGAAAAGTCCTCCACTTTCCATCAAACGTCCGCCGAAAGACAGACGCTGAGATGAATCGTGGTTACCGCTTATAACTATGAACGGTATTTTGCGTCGACCGACTATTTCATAAATCATCTCGTCCAAAAGCTCCACCGCTTCAGACGGCGGAACCGAGCGATCGTAAACATCACCGGCAAGCAAAACAACATCGGGCTTTTCATCATCTACAAGAGGGAGAAATCGGTTTTTCAAAATCCACTCCTGTTCTTCCGTCAAATACTCGCCGTAAAACAATTTACCTATGTGCCAATCTGCAGTATGAATAAACTTCATAACGCCTCCAACTGTTTTTCAAGCAAAAATCCGCTTACATGAATTTTTATATCTTCACTTTTATCTACATAAACATCTGAAAAATACAAAGTATAGTTTTCATCAACTTTATAAATCATGCGCTCTTCAATATTTTTGTTTTTTACTTTATCCGCTTCTTCCAAATATTTATTTATGTCCACATTATAAGTACCGCTCTCGGTTTCAATGCTCAAAACATTATTCTTCAAATATTCGTCAAACACATACATACGATTGTAACCGGAAACGGAAATCGTATTCCAAGTGTGAGTAAAATTCAATTTCCCGTCCTCTTTTTCGGAATATATAAATTCACGAAAAGGCGCACTTTCACTCAATGTCTTAACACATGGAAAGCGCCATGCACCTTCATTTCCCGAAAGATACGAAAAGGAACTTTTCAAAATTTTTTCATCTTCACTTGTAATATTCATCGGCACCGAAACGGTTCCGTTTTTTACGATACCGTACTTTTCAACAACAAACTTCAAACGCATTCCCTGATCATAGGCAGGTACATCAATCAAATTGAGAGGAGTCAAAGTTGAAAAAAGAACGATAACAATTGCCGCCGGCAAAAGTTTTCTCGCAAAAATTCCGAAAATTCCGGAAATCGCAACACAAATCCCGAAAATCATACAGGCTATGGAAATATAACGCATCGAAGTAAGTCCGTAAGCAAAAATACGTATATACAAACCTGCCGCCTGAACGATAAATATCGGAATCATCAATGCTCCTCCGACACGAAGAAGCATACGAATTCTGTCGTTATTCTCCCGATGCAGAGAAAAATAAAACAACGCATAAAATACAGTTGCAAACAAAGCGTAACCGTTCATCACACCAATCGGCATTTCTTGTAAATAAGCAATCTTTGCAATGTATCCGTACAAAATAACCATATGAATTATGTATACTGGAAATAAAATGCGTTTCAAAAGCCACAAAAGGGAATTTTCCTCATGTAACTCCACATCAAAACGAGGCAAGTACGACAAAAACAAATTCGCAAAAAGTACGCCGAATGCAAATGTAAATAAAACTGCAATCCAATTATCGGAAAGATTTGCAAACAAAAGATTTTTCAATCCTTGCAAACAGATAAATCCCGAAACGAAAGCAAGTAATGAAATACCGAAAGCTTTCCAAAAAGATTTAAAAACAAATCTGAATAAAACTTTTCCGTTTTCATAAGTCCAAAGCAAAAATACGGATACGAAAAAAACAGCTGCCGCACCGCCCGATATATACATAAGAAGATAATCGTTGAGCGGCATATTTATAAAGTAAAAATAAAGAAGAGCCGCAATCGGTACATTCAAAAAATCACACACGAAACGATTGAACTTAAACCGCTCCGACAAAATCCTCAAAAATATCGAAGAAAAGAAAGTGCAGGAAAGCGACATGAGAAGTGCCTGCAAAAAAATCGGAAAAACAGTACTCCACAAAGCACCGTCCGCAGAAATATACACACGGAAAAATACCGTAAGAAAAATTAAAATTGTAAGTACGAAAGAAATAAAAAATCGGCAAATACCCAAAACACGTCCGGTAAAAAAATCGGTCATCAAAAACTTCATAAACTGCTCCTTTATCGAACAAATATTTATTTCATTATATCATGGTAAATAATTGAAAATTGAAAAATGTCCTTAACACAATTTTTCTACTTGCTGAAAAATACAAGCTTTATCTTTTCAATAAAAAAGAGAAATGAATTGTTTTTATCTTTCATTTCTCTTTTTACCTTTTATTTGTATCCAAACTTGTAAAAAATTTCTTACACGTAGCATTTTTTTATTATTCTTTTTATTTTATCTACCGGATAAGGTGCATCGTATTTTTCGAAGTATTCTATATTTACCACTTGCACTATTTTTCTTTCATTTTCAGGCCCTACCGGAACTATTACATAGTCACCGACTTCTATGCTTTCGTCTTCCGTCAGGTAATAGTAGCTTTTCACAGTTCCCGGAAATACCACGCTTGCAAACATGTATTTACCCTTGCAACCTTTTCCTTTGTAATAAAATTTTTTATCGAAAATGTCACCCTCATTGTAAATTTTCAAAAAATCGGAAACCGCATTGATAAACTCGTCATAATTATCCGGCAAACCTATGAAATCGAAGATTCCACCAAGTTCTTTTTCTTTATCGTTTTCATAATATATCGTAAGACTGTAGTACGACTCTTCACTTACAGGTAAACCTGCATCAATCTCTTCTTCCATACTTATGGATGAACATAAATCGGCTTCTTCCAATTTCATACGTTCAAAAACTCTATTGTTTTCAAAATAACTCAGCAAAATATCTATGCATTCCCCGACTTCATACTTGTGATAAACTTTGTTTCCGTTTTCAAATTCTCTTGAAAATTCAATTGTTTTTGTTTTTCCGTTTATTGTCAAATATTCGGAATATTTTCGCTCAATATGTTCGGTCGCATCAAAGAAAGGTACTTCTGCCATTCTGCTGTAACTCAACGTTATTTCTTCTATTCTGTCCATGTAAAAATTACCGTCCAAAAGCATCAAATTATTTTCTTCGAGCATGCACCTTACAAACTCGGATAATTTTCTTGCATTTTTTAAAAAAGAACACTCATAAAATTCAACTTTTCCGTTTTCACGTGTAATTTTTACTTCCCAATATCCCGTACCCGTCGTATGTACATCATCAAATTCGTTTTCAAAGTAATCTTCAAACGCTTCAAATATTGAAGCTATTTTCTATTAGCATCTGCACTTGCCCTAATGGGATATTAAATATTATCCCGTAAATAGACATTCCAAGTAGCAATACTGCAACAACTATGCCTATTCCATAAAGACATCCGTTACTAACTTTAGCTTTTTTAACTTTTATATTTATATAGCTATATATGAGAAATACTGCAAATATAAAAACTAAAATATAATTTGGTAACATACTCATTATACTTTACCTTTTAGTTGCAAAATTTATTCCAAAACTCAACCCAGTTACTGTGTTCTTCTCTTTGGTCAACGTAAGTGAATGTTTCTTCGTCATACCAATCGTGATTTACTATATCGTCAATAGTCTTAGGAACAAAAAAGTTGAAAAATTCTTTCTTAAATGAGTTTCCGTATTGTAGATAATAGGAACCTACCATCTTGGTGAAATTAGTTTTCTTTACATCTTGCGGTCTATAAAGAAGTGCTTCACCAACCTGAGTTAAATCAGGGCTTACCTCAAGAAAAACTAAACTTAAATCACTTTCCTTATAGCCAAGTATAAAACTTCTATACTTATAGGAAACCGTACGAAGTACCGCAAAATTAGCTCCACCTATATCTTCTGAATAAGCATAGATTATTTGATATTCTGAGCCATTATCTACTTTCCTATCAAAGATTTCTCTCATTAATGCCTTGTTTTCATCGCTTTTTGCTTTATCTAATTCAACTTCTTTTTTTCCTCCAAACAGTCCGAATAAACCCATTTTTCTATTCCTCCATTTACTTTGTTTTCAAGTATAATTATACTTATAATATACTATTTTTTAGTTATTTTTTCTATCATTTTTATATGGATTCAATTATTTTTGTCTTTCATATTGTAGGAGTGGTATACCTATTTATTGTTTTTCATTCTTTTTAGAATGTATTACCTTAAATAGCTTATCTTGAAATGTTTCCTTACTCTTTTTATCAAAATATATTTCTGTTACAAGTGTCTTTCCATTTATCTTTTTTGTAAGAATGCCATCAGGCTTTTAATCTTCTTCTGTCTGTATTTCTTTAATATCTGTTTTCTCATTTTCTGCCATTTAGTTCCTCCTTTCGACTTGTACACAAAAAGCTTACCTGTAAATCATATGCAATATCGTTTCATTCAAGACTCAAACTGCATTAATATTATTCCGCCTGCGAAAACATTTCTCGACAAATGAAAACTCCCTTATCTTTTTATGATAAAGGAGTTGTTTTTTATTCGTTGAAACTTTCCTTTTCCAAAATCGTTTCAGCCGAAATTTTAAGTTTTTCAAGTTCGTCTTCTCTTAAATCAAGTTGTACTTGTTTTACTATACCTTTTCTTCCTACCACTGCCGGATAAGATAAGTAAGTGCCGTACTCATCTCTGTAATTTGAAACGGGGAACACTTCATGCGAATCGGACATAATTGCACATACCAAACGCACTGCGGAAGCCGCCACTCCGTAATTTGTATACAATTTTCCGGCAAAAACCGTAAAACCTCCGCTGCGTGTTTCCTTTTCTATAGCTTCCAAATCTATTCCTGATTTCGCTGCAAGTTTTTCAACAGGTAAATCAAGAACCTTCACCGTAGACCATGCAACAAACTGAGAATCTCCATGCTCTCCCAAACTGTAACCTTGAACCGATTTAGGATTTACATTGAAAAATTTACCGACTGCACGATGCAACCTTGCAGAGTCGAGTAACGTTCCCGTACCCATAATATTTTCACGTGGAAGATTTGTAGCCTTCTGATACAATCCGCAAATCGCATCACAAGGATTTGTAATATCCACCAAAATACCTTTAAATCCGGAATCTTTAATTTTTTTACCTACCTCTGCAACTGCCAATTTATTTACACGAAGTTCCGCAAATCTGTCCGCCTTCTCAAGCGTAATCAAATGAATATTTCCCAATGCGGAAACAATCACATCTGCATCCTTCAACCGTTCATAATCGTTGACGGTAATATTCACATGAAAAGGCAAATTATTCATTGCATCTTCAAAATCCAAAGCATCGGCTTTCACTTTCTTTTCGTTCTTATCATACAAAAGAAGTTCATCCGTACAACCTTCAACAACAAGCTGATGAGCAACTGCCGCACCGACATTACCCATACCGATAACTGCCACTTTTCCTGCCATAGTATCCGTCCTTCCTTAAAATTCAATACTCTTGAAATATTATATTTCTTAAGATATTTACTGAATTTTACTACTTAAGATACTCGAATGCAAATATTAAAGATTAAAATTTATAAACGATAATTTCCCAATAAAAAACTCGATATGCATTTTTAAAATA
>NZ_GL878519.1:784206-882799 GCF_000194985.1 Dialister micraerophilus DSM 19965 | reverse complement strand
AATACATATCGAGTTTTATTCTTCATATTCAATTTACGTTCACACGTTCCAAAACTCTACCGTTTCGACTTGTTTTTTAACAAAATGAATATTTAACTTGTAATCTTTTAAATTTAATACAAAATTACCGAAAATCCTATTTTTAACAATATAAATCCATTTGTAAAAAGTATATTAATATCTATTATAATATATTATTTTCAACATTTCTTTTCCAATTTCTTTAACTAAATCTACTACCAGTGCATTTCCCATTGTAAAATACCTGTTCGAATTAGTGATATCTTCTAAATGCGTCCAATTATCAGGAAAAGTATTAATTCTCTCAGTTTCTATAGGCGAAAGAACTCTTAAACGATTATTACCGGGATCTCTTACTACATGAGTCATTCTAGATACTGTGGACTCAGATGTAACTATAGTTCTGGCCGGTTTATCAAGCGGATCCGGAAATTGCATGCTTCCCATTCCATACTTATATTCATACCCCTTACGTGATTTTTTTATTTTCTGAAATCCCATTTTTTGTTTCTTGAATTTCTCAATTTTTTCAGGACTTAAATAAAGTGCTTCATCATTTATATTTTTTATTAACAAATCTCCAATAACTTTTTCTTCTCTAATCTCCGGTTGATAATCAGCCATAAAAACTTTTCCATCTAACATAAATCCGGTCTTTTTAAATCCTTTTTTTAAAGAAAAATTTTTAGAAAATTCTTCCAATGATTCAGCTAAATTTAAATCTACATTTTCAATACCAGCCACCAGTTCATTTGACATCGTATTTGAAAACGGAACCATAGTTTTTATAAATTCTTCTATTTCATCAATATCCTCTCTTGATATATTGAAAACATAATCAAAAAATTTGGTTTCGTTTCTAAATGCAAATATAAAAGTTCTCCTTCTCCTTTGAGGATAACCATAATCTGCCGCATTTATCATTTTCCAAGAAACACCGTAACCTAAATCCGATAATGTTCTTAATATAATACCGAAATCACGTCCCGGTTGATTACTTCTTACTCCAGGTGAAGCCAATAGTCTATCAACATTTTCAAGCAATATATAATTCGGTTTCTTTATTAATAAAACCTCATGAACTTCCCACCAAAGCGCTCCCTTTTCTCCTTCAATTCCTTTAGCCCCGGATGTTGCAACTGAGTAATCTTGGCAGGGAAATCCAGCAACTAACAAATCCATTTTCGGAATTTCATCTTTATTTATTTTTCTTATATCTTCGTTGCTTATCGGTGTTTTAGGAAAATTCTTTTTATAAATGTTATAAGCAAACTGATTTTTCCTAGATGGCTCATATTGATTGGCCCAAACAACTTCATATCGATTACTTGCCCTTGATAACCCAAGGTGAAATCCTCCTACACCGGCAAATAAATCAACAACTTTTATTTTTGATTTATTCATGATTCTTATTCATTCTTTGCCTTTCTTCGTCAATAATTTTTATTGCATCAAGAATTTCATTTTCACTATATTCTATTGATAAGGTTTTATCGTCAATGGCTTCATACATTAACTTTTCTTTTCTTTTTAAGCGTATATATATATTTTCATCAATGTATCCGGGACGAAAACTATCAAAATTTTCTGATGCTGTCTGTAAATAATAATATCGTGTATATTGATTTTGATCAAGACCTAGACGATGAATTCTATCTCTTGATTGCAACATAAATGTCAAATTGAAATTATATTCAAAATAAACTGCATCATGTACTGTTTGATGTAATGAAATCGACTCGCCTAAAGTTTGTGGGTTGGAAACTAAAACTTGCACATCTCCGTTTCTAAATTCATCAATTAGAATAGTTCTCTCCAGTTTATTGGTACCACCATACACTAAATTCACATTAATTCCTTTTTCTCTTAAAGTATTAGTTATCTTGTATAGAGTATCAACAAAAATACCCCATACCAAAACTTTCTTGCCTTCATTAACAAGTTTTTGAACTAGCTCAATTCCCTTATCAAATTTAGGAGATTTCATGTTTTCTAAGTCAAGGTCTAAGTACATATCTTCCGGATTTTCTTTTCCATTTTCGTGCAACAAAGAATTAAAATCCTTTTTTGAGATTGTATATAAATCTTCATCATCGTCATCATCATAAGCCATTAACTCTTTATAATTAATTTTTTTATTCAAAAGAGCCGGATTTGTGGAAGCTTGAATTAATCTTATCAATTTAGCTAGGCTAGATTCCTCATTTGAGTAAATAAGCTCAGCTAAAGCCAACTGTTCTGAGCTGGGTTCTACTATTTCTATATAATCATCTTCTGCCATTGGAACATTTAAGTCTTTTTTATTGGTTCGCCAAAAAAACGGATATAACTTTGAGTTAATTTCTCTAATTTGTCTTATTTTAGGATTTAATAAAAAACCAAGATCCCATCCAAAATACGAATTATACTCATTTCCATACAATATATGAAGAAAATTATAAATATCTTTATAAGTATTAGGAATTGGAGTACCTGTTAATACATATTTAAATTTAAATTTTTTTGATAACTCTAAGGCTTTTTCTGCTCTAGTTCCTTCTGGATTTTTTACTCTGTGAACCTCATCAAATACAAGCATTGTGTTTATATCAATGTTTTGTTCCAAAATTCTTGAGTATTTAGGTAATGACTCATAGTTTACCAATACTAAGTTGCTTACTCCCCAATTAACTGATAAATCGTAACTAAAATCTGATGATTCTTGCGAGTCTATCGAATTAAGCTTTTTTTTGCTGCCGAAAACCGCTTTAAACTCTTTCTTCCAGCTATCAAAAGCATTGATAGGAGAAATGACAAGCAACCGGTCTATCTTTTCGTTATTTGGAGCATTTTCCCTATTTAAATATGCAAATACTCCGAGCACCATCGCAGTTTTACCCGCTCCGGGAACAGAAAAGTTTGCTGCTCGTGACATTTCATACATAAAATATGCCGATCTTAAGTGTATTTCATATAGCGGTCTACATACTTCAGACTGAACTGTTTCCGAAAATTCTTTATAAAAATCTTTCTTATCATTAGGGAAATCAACTAAATCGCCTTTGTATACGTCTCCTAATATCTTATATTGTTCTATTGAATATTTACATTGTTTAAGATATTCTAAAACGGCTTTACTTACTATAACATCTATATTCTTCCTTGCAGCTCTTTTTTTTGTGACTCTAATAATTCTTTCTATATCTTTATAAGTTGTAGATTTTTCTATAGTTGAATAATCGTCTTCAAAGAATATGGACAAGTCACTACCCGGTTTTAATTTTCTATCGTTAAGTGATAATTTAATATCAGTATTATCGACTAAAACTACAGAATCATTTATAAATTTAAATATTATTGAGTTTTTAAATTGATCGAACTGACTATCACTATCATCTATTTTAGTTATCTCTTTTATATTGGATTGTGATTGATATTTTGCAATTTCTTCATATGCTATCTCAGAAACTTCTACAACCTTAACTCCATTTTCCTTATCGTTCCATAATCTTTCAAATCTTTCTTGATTGGACTTGATTCTATGTTGAACATTTTTACTTGAGTCCCAAGAAGTATCAACACTTATACTTTCGTAATTTATTTGCATGCCGTTTTTAGTCTCATTAGCAGACCCATTGAAAAAAACTTTTTCATTTTCTGACGAAATTATTCCAAATTTATCGTGGAAAAGTCCTTTTTTAGTTAGGGCTATTTTTATTCTTGCCCTTCCCATTGCAATCATAAAAGCTAAATTCCCAAGTTGTTGCTGTGTTTTAGAAGTAAGTCGTTCATTTCTTTCTGCAAGGTTAAGGGGTTTTATTTCTTCAAGCAAGTCATAACCAGCCTTAATTCTGTCATAATCTTCCTTGCTTATTTCTTTTGAAATAATAAACTCTAAGCTGCCACCATTTTTTGCCAGCTCCTCTAAACTTTCTGAATATAAATCTAATCCGGAAGAACTAAAATATCCGGAAACTCGTTGATATAAATCTGCCTCCCTTAATACCGGTCTATAAAACTCTTCCACTAAATTAGAAGAATACTCGGGTCTTATTTTATTTTTTATATAACTTGAAAATGCCATAACTACATTTCCTTCTTTAATTTATATAAGATATCATTAATTTCAATAATTATAGTTCTCGCTTCTTCATTTTCATCTCTTGTTAATTCTGAAAAATCCTCTGAATCTATCTCTGATAAAGAATCCCTTATATTTTCTAGCTCTATTAAAGCCTTAGTCCTTTCGTTTTCAATTTTTCCTTTATTAATTAGTCTATCTGTAGACCTTATTAGCTTAACTGCACTTTCTCTTGCTTCATTATTCTGTTCAATAACTGTTTTAAGCTCATTTGCAGATTTAATAGGATTATCTTCAAATGCATCCATAATATCATCAACTTTATCGTCAACAGAATCTAAAAAATATTGTAGTCTATCATTATCTTTTATTATATTGTTTTTTAAATCCCTCATAGCTCGAGTAAAGTCACATTGGTTCTCAACAACTTTAGAAGATATTAAATAAACTAAGAGAGCATCTTTAATCTCTTCTTTTCTATCAGATTTTAATTTGCTAATTTCACGTTCTATTTCTTCAATAGGACCATCTAGTTTCAAGTCTCTGGCTAAATAAAATTTATCAATAGGGTTTCCCCCTGGAGACACTATTTCTATAAATTTAATAATCAATTTTGCCAGTCTTATATATTTATTAATGCCTTTAGTATTACCTGCTCCGGATGCCTTTTTATACTCTTCTTTGTTCATTATCTTTTCAACTTCTATAGTATTATAAACGTCAAAAATACGATCAATAGGGTTATAACTTACTCTTTCTTCGCGTCCTAACTGCAGGTCTAACTCTAACTCTTTTATTATTTTTTTATCGAATTTTGACTTTGAATCTAACGGTAATATCACTGCATTAAAATATTGTGGAATCCCGCGCTCTCTTTCAAGCATTCTCAAAGCTGTAAACCTTCTGTTACCATCAATTACTCTACCATCCGATAAAACAACTCCGGGTTCTTGTTGCGACTTATCATCAATAGATAATTTCGTTTTCTTCATTGCTTGAGCATTAGAGTCAAATATAAATTTCTCGAAAATTTCATTGTACTCTGAATTTCCTGCTTCCGGTTCTAACAAGCCCTTCATAGAACTGTATTTTTTATACGTAGTATTAATACGTCCGTTTTGGTCATTGTAATATAACCATTTTAATGGAATTGCATAAACATCATATGTACTATTGCATTGATCTTGTATTGATAATTTTTTCTTTTCGCCCGTTTTCTTTAACTGATTTGCAACTGCTCTTTCTAACAAGTTCATACTCTATATACCTACCTTTCATATAATTTTTATAACTTTCATGCTTTTAATAGTATTTTTCTCATTATGCCCTATTTTCTCAACTCCAACAACGCTACTGTTTCGACATGGGTGGTTTGGGGGAACATGTCTATCGGTTGTATTTTTATTAATTTGTAGCCTTTTTTGGACAGTCTTTCTATATCTCTTGCTTGTGTTGCCACGTTGCAGGATACGTATACTATTCGTTCAGGATTTATTTTTCCGATTGCTTCTATTACTTTTTCGTCACAACCGGCACGTACGGGATCCAATACCACCACTTCCGCTTTTATACCTTTTTTTGCCAGTTCGGGCAGGTATTTCGCTACGTCTGCCGCATGAAATTCTACGTTTTTTATTTTGTTTCTTTTCGCATTTTCTTTTGCGTTTTCTATTGCGTCTTTTATTATTTCTATTCCTATTACGTGTTTTGCTTTTTGTGCCAAGTACAATGAAATGGTTCCCGTTCCGCAGTATGCGTCTATTACCGTTTCATCTCCGGAAAGGTTTGCAAAGTCAAGTGCTTTTTCGTAGAGTTTTTCGGCTTGTTCTTTATTTACTTGGAAAAAAGAGTGCGAGGGAATATATAAATACTAAAAACTATTAAGGTCTTAAAGCAGTAATAGGTATTACATAAACATCATCATTTCTTTTATATGCAAAAGGTGCTTTGGCGCATAATACCATCATAAATGATGGTTCGGACATATTTTTTGTATCTATTTTAGATGCCAAATCTTTTAAAGTTTTAGCACCTTCTTCAATTAATTTATCGCCACCAAGTTTAATTTCAATTAGTCCATAATCTCCATTTCTTAAATGAATCACTGCATCACATTCTAATCCATACTTATCTCTATAATGATAAACTGTCCCATCTAAATAATCTGTATAAATTCTTAAATCACGAACGCATAAGTTTTCAAATAAAAATCCCATGGTATTTAAATCATTTAGTAAATCGTTAGGCCCCATACCTAATGATGCCGTTGCAATAGATGGATCTGAAAAATATCTAGTCTCCGTTGTTCGTATAGATGTTTTCGACCTTAAATTTGGATTCCATGCGGCAGAATCTTCTATAACAAATATTTTTCTTAAGGCATCCAGATAAGAATAAAGTGTTCCCTGATCAAATGTATCTGATTGATTAGCTAACATATCTTGCCTAATCGTTTCTAAAAAACTTTGCGTACCTACATGTCTTGCATAGGATTTAAGTAATCTCTTAGTCTTTTCTTTATCTCTTTTTATGGAATCCACTCTACTAATATCAGTAGACACAATAGCATCAAAATAATCTATCGCTTGAAATAATGCCGGTTTCTCATCTAACCCAATTGCTTTTGGCCATCCCCCTCTACAAATAAAAAAAGCAATTTTTTCAAGACTCGTTTCATTAATGGCTGATATGTTTTCACCTTTAAATAAGTCTTTAATAGAAATTTCACCGCTCGAATCCTTTGATTCAAATAGACTCATGGGCCTCATCAAAAGCTTAGAAATTCTTCCTGTACCTGTATGCATAGAATCATCAAATTCATTAGGCACTGATGACCCTGTCAAAATAAATTGACCAAATTCATCCCTATTATCAACCTCATAACGCACAGCATTCCATAAATTAGGTGAAATTTGCCACTCATCAATAAGTCTTGGCGTTTCTCCTTTAAGCAGCGTATTTGGAGAAAGCTCTGCCATTTGCTGATATTGTCTCGTCATATCAGGACGATCCATAGATATAAAGCTTTTAGCCTTTTGTTTCGCTGTTGTTGTCTTTCCACACCATTTAGGACCTTCAATTAAAACTGCACCCTTTGCATCTAATCGTTCTTCTAACAATTTATCTGCAATTCTTGGTAAATACTCTTTCATCATTGCCTCCCATACTCATGCTCAAGTAGATTTTATCAGCTATTCAAGTATTTGTCTAATTTTTACTCAAGTATTTGGCTGTTTTAAATTCAAGTATTTGGCTGTTTCTTGTTCAAGTATTTGGCTGTTTTTATTCAAGTAGCAAAATAAGACCATTCATTATATTTCCAAGAATGCTTTTACCACGTCCACGTTTCCCTGAAATTAAAATAAATTCACTTTTTTAATTCCAAGATTGATATTTTTTAAAACAGTTCGTCCATCTTCCCATTCATAAGAAACACCTTTTGACAAAATCATGATTATACCTCGTACTGAGCTTTCCATAATTTTGTGTAGTAACCATTTTTACAAAGAAGTTCCCCATGCTTTCCTTTTTCAAGTAAATTACCTTTTTGACATACGAGAATTTGGTCAGCTTTTTGAATGGTTTTTAAATGATGAGCCACTACAAGTACAGTTCTATTCTTTGCGAGTTCTGTAATGGCATCTTGTATCAAAGATTCATTTACAGGATCAACATTACTTGTCATTTCATCAAGAATTAAAATAGGTGCATCCTTTAGAAAAGCTCTTGCAATAGATATTCTTTGTCTTTGTCCACCTGATAAAATCCCACCATTTTCTCCAATATCAGTTTCATAACCTTTTGGTAAACTCATAATGAAATCATGTATCCTTGCTTTCTTTGCTGCTTTAATGATTTCTTCTTTCGTTGCTCCTTTTTTACCTACCTTGATGTTTTCTTCAATGGTATTATCAAACAACTGAACATTTTGCATGACAATTTTATTTAAATTTTTTATACTTGCAAATTATCATTTCATAGAATTTATATTCAATAATTTTGCAATAAAAAACGATATGCATTTTTGAAATACATATCGAGTTTTATTGTTCGTATTCAATTTATTTTCACACGTTCCATCAACGCTACCGTTTCTACGTGTATCAAAACTACTCTGGTGATAGCCCTACATCAGAAACTTGGTCTCAACACTCGTTGCAGTATAGAAGCTGGCAAAAGGAGTGATGTCGGAGAATGTATGTCAACATCTTTTTATTATCGCCAACTATGCTTCTTTAGTTCCTCTGCAATCAAAAATGTGTCTGGTACAGATTTATTGTTATCAAAGTCAAGAATTTCCTCTAAGTCAAAAATCCGCGACCCCATGCAACCTCCAGATGATACCTTCTGAAAATTTGTCTCGTAGAATTTTTCAACGAAGAAATATCTATGCTCATAGTGGCGGATATCATATCCACATGTAATTGCATCATTCATTGCCTTCTCTATAATCTGCTTCCTCTCGGCTGTTAACTCTCCCATCTCATTAGTGAATCTTATAGAACCATTTTCCTCAACTGCGCGTATTATTGCACAAACTTTTCCAATCGCTCTGACGCTTTTGTTTTTATAGAGCCCAAGATATTGATGTGTTCGAAATCCACGCTCAACTTTATCGTAATAAACATTTGACTTCACATTAAAATCAAATGTTGTTCCTGCAAGCTGCATTCTCATAACAGCTTTGCTTGGTAAGAGTCCCTCTTCGGAGCAAAAATCAATATAATCATTCAAAACATCCTGCATCTCATAATCACGCTCGTCAATAATCCGACTGATAGAATCTATCAGTTGTCGAAAAGTTCGATGGATATACCATATTTTTACTGAATGAACCCGGCAGTAATTATCAACAGCTTTATTGATTTGATTGATTTTATCACCGGCAAGTGTAATTGGTGCCAATGTCATCAGTACCTTTGTTTTTTCAGCACCGAAAGCTTCCAGATGCCCTTGCAGTTGTTCCGTATAAAACCAGTCAGAGAGTTTAGTTTCTACTACAATCTTAAAACTGTCCTGTGTAATTGTTGCATCAGGCACAGTATTCTGCGCTTTCTCTTGCAGTGTGAATTGTATCTCCGGCTCAAACTGATTATCATCTATAAAGATACTCTCCTTCAAAAAACGAAAGAACTCATCCGGGGAATAATGATACAGCCGTGAAAGCAATAGTATTGTATTGGATGTTACGACATTCTCTTTTTGTGCATAACGCTGAAAGTAATGCACCTTCATACTCGCACCTCCATATTGTATCTTTCTGACATATACTTTTGTATTTTGTCAGCCGTTAATTTTCTTACCTGCGTATTGGGATACTCTTTATATTCTTCTACTCGAAAAGCAGGCTCCATTGCATTACATATTTTTTCTAAATTCTTAAATGTAATTGGTTTATCCTTACCCATTTGTGCCATAACATTTGTTGTTAGTCCTGCCATAGCTATTACATCTGTTTTCTTTAATCCTTTTTTTGCTAACTATATCAATAATGGTTTATAGTTAAGTGCCATAATATCCCTCTTTTTCTCTTTATTAGATTTATTGCGTACTCCATACTTTACCCTTTACTATAAATGCCTAAGCTACTTCACAGCAATACAACCCCAACCATCATAGACCCCGTCATATTCTTCTGCCAAATCCATGAGATACCAGACAATTTCATCGATATTCTCAAAAGCATCTTCTCTTCCGACCACAAGTTGATATGGATATTCCGTATCATAAGCTT
This sequence comes from Dialister micraerophilus DSM 19965, assembly GCF_000194985.1. GTDB lineage: Bacteria > Bacillota > Negativicutes > Veillonellales > Dialisteraceae > Dialister > Dialister micraerophilus. The sequence goes on along the minus strand of NZ_GL878519.1, from coordinate 872,984 downwards.
CGCTGTCATCATTACTTTCCGATTCAAGTTTTTGAAACCCTTCTTCTATCACTTTCGTTAGAAATGCTTTTCTTTGTTCTTCGGTCTTAAAGTACAGACAATGCTCAAGAATTCTTGGTACCAGGCTGTCGCCATCATCTTTTATTGCCTCGATGAGCCTCATATTCATAATACTTTGGTATTCATAGTTGTCAGGATAAAGTACATTAAAATACATTTCCCAGTCCTTATCTTCAACTGCTGCCAATGTGTATACATAATCAGGGAAGTTTTCTGATATCATCTCAGATATTTCATCTGCATAACCCGACTCATTCTTAGCATAGGCAAAGATATGTACACGCTCGTCGCATTTCACTACGCCTGCCAAAATATCTCCATGTTTTTCAATAATCTCTAACACGGCGTCTTCTACCTGATATAAATATTCCCCTTCTTCTCTTGTAGGAAATCCGTTGTCATCAGCATTCTTATATAATATTTGTAATCGTAATCTTTTAGGGTAGTTAGAAGTTGACTCGAAGTCCATAAGAGCTAAATTGAGCCTAATCACAGCTGGCAAATCGCAGGCAAATGCTCTGCATAGATAAATGCCCCAATCTTCATCAATTTCGGCAGTTTCTTGAGTTATAACCCTCTCAGTAGCCACATTTACGCTTTGCTTTCTTTTTTCCACTTCTTCTTTACATTCTTTTACGACTCCCAAAGCATTCTCATCCTCAGGATCAAGCTCCGCCCAGCGCATTGCATAGGGGATAGCTTTTTCTTCCTCATCTGCTAAATACTGATACCCATATGCCATACGCATATTCCATTCCGCTTTGTCTTTACCCTCTGCTCTAACTGAATTTAAAGTGTCTATGGATTTTAACAACATCTTATCGCCAATGAAATTAGGAGTTCCTTTATTATCGTCACCGATAACAGCGAAGTTTTGATATGCACGAGCAAGCTGATAACATACCTTATAATCTCTTTCTCCGATTGAAATACTTTCCAATGCATCTATACATTCCGTATACTTATCTTCGTCTATAAGCTTGTCTATATACGCAAAAAATTCTTTCCTGTTTTCTTTTTGATATTTCATAATTACTCCTTATTATCTCATTTTTAATCTATTTTCTTTTCCGAAAAATCCATCTATAATTTCAATTGTAAGATGAAAGTTGTATGTTTTGTTATTATACTTTTTTCCATCGTCTTTATCCTTTTCCCATTAATAAATTTTATTTTTCTATTTCAATACCATTCAGATATGCGAATTTAATCATAATTGCTCCAGAAAATTCGGAATAACTCAAACTGATATTTTCTGTAGGTATACTTTTTAATGATTCATAAAAGCTGATATACCTACTTTTCATTTTATTTTTCTTGAGAATTTTATTGAAATACTGCTGTGCTTTATTTTTCCCAGCAAAATAGTACATATAATATAACAAACTAGCTGATGTACAACTTCCTTCTAAAATTCTATCAATATTGGCTTGAGTGTTCTCAAAATAATCAAAAATTGGAATAATATGTATTTTAATAAGCTTGCTTACTTCTTCCACAGTACATTTATAGCTTGCACCTGCAAGTTGCCACCACTCATGCGGTTCTCCTGAACTTAACGAGCCTAAATCCCCGCCATATATAAGTCCATGATTGATACCAACCTTTTTTATGGATTTGGAGTAAATACCAATATGCGGAATAAATTTTACGCTATATTCGCAATTGTACCTGCTTGCCTGAAAGTATATTTCAAAAATAATATCTTTATTTTTAGCAACTCTCTTTAATTTTTGACCTTTAGCAAGCACCTTAAAATCAGGGAATTTACTTGCTATTTCTTGCCATGCTTCTTCACATAATTTTCTGGGTTTCATTTCTTTATTATTGCCTTTCACTCATTTATCTTTTATCTAACATTAAAAGCATAACACCGCAAATCGCAAGTATAAGCCCACATATACCTATGAAAACTCTGTAACCTTTCTCGCCCCACACTTCAAAGATAAAGGCATGGCGTGCCTTATCCCCTCCTGTTGCTCGATACACCCATTTCCAGTCTCTTATCGCACCTATTAAAAATAATAATCCGCCTGCTATCAACACATATTGATAATGTGCTTTTAAAAATTCAAATAATCCGTCCATATTGTTTCTCTATTTCCTACACCAAGATTTTTTGTTTCCGCTTCATAGGTAATTTTCAATGTGTCTTGCTCCGGAAGAGCAATACCTCTGCTTAATGTGATTTTATGCTTGTCTTTTTTTGAAAGCCCTATGGTCTCACCATCCTGTAGGTCTGCATCCGTAAGGAGTATGTATGATACGATTGAAGATATAAACTCCATTAGCTTCCCCGGAATTTCATCTGCATCTATTATCTCAAGTTCATACTTTCCAAACACGTCCATTCCATAAGTGTATGCGGATATTCCCTTGTCAGTTTGATAAAGACCGAACCATATCCAGTTAAAAATAGGCAATGCCTGTTCTTTAATCATTTGAGCGGAGTCGATATAATAATTTGGTTCAAAGACCACTCCGCTTGTAAATACGCCTATGGCATTTTCCTGCATGCTGCAAGCTGACACAATCTCAGTATAAATAAGTCCTCTTTCTTTTATATCTTCTCCATCACCTAAAACAGCAACGACAATATGTGCCTTATGGCTTTTGGTAACCTCTACCGCTTCCCTCCACATATAATTATTGGAAGCATTGATTTCCGCCTCTTCGTTTGGCACGGGAGCCGGGAATTTACTGATAACCACCCGACATCCATTGATATCTGTAACGATTGGATCGTCAGCTTCATCTGTTAAATCTTCACTTGGGATTTCAATGTTCCACTCATCTCTAAGATCTTTTATCAGTTTATTCTTATCCCAACAATCCTCTGAAAGCAGAACGCTTCCACAAAATTTTCCTATGCTATCGCTATTCAAAACTTCCACCTCCACCGCTACATAAAATTTATCTAAAATATCTTCCACTTGAAAGTCTCTTATTATAGTATCATCTTTTTCTATCATTTTTTACATTTCATTATTCCAGTTCAACAACTTGGGATTTAGATAACCGATTTTCTACTATAATTGGTTATATCCGATCCAATTTTTTCATATAAACTTTTAACATCTAACTCTTTGTTTTTTAAAGCAATAAGTTCTGAATCTGTTGCTCCAATAAATTCTACGAAAGTTACTTTTCCGTTTGGAGAATTTATTGGATTTAATTCATTATCCGGAATAGTAATAAATCCTGTAATATTAGATTTCATTTCTACATCTATCCCTTGTGTTTGACCTGTATATAAATATTCATAAGCATTTCTCAAAATTGAAATGAGCGGGAAGCCATTTTAGGGCTTTCCCGCTTTGATTGTCCATCAGCAAAGGCAGGCGGGATGTCAACGGCGCACAAATGTGCGCCGTTGACATCCCGCCTGCCTTTGCTATCTCCCCCGATAAACTGGGATTTAAAGTTCTCTGATTATCCATTTAGCTTCTTGATTTTCTCTTGTTGCACAATATCCACAAGGCATTTCTACCAAAGTTCCTATCGAATTATCTAACTCAAATACAGACTGTAAAGAAACTAATTTAGCGTCCTCTGCTTCGTGTGTTTTTCCGCATAAGAATTGCCACATACCATCATCTTCATCATGTGATACAAATAAAATTGGTTCTTCTCTATTTATTACATGACTACATACAATAGCTGCTGTATTTGGCTCATCATAAAAAGGGAATTTCTGCTCTACAATTTTAGCATTTTTATTCTTTTTTAATTTTTCAAATAGCCCCATAGCTAACACCTCCACAAATTCTAATTTTTATTTATCTACTTTAGCTTTTTTAGTAATTCTACAAAAGGTACTTTATTATTATCTTTTCTAAGCGAAATCAAATCAAAAACAGAATCAATATTTAAATCAAACATTACGGATTCCAAACTAATTGTCATAAAATAATAATCTACAACCTCTTTACTAAACTCATTTTCTAAACTACTCCATAAATTATTCGGTAAAATGCAAAAGGCTAAAGTATCATCACCAAGACTTTCAACAAACCATCTTATTTCAAAATCTTCCTTTATGATTTCATTGAAATACTTTATAGTTGTATCCCTATCCATATTATCCATATAAGGAATAACTGTTTCTTTAGCTCTGTATTTTAATTTTATATCATCACCATATTTTTTATTATTATTTATAAAATCTACTTCTATAAGATTTCCTATTTCATTATTAAAGTAATTGATTACAGATTCGTCTTCTTCTCTCCAATCAATCCAAATTAAATCATTACTTTCCCAAAAGTCATCAATATTATCTGGATATAATAAAAATTTTCTTACGCTTTCATATTTATTATTCATATCAAGCTCATCCAGCTCAATTTCAACACTTATGTGCTTATCGACATCGAGTTTGTACAAAAGTGCTACCGTCTCTACGTGGGTGGTTTGGGGGAACATGTCTATCGGTTGTATTTTTATTAATTTGTAACCTTTTTTGGACAGTCTTTCTATGTCTCTTGCTTGTGTTGCCACGTTGCAGGATACGTATACTATTCGTTCAGGATTTATTTTCCCGATTGCTTCTATTACTTTTTCGTCACAGCCGGCACGTACGGGGTCCAATACCACGACTTCCGCTTTTATACCTTTTTTTGCCAGTTCGGGCAGGTATTTCGCTACGTCTGCCGCGTGAAATTCTACGTTTTTTATTTTGTTTCTTTTCGCATTTTCTTTTGCATTTTCTATTGCGTCTTTTATTATTTCTATTCCTATTACGTGTTTTGCTTTTTGTGCCAAGTACAATGAAATGGTTCCCGTTCCGCAGTATGCGTCTATTACCGTTTCATCTCCGGAAAGGTTTGCAAAGTCGAGTGCTTTTTCGTAGAGTTTTTCGACTTGTTCTTTATTTACTTGAAAGAATGAGTACGGTGAGATTTCAAATGTCAGTTTTCCGATGGACGCTTTAAGTGTTTTTTCTCCCCATATGTGTTCCATTTTATTTCCTAATATGACATTCGTTTTTTTATCTTGTACGTTATGGTAAATGGAAATAACTTCAGGAACGCTCTTTCTCATTTCTTCTATCCATTTTTCTTTGCAAGGAAGTTCATTTGTGGAAGTCACGATTACCGCCATAAGTTTTCCGTCGTCGCCTATGCGTCCCACGATGTGTCGCACGCTGCCTTTGTGCGTTTTTTCGTTATATACGGTAATTTTGTTTTTATTTATGAAGTCTTGTGCAAATTTTGCAAGTTTATTGTTTGTTTCATTCTGTATCATGCAGTCGGTGGAAGGAATTATTTCATGTGTTCCGCTTTTGTAGTAACCCGATACCGCTTTTCCGTTTTGAGTTCCTATCGGTATGGACATTTTATTGCGATATCCTACGATATGCGTTGCCGACACTACCGGCAGCACTTTATTTTCGTCTTGTTTTCCGATACGTGAAATAACCGATTTTACACGATTAAATTTAAATTTCAATTGTCCTTCATACGACAATTCGGGTATTTGACACGCTCCGCAAGTCACGTCCGGTATGCAGTGCGATTTGATACGATCGGGAGATTTTTTTACAATCGAAATCAATTTGCCGAGTGCATAAGTTTTTTTCACAAGCGTAATTTCAGCTTTTACAATTTCATCGGGCAATGCACCTTTTACGAATACCGTAAATCCGTTCACGTTTCCTATTCCTTCTCCATGCACTCCCAAATCACGTACAAAAACTTCATAAATTTCATGTAATTTCACGTTTTCCACACAAAACACTCCTTTAATTTTATATTTAACATTATATCATGGGGAATACACAAAATTGCACGAAAAAAGCCGACATTCATAGAGTCGGCTTTTGTATTTGTTTTTAATATTTTATGCGAGTGAACCCATCGGATCCCAGGGTTTCAGATGTATGGGTTCTTTTTCGTATGCTTCCACTACTTCTTTAGAGAGATATTTTTTGTTGATAAGTGCCTGATACATGTATTCATCGAACCATGCATCGCTCATTACCAAGTAGCCTCTGCTGCCGGAGTCTTTTCCCCATGAGTTTTCTACTTTAAATCTGTTTACTTTTCCGGTTTTTTCGTCTACATCTGCACCTACGAATACCATTGCGTGTGTCATGAGTGATTCTTTGTAGTCGAGTCTTTCGGCTTTGGATAAATCATATTTTACGTTGAACAAATCAAATATTTTTACGCTTTCCAAGTCGAGTCTTGATCCGGCTCTATCGAAAAATTGTATTACATCGCAGCCGAACCATACGGGATGACCGTCTTTCAATTGGTCGATTACCGCTTTTTTCATTACGTCAATCGGCACATTAACATATTTTACATGGTCCAATTCGGTAACATTTCCCAAAAAGTCCACAGTGTATGACTTGTAGTACGGTTTGTCTTTTGTCGGTGCATTGATTAATGAAATATAATCATCAAGATTGAGTCCGATATGTTTTTTCACGAACTCTTGAGGTGTGATATTTTTGTATGAAATGAATTTTTTCTTTTCATCTCTTGCTTCGAAATCTATAACTGTCGGCGGTGTACCGAGTGAAACGGAAAGAATATTGTAAATATTCGTCATAAATTCTTCGACTTTTTTGTCGAGTTTCTTCAAATCCTTATCCTTTTCATAAGAGTTTCTCAAATCTCTTGCATACATTCTCAAAACTTTTGTCAGATAGTCGTTCAATGCGGATGTACAGGAGGAGTTTTCACTTTCCGGCATGGCATATGCAGGTACGAGTCCGTACTTGTTGATAATATTTTTAATCATGTCCCATTGTCCGCCGTCTCCCATCGGATCGGTCAATATATGCGCTACAAGTCTTCCGTCCAAATCTTCTTCTACGGTTTTGATTACGGATTCAAGGAAATAATTGCATCTTTCGAGTTTGTCATAAAAAAGTGTGTAACTTTTTGAGAGTTCAAAGCTTTTCAAATTGTATTTTTTGCAAAGTTCGTATTCCATTACGTTGAGAGCTGCAAACATCCAGCATCTTCCGGATCTCTTTTGATTTCTGATGTCTTTTTCTTTAAGTTCTATATTGAAAGTATGTCTGTTCGTATCGTCTTCGAAACGATTGAAAGCGGCTTTCATAATACCGTTATTTACAGACGCTCTCTGTGCGATAAGATTTCCTCTGTCGGAGGAGAAATTTTTTCTGCTTTTTTCCAAAAATTCTTTACTTATTTTCATATTTTCCCTCTTTCATTTCAAATTCCGTTTCACTATTATAATAATCGTATTGATAACAAGTATCAACTATGAATTTTATTTTAATAAAAACATGTGAGATACCACAGAAAAAAGCCGACTTTGCGGGTCGACTTTTTTTGAAATATTTATTTTTTCATGTTCATAATCATTTCTTCGAGTTGTGCAATTCTTTCTTCTTGCTGCGCCATTTTTTCTCTCATCATTTCGTTTTCTTTCTGCATTACGTAGATTGAGGAAATAGGTCCTGCCTGATAGCGCATCGGTATCATGCTCTTTTCTGCAGAGTGTCCGAATTTGTATGTTACTCCGACATTTGCCATGTACTTGTGTGAGTTTGTGAATGATACTCCGCCATGCACCATAAGGTCTTCCGATGTGAAGTGTGCCAAGCCGAGTGCGTATGCCTGCTGACCTTCGTATGTGGATGCAGATCCCATTACTTGTGTGGGTGCCATAGGGTCGTATTGCAAGGGTTTGAGTCCTGCAAGTGCTGCGGACATTGCACCGGTCACATCAATACGTCCACCAAGCTCAGCGATGTCTTTTGCCATATCATTTCCCTTCGCTTTCAATTCGGCAACGTCTGTCAATGCTTGTGTAGCTTTTTGATCTGCCGTTTCCGCTTTGCCTTTTACTTCCAACGCCAATCGACTGGCTGCCGCCGACTCAGCTTTTGCAGATTCCGCTTTATTATCCGCTTGAGTAATATTATTTGCATTTTCTTTCACGGCTTTTCGAAGTCCTTCGTTTTCATCTTTACCGACAACTTTATTAAGCTCTGTAAGAACATTTCTTTGTGCTTCAGCCGTTGCTTTTATTGTATTAACTTCCTTTTGTAATCCGCTATTATTATCTCCTACAGCATCTTGAAGTTTTTTAATATCACCTTTCAATCCGCCGTTTCCGTCATCTCCTTGTATGAGTTTTTTGTTTTCAGTGATTTTGCTTTCCAATTCAGTTTTTGCTTGATTGATGTCACCTTTCAAATCATTTTTTGCTTGATCAATTTTACCTTGTACATCATTATTGATTTCAACTTTTTGTTTAGTCAATTCGTCTTGCAACTTATCTGCATCAAGTTTTTTCTTTAAATTTTCTTCATTTTGGTCCTTATACTGATTAAATGATTTTCCAACATTATCAATTTTACCGTCAAGACCATTTGCCTTACCTTCCAATTCTTGTATTTTAGCAGTGTACTCTTGTTTATTTACTTTGTTATCCAATGCCGTCTGTACATCCGGATCAATCTGTGCATGTACCATAGGAGCGGCGCTTGTCAACATTGCCAATACAGCTCCGGTCAATATAATTTTTCTCATGTTATCCTCCAAGTTTTTGTTATACTCTGCAAAAGATGAATTCGATATACAATATTCTCTTTTACAAAAAACATAGACAAATTCAAGTTTTCATTTTCGTGCAAACTTTATCGCAGATTACATCTACTGTATATCTATATTTGTCTTTATCATTTATTGCTTGTAATTTTAAAACGTTTTAAGAATTATGTATGAATTACGATTTAAAATATAACATAAGAGTTCGAGATTGTCGATACTTTCGGTACATATTTTTATCTCTTTTTAGTTTTATAACATTTTGTTTATATATACTTTCCGTTTAATTTAATACATATTATATAAAGCATGTATTGAATGTTTTTTATTTTTATTTTTCCGCTTTTTGCAATTTCTTAAATTTATTTTATCTCAATTACTTTGTAATCTTTGTTTTCTATTGTCGTTTTAAGTGTTTCGTCCGGGATTTCTTTTGTGAGTTTTACAGTTGCGGTTCCGCTTTCATGATTTACGTTTGCGTTTTCCACTCCGTCCAAATTTTCGAGTGCTTTTTTTATTGTATTTTCACAGTGCGAGCACATCATTCCTTCGATTTTTATTGTTTTTTGCATTTTATTTTCCTCTTTTCTTTTTATTTTTCGTTTTTCGATTTTCGTTTCTTTTTCAGATTTATACAGTCTAAGTGCATTAAGTACCACGCTCGTACCGGAGAGCGACATTGCAAGTGATGCCCACATGGGATTTATGTATATTCCGATCGGTGCAAGTATTCCTCCGGCTATGGGTATCAGTATTATATTGTAGGCAAATGCGAAGAATAAATTTTCGTGTATGGTTTTGAGTGTGTCTTTGGAAATTTTTACGGTTTCACAAATGCTTTCGAGATTTTCTTTCATCAGAACTATGTCTGCAGATTCTATCGCCACATCGGTGCCTTTTCCTATTGCTATACCTACGTGTGCGCTCATGAGTGCAACTGCATCGTTTGTACCGTCACCGATCATTATCGTTTTATGATTTTTTGAAATTTCTTTTATTTTTTCGGCTTTTTCATGCGGAAGGAGTTCGCTTCCGTATTTTTTTATGCCGAGTTTTTTTGCAATGTTTTCTACCGTTTCTTTTTTATCTCCGCTCAGCAATATTATTTCTTTGCCGTCTTTTTGAAGTCGCTCGATTGTTTCTTTTGCGTTTTCTTTTATTTCATCCGACAGTATTACAAATCCGATGTATTTACCGTTTTCGGATACGTATACCACGATATTTTCTCTTGCTTTTTCATTTGCTTTCCGTTTTTCTTCTTCAGGTATTTTTGCGTATTTTTCTACAAATGAGAGTTTTCCTGTCGTTATTTGTTTTCCGTTTATCGTGCCTTTTGTTCCGCTGCCGATTATTTCTTCGAAATTTTCAACCTCTCTCGTTTGAGTGTTTTTCACTTTTGCGTATTCGCATATCGCTTTTGCTGTCGGATGTATGCTTTTCTTTTCTATTGAATATATTTTTTCAAGAAGTTCTTTTTCGTCCGTTTCATAGGCGTATATTTCTCCAACTTCGAGTTTCCCTTTTGTTACGGTGCCGGTTTTGTCTAATATTATCGTGTCGCATTTCCCGGCTTCTTGGAGTGCTTTCGAGTTCTTGAAGAGTATTCCTTTTTTCAATGCTTTTCCGCTGCCCGCCATTATCGCTACGGGTGTGGCAAGTCCCAATGCACAGGGGCATGAGATGACAAGTACGCTTATGGCACGCTCCCATGCAAATGCAAAGTTTTCACCGATTATGTACCAAAGTATGAATGTCAATACTGAAATAATTATTATCGAGAATACGAAAATTGTCGCAATTTTATCCGCAAGTTTCGCCACACTCGCTTTTTGCGATGCGGTTTCGTTTACGAGTTTTATTATTTTGGCAAGTGTAGTATCTTCTCCCGTACTTTCCGCTTTGCATGTAATGTGTCCTTGCGTATTCACCGTTGCACACAGTACTTTGTCGCCGAGTTTTTTTACGTTTCCGCTACTTTCTCCGGTGAGTGATGATTCGTCCAGTACGGCACGTCCTTCCACGACAATTCCGTCCGCCGGTACTCTTTCACCCGTCCGTACGATGAAAATTTCTCCGATTTTCAGTTCTTCGGCATTTATTTCCGTTTCTTTTCCGTTTCGTACAACATTCGCTTTTGCGGGCATGATTTCCATAAGCTCGCTCAATGCTTGCGATACTTTCCCTTTTGTGCGTTCTTCGAGCATTTTCCCAAGTCCGACAAAAGTAATTATCATCGCAGCCGATTCGAAGTAAATCATGTGAAGTATATCATGCGTTATATTTCCTAAGTTCATAAAAAGCACGATAAAGCTGTAAATGTATGAGATACCCGTCCCGAGTGTTATGAGTGTATCCATATTGAATGAATGCGTCAAAAACGTTTTAAGACCGCTTTTCAAAAGTTTTTTATTCAATATAAGTATTATGCCGCTCAAAATTACTTGCATGGAAATATTTATTTTCAGCGGAGTATGTATTCCGATCATTTCTCCCATAGAGAAAATCATGAGAATTATAAGGAGTATTATAGAAATTAAAGTACGATGGTTTTTCATCGTACTTTTTTCGCCGGTTGTATTTTCTTTTTTGTCTTTTATTCCGTATCCTAAATTTTTCACGACTTCAAATACTTCTTTTTCGTTGTAATTTCCGTCAAGTTGCATTGTGTTTGTCATGATGTTTACGGATACGTTTTGAGTTCCTTTTATTTCTTTTACACTTTTCTCTATACGATTTTTACATACACTGCAGTGCATGCCGGTTATTTCATATATTTTCATCATTTCACCGTAAGCTTTCTGTCCAATGAATCCGGTTCGTATGCAGGAATTTTTTTAAGTTTGTGTAAGTTTGCTTTGTGCATACCGTCTATGCGTTTTTTCGTTTCATCGTTTTCACATATTCCCGTAAGTATGTACTTGTCCAACGTTTTGTATGTAAATCCGATTTTTTCTTCGTCACTTAATCCGGAAAGTCCGTCACTCGGAGTTTTTTCAACTATTTCATCGGGAAGTTCCAGACATTTTCCGATTTGCTTTACTTCTTCCACGAGAAGTCCGGCTATGGGTGCGAAGTCGCCTGCGGAGTCGCCGAATTTGGTCGAGTATCCTACATAATCTTCGGATAAATTGCAAGTGTTTGCCACTCTTCCGCCTTCCGGAAGCATTTGTGCAACTGCATACAGTGCGGTCATACGTAATCTCGGTATGATATTTATTTTTGCATCTTCGGTCAATTCATTTCTGCCCGAAATTTTTCTCATTTCTTCGCTTTCTTCAAGCATGTCACGCATGCTTTCATTTACTTTTTTTATGTTCAAAGTGATATTTTTTATATCTAAAAGTTTTACGGTTTTTCTTGCATCGTCAATGTCTTTTTGTTCTCCGTTCGGCAAAAGTACTCCTATTACACGTTCTTTCCCGAGTGCTTTTACGCATAACGCCGCTACCGTTGCGGAGTCTTTTCCCCCGGATATTCCGACAATTGCATATGATTTTTTTCCGTTTTCATCAAAAAACTTTTTTATCCAACCCGTTATTCTTTCGGTTGTGTGTTGCGAATTTGTTAACATTTTTACCTCCTCACTTTGTAAACTGTATATATTATACATTATTTTAAATTCAATTTTTCAATTTTTCTTCCATGTGATTTGCAAGTATGTAGCTTTTATATTTGCCGTCAGTTGTCCGTTTATACTATTTTCTTCAAAAAATCTTTTCGCCGCATCGAGTTCTTTTTCGGTATTTTCTCCGTTTTTCATGTATGAAAGCCACACTTCTACCGGTTGTGTGACTTTATCCTTTATTTCCACAATTTCGGTTTCGTATTTGTAATTCAATTTTTTCAAAAGTTTTATTATTTCATTTTCTTCAATATTTTCTTTTTGTGAATATTCGTTTACCGTTTTGAATATGTTCGTTTCCCCGTCTTGAAATTGCAACAGTCGTATGTATTTTTTCGACATTCTGCTCATTTCACGTACGGATTTGACAGTAGCCACGTCCGGTCCCATTACGCTGTACACCAAATCATAGCTTTCATTCGGCGTTTTCTTTGCGAGTTCTTTCCAATCGCCGATTTCGTACTTTATGTATTTTCCGGTTCTTTCATCCGTAAATTTTTTTGCAATACTTATTGCGACTTCGGAAATATCCCAACCGGTGACATATATTTTTCGTTTTGCGAAATTTCTCAAATCTTCACCCGTTCCGCAGCCTATATCAAGTGCATTTTTTATTTTTTCGGGAAATTTATAAAATACGGAGTTTTCATTTCTTTTTTCTTTTTCATTTTCAATTGTGAAATTTTTGTATCTTTCGTCCCAAATTTGTGCTTCATTCATTAATTTTTCCTATTCAATTCTTCCCATTTCAAATCACGATCATAGAAAGGATTTACTTTTTCATCGTGATGTATTGCAAATATGGTAATGTTCGGGAAATCTTTTTCAATATTTTTCAAAATTTCATTTCTGCATTCAATATCAGTTGCGGAAAGCGATTCGTCCATGTATACCCAGTCCGGATTTTGTACCCATATACGTGCAAGTGCCAGTCTTTGCTGTTCACCGCCGGAGAGTATGAGTTCCCAATTGTTGAATTCATGAATTTTTCCTTTGAGATGGCCGAGTTTCACTTTTTCGAGTGCATGAAGTACATCTTTGTCTTGAAGCTTCAATTTTTCATCCGGATAGGTAAGTACTTGAGCTATGGTTCCTATCGGAAAGTAGGGGTTTTGTGATAGGAATATCGCTTTTCCTTTCGGTTTTTCTATTGTACCTTTTCCGTATCCCCAAAGTCCTTTTATCGTATAAAGAAGTGTACTTTTACCGGCATTTGACGGGCCGGAAAGTGCTACGTGTTCACCTTTCTTTATTTCAAGTTTCGGTATGTATGCAAGTTTTTTACCGTCCGGAAGTATCAATTCGATGTCTTTTAACAGAAGTTTTTCTTCGTCACTTTCTTTTACTATGAAATTCTTCTGTCGTTCGCTCTTTCTTATCGCATTTTCAAATTGTATAAGACGATCTACCGTAGCTTTCCATTCCGCAAGTGATGAGTAGTTGAATATGAACCACGAAAGTGCAACTCTTACTCCGCCGAATGCTTGAACGGTCTGCATTATTTCACCCATTTGAAATGCTCCTGCAAAGTATTGCGGTGCAGCTACAATATATGGCACGTATGCCGAAAGTTGCGTGTATCCGGAATGGAAATAATTCATATGTCTGCGTTTTATATACATATTTATCCAAACGGTGTATACGTGTTTGAATCTTTCCGAGAGTGATTTTTCTTCGTAAAGTTCTCCGCCGTATGCTCCGATTGCCTTTGCATTGTCACGTATACGCATGAGTCTGTATCGATAGTCCGCCTCTATTTTCTGACTTTGCTTTTCGAGATTTATGAGCGGTTTACCGATAAGGTGTGTGAAGTACGTGCCGACTATGACGAATGCTATCGCTATCCACAAAAGACTTCCGGGTACATGGTATCCGAGTATTATATATTGATCTGAAAGTTTCCATAAAATTACCGAGAACACTCCCAACGACCCTATGGAGTCTATGAAATCGAATATCATATTTATCGTGAGTGCAGGAAATAATTGCAAATCCTGTGCTATACGTTGATCCGGATTATCCAAATTTCCCAGTCCCGTTTCACGATAGTAACATTTAGATGAAAGCCAACGATTTACATAATGTGCGGAAAGCCAACGTCTCCATATAAGTATGGCTTTACTGCAGAAAAATTTTTGGTTTGCGAAAAGTATAAGACTTACGCTTGCAAGAATGCACAAAATCCCCAACTGTGTCATAAACTCTTCCAAGTTTCGAGATTGAAGTGAATTGAAAAAATCTCGTGACCAATCGCTGAGTCTTGCAGTCGTATATACATTTATCAAGTCGCACGCAAGTGCAATCAAAAGATAAACTCCTACTTTGTAACGTTCCTTCGTTTTCCAAAACGGTATCGCAAGTACTTTCCATTGCTTGTAAAAATCTTTTATGAGTTTAATTCTTTCAGCCATAATGCTTACTTCGTTGTAATTGATACTGATTATCATATTATATCATAAGAATATCGCTTTTTACTTATATTTCATATATATCTTTCAAAAAGCATATGAAAAAACCCGAAGATATTTCTCTTCGGGTAAATCGTTTTTCATTTTCAATTTTTTCAATTACTGATTTTTAGCTGCTTTGAGTACGGTTACTTTCGTTTCTTCCGGAACGTATGCAAGTGATTTTGCACGTCTTCCATGGAATATGTAGTAAATTATCAAGCATGCTATTGCTATCACACCTGAAATTTCATAGAGCTGAGAGAAGTTCATCATATCGTGCAATGAACCGAGTACGTAAGGTCCTACACCGATACCGAGATCAAGTGCTACGAAGTATGTGGAAAGTGCAACACTGACACGTGCCGGCGGTGTAATCTTTATACATACGGCTTGACCGTTCGACATGAATGTACCGTAACCCAATCCGATGAATATACCGGAAAGAAGAAGTTCCCAAGATTTTGTAGTAATTGCAAGAAGGAACATTCCCAAAGCCAAGAATACATAACACGGATAAAGTACGGAGTTTTCACCTTTTCTGTCAAACAACACTCCTGTAGCCGGACGTGTAAGTGTAATAATACCGGCATAAAATACGAAGAACAATGTGCTTGCTTCTACAAGATTTATTTCACGAGCATAAGATGCCAAGAAGGCAAGAACACTTGAATACGAAAAGCCCATCAAAAATCCTACTAAAGAAATTGCCCATACTCTCGGTTCCAAGTAATTTGAAACGGAAATTTTCTTCATAGCCTGACGCTGTTCTTCCGTAAGATTGATTTCTCTGATATTGAGCATGAAGCATCCGATCATACAAAGTACAATCAATGCGCAGCAGAATCCGATAATCATTCTGAAGTCGGAAACCAGCAGCAATATCATACCGAGGAACGGACCTATAGCCGCTGCCAAGCTTGTACTCAAACCGTAGTAGTTTACGCCCTGCCCCTTCTTGGAGCCCGGTATACATGCAGTGACAATTGTATTTGTAGCGGTAGATGTAATACCGTATGCAAGACCGTTCAAGAAACGAACCACGAACATCATTGTAAGGCTGGGAATGTAGAAATACATAAGTGTTGTAATAAGGTAGAAAATCATTCCGCCGTACAATGTCTTTTTACGTCCGTAAATTTCAATATTGTTACCGAATTGCAAACGTGCAACCAATGTACCCAAAATAAAGATACCGGAAGCAAGACCTGCCTCACCCATTGATGCGTTGAGCTGATCTTTTGCAACGACTGCAATAATAACCATCAACAGATAATAAATCAAATAAACTAAAAAATTGATAACCGTATCAAGGATAAAATCCTTGTTCCAGAGTGTTCTCTCTGACATTTTAAAAATGCATCTCCTTTTTGCGAATGTAGAACCGATTATACACCTTCTTTTTTTATTTGTAAAATCTTTTGTATAAAAACAAATTTTATCTATACAATAAAACTTGAAAAAGGTAAATAAGCGTACACTATATAGCACTTTTCTTTATTTTATTTTTAATTCATGAAGTTATTTCTAATTTTAAATGTATTTTTGTTTAATGCACTTATACCGTACTATAAAATTTTTTCGAGAAACACGAGAACTCATGCCGATATAAATTTTTTTCATAACGAATTTTGTTTATTATTTTACTTTTTGAATATTTTTCAAGTAAAAATCATATTTTTGTATATTTATAAATTTTTCATAAAAATAGCGTAGCAGCCATATAAACTGCTACGCTAAAAAAGTCTAACTTTTTGGTGTCACATCATAACGGGAGTTTTCATTTTACCATGTGTAACTGTAAGTAAACATAACCGTTCTTTCACCACCTAAAAATCCGATATTGGGGTACGGGTCTTCATATTCCTTACTCATATGTCCTTCGTCCGGTATATTTCCCGGCTTGAAATTTATTCAATTAAATTTTTATATTTATTTTATTCTATATTTATATGTTTTAATAAAATGAAACAATACTAAAATGAATTTTTAATTTAAAATCGAATCTATAATTTTATTTTTTATTTCAATGCAATAAAAAACGGAGAAATAATCTCCGTTTTATTTTATATTCTGTAATTGTATGAAAGTACAAATGTACGTTCACTTCCTACAAATCCACAATCATCAAATACACTTGTATAGTATTTCTTATTCAGTATATTCTTCACCGCCAATGAAAGTGATCCGTTTTTATTTTCTTTTGAAACATATATGTCATATACCGTCACACCGCCGAGTTTGGTACTGTTATTATTCTGACGGTTAAATTGATTGCGTTCACCTATATAACGCATTCCCACGCCTGCCGTAATATCACCAAATGTTTTTTCCGTACGCAAGCTTAATGAATGACGAGGCGCGTTTGCAGAGGGTTTACCCACTTCAGCTGCAATTGCGGACTTTGTCACTTTTGAATCAAGGTAGCTGTAATTTGCCTTTACCTTTACATCTCCATATTTGTTTTACCATGAAACATCTACACCTTTTGATGCAACTTCTCCGATTGAGCGATAATAATCAGGTACAGCCCATCCGTTAGGTAAAATTTTATTAACCGGATCCGGTACATTTTGTTTTCTTAAATCATATATTGCAATACTTGCTTTTACATTTGAATTTTTCGGTAAATATCTTACTCCGATTTCAAATTCACGTCCGGTTGTCGGAGGTAGAATATTTTTATCTTTATCAAGGAAATATACCGGTTTGAACGAATTATTCCAATGTACATACGGCAGTACTTCATCGGTCAATTCATACACTACACCAAGTTGTCCCGTAGTGGCATAAATTTTTTTCAAATTGTCATCACTTGATACAAACAAGGCACGGCGCATACCACCGCTGAAATTCCACTTACCTCGCTTCTCATTATGCGATGCATAAAGTCCCCATTCACGTCCCCAATAATTACCGGACATTAATTGACCGTCTTTCAGTGCATTTTCAATTTCATTTATTGCGGGTTTTTCCAAATCGGATAATTTTCTTGTCATGAAATTTTGCTTTTGTTTCCAATCTACATTTTCATAATGCCAATCAAGTCCGACAAACGTATCACGACTGTTTTTTCCGTTTTCTTCATGACGTTTTATATATTGATCAAGTCCGTATAATCTGCACTTGTAATCGTTGACACGAGGCATTAATTTCACTTCACCATTAGTTATAGGAAACACACTCGGTGCCATAATATCTTTCGAGAAATTTTTAATATCTCTTATAAAATCTTTTTGATGGAATGACCACATATTATCAAATTTATGATTGAAACTTACATTAAGTCCGACTTGTTTTACATCTTGATTTTGCCAACCCTTACCACCGAAAAGCGTTTTATCCGAATATTTTTCGAAGTGTGCATGACTTTTCAATTTTTCCATAGGCTGCAACGCACTTCCGTTTACATGGTCTTTCTGATAGAAAACTTTCACGGTTACATCTGTTTTATCTCCGATTTTCTTTTTGACGGAAGGTGCTATATATGTACGTGTAATATCCGAGTTATTTGTAAATAAATCTTTCTTTTCAAAACTTCCTACAAGTCTGATTGATTTATCTCCGTCTGTCGTGTTTGTATCGAAATTTAAAACTTTTTGTTTATTACTTCCGAATTTTACTTCAACTTCGGAAAAGTTTTCATTTTTCGGTGCTTTAAGTTCCATATTTATAACACCGCTCACAGAACCGGCACCGTTAAAAGTGGAAGATGGTCCCCGAAGAATTTCCGCTTTTTCAAGTCCGTAAACGTTCTCGCTCATGACTTACTGTCCGACATAGCCGAATGTTTTCATACCGTCCGTAAGAAAATTTGAATTGTCGAGGGTTTCGCCACGAATATTTGCAAAATATCCTACTGTGGAATTACTCTTCCAATCACCAGTTATGCCTGTTTCATATTTTAATGCTTCTGCCAAATTATCCGATGCGGTCTTTTTTATTTCCTTACTTGTTACTATATTTACACTCGCAGGAATGTATTTAATTTCTTTTTCAAGTTTTCCGCCGAGTGTAAAGGTATTTTTATAGCGATTTCCGTAAATGTAAAACGTTCCCAGTTGGTAACCTGGAATATCTTTTTCTTTGCTTTCGGCACTGTCTTGTGCAGATACTCCTAATGTAATTCCGCTTGCCAATGCAAACAGAATCATATACCGTAAACCTTTATTTATTTTCATATAGTACCTCCGTAGAGAATAATTTAAATGATAATTATTACCAATTATAGTAATGTATCTTGGACGATTTTACAATTTTTATCGTTTAATTTATACTTGGTTTATTTTTAAATTTGAATAACTTTAATTTTCATAACAAAAAATCCTTTGCCTTTTTCGGCAAAGGATTTCAATTTTATATTTTACCAACGATGTTCGTATGAGAGTGTGACGTTTCTTTCGTCACCTTTGAATCCTCGGTAGTTTTGTCCTTGATTTTGAATTGAGAGTGTGTATTTTTTGTTCAACAAGTTATTCACTTGCAATCTCCATGTATTGTTTCCTCTTTCATATGTGAGATTTGCATCGTATACGGTTACACCCGGAAGTACAATTGTGTTTTTTTCGTTTGTTCTTTGTCCGGTGTATCTCATGCCGAGTCCGAATGAAAGTTCTCCGTCTTTATATTTTTTTATGTCTTTTTCGAGCATTATATTAAATGTCTGTTCCGGCGAATTTTGTACTTTTTTACCTATGAGTTTTTTGTCAAGGTCTTTGAGTATTTCGGTGTGTGTTTTGTTGTATGTTGCCGTTACATGCAAGTCGTTTGCAAGTTCTCCGTGCATTTTTATTTCAAAGCCTTTTGAAAGTACTTCTCCGATTGATTTACTTATGGTAAGTATTCCGTTCGGTGTGACTGCAAATTCATCCGTTACTATTGCTTTGTCTTTCTCTCTTAGGTCATATATTGATGCTTGTAATTTGAAGTGTGTGTTTTTCGGTTCGTATCTTATTCCTATTTCCCATTCTTTACCGCGTGTGGGTTTCAGAAGTTTTCCGTCTTTGTCAAATCCTTTTACGGGGTGGAATGAGTTGTTCCAATGTATGTAGGGAAGTATGGAGTCCGTCGCTTCGTATACCATTCCCACGTTTCCTGTTGTTGCTCGTGTTTCTTCTTTTCCGATTTGGTTTCCGTAGGTTGAGTAGTATCCTCTTCTTACTCCTGCAGAGAGGTGCCATTTGCCTATTTCTCTATTGTGTGATGCGTATATTCCGTATTCTCTGTTTGAATAGTCCAACGGTCTGAATTTTCTTTCATTTTCAGGTTCTTTTCTTGTTTTCTTGCCTGAGAGAAAATCTTCTATTTCATCTATTCCCCATGAGTTGAGTTTACGTTGTGATGTTTTTACTATGCTTCTGTCGTAGTGAATGTCTGCACCGATTATTGTATCTTGATGTGTTTTTCCGTTTACTTTGTGTATTGTAATATATTGATCGAATCCGTATGTATTTGTATTTGCATCTGCACTTATCGCATCACGTTTCAGTATTTGATCGATTTCAACGTATCTTGCATCTGTTTGTCTTGATTCGGAGTTCGATTTTCTTATCATTCCTTTTTGTGTGTAAGTTATTTCTTTATTTATTTTATGTTCAATTTCATAGTTTATACCTTTTTGTTTCGCATCGTATCTGTCCCAACCTTTTATACCGAAAAATGATGTTTCCGGTATTTTTTCAAATATACTTTGATCTCCCAAAAGGTTTGTGGTTGTTCCCAAAAATCCGTTTACATGGTCTTTTTGATAGAAGGGTTTTAAAATAATTTTTGTTTTTTCGCCTTTTTTCCACGTAAATGACGGTGCAAAGTATTGTCTTTCATGGTCGGAGTAATCTATGTAAAGGTTTTTCTTTCCGATACTTCCTACAAATCTTGCGGAAAATGTTTTATTTTCATTTGTTCTGTTCAAATCGAAGTGAATTACTTTTTCATTTTTTTGCCCGATTTTCATTTCCATGTCGGAAAAATTATTTTCTTTGGGAGCTTTAAGTTCCATATTTATAAGTCCGCTTACCGATCCTGCTCCACCTACGGTTGATGATGGTCCTCTGAGTATTTCTACACGCTCAAGTCCGTAGATATCTTGGTTTATTCCTAAATATTTTTTCCCTTCATTACCGAACACTTTCATTCCGTCTACTAAAATATTACTGTTTGCTACGGTAAATCCTCTTATTTTCGGTTCGCTTTTTACCGGTGAGTTGCCTTGTACGTTTCCGACTATTCCGGCTTCGTATGCGAGTGCTTTATACAGATTGTCGGCTCCGAGTTTTTTTATTTTTTTGCTGTCCACTACGTCTATTTGTGCGGGTATGTACTTTATTTCTTGTGCGATTTTTCCTGCCAGTTTTGTTTTTTCTTTGTTTCTTATTCCATATACATGAAATAGCGGCATAGTGAATTCTTTTAAATTTTCATCTGTTTTTGCATTTACCGGTAATGCAATTGCAGTTAATGCACTTATACAACATAATATGCTTAAAATCTTGTTTTTTCTCATATTTCCTCCTAGTATAGGTATATCCTAATTCTTTTTTAGATGTTTTTTATTATATATGCCTAAAAAAATATATCGCAAATAAAATTTTTATAAACTTAATTGTATTTTTTCACTTTACCTTTAATTTGTTTTTTACTTCAAAATGCTTCTTTCATTTTGTCCATACTCGATTTATTCAATTTCGTTTCTTTAAATAAGCATATACTCGTGTTGCATTTTTCCACTTCTTGAATTTTTGCAAGTTTTGTTTGTTCTTTGTTTCTGCTCCTATATATACATATATATAGGTTTCACATTTTTCGCATATTTTTTCTTGTTTTCCGTTATGCATTAATTCGATTATCAGTAATATTTGATAGAATTCTTTTATATATATATTTCTTACTACAACTTGATAGAAAATTTTTATATATAAACAGTTCGCCATATATCGATATGAATTTTATTTCGGATTTTTTTCAGTCAATTATATATGGTTATTTTTTATGCCATCTTTATTCTCATATTTGATTAAAAATCTCCCCTATAACGGTATTTTTTGTATTTTTTAATTTTTAGTTTTTTATATTGCTTTTTCCTCTATACAAAAATATTTTTTAAAATTTTCCTGTTTTTTACTTTTTAATGTTTTTATTTTCATTTTTATTTGATTTATGCAAAATTTATTATTGCATTTTTAAAATCTTCTAACGTATAATGTACAAAACTAAAAAATAACACTAAAAAAAAGGGGGATTATAAAATGGAAGGACAAGAAAAGGAAAATCCCGGAGGTCTCCAACGTTCGTTGAAGGCGCGCCATATGAATATGATTGCTATAGGCGGTGCTATCGGTACAGGTTTGTTTGTTGCCGGTGGTGAAACTGTAAGTACTGCCGGTCCGGGTGGTGCTTTGGTCGCTTATGCTCTTATAGGTATCATGGTTTATTTTTTGATGACAAGTTTGGGAGAAATGGCTGCTTATTTACCGATCAGCGGTTCATTTGAGGAGTATGCCAATCGTTATATAGATAAGTCTCTCGGATTTGCTCTCGGTTGGAATTACTGGTTTAACTGGGCAATTA
The DNA here is from genome assembly GCF_000194985.1 of Dialister micraerophilus DSM 19965. Classification (GTDB taxonomy): domain Bacteria; phylum Bacillota; class Negativicutes; order Veillonellales; family Dialisteraceae; genus Dialister; species Dialister micraerophilus. The sequence goes on along the minus strand of NZ_GL878519.1, from coordinate 850,755 downwards.
CATTAGCTGCGGAACTCGTTGCCGGTGCATTGATTATGAAGTATTGGTTCCCCGATACTCCCGCCGCTTTCTGGAGTGCTTTGTTTTTGGTAATTCTTTTTGTTTTGAATTTCCTTTCTACGAAAATGTTCGGTGAAAGTGAATTCGTTTTTTCAAGTATTAAGGTTATTACCGTTTTGGTATTCCTTTTCGCAGGCATTTGCCTGATTTTAGGTTTAGGTCCCGATCCCAGCCCGGGTTTTGCAAACTGGACTGTCGGTGAAGCTCCGTTTGTAGGCGGTTTTGCTTCCATGTTGAGTATTTTCATGGTTGCAGGTTTCTCTTTCCAAGGTACTGAAATGATCGGTATCGCTGCAGGTGAAAGTGAGGACCCCGAAAAGAATATTCCTCATGCCGTCAAGTCTATTTTCTGGCGTATTTTGTTGTTCTACTTCGGTTCATTTATCGTTATCGGTTTCTTGATTCCTTATACCGATCCGAATTTGCTCAATACCGATGTTGCCAACATTTCAATAAGCCCGTTTACTTTGGTTTTCGACCGTTTCGGTCTTCCTGCCGCAGCTTCTTTGATGAATGCTGTTATTTTGACAGCGGTTCTTTCGGCAGGTAATTCAGGTCTTTACGTTTCCACACGTATGCTTTATTCGATGGCGGAATCCGGTCAAGCTCCGAAGTTCTTCTTGAAACTCAACAAGCGCGGTGTTCCGACTCGTGCTTTGATTGCAACTTCAATTTTCGGTTTGATTGCATTCCTCACTTCGTTCATCGGTGAAGGTAAGACTTATGATTGGCTCGTTAACTTGAGCGGTTTGGCAGGATTTATTACTTGGATAGGTATCGCAATTTGTCATTATCGTTTCCGTCGTGCATATGTAAAGCAGGGCAGAAGTTTGGATGATTTGCCTTATCGTGCTAAATGGTTCCCGTTCGGACCTATTCTTGCATTAATTATGTGTATTATCGTTACTGCAGGTCAGAACTATACGGCATTCTTGGGATCGGAAATCGATTGGTACGGTGTATCCGTTGCTTATACAGGTATTCCGATATTCCTTTTGATTTACATTTTCCACAAGATTAAGTACAAGACTCACCTTGTACCTCTTGAAAAGGTAAATCTTTCACGTGATACTTCTCATCATGATGAAGAATAATTGATTTTAAAGGTTCGTAGAAATACGAGCCTTTTTGCTTGGAAATTTTCCGTTTTACAAAATTTTAAATACAATTACTTGAAATTTAAATGGAGTTTGACAGCCGACATCTAAAGTGTCTTATTATCAAACTCCATTTTGTTATGCACTAAATTATTTTGTTCCAAGTTTTTCAGTATTATTTGCGTTTATTATTTATTTCTTATCCATAAGAATATCTTATGAATTTTTGTGTTTTTAAAAATTTTCATTCATATTCAGGTCATATTCATTTTCAGCGGTTTTTATAGCGATATTTATTTCTTTGAAATCGACATATTTAATGATTTGAGATTGTCATGCAAGTGTTATGGCAATCATAAATGTACCGCTTTTCAGGTCGATGTATTTTTACCGTCAACAGAGTTCATTTGACGTTTTGCGTTGAAAAGCAATTTAAAAGCGATATGTTTCCATATCGCCATTGGTGCGAGCGAAGGGACTCGAACCCCCATGCACAAGGCGTCGGATCCTAAATCCGGTGCGTCTACCAATTCCGCCACGCTCGCAAGTACTTTTTTATTATATCAGCTTATTGCCTTCGGTCAAGCTACATTTTATTGAGTTCGTCCAATGTGAGAAGGAAGCTTCCGGCAAAATGTTCCATGAACCAATCCACTTCTTTAAGTTTCAGATTTTCAAGTTTTTTCTTTGTTGTACGGTATGCCTCTTCAAATTCCGTATTTCCGGCTTGTTTTTCTTCGGCGCATTTCAAAAATGCACTGAGTACGTCCGCAGCTTTTGCAAGCGGCCATAGCGGGTCTTTTTCCATGTCTGCGACATAGGGCCTGTATGTTTCTTGAAGTTCTTCGGGAAGTGTGGACAGCAATCTCTGTCTTGCCGCATCTTCGATTTGTGCATATTTTTCGTGAAGTTCTTCGGTGAAATATTTTACGGGTGTCGGCATATCTCCGGTGAATACTTCCCCTGCGTCATGATAAAGTGCAAGCATGCCGCAATGTTCGGCATCACATGGTTCGTTGAATACTTTTTCACGTATTACCGCAAGTCCGTGTGCAATCATTACCGTTTGCAATGTGTGTTCGGCATCGTTTTCGGGGAATGAGTTTCTCATAAGTCCCCATCTTCTGATGTATTTCATCCTTGCTACGTATGCAAAAAATGCGTTCATTTAGTCCTCCGATTTACAATTCCAAAAATGCTCTACCGGCCCGTTTCCATGTCCGACAGAATTGTTTACTGCGTTTTCTATTGCATTTGTAATATATTTTTTCGCTTTTCTTACACTGTCTTCAAGCGTGTATCCTTTTGCAAGGTATACAGCAAGTGCAGATGACAGTGTGCATCCCGTCCCATGAGTGTTTTTCGTTTCGTACTTTACACCTTTATATTCTATAAATCTTTCTCCGTTGTAGAGTAAATCCGTTGCATCATTTATGAGATGTCCGCCTTTTATGAGTACGGCATTGCATTTATAATTCATTATTTTTTTTGCGGCAATTTTCATGTCTTCAAGTGTTTTTATTTCCATGTCCGCCAATACTTCCGCCTCTTGAATGTTCGGTGTAATCAGTGTGGATATGGGAAATAATTCTTCTTTGTAAACTTTTATCGCCGCTTCTTCCATAAGTCTTGCACCGGTTGTTGCAACCATCACCGGATCGACTACGAGCGGTGATTTGTTTCTCTTTTTCAAAAATTCCGTTACGGCTTGTGTTATTTCAGGCGTTGAAAGCATTCCGGTTTTTACTCCGTCCGGTTCGATGTCGTCATATACGGCTTCGAGTTGTGAGATCACGGTTTTTACATTAATGTTTTGTACATCGGTTACACCTTGTGTATTTTGTGCGGTTATAGAGCAAATGCAGCTCATCCCGTATGTACCCAATGCCGAGAATGTTTTCAAATCGGCTTGTATTCCGGCTCCGCCCGATGAATCGGATCCTGCTATTGTAAGTAATTTTTTCATAATTTACCTTCTTTACTATATTCGAGGTGTTATATATGCCACCAAAATCCCTTTATTTTTCTCTTTATTATAGTCAATAACAAGACATGATGCAGTACATACCGGTATGTATGCGCCTGTCAATTCTTTAAGATACGATTGTATAAAAGGGTGGTGACTTACGAATATATTTATACAATCTTCTTCCAAAAACGATTTTACAAGAGTCCAGTCCTCTTGCAGCAACTCTTTTTCTTCTTCTATATGAGAATTACTTTTTTGTGCAATAATTTTTGCAGTTTGTTTTGTACGTGTAAAAGGTGATGAATGTATATTCAACTTTTTGTTTTGTAAATATTTAGAAAGTATTTCAGATGTTTTTTCAACTTCTTTTATGCCTTTTTCAGTAAGTTTTCTGTCTTTGTTTTTTATAAAAGCGGTTTCCTTTTCCGCTTCACCGTGCCTTATCAAAAGTATCCGCATTTTTACCCCTTATTCGTTATTTCTTCACTCAGTTCCTGTCCTTCTATAATATCTTTTGTTGTTTGTCCGTCCGAGTACTTTATTTTCAGATTTTTTCCTTTAGTTGTAAAAACTTTGTCTGCCGATGCTCCGCTTGCAAGAATTTTTTCTATGACTACATGCCCGTCTTTTATACGTATTTGTGCAGTAACTTCATTTTTCTTCTTCGTTACGGAATCTTCGCCTTTCTTTTCTTTTACTTGTACTTTCTCGGAGAGTTCGACAATTGAATACTTTTTCAAATCGTCTTTTGTTACATACATTCTGTCGACCGGAAATTTGAAGTTTACCGTTCCTTTGTCTATGTAATTTACTCTTGCAATGAAATAGTCCCCTGTGGCCGGTTCACTTGACTGTGCATGATCAAGTTTCATCAATCCGTCTCTGTCGGTGTAAACCGATACATATATTTCTTCGCCTTCTTTCAAATTTTTGTCGCCTTCCAATTTTGTCTGAAAGAGGGGTATATATACGAGTATATAATTTCTGTTGTAAAAATCTCCGGAGAAGTTTATCGTCGCCGGTACTTCGAATACCTTTCCTTCCGCCATTGTCGTATTGTATGAATGTTTCATCCAACCTAAAAATATAAATTCGGCTATTACAATAATAAATATCGCAAGAAGTGTCGCTTTCTTATTCATGGCTTACCTCCTTGTTTTCGATATTTCCTTTTGAAATATGCTCGTCATCTTTGTCCGCAATAACTTTTTTGTGTTTTCTTTTTCTTTTAACTGTCGCAATTTTTATAAACATCGCACATATAACTGCAGCTGCAATTCCTATAATGATAAAGAATATTCCTCTGTCTACCATACTGAATGACGAATCTATTATACGTACTGCGGATATTGCAAGTATAATGCAAAATCCTATCCATCTTTTCAATATATTTCCGCTTTTCCAACCTTTCCACAAAAGTGCAAATGCCAAAACCATACTGTATACGGATATACAAATTACGGATAAACTTCCGTTTTGTACAAAGTTTGCACATACTGCGGATATGAACATGCAAAACGGTGTAAATCCCGCAAGAAATGCCATGCCTTCTCTATAAATAAACATACGAAATACCAAAAAAGCGTCTATGCACAAAAACAGTACATACAGTATCCAAAGTATCCAATCTCCGGAAACATTTTGCCATACATTACCGAATCCGCTTTGCAAAAGTACCGCAAATACGGAAATCGCACCGAGTATTTTAAGTGATTGCGATACATAGTTTTGCTTGTGAAGTATTCCGCCGGTCATCCAAGTGAGTGTGGATGCAAGCGACAGAAACATTACTTGCCAGAACAAATTGTTTACAGATTTGAATATCAAAAACAATATGCAAAGTGTCCAAACCCAAGCAAATGCAATTACAGATTTATGCTTTTTTTCAATCAAAAGTTTTACCATAAAAGGCAGGTACAAAATAAGATAAAACCATGCAAGAAGTTCCGTCCATGTCGAATATACCGACAATGCCGCTCCTGTAACTGCACTTATTGCCGATACAATTGCCGCTCCTGCAGAAGATGTCACATATGAAAGCAGAAGCAGAAAAGTGGCGGCGGCGGAATAAATAAAGTAATAATCATCATTCATTTTGAAAGAATCCATTACAAGAAACGCACAGGCCACAAGCGACAATGCGTGAAAAGTGTAAACGAACTCTTTTATTTCACTTGCTATACGATGACGGAAATTCCGCTTTCGTGAAGAAACCGCCACAACTTCATCGTCTTCTTCGGAAACTTCAACATCGTTTGCCGATTGTGAAGGCTCATCTTCAACAGGTATTTTTTTATCGAAAATTACAACTGCAATCATCATAATCGCCGATACTACCGGTAACAACATCGAAGCTTGAAAACGTTGATCTTGAGTAAGTGCGGTCCAATACCCCGACAATATAAATCCGATACCAAAAATCACACAAATAAAAGCAAGAAAACCAAATGCTTCCCCTTGCCATTGTCTATATTCTTTTTTGTAGCGCGATAAAATTATATCTCCCGTATCCTTATTTATTATTTTTTCATCAATCCATTTACTTACTTCCTTACCTAGCCAACGCCTATGATTCATGAAAACCTCCGATATAAAAAAGGGAACCGAAAAAATCGATCCCCTTAAATTCTTACTTCACTACAAATACAGGTATTTTCGAGCGGCTCAACAAGTAACCGGACACCGATCCCATAAGTAAACCTTTTATCTGTCCCAATCCTCGACTTCCCATGACGATAAGATCACATTCGTATTCTTCGGAAAGTTCAAGAATGACCGGTCCGGGTGAACCTACTTCAAAAAGCATTTCATGTTCTATGTCGTCAGGCACGATTTCGTCGGCCTCTCTCAAATGTTTCTTACTCAAAGATTCCATATCCTCCGACATTTTTGTCGCAAGACTGCCTTCCTTTATGGAAGTTTGATCGAAACTTGTCATAGCGGCAGCAAGATTACAAACCGATGCTATATATATTTTGCAATCCTCGGAGCATTTTGCAAGCTGAACAGCCGCTCTCAGTGCTTTCTTTGCATTTTCGGTTCCGTCATAAGGAACGATAATATTCTTATATTCCAACATACTTTATTCCGCCTTTCTCTTATGCCCCTTTTTCCGTACTCCTACGTAAAATATCACCTATATTTTACCATATACGCCATGTAAATTAAAGTTTAACTCATTTTACGTATTTTGCAAGTACTCTTTACAAAATCATACCGAACTTTTTTTATACGGTGCATTCAAAGGTGCCGCATTCATACTTGAAATTTCCGTTCTCAAAATTCGTACAAGTTTTGGAAATACAAGAACGAGTACAACGCTATTCATTACATAGTTAAATAAAATAATAGGTACTCTTGCATATAATTGCATAATAAAAGTATTTCCGGTAACCTGGGAAACCCATAATGTATTTAAAAATACACTCGTCAAAAGAGAATTTACAAATACCGCAATAAGAATATTTTTCTTCGTTATATCTTTTCTGTAAAAAAAATAACTGTAAACGAGTGCGGTTACTATTCTTGTAATCACGAAAGGAAAGTAAAATCCGCCGGCGGAAGAAAAAAAAGCATTTCCGATAAAATCTTCAATAATTACACTTATAATGGAAATTACAGGCCCGAATATCGCACATGTCAACGCACTTACTATAAATGTAACTCCGGTTTTCATCGTTATAAAGTGAATGGAAAGAAACTTCGATGAGATAATACTCATCACAATAAATACGGAAATCAAACTCAATATTTTAGCATTTTTCAAATCGTTCAATATAACACCCTCTTTTCAAAAATAATTATACGATTACACATTATACCACTTGATTTATTAATTTTCTTACACATCCGTAAAAATTTACAAAATAAAAACGGCAGGTTTCCCCGCCGTTTTAAATTGATCAGAATGCGTAGTTGAGTTCCATAATCCATGTACTGTCTTCTTTAGTTCCTGCCGCATCTTTTTTATTGAATTCCAACGCAGCTTTCAATGTTACATCTTCATATACGGTAGCCTTTGCTTCCGCTTTCCACATGGATGAATCTCCTGAAATTCCCAAATTGTCAAAATTTGCATTCGAATCTTTATCGTAGTACTTGAGTTTTGCTTCCCAGCTTCCTACCGTATCATTTGCATTACCGTATTTTACACCGATAATCTTGACAGTAGGATCTTTAGAAGCATCGATTTTTACAATATCACCGAATACGGAAACGTTTTCGGCAACATCGGCATTAGCGTTAATTCCATATGCATTTACCTTGTTTTCACCAAGTGAACGGACAAAGAATCCGCCAACCTTCACTTGATTGTTTACATCGAATGAACCCTTCAAATATCCCACATTGTCCGCATTTTTTACATCAAAGAACCTATTGCGGTGTTCAGCCAAACGAACTTTACCGCAACCTGTTTCTACCGCATATCGGTCTTTTGCATAAGATACAACCGCTCCGTCAAAGCTGTTGTCGAAAATGTCTTTATCGCTTCCCAATGTAATATCTGTACGTCCGAGGTCAAATTTCAAACCTTCAACCTGAGCCGGTGAGTAAACAACGTGTAAACGATCCAAAGCTACATGCTTAACATCACCATAATTAGAATTAAATACATTACTGAAAGCAACACGTCCGCTTACCGACACTTCATCTGTCAAAGCCGCATCTGCCTCTAAACGTACACGTGCAGCTGTAGGAGTATAACCATTTTCATTGAAACGCTTCACATTTACATCTCCGGAAATTTTTACATTGCCATTCACGTTTGCAGCGTATCCGGATACACCTGCTGTAAGAGCAACTACCGCTGCCATCGCAAGAATCTTTTTCATAAGAATTCCTCCTCAAAAAATATAAAACAGTAAAAACTTTAAAATATTTTTTGCTTAAGAGTTTCCGTGTTTCCTCTAAACAAAACAATATTTATAATCTAATATTAGCATTTATAAACATTTTATTTAATAACATGCTTACTTTTATTTCAGACATTTAAAAAGGACCGCTTTTGCAGTCCTTAATTTTATTTTATAATGTAAACTTGCGCTTTGGAGTGACTTACAAGATAGCTTGATACCGATCCCATGAGTATTCCTTCTATCGGTCCCAATCCTCTTGAACCCATTACTATAAGGTCGCAATTATGTTCTTCAGCCAACATGAGAAGTTCCGGTCTTGGTTCGCCTTCCAGGAAAATCGTTTCTTTTTTTACCGTTTCAGGAACTTTTGCTGCTGCTTTTTCCAATTCATCTTTTGCGATTTGTCTTAACTCTTCTACGCTTTTTTCTTCACTGTGTTTCAAAGCTTTTGCTTTTGAAAATATCGTTGCGATATACATTTTACATTCTTTTGAACATTGTGCAAGGTCGATTGCGTGTTCCAACGCTTTGCGGGCATGATCGGATCCGTCATACGGAACTAATATATTTTTGTAATTTAACATTTGAATTCCGCCTTCCATAATCATTTTTTCGACTTGTTGTCGTTTAATTAATTATATCACCATTATTTTTTATATTAAAGGCAATAAAATTATAGCATTTTTTTATACCTTAATATTCATTTTTTATTTTCTTTTTATTTGCAAAAAAGGAACCGCTTTTGCGATTCCCTTTCATTATTTTACTATGCATACCGGTACTTTTGCATGACTTACCAAGTAGCTTGATACCGATCCCATAAATATTCCTTTTATAGGTCCCAATCCTCTTGATCCCATAACTATTAAATCGCAGTTGTATTTTTCTGCAATTTCCAAGAGTACTTGTGTCGGTGATCCTATTTCATAAATCATATTTGCCGGAAGGTCTTGCGGTATTAATTTTTCAGCTTCTTTCAATGCTCCTCTTGCTTCCATTTCGGAGTCTTCAGCAAGTTCCGCAGTAAGTTTACCTTCGGAGATTGATGCTTGGTCCGATTTACGTACCGCTGCCACCATGTTGCATACAGATGCTACGTGAAGTGTACAATCTTCGGAATTTTGAGCCATGTCTACTGCTTGTTTCAATGCTTCTCTCGCATGGTCGGAACCGTCATAAGGAACCAATATATTTTTATACTTTAACATACTTGTCGCCTTCTTCCTTTATTTTTGCCTTTATCAAGAATTTTTCATTATTCTTCATATACATTATAGCACTTAATTGATTTTTGCTTTATTGAATTTTTTTATTATTTGAATTTTATTCGACAGCACTGTTTTTGGATAATTCAAGCTTGATTATTTCTTTTTTCTTTTTCTGCAACAAAACGGATGTATTTATTTCCATTTGGTGCGGCATCAGAAATCTTGTGTATTCCGGCCATAACGATTTCATTTGTGATTTTGAATATTCAATTGTTTCTTCAAATGAAGGTTGTTTGCATATTTTTCCGTTTATAATAATCGGTTTAAGCATATCTTCCACGATGTAGCTGTCTTTTTTGAGTGTTTTCGTACGCCAGTTTGCAGATTCGGTGGTGAATGTAAATTCTTCACCTTTCGGCATCGGTTCACTTTCAAGGCACATGAGGTCGGTTATGATTTTACCGTTTTTCTTTTTGTAAAAACGTCTTACACTTTTTACTCCGGGGTTTGTCATTTTCGCAACGTCATTTGAAATTTTCATTACCGATTCAAATCCGTTTCCGGTTTCTTTTTCGCACATTTTGAAGACTCCGCCCAATGCACTTGTCCCGTCTGCGGTTATTACTTTCGTACCTACGCCCCAAGATGTGACCGTGCAACCTTGTGCTTTTAAGAGTTCTATGCTGTATTCGTCAAGGTCGTTGGATGCGGAAATGATTGCATCTTCAAATCCTTCTTTGTCGAATATTTCTCTTGCTTTTTTCGACAGATATGCCAAATCTCCGCTGTCTATACGTATTCCGTATTTTTTTGGAAGTCTGTTTTCAGCTCGAAGTTCTTTGAATACTTTTACCGCATTAGGTATTCCTCCGGAAAGTACGTTGTAGGTGTCTACAAGCAATATAATATTTTCATCGTATTGTCTTGCATATTCACGGAACGCTTCAAGTTCGGTATCAAAACTCATTACCCAACTGTGTGCCATAGTACCCATGACCGGAAGTCCGAAAAGTTTTCCGGCTTCGACATGTGATGTACCGTTAAATCCTCCGATGACTGCGGCACGTGTCCCCCACAGAGATGCAGAGTGTCCTTGCGCACGTCTAAGTCCGAATTCCATGAGCATGTCGTTTTTTGCGGCGATGCGCATGCGTCTTGCTTTTGTTGCAATCAGACTTTCGTGGTTCATTATCATTGAAAGTCCGGTTTCCAAGAGCATCGCCTCGGTTATCGTTCCGTGAAATCTAAGTAAAGTTTCTTTCGGAAATGCAATTGTACCTTCTTTCATTGCATAAATGCTTCCTTTGAATTCGAAGTTTTCAAGATAGTCCAAAAATTCCGGATAAAATTTATTCAGACTTCGCAAGTATTCTATATCTTCTTTCGAATATCTGAATTCTTTTATAAATTTGATTAAATGTGAAATACCGGCAACTACCGTGTATGCTCCGTCAAACGGATTTTTTCTGTAAAATCTGTCGAATACAACTTTCTTTTCGTGTTCGTTTCGTTTGAAAAGTGCATTTGCCATTGTCAATTGGTACAAGTCGGTTACAAGTCCTTTACAGTTCATAAAAACTCCTTCTTGTGAAACAAAGGAGAATCTTTCGATTTCTCCTTATTTTGCATCTTCTCTGTTTTTCAATATTTTCACCGGCACATCCAAGTGTGTAAGTACGTCTATTGCAATATCTCTTGTGTCTTTTGTCGTATGTACTACACATGTCGAGCGTTGAGTGTTTATCGTTGTCAAAACACCCAAGTATTCGTATCCTTCCATTATTCTATTTACATAGTTCACGTCCGACGGGCGTACTTCTATGTATAAATAATTATCTTCCATTTGCTTTTCTCCTCATAATCGTATACGGTTCAAGTTTACGATAAGCTTCCATTGTAAGTTCTTCCAAAGGATGAGGTGCTTTTTCCACTTGTTCTCCGTCCTTGTTTGTGAGTTTTCCTATTTCTAAAGGAAATACTTCTCCGCTCGGACTTAAGCATTCTACGATTTCTCCGACTTTGAAATGATTTCTCTGTTGTACTTGTGCGGTTTTCGTATTTTCATCATATGTTTTAATCATGCCGATAAAATCATACGGTTGTACCGGTTGTGATTTTTCGTATTCCTGAGCTTTTTCGTCCGCTTGGGCAAATGCAAAACCTGTCGTGTACGGACGGTGTGAAATTTTTTCGAGTTCTTCTTTCCATTCCGGTCTGAATTTGTAATTTTCTTTTTCACGATAGTATGCATCGATCGCTTTTCGATATGTAGCTATGACCGCCGCTACATAGTACACGCTTTTCATTCGTCCTTCGATTTTCAAGCTTGATACTCCGGCTTCTGCAAGTTCCGGTATATGCTCGATAAGACATAAGTCTTTACTGTTGAAAATATATGTACCGTGTTCGTCTTCTTCTATCGGAAAATATTGTCCCGGACGTGATTCTTCCATTACTGAATACTTGAATCTGCATGCCTGTATACATTCTCCTCGGTTGGATTGTCTTTTACCGTGTGTGAAAAAATTCGACAAAAGACAACGTCCCGACCATGATATGCACATTGCGCCGTGGCCGAATACTTCAAGTTCGACATCTACTTTTTTACGTATATCCGCCATTTCCGAAACGGACACTTCACGTGCAAGCACTATACGTTCGGCACCCATATCTTTCCACATTTTTGCCGCTCGCCAATTTGCGGTGCTTGCTTGAGTACTGATATGTACCGGCAAATTCGGTGTCACTTCACGACATACTGAAAATATTCCCAAATCCGAAACGATTACCGCATCGACTTTTATTTCATAAAGATACTTGAGATAGTCGTCAAGCCCTTCCAATTCATCTTCACGTGGAATTATATTTACCGTTATATATACTTTTTTACCTCGCTCGTGTGCGTAATCTACGGCTTCCTTCAATTGTTCTTTTGAAAAGTTTCCGCCATATGCACGCAAACCGAACTGTTTTCCCGCCAAAAATACGGCATCCGCACCGAAGCGAAATGCCATTTTCATTTTTTCCATATTACCGGCAGGTGCCAACAACTCCATTTTTTCCATTATTTGTTTCGAAATGATATAGCCATTCCGTCTCCTTCTTCATAAATTTCAGTAGAATACTCACGATTTACATATTCCAAGTATTCTCTCAGTCTCATAACTATAGTGCGATACCGATGCGGAGGATATTCCCCGCTCTTTACAAGTCCTTTGAAAAGTACATTGTCGGCAACGATTACAGCTTTTTCGGAAAGTATTTTTTCAATTTTCTTCAAATGATTCAGATATTGTCCCTTCGGTCCGTCCAGGTAAACAAAATCGTAATTCCCTGAAAGTTCGGATATTACCTTACCGGCATCACCTGAAATACAATTTATACGTTCCGTCATATTTGCATCTTCGATTGCTTTTTTTGCACGTTCAAATCTTTTTGTATCTTTTTCTACGGTATCTATAATTACATCATCGTTTGCCGTAGCCATAAGCAATGCGGAAAATCCGATTGCCGTACCTATTTCCAAAATTCTTTTCGGTTTGTTTTCATAAACTGTTTTAAAAAGTAATTGACGTTCGGATTCACGAATTATCGGTATATTGTAAGTTTCAGCCTCAAATTCAAGCTCTTTCATTACTTTTGAAACAAATTTATCCATTACCCCTCCGTATAAATTTTTTCTATTTGTGCCTGATGTTCCTCATACGTTTTCGAGAATACATGATGTCCGTCCTTTGTGGCGACATAGTAAAGGTATTCTCCCGCTTTTGCATCAAGTACGGCATTTATCGCATCTATACCGGGACTTGCAATAGGTCCGGGAGGAAGTCCTACTCTCATATATGTATTGTAGGGTGATGCAACTTTCGTATCTTCAACCGACAATTCTTTTTTATTCCAATCGAGAACATACTGAACTGTCGCATCTATTTGCAACGGCATATTTTTTTCGAGCCTTGCCAAAATTACGGAAGCAATCATTTTTTGATCTTCTTTGAAAAGCGCTTCTTTTTCCACCATAGATGCAAGAGTCATAAGTTTGTGCAAAGACATATTCTTTGCCTTTGCACGTTTACGTATATTTTCATCAAGCATTTTGTCCGTACTTTTATACATCAAATCGCAAATCTGCTTGGAAGTGTACTCTTTGGGTATATCATACGTATCCGCTTTTAAAAATCCTTCCGCTTTTATCTTCGCACTTTCAGGTCCGTACATATAACTCAAAGGCCCGTAGTCGGATGCTACATCTATGAAGTCGTCCGTATTCGTAAATCCGGATTTTTTCAGAATTTCCGCAATTTGGTAAACATTCGACCCTTCAGGAATTGTAATCGTAATAAACGCATGTCTGCCCTTGTGCAACTCGGAAATCGTTTCACGTATAGTCAAACCTTGATGCAATTTATAAAAACCGCTCTGCAAAGTACCGTCCTCATGCGTGATGAAAACCGCCACACGAAACAAAAATGCACTTCTTACTATACCGTTATCTTCGAGTATTTTTGAAATCTGTCTTCCGGTGGCATGTGCCGGTATTTCCAACATTACTTCTTTATTTCCGCTTCTTTTATCGAAAGCGTAAAAATAAAAAAAAGCGAATGCAACAAGACATATGAAAAAAACTGCCGCCATGACAATATATTTTCTTTTTGTTTGCATATCGCAAGATTTTTTTAGAAATAAAAATTTATCCAAAATAATCCTCACTTAAACCGAAATACATTTAATATTCTCAATTATACCACAATCAGTGTTTTGTTTAAAAAAATAAGCTAAAATATTATGAAGGAGGAAAAAATGAATTTAAAAACAGGATTGAATGCAACTTCAACTTTTAAAATCAAATCGACGGAAACCGCAAAATTTATAAAAAGCGGTTCTCTTCCGGTACTTGCAACTCCCGTACTTTGCGCATATATTGAAGAAACTTGCGTAAAAGCATCGGAAAATCATTTACCGAAAGGTTTTACAACGGTCGGTTTTCACATCGAACTTGATCACATAGCACCAAGTGCCGTAAATTCCGAGATAAGTGTTGTCGCAAAACTTATTCATGTCGACGGAAAAAAATTGGAATTTGAAGCAATTGCAAAAGAAAAAACAAAAACAATAGGACATGCGAAGCACTTAAGAATGATTGTAAATGAAGAAAAATTTATGAGCAAATTGAGTAATAAATAATCACGCTTTTATTCAAATGTCTCCGCCGTCATCTTGCAATACTCCCGAACAGTCGAAAAGAGGTATGAATTGTTTGCTTGATGATTCTTTTTGCTGCACGTACCCGTCTTCTATACCGAGTTCTTCCATGTATTCTTGAGCTTGTTCGTACTCTTCGTCCGTAATTTTTCTGTTTATTTCAGGAAATTCGCTTGCTCTGCCGTACGGTGTGTATTGTCGCATCAGACTGAAAAGTATTTGTCCTTTGTCGAATGTTTCGGCTATATATTCCAATACGCCTTTTGTATTTTCCCATTGAGAAGGAAGCATGAGATGACGTACGAGTACACCTTTTTTCAAAAGTCCGTCACTTCCCATTTCATAAGGGCCGGTCTGCCGATACATTTGCTCTATGGCGGCAGTCGCTTTATTGAAATAATCCGGCGCACGACTGTACTTTCTTGCAGCTTCTTCATCCGAGTACTTCAAATCCGGAAGCCATATTTGAATTTTCTTTCTCAAAAACGCAACCGCACTTCGACTTTCATAACCGCCGCAATTGTATACAACCGGAACCGGCAATTCTTCATTCAGACTTTGATATATTGCATGTGTAAAATGTGTAGGCGTGACAAGATCTATATTATGAGCACCTCGTGCGATAAGTTCATGGTAAATCTCTTTCAAACGCTCAACGGATATTTCCTTACCCTTTCGCAATTCGGATATTTCATAATTCTGACAATATACGCAAGATAAATTGCAACCGGCAAAAAATACCGTTCCTGCACCTTTCGTACCGCTTATACAAGGCTCTTCCCAATGATGAAGCGCCGCACGTGAAACTACCGGCAGGTATCCCAAACGGCAATATCCTACTTGACCTTTATCATTTATTGAATTTTTACGAAAAACTTTGCACGCTCTGGGACAAACATTACAAATTCCCATTTTTCCGCCCTTTCACATTTATTTATAGAAATATTCTATCACTACGCATTTTTTATTACAAAATTTCCAAAAAATATTGCACGAAATTTGATAAGAGTTTATAATGTTCACGTACAATTTTATATTTGGTTGCGAAAGGAGCTTCTTATGGAAAAAAGGGCCGGTTTTTTGGATCGACTGTTTCATTTGACGGAGCATGGTACCGACATAAAGACTGAAATCATCGCTGGTATTACAACATTTATGACAATGGCATATATTTTAATTGTCAATCCGTCTATTTTAAGTGCCGCAGGCATGGATAAAGGTGCAGTTTTGACTGCAACTGCGTTGGCAGGATTTATAGGCACGATATTGATGGCAGGTTTCGCAAACTACCCGTTTGCATTGGCACCCGGTATGGGACTCAATGCTTTTTTTGCGTTTACGGTTTGCAAACAGATGGGCTACTCTTGGGAAATGGCTCTTGCTGCAGTATTCATAGAAGGTCTTATCTTCATAGTGCTTTCTCTTACAAATATTCGTGAAGCGATATTCAATGCCATACCGTTCAACTTGAAACAAGCTGTTTCGGCAGGTATAGGACTTTTCATTGCATTCATCGGAATGGGAACTGCAAATATCATAGTTGCAAATCCTGCAACGAAAATATCTTTGTTTTCATTCAAAGGTGCATTGACTGCAGGAACATTTGCATCTACGGGTACACCGGTTGTAATTGCTATATTCGGTATACTTTTCACTTCAATTCTGCTTGCAAAAAATGTAAAAGGAAATATTCTTTGGGGCGTTATTGCTACTTGGGTTTTAGGCATGATTTGTGAGGCAACGGGACTTTATGTACCCAATCCGGAATTGGGAGCATTCTCGACATTCCCGCATTTACCTAACGGAATTGCATCGCTTTGGCCGGCAAGTATTTCTCCGATATTTTTCAAACTTGATTTTTCACAGATACTTACATTCAACTTCATTGTAGTACTGTTTTCATTCCTCTTTGTTGACATATTCGACACATTGGGTACATTGGTAGGTGTTTCCACAAAAGCAAACATGCTTGATGAAAACGGAAAACTTCCGAATATCAAAGGAGCATTGCTGGCGGACGCCGTAGCGACATCTATCGGTGCAATATTGGGTACAAGTACTACAACGACTTTCGTAGAAAGTGCTGCAGGTGTATCTGAAGGCGGACGTACGGGACTTACCGCGGTAACGGTAGCTGTACTGTTCATAATTTCGCTTTTCTTATCTCCGATATTCATGGCAATACCGGGATTTGCAACGGCTCCGGCACTTGTAGTAGTAGGATTCCTCATGTTCACTTCAGTTGCAAAACTTGATTTGAGTGATATAACCGAAGCGGTTCCATGCTACTTGGCAATACTTTCAATGCCGTTCTTCTACAGCATATCCGAAGGAATTTCATTCGGCGTAATTTCCTACGTACTTATCAATCTTTTCTGCGGAAAGACAAATAAAATAAGTATATTGATGTACATATTGGCGATAATATTTATAGCAAAATATATACTTCTTTAAAAAATAAAAGTCATGAACTTATACCTTTCTCGGTAACTTTGAGAAAATAAATAAGCTCATGGCTTTTTTACTTTGAATGTTTAATGATAAAACTTCATTCTATTTCACAAAATAAATATTTCTGAAAATATTTGTACAAACAAATTCATCAAACATAAAGTCATGATTTTACTCATGGCTTTTTATGTTTTACATTGCTTTAAATAAAATCTCTTCAATTATTTCATCATGCTTCTTACGGATATATATTTCAATAAAAGAAATTACATAAACATTTAAACGTATTTTTTTACACATAATAAAAAAGGATATGAATATTCATATCCTTTTATTGTTGTTTTACTTTTTATTCGGTTTGTGCGTTTATTATTTGCCATACTAGGTCGCCGGCTTCGTAGAGGTCTTTTTCTTTCAGGCTTTCTTTGTTTGTATGGAAATCCGTCATTCCCACTCCTACGAGCAGTGTTTCAAATCCATGTGTTACGAAGAGATTGGAGTCGGATCCTCCGTTGCTTTGTCTTATGTCGAGTTTGTAGCCTCCGTTTTTGCATGCTTTTGCAAAGAGTTTCATCGCTTCATGGTCTTCTTTTATGTTGAACGCTTCGTATTCTTTATTTTTCTTTATTGTAAGTTTTGCATCTTTATATTTTGCTGTTGCATTTTTGAATGCGTTGTCGATTTTTTCTACCGTTTTTTCAAGTTTTTCGTTGTTTCTGCTTCTCGCTTCACAGTGTACGATACAGGTTTCCGGTACGATGTTTGTTGCAAGTCCGCCTTCTATCGTTCCGATGTTGCATGTTGTTTCGTCATCTATTTTTCCCGTGGGTGAATTTGCAATTGCAATTCCGGCGATTTGTATTGCATTTATTCCTTTTTCCGGTTCCATTCCGGCATGTGCGGCACGTCCCGTTATCGTGTATTCCATTGTGTATTGTGACGGGCCGGCATTGTATACCGTTCCGGCTTCTCCGTCTCCGTCAAATGTGTATCCGTAGTCCACGTCACCGGCAAGTGTCGCATCGAAGTATCTTGAACCCATGAGTCCGATTTCTTCTTGTATTGTAAATATTACGGTCAATTTTCCGTGCGGCGTTTTCTTTTCTTTCATTTGGTAGAGGCCTTCGAGTATCGCCGTAACTCCGGCTTTGTCGTCACTTCCCAATACCGTTGTTCCGTCCGAACGAAATACTCCGTCTTTCAGTATCGGTTTTATGTTTTTACATTTTTCAACGCAGTCCATGTGTCCCGTAATTGCAATTGACGGAAGTCCTTCTTGTGTTTCCGGAAATATCGCTATGAGGTTTCCGCTGTTTCCGCCCGTTTTTTCTCCTGCGCTGTCTTCTACTATGATTGATGCGCCGAGGTCTTTGAGTTTACATTTCAAGTAGTCGCATACTTCTCTTTCTTTTTTGCTTGCGGCATATATGCTTACGAGTTCACAAAATGTTTCCTTCATTCTTACTTTGTTTACCATTCTTCTTCTCCTCTTTTTCTTTTCTCTTTATTTCACGTATTTTTTCTTCGAGATGTATCGCTCTTTGTATTGCGTCTTTTCCGAATTTTTTACGTATTTCGTCTACTGCTTTTGCAGCTTTTTCCTTCTTTTCTCTTTTATCGTCAAATAACGACTTCATGTGCATTTGCGGTGTGAGGTTTGATGCATATACTCCCAGAAGCCGTATTTTTTCGGTGATTTTTATTCGTCTAAGCAATAATTTGCAAATTTTGTATATTTCGTCCGTAAGGTTCAATCCTTCTTCTTGCGACATGGATCTCGTGATTGTTTTGAAGGATTCAAATCTTACTCTCAAAGTTATCGTTCGTGCGGACATTTTCTTCTCTCTGAGTCTTTGCGCAACTATGTCGCAGTGTATAATAAGTTTTCTTTCGATATCTTCTTTTTCAAAAATATCGTATGCATATGTCGTTTCATCTCCGATTGATTTCGGTGCCTGTTCCGCCGTCACTTCACGATTGTCGACTCCTTGTGCAAGCAGGTACAAATTTTTCCCGATATTTCCCGTTTTTTTACAAAATCTGTCATAGTTTTCTTTTTGTATATCTCCGATTGTTTTATATCCTTGTTTCAAAAGAGTTTTCTCGGTGACTCTGCCCACTCCCCACAATGCACGTACGGGTAGAGGTGCTATCGTTTCTATTTCTTTTCCGTACGGTATTATCGTAAGTCCGTCCGGCTTGTTCATATCCGATGCGATTTTTGCAAGAAATTTATTCGGTGCTATTCCTACCGATGCGGTAAGATGCAATTTTTCTTTTATTTCATTCCTTATCGCATCTCCTATGGCGTTCAGTGTAGGATATTGCTTATTCATTCCGGATATATCCATGAATGCTTCATCCATAGAAAGCGGTTCTATTTCTGCTGCATAATTATACATTATTTTATGTATTTCTTCAGACACTTTCCTATATACATACATTCGGGGTTTTACGTATATACCGTCCGGACAGAGTTTCAACGCTTCAGCTATCGGCATTGCCGAATGCACTCCGAATTTGCGTGCTTCATATGATGCGGTCGCAACTACAGATCTTGAAGTTTTACCTCCGACAATTACGGGTTTTCCTTTCCATTCCGGATTATCTCGCTGTTCAACGGAAGCGAAAAAAGCATCCATATCGACATGCATTATCCAACGACGCATTTTACCTCCTTTTTTATATATATTAGCATAAGGAGCGTATTTTTATAAATAAAGTGTGCAGATTTATAATTAAATAATAATCTCACATTAATCTTTCGCAATTAATAAGCAACAAAAAAAGACGGAATAAAACCGTCCTTTTTACATCAAGCGTTATGAATTTTGTAAATCTTCATTTCGGTTTGAAAAATAAACAAAATTACACTCATAACGAATCGAATGCTCAAGTCGAATTCAACTTCAATCAGTCAATTCACATATTATTATTCACATTGTTCGTCTTCTTTGCAATATTTTATTTGCTTGCAAATACATTTATCTTTCAGTTTGTACAGTTCCGGAATGAAGTCCATAACTTTTCCGAATGTTTCGTCATTTATGGAATACTTTGTCCATAAACCTTCTCTTCTGGAGTTTACAACTTTTGCTTCAATCAGAATTTTCATGTGATAGCTCAGGGTAGATTGCGACAGTGTAAAATTACTCAAAATATCACATGCCGACATCTCTTTGCACGAGAGCATGTCTACAATACACAAACGTGTTTCATCTGATAATGCTTTAAATATATTTGCATATTCTTTATAGCTTGGCTCAAAATTCATTGTCTTTCCCTCTATCGTGATACTGCTTTCCAATTAAAAAATTTCATAACTTCACAGTAAATAATAGCTTAAATACTCAAACATGTCAATATAGTCTATACATTTCATCTTATTACCATACATCATTAAGTTGATAATTTTATTTTCTCATGTTCCGCTTTCCAGTATCTGGGAATAAATATATCTCTATATAAATCTATTGCATAATAGTCCGTAAGTCCGGATACGAAGTCAAGTGCGGCACGTTTGTCATCTTCTGCAATTTTTCTGTATTTTTCCGGTATGTCTTTCGGATTTTTTATGAAATATCCGTACAATTCTTTTACTACGTGGTAACCTCTTCTGCGTTCCGGCATGAGTACCGGTGCCAAATATACGTTGTTAAACATGAATTTTCTGAATATCAACAACGTTTCATCGCCTTTTTCAGACATATGTATTTCATTTTTGTCTATTGAATTTTCAACAAGTTCGCTTACCATTGATGTGATGATTTGAGAGTGTCTTGTGCCGAAACGCTTTTTTACCTCTTCCGGTAAATCTTGAGGTGTCAGCATCTTGCTTGCCTGTGCATCGTCATAGTCGTGGCAAAGGTAGGCGATACGATCGGCGTATTTCACTATTTTACCTTCAAGAGTTTTTGCAAGTACTTCTCCGGTATGATGCAAAATTCCGTCCAATACGACATCCGTCAAATTAAGTCCTTTTCCGTCTTTTTCGATTTTGCTTACAAGTCTTACACTTTGCTCATTGTGCTTGAAATGTCCGCATGCATCGGCAAGTGCAAATTCACCTATATGTCCGAACGGTGTATGTCCCAAGTCGTGTCCGTAGGCAACCGCTTCCGCAAGGTCTTCGTTCAGCGACAATGCACGTGCTACCGTACGTGCTATTTGTGCCACTTCCAATGTATGCGTCATGCGTGTGCGATAATAATCGCCCTTCGGTGCCATGTATACTTGCGTTTTGTGTTTCAATCTTCGAAATGCACTGCTGTGCAATATGCGATCCCGATCACGCTGAAACTTTGTACGCAAAGGACATTCCTGCTCAATATGCTTACGATGTGCATTGGCCGAAAGCATAGCATACTTGCTCAAAGTTAGTCTTTCTCGTTCTTCGGTACGTTCTCGTATCATTGTTACTCCTTTACATTTATTTGAAATATTTTTGAAATTAATACGTTGTTGTTTACAAACGGGGCTTAATTTTATATAGAACAATTATTTTAAATATATATTTACTTTAACATATATTTACTTTAACATATATTTTTATTTGCATAAAGAAAAAGCGACTTTGCAGTCGCTTCTTTTAATATTTATCACCGTAAAATTCTTTATTTTTTTCCACTATCGCCATTATTTTGCTTGCAGTTTCTTCTATCGCTTTATCCGATACGTCTATAACGGTACAGTGAAGTCTTCGCATTACTTCTTTTGCATATACGAGTTCGTCCTGTATTCGTGTAATATCGGTGTAATTTGCCACTCCCGAAAATCCGAGCGCCTTCATTCTTTCGGTACGTATCCCGTTCAATTTATAGGGATCTATAATAAGTCCGATTATACGATGAGGCGGAACTCTGAATATTTCTTCCGGCAAATTCACTTCCGGAACAAGAGGAAGATTTGCAACCTTTATTCTCTTATGTGCCATGTACATGGACAAAGGAGTTTTTGAAGTACGTGATACTCCGATAAGTACAATGTCGGCCTTTTCAAATCCCGAAGGTATTTTTCCGTCATCGTATTTTACCGCAAATTCAATTGCTTCCACTTTTTTGAAATATTCTTCATCGAGTCGATGTATCATTCCGGGTTTAAGTTTCGGTTTCGTTGTCGTGATAGTTTCCAAAGTCTTGAGCATGTGTCCGAGAATATCCACGTATGCAACTCCGGCATTTTTTGCAAACCTTTCAAATGTTTCTCTAAGCTCCATCGACACCAATGTATGGCAAATCATTGCACCGCTTTCCGATGCGTCTTGTACTATACGTTTTATCTGTTCGGTGTGCCTTACAAAGGGTATGCGTGTAATTTCTATATCTTCATCAAATTGTGCAATTGTGGCTTTCGCTACGCTTTCCGCAGTTTCACCTACAGAGTCGGATACTATATATATTTCCGGAATTTTTTCCATAATTACCTCCGCTTACCTTTACCAAGTTCGAGGAAAAGTCTTGTAATATTCGTCTTTGACATACGTCCTACAAGTACAAATCTTCGCTCTCCTTCAACATCTTCGAATTTTCCTACGGGTAAACAGTCTATTTCATAATCTATCATCTTTTGTGCAATACTTACCAAATCTTCGGTAGGTTCGGCATAAATCATCTTTGCACGTGAGGTCATAACCATTGAAATCGGTACTTTAGTCAAATCATCATTTCCCATTGCACATTTCAAAAGGTCTTTTCTCGATACAACACCTGCAACGTCATCTTCCTGTCCGACAAATATGGTTCCTATATCCTCGGTAAAAAGAAGTACGGCCGCATCATAAGCATTTGCACTGCTTTTTACCATAATCGGACGGGACATGCAATCTTTCACCGTAACTGAACGTATTTCCACAGATACCGGATTTTCACCGCCACCTAAGTAAAAATATCCCAATCTGCGGCGAGCCGCAATGATTTCTCCAGCAAGAAGTACCGCCAAATCACCCCTTAATGCACTTCTCGTTACATTAAGACGTTCAGCGATAGTTTCACCTGTTATCGGTTCATTTTCACGTATAATACGAGCTATCTCTTTCTGTCGACTAGTTAATTGCATGTTATCCATCCTATCCATCAATTTATAATGATATTACCACTCGTAATCTTCTGTTTCCGCCAATCCTCTTCCGGTTGCCGCATCAAGCATAATACGCTGTTCAATGTGTGCGACATTTCTCTTTGTAGTCTTTACCATATCGGGGTTTACGGATACGCAATCTATACCGCTCTTAACCAAAAATTCTGTAAAATCAGGATATACCGATGGTGCCTGTCCGCAAATGGAAACTGTCTTTCCGTCCTTGTGTGCCGCCTTGATTAAATGACGAACGGCACGCTTTATAGCAATATTTCTTTCATCAAATAAATGTGAAACGGTATCGTTATTTCTGTCGCAACCGAGTATAAGCATCGTCAAATCGTTCGAACCGATTGAGTAACCGTCAACATACTTATTGAAACGATCCGCCATAATAATATTCGCCGGAAGTTCCGCCATAAGGTAAAGTTTGAAATCCGGACCTCTTACAAGTCCTTCTTCACGCATAATGGAAGTAATCTTTTCCGCCTCTTCAACCGTACGACAGAAAGGAATCATACAATTCAAATTCTTCAAACCGTATTCCTCACGCACCTTCTTTACCGCTTTGAGTTCAAGACGGAACGCTTTCGAATACTTCGGATCATAATAACGTGATGCACCTCTCCAACCGAGCAAATCTGCCGGTTCCAAAGGTTCATAACGATCTCCGCCCTTCAAATCACGATACTCACCGGACTTGAAATCGGAGAAACGAAGTACAACCGGACGAGGAGCCATTGCACGACAAACTTTGCTGATACCTTCCGCCAATTTATCTATAACGACTTCCGGTCTGCCGGTTTCGATAAGGTACAAAGGATGTTCGTGAATGAAAGTTGTCCAAATAAATTCTTCACGCATCAAACCGATACCGTCACAAGGAAGCTTAGAATACTTGTCTGCCAAATCCGGATCTCCCAAATTCATCATTACATGAGTACCTGTCGGCGGGAAATATTCAACCGCTACCGCCTCATGACATTCCTCTTCCTTCTTTATCAAATCGGAAACGATACCGTCATAAACAATACCGTTCTGTGCATCTACGGTAACTTCCTGACCGGTTTTCAAAGTCTTTGTAACTTCGACACTTCTGCTCTTTGTACCTACAATACAAGGAATACCCAACTCACGGGAAACAATGGACGCATGACAAGTCATACCGCCGGCATCGGTAATAATTGCAATAGCCTTCTTCATAGCCGGCACCCAATCCGGAGCTGTCATTGTAGTAACGAGAATTTCACCCTCATTAAACTCGTGAATATCCTTAGGATCGATAATTACATGAACCTTACCGCAAGCAACACCCGGGCTTGCCGGAAGACCCTTTACAACTACATTATGTTCTTCGGTAATGTTCAATTTTACTTCCTCCTTAGCAGATTTCTTATTCTTTCTTGACCATACGGTTTCAGGTCTTGCCTGAAGAATCCACAAACGATTTTCATGATCCACTGCCCATTCCATATCCATGTAGCAACCGTAATGTTTTTCTATCTGTTTTGCATAATTTGCAAGTTCCGCGATCTGTTCATCTGAAATAACTTGCTTTTTGGAAAGTTCTTTCGGCACAATCGTCTCAACGACATCTCCGCCTTCTTTTCTCACAAGTTGAATGCTCTTTTCGGTAATACTTCTGGAAATAATAGACAAATCATCTTTCTTTACAACATAATTATCCGGAGTAACTGTACCCTGAACAATGTATTCACCGAGGCCCCAAGCACCCTCGATCATAATACGATCATCGGCACCGGTAGCCAAATCTACCGTAAACATGACACCTGCAGCCTTTGCATCCGCCATCATCTGAATGGCAGCCGACAAAGCTACATCCTCATGAGCAAAACCTTGCTTTTCTCTATAATAAACGGCACGATCCGTAAAAGTGGAAGCATAACATTCCTTAACCTTACGAATAACCATATCCTTACCCTTTACATTAAGATAAGTATCCTGCTGACCGGCAAAAGAAGCATCCGGCAAATCTTCAGCAGTTGCGGAAGATCTTACAGCCACATAAGGATCGCTCACACCCACACGCTTTGCAAGTTCATCATAAGCATCACCGATAGTATTTGCCAAATCACTCGGCATTTCCGCAGAAATGATACTCTGACGAATTTTCAAACAAACATCTTGCAACTCCTGAGAATCTTCAACATCACTCAAAGTTCCGAGCAATTCATGAATTTTTTTATTCTGTCCGGTTTTTTCCATAAAATAACGATAGGCATCAGCCGTTGTCGCATATCCGTACGGCACAGGAACCTTCGTTGCGGAAGTAAGTTCACCCAAAGAAGAAGACTTACCGCCGACAATACTCACATCGGCTCTACGCAACTCCTCAAACCATAACACATATGCGTTGCCATTATTT
The DNA here is from genome assembly GCF_000194985.1 of Dialister micraerophilus DSM 19965. Lineage (GTDB taxonomy): Bacteria > Bacillota > Negativicutes > Veillonellales > Dialisteraceae > Dialister > Dialister micraerophilus. The sequence continues at coordinate 825,451 of NZ_GL878519.1, read as the reverse complement.
CCCATAATATCCCCCTTAGACTGTGTCTTAAAAGTTTTTATTGTATGCTATTTCAGACATTTCAACATTTATAGTATACCGATTAAAATAAAAAGTCAATAATATAAGAAAGTGTAATAAATAAATATAACAAAAAAGACAAGCATTACCGCTTGTCTCAAAATTGTATACTTTTTACGAATTTTTGTATTACTTATAATGAAATAAATTTATATATCAATATATGCAATTAAATCATAACTAAATTACTTTAAGTTATTAACTTTGTGCATTAAGTTTTTACTTTCCGACAAATGATTGTACAACTCAAATTTCATTAACAAAATAAGAAAGATTGTCATCAATAAGATTCGCATCATCATTTTCCATATACTTATTATATGCCTTATTTAAAACATTCTTATCTTCAATACCGAGTTCAATAGAAATAAGAGCTTTTATAAAATCTTCATAATTCTCTTGCATCATAAATTCTATTTGTTTCTTGATTTCCGTAAATTGCATATTAATTTCCTTACGCTGTTCAACTAAATTATTCATTACTTATAATTTCTCTAAGTTTTCCTTCAACTCTTGAAATAATTCCCGTCACCAAAGCATTTCCCATCATAAAATATCTTCTCTTTTCATTCATTGTATCCGTCCAATTTGCCGGAAACATTTGAAAGAAATGGAAATTTATTCATATTAATCAACCTTTTGTCTTAAGTTACAACTTTTCTATTCTTTATTATATTCTATTTTTTACTTGTTTTGTTGTTGCAATAAAAAGCAGATACCGTTTATTTTTTCGGTATCTGTTTGTTTTTATATTATTATCATCGTTCCCGCTGCCAATAGCAGTCCGTAGGTGAGGTTGTTGAATGTTTTTTGATTTATCTTTTTGTGTATTTTGTTTCCTATGTACATTGCTATGATTATCGGTATGATTGACAGTATTAAAAGGTATGCAAGATCCATTGTGTACAGTCCTTTTCTTATGTCCGCATACATGAGTACGATGTTCAATATGCTCCATACTGCCGATACATTTGCACGAAATTCGTTTTTGTCTTGAAATGCACTTACAAGGTATATTACCAACAACGACCCTCCGGATACGAACATTCCATGTATTACTCCGGCTCCGATGAGTATCGGTATCGCTATGTAGTCGGGTATTTTCCCTTTGTACGGTTTGAAAAGTATGTTTTTGAGTGCTACGAGTACGATTATCGCTCCGTATATCGGTATGAGTATTCGTGCGTCTACCATTGTGTACATTTGTATTCCGAAATACATTCCTACAAGCATGAATACGACTATTTTCGTTACTTCTTTTGTTTTCAGATATTTTCTGTTCATTATAGCAACGATTATACATACTGCCCACGATACTATATTTATTACCGCTTTTGCGGTGTCCGGTCCATAGAGGAGTATTGTCGGCGGTATCGAGAGCATTACTCCGGCAAATCCCGTAAGTGATTGTATGATGTTAGATATGAATATTGCGAGCATGAATATCCATTCTTTTATATTTTGAAGTTCCAAGATTTATGTGCCTCCGTTTTATTTCATTTTCATTTGTATTATGTTTCTCAGTTTATACCATTTCTATTATTCTGTAAAGTCATTCATGAGCTTCTTTATGATAAAAACTCATAGCATTTTTGCATTCTTTGTTTCATTTTTTTCATTTTTGTTCATTTTCCCGCACAAAAAAAAGACACCGTCAAGTGTCTTTTTATTTTATACATTCATACTGCTTGTTTTTTGCAGTGTTTTATGTATAAGTCTGTCAAAACGAGTATGAGATGTACTACCGATAGTGACAGTGAAATTATTGAAAGTACGAACATTGCTTTTTTCATGGCTGCCTCCTGATTGGTTTTAATACTGTTTATTTGTATGTTAGCATTTATTTTCTTTTTTTGCTATATGTTTTTTTGTTTTTATTTTGATTTTTACTTTATTTTCCGTTTTTTTGCACAAAAAAAAGCACTTTCGTACTTGATTTTTTTGGCAGGGATAGGTGGAGTCGAACCACCGATGACGGAGTCAAAGTCCGTTGCCTTACCGCTTGGCTATACCCCTATATTAAATTAAAAAATGGGGCGAGTAGTGGGGTTCGAACCCACGCATAACGGAGCCACAATCCGCCGTGTTAACCGCTTCACCATACCCGCCACATGTCGACCATGTCGGACAACAAGTATTATAACATATATATATTTTATACGTCAACTTGTCGGATTGAAAAAAAGTTTTCGTTTTTTCAGTTAATTCCGGAAATTTTACACTGTTTTTCATACATTTATTTTACATATATTTTTACATATATATGTTTTATATCCGGTTTTGAATACAAATGAAAAAATTGATTGAATTTTCTTTTTGAGGTTGCAATTCATTTGCATAGATATTGCGTTCATGTATAATAATATGTATATTAAATTTGGAGGAACTATGAGTACTTTTTTATTTCGCAATCGTTCAATAAACGATTTTTTGGATGTTTTGGCTTCTCCTGCATCCGTTCCCGGCGGCGGTGCCGTTGCCGGTTTGCAGGGTGCACAAGCGTGTGCTTTGGCGGAGATGGTTTGTAATTTCACTCTTACAAATAAGAAGTATGCTTCTATCGAGAGTGATGTGCGTGAAGTTTTGGCAAAACTTTTTTCTGCACGCAATGAATTTTTATCTCTTATGGATAAGGATTCCGAGGGGTTTTCCAAGTTAATGGAAATTTTACAAAAACCTAAGGAGTCTTTTCCAAGTCCCTCCGAACGTACAAAAGTTTTGGATGACGCTTTCAAGCTTTCCGCTGCCGCTCCGACAGCTATGTCTAAGCTTTGCGCTTCTCTTGTTCCTTGTTTCGTTTTTATTTTGGAAAAGGGAAATAAAAATCTCATCTCCGATGCGCTTGTCGCATGTAAGGCGTTGACCGCATGTTTCTTTTCCTCTTTGGAAAATATAAGGGCCAATGTAAGTTATGTGAAGGATAAGGCTTATGTCGAGGATGTTGAAAGTGTCTTGAAAAGTCGTGTTTCAGATATGAGTATTTTGGAAGATACTTTAAAAAGGTACGTGTGAGGTGAAAAATGGATTTATTGAAACAACGCATTTTAAATGAAGGTACGGTTTTACCGGGTAATATTTTGAAGGTTGATTCTTTTTTAAATCATCAGATTGATACTCATCTTGCTATGGAAATGGGTAAGGAGTTTGCAAAGGTTTTCAGCGATTGCAAAATCGATCGTGTTTTGACTATCGAGGCTTCCGGTATTGCAATCGGTTTTGCTACCGCTTTGTCTATCGGCGTTCCGCTTGTTTTCGCAAAAAAGACCCGTTCCGCAGTTATGAATGATTTGATGTATTCTACCGAGGTCGAGTCTTTTACGAAGAAGAAAACAAATACGGTTTTCGTAAGTAAACGTTTTTTGCCAAAAGGGGAAAATGTTTTGATTGTAGATGATTTCTTGGCAACGGGTGCCGCTTCATTGGGATTGACACGTCTTGTCGAAATGGCGGGATCTACCGTTGCCGGTATCGGCATTGCGGTCGAGAAATCTTTCCAAGTAGGCAGACAACGTTTGGAAGAGGACGGCTATCGTATCGAGTCGCTTGCCCGTATTCGTTCCATAGAAAATTTACAAGTTTCTTTTGAAGAGTAATTATATGGATTTTGCAAATTTGCAAACGGCTTTTATTTCTTCGGGTAAAGTTCTGCAGCATCCTCCTATGAGTTTTGCTCCGCTTTCATACCAGCGTTTTGCATATTTTGTAAAATCCGCAAGTTCACCGCTCCAGGTTTTCGTTACGGGATCGTAATTTTCTCCCGTATTGGAGTATACCGCCACCGATTTATCGGTGGCTTTTTTTATTTCACAAATCAAAGGTTCGATGTATTCGGGTTTCGTGCAGTTTACACCTATTGCATGAACTTGATTTTCTTTATCCAAAAATTTTGCAACTTCGGAAATTTCCACACCTTCGGAAATATGCTTTTCATCCTTGCATGAGAATGTAAACCATCCCGTTATATTTTCGTGTCGTTTCAATATATTTACATATGCACGTGCTTCGTCAAATGACGGTATCGTTTCAAATGCGAAAAAGTCGGGATTTTCACTTGCAAGCGATTCTATTTTTTCTTCGTGAAATTCTTCAAGTTCTTTTACTGAAAGTCCGTAATTTCCCACATATTCGGAACCGTCTGCAAGGTATGCACCGTAAGGACCTACTGCAGCTGCAATTGCAAGTTTTCTTTCCGGATGTTTTTTCAGACAATTTTCTTTTGCTTTTTTTGCAAGTTTTACGGAAAGTTTTATAAGTTCGATTGCTTTTTCATGTGTAAATCCTTTGCCCAGAAATCCTTGCACATGCGCCTGATAACTTCCGGTTATTGCAATATCCGCTCCGCTTTCAAAGTAGTTTTCATGTACTTTCGTTACGAGTTCGGGATTTTCATAAAGTGCTTTTGCCGACCATAAAGAGTCGCATAAATTCAAACCGGCTTTTTCCAATTCACTTGCAAAACTTCCGTCAATAACCAATAACTTCTTTTCCTTTAAAAGTTCAATTATCGTACTCATTTTCTCCTCCTTATTTCAACAACTCGTCTAACGTATCCGCTCCGCCGTTTTTGAATTCGATGAATGCATCACCTATAAAATATCGATTGACAAAATTATCATCGTAAAATATTTTATAACTAAATTTAATATATTTCTAACACATGAATATTTATACCGTCACTCTTTTCTTTAGCCTTTTAAATTATTACAAAAAAATTTCCCCGTTTGCATTTTAATGCTCAAAATTTACAATTTAAAATTTTTTATTTTATTTTTTATAATGAAATATTAAAACCGCCGATGCGTTGAAAATAATTTTTTTATCCTCGGACCCCCATATTTTTTTATATTTACGGAACTTATTCTATCTATTTCAATCAAAATATTCGGTTTTTTTATATTTATAATGCCGGAAATTTATTTACCCGCATTGTTTTGTTTACAATTTGAATGCTTGCTTTTCACTTCAAATATATTCCGATCATTTTGTTTTTTCAATTTTTATGTGTTTTGATAAATATTTTCAAATTTAAAATTATGCAGCGACATTAATTTTTATATACCGAAAAACAAATTTCCGTCGATTATGAGTTTATTGAATAATTCATTTTGTTGTTTTTTCAATTAACTCATAGTAAAATAAATTAACTATCATCAAGGCAACGTAATATTCGAGCTTTGATGTAAAAAAGGGAGGATGGTAGTTATGGAACGAAAATCTAATGAATTTATCGCCATAGGATTAATGTTGTTTGCTCTGTTTTTCGGTGCGGGCAATCTAATTTTTCCGGTTTTTATGGGACAAAATTCAGGTCTAAATACCGTTGAAGCGAGTATAGGATTTTTGATTACAGGCGTCGGACTGCCGCTGCTCGGTATTTTGGCAGTCTGCTATTCAGGACAGAACTTACGTGATTTGTCATCACGTGTCTCTCCGATTTACGGACTTATTTTCAGTATTGCACTTTACCTTACAATAGGACCGTTTTTCGCAATTCCGCGTACAGCTACCGTCTCTTATGAAATTGCCGTTGCTCAATTTGTACCGGCAGGCATGAAAACGTTTGCTTTATACGCATTTGCATTTGTATTCTTTGTAATTTCATGGTATCTTGCGGTTTCACCGTCAAAGCTTGTTGATCGTGTAGGAAAATACATTACACCTTTTCTTTTGATTTTCCTCGCAATTTTAATTGTTACCGCATTCATTTATCCGATGGGAAATTGGCAGGCACCCGCCGAAGCATACAATACCGCAGGTAAAGCGTTCGGAAAAGCGTTGACCGAAGGTTACAACACAATGGATGCTCTTGCATCGTTGGTATTCGGTGTACTCGTAGTTCAATCTATACGTATGTACGGTGCAAAGACTGAAAAAGAAGTTGCAATAAGTGCTTTCAAATCGGGACTTGTTTCTACATTTTTCATGGCAATTATTTATGCTTCACTTTGCTACATCGGTGCAAATTCAGTAAGTACAATCGGACTTCAGGAAAACGGTGCGTCGGTACTTGTAAAAGTTTCCGCATATTACTTCGGACCTGTCGGAGCAATAATCTTGGGAGTAATAGTAATACTTGCATGTCTTACTACAAGCATCGGACTTATCGCATCTTGTGCGGCATACTTCAACTTGCTCTTTCCGAAAATCAGCCATAAAAACTGGGCGACAATTTTCTCGGTTGTATCATTCGGAGTGGCACTTTTCGGACTGTCGGCAATTATCGCAGGTGCAATACCGGTACTTATGTTCTTATATCCGCTTACCGTTTCACTCATTATTCTTACTTTCTTGAATAATTTGTTCAACGGAGCACGTTGCGTATATGCATGTGCAACTGCATTTACAATAATACCGGCACTTCATGATGCAGTTACGACTGCAGGTATCAATACCGGAAGTATAGGTACATTCATGACATCACTTCCGCTTGCAAACTTCAATATCGGTTGGCTCAACTTCTTTGTTGTAGGATTTGTAATCGGATATGTATGGATGCTTGCAAAAAGAAAATCTGAAGTAAGCATGACAAACTGACACCAAGCGCCTTACGCATTATGCGTAGGGCGTTTTTTAATGCAAATATTTTGACGAATACTTAAAATACCTTCCATATTATTTGACGCATGTTCATTGAATATTCACCCAATAAACAAACCGTATACAAAAAATCCCTTACCTTCACCTACATGAAACCGATTTGCATTGCCATTTGAAAATATATCTCGAATTTCAAAATTTCGCTTGATTATTACAGATGTATATATAATAATAAAAAAATATTACAATAAGGAGGCTTTATGCAAAAAGTTTCATTTAAAAATTTGGTATTCGCTGCACTGATGACGGCGATATGTGTAATTCTTTCGCCGATGTTTTCATTTCCTTTGGGAGTTGCACGTGCATTTCCGCTGCAACATATGATAAATATTTTCCTTGCAACTCTTATCGGTACAAAGTATGCAACGGCGGCGGCATTTGCCACTTCTCTTATAAGAAATATTATAGGATCCGGAAGTTTGCTTGCATTCCCCGGTTCGATGATAGGAGCATTTCTTTCGGGAATACTTTTTTCACGCACAAAAAAACTTTTATTTGCGGTAATCGGTGAATTTATAGGTACATCAATCATCGGAGGACTCATCTCCTATCCGATAGCAAGCATATTCATGGGTTCGACAAAAGGTGCGACATTCTACGTATCCGTCTTTGCGGTATCCTGCGGTGCCGGTTGTGTAATAGCATACATAGTTTTGTCTGCAATAAAAGTCGCTTATCCGAATTTACTTGAAAGAAATAAATAATTCTGCCGAAAATTAAAAAAAATCTCCCTTTTCTATCTTAGGGAGATTTTTTTATATGAAATTATTTTTACACTTTCATGACGTAATTTCAGAGTTTTTAATTGAGTGATACTACATAAAGATATTTATAACCTATACGAAATATTTCCGTTCTCATCAATTTTATCATCTCACTTCAAAACAATCATGACGCTTTTATTTCTTCAATATTCTTTTTTATGAAATTCAATTTTCTTTATTTCGTATTTTGAAAACACTTTCGTTTTTTGTATTTTTATCTAACATTTTATGCTTTATGTTTTATTTTATTGTCAAAAGTTTTTAAAATCTATGTCTTTTTGTCAATTCATTTTCATTTAGATTTTGTAAATTTTTCAAATTTTATATTATTCTAAAATTTTTTTATTACTTTAAAAAAATCCTAAAAACCGTTATATATACGATAAATACCGATTTTATCTATGTTTTTTATTTTCGTTTTTAGCACTTGGTCTTAAAAGTTCTTGACAAAATTTTCATGTCATTTTATAATTAGAACGTTGTTATCAGAAATCATTCATTTTCAGAAATTTGTTTAGTTTTTATATTGTAATTGAGAATGCCTTTTCAGGCAAAAGGAGTGTATAATGTCACACGCAAAAATAAAGGTTGCTCTTGCAGCATTGCTCGCATGCAGTGCATTTTCCGCAAGTGCTGCAAGTCCTTTTTCGGATGTAGATCATAATGATTGGTCTTACAAAGCCGTTGCGGAATTATCCGAACAGGGTGTCGTTGACGGTTATCCGGACGGTTCTTTCAAGGGAAATAAGGAGATTTCACGTTTTGAAACTGCACAAATTGTTGCACGTTTACTCGCAAAGGAAAATTCCCTCAACAACGAACAGAAAGCAAGCGTTCATAAGTTGGCAAATGCTTACAGTGATGAATTGAAACAGCTCGGCGTTCGTGTGGACAATGTTGAAAAGAAACTCGGAAAAACAGCTCTCATTACCGAAATTCGTGTTTCGGGTATGAATCGTTATGACAATATTTTCAAAGACACCAAGAAATCTCACTATGAATTCGGTGCAAGAGTAGGTTTCAACACGATTACAAAAGTTAATCCACGTACAACAGTTTACGGTCAGCTTGAAACTTACATGTCTTTGAACGGTCAGCCGATGTACGATGTAAATGCGGATCAGCATGAAGACAGCAAGTTGCACTTGGGAAGATTGTTTGTAACTCATCAGTTCGGTAAACAAGAAACCGATCCGAGAAGTCCGATGGGTCCTATGTCAAATATTATCGGTATCGGACAGTTTCCGGTAACTATGGGTGTAACCGGTTACACTTACAAGGGCAATTTCAAGGGTGCATTCATTCAGTTCGGTGATGCAAACAAAGGCGGACACTTGCGTCTTGCATACGGTCGTGCTACCGACATCAACTACGACTACACCGCACCGATGCAGAGAGGTATTCCGAATTTCGAAAAAACACTTAATGAAATAAAAGGTGATTCTAAATCTACACCAATAGCAAAAAATGTGGCTCAAAAATACCAACAAGCAATCGATGCTATTAAACGTTTAAATCCAAACAACAACACACTTTATCCGCTTGCACCAAAAGTAATGATGAAGGACGGTGAAGATGCGGACGTTCCGGCTGCATATGCTTCCTACATTTACAAGAAACCGGGCAAGTATGAAGTTCATGCTTATGCTTTGAAGGCCGTTGGACCGGTTTCAAATATCGTTCAGGCTTACGGTACCGCTCTTTCTTACAATGTAACCGACAAGCTCAACTTGCACGGTGAATATGTAAAGAACTCCGTAAAATTGCCGCTCAATGATGAAAGACCTTCAAGCTATACCGTAGGATTCACATACGGCAAGGCAAGCGTCTTGAAACCGAAGTCCTATTCATTCGGAATCGACTACATTCACAGTCAAGCCGGAACATACTTCGGCGGATCTTCAAGCGATATTGCAGATCAGTACATGGCTCATGTATACAAAGATTGGACACCTGCATCTACAAGTACATCATTGGGCAAAATGCCGGCATACTTTGCAGATAAATTCGATAATCAGATTAAAGCAACAACACCGGAAGAAATTGTGAAAGCAATAGCAACACCTTCCGGCGGTGCGAAGTTCTTCCTTGCGAAGGCACAGTATGTACCGATCAAGGGATTGATTCTCGAAGCATCTTACGGTTTCAACGCAACCGACATGGGCGGAAGGCAGATGGATAACATTTTCCGTATTCAGGCTACCGCCTACATAAAATAATTAATCCAAATCACCTCTATAAAAATAACCTCGTCAACTGCGGCGAGGTTGTTTTTTATTGCATATTCAATTGAAAAACCGATTTCCTTTTTTCGGAAATCGGCTCTTTTTATAACGGATTTTTTTCTGCAGCTCCGGTTTTTCTCGGAAAGCGTTTCGGGCATTTTGAGTTTTTTTGTATGTAGATAATATTTCTCTTATCTCCGTTTGAAAGTTCGAGATTTTTTATTTCAAAAACTTTCGCATCAAATGCTTTCAATACGTTTCCGCATTCTGAAAGTTCTTCTTTCGCTATTGCGCCTTTCATCGCTGCAAATATTCCTTCTTTTTTTACAAAGGGTAATGCCCATTCGCTTACCGTATTCATACGTTTTACCGCTCTTGCGGTCACTATATCGAATACATCTCTATATTTTTCATCTCTTGCCGCATCTTCGGCTCTTGCATGAAGTGTTTTTGCGTTTTTTATTTCAAGTTTTTCAAGTATTTCTTTTATCGCATCAAGTTTTTTACGCACCGCATCCATGAGTACCACTTGCATGTCGGGTCTTAATATCGCAAGTATTACTCCCGGAAATCCTCCTCCCGTACCGAGGTCGAGTATTTTTCCGTTTTCTGGAAAGTATTTTTCTTCGTATACCGTAAGCGAGTCGTACACGTTTTTTATCAAACTTTCTTCTTCACTTTTTATACCCGTTAAATTGATGTGTTGATTTTTCTCGATTACATACTTGTTGTATGAAATAAGTTTTTCGTATGTTTCTTTATTTATTTCTTTTTTTATCGCATTGTCGAAAATGCTCATACTTTTTCACCTTTGTATTTTTTTACGTATACCATGAGTATTGCAATGTCTGCCGGCGATACTCCGGATATACGTGATGCTTGTCCCAATGAGAGCGGTTTTATTTTCGTGAGTTTCTGTCGTGCTTCTATAGATATTCCTTCAAGTTTCATGAAGTCCATGTCTTGCGGAATTTTTTTGTTTTCCATTTTTTCCGCTTTTTTTATAGCATTTTCCTGTCTTGTTATGTATCCTTCGTATTTTACGGTTATTTCCATTTCTTCAACCGCTTCAGCGTCAAATTCTTTGCATCCGAGTTTTTCCACCATGTCTTTGTAGGTTATTTCCGGACGTTTCAATATTTTGTCCGCTCCTATGCCTGTTGTAAGCGGTGTCGTACCGAGTTCTTCGAGTGCTTTGTTTACATCTTCTTTGGGTGTAAATCTCTTTGTCGTTATGTAATCCATAGCTTCTTCGAATTTGCGTTTTCTTTCGATGAAGTGCTTGTAGCGTTCTTCGTTTACAAGTCCGATTTTGTACCCTTTTTCGGTAAGTCTCAAGTCCGCATTGTCTTGACGGAGTATGAGTCTGTATTCACTTCTGCTTGTCATCATTCGATACGGTTCATTTGTTCCTTTTGTTACAAGGTCGTCTATGAGTGTACCGATGTATGCTTCATGTCTTGCAAGTATGAAAGGTTCTTTCCCCTGTATTTTAAGTGCGGCGTTTATTCCTGCCATAAGTCCTTGTGCCGCCGCCTCTTCGTAGCCCGATGTACCGTTTGATTGTCCGGCGGAGTACAGTCCTTCCATTTTTATAACTTCAAGTGTCGGATAGAGTTGGAGCGGATCCAAGAGGTCGTATTCGATAGCGTATGCCGGACGCATTACTTTTACATTTTCAAATCCCGGTATGGTTTTCAAAAATGCGTATTGCACGTCTATCGGCATCGAGGTGGACATTCCCTGTACATACATTTCGGTCGTGTCAAGTCCTTCGGGTTCGACAAAGAGTTGGTGTTTGTCTTTGTCTGCAAATCTCACTACTTTATCTTCGATTGACGGGCAGTATCTTGCTCCCACTCCATGTATTTTACCGGAGTAAATCGGGGATCTATGCAAGTTGTCACGAAGTATTTTATGTGTATTTTCATTTGTGTATGAAAGGTAACAGTCTTTGATATTTCTGTCCTTACGTTCACTCAAAAATGAGAATGCGTGATTTGCTTTGTCGCCTTCTTCAAGTTTCATATGGTCATAGTTAAGACTTCTTCCGTCTACACGACTCGGTGTACCCGTTTTAAATCTCAGTATGTCTATTCCATGTTTTTTCAAATTTTCGGAAAGTCCTACCGACGGTCTCATTCCGTTCGGTCCGCCCGTATACATGTATTCACCGACAATTATTCTGCTGTCCAAGTATGTTCCCGTACAGAGTATTACCGCTTTTGAACGGTATATTTCGTCAAATTCGGTTATTACACCTTTACATTTTCCGTCTTCAACCACGATGTCCATTATTTGCGCTTGTTTCAATTCGAGGTTGTCGGTATTTTCCAAAATACTTTTGAAATATCTGTGGTATGCTCCTTTGTCGGATTGCGCACGAAGTGCATATACCGCCGGTCCTTTCCCGAGATTGAGCATTCGCATTTGTATTGCGGTTTCATCGGCTGCAATTCCCATTTGTCCGCCGAGTGCATCTATTTCTTTTACGAGATGACTTTTCCCCGGTCCTCCGATTGCCGGATTGCAAGGCATCATCGCCACGTTTTCAAGTGATATTGTAAAGAGCAATGTCCTTGCTCCCAATCTTGCCGCTGCCAGTGCCGCTTCACAACCTGCATGCCCTGCACCGACAACAATTACGTCATAGGTATCTATCAGATACATTTATTTCCTTCTTTCATTACTTATTTGTTACAACTTATTATTTTATCATTATATGCCGAATAAATCTTCCGTATTCTTCTTTGCATTTGAAATTATTTCTTCTTCGGAACGCGGCATGTATTTTGCAAGTTCTTGTGCTACATATACTATGTTTTGAGGTACGTTCGTACGTGGAAGTTTTCTTCCTCTCGGTGTAAGGTAGGGCGAGTCCGTTTCAAGGAGCAATCTTTCTTTCGGTATGATTTCTACCGCATTGCGAAGCTCGTCCGCACGTCTTTCATCACATATCCAACCAGTTATACCGATGTAAAATCCCATTTCAAGTAGTACTTCAAGCGTTTTTCTTCCGCTTGTATAGCAATGTACGACCGATTTTTTGCAGATGTTTTCATATCCTTCAAAGCATTTTATGAAATCTTCATCCGCATCACGCATGTGTAAAAACAAGGGTTTATCCAGTTTGACTGCAAGTTCGATATGTCTTTTGAAACATGTAAGTTGTACTTCCTTTTCGGAAAACATTCTATTGTAGTCAAGTCCGCATTCGCCGACCGCAATTATTTTATCGTTTGTTTTTATTATTTCTTCGATACGTTTGAAATCTTTTTCCGTTGCATTTTCCGCTTCGTGGGGATGTATCCCTGCCGTACCGTATACATCATGCTTTTTTGTAAATTCGTTTACAAGTTCATTTTCACGTCCGCTTGAACCGGTGAGTATACATTCAACTCCGGCATTTCTTGCGTCATTTATTATTTTCATTTCATCTTTGTACGAGTTTGTAAATAAATTTATACCGATGTCATAATATTTTATCATTTATTCTCCTATTTACCTACACAGAACCGGCTGAATATCGAATTTATGAGTTCATCGTCTACCGTATCTCCGGTGATTTCTCCCAGTATGTTCCAACTTTCGGTAAGATCTACGACAATGCAATCCGCCGGCATGTACAATTGCAAGCTTTCTTTTGCACGTATTACAGATTCATACGCTTTTTTTACAAGGTCTATATGTCTTAAATTTGTAAGGAACAATGCACGTCCGTCTTCTATGTCGCCGGTTTTTACGTAATCTTCAAGCACCTTTTCCAATTTGTTCATACCCGTTTTGTTTTTTGCCGATATTTCAAGCACGGGCAAATCTTTTGCATACTTTGAAACGGTTTCTTTTGTCGTTTTCTTTTCCAAATCCGATTTGTTCAAAAGTACGACCGCTTTTCGTTTCGATATTTCCTCAAGCAATTTTTTATCGCTTTCTTCAAGTTCTTTCGAGCTGTCGATTACCATGAGTACCAAGTCGGCTTTTTCCATAGATTCTCTTGCACGTTCGATACCTATTTTTTCCACTTTGTTTTCGGTTTTTCTTATTCCGGCGGTATCCATAAGTATGAGCGGAATACCCGAAAGTGAAATGCTTTCTTCTATCGTATCCCTTGTCGTCCCCGGTATATCGGTAACTATTGCACGTTCCTCTTGCAGAAGCGTGTTCAAAAGACTTGATTTTCCTGCATTCGGTTTACCCACTATCGCAGTACGTATTCCGTCTTTTATAATGCGGCCTTTTTTCGAAGTTTCCAAAAGTGAATACAAAGTTTTTTCTATTTCCGAAAGTTCCGTTTCCATTTCATGACGTGTCAAATCTTTCAAATCTTCGTCCGGATAATCTATCGTGACCTCAAGTTTTGTAATGAGATCCTTCATCTTTTCACGATTTTCATGCACGAATTTCGACAGCGCTCCCGACAGATGACTTTCCGCCTGTGTGAGTGCAACTGCGTTTTTCGCTTCGATTATATCCATTACCGCTTCCGCCTGTGTCAAATCGAGCCTTCCGTTTAAAAATGCACGTTTTGTAAATTCTCCTCGCTCCGCAATCGTTGCACCTTTTTCAAGTACGAGTTCCAATGTCTGACGAAGTGCTTCCTGCGATCCGTGAATTTGTATTTCCACAACATCCTCGCCCGTATACGAATGCGGCGCTTTCATGTATACCGCAAGTCCCTCATCTATTTTCGTTTCGTCTCTTTTTACATACCCGAAATACATTTTGTAGGGAATTGCATCTTTGAAAGTATTCAATTTTTTTGTATAAAATACACGTTCCGCTATATCACATGCGGAAATACCGCTTATTCTTATTATTCCTATGCCGCCTTCTCCGCTTCCGGTCGCAATTGCGGCAATTGTAGTTTCTTCATACATATACTTATCTCCTTATTAATTAGTATTTTACCAAAATCTTTTTAAAAAAACATCGAAAATCGTTTATATTTTTACCTTTTTATATTTTAAAGAAGCTTGATTTTATAAATTCGGAACTCTTTTTTGCTTTTTTAGGCCGCCGCTTTTTTAAATTTAAACTCGTATTTATGCTATATTTTCTGTGCGTCCTATATTTTCGGTATATACTAAATTAATATGTTTAAATTGTTTTAAACTATTTTCTGAAAAATACTTGACGTATACCGACATAGTGGTATAATAACTTCTAAATGAGTTGCTTTTTAGGAAACAGTAAATATTTGAACTTATATATTATCGTATATTCGCAACCATAGAAATTCTGTTTCACTATATACGAAAGATGCATTTATTTTTTCAGGAGGTATTAAATGAAAAAACTGCTCGCTTGTGCCCTTGCGGCATCTGTGGCAATTTTCGGTTTAACAGCTTGTTCAAATCAAGATAAAGCCGATGCACACAAGTTGAAGATCGTTACTACAAATTTCGCGGAATATGATTTCGCACGTCAGATTACAGGTGACAAGGCAGATGTAAAGATGCTTTTGAAACCGGGTGCAGAAAGTCACAGTTATGAACCGTCACCACAGGACATCAAAACAATTCAGGACAGCGATCTCTTCGTTTATGTAGGCGGAGACAGCGATGAATGGGTAGGCGACATTCTCGAATCTATGGACAAGAAGCCGAACACATTCAAGCTCATGGATGCTGTAGACTTGATGGAAGAAGAAGTAAAAGAAGGAATGGTTCATGAACATCACCATGACGACGAGCATGAACACGAACATGAACATCACCATGACGACGAGCATGAACACGAACATGAAGAACACGCTGACAAGCATGAACACGAACATGAAGAACACGCTGACAAACATGAACACGAACATGAAGAACACGCTGATGAACCGGAAATGGACGAACACGTTTGGACATCTCCTGTAAACGCTATCAAGATTGTTGAAAAGATGAGTGCGGAAATTATCAAGCTCGATCCGAACAATGCAGATACATACAAGAAGAACACTGAAGAATACATCAAGAAGCTTCAGAAACTTGACGGTGAATTCCGTGAAGTCGTAAATAACGGAAAGAGAAAAGAAATTGTCGTAGGTGACCGTTTCCCGTTCCTCTACTTTGTAAAAGAATACGGTATTGAATACTATGCAGCATTCCCCGGATGCTCAAAGGATACAGATACAAATCCGGCAACAATTGCATTCTTGACAGAAAAGGTTAAAGAGGATAATATTCCTGTAGTATTCCACATCGAATTGTCGAACGAACAGATGAGTAAGGCAATTGCAGAAGCTACAGGCGCAAAGAGCGAATTACTCAATGCCGTTCACAATATAAGCGATGAAGACTTCAAGAAAGGCGTAACCTACATTGATCTCATGAAACACAATGTAGAAGTACTCAAAGAGGCGTTGAATTAATGAGTTTGCTTACATGCAAAAATCTTTCCATGGCATATGAAGGAAAGACCGTTTTAAAAGACATCAATTTCACTGTTGATACCGGGGACTATCTCGGTATCATCGGTGAGAACGGTGCCGGAAAAAGTACATTGGTAAAAGGTATTCTCCGTTTGAAAAGAATTTCAGGCGGAGAAATTTCCTATGGTGACAATTTGCGTGCCGATGAAATCGGTTACTTGCCGCAACAAACACAAGTCCAAAAAGATTTTCCCGCAAGTGTAGAGGA
Organism: Dialister micraerophilus DSM 19965; assembly: GCF_000194985.1. GTDB lineage: Bacteria > Bacillota > Negativicutes > Veillonellales > Dialisteraceae > Dialister > Dialister micraerophilus. Next base: position 809,179 of record NZ_GL878519.1, on the reverse strand, counting down.
AATAGTTCTTTCGGGGCGTCTTAATCGTTGCGGTTTTTATCCTTTTTACAGAAAAAAAGACTACGAAGATGTCGCTGAAAAGCTCGAGATGCTTCAAATCTCACATTTAAAAGACAGATGCTATCGTGATTTATCCGGAGGACAACAGCAACGTGTATTGCTTGCACGTGCTTTATGTTCCACACGCAAACTACTTCTTTTGGACGAACCGGTAACGGGACTCGATCCCGTAATCACGTCCGACTTTTACAAACTCGTAAAAGAATGCGTGGAAAAATACAATATTACCGTCATCATGGTTTCACATGACGTAAGCGGTATAATAAATCAAGCAAATCATATATTACACCTTTCAGGTCACAGGCAAAAATTCTTCGGAACAACCGAGGAATACAAAGCAAGCGACATCGGAAAAGGCTTTATAAGGAGTATCGAACCATAATGCAAGAACTGTTACAAATGTTGAGCTATCCTTTTATGATTCGTGCGCTCATAGTAGGAATCATGGTATCCCTGTGTTCATCACTTTTGGGTACAAGTCTGGTACTGAAACGCTACTCCATGATAGGAGACGGGCTTTCACACGTAGGATTTGCCGCACTCGCCATTGCATATGCGATGCACATGGCACCGCTCACACTTGCAATACCGGTATGCGTACTTGCAGCATTCTTTCTTCTGCAACTGGAAGACAACGCACGCATAAAAGGAGACTCCGCAACGGCACTCCTCTGCAGCGGTTCACTTGCAATAGGTGTAATGACGGTATCACTCACAACCGGTATGAATACGGACGTATGCAACTACATGTTCGGAAGTATACTGGCAATGAGCAAGTATGACGTATACCTTTCCGTAATACTCAGCGTATGCGTACTCATACTGTATGTATTATTTTACAACCGTATTTTTGCCGTAACATTTGACGAATCATTTGCAAAAGCTACCGGCACAAATACCTATCTCTACAATATGATTATTGCACTGCTTACAGCGATAACAATTGTACTGGGAATGCGTATGATGGGAGCATTGCTCATCTCAAGCCTCATCGTATTTCCCTCACTTACCGCAATGCAGATTTGCAGCCGATTTAAAACTACTGTAATCTGCTCGGCAATATTTGCATTGGTATGCTTTGTTGCCGGAATAACACTTTCATACCTGCATTCCATACCTACAGGTGCATGCATAGTCGTATTGAATATAATTTTGCTTTTCATCGTAATGGGAATAAGAAAAGCGAAGGAACGTGTATAATGAATAAAAAAATCATTGCTTTGTGCTTAAGTTCACTTATTATTTGTATGGCAGGATGCGAATCTGACAACTCGGCATCACCGGATACACCTCCGCCGCCGAAAGTACCTCCACAGGAGCAAACACTTCCGGACAAACCGATAGTACCTCTCAAAAAAGAAGACATCGAAAATCAACAAGGATTTCCGAAATTCGATGTAAAATATGACATTGCAGCCGACAGACAAAACTTCGACAAAAACAATATAGATATAACTGTCGGAGATACGCACTACATGACACAAATTAATGACTGGTACATGAACTTCAAAGACTATGAAAACAAAACGGTAGTAATAGAAGGCTACTTCCTTACAATAAACGGACACTACTTCATAGGAAGAAACGGACCGACATGCCCATACTGCACCGGCGGATACGTCGACTTCGAATTTACAACGGACGAAACGTTGAAAGACTTGAAACCGCTCGAATCTTGGATAAGAGTAACGGGCATACTTCGTGAATCTGATGTACACATGAGCGAAAAAACAACGGTTCCCTTCTACCATATAGAAGCAATATCCATAGAAAAAATTCCCTACTCGGGAAAAGGAACTATTACGGACTGACCGATGAAATATTTCCGAAAATATAATATTCAACAAACGAAAAACGCGAAAATTCTCGCGTTTTTTTATTTCATAAAAATATTCAATTCTCCAAATTTCAAATTCAATTCAAACATGACGCATACTTGACTATACGGAAAAACCTTTATTTTTTCACAAAAAATCTTGAAAAATACAAAATAATTTATAGAATCCGACCGCTCAATGTGGTATATTGTTGTTGTGGAAATATATATATTCAATATAACCAATCACGCAACATTTTATACCGAAAGGGTAACAACATGAAAGAAAAACAGATACTTCTCATAGGCGACATAGTAGGCTACGGCAAAGTAGCACTATCCGCCATGATACCGATACTTTCATACATGGGAGTACGTGCACAGAATTTGCCGACCTCCATAATTTCAAACACTTTGGATCATGGAATATTTGAAATACTCGACACCACCGCGTACATGCAAAAAACTTTGGAAATATGGAAACGCAACGGCTTTTCATTTGATGCGATATTCACCGGATTTCTTTTAAATGAAAAACAAATGGATATAATTTCCGACCTTTGCAAAAAAATGTCCCTTGAAAACAAACTCATATTCAACGACCCGATAATGGCGGATTGGGGCGAACTTTACAACGGAGTTACGGACAAAAACGTCGCATACATGAAAGAAATCGTTTCAATTTCGGATATTACAATACCCAACTATACCGAAGCATGCTTTTTGACGGACACGAAAATAAATATGGAAAGCATATCGAAACTTGAAATCACGAAAATAATAGACAAACTGCTTACATCCGGTGCAAAAAACGTTATCATAACAAGCACTTTTACCGAAAACGAAAAATGTATCGCCGGATTTGACGCAAAGAAAAACGACTACTTTTTCATCCCCTACGATGAAATACCCGTAAAAGCTACCGGTACGGGAGATATTTTTTCATCGGTCACGATAGGCCACATAATGAAAGGCGAAAACGTGGAAAACTCCGCAAGACACGCAGGACGTGTAGTCAGAAGCATGATTCAAAAAAATTCCTTCAACGAAGGCACGATGAACGGACTTACAATAGAAAAATTTATGTACATATTGGATGAATAAACACACGAAAACCGCTCAAATCAATGAAATAAACTTCTATATAAAAACAAAAAACTCTCTGCAACGACTTTATCGTCAAGCGGAGAGTTTTCAATTGTAAATTTTTCTTCCACGATTTTCATCGACAGCAAGTACAATCAACTCATTATCTTTTATTTCGAAAGCAATACGATAATTTCCTACCCTATATCGCCGATAATTGCGTAAATTTCCGGTCAATGCTTTTCCGTACAATCTCGGATTTTCGGTGTTTACCAAATTTTTATCTATCCGACTTTTAATCAAAATTTTGATAGATGTATCCAATTTGCCGATAGACTTTTTCGCCTTCTTTGTATACAAAACTTCAAACTTCATAATCCGAACTCCGACCATAATTCTTCATGACTGTACGTTTTAAGAGTTCCGGCTTTCTTTTCCTTTTCGTACTCTTCAATAACTTTTATCATATTCATCTTCAATTTTTTCAATCATTGTACTTATTATTATTTCGGACAATGTTTTATTGTGAAATTTTGCATACGCTTTTAAAACTTGCAAATCCTCATCCGGTATACGCAAGCTTATTGTCGCCATAAAACCACCCCTGTATTACAAATGCATTACTGATATAATTTTACAATTTCATTTTAACTTTTTCAAAAAAGAGTAAGAAATACTCTTACTCCGATTTATTACATCAAAAATAATTTTACCCGATCAATACGCTGCACTTTTGCAAAGTAAATATTTGAGAACTAAAGAAAAACTTGAAGGACGAGCGGGTAAATCGTATTTGTCTAAACCTATGAAAAATGAAAGCGTCTGAATAACTTCTTCATCAAGCAAACTCAAATGATACTCCAAAGGTGAAGGGTCGAACTTTTTTAAAATCATTCGTGACATTTTTCTCGAAGGACCGTAAAATATACATTTCTTGCAAACGGAATTTGAAATACTCATTGAAAGCTCCGGCTCGTACCTCCAATCGGGAGAAATTTTTGTAATCATATCCAAAAACTCACGAAAAAATTCCGCCATCGAAACATCGGATCCCAATACATAGTAAATTCCACGATAAAAATCCGGAAAAGAAATTTCATCAAAATTCATAATTGCTCCTTTCAAAAAGTAACCGAAAAAAGAAATACATAATGTATAATCAAAATAATTATAGAACGTTTGTTCTAATTCTAACACGTGCAATATTAAAAAATCAAGAAAGGAAAAGTATGAATAAAGAAAGACAAATACCGGAAAGAAGTGATGAAGAACTTGCAAAAGAAGTACAAAACGAAAACAAAAACGCACTTGAAATATTGGTACGGAAATATGCACCTTTGATTTACTCTTTGACGAGGAAAAACTTCGAGAAAAATTTTTCACAAGACTTGGCACAGGATTTGTGGGTGAAATTCATCGAGCATACAAAAAATTATGACGAAACGAAAAACAGTTCCTTCGCCGGATACATAAAAGTCATGTTATATGCCGATCGCTGGACGATACTTCGAAGACATATGAAAAATATACAAAGAGAATCGGCAAATTTGGAAAATGTCGAAAAAAGCACCTACGACAGATATGAAAATCTTGAAAACGAAGAAACGGAAAAAATAATAAAAAAACTTGAGCTTACCGAAAAGCAACAAATATTTCTCAAACACAGAAGAGAAAATCCGGACGCACCCATGAGAGAAATCGCAAGCAAAATGGGCATTTCTCAAGTTGCGGCACACAAAATGCAAAAACGCATACAAAAAATTTTTATCAAAGCAGGTTATAAAAATTGAAATCATTTGCATGTAAGTAATGAAGGTCACAAGACCGGAAAGGAGGGCAACATGGAAAAGTTGGAAATCACGTTCAACGTTGAAGGCGGAAAAACAACCAAGCTTATCATACGTGAACCGAAAGAAAACCTCACAAAAGCGACAGTGGCATCCGCTTGTGAAAAAATCGTTCCCGTGCTTACAAACAGCCTCGGCAATAAAGTAACCGGCTTTGAAAAAGCACAGAAAGTAACAACCGAAATCGAAGAATTGGAATAATTCAAGATTTCATAAATTAAAGAAAGGAGAAAAAAATGTCTATAGCAAAAGAAACACTGAAGAGTACCGTAGTTGTAGTTCTCGAAGGAGATGCAATGAAAAACGGTAAAAAGGGCGTAAAGAAAATCAAGCTCGACCGAATTGTGAAAAACGCATCGGACGAAGCTTTGAAAAACGCCGGAAACTCACTCGCAGCACTTCAGAAAAGAGCGCTTATGAGTATACAGAGAGTAGATGTATCTGAACTCAAGGAGGCATAATGGAAAAAAACAAAATCAGGGCATTACTTGAAATGGTAATATATTCAATAATCGAAATCATACTCGACAAAATCGAAAAAAGATTTCCACAGGAAGTAGAAAAACAATATCCCTGCTTGGTAAACTAGGCAACAAAAGAGGCATCGTAAAGATGCCTTTTTGCTTAGGTATAAATATCCGCATTGTAAAATTTCACTATCCGGTTTTGAAAAAATCATAAAAATATTAAGCCTTTGGACTCATTACGAGTAAAACGGAAAAGCAAAAAGAACTCATCTTTTGATGAGTTCTTTTCGTTTGTATTTATTAGAATACGTAGTTCAAGGAAACTCCCCAAGCCTTGTAGAGTGTATCCTTTTCCATCTTATTTTCTGTTGCATGCTTGTATTCCTTAGCCTGAACGTCGAAGTTGTAGTATCCGTCCAAGGAAATATCCTTAGCGAGTGCTACACCTGCGGTTGCCTGCCAGTACTTTGCACCGATTTTGGCACCTGCTGCCTGAGCAATGTTTTCAAGTCCGGATCCGCCTACATATGAACCTGCATCGAGGTCAACATAACGTACTCCGAAGTTGAACATTTTGTAGTTTACATCAACGCCGAGATCCCAGAATGCCGGTGTGTGACCTTCAAGCTTTTCGGTTGCCTTTACATAGTCACCGGAAAGTGCCACATTGTCCATAAGCTGAACTTTTCCGTTTACTCCCCAGAACGCATTAGCTTTCTTGTTTGCTTCAGCTTTTGCAAAATGTGTATAGAATGCACCTACACCTACTTTTTCGTGAAGTTGTACATTTCCTTGTACGAAGTATGCTTCCGACACGGACTTGTCGACTTTCTGAATATTGAATTTCTGTGAGCCTGATAATTTTCCGTCAGCAGCTTTCTTAACAAAGAACGGGTTCAACATTCCTACATCATCAGTATTTAAATCTCTGTAACGACCGTAACCTGCCTGTACATTGAACATTCCCTTTTCATAAGATGCAACTACACCATCGAAGTCGCTGTCATACCATGCACCTGTACCGAGTGTTGCACTTGTACGGCCGAGGTCGAATGTAAGACCTTCTACCGGAGCGTATTCTGCATGAAGCTTGTCAACGGAAATTTTACCGTTATCTTTTGCATCTTCAAAATTGAATTTGCTTACCAAACGAGCTTTTACTGCGATTTTGTCGTTAGCCTGAGCCTTGAGGTTCAAACGTACACGACCTGTGAATGTGTCTGAATAATCTTTCTGCTGAGCAACTTTTGCTTTGTATTCACGTTCTACCTTTACACGAGCATCGCCTGTCCATGTAACGTTTCCTACTTTGTTTTCGAGGCTATTTACACGAACGCCGAGGTTGGAAAGTTCGTCAGCGTATTCTGCTGCGAGTTTTTCAACTGTTGCTTTCTGCTGAGCGTTGAGCTGGCTTTCCTGTGCGAGAAGTCTTGCAACAATCTGTGCAACTTCAAAGCGGGTAATGTGCTTTTCTCCGCCGAATGTGCCGTTCGGGTAGCCTTCTACTACGCCCTGTGCGGACAAGTCTGCTACTGCTTGATATGCCCAGTGATCCATACTTACGTCACTGAACGGATTTGCTGCGTATGCGCTTACGCCTGCTGTGAGTGCAGCTACCGCTGCCAATGCGAAAATCTTTTTCATTTTTATCTCCTTAAAAAAACTCCCCTTTTTGAAATGTACAAAGAGTCACCGTGTTTCCTCTTTACATCGGAAAGCAAGGGATATTCCTTCCGACTTTTCAAATATTAGCATACATATTTTTCAATCTCAATTTTATTGCGAATGTTTTACAAACATAAATCTCGATTTATATTTTTAACTCGAAGCGATTATTTTACGTTTAAAAAATAAATTTTATTTGTGTAATCGTTATATTTTATTTATATATTTTATTTTTATATCAAAAAAAGAACCCATCTTTCGATGAGTTCTTTTGATTCGTATTTATTAGAATACGTAGTTCAAGGAAACATTCCATACTGAATCAAGATCCTTGGAGCTGTCATCCTTCTGTTCACCCTTGAATAAGTAGTCAGCTTTCAAAGTAACGTCCTTAGCCACTGCTACTTCACCGCTTGCAATCCAGAACTTAGCATTGTCATATAAGTATGCTGCTGTGGATCCGCCGAAATATGCATTTGCATCTACATCATAGTAGTGAACGCCGAGTGTTGCCGGTCCGAATTCATATGCAGCGCCTGCTGTCCACATAGCCGGATGCTCGTCAGCAACCTTATCATCTCTTCTTACGTATTCACCGTCTACTGAAAGTCCCTTGTAGAGATCTGCCTTTGCGTTTACACCGTAGAATGCCTTTGCATCCTGATCTTTTTCAGCATCGAGTTTTTCAAGACGTGTGTAGAATGCGCCGATGTTTACCTGGTCTGCAATCTTTGTGGATCCCTGTACGAAAATTGCTTCTCTGTCTTTCTTAACATTATTTACTTCGTATTGAGCACCCTTCATTTCTCTGTAACGGCCGTAACCTGCCTGAAGGTTGAACTGACCGATACCATAGGAAGCTACTACACCGTCAAATGTATCGTCATAGAGCAAACCTGCGCCGAGTGTTGCATCTGTACGACCTAAGTCGAGTGTAAAACCTTCTGCCGGAGCGTATTCGGCATGAAGTCTTTCAACTTCAACTGCCATGTCTCCGCCGTCTTTGAGGTCGAATTCTGTAGCCAAACGAGCTTTTACTGCTACTTTGTCGTTAGCCTGAGCCTTAAGGTTCAAACGGATACGAGCTAAGTATGCATCTGCATGTTCAGCATCATCTTTATGAGCTGCATCATAAGTATCTCCTGCTGTTTTTACAGCCTTGTCATAAGCTGTTTTCTTGTCTTTCTTAGCTTGTTCATCTTGGCCCTTATTTGCTGTATCCAAATCCTGTTTAGCTTGTTTTACTTGAGCATTTTCTGCTACAGCTTTTTCCTTAGCAGCTTTATTTGCTTCTTTCAAGCTTGCACGTTCGAATTTTACACGAGCATCTCCGCCCCATGTAACGTTTCCTACTTTGTTTTCGAGGTTGCTTACACGAACGCCGAGGTTGTTCAATTCGTCAGCGTATTCTGCTGCCAATTTTTCAACTGTTGCTCTCTGCTGAGCGTTGAGCTGGCTTTCCTGAGCGAGAAGTCTTGCAACGATCTGTGCAACTTCGTAACGGGTAATGTGTTTTTCACCCTGGAATGTGCCGTTCGGGTAGCCTTCTACTACGCCCTGTGCGGACAAGTCTGCTACTGCCTGATATGCCCAGTGATCTGTGCTTACGTCACTGAACGGATTTGCTGCGTATGCGCTTACGCCTGCTGTGAGTGCAGCTACTGCTGCCAATGCGAGAATCTTTTTCATGAGATTTTCTCCTTTCAAATTCGCTCCTATATTTGCGAGTTTCCGTGTTTCCTCGTTTGTCACCGGAGCCTTCGTGACACATACATTCTAGCACAGTTTTACAAATATTTCAAAGTTTATTTGATTTTTATTGTTTATACGTTCAAAAAAATTTTTATAACTCATTATAATCTTCGTTTTCCATTTTTATATTTATTTGTTTTTTAAATGATTTCTACGTATAAATTTTATTTATTTAATCGTTATATTTTTGTTTATATATTTTATTTTTTATATCAAAAAAAAGAACCCACCTTTCGATGAGTTCTTTCATTCGTATTGTTTAGAATGTATAGTTCAAGGATACATTCCAGTAGTTAAACAATGAAGCCACTACCGGTTTAGCTCCGTCAGCTTGAATGCGTGGTTGCGCCTTAGATTTGAAGTTATAGTTTGCTTCAAGTGTCACATCTTCTGCGACCGGCATTACAAGAGATGCCGACCAGAAACATCTGCCTGATGCACCGTCCATACCGTGTGAAAGTGCCAAATTCGATCCGCCGATATAGGAACCGGCTTCCACGTCATAGTAGTGAAGTCCCAATTTTGCCATACCGAGACGATAGGTGAGTCCGGCATTCCAAAAACGTGCTTTGTGGTCCGCTTCGGTTACTTTGGTTACAAGGTGACGATTTCCGACATATTCACCGTCAAGGCTCAATGCATCTCCAAGTTGTACTTTACCGTTGACTCCGACAAATTCTCCTGCCGGTTTTGTACTTTCTTTTTTATTGAAGTGTGTGAAGAAAGCACCGAGTGTCACGTACTTACCGAGCATCGTGTGTCCCTGTACGAACCACATTTCTTTATTTGCATCGATATTGAACGGGTTTTCTACTACCAAATCACGTTTTGTGGAGTCTTTATTTGGGAGGTAGTACTCCTGTTCCAAGTTACCATAATCGGTCAGACGTCCGTATCCTGCTTGCAAGCCGATAGTATTGTTGTCATAGGTTGCCACAATACCGTTGATACCTTTTCCGTACCATGCTCCCGATCCGATGACCGCATCTGTACGTCCGAAATCAATCATGGTATTTTTCATCGGTGAGTATTCGGCGTGAAGACGATCTACCTTAATAAGACCGTTGTCACCGTACGGCTTACGCTCCAAATTCTTTCCGTCAAAGCTGAATGTATTTACAAGACGTGCTTTCACTGCCATTTCCGGACTTGTCTGTGCTATTACGTTTAAACGAATACGTCCTGTAGTTTCATAGTGTGAGTCATCATTCGGATCCAATTTCATCTCACGTTCATATTTCACACGAGAGTCGCCTGTCCATGTAATGTTTCCTACTTTGTTTTCGAGGTTATTTACACGAACGCCGAGGTTGGAAAGTTCGTCAGCGTATTCTGTTCAACTGTCGCTTTCTGCTGAGCATTGAGCTGACTTTTCTGTGCGAGAAGTCTTGCAACGATCTGTGCAACTTCAAAACGTGTAATGTGCTTTTCTCCGCCGAATGTGCCGTTCGGGTATCCTTCCACTACACCTTGTGCGGACAAGTCCGCTACAGCCTGATATGCCCAGTGATCCGTACCTACGTCACTGAACGGGTTTGCCGCATATGCGCTTACACCTGCTGTGAGTGCAGCTACCGCTGCCAATGCGAAAATCTTTTTCATTTTTATCTCCTTTTAAAAACGCTCCTTTTTGAAATGTACAAAGAGTTACCTTGTTTCCTCTTTACATTATCGAAGCTAATGAATATTACATACTGAATTATATTACATTGTAATTGCTTTTTGCAATATTTTAAATGATTTTATACATTTTTCAGTTAAAATTTCCCGTTATCGACTTATTGTGCATATTTTTTCGGTTTTCCGCTCGTTTTATGTTTTTTGTTCGTTTTTTATATATTTTATATTCTTTATATTTCATAACAAAATATTATTTTCATAACATGGTATTTTATTTTTTTCGCATTTTAAAATCCCTTTCACTTTCGCAAAAGGGATTTATTTTTACAGAAGTCTTGTATATTTCTTTACATATATTTTCTTTATAAGTGTTACCAGTCCCAAGTAGAATGCCACATTGATAATGAGCAGTATCCAGAAGTTATCGGGAACGGGTAAAAGGTTTAAGAATTTACCGACAACGGTAAACGGTATCACCGTTCCGACCAGCATTCCGAGCAGGGTAATTGTCATCATACTGAAAGCGGGTCGACTTTCTATAAAGGGGAATTTCGGTGTACGCAGAGCATAGAGGACGAGTGTCTGTGTCCACAAACTCATTATGAACCAACCGGTATGGAAAATGCTTTCAAATGTGGTGATGTCCGTGCCGGAGGTCAGTTGTACGTAGTTGAGTCCCATGCTCATAGGTATAATCAGCCAGTACATGAAAAGGAATGTCGTCTGATCGAATACCGAGCTTGTCGGACCGAACCATATCATGAAGTTGCGTATGCTTGCCGCTTCCCATTTTTTCGGTTTTTCCAAGTATTCCATATCCATATGGTCCCAAGGTATTGCCATGCAGGACAGATCGTATACCAAATTCAGAAACAGAAGTTGTACGGGTGTCATCGGCAAGAAGGGCAGGAAAATACTTGCAAGCAGTACGGAGAAAATATTCCCGAAGTTGGAGCTTGTTGTCGCTTTGATGTACTTCATGATGTTGCCGAAAACTTCTCGTCCTTTGACAAGTCCTTGTTCCAAAACGAGTAAATCTTTTTCGAGCAAGATAATGTCGGCGGAGTCTTTTGCTATATCGACAGCATTGTCGACTGAAATTGATACGTCCGCTTGTCGCATGGCGGGCGAGTCATTTATACCGTCTCCCATAAATCCGACTACATGTCCGTTTTGTCTGAGTACACGCACAATGTCGGCTTTTTGTGTAGGTGTCAATTTTACAAATGCAACGTGTTCTTCCGCAATTTTTGCCAATTCTTTTTCGGTTATGCCGATAAGGTCTTCACCGAATACGATGTCGCCGATGTCCATTCCGACTTCTTTGCAGACGTGACGTGTGACGAGTTCGCTGTCTCCTGTCAGTACTTTTACATCGACATGATGACGTTTCAATGCCATAATCGCCGCATGTGTGGTTTCTTTCGGCGGATCGAGGAATGCAAGGTATCCTATCATGACCATGTCGTGTTCGTCTTCTATGGAGAAGGCATCTACGTCCGGCGGATTTGTTTTCTGTGCGACACCGAGTACACGGAAACCTTTCTGATTGAGTTTATCTACATCTTCTACAATTTTATTTCTGTCTTTGTCCGTCAGAGGACGTACTTTTCCGTCAATGTCTACAAATGAGGAGATTGAAAGCATTTCTTCCAAAGCGCCTTTTGTAATGAGTTGTGTTTTTCCGTTTTTGTCCGCTACGACTACACTCATTCTTCGTCTGACAAAATCAAAGGGTATTTCATCTATTTTTTCATAACCGACTTCCAAGCCGGATATTTCTTCATCTGCCGCCTTGATAATCGCTTTATCCATCAAGTTTTTGAGTCCTGTTTGGAAATAGCTGTTAAGGTAGGCGTGTTTCAGTACACGATTGCTGCTTTCTCCATTGATACCGAGATGGTATTCCAGTACGATTTGATTTTGTGTCAATGTGCCTGTTTTATCTGTACAGAGTACGTCTATCGCTCCGAAGTTTTGCATCGAGTTCAGACTTCTGACAATAGTTTTTCTCTTTGCGAGGTCGTTCGCTCCCTTGACGAGGTTGGTCGTTACAATCATCGGAAGCATTTCCGGTGTCAAACCTACCGCTATCGAGATACCGAAGAGCAGTGCATCGAGCCAATTCCCTTTTGTCAATCCGTTGATGATGATGACGAGCGGTGCCATGACCATCATGAATCGTACGAGCAATTTTGATGTCTTTTCTATACCGATATCGAAACTAGTTTTGATCGGAGCCGATGCCAATTGGCGTACTATGTCGCCGAACATTGTATTCAGTCCGGTACTTACTACAATTCCGATTGCACTTCCGCTGACGACTTCGCTGCCCGTATAACAAATATTACCGAAGGAAATAGGGGCATCTCCTTCTTTCACAACTGCATCCGCTTTCTTTTCAACGGGGTAGCTTTCGCCCGTGAGTGAGGTCTGCGATATAAACAAGTCTTTTGAGGATAGAAGTCGCATGTCCGCCGGAATCATGTCGCCTGCACGTAAAGCGACCAAGTCGCCGGGAACAATCGTGCTTGTCGGTATTTCCGAGAAAGTACCGTTACGTTTGACTGCAGCGGATATTTCTACAATGGATTGCAGTTTCTTCGCCGCTTTGTCCGAACGGTCATTCTGAATGAGTGTCATCGTTCCGCTTGCAAGTACGAGAAGAAATATAATAATTGCACTTGTCGCATCTTTATCGCCGACATCTGCAAATACGTATTCCGTCATAAATGAAATCACACCGAGTCCCAAGAGTACCAATGTGAACGGACTGGAGAATACTTTTAATACTTTGAGCCAAAAAGGTTCTTTTTTGTCGATACGTGTAGTATTTTTTCCGAATTGCTCCAGCCTCTTTTTCGCTTCCGCATCGTCAAGACCGTTTTGCGGAGTGTCGTACAAATTATACAACTCATTTTTGTCAACACGTGCCGCTTCATACATGGTAATTGTTTTCATTTTCCTCATCCTTTCTGTAATCTTTTATAGGATAGGACTTTTGTTCTTGCATGAAAAAAACTCCTCCCGAACAGGAGAAGCTCTATGTACTCAATCGTCTGAGTTTTAGCACTATACAACGTAAACATTGAGTTAGCTGCGTTAAGATATGCCTTATTTCGACAAATCCTGTTACACCCATTGGCGTCTCTCGACGTTTTTGGGCAGCAGCCTATGTTTATATAGGAGCCTCACCGAACAAGTCCGATACAATTACAAAGACAGTATAGCACTCGATAAGAAAAAATCAAGGATTTTTTATGTTATTTTTATGAAATATTTTCAGTTGAAATGTTTTTTTGATTTTTACATATAAATATAATTAAAAAACACTCTTACGAGTGCTTTTATAATGCATGAAATTATGCGTTAGCATGCTTTCATTATATGTATTTATTGCGTTGCAAGTTCGAGTATTTTCTTTTCCGCCGGTTCCATTATTTCTTTTTGCGAGTCGTCATATGCGATGAATATTATTCTGTATACGTCACCTTTACGCATGAAGTCGACTTTCATCGTTACCGGCAGTACAAATCCGTCTATGAGCATTTTTCCACGCAGTCCCGCACTGTAGAGGTCGGGATTTTTTTCATCTCTTTGGAATTGCATCACTTCATCTATATCCGCATTTGCAAAGTCATAGGGTATCGGAAGATTGTCGTTTCTTACTTTCGCTATTAAATTTTTTAAAAATTCGTTTACAATCGTACCCGCATTTACGAATTTCGTATTAAATCCGAGTATGGGTTTTACAAGTCTTTTGTCTATTCCGTTTTCAAGAAACATCCCTTCCGCTTCCGGTATGAAGAGTATTTTCGGAAATTCTATGCCGAAAACTCCGGCTTTTGCAAGTACATGGTCTTTTTTTACATATATTGCACCCATCATGTTTAAAATTTCTTGGGGTATTTCTTCAATTTCCGGTAATTTTTTATTTATCATCGGTGTGAATTTTATATTTTTCGGATAGTCGAGTTCGTTCAAAAATCCTTTTATCGGAAGTTCTCCGGTGAAAAATTTCGGCATTTGTGTTTCAAAAACTGCGGAGAGTTCGAGGGCTTTTTCTTCTTCAAGTTCTTTTTTGTCTTCTTTGTCGTTTTTCTTTTCTTCTTTTACGTTTTCGATTTTTTCGTAATTGTCGGATTTTTCGGTTTCGTCTTTATTTGTTTTTTCGTTTTCGATTTTTTCGGTTTTTTCGAGTTTTTTTACTTCTTCTTTTTCCGCTTTTACTTCGTCCTTTTTCGTTTCTTTTTCAGTTTTTACTTCAGTTTTTGTATTTTTTTCTTCTTTATTTGCGGATTGTTTTGTATCTTGTTTTTTATCTTGTTTTATTTTTTCTTCCGCTTTTGCCGGACTTTCTTTTGAATTTTTTCTGTATTTACTTTCCGTTTTTTCGTCCGGTTTATTTATTTTTTCTTCATTCGTATAGTTCGGATTTATTCTCAAATTTCCGCCTTGCGGTGTGTTTGCCCGTATGCCTGTAATCGACATGGTCATAAGCATTGCAAGTATTATCGTTGTAAGTTTTCTCATTTTTCCATACCTCTCAATGCTTGTTCAATAAAGGGTCTGAAGTATTTTGCCGCTACTTGTGTAGTATTGAATACCGAGTATGTGCTTCCTTCTTTTCCTTTTATGATTATTGTGTCGGTGTACAGATCGCTTGAATAGTCTGCATTTTCAAAATCGGCTTTCGTTTCTTTTTCTGTGTATTCGATTCCTTTTTTACTTTTTTTCATGTCTTTTTCTTTTATGTCCAAAGGTATGTTTTTTATGTATGATTTTATAGCTATTCCTACGAGGTCGATATTTTCGCTTTCTTTCTCAAGATTTTCCCGAAGTTGTTTCAATTTCGTTTTATCGCCGTTTTTTACATATACGCTTACGAGTATTCCTTGGTAGTAGTTTTCTTTCGTGTTGCTTCTCAATTGGTATATGCGTGTATTTTTTATTATGTTCGTGACTGTATTTGTCGCTTCTTCGACATTTGTTGTCACTCCCGAGTTCAAGAGGCTTTCTTTTATTTTTTCTTGTGTTTCTTTTTTGTCTATTTCTTTTCTTATCATTTTTACAGTGAACGAATTTTCAGCGTCATAGACTCCGACTTTTTCGCTCAAGTCCAATGTCTCTCCTTGCGGAAATTGAAGTTTTTCAGCATTTGCAATACCGCAGGTCATCATTACTATAAGTATTGCAGATGTAATTATTTTTTTCATATTTTCTCCTATTCTATTTCCAAAAGTGTGCGTACCGCTATACCGGCGAGCATCATTCCGGCTACCGGAGGTACAAATGATATGGATCCTACGGCATTTCCTTCGCCGATTATTTCACGCGGTTTTTCTTTCGAGTATATCGTTGTAAGTTTTTTTACTCTTTGTTTTCTGAGTTCTTTGCGTATTTTTTTCGCAAGCGGACAAATATCCGTTTTGTATATGTCTGCAATTTGCAAAAGTTCTGGATGTATACGGTTTCCGGTACCCATAGATGATGCATGGGGTATGTTTTCGTCTTCACATATTTTCGCCATTGAAATTTTTGCCGCTACGTCATCTATCGCATCCACTATAAAGTCCGCATGAAGATTTTTGATAAATTCCACATCTCCGCTTTCAAATCTTTCCGCTTTGATTTGTACGTTGCATTCCGGATTTACACGCATTGCACGTTCTTTCATTACTTCGACTTTTATTCTTCCTACCGTTGTGAGGTCCGCCACAAGTTGTCTGTTGATATTTGTTTCGTCTACAACGTCTTTATCTATAAATATGAGGTTTCCTACACCTGCACGCACCAATGCTTCACAGGCATACGATCCCACTCCGCCCGTACCGAATACGGCAACGGTTTTCGTTTTGAGTTTTTCAAGATTTTCTTCACCCAGTGTACGTATGGTTCTTTGAAATACAGATTTCATCAAATTTCTCCTTTTTCTTTATCTTTATCATTATAGCAAAAACTTTCCGCAAACGCTTTCATGAAAACTTTTATTTCAAATATATTTATCGAATTTATTTCGGTTTTCTTTCATGATTATACATTTTCAATCAATACATAAAAAGTATTAAAACTTTTTCACTTTAAAGCACCTAATCTCTAGCTAAATATTAATTTTTGTGTTATATTATAGAGAATATGTTTTGGGTTACCTGTAACATAAATTTTTAAAAAAATATTGGAGTACCGATTTTATTATGACCTGTCGATTAATTTTAATCGAAGTCCGTCGCGAAGGTCTTAGGGTTGTGCATAAAATCAGTCATCCCAAAGAAAGGTGGAGTCTATGAACATTATTGATGAATTGACATGGCGCGGTGCCATAAATCAGCAAACTGATGCAGAAGGATTGTATAAATTGACGGGAGAGAAAGCGATCTCTCTGTATTGCGGCGTTGACCCCACCGGTGACAGTATGCACATCGGTCATTTAATACCTTTCATGATGCTCAAACGCTTTCAGTTGGCGGGACATCATCCTTACATGTTGATCGGCGGTGCTACCGGTTCTATCGGTGATCCGAGCGGACGCAAAACGGAACGTGTTTTGCAGTCTATGGAAAAAGTTGAACATAATGTAAAATGTTTGACCGCTCAGCTCACGAAACTCTTCGGAGGTTCGGAGAATATTACTTTCGTCAACAATTACGAATGGCTTTCAAAGATTTCTTTATTGGATCTTTTGAGAGATTACGGTAAACATTTCAATATCAACACGATGCTTGCAAAGGATATAGTCGCAAGTCGTCTTGATACCGGTATTTCTTTTACCGAATTTACTTACCAAATACTTCAGTCTATAGATTTCAGACATTTGTACTTGACTCGTGATGTACAGCTTCAAATCGGCGGTGCGGATCAGTGGGGAAATATTACTTCCGGTGTAGATTTCATTCATACAAAGGAAGGTCGTCAGGCGCAAGTTTACGGTTTGACCATTCCTCTCATGCTCAAGGCCGACGGTACGAAGTTCGGCAAAACTGCCGGCGGTGCGGTATGGCTCGATTCAAAGAAAACTTCCACTTACGAATTCTACCAGTTCTGGTTCAATCAGGATGATCGTGATGTGGTTCGTTACTTGAAGTTCTTTACTTTCCTTACAAAGGAAGAAATAGATGAACTCGACAAGCTTACACAGTCTCAACCGGAAAAACGTACGGCACAGAAACGTCTTGCAGAAGAGGTTACACGTTTCGTACATGGAGAAGACGGTTTGAAAGAGGCTCTCAAAGTAACGGAAGCTCTCTTTACCGGTAACATTCAGGAGTTGACACTTTCCGAAATTGAAGGTGCTTTCAAAAACACCGAAGGCGGAAATGTTCACGAAGCTCCGATGAATATAGTTGAGGCTCTTGTACAGGGCGGAGTTGAAAAGTCCAAACGTCAGGCAAGAGAAGATATTGAAAACGGTGCTATAAGTATTAACGGTGTAAAGGTGACGGATCTTGAAGCAAATGTAACCGCTCATCCAAATACCGAAGGAAAATACATTATAGTTCGTAAAGGTAAGAAAAAATATTTCTCAATCAAGATTGGTGAATAACAGTAAGGCGGCACTTATGTGCCGTCTTTTTTGTGCGGAAAATCAAAATTCCCTCTACGTTTGTAAAGGGAATTTTTGTTTTTTATTCAATTACCATGAGTAAATCTCCGGTTTCGATGCGTGAGCCTTGTTTTACAAGTACTTCTGCAATAAGTCCATCAATCGGGGATTTTATTACCGTTTCCATCTTCATGGCTTCAGTAACTATGAGAGGTTGTCCTTTCTTTACGGATGTACCTTTTCCGGCAAGTATTTTCACTACCGATCCCGAGAGTGTCGCACCGATTTCTCCTGCGATATTTTTGTCCGCTTTTCTTGATACTACGGCATCTGTATTTGCGTGTTTGTCAAATACCGTAATTTCACGCGGCATACCGTTCAATTCGAAGAGTACACGACGTTTACCTTCACGATTGGGCGGTGAAATGCTGTCGAGTTTTATTATAAGCATTTTACCTTTTTCGATATTTACACGTATTTCTTCGCCCACATTCATACCGAAGAAAAATGTCGGTGTATCAAGTACGGAAAGGTCTCCGTATTTCTTGTATCTATCGGTGTATCCGGCAAATACCAACGGATAAATATTGTATGATGCGAGTGTGTTTTCCGTCACTTTCAAACCTTTTGCCGTCATATCTTTCTTTACTTTTTCAAAGTCTATGTCTTTAGGCTTTTCTTCAAGGTGAGGTTTCTTTCCTCTCAGTACGAGGTTTTGAAGTTTCTTCGGAAATCCTCCGTAAGGTGTTCCGAGTTTTCCGTCAAAGAAGTCTACTACCGATTTCGGGAAACTTAATTTTTGTCCTTTTTCGTAAATATTTTTTTCATCAATTCCGTTGTTAATCATAAAAAGTGTCATGTCTCCGACAACTTTTGATGAGGGTGTTACTTTTACGATATCTCCGAAAAGCATATTTACCTTGCCGTACATTTCACAAATTTCCGCCCAACGTTCACCAAGTCCCAAGCCTCTTGCCTGCTGACGAAGATTTGAGTATTGTCCTCCCGGCATTTCATGGCGATATACCGTTGTATTCGCTCCGGTGATTTTACTGTCCACTCCTGCATAGTAGGGACGTACACCCTGCCAGTAGCGATCTATCTCTTCAAGTGCGTCTATGTCGAGTTTCGGCTGACGCTTGTGATTTTGAAGTGCATAGTAGAGCGAGGACATGGACGGTTGTGCAGTTCCGCCGGATAATGCACTTGTTGCCACGTCTACAATATCCACTCCTGCATCTATTGCACGTGTATACATGTATTGAGTACATCCGCTGCCTTCGTGACTGTGCAAGTGTATCGGTAAATCTACCGCATCTTTGAGTGCGCTTATAAGTACATATGCCGCTTGAGGTTTCAAAAGTCCTGCCATGTCTTTTATCGCAATAATATTTGCACCTGCATTTTGCATGGATTTTGCAAGGTCGGTGTAGTATTTCAATGAATATTTCTGACGGCGATCGTCCAAAATATCACCCGTATAACAGAATGCAGTTTCAGCTATTTTACCCTGTTTTCTTACTTCATCTATCGTTACCGTCATGTGGTCGAGCTGGTTCAAACAGTCGAATATACGGAATACATCTATGCCGTTTACCGCTGCACGTTCGATGAATTGACGAATTACATTCTCCGGATAATTGAGGTATCCTACGGCATTTGCACCACGTGTAAGCATCTGGAATAAAATATTCGGAGCGGCTTCACGCATTTTGTGCAAACGGTCCCACGGACTTTCGTCAAGGAATCTGTATGCAACGTCAAATGTCGCACCTCCCCAGTTTTCAAAAGAGAAAAGTTGCGGCACTTTTGTGGCGGTATAACGTATCGCATTCATGATATCGTGCGTTCTTACACGAGTTGCCAAAAGCGACTGATGTGCATCACGATAAGTCGTATCCATGAACATTACTTCTTTTTTATCGTGTATGTACTTTATAAATTTATCTACACCCATTTCGTCAAGGAGCTGACGTGTACCTTTTGGTAGAGGTTCTTTTCCGGCATCCAACTTATAAAGCGGATCGAAATTCGGCTTGTCCTGATGGCCTGCACCTGCATATCCGTTTACAACTATATCTCCGATGTAATCAAGAAGTTTTGTACCTCTGTCGCTTACTTCAACCGTATCCTTGAGCAATTCGTGATGACGATCTATGTAATTTACATCGCACAAACCGTTTTGGAAATCTTCGGTATTGAGCATATTCTGAAGGAAGTATATATTCGTCTGCACTCCGCTTATACGGAATTCATCAAGACAACGAAGCATACGTCTTACAGTATCCTTCGCATTGGACGCATGCACACTTACCTTCACCAAAAGCGAATCATAGTACGGTGTAATAATAGCACCCGTATATGCCGTACCGGCATCCAAACGCACACCCGGACCGCCGCAACTTCTATATGCGACAATCTTACCCGTATCCGGCATGAAATTGTTCTGCGGATTTTCAGTGGTTATACGACACTGAATTGCAACACCCTCATGCTTGATTTCCTCTTGCTTGCCTATTCTGATTTCTTCACCGTCCAAAGCATATCCTTCGGCAATCAAAATTTGTGTACGTACAATATCTACATCCGTAATCATTTCCGTAACGGTATGTTCAACCTGTATACGAGGGTTTACTTCTATGAAATAAAAGTCCTTCTTATTTTCATCAACCAAAAATTCTACGGTACCTGCATTAAGGTATTTTACATTCTTCATCAACTTTACTGCCGCATCACAAATGCGTTTACGCAATTCAAGCGGAAGAGACCATGCAGGAGCCATTTCTATAACTTTCTGATGTCTTCTCTGTATTGAACAATCACGTTCGAAAAGGTGAATAATATTCCCTTTTCCGTCACCTATAATTTGCACTTCGATATGCTTGGGATTTACAACGCAACGTTCCGCATATACTTCATCATCACCGAAAGCAAGTTTCGCCTCGGTCTTCGCCATACTATAAGCGCTTACGAGGTCGTCCATGCAATCTACACTGCGCATACCGCGACCGCCGCCGCCGTTTACAGCTTTGATCATAATCGGGAAACCGTATTTCTCCGCAAATTCTTTTACATCATCAAAACTCTTTACTGCACCATGTGTACCCGGAATCATCGGTATATCTGCAAGCTTCGCCTGCTCACGTGCATTTACCTTATCACCGAACATTACCAAATGTTCCTCACGAGGTCCGATGAAAATAATTCCTTCCTCATGACAACGGCGTGCAAGATTTACATTTTCAGCCAAAAAACCGTAACCCGGATGAACCGCATCTACATTATGTTCCTTGCAAATACGAATAATTTCCTCAATATCCAAGTAAGCGGCAACAGGCTCGTCACCCTCACCTATCAAATAAGCTTCATCGGCACGATTTCGATGAAGGGACAAAACGTCTTCCTTCGAATAAACTGCGACAGTTCGTATTCCAAGTTCCTTACAAGCTCGGAAAACACGAATAGCTATCTCACCTCTGTTGGCTACAAGCACTTTCTGAATTTTTCTCATGGATGCCTCCTTATATAATATGACTATATTTTACCACCCAATACATAAAATTCAATAAATATTACAAAGTTTTATAGAGTTGACAAATATCAATAACTTTTTGTAAAAATATAAAAACTAAAAAAATTACAAGTAAACATGCTGATTTTAAAAGCTATTCAAAATAAAATGAAATAAAAAAATCAGTTGACAATACAACACAGACACAACAGCTGCGATTGCTTTATTTTTCCTTTATAAAAATACATTATTTTTTACAATTAAAACCTTGTATGCTACAATAAAACAAGAAAAGGGAGAAAGGAGCAAAGCATGAAAATATTAAAAGAATTCAAAGACTTCGCAATGCGTGGAAACATTATCGACATGGCAATAGGTGTAATTATAGGTTCGGCATTCGGAAAAATCGTATCGTCATTTGTAGAAAACATAATAATGCCGCCGATCGGACTGCTCATGGGAGGGATAGACCTGTCAAACTTCTTCATACCGCTAAGCTCCACACCCGTATCAACACTTGCAGAAGCAAAAGCATTGGGCGTTCCCGTAATGGCAATCGGACTCTTCTTGAACTCCGTAATCGACTTCTTGATTATTGCATTCTGCATATTCTTCACACTCAAGCAAATAAACAAATTCCTACCGAAAAAAGCTCCGGAAAAAAAGCTCACATGCGAATACTGCAAAGAACCGATAAACGAACAAGCAACACGCTGTCCCCACTGCACCGCACAACTTACAAAATAAAACAATTACAAAATATACACTTGTTATTAAACAATACAAAATAAAAAACGACATCGAAACAAAAAATCGATGTCGTTTTGTTATATTATTAAACATTCAAATATTATTTACAACTCATTATAAAAACTAAATCTAAAGTCTTACTTCAATTAAACAAAAACATCTATACACCTAAAAAATCATATCTTGATGATACTCTAAAAACTTTTTTCAAAGGGTAAAACTTTCAGATTAAAATATCTCCAATACAACAAATGCAAGCAAAAGAAAAAGCCCACACATGGTGCAGGCAAATTTCAAAATTACTTGGTGCCGAAAATTCTGTCTCCGGCATCACCGAGACCGGGGAGAATGTAATTGTTTTCATCCAAATCTCTATCCAATCCGGCAGTATAAATCTGTACATCGGGATGCTCACGATTTACCAATTCCACACCTTGCGGAGCGGCTACAAGGCAAAGGAACTTAATATTTTTTGCACCGCGATCTTTAAGCATCTGAATTGCCGCAACCGAACTTCCGCCGGTAGCAAGCATAGGATCCAAAAGAATAAACTGACGATTGTGTATATCAGGCAGCTTGCAATAATATTCAACCGGCTTGAAAGTCTTGGGATCACGATACATACCCACTACACCGACACGTGCTGACGGAACAAGTTCAAGCATCGCATCTACCATGCCGAAACCTGCACGAAGAATCGGAACAATTCCGAGCTTCTTACCGGTAATACGCTTACCGGCAGTCTTTTCCAAAGGAGTTTCAATTTCAAACTCTTCAAGCTGCAAATCACGTGTAACCTCATAACCCATAAGCAAGGTTATTTCCTTCAGCAACTTACGAAACTCTGCCGAGCAAGTATTCTTCTTTCTCATAATAGTCAACTTATGCTGTACCAAAGGATGATCGATAACTGTTATATTCATGGCGCCCTCCTGTTAAACATCATTTTTATCCTATATATAATAGCACAAACATTCAATAAAAATAACTGCAAAACAACACACTTCAAAAGAAAATTTCAAAATATAAAAATTTATAAAAATGTTATTTTACTTTTTGTTAGCATTTATGTTATTATACTTCCGAAAAAAGTAAAAAATATAACTTTAAATCAATGTATTAAATAAAATATGTTCAAAAGAGTATAAAAAGAAAGAAGGGAAAAATGAAAAAACACATAGCAATCCTTACAGCACTTGCAAGCACACTCATACTCACAAGTGCAAATGCAGAATACGGCGTAACGACAGGCGGACACATACACCGTGAATTCCACAAACAGACAATTGAAAAGCAAACATTCAAAACTGAAGAAAAATCAAGTTCATCAAGTTCATCGTCAAAATTCAAAGTAAAAGGAATAACCGAGCCGGTAGACAAGGACGATCTTCTCATTGACGTAAGAGAGAAATCCGAACTTGCAGAGTACAAAAATACAACAGTAGACAACGACACAACATTCTACGAAAACGGAATTCTTGCAAAAGTCAGAAAAGAAAAGCTTTGGGGAATATTCGGAACTGACGAAACAATCACGCTTAAACCCGAATACAAAAAACTCACAGCTGAAAAGGGCGGATTTTTCCTTGCACAAAATTCCAAAAAAGACGAAAAATACATAGACAAAAACGGAAAAGAAATTTCAAACGAAGAGGCGAAAAAAACACTTCGCAGAGAAAAAGGAATACTCGGCTACAAAGAGGGCAAGCTTTACGGATTTAAAAACGGTGACGGAAAAGTAATAATTTCACCACGTTACAAAAAAGTATTGACAAAGTTCAGCGAAGGCATCGCATTCGTAATAGATGAAAACGGAAACAACATAGCAATAGACGAAAACGGAACAAAACTTTTCAACAACAAGTACAAAGACATTAAAAGCTACAAGTACGGAGTTGCCGAATACCACCGCAAAGTAAATGCCGTAAAAGCAAGAACATGGCTCGGAGTAATCATCACATCCGCACTCAACGATATACCTGAAGACGACTTGGTAGACAGAAACACCTACAAAGAAGTAAAAAGAGGATTTATCGACAAAAGCGGAAATATAGTAATAGACATCAAGAACGACAAAGTATATCCCATGACAAAATACGGTACATTCGTTATAAACAAAGGCGAAACAAAATTCGTAGATACACATGGAAATACAATATACAAAGGTAAAAACCTGAAATTGGACTCCATATCTACAGATGACGGATATGCCGTTTTGAAAGACAAAGAATTCGACACCGTAGGAATACTTGACATGAAAAGCGGAAATTTCACAACCGGATCCGACTATGACAAGATAATTCTATTGGGACAAAACCGTGCAATAGCAAAATTGGAAGGAACGAAAGCATACATCGATGCATCAACCGGTGAAGAAATTCTCACACTTTCCGAAAACGTACATATAAAACAATTCGGAAATACTCCCTACACATGGATTTGCAAACGTGGAGAATTTTTCGCAATCATCGACACAAAAGGAAATATAATACATAAAGAAAAGGAAATCGAAAGCGCAAAAATTTTCAAAAACGGCTACGCCCCCGCAAAGAAAAACGGCAAATGGGGAATAATAAACACAGAAGGAATTTGGGTACTTTTACCAAATTATGATGAAATAGAAATGATGTAAAAAACAAAAACCGTTGTAAATAAACAACGGTTTTTTTCTATGTAAATATGAAAATTTTCAGTTTTTATTTTCTATATAAGCCCATTGCTTCAATGGCTTTTACATATGTTGCATTTGCTTTTTTATGTGCCTTTTCTCTTCCTTCGTCCAATATAGCATCTAATTCCGGACTTCCTTTAAGTTCTTTGTATCTGTCCAAAATCGGCTGCATTTCTCCTACTACCAAA
>NZ_GL878519.1:779681-783830 GCF_000194985.1 Dialister micraerophilus DSM 19965 | reverse complement strand
CTCCCTTTACCTATTACAATATTCTAATTAAAATTAAAATTTTAATTTTAATTTTACATCATAATTATATTATTACATATATGTTATAAAAACTTAAGCCATTTTATAAAACAGCTTAAGTTTTTACATTTTATATCAATTAATTTTTGTCTTAATTATATCAATCACATTGTTTTATAACACGATGTGATAATGCCACAGCCATTTCATCTAAATTGATAATTCCTATTTGCATATAAATTGCAACACAAACATTTTCACCATTTCTTATAATTCCCACCTTACCTCCGACATTCCAACCTAATCCTTTTATTTTTATTTGCTCCAAAGCAGATCTAGTCGCCCCTAAAATTGCACCTTCCTCTACATAATTATCAACAATAACACCTTTTCTTTTAGATGCAACAACTGCACTTTCCAATATCTTAGGTATTGTTTTTACAAATTCACCACCAAAATCTACAGCGACCGCTAGTATTTCAGCATCTTTGAATCTCTTTATTAATTCATGTTCTTCATTTCTTGTTTGTGTTAAAATCAATTCTAATGCCATTCTACCCGTATCTATACTTGTTTTTTCAATTTTCATATAAACACACCTTCCTACTAAATAATTAAATCAATATCAAACATCAACATAAAATATCCATTCTACAATAAATATGCTGTGACATATTACCACAGCATATTTATTGCTAAATTAAAAATTTTATTGTTTTATATCTTTCAAGTCTGCTTCTACTTTTGATTTCCATAAAGGAGAACGATTTGCATATATAACCAAAGGCATTATAAATAATACTATAGAAATACCTATAATAATCATTCTATCAAACATCGCCGTTGTCATAAGTGTTGCAGCTG
This sequence comes from Dialister micraerophilus DSM 19965, assembly GCF_000194985.1. Classification (GTDB taxonomy): domain Bacteria; phylum Bacillota; class Negativicutes; order Veillonellales; family Dialisteraceae; genus Dialister; species Dialister micraerophilus. Next base: position 782,966 of record NZ_GL878519.1, on the reverse strand, counting down.
TCATTCCAACAATACTTCCAATTAACAAAATTGCATATAAAATAGCCAATCCATTGCCGGACTTTCCTATTCTATACGGACGAACAACGCCTGGACGTTCATAACGTAATTTTACAACAACAATTGCTATAAATATATATGCAATGCTATAAACGATTGCGGTTACATTTGTTAATACCAAGAACACAGCGTTTACATTACCTATAATAACGTATAACAAAGTAAATAAAGAAATAAAAACGCTCTGAATTAAAACCACATTTGTTGATACTCCAAATTTATTTACTTTATGAAATCCCCAACTTGCAGGCAAAAGGCCTTCCTCAGCAACTTGAGTCATGGCTCTAGACGGTCCTGTTACCCATGCAGATAACTGCAATAATACTCCCAAAAATACCATAAATGCAAAAATATTTGCAATAATGGTTGGTAATCCCAATAATTGACATTCTATCAATATAGGTTGTGCAATATTTGCCAACTCCAGTGTTCCATTAGGTACAATATTTGATACAAGCAATCCATTAGCAATATTTAACAACACTAACCCTAGTAAAGATGCCATCAATCCTTTAGGATAATTATTTACTGCATCTTTTAACTGTGGAATATATACTGACGAAATTTCAATACCTGTAAAAATAAACGCTATACTTACTAAATACTTCAAAGAAGACATATCAGCAACATTCGGTATTAATTTATCTACAGAAAAAGTTCCTAAATATCCTGCAGGATTCAACCCTATTTTTATACTTGTCGCAAGACCCATTACAAACAAAACCACTACCGGAATGTATACTCCAAACCACACACCAATATGTCCACCAAATTTTGCCATATTAAATTTTAAATTCAATATTGTAATCAGCCAATAAAGTATAAATATACATACCATTGAATAGATTGTATCGCCGGACAAATCCGGTCTACCAAATGCATTACAAAGCATCGGCCAAAGTCCAGTAGCAACCATTACCATTCCTGCGAACATCATTGTCCACAAAAGTCACGCAGTAACCAAGCCCCATCTTTCGCCCAAGCCTTCCTTTACCCACAATTGCGGTCCACCTTCACCTTGCAACATAGTGGATAATTCTCCGGCAATCGCAGTTACCGGCCATGCAAAACATATAATTGAAAAAAGTAAATATGTAATCTGCAACCAACCTGCAGCAGCCAATGTAGGAATACTACGTACAGTTGCACATAAAGCCATCGTCATGCCGATAAATGCACCAAGACTTATCTTATTCATTATTTTTCTACCTCTCTACCGTTAAATTAAACAAAAAGGAGATACAAGAAAGGTCATTAGACCTTTCTTGTATCCACAAACCCATTAAATTATTTCTTTAAACAGAGTTTTTTCAATCTTTGTTCAATTACTTCGCGTACACTCTTCGCGTAACTATCGAAAAGCTTCTTGTCATTCATATATGGTGACAATACACATGCACGAAGAATAGTTATTTTACCAGCTTTTTTCCATTCTTCTAAGCTAAATCCTAAGTCTTCACAAACAAACTTAATTGGACCATCACCATAATCCGGAATAGAAAAATCGGTATGAGAAATAATGAAACCATTATAATATGTCATTCCGCTGTTGAAAGAAGATTCCTTATAAAATTCGTTATTAAAGGCATTCAGCTCAACTAAACTATTATTACCTTTTTCACGAATTACAAAATCAACCATATTAAAATCAGGTTCTACCAACGGAACAACCTCAAATACTTTACCTTCTATATCAAAAGTCAATCCTTGTAAGAAATTATAGAAATTTTGCGCCCCTTCAATTGATGCACCCAACAATTTACCATAACCGGATACATTCAACGGCAATACTCTATGAGCTGTCCATACAGAAGCTGCTGTTGCACCTGCTTTAGATCCGTCAAGCATATATGCACCCAACAATGCAGGGCACTCCGCACCTTTTTCAAATACATAGGTTGCAAAGTATGAAATAACTTCACGCATATATCTATCACTTACAACAATTGCACCTGCTGCGTACGGAATATAACCCATCTTATGTGGGTCAATAGTAACAGCATCAACATCTTTAAAAGCCTTAAATGCATTATATACATCTCTGCTAATATGTGCTTTCCCATCTGAAAATACACCATATTCTTCATGTACTTTTACAAGTTCATCATAATCATCAATAAACTCTCCATCTTCATTAACAAAGAGTGTACGTGCATAACCTGCATATGCTGCATCTACATAAATATAGAACCAAATACCTAATTCCTCATGCAATTTCTTACGAAGTGCAACCATCTTATCAATCGGATCTACTTGACCTTCTTCTGTTGTTCCTACTACACCAACAACCGCCAAAATCGGAGTTCCTTCAGCAACGGTCTTACGAATAATGCTTTCCAACTTTTCTACATCCAAAGTATAATGACTGGAAATCGGAACAGGAACTACATTATCTGTACCTATACCTAAAACATCTGCAGCTTTAGGCCATGAGTAATGTTTTGTCATCGGAACAATTAATTTACCTAATTTAGAAATATGATTTCCACATCTTGCTGTACGGAATTTTATCTTTTCAATATTTTCTTCCTTTGCTTGTCTCCAAAGATTTAATGCATCTTTAACAGACATATTCAAAAGATCCCATTCACTCTTTCCTTCAACGAGTTCTGGCTGAACTTCTTTTATTGCAAGTGGCAAAGACTTCAAATTACGCATGTACCAAAGTCCTTCCAAATTAGCTGTTGTTCCACCACCTGCTGTTAAATGACCCCAACCTTTATCACCGAAACCAAGCAAATGTGAAAGATCCATTCCAACTTCTTCTTCAAGCAATGATGTTGCCGGAGATGCTTCAAACGCTACATTGTTGGAATTCCAAAGTGTTGCAAAATTATACGCCAAAAGGGCCGGCATCAAAGTCTCCGAACACATATGACACCAATAACGACCTGCACTATGCCACGGCACAGAGTCAGTTCTCATTCTTCTAGATAAAACACTCAATACTTCTTTCTGCTTACGAACTGTCTGCTTGTAGCTATCTTCTTCCTGATCAGCAAAAGTAATACCTGGTTCGTCCTGTGGCATATAATTCTGACGCCATCCAAGATGCTGATCAACCAAATTAGTAAGAAGATCCTTATAAAGTTGTCCATTTTCGGCTTTATCACCGATAAATACTGCTTTGAGATTTACTCCCTTTGTAGGTTTTGTACTCATGATTCTTAACCTCCTCAAATTATGTAAGTTATTGAAAAATAACCTGAACCATAATTGAGAGTT
>NZ_GL878519.1:774723-778743 GCF_000194985.1 Dialister micraerophilus DSM 19965 | reverse complement strand
GATATAGATTTTATTTTAATACACAATTAGTGTATAAATATACTTAAAAATAATTTTAAAATTATAAAAAGCAATCAATAATGATTGCTTTTTATAATTAATATCCTTTTCTTATAGCCCTATGAGCTAAACCTATAGCCATATCGTCTAAATTTATAATTCCTATTTGCATATATATAGCAACACATAAATTTTCACCACACCTAACGACACTAGCTTTACCACCTACACTACACCCTATACCCTTTATCTTAAGTTGCTCTAACGCCGATCTTGATGCACCTAGCACAGCAGCTTCCTCTATATAATCTTCAACAATAACATGTTGTCGCCTTGCACCTACTACTATACTTTCCAATATCTTAGGTATTGTTTTTACGAAATCTCCGCCAAAATCTACAGCAACTGATAAAATACCATTTTTATTTAACTTATTTATTAAGATGCGTTCATCTTCACGCGTTCTTGTTAAAGCTACTTCCAATGCTAATCTCCCTGTTTCTGCACATATTCGTTCCGGTCCCATTTCCGACCCTCCATACCGCAACAATCAATTTAACCTTAAACTTTCAAATCTTTAAAATAAATGATTATTCATACTATTTCTTCAAATCCGCATCTATTCTTTCTTTCCAAGACGGTTTCTTGAAAGCATATATTACCAACGGCGCAAAAAACAACACCAATGAGATAACAACTATTATAATCACATCATGCATTGCCGTTGTCGATAACGTTGCAGCTGTCATTCCCACTATACTTGCAATAAGCAACACCGCATATAAAATCGCCAAACCGTTACCAGATTTCCCTATTCTATAAGCACGTTCAGCATTAGGCATATCATAACGTAACTTAACTATCGCTATTGCTATAAAAATATATGCAATTGAATATACTACCGCGGTAACATTTGTAAGCGTCAAAAATACAGCATTTACATTACCTATAACTACATAAAGTAAAGTAAATAATGAAATTCCTATACTTTGTGCAAAAATAACACTCTTTGAAACACCAAATTTGTTAACTTTATGAAAGTTAAACCAAGCAGGGAAAAGTCCTTCTCTTGCCACTTGTGTCATTGATCTTGCCGGCCCTGTAACCCATGCAGACAATTGAAGCATTACCCCGATAAATACCATAAATGCAAAAATATTTGCAATAATTGTTGGCAATCCCAAAATTTGACAAGCAATTAAAACTGGTTGTGCAACATTTGCTAATTCCAAAGTCCCCTTAGGTACTACATTTGCAACCAATAACCCATTAGCAAGATTAATAACAACCATAGCGATTAATGCTGCCATCAAACCTTTAGGATAATTTTTAACTGGATTTTCAAGTTGAGGAATAAATACAGATGAAATTTCAATGCCTGTAAAAATAAATGCTATTGCAACAAGATATTTCAAAGACGACATGTCCGCAATATTAGGAACAAGTTTTGCGAATGAAAATACATCAAGTCCCCCCAAAGGATTCAATCCTATTTTAAAAGCAACCGCTATTCCTAAAACGAAAATCATAACAGCTGGTATATATATACCTAACCAAACACCAATATTTCCTCCAATCTTTGCCATATTGAAGTTTAAATTTAATATAGTAATAATCCAATAAAGAACCAATACACAAATCATAGAGTAAAATATATCACCAGTCAACTCAGGTCTTCCAAATGCAATACAAAGCATAGGCCAAAGTCCAGTAGCAACCATTACCATTCCAGCAAACATCATTGCCCACAAAAGCCATGCTGTTACCATACCCCACCTTTCACCAAGACCTTTTTTTACCCATAACTGCGGTCCTCCTTCACCAGGAAGTAAAGTTGATAACTCTCCTGCAATTGCAGTCACCGGCCATGCAAAAAATAATACGGCAAATATCATAAAAGTAATCTGCAACCAACCTGCAGCTGACATTGTCGGTATACTTCGAACATTTGCAACAAGTGCCATCGTCATACCGATAAAAGTCCCTAACGCCAATTTATTCATAACTGTTCCCCTCTCAAAAAACGATAGGTTACAAAGAAAGGTCAAAAGACCTTTCTTTGTAACTTCTTCTGAAAACTATCATTTACCCAAAACAATCTTCTGAAGACGTTTTTCAATTACTTTATCTATGCTTGCTGCATAACTATCGAACAGTTTCTTGTCGCCTAAGTATGGTGACATGATAGTTGAACGAAGTACTGTAACTCTTCCTACACGATCCCATTCAGCATCACTTATTCCAAGATCTCCGCATACGAACGGTTTCGGGCTGTCGCCGTAGTCCTTGAATGCAAAGTCTGTGTGTGTAATAATCCATTCATTGAAGAACAACGGACCTGCTGAGAAGCATGACAAGTCGTAGAACTTGTTCTGCAATTCATTAATCTTAGCAAGGTCTTTCTGTCCTTCTTCATAAATTACCCAGTCAATCATGTTGGTTGCCGGTACATATACCATTCTGAAGGTATACTTCTTGCCGCCTACAATGTATGTTCTGTCTTTCAAGAAGTCATACAAGAAGTTTGCACCTGCAACTGTTGCACCCATCAATTTACCATAGCCGGAAATGTTGAGCGGTAATACTCTGTGTGCTGCCCAAACTGCTGCTGCAGCTGCACCCGGTTTGGATCCTTCAACCATGTATGCGCCGAGCAATGCAGGAATATTCTTACCATTTCCGAATACGTATGTTGCAAGGTATCCGCTGACTTCACGCATTGTCTTGTTTCTCAGAACAATACCACCTGCCGGATACGGTACATATCCAATCTTGTGCGGGTCTGCGGTTATAGATTCAACTTCACCCATTGCTTTGTATGCGTTATAAACAGATTCGGGTATACGACATCCTTTATGATCTGCAAATACATTGTATTCATCTTGAAGTTCAATCATTTTTTCATAAGATTCCGCAAAGTCATTTGTTTCTGGATCAATGAATATTGTACGGAAGTATCCACCATAAGCTGCATCTACGTGAATGTAGAAGTAAATTCCCAATTCATTGTAAAGTTTCTTACGAAGTGCAACAATCTTATCTACAGGGTCTGCCTGACCTTCTTCAGTTGTTCCTACAACTGCAAGTACACCGATAATCGGAATCTTCTTGGCTGCAAATTCACGAACTTTCTTTTCAAGTTCATTTACATCCATGATGTAATCTTCGGTTACAGGAATGGATACTACATTATCTGTTCCTATACCTACGATATCTGCGCCTTTCGGCCATGAATAGTGCTTGGTCTGCGGCACAATCCATTTTCCGAGTTTCTGAATGTTTCTTCCGCTACGAGCTGTGTGACTCTTAATCTTGTCACGGGTTTCCTGATCAACTTTGGACCAAATTTCCAAAGCTTCATCTACCGGCATATTGTACAATTCCCATTCACTCTTGCCTTTTACGTATTCAGGAACAACTTCAGCTATTGCGAGCGGCAATGACTTAACGTTACGTGCGTACCAAATAGCTTCCAAGTTTGCTGCTGTACCACCGGATGTAATGTGACCCCAACCTGTACCTTTTGTAAATCCGAGCATATGAGCCATTTCATATCCAACTTGTTCTTCTATCACAGAAGATGCCGGTGAACATTCAAATGCACAGTCATTGGAGTTCCATAACATACTAAAACTGTACGCTAAAAGGGACGGCATCAAAGTTTCTGATATCATATGACCCTGATAACGTCCTGACTGGAAGGGTACTGACTTGATTCTCATCAACTGTGAAAGTTCTTCCAACACTTCGGTTGTTCTTACAAGACCTTCCTTGTAACCTTCATCCTGCTGATCTCTTACACTGATAGCACCCTTATCCTGAGGCATATAATTCTGACGCCATGCAAAATGTTCGTCAATCATATGCGCTAAGGTTTCTTTATAAAATTTTCCGTTTTGAGCTCTATCACCCAAAAATAATGACTTGAGATTTACTCCCTTTGTAGGTTTTGTACTCATGATTCTTAACCTCCTCAAATTATGTAAGTTATTAGAAATAACCTGAACCATAATCGAGAGT
>NZ_GL878519.1:752702-774605 GCF_000194985.1 Dialister micraerophilus DSM 19965 | reverse complement strand
TATATAGATTTTATTTTAATACAAAATAACGTATAAATATGCTCAACAAACTGCAAATAATAAGGACAACTTTTATTTCAGTGTAATGTACATTAAAATAAAAGTTGTCCTATATTATAATTTCTTGTTTTAGACTTTTTCTTTTTCACAATATGGAACACTTCTATGTGCAATATTTATAAATACTTCATTTAAATGTATCAATCCTATTTCAGCAAAAATTGCTACACATAAATGCTCTTTATATCTGGCTATTGCAAGTTTACCGCCAACATTTAAACCTACTGCTATTGATCCGAGTTTTATAAGTACTTGATGTATAGCACCTACAATATCTCCTATTTGTACGTGTTGGTCTTCTATCAATCCACAACGCTGTGCCGCTACAGCACCATTTTCTATTATTTTAGGTACAACTTTTTCAAATTTACCTCCAAAATCTACTGCAACAGATTGTACTTCAAAGGTTTCTAAATATTTTCTATATTCCATTTCTTTTTCTCTACTACCTGTAGAAACTAAATTTGTAGCAAATCTCGCAACATCTATAGATCTGAAATTATATTCTTTTTTTACCATAATTCTACACGCCTTCCCAAAACTATCCTACCATCTAATAAATATTTACAAACACAAATTCGGAGGAGCCCTTTAAAGAACTCTTCCAAATTTATGTTTATTAAACCTATGCTTTTTTAGATTTTTTTGATTCAATAATGCTTACAATTATAGTCATTATCGGGAGTATCATAGGATAGAATGAATACAGTACATAATCTGCACCCTGCAATCCTAAGGTTCCTACTATAAAGGTTCCTGATACACCCCATGGAATCAATGAGTTAAATGCCGAACCGGCATCTGCCAATGTACGTGTCATAACAGATGAATCTATTTCCATCTTTTTATACAACGGCTTAAAAGTTTCTCCCGGAAGTACCATTGATAAATATTGTTCTCCGATTAATACGTTTACCATAATGCTTCCGATTGCTGTAGATAAAACAAGTTTCGGTAATGATGTAACAAATTTTTCCAAATTTTTTACAATTGTCGATATTATTTCGAGTTTTACCAAAAGTCCACCCATGCCAAGTGCAAGTATAATCATCGAAGCCGATCCCATCATACTCATCAATCCGCCACGTGACATTAATTTATCTACAGTTTCTATTCCTACATTAGATACATATCCGCTCATAACAATTTTCGGTATCATTTGCAAATGACCCTGTCCGGGTGCAAATACAACGAAAATTATAAGTGATGTCAATACACCTAACAATAATGTTGCTATTGCCGGAAGTTTACGCCATGAGCATATAAGTATTACCGCTACCGGTATTAATGCTATCGGCGATATCAAAAACGATCCGGAAAGTGATGTAACCATTAAATCAAATGCGTTACTTTCAAGTGCCTTTCCTCCGCCGTCCAACATCATATAAATTGCAAGTGTAATAACTGTAGTCGGTATACATGTTCTAAGTAAATTTTTCAAGTGATCTGTCAATTCCAATTTACCTAGTGCGGCACATAAGTTTGCCGTATCCGCCAACGGTGAAAGGTTGTTTGCCCAAAATGCACCCGATACTACCGCTCCTGCTACATATATAGGATTTGCTCCCATAAGTGTACCTATAGTCATTAATACTATACCTATCGTAGATATTGTAGTAAATGAACTTCCTACAGTTACTCCCACCAATGCGGAAATTAAAAATGCAGAAATCAACATATGATTGGGTGAAATAATCTGATATCCATAAACAACGATTGTCGGCACCGTTCCTGCCGCAATCAATGATGAAACCAATACACCTATCAACAAGAATATTATAAGTGGAACGATCCCCGGGGTGATACCATTGACTATACCACCATGAATATCATCCCAGGAGAATCCTTTCCATCTGCCCCAAAAAGAAAGCAACCCGAATACAAGTACGATAGGTACGTGCGGCGGCATTTGTCCGTAAATTATACATCCGCCCAAGCACGCAAGAAGAATAACTACAATCAATAATGCTTCTCCCAACGATACGTGAGGAGTCTTTTTTTCTTCATCCATTTATCAGCACCTTATCCTTCTCCGAAATTAATGTTTTGCACCATCCTCGTAACATTCTTCGGGTAACGGTTTCCAAGCAGGTTTCTTGGATCCGTAAATAATCAACGGAATTACTGCCAAAATTACTGTCATACCTATAACCAAAATATTATCAGTCATTTCATTTGTAATCAATGTTGTAAATACACCGATAAATATTGCAATGAATTCAAGTATTGCTACAAGCCAAGCCATTCCGTTTCCGGATGAACCCACTCTGTATGTTCTCTCCAACTTGGGCTGTGTGTAACGTAATCTTAAGAATGCAAGTACAATAAGTACATAAGCTACACAATAAACTATTGTTGTACCGTTTGTAAGTACCAAGAATATTCTATTTACGTTATCTCCGAATGCAAATAGACATGCAAAGATAGAAATAACTATTGTCTGTGTTAAAACTACCGGTCTTGATACGCCATATTTATTAACCTTATGATATCCGAGCCATTTCGGAATAAGTCCTTCTCTTGCACATTGTGTAATTGTTTTGCCAGGACCTGATACCCATGCTGAAAGCTGAAGCATAACACCGATGAATACCATGAACGCAAAAATATTTGCTGTAATAGTCGGAAGTCCTAAAATCTTAGCTTCAATACTTATCGGCTGTGTTATGTTTGCAAGTTCCATTGTTCCTTGGGGAACTACGTTCGCAACCAATGCTGCATTCAAAAGGTTAAGTGCTACAAGCCCCAATGTTGCAACGAACACACCCTTTACATACTTCTTAGGTTCTTCCATTCTCGGTACGAATACTGAAGACATTTCAATACCGATAAATATAAACATAATACCTGTCAAGTAACGCAATGTTTCCAAATTATGAAGGTCAGGTATCAATTTATCCCATGAGAATGCACCCAAATATCCAAAATCGGTAATTCCTAATTTGAACATTGTCGCAAGTCCCATCAAGAAAAGCATGATACAAGGTATATAAACACCGAGCCATACACCGACTTGACCGCCATACTTAGCCATATCGAATTTCAAATTCAGCAATGTAATAATCCAATAAATTATCATAATACATCCGAATATAAACATCGGATCATTACCCATGGAATTATTACCTATTGTATTACCTAATGCCGGTCCCAATGTGCTTGCAACCATTACCATACCAGGAAACATCTGAACCCACACAATCCATGCTGTTGCAAATCCCCATTTTTCTCCAAGACCTTCTTTTACCCACAACTGAAGTCCACCTTCACCAGGAAACATAGAAGATAATTCACCACACATAGCCGCCAGCGGAAGTGCTAAAAATATAATTGCAAAAAGCAAGTAAGAAACTAATTGCCAACCGGTTGCTGCCAAAATCGGAATGTTACGTACATTCGCACACAGTGCCATTGTCATACCGATAAAGGTAACAAGTGACAGTTTTTTAATTTCACTCATTTTTTCTCCTTTTATATAGAATCCGGAAGGGCTTAAGCCCTTCCGTAATCTATTTTGTTTTTAACAATTGACACTATTATTTAACAATTGCTGTAAGTGCTTTAACCATTGCTTTCTTGATTTCTTCAGAGAAGTATTCAAATGCTTTCTTGTCATTCATGTATGGTGTCAAGCAGCAAGCTCTAAGAACTGTAACCTTACCTGCTTTTTCCCATTCTTCTCTGGAGTATCCCAATTTCTTGTTAACAAATTCATCAAATGGGCTATCACCATAATCAGGACGTGCAAAGTCTGTATGAGATGTAATGAATCCCTGAGTGTAGAGACTTTCTCTTCCGGATGAAGTTGCCAACCAGAACTGTCTATTGAGTTCATTTGTTTCTTCAAGTGTTGCACCGTCTTGCTGGAATACATAGTCAACCATATTGAAGTCCGGGTCAACAAGCTGATGTACACGAATTGTCTTTCCATTTACTTCAAATGTCAATGTTCCCAAGAAGTCATAGAAGTTACGTGCACTTTCAATTGATGCACCAATCAAACGACCATATCCTGAAACATTCAAACCGAGTACACGGTGAGCTACCCAAACTGCTACTGCTGTTGCACCTGCTTTTGAACCTTCAAGCATGTATGCACCGAGTAATGACGGAGCTCCTTTTTCGTTTACATATGCAGCAAAGTATCCGATAAGTTCACGCATTGAACGTCTCTTAATAACTACACCGCCTGCTGCGTATGGAATGTATCCCATCTTATGTGGATCAACTGTAATTGATTCTGCTTCACCAAATGCCTTGTAAGCTTCATAAACTTCTCTCTTTATATGTACCGGTGAATGGAATACACCATGTTTCTTAAATTCTTCATCCAATTTTTCATACGGTATGAAGTTATAATTTTCATCCAAGAACAATGTACGTGCATAAGAACCATATGCAGCATCTATGTGAATGTAGAAGTATACTCCCAATTCTTTATACAACTTCTTACGAAGTGCAACGATTTCATGAATAGGATCTACCGCACCTTCTTCAGTTGAACCTACAACACCTACAACTCCCATTACAGGAATCTGCTGTGCTGCCAATTCACGAATTGTTTCTTCCAATTTGTCCATCTTCAAACGGTAGTGTGAATCTACATCAACCATCACAAGCTGATCCAAACCTACGCCTACCATGTCTGCAGCTTTCGGCCAAGAATAGTGCTTTGTCTTAGGAACAAGCCATTTTCCAAGCTTCTGAATATCTTTACCGCTACGTGCAGAAACTGCCTTAATAGCATCAATGGATTGCGGATGAGCATCTACAATATCCATTACTTCATCTGTAGGCATGTTTAAAAGATCCCATTCACTCTTGCCTGCAACTGTTTCCGGCAATACTTTCTTCAATGCTAGCGGAATTGATTTAATATTACGTGCATACCAAATACCTTCAACATTTGCAGCTGTACCGCCTCCGGTCAAGTGTCCCCAACCGATTTCACCATACCCGCACATATGAGAGAAATCAATACCTACATCTTCTTCCATTGCTGAAGTTGCCGGTGAAGATTCATAAGCACAGTTATTACCGTTCCAGAGCATTGAGAAGTTATATCCCAAAATTGCAGGAAGCAATGTTTCAGAGTTCATATGACCCCAGAAACGTCCTGCACTGTGCCACGGAACCGCTGTAGCTCTCATACGTCTTGATGCTTCATCCAAAACATCTTTAACTTTATCTGCTGTCAATTTGAAAGATTCTTCTCTCTTATCTGCAGAACCAATCATTGCCGGGTCTTGTGGCATATAGTTTTTACGCCAACCGATATGGTCATCAATCAAATTGCTGAGCAATTCTTTGTATAAATTTCCGTTTTCACCTTTGGATCCGATAAAGAGAGATTCTAAGTTAAGTTCTTTAGACATAGTTACAACCACCTTTTTTTAAATGTGGAAAACTCCACAAAACAGATTAATCATTAATTTTGTGCGAATTCTGAACACAAAAAAAGCATCCTATCCATATACCACAAAAAGCTTAAATTTAAAGCAATTCGTGTGTACAAGTGCATGCTTAACGATCAACTATTCTCTTCTACTATATCACTGTAACTATGTCACCATTCTACCGGATCATTAAAGTATGTTTCTATCCACACAAAACATTAAAACAATAAATAACCTACGCAAATGACATTTCACTATGCTACAAAAAGTTCTCTCAATTTCACCACCTTTCATAATCTACAACCAAATGATACTTGATAATGAATCTCATGTCAATTAAAACGATTTTATAATATTTCTATATCAAGGTATAAAAATGTTATAAACACATTAATAAATATATGTTTTTTTAATCAGCAATTTTATAAATTCACTTAAATTGTTTACGACAAAACCCGCTGTTTCCGGCGGGTTTTTCTTTAATTTGTTTAATTTTTTATGAAACTTAAAATTATTGTCGATATAGGAATAAGCATGGGATAGAATGCGTAGAATATGTAATTTACATTTGAAAGTCCCAAGGTTCCTATTATGAATGTACCGGCTACGCTCCAAGGGACTATCGAGGAGAATGCCGCTCCGGCACCGGATAGTGTTCTTGTCATTACGTGCATGGGTATATTCATTTTTTTATACAAAGGTTTGAATGTTTCTCCCGGAAGTACTACTGTAAGGTATTGTTCTCCTATCAGAATTCCGGTGAGCATACATCCTACAGAGTTGAATATTACCAGTGCGGTTTGACTTTTTACAAAGTGTTCTATGTGTTTTATAACTGTTGAGAAAATTTCAAGTTTTACCAAAAGTCCGCCCATGCCGAGTGCGAGTATTATCATAGATGCCGATCCCATCATACTCATTATTCCGCCACGTGAAAAAATTTTGTCGATTGTTTCTATTCCGGTGTTTGAGGCGTATCCTGTCATTACGAGGTTCTCCACGTTTTGTAATGATGAGTTCGGTGCAAAAAATACATATATAATTAATGCACTTATTATACCTATGAGTAAGCTTGCTATTGCCGGAAGTTTACGCCAAGATGCTATGAATATGAGAAGTATGGGAACAAGTGTAATCGGTGAGACAAAGAAAAATTTATTCAACGATTGTATGGTTTCAGCAATTCCTCCGGATACTTCATTTGCGCTTCCGCCCAGTATTACATAGATTATTATTGAAATAACCAGTACAGGGAGTGTGCTTTTTGCAAGATTTCTCAAATGTTTCGACAGAGGTATTTCTCCTATTGCAGAGCATAAATTCGGTACGTCCGCAAGAGGTGACATATTATTTGCAAAGAAAGCTCCCGAAACGATTGCACCTGCAATGTATGCATCGGGAATTTCGGATATACGTCCGAGTGCAATCAATACTACTCCCATTGTTGAAATGGTTGTAAATGATGAGCCGATTGTAAATCCTTCGGCTATACAGATAATGAATGCCGTTACGGGAAGATATTTTGCCGATATAATTTTGTATCCGTATACTACTACGGTCGGTATGGTGCCGGCTGCAATGAGTGATGCAACGAGTGTGCCTATGAGCATGAATATAATAAGCGGCACTATGCCGGGTTCAATTCCTTTTATTATTCCTTTATGTATGTCTTCCCATGAAAATCCTTTTATTTTACCCCACATACATAAGAGTGCGAATACAAGTAAAATCGGTACTTGCGGCGGCATTTGAAAGTGTATTATTCCTGCGCCGAGACAGATAAGGATAATAATTATTGCCGCTATGGCTTCAATCAAGGATATGCGATTTTGTTTTTTTGCATTCATAATAATTCCCCTTTTAGAATTTTTTATTTTTCGAATATTGTCATTTACGCAGGAATTATTTATCGGTATAACGCAAATTTGATAAAAAATCAAGTTTATTTTAATTGAGTGATTTTCTTGTAAATATTTTCCTTGAAGTTTGAAGCTTGATAAAAGCAAATATCCGAATTCCGGTTTCCGTTTTTTACAATATATTTATTTTCTTTGTCGACATGCGATATATGATGAAGGTTTCAATAAAAGGAATATAAATTTCATCACATAAAAAAAGTTGCAGCACATTTTAAATGAACTGCAACTTTTTATATTTCTTAAATAAACATAAGATATCTTACATAGAGGTATATTGCAGATACTACAAGTGAAAGGAGCATAAGAGGGAAGCACCATTTCAAGAATGTGTTGAAGCTTATTTTGTATCCTTCTTTTGCCGCTATCGCTATCATGATTACGTTCGGTGATGCACCTATCATCGTTCCATTTCCGCCGAAGCACGCACCGAGTGCGAGTGACCACCACATGTAGTCCGAGTGAGGTGCATTCAAAAGTACCTGCATATTGTGTATGAGAGGTATCATTGTTGCCGTAAACGGTATATTGTCGATGAATGCGGATGCAATTCCCGAGAGGAAGAGAATGAGGAATGTTACAAGGTTCATATCTCCGCCTACAAGTCCGATTGCCCATTTTGCGAGCGCTTCGATTACTCCGGCATTTTCCATTCCTCCGACCAATATGAAGAGTCCTGTAAAGAAGAGTAATGTGTCGAGGTCTACTTCTTTCATTACTTCTTGCGGGTCTATTCCGCATATAATCATAGCTGCGACACCGCCGGTCATTGCAATCGTTGCCGATTGAAGTCCGAACATACTGTGTACTACAAATCCGCAGATTGTAAGTGCGAGTATCGAAAGCGATCTTTTAAGTATTTTCTTGTCTTCTATTGCAGATGATATATCTATTTTGTCAAGTTCTTCTTGTGTCATATGCACGTTCGGAAGTTGTTTTCGAAACAGTACGAGTATTGCGATAAGTGTCACGATAATTGTAACAACTACTACCGGTGCAAGGTTTATCAAGAAGTCGTTGAAGTCCAAATGCGTTGCCGATCCGATCATAACGTTCGGCGGATTACCGATCATGAGTGCCGTTCCGCCTATGTTCGCCATGAGAATTTCAGATATAAGTATGGGAACGGGTGAAATCTTGAGCATACGACAGATGGATATAGTCATCGGTGCTATAAGTAATGCTGCCGTTACGGAGTCTATGAGTGCCGCTCCTACTGCCGTTACTATGGAAAGCAATATGAGCAATTCTTTTGATTGCCCTTTACTCATTTTTACAGCCCAAAGTGCCATCGCTTTGAAAAATCCGGATTTCTTTACTACGGAAATTAAAATCATCATACCCATTAACAAACCGATGGTATTGAAGTCGATAAATTGTGTAAATGCTTGATTTTGTGTGACAAAACCGAAGTAAATCATTGCACCGCCGCCGAGTAATGCGCAAATGGTGCGCGGCACCTTTTCCGACATAATCCCGATATAGGTCAAAACGAAAATAATAATTGCGGTATAGAATGCTGTCTGTCCTGTCATATGAGCAGGGTCTATCCCCCTTCGCCACCTTTCATTCTGTAATAAAAACTTAACATGATGATAGCACATTATTCCGCTAAATAAAAGAACCGTTAACGGTATCAATATATTTTTTCAAATTTAATCTTTCATTTTACATTTTTTGTATATTTCAGTTTAAATTTTTTAATTTTTATAATTTTTTAATTTTTAAATAACAAAATCCGTTTTGAGTTGTTCGCTTTTGTGAAATATTTTTACTTTCGTTTTTATTTTACGATTTTTGTGTTTTGAAATTTTCACTGCAATGAAAAAGAGGCTTTTCGCCTCTTTTCTTATTCTTTATTTTTCCAGCAGTCGGTTTCAATTCCCAAAACTTGTTCCGAGTTGAATATTTCATTTCCTTTCGGATTTCTGTTTCCGTAATGTTCGGTTGCTTTTATTACATATTTAAAGCCCAAGTAGAGCATGAGAATGTTTACGTATACGATTGTAATATTTCCCAGGTCTTCGAATGCCCACATACGACTGAGGTCGTATCCTGCTATACTGGACATTATTCCGAATGCAGATACGAATACGCACAGAAGTCTTACCGCTTGAATGAACCATTTATGGTTGCTTATACGTTTTGCCGATACTTCCGAGAATGCTACCATACCTATAACGGATGTGTATGCAAAGAGTGCGAAGCATATCGAAAGGAGAAGTAAAACTATACTTTCTATCGTACCCGGTGTGAGTGAGCTTACCGATGAGAGGAATTTCGTGTATGTTTCAGCTGTTTGCCATGTGGGATCTGCTGTCCAACGGTGCGCCATTATAATAATAAATCCTGTAAGCGTACAAATAATATGTGTGTCGAAGAATACTCCGATTGCACCGATGAGTCCTTGTTCACATGGATGATTTCCGCCGGCAGCTCCTGCAGCCATCGTGATTGTACCTTGTCCTGCTTCGTTTGACATAAGTCCACGTTTTACCCCTTGTACAAGCATTGAACCGAATGCACCGCCGAACATTGCATCGGGCGTGAATGCTCCGGAGAATACCGCATTAAAGAAGTACGATACGCTGTTTACATTGTACAAAATCAAAGCGATGACTGTCGCAAAGTATACGCATGACATTATCGGTACCATGAATTCTGATGCTTGCGTTACACGTTTCACTCCGCCGAATGCCATGAATGCAACAAGTGCGATAACGAATGCGGATACATAGTAGTAGAAGTCGGATTGTACGGGGAAATCTACACCCGTTACTATACGTCCTACTGCAGCGATACCCGTTACCGTATTGAAGCTGTCTACCGGAATACCGCACACGCTGTATACGATGTATGCACTTGCGGCAATAACTCCGACCCAAACTTTGTCGTTACACAAAATTTTTGCATAGTAGGGAAGTCCGCCCACGTATTCACTTCCGCGTCTTTCTTTGAAAATCTGCGAGAGTGTACTTTCGGTATATGCTGTTGCCATACCGAAGAATGCGGATACCCACATCCAGAAAAGTGCACCGGGGCCGCCGGCTGCAATTGCACCTGTAACACCTAAAATATTTCCCGGACCTACTCGTATACCGGAACTCAAAAGAAATGCCGCCAACGGTGAAATACCGTATTTTTCCTTGTATCCTTTTGTCATTACGTGAATTCCACGTTTAAACATGGATACTTGGACGGCACGTAAACGAAATGTAAAGTAAATTCCCGATCCTACCAAAAGAATTGTAGAGAAAGAGAATTCTCCCAATACCGGAATGCTTGAATACCAATCAAAGTTTGTAGGAAATCCCCACAAAAAGTCGGATAGCGGTCCGATAATGGCTACTATAATATCTATGACGTTAAAAATAGCGTCCATATAACCTCCTTAGGGTTTGAACCCTTTTAAATAATACATTGTTACTATACCACATTTTCTGTTTTATATATGCTGATATGTAAAATAAATATGATTGCATAATATAAATTCACTCATACATCGTTTTACTTTAAATGTTTACACATTTTCTTTTCATATAAAATATTCGGGAAATCGAAATTTTCAATTTTTATCAAATAAAGCATTTTCAAAAGCAAGTAAAAAGAGACGTTTTATTTTCACGTCTCTTTATTTTTATTCTTCTACTACGCTTACGTGGATTGTACTTGTGATTTGCGGGTGTACCCATATTTCCACATCGTATTCTCCGAGTGATTTTATCGGTTCTTTGAGTTTTATATTTTTCTTGTCGATTGTAATATTGTGATCTTTTTCAAGCACTTCGCTTATGTACTTGGGTGTGACACTTCCGAATACTTTTCCGTCTTCTCCGGATTGCATCGGAATTACTATTTTCACCTTTTTAAGTTGTGATGCCATTATTACGGCTTCGTCTTTTGCTACTTGTGATTGGAATTTTTTGGATTCTTGTCTTTGTGCCGCTATATTAAGGTTGGATTTTGTTCCTTCCAAACCGAGTCCTCTGCGAATAAGTACGTTTCTACCGTATCCGTCCGATACTTCAACTACGTCACCGCGTTTTCCTAATTTTTTTACATCTTGAAGAAGTACTACTTTCATATTTATTCCTCCTCTACTTGTTTACGAACTTGCTTTATGATTTTATTTTCTATTTCTTCTATTGTACCATCTTTTCCGAATTGTGCACCTGCTACCGTAAGGTGTCCGCCGCCGCCGAGTGATTCCATTACGATTTGTACGTTTATACTTCCGTCACTTCGTGCGGACAGGCACAGTCCTTTTTCGGTGTGATAGAATACGAAGCTGCATTTTATCTGTTCTACCGCTACCAAGTAGTCGGAGAGTTGTCCTGCCATGATTTGCGAGTCTTCAATGTCTTTTGGGCATTCTGCAAATACCATGTATTCATCTATTATTTTCAAGTTCGAGAGTACACGTGAACGGTTTAAGATTGCGTTCATATCTACTCTGAACATTTCTCTTACCATCATCGTATTTGCTCCGCTTCGTCTTAAGAAGCTTGCTGCATCGAATGTTCGCACACTTGTTTGTACGCTGAAGCTTTTCGTGTCTACTACAATTCCGGCATACAGGCATGAGCCTTCTATTTCATAGAGTTCCTCTTCTTCACCGTAGTATTGAATGAGTTCGGTTACAAGTTCGGATGCCGATGATGCCGAAGGTTCCATGTATGTAAGGAGAGGATCGTCTATAATGCTTGCCGATCTTCTGTGATGATCGATTATAACTTTTCTTTTTACTTTTTCAAGTAATTGAGGTGCCGCCACCATTGCCGGTATATGCGTGTCTACAATTATCAGTACGGTTTTGTCCGTAATCATACCTTTTGCAGTATTTTCGTCTATGAGAAGTCCTTCAAGTTCTTTGCTTTCACGAATTGCATCTATCATTTTCCTCGAGGTGTCTTCTTGCGGTGAAAGTACTACATTTGCGGATATTCCCGATGCTCTTGCAAGGTGACATACGCCGACCGCCGAGCCGAGCGCATCGAAGTCTTCGTGTGCGTGTCCCATGACAAGTACGTGATCGGCACTTTCGATTATTTCTTTGAGCGCTTGTGCAACTACTCTTACTCTTACTCTCGTGGAGCTTACGGATGTGGGTACTTTTCCGCCAAACGCTTTGACGTTCTGTCCTATCTTCACGATTGCCTGATCACCGCCTCTTGCAAGTGCAAGGTCGAGTGCCATTTGTGCTTCTTCCGCTTGTTTTATGAACGGTTCGTCCATTTGTACCACACCGATTGAAAGTGTAACCGGTATGCGATTTACCGTATGTATCGAACGTACTTTATCCAATATTTCAAAATTTTCATGCATCATATCGTTCAACGATTTATGTGATATACACGCTACATAATCCGATGCCGTATATTGCTTGATAAATCCGTCAACTTGACTGAATTCTTTTAAAATAAGTTCATTTACCTGTGAAAGTATGTTGGATTTTTCAACGTCGGTCATGTCCGTTGTTACTTCGGAAATATTGTCTATACGTATCATGCAGAATACCGGCATGGATTCTTCTGAAGATTTTCTCAAAAGTTCAACGTCCGTTCTGTCCATGAAGTAAAATACCATGAACGGTGTACTGCCTTCTTCGGTATCGTTTACTTGAATGTATTTATGAAATACACGGAAAAAAGTTTCTCCGGCATGACATTCGAACCAGCCTGTTTTTCCCCATAACTTGGAAACTTTCGCACCATATATGAGGCTTTGCATATTTGCGCCGATTTCCGCTTTTTCTCCTATCCATGAACGGAATACGTTGTTTGCCCATACCAATGCACGTTTTTCGTCCATCATGGCAATTCCTATCGGCAAATTTTTGACTGCATATACGGTACCTGCCGTTACCCCTTCGGATATGTCGTCAAGGTATTTCATCAGTATTTTTTCTTGTTTACCGTCTTGTCTGTATATGTACACAAAAGATCCGGCAACAAGTATAAATACCAAAAGTCCCATTTGCCAATTTTGTGTAAACAGTGCAAATATCGCTATAAAAAGCAATATTATAAATATTTTTGCAGATTTTTTATAAATCCAGATATCGCTGAGCATAAAACTCCTGTTCTTTCCGCCTTTACGGCCTTTGATATACGATTATATCTGTATGAATCGTACATTATTATTCGTTTTTTTGCAAACTTTCAGTTTTTTGTCTGTATTTCAATGTCATATCCATTATTCCGACAAATATTACTCCCAATTGAAGTATCGGTATGAATAAACTCAATATGAGTATTATAAGTCTTAATTTTTTCATTACGGGGTATTTATGATATGCCCACCACACGCATGAAAGTCCTTGTATGTAGAAAGATATCGTACATATCGGTGTGAGGTTGTAAACCAAAAGTTGTGTCCATTCGTTTTCCGGAAGAATAAAACGTATTGCAAGCATGAAAATGTACGCATATACAAGGTATACCGGAAGATTCCATTTTTCAAACTGAGGTATCGAGGGAAGATTTTTTATCCCCATTTTATGAAATACTACTTTCGATATTGTCATTGCAAAAAGTGCATAGAAAAGCGATGCTCCCGCTATTGCTACCGGTACGGTTTTTCTCATGTTTTCCACTATAAGGTTCATTTGCGACATTGCTTTTTCAAGTGAATCACCGCTATATATTTCCGGAAGCAGTGTTTTCATTCCCGATTCAATTTCGTTTATCATCGCACCGCCCAGTATCATCGGTTCTCCGCCTATGACATACATTACGATAAGATCGCAAATAATAAGGCCTATAAGTACTGCAATGCCGCCCAAAAGCAAGGTGTATATAGGTTTCCATTTATATCTGTATCCGGCTCCTATTATTACTCCCAATGCACCGAATATTGTAAGTATAAATATTGATGCCGACAGTCCCATAAATATTGTGTCCAATATAAATGCCGCCGCAGTCACTGTAATCGACCATTTTATACCTTGATTAAGGCCCAAGTATGCAATCGGTATCGGTATAAGAAAAAATATTATTCCCGACAATACCGGTATGTACCATCCTGCAAGGGAAAGCACCACCGTAAGTGCCGTTGCTATACCGGCCTGTGCAAGTGCATTTGTACGTTGCATTTTTAATCCTTTTTTAAAAAAAGAGTCGAGCTTTGCCCGACTCGATATTAATGTACTTCTTGAATTACCGGAAGTATCATTGGACGACGTTTTGTACGTTCATAGAAATATTTTCCAAGTGAATCTCTGATTTGAGTTTTCAATAAATTCCACTCTTTAATATTTCTTTTTTCACAATAGTCAAGTGATTTTTCAACTCTTGCTTTCGCTTCGTTCAAAAGTGATTCGCTGTCACGTACATACACGAATCCACGTGTAACTATATCCGGTCCGGCCAAAAGTCTGTTGCTTCCTTTTTCAAGCGATATTACTACAATCACTACACCGTCTTCGGATAATTGCTGTCTGTCACGAAGTACTATATTTCCTACGTCACCTACACCCAATCCGTCTACGTATATTGCTCCGGCTTGTACTTTACCTGTAATTTTTGCCGAATTTCGTGTAAGTTCGATTACGCTTCCGTTTTCCGCTACCAATGAATTCTTTTTCGGCATTCCGAGAATTGTCGCAATTTCAGCATGCTTGTAAAGCATTCTGAATTCACCGTGTATAGGTATGAAGAATTTCGGCTTTACGAGTGAAAGCATGGTTTTCAAATCTTCTTCGGACGCATGTCCGGAAACGTGTACACGTGTACTTTTGTTTGTTACAACTTTTATGCCCATACGCATTAATTTGTTTATGGTATTTCCTACACTGTTTTCATTTCCGGGTATCGGAGATGCCGATATAATTACGGTATCGCCGGAATGTACGGTGACTTGTCTGTGACTTCCGTCCGCCATTCTTGACAAACCTGCCATAGGTTCTCCCTGACTTCCGGTTGTAAGAATGCAAATCTGACTTTCCGGATATCTGTTCATTTCTTCGGGTTCTATTATCGTACCTTCGGGAGCTTTGAGGTATCCCATATCGAGCGCTTTACCGATAACATTTACCATAGAACGTCCGAATGCACAAACTTTACGTCTGTGTGCAATTGCGGCATCTATCGCCATTTGCAAACGTGATACGTTTGATGCAAATGTCGCAACTATAATACGACCTTTTGCCAATGAAAACTGATCCATGAGAGATTTCGCCACTACCGCTTCGGACGGTGTATGTCCGGGACATTCCGCATTTGTCGAATCGGCACATAATGCAAGAACACCTCTGTGTCCCAATTCCGCCAATTTGTACAAATCCGTTTGAAGTTCATCCTTGGGTGTGTGATCGAATTTGAAATCTCCGGTATGCACTATCGTACCTACGGGAGTTCTTATAAACACTCCGCAAGCATCGGGAATGGAGTGACAAACGTGGAAAAATCCGCATTTGAAAAGACCGAGTTTAAATTCATCGCCCGCTTTTACTACGTTCAATTTATAATTTTTTATCTGTGCTTCGATAAGTTTTCCTTCAATAAGACCGCAAGTCAATTTAGTACCGTAAACGGGTACATTTATTTCTTTGAGCAAGTACGGTAACGCACCTATATGATCTTCATGACCGTGAGTAATCAAAACGGCCTTGACCTTATCTTTATTTTCAATCAAATAACTGAAGTCGGGAATAACGATATCTATTCCCGGCATATTTTCTGTCGGAAACGCAAGACCGGAGTCTACTACTACAATTTCGTCCTCATAACGAATAACCATCATATTTTTTCCGACTTCTCCCAAACCGCCGAGCGGTATAATTTGTAATCTTGACTTTGCCAAGATACACCTCCTTCTAAAAAAGAAACTAAATATAAACAAAAACAACGGCATTCGCCGCCGAGCAAACCTTCTCCCGATCAACTTTCAATAAAGGTTTTGTTTTTGCCTCTGTCCGTTTCATATCCGCTTTCAATATTATATCATAAATTATATAAATGTTTTCATGAAACGCTTATTAAATGTATTTATTAAGATTTATCTATATTTTTTTATTGCAAAAGAAATCACATCACCAAATCTCATTATGAAATTTATATTGCGAACGAAATTATAAAATGAAATATTTGAAATATTCAAAAAAATCCCCTAAAGCAATTTGAATTATGCCTTAAGGGGATTTTATTTTTTATTTATTTTTTTCGTATTCTATCGCTGCAGCTATGAATCCTTTGAAGAGCGGGTGAGGTACGTTCGGTCTGCTCTTTAATTCCGGATGTGCTTGTGTCGCTACAAAGTAGGGATGATCTTTAAGTTCAATCGTTTCTACAAGTTTTTCGTCCGGACTTGTTCCGCAAATTACCATGCCATGACTTTCAAGGTTTTCGCGGTATGTGTTGGATACTTCATATCTGTGACGATGTCTTTCGTATACGAGTTCTTTGTTGTCGTAGAGATCTCTTACTTTCGTTCCTTTTTTAAGTTTGCAAGGGTAGAGTCCCAGTCTCATCGTGCCGCCTTTTTCGGTTATGTCTTCTTGTTCCGACATAAGGTCGATTACGGCCGAACAATTTTCTACGAATTCCGAAGAGTTTGCATCTTTCAATCCGCATACATTTCTTGCGAATTCGATTACCGCACATTGCATGCCCAGACACAGTCCCAAGTATGGAATTTTGTGTGTACGTGCATACTTGATGGTGGCTATTTTACCTTCTACTCCACGATATCCGAATCCTCCGGGGATTACTATTCCGTCGACTCCTTCAAATACTTTTGAAAGGTCGGGTTTTTCCTCTTCGAGTTTTTCGGAGTCTATCCAGCGTATATTTATTTTCTTGCCGTACTCGTATCCGGCGTGCGACATTGCTTCTACAACAGACAGGTACGCATCATGAAGTGCCACGTACTTGCCTACAAGTGCAATTTCCACGCTTTCCTTTACGGATATAATGCGGTTTACCATTTCTTTCCATGCGGTCATATCGCAAGGTCTGTCTTCAAGTCCCAATTTTTCGAGTGCAATCTTGTCAAGTCCTTCTTTTTGTAAAAGAAGCGGTACTTCGTAGATGCTTTTTGCAGTAAGATTTGAAATTACGGCTTCCGGTTCAACGTCACAGAAAAGTCCGATTTTTCTCTTCATGTCTTCGGGTACTTCTTTGCTTGTACGGCAAACTATAATGTCCGGTTGAATTCCGATACTGCGAAGTTCTTTTACACTGTGTTGTGTGGGTTTTGATTTAAGT
This sequence comes from Dialister micraerophilus DSM 19965, assembly GCF_000194985.1. Classification (GTDB taxonomy): domain Bacteria; phylum Bacillota; class Negativicutes; order Veillonellales; family Dialisteraceae; genus Dialister; species Dialister micraerophilus. The sequence goes on along the minus strand of NZ_GL878519.1, from coordinate 757,028 downwards.
TCTTCCGCCGCATCTATGTAAGGTATGAGCGTTACATGTATGTAAAGCACGTCATTTCTGTGTTCGACGTTTTTACGCACTTGACGTATGGCTTCCAAAAACGGTAGTGATTCTATGTCTCCTACGGTTCCGCCGATTTCGGTAATTACTATATCCGCATTACCTTCTCTGCCTACTTTGAATACACGTTCTTTTATAGCGTTGGTAATATGAGGAATTACCTGTATGGTAGATCCCAAATATTCGCCTTTACGTTCTTTGTTTATTACCGATTGGTAAATTTTACCCGTTGTAATATTTGATGCTTTGGATAAATTTTCATCTATAAATCTTTCGTAATGGCCCAAGTCAAGGTCGGTTTCAGCTCCGTCATCCGTTACAAATACTTCTCCGTGCTGATATGGACTCATTGTACCCGGATCGATATTTATATAAGGATCGAATTTCTGAATTGTTACTTTGTAACCTCTGTTTTTAAGCAATCTTCCCAGAGATGCCGCAGTAATACCTTTACCTAATGACGATACGACACCGCCCGTTACGAAAATATATTTTGTCATGGTACCTCCCTTACATTTCTTCAGGTGCGGATACACCTAAAATACCCAATGCATGTACAAGCACATATCCGACTGCACGAATAAGTCCCAATCTTGCCTGCATCAATTTTTCTTCTTCTCCTAAAATACGACATTTACGATAGAAGTGGTGGAACAATGCCGCCAATTCATAGGCATATGTCGCAATACGCTGAGGCGCTCTTTCGGCAGCCGCCCCTTTAAGGAATCCGTGGTATACTTCCATCTTCTTTATCAAATCAAGTTCGGATTCATCTACAAGTACGGTGAAATCCACATCTTCCCAAGAAGGAATTTTCACTCCGTTTTCCTTTGCCTGTTTAAACAGACTGTGTACACGTGCATTTGCGTATTGAATGTAGTACACCGGATTTTCACTTGAACGTTTCTTTGCCAAATCTATATCGAAATCCATCTGCGAATCGAGCGTACGACTGCAGAAGAAATATCTTGCCACGTCAACACCTACTTCATCCATAAGTTCACGCAATGTTACGGACTGACCGGTACGTTTCGACATCTTAACCGGTTTACCGTCACGAAGAAGTGTAACCATTTGGAGAAGCATAATATCGAAATCATCGGCATTATAACCCAATGAAGTCATGGCGGATTTCACACGTGCTATATATCCGTGGTGATCTGCACCCCAAATATCTATCAACTTATGATAGCCTCTTTCAATCTTGTTCTTTACATATGCAATATCGGAGCAGAAATATGTAGGTTCGCCGTTACTTCTTATAACTACACGATCCTTATCATCTCCGTCTTTTGTGGTATTGAGCCACCAAGCATCTTCCTTCTCATATAAAGTGCCGTTTTTCTTCAAAATATCCAACACTTCATTTACCTGATCGGGATAGAAAGATCTTTCACTCATCCATACATCAAATTCTACATTGAAATCGGACAAGTCCTTTTTAAGTGCCGCCAATTTTTCTTTCAAAGCGACTTCCTTGAAAACTTCTATTCTTTTTTCTTCGTCCATTTCAAGATACTTCGTTCCGTCACGATCCAAAATGCTCTGTGCCGTTTCGATAATATCATGTCCGTGATAACCGTTTTCCGGAAGCTGTGCATCTTTTCCCAAAAGCTGCAAGTAACGTGCATTTACGGAAAGTGCCAAATTGTCTATCTGATTACCTGCATCGTTGATGTAGTATTCTGAAAGCACTTTGTAACCTGCACTGCGAAGCAAATTAACCATTGCAGAACCGTAAGCGGCACCTCTTGCATGACCTATGTGAAGAGGACCGGTAGGATTTGCCGAAACATATTCCACGAGAACGGCTTCCTCGTCATTTCTCGGTAAATCACCGTAATTTTCACCCTTTGCCAAAATTTTCTTCAATTCCGCATAAACTGTATCCTTTGCCAAAAAGAAATTGATGAAACCGGCACCTGCAATATCCGTTTTCGAAACAAGAGAAGAATCGATGTGTTCAACCAAAATTTCCGCAATTTTACGTGGTGCCATATGTGCAACCCTTGCCCACTGCATAGCGGCATTGGAAGAATAATCACCGAATTCTTTTTTCGGAGAAAGCTCCAATCTTTGAACGGGCGGATAATCACCTTTCGGCAATTCACCGGACTCAACAGCCGCCAACTTCGCTTTCTCGATTAATTCTTTAAGCTCATCTCTGACTTCCATATATCCTCCCATACATCTATAATAATTTCATTTAAATGCTTAAAAATACCGTCAAGCTCCACATCATAAACAATGCGAATTTTCCCGTTACCGTTCACAACGGTATTTGTAAACTCTTTAGTAGTTACAATCAAATCAAGCGGGCCCATAGGAGTATCATAATAAGACTTCATGGTCTTGCCTACGACATACTCCTGTTCATACAAAAAATTTCCGGACCTCGAAAGAACCGCACGTCGGGGATAACAAACCAGCTTCGTCGTCGTTCCCTCCAAACCCGCCAATCCGGTTTCCTCATAAGTGACAAAAGAATACCCATCTTCCTCACCATATATACCGGGCGTTTCCAATGAAATTTTTTCATCTTCGCCGGACTCGTCACGTTGCACACTTGTCAGTCGAATCATTACATTTTTTCTCATCGGTATCCCCTTTATAAATAATCAATACTATTATTATAGCACGAATTAATGAATTCATTGAGTATATTTTAAAAAATAATTATATCAACGAAATAATATATTTGCAAAAAAATAAAACAACTTGAACGAGGTACAAAAACGCAAAAAATTTCAAAATTCATTCACAAAAAACACCTCTCATGAAACTTTAAAAAATACGTAGTTTATTATATAATTGCATTGATATCGATTGCAGGGGAACCTTATTGGTTGAGAAGGTTAAAACCTGACCCTTTGAACCTGTTTGTTAATACAAGCGTAGGAAGCAATTAACCAAAAGATTCCCTTCTTTATTTTAAATTAAAGGAGTGAACCGCAATGAAAAATGCAGTTGCTGTCGTAACGGGAGCAAGCAGAGGCCTCGGCTTTGAAATTGCTCGTGAATTATTGAAGGAAAACTACAAAGTCGTAGCAAATTATTACAAAACACCCGAAGGTGCAAAAAGGCTTGTCGATGAATTCGGAAAAGAAAATGTAATCACCGTAAAAGCCGATGTACGAAACAAAGATGAAATGCAAAACCTTCACAACGAAGCGATAAAAGCATTCGGACAAGTAGATGTAATCATACACAACGCATTGATCGACTTCAAATTCGATCCGATAAAACAACTCGATTTATCTCATATTACATGGGAAAACTACTTGAAACAATTGGAAGGATCCGTAAAAGGAGCATTGAATCTTTTACAGACAAATCTCGAAAGTTTGAAAAAATCCGAAAGAGCCAGATTTATCTCAATCGGAACAAACCTCTTCCAAAGTCCGGTAGTACCCTACCACGAATACACTACAGGAAAAGGCGCACTCATAGGATTTATGCGCAACTGTGCGGCCGAACTCGGTAAGTACGGTATAGCATGCAACATGGTATCCGGAGGATTACTCAAAACAACGGACGCATCAAGCGTAACTACACCGGAAGTATTCAACCTGATTGCACAAACAACCGCACTGAAAAGAGTAACGACACCTACAGACCTTGCAAAAACCGTATGCTTCCTTGCAAGCGAAGGCTCAAAAGGAATATCCGGACAAAATATAGTAGTTGACTCGGGACAGACATTTAATTAATTTTTTAAATATTTTTGCAAACTAAAAGCAAGTACTTTTAACGGTACTTGCTTTTTTGTCTTTCATTACTTTCTCAAAGCATCAATCTCTGCTTGTTGTTGTGCAAGTTTTGCCTGCAATTCGCCGATTAATTTGTAAAGCTGTTCAATGTCGGTTGTTTTTTCTTCAACTTTTCCTTCTTTACCGAACTTGAATGAAAGTCCTACATTGTAAGCTTGATCTTCATTTTCCAATGTGGAAGCAAAGCTGAGCATAATATTGCGATTCGGGCGGTAGAATGCACCGGCTGCAATTGCGGTTTCATCTTTGTATGTACCTGCAGATACTGCAAAGCTCAATTTATCACCGTCTTGCATATCAATCGGGTGAAGTCCCGCAAGTGCGGTAGCTTTTGCAATACCTTTCTGTGTGTCGACATCCATAGAAGCAATCTTTGCGGCATTCAAGTCGATTGCTTTCTTGTTCGCTTCAATAGCTGTTTTGTTTGCTTCGATACCTTTCTTTCCGGCAGTCACATCTAAATCTTCAACTGTTTTCTTGGTTTCTTCAATAGCTG
>NZ_GL878519.1:665569-752227 GCF_000194985.1 Dialister micraerophilus DSM 19965 | reverse complement strand
ATTTTCTTTTATTGTTTTTTCATTTGCTTCTATCAGTTTTTTATTAGACTCGGCTGTCGGAGGTGTCGCCGGGTCCGCTGCCGATACTCCCAATCCTATTGTTGCACTCATGAGTCCTGCAAGTACAAGACTTGTAAGTTTTTTGCTTGATAACATAATAATCCTCCTTATTTATGCATAAATATAAATTCTTTTTCAAGAGTATCACCCCCCCGATTTAGTCAATATTTAATGTATTCTTTTTTAAATCTTTATATTTTATATTCATTTAATCCTAAACAAATAAATATAAAGAAATATATTTATCTTTTAATACCAAACTTAAACCGTATTTAATATTTTCGTATTAAAACATCAATTTTTTAATTTATTTTTCGAATTTTTCTGTAACTTGAAATTCTTACATGAAAGTTTTGCGATTTTTTTGCATAAAAACTTGCATTGCGAAATATTTATGTGTTAAATTGATTTAAGTATATTTATATAAATTTTAAATAAAATCTTAAGTATGAAATCTTTTCAAATTTATAAAAAATCCGGATATCTTCTTGTGGAAGTTTTGGTTGCGATTGTCATTGTCGGATTTTTCTTTGCACTTGCAGTTCCCGTTATCGAAGAAGAGAATGCGAAGCGTGAACTTTTTATTTCCTCACAGACTCTTACGCATGCAATACGTTCCGCACAAATAGATGCCAAAAGTGATATTTACCAAATCGAAGACGTATCAAAGCCTTTGCGTTCTTCACTTGTTGCTTTTCATTGTGAAGCAAGAGATGACGGACGTGTGTACTGGTACACCGTTCAAGGAAACAAACTCGGACATCGGCGGGGTTATCTTTCGGACAAAATCACGTCAACCGGAAGAATAAATCTTCTCTTCGATAAAACGGGTATCACACCTAAGGGCGATTCATACGAAATCATTTTACAAACGAAAGACAAACGTCACGCAATAAAGGTAACGGTTGCACTTTATACAGGTAGAACGAGAACGGAGATTTTGAATTAATGTATAAAAGACAAGGAAGCACATGGTTGTCGGTACAAATTTCAATATTCATAATATTGATTTTGTCTGCAACCGTCTTTTTTTATGTCAAAAACACTCTCGATATAAAACAGAAAATACTCCGAAAAAGTGAAAAGGTTCTTATCGCATGCCAAGTTGTCGATACAATAAAGTACAACGAGCGTTTTCATGAGAATGCGGCCTACCCGACAGGCGCCGTTGAATTGAACGGTACGAAGTACAATGTATCCGTAAACCGAACTTTAACGGAAATTGAAGGTGTAAAGATGAAGGAAGTACATTGCAATGTCGAAGGTTGCGATGGAGAAATTTTCACGCTTACCACTTATATAGGAGCGGAAAAATGAAAAAAAGAAAAGGTTTTATTTTATCCGAAATACTGATTTCAATCTCCGTCATGACGATAATACTCACGCTTACACTTCCTTTGTGGGCAAATATATCGAAATCCGTTTATAATACTTCACGAAATTTAAGTGAACAATCCATACGTATTTTCACTCAAGATTTCATAAACGATCATTTGAGAAACACCAAGGAAAGAATACAAAGAACCGAAGACGGATACGAAAAAAATATTACTTATTACAATTACAACGAGTATGAAGTAATCGCACCTTACAAAATGCGAATTTACAACAGTATGTGGTACTTGACACTGTACAACGGCAAAAAACAACCTCTTACCGAGGCCGATCTACGTATAAAAGCAACTGACAATAAACCTTTTTACATACATAAATATGGGCTTGTAAATATAAATTACAACTGTGAAGATGCAGGCGGAAAACAAATAACGGTACAAACCGCAATTATTTCACTTGCGGACTATTTCAAAAAAGGTGAAGTTTATGAATAAGCGAAAAGGGATAATTTCAATTGTAACCATACTTATATTCATCGGACTTCTTTCGATAATATCGGCTATTTCCGTTTCCGCACTCAGATTGTATGAAACTCAATCGCTTCAAGAAACGAATACGAAACTGTACTATGCCGCCGAATCCGGTGCGGAATGGGGCTTACAGTATGTCAAAAAGTACGGTATTTTTACCGACAAAAAAATCCTTCATCCGGATAATCACAAGGTCGAAGTACAATTGACGCAAATAAAAAAATCCGCAGACGAAACGGAAGCGACCTTGATTTCAAAGAGCATAAATGAAGAAAAAGAAAGAACGAAGCAAGTAAAAATCACCTTCACTTTGAAAAATAAACAACTTGTTGTAAAAGATTGTGAGACTTAGTATGAATGAAAACGTGCAAGAGTTTTTGAAAAATGAATATTTTGAAATAAAAAATCATTTAAAAAATCTTTACTCGAACATTTTCAAACCGACAGAGACGTATATTTGGTTTTTTGATGAAGGCGCATATGCTTTTGAAATTGCAAACGGAAAGATACTGAAAGAAATATTTTTCCCGCAAGAATTTTTAAGTGAAAAAAAAGAAATAATTACACTTCTTTCGGACAATTTTTTTACCGGAAACAATATATACCTCATAGGTAATGACAATTCCATAAAACTCGACATAAACAAGTATCCCGTTCTTACCGATGAAGAATTGAAAGACACCTTGAACTGGGAAAATTACGTACAATCCGATGAACATAGAACGGCAATAAATACATATCGTATAAAAAATTACAATTATGAAGAAAATGCGATGTTTGTGTATGTTGCAAGTTGTACAAAAGAAGATTTTTTACCGATTGTCGAAGAAGCGCAAAAACAAAACAAATATATACAAGGAATAATTCCCGTCACGGAAATATGCACTTCATACGGTGACGGTTTTACAATCTTTTACCAAAACGGAAAAAACTTGAAATTGCTTTACGGACATTCGGAAACGAAAAAACGCAACTTCAAAACCGATGAACTTGAAACCGAATATTTCAAAAACAAAAAAATAATACTTCTCCGCACAAGTACGACAACGAAAGAGGACGTCGAAGAAGTATTGAAAATGTTCGGCGAAAACGTAATAAGCGACACGACCGAAGAGAACGTAAAAACGTTGATAAAAAATTTCACAAAACATACAATGTGTCTGAAAACGACAACGGGAAAAAGATTTTTCAATATTTCAAAAGAAAAATTTATACTCAAAGCTTTGCAAACACTTTGCGTAATTTCACTCATATCTCTCATTTTCGCATCCGCACTGTTTTTGAGTGAATATTTCAAACTTTCAGTTGAACGAAACCGCTCAAAAAATCTTTTGTCAATCGAAGAACGCAAGAACAAGTATGATGAAAAACTTGCAGCCGTAAACAAAAAATACGAAAACATAAAAAAACTTCAAGCGGAAAAAACTTATGAAGTACCGTTTTTGATAAATTTGGCGGAATCCGTTCCGAGCGGAGTGACATTATCCGAAATCGAGATACAATACGGCACGATAAATATAAAGGGAACTTCAAATGACAGAGCATGCCTTTTGAAATTTGAAAAAAATTTAAAGACGAATTTCAAAAATACAAACTTGCAAAAATCCGAAACGAAAAACAATCTCATAGAATTCAACTTTGTATGCAGCGATGAGGACAACAATCATGAATGAAAAATATTTAAAATATGCCGCCGACGAAAAATACATAATTGCAGCGACAATTATACTGCTATTGATTTCAGGACTTTTTTACTTCGGATATTCCTCAACAAAGAAAGAGCGTATTTTACTTGAAAACAAAAACAATATACTCGAAAACTGGACTGAAGATGAAAGCATGGTACGACACGAAGAATTTTTTAAAAATCTTTACTCATTTGATAACGATTTACTTGGCGAAATCGAAAATTCAGGTGTTTCAATAAAGGAAATTCACGAAGAACAAAACGGAAAAACGACATTGATTTGTGAAGGAAGTTACCGACAAATATCAAACACTTTTGGTATAATAAGAAAAAGTAAAAATTTAAGTATTCCTTCATTGAAAAAGATAACACGAAAAGGAGCAACAACCGAATTTCAATTGGAGATATTGACACCGCAAATGAGGTAGGAATGAAAAAAAGAAATATTGTGCTTATCGGACCGATGGGTACCGGAAAAAGTCGTGCGGCAAGAATACTTGCAGACGGATTGGGGTTCCAACTTGCAGATACCGATCGAATTATAAAACATGAAACGGGAATGAAAATTGCAACTTATTACAAATTGAACGGTGAAAAAGCTTTTCGTAAAAAAGAAACGGAAATTATAAACAGGGTACGTTACTACCACGAAGCCGTAATTGCAATGGGCGGCAATTTCCCCATGACGGAGAAAAGATTTCAACTTTTGTCTGAATACGGTATTGTAATACTTTTGTACGCACGTCCGTTTCGTTTGGTTGAGCGTGTAAACAAAAGCATAGGAAAACGTCCGACAATGGATTACAAAAATACCGAAAAGTATGTGAAATACATGTTGAAGTTATGGCATCCATGGAAAAAGCGTTCAGATTTCGCCATAAATACCACGCTAGGACATCCGGCAAAAACGGCGCTCGATATTGCAAGATACCTTGACAGAGAAAAAATACAATTTGAAAAACGACATTACAAAAAAAATTACTACAAAAAATTTAACGGTTTTAAAAAAGAGGGATAAATTATGGACGGCCGATTGTGGCTTGAAATTTTAATTTTAGCGATTTTAATACTTTTAAACGGAGTATGTTCACTTGCGGAAATCGCAATAGTCGGTGCAAGAAAAACAAAACTTGCGGAAATGGCTGAAAAAGGCGACAAAGGTGCAAAAGCTGCTTTGAAGGCTGCCGAAAACACCGAGGAAATGTTTTCAACCATACAAATTTCGATAACGGCAATAGGAATTTTCACCGGTATGTTTTCAGGTGCGTCATTATCGACACCGCTTGCACGTGAACTTTCAAAAATCCCGTTACTTTCGACTCATGCGGAATGGCTTTCAATAGCAATTGTAATAGCATGTGTTACGTATGTAATGCTCATTGTAGGTGAACTCGTACCGAAATGGATCGGATTTGCAATACCGGAAAAAGCATCATGCTACCTTGCAAAACCGATGATGAAGCTATCTCTTTTATGCAAACCCCTTATAATTTTTTGTAACTTCACGACACAACTTATTGTAAAATCACTCGGCATAAACATGGAAGAAGAAATACCCGTGTCCGAAGAAGAAATAAAAGTTCTCCTCAGACAAGGTGCAAAACTGGGTACCTTCGATAAAGAAGAACCGAAACTCGTAGACCGTATATTCGAACTCAACGACAGAACCGTAGCGGACTGTATGACATCACGAGTACAACTGATATGGATAGACCTTGAAGAAGAAGTCGATGAAGTATGGAGAACAATCAAAACGACTTCACACTTCAGAATGCCGGTGGGAAACGGCTCACTTGATGAATTTAAAGGCCTTGTCGACATAAGCAGAGTTTTACTCAAACACCAAGAAAACATGGACCGTCCGATAAAGGCAACCATCATGAAATCAATCTATGAACCGCTCTACATACCGGAAACTCTCACGCTTACAAAAGCACTGCAAATATTCAAAACAAAAGGTGTACATGAAGCGATAGTAATAGACGAATACGGTACACTTTCAGGACTTGTAACACTCCACGACATACTGGAACAAATAGTAGGTGACATGCCGGGAGATGAAAACGATATACTCGAAGAAAAAAACAAATTCGTCAAAGAAACCGACACCACATGGATAATAGACGGACTTTGCAGCATAGACGAATTTCGTGAATTCTTCAAAATCGAAAACGAGCTCCCTCACGAAGAAGATGCTTACTACAAAACTGTCGGCGGATTTGTGACATACCTTTTCGGATATATACCGGACACAAACGATGAAACGACATTTAAAAATCTCACTTTCAAAGTAATATCACAAGACAATCACCGTATAGAAAAAGTCAAAATGACGATAAAAGAAATACCTAAGGAGAAAACCGATGACAAACAACAATGAAGAAATACTCATTGCAATCATGGAAGAAGTACAAAATAAAATAAACGATATACATTCCATAATGCAAAATATACTCATTGAAGAAGCTGCCGACGATTTGGAAGAAAAAATAATGTACCTCTACCACCTACGTGCAGGACTTGACTCGCTTACAAACGTTCTTGAAAAAATAGAAGAAAACCTATTTGAAAACGAAGAAAAAGATGACGAAGAATTCTATATACTTCGTGAAAAATTGAAAAAAGAATACAAAAAATCACGCAAAAATAAAAAATCAAAGAAAAAAGCCAAGAAGAAATCAAAAACCGAAAACTCAAAAAATAAAAAAACTCGGAAAAAAAATGAAAATCTCACAACCGATGAAAAAGAAGAACGCAAAATAAACGGAGTACAAAAAATCGGAGATTTGTGGATATTGTAATTTATAAAATTTCAACACTACATAAAATAAACCGACCTCAAAAGTAATAACAACTTTGAAAGGTCGGTTTTTAAATGCAAAAACGAAACATCGTAAAATTACCAAAAAATTATAAATTTTATTTTCCACGCAAATTTATTTCAAAATAAAAAACCGACCTTTCAAATATAGAAAAGTCGGAAAAATGAAAAGAGAATTATCCGATAATATCGTGAATTTTCTGCTTTAATTCGGCAATAGGATGGTAACCTGTAATGGATCCTACGGGCTTACCGTCCTTGAACATAATCATATTCGGAATACTCATAATTTCATACTTTGAAGCAAGTTCGGAAACTTCGTCAACATTCACTTTGTAAAAAGAAACCTGACCTTCAAACAACTCTGACGCACCTTCGATTACCGGTCCCATCATCTTACAAGGTCTGCACCATACCGCCCAAAAATCTACAAGTGCAAAACCGGATTTTCCCAAAATATCTTTTTCAAACTGTTCAGCTGTCTTTATTTCAGTTACCATTTTATACCTCCGAAAAATATTTAAATATATCTATATTTATCAATTTACTTCAATATACCACTAATTTTTATGTTTGTAAAGTTTTTATTTCAATCGGATTAAAACATTACCATTTCATAATTTTCATTGCCGAAGTGCCGCTTTCATTACCAAAAACAAGCCCAAAACAAGAATACACCGAAAGCATATTCGGCATTTTTTATTACCTTTCCCGTTGTCGAGCGGAAAACTGTAAATAATGCGGCGTATTTCATTTGATTTATTTAAAATTCATTTTCATTTTTAAAATATAGTATATAGGATATTTATATTTATTTTCACCTTCTATCTATCAAAAAAACACTTCTCTCTGTGTTATAATAAATCTGATTGTATATGAAAGGATAAAATATGGGTAAAATCATCAGTATAATCAACCAAAAAGGCGGAGTAGGCAAAACTACCACTGCGGTAAATTTAGCCGCATTTTTATCAAATGCCGGGAAAAAAGTTTTACTTGTCGATTCAGACTCACAAGGAAATGCGACCAGCGGCCTTTTAATTGAAAAAAAGAAAATAAAATACGATCTTTATGACGTAATCACGAATGACTGTCAAATTGAAGATTCAATTTTAAAACACGATTTAAAAAATCTTAGTCTTTTACCGTCATCGATAAACCTTGCCGGTGCCGAAATTGAAATGGCACTGATGGAAGAACGTGAATTTATATTCAAGAAAAAACTCGATAAAATAAAAAACGACTACGACTTCATACTGATTGACTGCCCACCTTCACTCGGGCTTATCACTCTCAATGCACTTGTAGCATCGGATCAGGTTATTATACCGATACAGGCGGAATTTTACGCATTGGAAGGCCTTTCTCATCTCGTAAAAACAATTGAGACCGTAAAACGTAAATTGAACACCCGACTTATAATTATGGGAATTTTGATTACAATGTTTGACGGCCGTACAAACCTTTCCATGCAAGTTGCCGAAGAGGTAAAAGAATACTTCGGAAACAAAGTATTCAAAACGATAATTCCTCGAACGATAAAACTTTCCGAAGCACCGGGATTCGGAGAATCCATACTTACATATGCCGAAAAATCAAAAGGTGCGGAAGCATATCGCAAACTTGCAAAGGAGGTCCTCAAACGTGTCTAAAGAAAAAAGATTGGGAAGAGGCTTGAAAGCGCTTTTGGGCGAGGATATAGACAAAAACATACAGGAAATACCCGTAAATCAAATAGATGCAAACCCTAACCAACCCAGAAAAGCATTCAACGAAGAAACTCTCAAAAAACTTGAGCAGTCGATAAAGAAGTACGGTGTCGTTCAACCTGTAATCGTTCGTAAAAAAGACAACGGAAACTATGAACTTATTGCCGGAGAACGCAGACTTCGTGCGGCAAAAAATGCACAACTTGAAAAAATTCCGGTTGTAATAAAAGAATACAACAACCGAGAAAGTGCCGAAATCGCACTCATAGAAAACCTGCAAAGAGAAGATTTAAATCCTATCGAAGAAGGAAAAGCATACGAAAGTATAATAAAAAAATACGACCTTACTCAAGAAGAAATGTCACAAATAGCCGGTAAGAGCAGATCATACATAACAAACACGTTAAGACTCCTGACATTTCCGGATGCGATACAAAAACTTCTCCAAAGCAAAAAACTCACAACGGGACAGGCAAGACCTCTCTTGGCACTCAAAACCGTTGCCGAACAACTCAAACTTGCAAAAAAAATAGTCGAAGAAGGACTTTCCGCAAGACAAGTTGAAAAAATACTCGGTGAAAAAACAACACCGAAACCGAAAAAAGAAGTACAAATATCGACATATCTTCGTGCGATGGAAGAAGAAATAATCACATCATTGGGAACTCTTGTAAAAATAAAAACAGGCAGAGGAAAAAACAGTAAAAAAGGAACAATTACCATTTCCTTCAAGAACGAAGACGAATTTACAAGAATTACAAAACTTTTGAAAAAAGACGGTAGATAAAATGGAATTTACAAATCAACACATATTATTAGGAATAGGCGCATTGATAGTACTTATATTACTTTTCATACTTTTTCAAGTATTGAAAATGCGTGCAAAAATAAACAGACTGAACAAAAAATACAGTTACTTCATGGCAGGAGAAAAAGGACAAACATTGGAATTCAAACTCTCTACCGAAGTACGAGAATTACGTGAAATGATGCAAACATCAAAAGCGATGCTGCACCAGCAGGAACTTTTGGCAACAATGCAACTCAACTCCGTACAAAAAATCGGCGTTTTGAAATACGATGCATTTGAAGAAACCGGTGACAAACTGAGTTTCTCGATTACATTTTTGGACGGAAGAAACAACGGTGTGGTAATCACCTCGTTATCCGGACGTGAAACCTCACGCATATACGGAAAACGCATATTGAACGGTCGTGCAAAAGAACCGTTATCGGTAGAAGAAGCACAATCGGTAGAACTTGCAATGCAAAAACTGATGCCTTCAATAGCAAAGAAAGCCGAAGCAAAAAACGTAAACAGAAACATAAAGAGAAATGAATACAAAGCGAAAAAAATCGAGGAAAATAAATGATAAAGAATCTTTTTGATATAAAAAAACAAAAAGAAAAAAATTGCACAAACTACATACTGACAGTAAAAGAAGGAAAAAAAGCAAAATACATACTTATTGCAATAACAGCTTTAATTGCAATAATAATTTTGATTTCCATATACTCGATATTTTTGACTCAAAATCTCAGAAACGAAAACGAACTTTACAAAAAGCAACTTCAAATGGCAGATGAAAAACTGGAAAAACTTGAAGAAAAAAGCGAAACAATTGAAAAAATGGTCGGTGACATACAAAAAATTTCCGTAATTTCACAAAACAACGGACAAGGCGGACCGGACACTCAAAGTACAAACGAACTGAAAACCATAAAAAAAAACAGTAAAGATCCGGGCGAACTCTTGAAAAAAATTTACACGCTCGACAAAAAATTGAACGACCAAATAAAAGAACTTGCAAAACAAAAAACAAACGTCCTTATAAAAAAAGGAATATTCGCACAAAATGTAAGCAACGACACACCCGACATCTGGCCGACAAAAGGAAACATCTCAAGCCCGTTCGGACTTAGAACAGATCCCATAAGCGGACAAATGAAAATACACGAAGGTGTCGATATAGCCGCAGAATACGGTTCACCTGTATATGCAACTGCAAGCGGAACCGTAACTCAAGCATCCTACGTGGAAGGATACGGCAATCTTGTAGAAATACAACATGCGGAAAATATCGTAACAAGGTACGGACACAACTCCATAATCTTGGTAAATGCCGGACAAAAAGTAGAAAAAGGAAATATAATCGCATTTATCGGAAACACCGGATACAGCACCGGCCCTCACTGTCATTACGAAGTACGAATAGGAGGAACTGCGGTAAATCCGATTCCGTTTATGCAAACACAAATCTAAGAGTCGAAAGACTCTTTTTTTGTAAAACAATGAAAACAAGGAGCTAAAATGAAAGAAAAAACACTCACCGAAAAACTTCTTGAAAAGAGCGACAAAACATACAAAAACTTTCTAAAAAAGATTATTCCTGAAATAAACGAAAATGCAATCATCGGAGTACGAATGAATGAAATACGAAAAATCGAAAAAAACTCCGCAGAAACGGAACTTTCGGAATTTAAAAAAATCAAACACGAATATCTTGAAGAAAAATTACTCCATGCAATAAATATTTCAAAAACAAAAAACATTATTCAAACAACGAATGAAATAGAAATATTTTTACCGCAAATCGACAACTGGTATGTATGCGATACGTTAAGGCCGAAAAATTTCAAAAAAAATTACGACAAAATAAAACCGTACATAGAAAAATGGCTCGAAAGCAATCATGAATACACAGTACGCTTTGCAATAGAAATGCTGATGAAAAACTGCATTGAAAACAACTACGAAAAAGAAATATTTGAAAAAGCGCTATACAAAAAAAGCGATAAATACTACATACAAATGATGCAAGCCTGGTGCATTGCCGAATTGCTTGCAAAAAATGAAAACGAAGGACTTTCCATACTTACAAACAAAAAACTCTCAAAACCCGTATATAAAAAAGCAATACAAAAAGCAAGAGAAAGTAGAAAAATAAACCTGAAACTTAAAGAATATTTGAAAACTTTGAAAAGTTTCACGTGAAACAAAATTGTGGCTTTATTAAACATAAATTATAATGTAAAGAAGAGGTGAATACTTTGGAAATCAAATCACACTCAGCGGAAATGCTCTTAAAAACGGTTATAGAAAATGCAATTTCAAAAAATGCAAGCGACATACATATAGAACCGCAGAAAAATCAAGTACGCATACGTTTTCGTATAAACGGTATATTGGAAGATGTTTGCTTTTTACCTAATACCGTTTTATCCTCCTTTGTAATAAGAATGAAAGTCATAAGTCATATGGATGTAGGAGAAAAACGTTTGCCGCAAGACGGAAACTCCACGATTGAAATTGACGACAACAGGTACGATCTTCGCTTTTCACTTATTCCGTCACTTTACGGAGAATGCGTGACAATTCGTATTTTACCCGAAAGACTGTCCTTTATAGATAACTTCGACTTGGGTATGACGGAAAAACAAAAGGAAATATTCGAGCATTGTCTTTTAAAACGCAAAGGACTTATACTCACAAGCGGCTCGACCGGCTCGGGAAAAACTTCCACACTTTACTCCGCACTCAAATTTTTAAACAAAAACAAATTGCATATACTTTCCATCGAGGATCCTATTGAATACAAAATAGAAGGGATAACTCAAGTAGAAGTAAATGAAAAATCCGGACTTACATTTGAAAAAGGACTGCGTGCATTCGTCCGCCACGATCCCGATGTAATAATGATTGGAGAAATACGTGATGCGGAAACCGCAAAGATAGCGGTACAATCGGCACTCACCGGACACTTGGTACTGTCAAGCGTACATACCGATGAAGCCGGAAAAGTTCCTTTCAGACTTATAGACATGGGTATAGATGCAAAAATTTTATCGGAAGCACTCACACTTGTAATCTCACAAAAACTGCTCGGAACTCTTTCCGACAAAGACAGAAAAGAATATAAAATAACAAAAGAAATTATAGAAAAATATAAATTACCGCCCGACATGGAAAATACTCAAGTCTACTTGAACAACGGAAAAATAAAAAATCGTATAGGCGCATTTGAAATGCTGCATGTAAACAACGAAGCAAGAGATGCAATAAGAAATAAAGACAACTCCGAAACATTTAAAAATTTGATAAAAAAACAAGGTACACCGACATTGAAAGAAGCGATATTGTTTCACGTGAAACAAGGAACGGTATCTTTTGACGAATTATTATAAGGATAAAAAATGAAACAACTTTTTGATTTAATAAACAAATTGACATCCGAATATCCGAAACTTACGGACATACATATTACCGAAAATGAAAATATCATCGTACGTGAACTCGGAAATCTTCACAAAACAACTGAAAAAGCGATAGATATTTCTTTCATAAATGAAGTAATTGACGAAAAGAAGAAAAATATTTTCAAAACAAAAAATTCTGTAGATTTTTCATTATCCTCAAACTCCGTACGTTTACGTTTGCACGTTTATAAATCTTCCGATAAAACCTGTATTGCGATAAGAGTTTTGCCCGAATTGAAGAACATTGAGCAAAACGATGATTTATCGGAAGAAATTGCACAGATACAAAGCGGACTTGTAATAATCTCCGGCCCCGCCGGCAGCGGAAAAAGCACTTTTCTTGCACAAATTTTAAATAAAATAAATACAAAATATACAAAACATTGCATCACAATCGAAGATCCTGTCGAGTATAAATTCACATCGGAAAAATCACTTATTCACCAACGTGAAATCGGAAGTGACGTAGAAAATTTCCACCAAGGAGTTTTGGACTCGCTGCGTGAAGATATGAATGTACTCGTGATCGGAGAAATGCGTGATGAAAACACGATGCGTGCGGCACTTCTTGCAGCCGAAACGGGTCATCTTGTACTTACGACATTACACAACAAAACCGCCGATGAAGCAATCGGACGCATCGTGCATGCCTGCAGGGACGAAAAAGAAATACGTCAAATTCTGGCATCACAATTGCGTTTTGTCATTTCACAAAAATTATATTTCCACAATAAAAAAATCTTCACGCTGCGTGAAATATTGAAATGTACAAAACCGGTTGCAAGGCTTATACGTGACGGAAAAGATCAGCAAATAAAAAGCTACATCGAACTGGGTAACGACAAAATGATTACAATGAAACAAAGTGCCATGCAAATTGCACGCAAAACAAAAATGAACTTTCGTGAAACAGAAGATTTATTGAAATTTGTGAGTTTGTAAATGAAAACTTTTGTATATAAATGCTACGATGAAAACAGAATAAAAAGCTCCGGCACAATCATTGCGAAAAACAAAAAAGATGCAACAAGAATTCTTGAAAACAAGTACTTGAAAGTTATAAGTTTAAAAGAAAAACGCACTTTTATAAAACTCGAAAAAAAAGTTTTCAAAAATTACAAAACTTTGTACATTTTCGCATCGGAATGGGCATCACTTATAGAAAGCGGACTTTCCGTCATCGAAACATTGGATATTTTGGAGATGAACCGGAAAGAAAAAGAAATCAAAGTCATCAGAAAAATAAAAAACTCGATAACAAGCGGCTTTTCAATAAGTGAAAGTCTTGAGAAAACATCGGAATTTCCGTCTTTTTTCATATCAATGGTGAAAATAGGCGAAGCTACCGGAACACTTCCCCTTCAACTTGAAACTGCAGCCGATTACTACAAAAAAGAACATAAAATGCGAAAAAAATTAACGGAACTTTTTGCATATCCCGTTACGGTTCTTATATTTTCACTTATTGTTCTCTATGTAATTATGACTTTGGTAATACCGGTATTTTACGAGCTTTATCAAAGTATGAGTTTCAAACTTCCGGCATCGACAGAATTTATTTTTGAAACAAGTTTCTTTTTGAAAGACTTCGGAATTTACATTTTACTTTTTATTTTGCTACTTTTTACGGCAATTGGATTATTTATAAAAACCGAAAAAGGAAAAAATCTGAAAAACGATTTTCTGTACAAATTTCCGATTACAAAAAATATTTTCGTTTCACGCTTCTGTATGTATTTGGCAATACTTTCGGAAAGCGGATACACGATTTACGACTCGCTTGAAAATATACAAAATTCCATGAAAAACGATAAATCGAAAAGTATTGTAAAACATATTCTCTCGGAAATAAAAAAAGGTGCAACACTTCCGAAAGCATTGGAAAAAATTTCCGTTTTCGACAAAACATCGCTGCATTTGATTTTTACAGGTTGTGAAAGCGGACGACTTCCGTACTTTTTGAAGCTTGTCACCGAAAGAAAAGAAGAAGAATTTTCAAAAAGAATGCTTTTCTACAAAACGATACTACAACCGTCAATACTTGTTTTCTGCGGCATACTCACCGCATTCATACTCTTATCGGTATGGCTGCCGATGATAAATATTTTCAACGGATTATAAAAGAAAAGGACCTCCCGACAAAGGAAGTCCTTTTTTGGTGCGCCCAAAGGGAGTCGAACCCCTGACACACGGTTTAGGAAACCGCTGCTCTATCCATCTGAGCTATGGACGCATACTTGTATAAGTATATCACGAATATTTTTAAAAAAAAGAGGATATTAAATTTATAACTTTTTTTATACCCTTTTCCCCAACCTCTTTTTTCTCGACTTTTCTGTTTTTCTTCAAAATTTTTTTATCTTCTGCTTTTTTTATTTTCGGCGGTACAAATACCGGTATATGAAGTTTTTCTTTCTTTTTAACTTTAAAAGGAAAATCATGCAAAGATAAACCGCTTGCAGTTTTTCCGCTTTTATCGAACTTATACCCCTTGTCGGAAGGATCCGGAACATTTCTTTCCGTAATATACTTTCTCGGAGAAAAATCCATACCTCTCAAACACTCCGTCAAAATAAATGCCGAAGTATTGACGGAAAAATAAGAAAACGGAAGTCTCGGCGCCATACGTGCAATTGTAGAAAGAAATTTCGGTTTCATATCGGAAAGAGAAATTTTCAACTTTAAACGCAATTCGTCAATCAAAAGTATAATCGCCTTCGGTGTACGGAACAATTTTTCATAATTTTCCAAACGATTTTTATCCCGCATACCCGAAATATCCAAAAAGAATACCAAAAGCAAGTATGAAACGGCATTTTCATTATCTTTTGAACGCAAGTAAAAATTCGCCGTTGTATAATACAAATTTCTAAGTTTCGACCATTCCCCCGCCATTATATAAACGGAAGCTTTTTCATTCATCGCACGTTCAAGTACTTTTCTTGAATTATAAGGTTCTCCCTTGTGTGACAGATAACTCTGACAATGACGTATTTCACTTTCGGAAAGTCCGTAATTTTCACGTGCATTTAAAATATACGCCATATTATGGCTTATTTCGTCACGTCCCTTTCTTGTAACCGTATACACTTTCGGAACTGCATGATAATACGCTTTTTCCGGAATTTTTTGTATAATAAGACGAATAAGATCGGCTTTTGAACCTTCAGACTTTACACCATGACGGGAAAGAAAATCCGACAAGGCTTTTTCCGGAAGCATGTGCAAAGTTTCCTTAGGAGTGCTGTACCTTATCCAACCGTTATCAAGAAGAGAAAGCAAGCGTTCATGAGTATTTTTGCCGTAAATTTTTTCTTTGTAAACGGAAATTTCGGTATGTAAAGGTTTATTGTCAAAATAATCCAACAGTAAAATATCCTTAACAGATAAACTCATACAACGCCTCCTTTTATACATTCACTCTTCAGTATATACAAGAAAAAGCAATTTGAAAAGAGAGAAAGGATGTTACCATGCAAAAAAGAACGGAAAAAATAAGAAAAATGATGAAAAACAACCAAATCGACTTCATTATCGTAAGCGAAGAAGCTTCAATAAAATATTTAACGGATGAAACTATAGATGCCGGAGAAAGATTTACAGTTTTCGTTATAAGTCGAAACGATTCTTTTTGGATAAGAAACAAACTTTTCCCTTTGAAAAAACACACCTTCAAAGACATCTCATACCTTGACGGAAGCGACTATATAAAACTTTTATCCGACAAAATACCTGAAAATTCCAAAATCGGTATAGATAAATTTCTGTACTCGAAATTTTTACTTGAACTCCTTTCAAGAAGAAAAGATTTGACATTTGTAAACGGTTCGGAAATTGTGGATGAAGTACGCTCTATAAAAGATGAAAACGAAATCATGAAAATGAGAAAATCTTCACACATAAACGATCTTGCAATAAAAGAGCTTGTAAAACATCTGAAAGTCGGCATGACTGAAAAAGAAGCGGCATACAAACTTTCTGAAATATACAAAAAACTCGGTGCGGACGGATTTTCATTCCCTCCGATTGTCGCATTCGGTGAAAGTTCGGCAAATCCCCACCACGAAGTAACGGATAAAAAACTTACAGAAAACACAATAGTGCTGATCGATATAGGCTGCATGAAAGACGGATACGCATCGGATATGACACGCACATACTTTTTCGGCACTCCGACCGATGAAATGAAAAAAGTTCACAACATTGTAAAAGAAGCAAACGAAAAAGCGACAAAAGTAATAAAAGAAGGAGTAAAACTTTCCGATATAGATAAAATTGCAAGAACTCACATTTCAAATTCCGGATACGGAAAAAACTTCACACACAGACTCGGACATTTCATAGGACTTACAACTCATGAAACCGGAGAAGTAAGTCCCACGAGCGAAATAATTGCAAAAGAGGGCATGATATTCTCAATCGAACCGGGAATTTATATTCCTGAAAAATTCGGAGTTCGCATAGAAAATTTGGTTGCGGTAACAAAAAACGGATGTGAAATATTGAACAAGGTATCTCATAATCCTTATATTTCTTTATAAAAATTATTTTTTAGAAAAAATAAAAATAATTTAAATTTTTTTACAAAACCTATTGAATTTTGAATTATTATAATTTATAATGATTCCATTACAATTTTAGATAAGTGGATGACGTATATGGAAAAAGACGTAAGTCTGCCGAAGGAGTAACACTATCAGGCGTTCTATGAACACGAAACTATATACCGACACGTCTCTGGAGAGTCTCATACAATGAGCGCCGAAGGGGCAAGGGAAGAAATTCCTCAATCTCTCAGGCAAAAGGACAGGGCCGGCACACGGTAACACCGTGAAAGTAGTCTTCCCCTGCCCTGCCGGTTCTGTCATTAGAGAACGGCAGGGTTTTCAGATAGGGGTGGAGTATGGTACTTAACATCTTAAATCAAATCAACGGAATTGTATGGGGCCCATGGCTTTTAATTCTCCTTGTGGGAACCGGAATTTTAATGACGGTTCGTTTGAGAGGACTCCAATTTCATCACTTGAAAAGTGCTTTAAAGCTTATTTTCTCCGCAAGAAATAAAGGTAGCGGAGATATAGACTCATTCAAAGCGCTTTGTACGGCACTTGCCGCAACGGTAGGCACAGGAAATATCGTCGGTGTCGCTACCGCAATAAAACTCGGCGGCCCCGGTGCATTATTCTGGATGTGGATCGCCGCACTCTTCGGTATGGCGACAAAATACACCGAAGGTGTGCTTGCAGTAAAATATCGTGAAGTCGATGCAAAAGGCCAAATTTCCGGAGGTCCCATGTACTATATAGAAAAGGGACTCGGCAAAAAATGGAAACCCTTGGCAGTCATGTTTGCTATATTCGGTACACTTACGGCAATGCTGGGAAACGGTACATTTACACAAGTAAATGCGATAACTTCATCATTGAATCTTACATTCAATGTACCGATATGGCTCGGAAGTACTTTGCTTACAATACTTGTAGCGATAATAATATTGGGCGGACTTAAAACAATATCGAAAGCTGCAGAAAAAATAGTACCTTTCATGTCGGTAACGTACTTTATAATCACGATAGTAATACTCGGAATATATCATGAAAATCTTCCGTTTGCGATTATGCAGGTATTTGAAGGAGCTACAAGCGGAACTGCGGCAATGGGAGGATTTGCCGGAGCGGGTATAATGCTTGCAATGCGAAGCGGTATCGCAAGAGGACTCTTCTCAAATGAATCCGGCTTGGGATCGGCACCGATTGTAGCGGCAGCCGCAAAAACAAAATGGCCCGCCGAACAAGGTCTTGTATCCATGACCGGTACATTCATCGACACTATAATCATATGTACACTCACCGGACTTACGGTAATCGTATCCGGACAATGGACCGGCGATGTAAACGGAGCGGCACTCACACAAGCAGCATTCTCCGGTGCAATAGGATACTTCGGACCTTTATTCCTCACAATTGCACTTACACTCTTTGCATTCACCACAATACTCGGATGGTGCTACTACGGCGAACGCTGTCTTGTATACCTCTTCGGAACAAAGAGCATAATGCCCTACAGAGTAGTTTTCATTTTAATTATCGCATCAGGCACAATGCTCAAACTTGAAGAAATATGGACACTTGCCGACATAGTAAACGGACTTATGGCAATACCGAACCTCATCGCCATTATCGGACTGTCAGGAATAGTGGTAGAAGAAACCGACAAATACTTCAAATTCCTTGAAAAAAGAAACAATCGAATAAAATCATACAAAGAAAAGAAAGCAAACGAATAAAAAAAAATAAATACAACACCGACAATTTAATATAAATAACAAGTACACTTTATAAGGCGTGTTTTACACTTACCCTATCGAGTGTACTTTTTTTATTCCGAATAAAAAGCGAAGAGCATCACTCTTCGCCCACATAAACTATTCAACTTTTACAAAAATCAACACTTTTTATCCTCATCAGATTTATCTTCAAAATATCTGTGGGTATTTCTTAAATCCTCCGCTTCCACATCTTCGATATTGAACTTTTCCATAAATTTTTTCATCTCAAGCTCAAGAGGATCCTCACCGAAACGATTTGTGCCCTTATTACCCTTCTTGAAAAGCAAGAACAAAGAAAGAATAAAATTACACAAACCTACGATAACTAAAAATACTTCTCCGCCTTCCAAAATTGAAGAATTTACCGAATACAAAATCGTACCGACAACCACCCACACAATAGAAATAATATTTGCAAAAATCAAAGGAAAAAGCACAGTTTTCGCACTGTATCCTACATCATGCAATCTTCGTATCGTAAGAGAAAGACTTGCCCACCATGAAAAAAACACATACAAAAAAACAATCGGTATAAACAAGTACAAAATCAAATTTACATTCACCGTAAGCACCAAAAAAGCCAAAACACGTATAAATGCCGACAATGCAAACAATATCAAATTACGAATTAAAAAAGGCTTTCTGTTCAAACGTCCCTTGAAAGTAAAATACTTCTCCTTCAAAACACATAAAAATCCTTTTGAATTATTTTTTATATCCATAAACTCTCCTAAAAAAACAGTATTATAAGTATATTAATATAATATCATTCAAAAGTAAATAAAAACTCCCGCAACATTTGCTGCGGAAGTTTCGTATCAAATATCGTTATCACGATCACGCAATACACGTTTCAATATTTTACCGGTCGGATTTTTAGGAAGTTCATCAAGAGGTATAAAACGATGCGGAACCTTGAACGGTGCAAGATTTTTAAGCAAGTAACCTCTTATTTTATCCTCATCGAAAGTTTCTCCCTCTTTCATGACGATGTACGCCCAAACAGTTTCACCGCGCTTTGCATCGGGATGACCTACAACGGCACATTCTCCGACATCTTTAAGTTCATAAATACGTTCCTCGACCTCACGAGGATATACATTTTCTCCGTTTACGATAATCATATCCTTTATTCGATCGACAATGTATATATAACCTTCCTTATCCATGTACGCAATATCTCCGGTTCTGAGCCAACCGTCCTTTGTAATTGTTTCCCTTGTTTCCTTTTCACACTTCCAATAACCCTTCATTACGTTATCGCCACGTATCCAAAGTTCACCTACCACACCGGGCTTGTACGGTTTCGTATCATCATCGGTATGAATTTTTGCCTCAACTCCCGGAATTGCTTTTCCACAAGTAAGATACTTAGGCTGATCAGGCGGAAGAACCGAACAAACCGGAGAAGCTTCGGTAAGACCGTATCCCTCAATAACGGGATGTCCGTACGCCTCGAAAAATGCCTGAGCAACCGGCTGCGGTAAACAAGCACCGCCCGAAACGAAAAGACGAACGGTCTTAACCGGATCCGGATTACTCTTTCTTGCCATCAAATTGTAAATAGGCGGAACCATAAATGCGGTAGTTACCTTATATTTTTCAATCGAACGCAAAATTTCCGCAGGATTTTTAGTATTCAAAACGGTAATCGTACAACCCTGCAAAAGCGGATTTATAACGGAAAGTGTCCACCCGTAACAATGGAACATCGGCAACACGCACAAAGTATTATCCTCGGGATAATGAATTACCACCATATTTGCCTGCTGTGCATTACGAATCAAATTCTTGTGAGAAAGCATCGCACCCTTCGGCGCACCGGTAGTACCGGAAGTATAAACGAAAGTACACACATCATCCTCAGTCAAATCTGAAGGGAAATCAGGAGCCTTCGGAGATTTTTCACTGCGTGCATCGCTATCCAACACATGAATATCTACCAACTTGTTTTTTATATCAAGATTTTTATCGGAAATAACGAAAATCGCCTCCGAATCATCCAAAATATAATCAACCTCACGACCGATCAAAGAATTATTTATCGGAACGATTATCCCACCCAAACTGACAACGGCCATGTACGCATAAACGAACTCAGCACAATTACCGCAATACAAACCCACCTTATTACCCTCTCTGACACCGAGAGAATAAAGCTCATTACGATACAAATCTACAAAACGCTCCAACTCTCCGTAAGTAGCATTTGCCTTACCGCAAAAAGCTACATGATCGGGATTACCATGCTTATATATTTCATGTAAAAACATACTACACCTCTTTTTTATATTATGAAACCATTTTAACAGATATATAAAATATATACAAACAGGTACTAATTGCAGGTACTAAAACTTGAAAACCATATATGAAATATAAATATAACTGCAAAAATTCAATTACAACACACCTTTTAACAAGTACCTAAATATGTACAAAATTTATATACAAAAATAATAAAACTAACCTAATATAAATATATCAATGTACTTAATATTTATTTACGATAAAAATACTACAAATTTTAAAATATTTATTGACATTTATAAAATATCAAATGTATTATATTTACAGTAAATTGAAAAATAATTTACATAATAATTAATAAAATTGGAGGCAATTATGGGAAAATTAACATCCGGTAAAGATGATTATTTAAAAGCGATTTATCTTATAACCGAAGAACACGAAGTCGTTTCTAATAAAGAATTATCGGATATGCTTCAAGTTTCACCGCCGTCCGTAAGTGAAATGATTTCAAAATTACAAAAACAAGGGCTTATAGATTACACAGCATACAAAGGAAGCAAAATAACTAAAAAAGGAAAAAAAGAAGCCGGAAAACTTCTGAGATTTCATGCACTTTGGGAAGTATTTCTCGTAGAAAAGCTCGGATTCAAATGGAGCGGAGCTCACGAACTTGCCGAAGGACTTGAACATGAAACATCGGAAGAACTTGCAGACAAACTCTCCGAATTTTTAGGTCATCCGAAACATTCACCGCATGGAGATCCTATTCCGTACAATGACGGAGTCAGAAAAGGACTCACTCACAGAATGCTTTCCGAATGCGAAGCCGGAGAAAAAACAACAATAAGACGTATAGTCGAAGACTACGAACTTATGGACTACCTGCAGAGCAAAAAAATAAAAATAGAAATGAAAGTTGAAGTAAAAGAAAAAGCCGAATACGAAGGTCCTGTACTCTTGAAAACCGAAGACGGAAATATTTGGATAAGCTACAAAGCTGCAGAACAAATCTACGTAGACGACAAGTAAAATTTTGAAACTCAAACAGATTGTTTACCAAATGAAAAATAAGACACTCGAAAGAGTGTTTTATTTTTATATTGAATAAAAATTTATATTATTCATATTTCAAATTATATTTCTTTGTCATACCGTTCTCACCATGGTATATTTAAAGTATATAAATATTTTTTCGAGGGAAAATATGGATAACAGAAAAGAAAATTACAGAAAAAATTCATCAAAAAAATCAACGGATACAATGATTGTAAGTCGTGTACCGCCGCAAAATATCGAAGCGGAACAAGCGGTATTGGGTGCAATGCTTCTTGACCGCAACGCTGTCGTTACCGTTGAAGATATTCTTAGAAAAGAAGACTTTTATCGTGAAGCTCACGGAATTATTTACACCGCAATTTTAAACCTTGTAAACAACGGTAAAGAAGCGGACCTTTTGACAGTCGTGGAAGAACTTCGCAGAATGGGAAGACTTGAAGATGTGGGCGGAGTTTTATATGTAAACGAACTTCCCGAACACATAATCTCCACAAAAGGTATCGAACGTCATGCAGAAATAGTACAAAAAAAATCAAGACTCAGAAGACTCATAGACGCAGCCGGAATAATTGCCGATGCGGCATATATGGAAGAAGAAGATGTCGATGATATTACAGACCATGCGGAACGTTCCATACTGGAAGTTACAAGAGATGAACGTAAATCCGACTTCATACCGATTGGAGAAGCCGTACAACAAGAACTCACCGAAATCACCGAAAAATTCAGAAACAAAATAGGAATTACAGGACTTCCCACAGGATTTACAAGACTTGACGGAATGACAAGCGGATTTCAAAAAGGCGATTTCATAATAGTTGCGGCAAGACCTTCAATGGGAAAAACCGCATTCGTTCTCAATATGGCAAAAAATATGAGCCTTTCAACCGAACACAAAAAAGTCGCATTCTTCTCGCTTGAAATGTCACGTGAACAATTGGTACAACGTCTTTTATGCTCGACAGCATTGATAGACAGCCAAAAACTTCGTACCGGAAGAATTTCCACACAACAAGAATGGACAAACCTTGCAAATGCGGCAGGAGCTCTCATGGAAGCACCGTTATTTATTGACGACACACCGGGTATAACGGTAGGAGAAATGCGTTCAAAATGCAGAAGACTCAAAGCCGAACGTGGACTTGACATTATAATGATAGACTATCTCCAACTCATGCAAGCAAAAGGCAACAGAAACAACGAAAACCGTCAACAGGAAATCTCGGAAATATCCAGATCTCTGAAATCACTCGCACGTGAACTCAATGTACCGGTTATCGCACTCTCACAGCTTTCACGTGGAGTTGAATCAAGAAACGACAAAAGACCGATGCTTTCGGACCTTCGTGAATCCGGATCGCTTGAACAAGATGCCGACATGGTAACATTCCTTTATCGTGAAGCATACTACAACAAAGAAATACAAGACGGAGACCCGAAACAAAATGAAACTGAAATCATACTTTCAAAAAATCGTAACGGACCTGTCGGAACGGTAAAAATGTACTTTGCCGGACAATTCACACTTTTCTACGAACAAACGGATCAGGAAGAACCGGAAGATATGTAACATCGATAACAAAACACACTCACACGAGTGTGTTTTAATTTAAAGTTATTTTTTGTTAGAAAAACGAAATTTAAATTGACATTTTGAATACATCTGTTAGAATTATATCAAGCTTTATAAAACAAACTTTACAAAAAGAAGAGTAATCGAAGGGAATTTTTTCAGAGAGCTTCGTTTGGTGAGAGAAGTAAAAGGAACTTTGATGAAGATGGTCTTTTTCTAGGAAATGTCGATATGTAGGCATTTACGGGATCTCCCGTTACAGAGATAAAGTATGTTGGTACTTGAGAGTGGCATTTTATGCAAAATAGGTGGTAACGCGGAATAAATTTTCGTCCTTGTTGTTTTTACAATAAGGACGTTTTTTTACTTATTTTCTTAAATTCTTACTCTTAAAAAACAAAACAAAGAGGTGATAGAATAGAAATCTGTTTTAAAAATTATTTAAAGGGGGTCGATAATGTAAGAACTCGTAATTGAAATATATGTAAAAATAAAAAAAAGAATGATGAATGTTGTAAAGTTAAAAAAAATCCCGAGAAATCGGGTATTTTTTTTATGGATTTTTATTATAAAAATAAAAATTGTAAAAATCTTAATAATATAGTAAAGTAAATAATAGCGAGGTGTTTATATGAAAAAAACATTATCTATATTATTAGCAATGACAACAATTACCGCAATGACATATGCAATGCAAAACGACCTTGAACAAGGAAATGCAAGCATAAATTTAGGAATGTGGAACACAAAAGCAGACGGAAAAAACTTTTCACAAAGCGGAAAGTGGAGCTTTGACGGTGCTTTGACATACGGCTACAAAGACGGAATTGAAGCCGAACTCAGACATCATAAATTGAATACAAAAAATACAGGCGGAGATTCCAGCGAATTAAACGTACTCTACCGCTTAAGAGATGACATTACGGTATTCGGCGGACTTAATCATATATCAATGCAGGACTTCAATGCTCCAAGTCCTATAGGTGAATCTTCAAGAGCGAACAATGCACTCCAACTCGGTGTAATTGCAAAATATCCTTTAAAAAACAATATGGAAGCATATGCAAGAGGCTCATTAGGAACAAAAAAGACCGGAATTATAGAAGCCGGAGTAGATTACAACCTTGATGAAAATATAAATGTAAATGCCGGATACAGATACCTTACGACAAAAGCAAGAGAAGGAACAATGTCATATCAAGGATTTATGGCAGGCGTTTCATACAAATTCGGTACCGGTTCCCATACATCAAAAAACACATACAATGATGATGACTATTACGACTACAGTGACGATTCATACGATGACGAAAACGAACCGGAAGTGAACGAAACCGCAGTTGAAAAGAAAGAAAAACCTGAAGTTGAAAATACAACAAAAACAACTCAAGAAAAAGACTACTACATCACGAGCATAAACTTTGATGAAAACTCATCCGTATTGAAAGCCGATCAAAAAGGCAAATTGGACGATTTTGTAAAAAAGGTAAAATCTTCACCGAATAAATTTAAAATTATCGGACACATAAAAGATGACGAGGACAAAAAATCTACAAATGAAAGAGTAAGAAATATCGCTCAATATGCAGTAGACAACGGACTTGATATCGATCAATTCATCGGCCTTTCAAGAAAAGACGGTGACGTTGAAAAAACAAACCGTATAGATATATACGAACACAAATAAAAAGAAAAGTGGTACTTCAAAAGTATCACTTTTTTTATTTAAACTACACATAAAACAAAATATTTACCTTTATAACCAATCATGATAAAATAAAGTTATTCACAGATATATAAAATTTTTAAACACAAGTATACACACTGAAAAAAACAGATTTTATCGACAAATATTACATATTTTAAAAAAAATTTAAAATTTATTCACAAATATTCACAATATTTTCACAATCTTTCACACAACAGAAAGGATTTATATGAACCTTTTCACTCTATGGGGTTTTATACTCGAATACATAAAAAAGAACGACCCCCAATACTACGAAATGTTCTACAAAAAAATTTTTCCGTCACTATTGGACGAAAAAGAACTCACTATAATCACACAAGACCCGTATCTTGTAAGTTGGATAGAAGCACTCTATAAAACAAAACTTGAAACGATTATAAGTGAAAAACTTAATAAACCGATGAAAATAATAATTTTATCAAAAGAAGATCACGAAGAAAAAAAATCGGAAAAAATACCGGACTTCATGGAAGAAGAAAAACTTCCTCTTATGGACGAAGTAAAACCTTACAATCCTCCGGAAAATATACTTATAAATATACCTAAAAACTCACAAGACATAGTACTTCCAAGCATACAAAATTACTCCAAACAAACAAAAATAAAAGAAAAGCCGGTATATAAAAGTCCAAATCCGATAAATACCGAACACACATTTGAAACATTCGTTCACGGAAACTGTAACGAAATGGCATTCCAATCGGCACTGTCGGTTGCGCAAATGGCTGTAAACATGGAAGAAATGGATAAAAAAATGAATCCTCTCTTCATATACGGACCGTCAGGACTCGGAAAAACACACCTTCTCCATGCAATATGTAACTACATAAGAGAAAATGCACCGCATCTCTCATACATATTTGTATCAAGCGAAACATTTACAAACGAACTGATAGCATCAATCAAATCAAATTCAATGCCGAAATTTCGTGAAAAATACAGAAATCCTGACTACCTTCTTATAGACGACGTACAATTCTTCGGATCGAAAAACTCATCGAAAATGGAAATCTTCAACACATTCAACACACTTTTCGACAACAAAAAACACATCATACTCACAAGCGATCGTACACCAAGCGACATAGAAGAACTGGAAGACAGAATACAGACAAGATTTTCAAGCGGACTTATAGTACCGATATCTCCGCCGGACTATGAAATATGCTCGATAATTCTGGAAAAAAGAGCGGAAAAAGAGGGAATAAACATACCGTCTGAAGTCATAAATTATATAGCGGAACACATAAATACAAACGTAAGAGAACTTGACGGAGCATTCAATAAACTCGTCACATATGCAAAAGTAAAGAAAAAAGAAATAACACTCGAATTTGCAAAAGAAACACTCAAAGATCAAATTCCTTTGGAACAAAATCGTGAAATTACACCGGAAATAATCATAAATACGGTTTGCAACAAATTCAACGTAAAAAAAGAAAATCTATTGGGTAAAGGAAGACCGAAAAACATAGTAATCCCAAGACAAATAGCAATGTACCTTTGCAGAAAAGAACTCAACCTTTCATTTCCGATACTAAGAGACATATTCAAAAGAAAAGACCACTCAACAATACTGTATGCATGCGAAAGAGTAGAAAAAGACATTGCAAAAGACAACGAAACTAAAAAAATAATAGAAGAACTTTCAAACATGTTGAAAAACATTTGAAAAAAAAGCGGTTAAATTGTGAATAACTCAAGTTGACAATAAAACTGTGAATAAATTGAAAAAGAATTCAACAATTCACAAGATTTTAAACAATCCGAAAAACGCACAACAACTTATTTTCACAGACTTATTCACTTTTTCACACCATACTACTACTACTACTGTTTTATTAATAAAAAACAAAAGCGAAAGGAAAAACTATGAAAATAATATTCAAAAAACAAGACTTGATAAACTCACTTGAAACTGTACAACGTGCAGCACAATCAAAAGTTACATCAAATACAAACAACGGTTTCTTTATTGCTGCAAAGGATAATAAAGTAGAATTTCAAGCAAACGATTATATTGTAGGAATAAAAACATATTGCAACGCACAAATCGAAGAAGAAGGCATAACAGTCATTGCAGCACCTCAATTATTGTCTACAATAAGAATGATACCTTCCGAAGAAATAACTATGGAAATCAAAAAAAATGAAACACTTGTAACATTTAAAGCGGGACAATACATAGCAAAATTTCCTACAAGATTACATGACGATTTCCCTGAAATACTGAATATGCAAAATACATCGAAAGCAATACTTAAATGCAAAGACTTGGTAGAAATGACAAATCTTGTACAATACGCTGCAGCAAATGATAAGCAAAAACCTTTATTTACAGGAATTTTATTTGAAATAAAAGATAAAAAATTTATAATGGCCGCAACAAATACACATAGACTTGCGGTAAAAGAAATCGAATTGGAAGAAAATGCGAACGGAGAAGCAAGAATAATAGTTCCGGCAGCAATAATGACAGACGTTATAAAACTTCTTCCTGAAGGCGAAGATGAAAAAGTTGAAATAACATGGGCAAAAAATCATGTAGCATTTACATTCAACAATACATACTTCATCACATCACTTATCAACGGAGAATATCCGGACTATAAACGTGTAATACCGTCACATTTCGATGCAAAAGCCGAACTTTATTTAAATGAATTTATAGACGCAGTAAGATTTGTAAGTCCTATATCAAGAGACGTAAACTATCAGACAATAAACTTTTTCTTCTCCAACGACAAACTTGAAATATACGAAGAAGATCCCGATATCGGTAAATCCGACACGACAATACCTTTGAAACTTGAAGGAGAAAATATTGAAATAACATTCAACTGTACATATATAGAAGATATATTGAAACACTCGAAAGGTGAAAAAATAATACTTAACCTTATAAAAAACGGACCAATGCTTGTAGAACAGGAATCCGACAAAACATATAAGTATGTAGTAACACCTATGAGAGGAAGATAAAATGTATATAATACAAATTACGGGAGAATACATTCAATTAGATCAATTACTTAAAAAAGAAGGACTTATACAAACCGGCGGCGAAACTGCAATATTTTTAAGTGAGCATAAAGTATCCTTGAACGGTATAAAAGTATTTGAAAAAAGAAAAAAAATACGCAGCGGAGATGCACTCACCATAGACGACACCGTATATAGAATAGTCGGAGTAAATGAATGAAAATAAAGAAATTCAGACTCATACAAGTGCGTAATTTCGAAAATATAGAAATAGAAACGGATAAAAATATAACTATATTTACCGGAAAAAACGGAGCAGGTAAAACAAATCTTTTAGAGTCTGTAAATTTGGCATCATTCGGAAAATCATTTCGTACAAACAAAGACGAAGAACTTATAAAATTCGACAAAAACGAATGTACGACAATACTCACATTCAACAGCGGCAAAAGCAACCATGAAATAAAAATAAAAATTTCAAAGACAAACGGAAAGCAAATATTTTTAAATGAAAACAGAATAAAAAACAAAGACCTTGTAGGGATATTCAAAACAGTTTTATTTAATCCGGATGAAATGCAACTCATAAAAGGAAATCCTCAAAAAAGAAGAAGATTTCTCGACATGGAAATATCACAAATAAATCCGAGATACTACTATGAATGGATAAATTACAAGCGTGCGGTACAACAAAGAAATGCCGAACTTAAAAATGCACAAATAAGAGGAATAAAACCTCAAACCGACCTATGGGACATGCAAATAGCAAAAGGTGCGGCATACATAGTAAGAAAAAGAATTGAAGCAATACAAAAACTTAATGAAAGTATAGAAAAAACTGAAGAAATACTCACAAAAAATCGTGAAAATCTGAAACTTTACTACATACAAAAAGAAAGCAAAAAAAATGAAACAAACTTCGATGTAGAATGGTATATACATAAACTTTTGGAAAAAAGACAAGTAGACATAAAATTCTGTCAAACATCCGTAGGTCCGCACAGAGATGACATACTTTTTCTCTTAAATGGAAAAGACATATCGAAGTACGGATCGCAAGGACAACAAAGAACTGCAATACTTTCCATAAAACTTTCAGAAATGGAATTTATAAAAAAAGAAACCGGAGAATATCCCGTACTTCTCTTGGATGATGTAGGAAGTGAATTGGACAGAGAAAGAAAAAAAGTACTTTTCGAATATGTAAAAGAAAAAGATATACAAACAATTATGACAATGACGGAAAAACCTGCATATATAGAAGGAAAAGAAATACAAATAAAATAAACCCGCAAAAGCGGGTTTTTATTATATAAATTAAAATTTACTTCTCGGAATATACTTCAAAGCATTATTTACTTCAAAATCGCTGATATTTTGCAAAGGCTTATGAATAAGCAAAGAAAGTAAAAATTTCTTTTCATCAACGGTATCATGATTTTTAAAAATTTTATCTTTGTAACGTGAAATCAACATATTTCTTGCATCGCTGAAAGACTCGAAAGAACAAGGAAAAATTTCATTTACCTCATTGTAATTAAGATGAGGTTTTTTCTTTAAAATAATAACAATTGCATGCTTTTTCTTTCGTTCCAAAACATTTTCGCACAAAACGCAAATTTTTTTACTCGGAGGACAAAGAGCGGAACATAAAAAACAAGGAGTATATGAAGATAAAAGCTCTCCCTTTCTTATTTTGAAAAGCCCCAACATAAAATCTTTAAAAGGTTCTTTCAAATCATCATTTTTTATATGACTGTCAATCCATCTTAAAATTTGATTTTTTTCTTTTTCATCCAAATCTGCGGAATGAATGTTTTTCAATAAATTATTATTTTTATTTACTTTGTCTATTGAAAGAAAAGGTTTTCTTTTTACAAAATTTGAACCTACCACAAAACGCAAATCCGTAAAATTGAAATTATAGGGAAGAGCATTTATTTTTGAAAGTAAATCTTTTTTCAGCATGTGTAACTGATTTTTCCAAACGGAATTTGTAACCTGAATGAAAAGAACGGAATTTACGAATTTCAAAACAAAAGACTCTTTTGCAAGGAGAGAACCTGCAATATTTTCCCAAGACTTTTGTAAAATAAAAAGTTTGTAATTTTCATTATTTTTAAAAAGGGAATCCAATAAAGAAGTTTCAAAAATTTTAGAAACTTCGACTAATTTTCTATCCATAAATCCCCCTTTATGTTTCATGTGAAACTTTTATATATTTTAACATAAAAAATCATAATTCTGTTATAATGAAAGAAAGGATATTAAAAAAAAGGATATTAAAAAAAAAGGAGACAAATATGAATGAACGTATGATAAATCTCATAAACAGTTTACCGAATGAACAGAAAAAATATGTACTTGACAATTTTGCAAATAAAGAAAAAAGTTTGTTTATAGGATATTTATTATGGTTTTTCTTCGGATGTCACTATTTCTATGTAGGTAAACCTTTTGTAAATATACTTTATATTATAACAGGCGGCGGATTTTTAATATGGGCATTTTTTGATTTGTTCAGAATGAAAAGTATAATACAAAAGAAAAATGAAGAAATAATTTTAAATTTAATTTACGAATCAAAAATGTTTTACAATACTTAAACAGTTGTAAATTTTAAAAAGTGAAAAAATCGGATAAAAAAAGAATGAAAACAATAATTTCAGCGCTTTCATTCTTTTTTTTTATAAAATTTTCAAAATTTCTTTACATGCTCTTTCTATATCATTATATGTAGATTCAAAATCTCTTGTAAACCACGGATCGGCGACATTTTTATCTTCACCGACAAAAGACAGCAACTTACGTATTTTTTTATCGGGGTCACCATTTGTTATTTTCTTTACCTGATTTACATTATTTTCATCCATTACTATTAAAATATCCGCATTGTTGTAATCATCCAAAGTCATTTTTCTTGACTGACGTTTTGTATAAGGAATATTTTTTTCATCCAAAACTTCCTTTGTCGCATAATACGTGTCGTTACCTTTTTCATCATTTGTAGCGGCAAGCGAATTTATGCTTACATTTTTTATTCCTGCTTTTTTTGCCATATCTTTCAATACAAATTCAGCCATAGGCGATCTGCAAATGTTTCCATGACAAATAAAAAGTACGTTTTTCATTTAATCTCCATATCTTCAAACTTCAAATTTTGAAAATCTACAGAATTTTTATCTACATGACTTGCATCGGTTTCAACAATTTTCCAATGATTTTCATCATCGCCCTCTTCGATATACAAAGCGTACTGCCCTACTATAATCAAAAAAGATGTTTTATCATTGTTTATTTTTTTTGAAACACGAAAATCTCCGTTACTTACATTGTAAGTTTTTTTCCATACACTTACACCGTTTTGATGGATATTTATCGTCATTTTATTTCCAACACGTTCCATGTCGAATTGTGTAAGTTTATCCATATCGTCTTTCATTATGAAAGTGGAAGTTTCACGATCCGTACTTACATCGGAAATTTTTTTCGATGTGTATGTCATTTCCTTTGAAATATTTATATTTCCGGCTTTCAATGTAAAAGGAATTGTTGTAAGTGCGAGTAAACAAAAAAATATTTTTGTATATTTGTTCATGATTTAATCCTTTTTAGATTTTTCGTTATTTTTTAAAAATTTATAATGAACTGCTTCATCGTGAAGAACATTTTCCCATGAATCAGTTGCGACCATTTCTCCTTCTTCATCTATGAAATATCGTTTCGAAGGGATTAATCTTCCTGTTTTCAAGAAATTCGGAGCGGTAAAACCTTTACCTATAACATCTGTCGCATCAATTATGAAAATAAATGCGTTTTTATCCACATCTTCCACTAATTTACGTAATTTGCTTATCTGTGTCAAGGAAATAATTGAAAAAACGATTTGCTTTTCACGTCCGCTGAACGTACCTTGACCGTAAAGAAGGGTTGCACCGTGATGGATATTTCTCAAAATAGTATCTGAAACTTCAAGAGGATAATCTGAAACTATAAATGCCGCTTTGCGTTTTGCAAAACCTAAAACAACACGATTTGCAAACATTGCATTCAAGTACATTGCAATGAGAGTGCATACCGCCGGTTCGATTTGAAATATGAACATGCTCGATAAAATTATCAAAATATTTATACATAAAACAACATTTCCTATTTCTATATTGTAATATTTTTTTATCATTGCACCGATAATATCAAGTCCGCCTGTAGAACTTCCGTAACGATAAAGAAGACCCATGGACGAACCTATAATAAAAGCACCTGCAATTGCCGAAACTATAGGAGTATGAACAGGAACAATTTTTGAAAGTGAAACCGTAAGATCCAAAAAACCTGAACAAAGAACTGTACTTATAATTGCAAAGAGCGTGTACCTTTTACCCATGTACCTGTAAGATAAAAAAAGCAAAGGTATATTTGCAAGTAAATTAGTAAGACCGATAGGAAAACCTGTAAGATAGTACAAAATCATTGCAATACCGGTAAAACCGCCTGACAAAAATTTATGTGGTAACATAAACGTATTCAAACCGATTGCATAGACAAAAGTACCTATTAAAGTCACTAAAAACTGTATAAAAAAACTTTTTTTATCAAATGTTTTAATTTTTTTTGATCGAGTAGGCATAAATCCTCCTGAAAATAAAAAATTTAAGCAACCTATATTATACAACGTTTAAAATAAAAAATCTTCTTTATGTATTATGTATGTAATATATCCATATGGTAAAATAAAAAGTGTTTTATGAAGAAGTATTAATAAAAGAGGTGAAACCTTGAACTTCGGCAAAATCGGAAAAATTGCAAGCAAAAATAATGATATGTTCAACCATTTAAATACCAAGATAATTATAGAAATGGTTTTGAAAGGTGCAATTGTAGGACTTTTCGGAGGTATCGGAGGAGCAACATTCAGATACGGAATACAATTCATGGATAGTTTCCGTGAAAATTTGATGAGTTATACAGACGTGACATCTGTAATTTTATGGATAATACTCGTTTCATTTTTAGGAATAATTGCATACTTTCTCTTGAAATGGGAACCGATGTCGGGAGGATCCGGAATACCGCAAATCGAAGGTGAAATGATGGGACTTTTCGACATGCGTGCAGTTCCGGTAGCGGTATCGAAATACCTCGGAGGACTTTTCAATGCACTTGCCGGTTTTTCACTCGGACGTGAAGGACCGTCAGTACAACTGGGCGGAGCGATAGGAAAAGGAGTATCCAAATTATTCAAATCCACACTGCGTGAAGAAAGAATTCTGATATCGGCAGGAGCCGCCGCAGGACTTACAGCGGCATTTTCGGCACCTGTATCGGGAGCTGTATTCGTATTTGAAGAAGTACACAAAAGTTTCTATCCTAAACTTGTAATACCGACATTTTCGGCGGTACTTGTATCAAACTTCGTTACAAGTGTAATATTCGACCTTAAACCCTCACTGGGATTTTCCGTAATGAAAGGACTCCCCTTATACTATTTCGGGCACCTTCTGCTTTTAGGAGTATTCGTAGGAATAGTCGGAGTAATATTCAATAAAGTATTACTTGGATACAAAACACTCTACAATAAAATAAAAATACACAATGCAATAAAACTTGTAATAACATTTATAGCAGTATCGGCAATAGGATACTCATACCATGAACTTTTGGGCGGAGGAAACTCGCTTGTAGGAATGCTCGCACAACACAGATATGCCGCAATGTACCTCTTTATGATAATCTGCGGAAAAATTTTTCTTACATCATTCTGTTTCGGCAGCGGAGTACAAGGAGGAATATTTCTTCCGATACTCGTTATAGGAGCATCATCCGGAGCATTCATGCAAGAAATAATGCTTACACTCGGAAT
The DNA here is from genome assembly GCF_000194985.1 of Dialister micraerophilus DSM 19965. Classification (GTDB taxonomy): domain Bacteria; phylum Bacillota; class Negativicutes; order Veillonellales; family Dialisteraceae; genus Dialister; species Dialister micraerophilus. The sequence continues at coordinate 718,026 of NZ_GL878519.1, read as the reverse complement.
GAGCCTTCCGCAATACCTTCCGCAAATAGTAATATGTGCAATGGGCGGAATACTTGCGTCCACAATCAGATCGCCATTGCTTTCGATACTTCTCGTACTTGAAATGACAAACAGCTTCAACAACATATACGCAATAGGAACGGTAACAATAGTATCCTACCTTGTAGCGGAACTCTTGAAAGAACCGCCCGTATACGACTCGCTGCTTTGGAGAATGATAAAAGGAGTAGTACCGACATCACTTGAACAAACATTCTTTGAAACGAAAATACCGGTCACAAGCACAAAAACAGGTAAAAAACTCAAAGAACTCGGTATACCTCAACACATACTCATAGTAAGCATAGAAAGACTCGGAGCACACATAGTACCGGACGCAAATACGACACTGCAAGTAGGAGACTCGCTATCGGTATCATGTCCGAAAAAAAGCACTCAAAGAAACAAAGAAATTTTTTAAAACATAATAGAAAAATGGAAAAAATAACAGAAAAAGCACATGCAAAAATAAATCTTACACTGACGGTAGGAAAAAAACGCAAAGACGGATACCATGAAATAGACACGATAATGCACTCAATAGACCTACATGACACGATAACACTCGAAAAAAGTGAAAACTTGAAACTTACCGTAGAAGAAGGAAAAGCACCCGAAAAAGAAGAAAACCTCATGTGGAAAACGGCGGAAGAATTTTATAAAAAAATAAAAGAAAAACCGCAAGTACACATGAAACTATACAAAAGAATACCCGCACAAGCAGGACTCGGAGGAGGATCGGCAGATGCGGCGGCAGTACTTAGAGGACTGAACAAACTTACAAAAGCAAACCTCACAAAAGAAGAACTATGTGAAATAGGTGTAAAATATGGAGCCGATATACCCTTCTGTATCTATGAAGGAAGTGCAAGATGCAGAGGTATAGGAGAAAAAATAAAACAAATAAAAAAATATGAAAATATACCCCTCATAATAGTACAAAGCGAAACTACAATAAGCACAAAAGAAGCATACGAAGAAATCGACAAAAGCGGAAAAAGAAACATAAATAAAAACGAAACGGTAATACAAGCAATAGAAGAAAGAAATATAAAAAAACTGAAAGAAAAAATATACAACGACTTCGAAAAAGCACTCTTTGAAAAAAACAAAGAACTGAAAGAAATAAAAACAGAACTGAAAAAAATATCGGAAACAGTTCAAATGTCGGGATCGGGATCCGCATTCTTCATAATATGCGAAAAAGAAGAACAAGAAAAAATAATGAAAAAATTGAAAGAAACAAAAAAATTCAAATTCATACAAAAAGCAACGACAATATAAAAAAAAGTAAAAAAAAGAGCCGAAAGGCTCTTTTTGCATGACTTATAAAGTTTTATTTTTTATTGATACGTTCAAACTTCTTTCTACGTAAAAAAGTTCTGAAAAGTAAAACATATTTATTAAAAAAACCAAAAAATTTAAACAAATTTTATTATTATTTAAAATGATATTTCTTTGAAAATTTTTTGCAAAAGGTAATTTTACATCTTTATTTTCTTTTAAATAAGTTATCATTTCGTCACATTTCTTTTGTTCAATTATATGTGTATGGTAATTCATGATTAATGCACGAACTGCGTTTATTGTAACGGAATTACGACAAATTTTTAAAAATGAAGGCATATATTTTTGAGCTAAATTTTCTCTGTCTTTCCATGCAAAGAAATTACCGTATTTTGAATTTACCAATGAAGAAATATTTGCTCCGTTTGCAAGACTGTTTACATTTTCTGCAGTGTAAAAATATAAAGGGTCTGAAATAACGCAAGCACTTTTTGCAATCATAAAAAATCTTGCACAAGCATACATATCTTCTGAAATTATTCCTATCGGAAAACGTAAATTATTCCATAATTTTTTCCGAAACAATTTACCTGCACAAAAATTCGGATATTTATTTAATAAAATTTTTTTACGTATAATTTCAAAATCAGTACTCTTTTTCTCCCAATTTTTTGATTTTACAATATACTTGTTACCATGAACCGAATAATGTCCTGAAGCTACAATATCGTAATTTTCTTCTTTTTGTACATTTATTAATTTTTCAAAAGCATTTAATGATATATAATCGTCCGAGTCGAGAAAATAAATAAACTCTCCTTTTGCAATATCCAATCCTTTATTTCTGGCTGCACTTACACCTTGATTTTCTTGATGAATAACTTTTATACGAGTATCTTTTTTTGCGTACTCATCGCAAATAATTCCGCTTTTATCTTTTGAACCGTCATTTATAAGAATTATTTCCAAATTTTTATATGTTTGATTTATTACACTGTCTACACAACGATGTAAAAAGTTTTCAGCCATGTAAATCGGAATAATTACCGATATTAAAGGATTATAAATTTTCATAAAATCTCCTTTTTATTATTTCTTTTCCTTTTTCCCATATATATATTGAATCTAAAGCTTTTTTATGAGTAACGGATTTTGCATTGTAAATAGATTTGGGTGCCCATCGTTTTAAACGGAATTCTTCATTTCTATAAAAAATATCTATTAAAGGGGTATTTGTTGCAAGTGCTAAATGTGCTGTTCCCGTATCTGCACTTATAAGTAGAGATGAACGTTTAAGTAATGCGGCTAGTTGAGGTATTGTAGTTTTATTGCTGAAATTTAAAAGTTTGTTTTTTGTGAGTTCGGGTAGTGAATTATAATAATCGTTTGATTCTTGTCCGATGCCCGTCATTATTGGTATATATCCGTCTTTATCTATAAGAGTTACTAAATCTGTAATTAATTCTTTTTTGAAATCTTTTATTTTATTTTTTGTAATAGGATTTAAAATTACAAAAGGTTTTTTTATGTTAAACAATAAATTTTCATCTACATATTGAATTGCATTTTTCGGTATATTATATTTAATTTTTAAAATTTCAAAAGGCTTTTTTGAGTATAGTTCTCCCAAGTAAGCAATTCTGTCTTGTATGTGAATATAGTTTTTAAAGTTTGTGTTTTTATTTGATATAAATGGACGACATATTGTTGATTTATATTCTGTATAAATTTTTTCAGCTCCCAAAATTTTTGATATTAATACACCTCTTAAGGGTGCAAAAGTAACGAAAGCCGAATCAAATTTATATTTACCTTTGTATTTTTTTATAAATGAAAATATACCGTTTAAACCTTTATGTTCTCCATGTTTGTCATAAATCCAAACTTCATTTACACCTTCTAAATTAATAGCAACATCGTAAAAGTTCTTGTTTACAATATAAACAATATAACAATTCGGATAAATTTTTTTCAGATTTAGACATAGACTGTTTGTCATTAAGGTGTCTCCGAAGTAGGCAACGGAATAAATTAAAAAATATTTCATAGTATCTCCGTTTATATTAAAACTTCCGGATGTTTTATTATCCATGCCGTAAGTTCGCACCATGCAGCTCTTTCGTCTGTGAATTCTTTTATTCCTTGTTTTGTTTCATTGTTTTTTCCGTTCAAATTTTGTGCCGTTTCATCTCCGTAGTAACCTATCATTTTCTGATTTAACCAGTGGAACGGGGTTACAACTTTTTCTATCGGTGTAAAGAGTGAAGGCATAATCGAGTAGTATTCGAAGTCTTTAGGTGCTATTGCTTCTATTACTGTAGGCATTATGTTCATATGTCCGGCAATATTCAATTGCGGGAACATTTCTTTTTCAAGGTCCGTATGGTGCATTGAAAATGATGTACCGTATTTTTCATGTACTGTGGGTTCTTTTTGAGGGTACATTTCCGTGTTGAAAGGAATTATAAGTCTCGGGTGATCTCCCGTTACTATTATTAAACTGTCCGGATCGAGTTTTTGTACTTTTTTTATGAAGTCGCACATGTAGTAGTCCGCATACCAATACATTCCCAAGTTGTTTACAAGTTTTTTGTTTTTCTTTATGTCGTCGGTTGTTTCTTTTAATATTTCGTCAGGTTTGAATCCGTATTTTTGTACGGGGATAGTGTATGGCGGATGATTGGATGTGGTATATATCAAGTGGAACATCGGTGTTTCTTTGTCGATTTTGAGTATTTCTTTGTACAAACCTTCAAAGAAGAGATGGTCATAGATACCGAGCCATGTTGTTGGTGCGTTTTTGTCGCAGTATTCTACCGCTCCGATTCTCATGTCGAATCCTTGTGCTTTTCCGAATCTGCCCAAGCTTGCCCATGCTGTATTTCCGCCGTACCAATAAGCTGTGGTGTATCCGAGTTTTTTCATTTGAGCGGCAAATGCGGTGGGTACTTGTTTTTGTTGGAATGAAGGCATTTCATTTATTTCGAAGTTTGCATCAAAAATTCCGGAGAAAATACTTGCAAGGGACGGTTGTGAAATCATACCGGCTGCAAGGAAGTTGGATATTGTTATTGTATTTTTTGATGAACGGAATTTTTTACCTTCGTCAACTATGTGAAGTTTTGAGTATTTTTCTTCAAACGGTGCTTGTCCGTAACTTTCTCCGATTATAAGGTAAATATGTTTCGGTTTGCGTATTCTTGCTCCTTGAGCTTTGCGTAAGAACGGTTTCCAGATGTCTTTTCCGTTTTCTTTTATATTTATAAGAGGTTTTAAAATTTCTGCAGATTCTTTTTCGGTGTGTTTAAGTATTTTTTGTTCTTGTTGTTTGAAAACGAGTTCTATTGCTATAAAGTCGTCAATTACCGCTTTTGAGAAAAATATATCATTTTTCAGTATGGTCGGCATATTGTTTCTTGACGGTTTGAAAAGGTGTGAAAGGTGTCCGCCGTAACGTATGAAGTAAAAGAGTAATACAAGTAAAATGAATATAAATGTATTGAATATGTATGCCGCTATGTTTTGTTCGATTTCAGGATATGGAATTGTCGGAGTTTGGAGTAGTATCCATGTCGATATGGCGGTTATTCCTATGTAGGGTATAAGTCCGAGAAGTATCCATATTCCATGGTATTGATTGAAAAATATGTCTGCGAAGTTACCTTTGTCGGCATTTTTTCCAAGTAGCATTGTTTGATTGAATATATCGCGAAATTCTCCGTAAAATATAATTTTTCCCATGAAAACAATATATAGTGCAATTGAGTATCCGACTACCCAGAGTATACGTACAAGGTCGCTTATATCATGGTAAAAGGAAATAAAAGATGCCGGTAAACTTATGAGAAGGAGTGATATAAGGTATACATAGGCATTGAAATCCAGTCCCCAAAGAAATCCGAACCATAATGATGTTTTGTATTTTTTGTCGTATTCCGGAATGCTTTTATCTCCGTATATTTTTATAAATGCTATACGAAGTAATGTGCATATAATCGCAGGAATAATTATCAATTTTAAGTCTTGTTGCGAGCCGATGTAGAAATTTTCAAACATTTTAAACCTCTTATATTTATTTCAGTATTGATTATATAATATATATTTAATCTGTATTTTACAAAAAATTCTCTTGCTTCAGTTGCTAAGCGAGAGAATTTTTGTTTACCATCCGCTTTTTCTCCAGAATGTCGGATAGAAGAGTATTATGAGCGGTAATGCTTCGAGTCTTCCTAAAAGCATTGAGAAGCATACCGATATTTTGCTCAGTGTCGGAAGTGCTGCATAGTTCATTGTCGGACCGAATTGTCCGAATGCCGGTCCCGTGCCGCTCATTGTCGTTATTGAAAGTCCCAGTGCATCCGGTGTCGCTACTCCGTCAAAGAGGAATATGAGTGTAAATATTACGCATAATACCGAGTATACGAAGAAGTATCTGAATACGTTCAAGAGTACGGTGTTGTCGTAGTTTTCCGTATCTGTATGTAGGTGCATTGTGAATTTCGGATTGAGTTTGTATCTTATAAGTGAGTATACGCCTTTCAAGAGTATTATAAGTCGTATTATTTTAAAGCCTCCCGAGGTGGATCCTCCGCTTCCCCCTACAAACATGAGCATGAGGCATATCCATTTCGAGAATGTCGGCCATGTGTCGAAGTCTACCGTTACAAATCCCGTTGTAGAGGATAGTGATGATGCTGTGAAGAATGTGTCGTGAAGTGCTTGCATGAAGGGTACGTCCGCTTGCGTATTGAGGTTTATTGCCATTATAAGTGTTCCGAATGCGAGCATTGCTAAGTATCCTTTGAATTCCGTATCTTTGAATATTGTTTTCCAGCCTTTTTTCCATGCTATTACGTATACGCTGAAGTTTATTGCCGAGATTGCCATAAATATCGCTATGGCGGTTTCGAGTATCGGATTTTTGAAATCCGCTATGCTTCCATTTTTTGTTGAAAATCCTCCGGTTGACGTTGCGGAGAATGCGTGGTTCAGTGCGGTAAGGAAATCCAGTCCGAGTACCATGTATACTGCCGTTGAAAGTAAGGTTGCTATCGTGTATACGATGAAGAGCGCTTTTGTCATTTCTTTTATGCGGGGCATTGCTGTTGATGATACGGGGCCGCTGCTTTCGGTGTAGAGCATTCGTGCCGTTCCTTTTTGGAATTGGGGAAACAGTGCAATAAAGAATACTATTATTCCCAGTCCGCCTATCCAGTGTGTCATGCTGCGAAAGAAGAGCAGACTTTGAGGCATTGCTTCCACGTTGTTTATTATGGTGGCTCCGGTTCCGGTAAGTCCCGATACACTTTCGACTAAACTGTCCAGGAAGGAAATTGAAAAGAATGTGTAGGGTATTGCATATAAAAGTGAGATTACTATCCAACCTAACGATGTGATTGCTATGCCTTCACGTGTTGATATTTCTACGCTTTCACGTCCGTTTTTGTAGAAGAAAAGAAATAAAAGCAGTGATATACCTATTGTTATAAAGTAAGGAGTTGAAGGTTCGTTGTAGAAAAATGCAAGCATGAGTGAGGGGATGAGTGCAAGTCCGCTTGCAAAAAGAAGTCTTGCAAGCATGAAGAAAAGCATTTCTATATTCATAGTCCCTCCTTACCAACGATTGATAATACGATCTTTAATTTTAAAGAATATAATCATTACCGGAAATATTTCACATCTTCCGATAATCATAAGTATAATTGAAAATGTTTTTATAAACGGAGAAAATGTCGAGAATTCGTTTATTCCGTAAATCATTGCTCCGCTTCCCGCACTTGTAAGGCAGCTTATGGAAATTCCAAGTGCTTCTGTCATTGTAAATCCGTCCAAAGACAGTATTGCCGATGATACGAATATTATGAAAATGTACGAAAAGAATAAAACGGGTATGTAGATGAAATCATTTACGGGTATGAGATTTTTACCGAGTCTTATGTCTGAAATTTGATGAGGATGTACCATTTGGCGTATTCCTCTTGATACAGTTTTTAAAAGTACGATAAGTCTGAAAATTCTGAATCCTCCGCCCATCGATCCTATACAACCTCCGAAGAAGAGTAAAAGAAGCATGAGGAATTTATCGAATTCGGGAAAGTTTGCAATGGATTTCGTTGCAAATCCGGTTGTAGACAGGAATGATGCACTGTAGAAAAACGCAACTTTTACTGATTGATTAAGGTCAAAATATTTCGTACTCCACATATGAATAGCAAAGAGTGATGCTATTACAAAGAATGATGCAAGGTAAATATGCAGTTCTTTGTCGTTTTTGAATGAAATATTGTAATTCTTTTTGAATAAAGGATGATAGAACATCAAGTTTGAGCCGCCGATGAGTATTGCGATTATGCAAAGTACGAGTGACGAAAGCGGCAGATTTTGTATAGTCGAGGGCATGATTGCGCCTGCGGTCGAAACTGTTCGAAGTGCAAGTTTTAGTGAACTGTATATCGGAAATCCCGCCAAGTAAAAAAGACAAAATATGATAAGTGAAAGAAGTGAATATATTTTAAAAACGTCAAGACTTATCGAAAGCATGCGGTTATGACTCGGGCGGAAAATTCCTCTTGATGACATTGAAAGTATCGATCCGGCGCGTGGTGAAAGTCTTGAAAAAACCGTCAAAAGCATAATTGCAAAGTAGAGTCCACCGCTCCATTTCAAAAGGTCTCGCCACAAAATCAAGGAACTCGGTGAATTTGTATGGTGAATTATATCCATTCCGGTAGTTGTAAGTGATGAAATGCTTTCAAAAAAAGCGTCCAAAGGTACGAGCATACCGGAAAAAACAAAAGGGAGCATACCGAAAAATGCCATCCAAATCCACAAAGAGGGCAAAAGGTATACTCCTGTCATCAAAGGAAGAGTGTAATTATTTCGTTTGTGAAAATATACACAAATCGAGCCGATTATAAATGTAAATAAAAAAGAGAACACGAAAGGAACGACATTTTCAGATAAATATAAAGCATCTGCAATTGCCGGTAAATGAAGTAGAGATTGGAAAAGGGTAAAAAGACCCAATATGTAGAAATAAACTCTGAAATCCATTACGATTCATTTCCCTTTAAAAAATCCATAATATTGGAAGCATCGGAAGATTTCGTAATAATTATTACACGATCACCGGTCTTGAGAATTGTTTTACCTTTAGGAATAAAAGCTTCTCCGTCACGTACGTAAGCGCCGATAAGGCATTCTTTCGGCATATCTATATCCATAAGAGGTTTGTCGGACACGGGTGAACCTTCCTGAAGAATAAGTTCCAAAGCTTCGACTTTTGCATCTTCGAGGAACGAAACTGAAACAAGTCCTCCTTTACGTATAAAAGCGAGAACTTCTTCCGCCGCAATAAGACGAGTTGAAAGAACGACATCGACACCTATTTTTTCCATTAAATTTACATAATCGCTTTGTGCGACACGTACAACGGTTTTCTTTGCACCGGCATGTTTTGAAATGAGTGCCATCATCATATTCAATCTGTCATCTCCGGTAGTGCAGATAACCGCATCCGCATCGGAAACGCCTTCTTCCATAAGAAGATCCATATCGGTAGCATCGCCGCAAATAACCGCCGAATTGTTTAAAATCTCGGCAGCATCTTTGCAACGATCTTCATTATTGTCAATAAGTTTTACGGAAACACCGTTTTTCTCCAAAAGAGGAGCAAGAGCAAGACCGGTACGACCGGCACCTATAACTATTACACGATTAACCGTGCCCGTATCCATCGGAACGAAAGAGTGACTGAATTTTTCTATTTCCTTGGGATCTCCTATAAAGTAGACACTGTCGAAAGGGCGAATTATATCATTACCGTGAGGAATAATCATCTCATGGTCTCTGAAAATCATGGCGGCAAGAATGGTATCCGGAAGATTCAAATCCTTCAAAGCCATATTTGCAAAATGCGACTTCTTGGGAATATTCGTTTCAAAAAGACGTACTTTCCCATTTGCGAAATCTTCAATATTCAAAGAAAGAGGAGCCATCAAAATACGATTCATCTCGTAAGCGGTAACCTGCTCGGGACTGATTGCAAGATCGATGTCGAAATTTTCACGCATAAATTCATCGGTCTCGTTAATATACTTGCTGTCACGAATGCGTGCGATAGTATGAGAAATACCCATCTTTTTTGCAAGAATACATGCAATGATATTTACCTCGTCATAACGTGTCGTTGCAACCAAAATATCTGCGGAAGAAATATCATTATCACGCAAAGTCAAAGGTGAAGATGCATCCGACTCGATAGTAAGTACATCTAAATTGTTTTTTACAAGATTAAGAGAATCTTCATCATTATCAATAACGATGACATCATGATCCTCATTTGAAAGAAGTTCGGCAATACTGTAACCTAAATCACCGGCTCCCAAAATAACGATACGCATAAAAACCTCCTCTTATACTTTATACATTTTAACATATTTATAAAATTTGGAAACAAATGAAAAAAAATATATGAAAAATAATGTGAAAAATATGATATATTGTAAATAGACAGGAGGGAAAAACTATGAATACAAAGTGGGAAGGAGTTTCGGAAACGGCACTCATCACGTTGTACATGAGAGCAAAAGATCTTGACAGCGAAAGACCTATATTGTTCGATTTCAAAGCAAAAGAAATAGCTGAAAAAATAGAAATAAACGATAAAAAATTGAAAAAAGCATGGGCATCTTACTTGGGCTGCGTAATACGTGCAAGAGTAATGGACAATGAAGCGAAAAAATTCATACAATCATACCCCGATGCAACAATAATATCGGTAGGAGCAGGACTGGATACAAGATTTTATAGAGTAGACAACGGAAAAATACACTGGTACAACATAGACTTTTTACCCGTAATACAAACAAGAGAAAAAATTTTAGGAAAACACGCAAGAGTTAAAAATATAGCAATGTCGGCACTCGATCCCTTTTGGCCCGATAAAATAAACCACAAAAACAGAAAAGTACTCATCATCTCCGAAGGAATGCTCATGTACTTTTCAAAAGAAGAAGTAAAAGAATTTTTGAAAATACTTACGGACAAATTCGACTCTTTTACCGCACAATTCGACCTGCTTTCAAAAAATGCACTGATATTTGCAGGAAAACATGATGTGGTAGATCAGAAAAAAGCACCGTTCAAATTCGGATGCAAAGACGGAAGTGAAATAACAAAAATAAATCCTCTCATAAAACAAATAGGATACACAAATTTCACCGACGAAATGGAAAAACACGTAAAAGGCTGGAAAAAAATGATGATGCCTTTCATAAGATGCGTAAACAACAGATTGGGAATATATACCTATAAAAGAAAAACGAAAGAATAAAAAATAGAGCAAACATAAAAATACCCGTTAATACGGGTATTAAATTTAAGTAGAGGAAAAACATGAGCGACAGAATAAAAGGAATATCAATGGCAGCAACAGGAGCCATATTTTGGGGAAGTTCGGGAATAGCCGGACAATATCTTTTGAATGTAATGGAAATTTCTCCCGAATGGCTCTCAACGTTTCGTATGCTGACGGCAGGCATAATTTTGCTCATTTTCGATATAACGCAAAACAGACAAAACATATTTGAAATATTGAAAAAAACAAAAAATTTAAAAGACCTGGTGATATTCGGAGTGTTCGGCGTACTTGGAGCGCAATACACATACTTCGTAACGATAAAAGCAAGTAATGCGGCAGTAGCGACCGTACTCCAATACCTCATGCCGATAATACTCGTAATATGGGCATGCATCAAAGAAAAAAGAAAACCCGGAAAAATTGAAATGCTGTGTGCAATGCTCGCCACACTCGGAACATTCTTCATAGTTACACACGGAAACTATGAAACATTGCAAGTATCTCCTAAAGCGCTCACATGGGGACTTATATCGGCATTATGTGCGGCAGTCTATACAATGCAGCCGCAAGAAATTTTGAAAAAATACAGAACCTCACTCGTAGTAGGTTGGGCAATGATAATCGGTGGAATATGCCTTTTATGCTATGCGATAACAACACCATTTGTCGGAAAAATAAATACGGAATCGGTAGCGGCATTTATCTACGTAGTCATACTCGGAACGGTAATAGCATTCGGATTGTTTCTTGCAAGCACAAAGTACATAAAACCGCAAGAAGCCGGAATAGTAGGAGCATTGGAACCTCTTTCATCGGTAATATTCTCAATATTAATATTTTCGATATCATTCGGAATATACGAACTTATAGGAATGGCACTGATAATAAGTGCGGTAATATTCGTAACAAGACAAAAATGAAAATAAAAAATAATACTCCGGACATTTTTCAATCTGAACGAAAATGACTCCGGAATATTTTTAAAACGAAAAAATGTAATTGATTTCACGCAAAAAAGCACGGAGACGAAAAAAACTCCGTGCTTTTTGAATTTCAAAATTATAAATTTTTGTACTTTTCTCCGACCTCAAATGAATTTGCAACCTTACTTCCCAAACGGCGATAAACAGAATGAACCGCATCGAAAATAACGGGATCCAACTTTTTGAAACAAATATTTCCTTTGTCATTCAAAATATTTTCATCAACGGAAATATTTACAATATCACTCACAAAATAAAAATCCTCGCCTACTTTCTCACATTTTGCTACCTTGCATTCAAGCACGAAAGGCAACTCATTGATAATCGGAGCATGAACGAAATCGCTCTTGGAAACGGTAAAACCTGCACGAGCGACCTTATCCGGCACATCATTACCCGAAATCATACCCAAAAAATCAATACGATCGATTGAAGACGCATTTGCAATACCTAAAGTAAAAGCATTGTTCAACATCAAATTTGAAGTAGTCTTGTGAGTATGAGAAAGCATAAACCCGATTTGATTCGTATCATAAATTCCACCCCAAGCCGCCACCATGGCATTTGGAACATTATCCTTATCAAAAGTGGAAATAACCATAACCGGCTGAGGAACCAACCAAGTCTTGGGCTCAAAATTTTTACGCATGAAAATCCCTCCCTTTAAAAATATTTTACTATAGAAAGAATAAAATAAAAACAGTAAAAATAGTATGATTAATTTAATATAAAATATTTGAAACAGTCAAAGTCAATAAATACAAGTAGGAGGGCAAAATGAACGTACAAAACAAATCGAAAATGAAACAAATGCAAGAATTGCAAAACTTGAAGCGCAAATTCAAGTGTTGATTGCAGCGAGATAAAAAGTTTTACCCTCTTTACCATATGGTAGGGAGGGTATTTTTAAGGTTGAATATTAATTAACAAAATGATAAAAATATAAATTCCGGAAGAAAAGTTTGTTTATTATACAAAGTGTCATCAAACATACAAGATTATAATATTTAAGATAAATACGATAAAATGTGTTTATTTTTTAAGCATTAGAAAAATAAACATAAAATAAATTAAAAAATAAAAGTATAAATATTCATATTTCGGTTGTACTTTCCACTTACATATGGTATATTACAAAACATCAGTAAAGCCTATCCTCTTTACTGAAAACGCTTAATTTTTCATTTTAAGCGCTCCGCAGATTTTATAGGTGAGAAAGCAGGTTAACTCCTGCTTTTTTGCTTTTTTATGAATAAATGTGTTATATCTATATAAAACAGAAGTGAAAGGGTGATACTATGAGTAATGCCGTTGTGGGTGAAAAAGCTCCGCTGTTTACTTTGCCTTCAGATAAAGGGCATGATATTTCTCTTTCCGATTACAAGGGAAGAAAGGTAATTTTATATTTCTATCCGAAGGATAATACCTCCGGTTGTACATTGGAGGCTATGGCATTTAGAGATCGTTTCGAAGATTTGAAACGTTTGGGATACGATGTCATAGGTATCAGTCGTGACAGTGTACGAAAGCATTGTAATTTCAGAGATAAAAATTCTCTGAATTTCCCTCTTTTGTCCGATGAGAATGAAGAGGTTTGCAATATGTACGGTGTTATGAAGGAAAAAAGTATGTACGGAAGAAAGTACATGGGTATAGAGAGGTCCACTTTCATTATTGATGAAAAAGGCGTTTTGATTGCCGAGTATCGAAAGGTGAAAGCTTCTACACATGTGGAGGAACTTTTCAAAGAGTTGTCCGGGAAATAAATAATCCCCGTTTTTATGATTTTCATTTTGTATCGTTTACGATATTTATGAAGTCATTTGACGGGGATTTTTTTATTTGTTCGGGAAGTTGGGATCTTTTGAGATTTCAACTTTTCCGTAAAGTGTCAAAAATCTGTGAGGGTCGTCATCGTATGAATTTTTTGTGATGTCGTTTGTACTTTCATAGATGCCGCCGAGTTTTATATCCATTATCGAAAGCAAAGTGTTGAATATCAAATCGTTTGTGAAATATGTTTTTTCATGTTCTTTCAATATGTTTATCGTTTCCTTGCGGTTTTGCATATAATCGTCCGAGAATGTCATGAACATAGGTATATATGTCATTTCCGGCACGAAAAGTGTCGCATCGTGTGCAAGTCCCTGATCTACCGCATCGGTATGGTCGGAGAAGTATATTATGCCTTTGAAGTTAGGTATTTCTTTTGCCGTTTCATAAATATTTTTCAAAACTTCGTCCGTATAACGTATGCTGTTGTCGTACTTGTCTATGGAGATGTCGTTTCCTTTGTAGTAATCGTATCCGTCGGGGTATCTTGCTCCGTAGGGTGTGTGGTTTCCCATGAGGTGTATGACGATGAGCATTTTGTCGGTCTTCGGAAGGTTTTTCAGCTCCGTTACAAGATTTTCATCGTAATCTCCTTTACGGTTTCGATTTTTGTCTACTTTTTCGGTCCATTCACGTTTTGTTTCGCCTGCCGTTTCGTTTATGAATTTTTGGTATTTAGCATCCGATGCGATAACGGTAATCGGCGTGTTGAACATTCCGTATTTTCCTTGGTTGCTGAGCCATGCCGTAGTGTATCCTGCAGCATTTGCGACTTCGAGTATCGAGGGCGCTTCTTTCATTTGTATACGGTTGTATTGATTTTTGGCGGTGAGTGCAAATGTGAGTACCTGTACGGTTTGAGTGTGGCACGATCTTGCATGGTCGAAGAATATGAAGTGCGGATCGTTTTTTATACTTGAAAGGAAAGGAGTTGTATCACGATTGTATCCGTATACTTGCATATGGTCACGATTTTGGGATTCGCCTATTATCAGAACGTATACGCCTTTTTCGTCTTTTGCCTGTAAATTTTGCTTGATAAATTGTTTTCGTGCTTCTTTATTTTCGGCAAATTCTCTGTATTTGTCCATGTATTCTTTAGTTTGTATAAAAGGTGCGGCTATCGAGTTGCGTGATGTGTGAAATATCAAAAGTCCGTGTAAAAGTAAAAGTAAAATCGCAATCACAACGGAATATTTCGGAAGATTTGTATTTTTTACAAGTTTTTTATAGGACAAAATTGAAAGTCCTAAGACAATAATCGGAAAAAGTATAAGAAGTCCGTAAATATTTGAGTTGAACATACCTTGCATATATGCAGAAGCTTCGCTGAAGTCGGTTTGACTTATGGCGAGAAAAGTTTCCGGAAGCATCAATTTTTTTGTTATCGTCCAGTATCCCCAAAGAATTGCAACGGGAAGCAATGTAATGAAAAATGTCACGAATGCAGCAAAGATATGTGAAATTTTGTTTTTTACAAATCTTAAAATTATAAGTAAAGGATTGTAGATGCAAAGTGTAAAGCCCGCAAAACGGTAAAAGTCTTGTGCATCATATGTAAGTCCGGAAAATCTGCGGATAAGGTATGCGGATGCAAATAAAACGAAAAGCGGCAGAAGTGTAATCAGGTATGATTTACTTTTACCGAAGTAAAAATATGTGAGTGATACGGAAATTGCCGCATACAGAACATAGCTTTCATTACCGCTGATCGGAGTGTATCCGTTTATCAGTGCGGATATGATAAAAATAAATATGAAACCGATGAAAACGGAAAATAAAAATTTCATCAGATTTTTTAAATTATTTGCGTTTAAAATTTTTTTTATGAAAGTCATATAAAATACCTTTTATTATAATTTTTTTTAAATTCATAACTGATATTTTAATACAAATTTATGAAAAATGCGACAACTGTGGTAATATATAAATATAGATTATTTTCGATATGTTTAAATGAGAATAACGAAAACAAAAACGGAAGTTTGTATTTTCCAATGTGTAATTTTTTGAAAACAAAGATGTAAAAAATGTGTAAAATACGCAGTTATTCACCTTTTTCACATACTTATTCACAGTTTTCCACAAGTTGTGACAATAACAAATTTATAAATTGAAAAAAAACAGTAAAAATGCATTTTTTGTGAATTGTTTACAAGGAGTGTACAAAAATACAGGTTTAAAAATGTGAATAAAATTTTCGTCGTTTTAATTGAGAATAGCAAAAAAACTTTATTTTGTCGAGTTTTTTAAGATGTGGAAATATGAAAAATATTTGTGAATAACTGTGAATAACTTTTTATTTTACAAAATTAAAATGCAGATTTTATTGATTTTAATGTTGTATTTTTTGTAAAAAACACGTAAAAAAAGGAGTTTTTTTATTTTAACGAACAAACTTTCCTGTTTTTGTATTTTCGTTGTGAACAGTTGCGTAAATTTTCTAATATTATAGTTTGATTTGAAAATTTTCCGATAAAGGTTTAAATTATGGGTAGGACTTCGGTATAATTTTTATTCGAAGGTCGGAGGGAGGCGAAAATCATAGAATTCCGACGGTTTAATATAGACGATAAGGAAAGAATAAATGATTTTTTCAAGGTTCATCATTATGAGCAATGTGATTGTTCGTTCAACACATTATTTTTATGGCAAAATTCTTACAATACGATGTGGGCAGAGCAGGACGATATTTTGTTCATACGTGCAGGAAGGGGAACTCAAGTCTATTTCATGCCGCCGTTTGCAAAAGAAGGTGCTTCTTTTTCTCACGGTTTGGAATTAATTCAGCATGAGTTTGATAAAACAGGTCATCCTTTCATGTTGATGGGTGCCTCAAAAGAGGTTGTAGAAAAAATTGAGACGCAAGTACCGGATAAGTATCTTTTCACGCCCTTTCGTGATGATTGGGAGTATATTTACAAGACGAGTGATCTGATCAATCTTTCCGGAAAGAAATTCAGAATGAAAAAGAACCACCTGAATCATTTTTTAAGAGAATATGGTGACTATGTGTATGAACCCGTAAATGATACAAATATGGAGGATGCTCGTAGAGGAATAAGTGAATGGTTCGTGCGTCATGGTGATATTGAAAAAGAGGAAGAGGCCATAAATCTCGCTTTCGACAATTGGAAGGCGTTGGGCTTAAAAGGTGCCGTTATTCGTATTTATGGCAAGGTAGAGGCTTTTACTTGCGGAGATTTGCTTAATGAAAATGTCGCACATATACATTTTGAAAAGGCAAATCCTGAGGTGCGCGGTTTATATCAGGCGATAAACAGAGATTTTATTCTTAATGAGTTCAAAGATACCGAGTTCGTAAATCGCGAAGAGGATTTAGGTATTGAAGGCTTGAGGAAAGCAAAAAACGAGTATCATCCCGATCATTTTGCAGAGAAGTACAATGTCACGCTTAAGTAAAAAAAGTGTGAAGGGATGTGTATCGGATGTCGATGCTTGATTTATTTTTGATTCATTATTTGCAGCGTTTCGACAAAGTTTGTTTTAATGTAAGTTTACATGGAAAAGTTTATAAAATCGGAGAAGGTGAGCCGAAATTTACCGTCAAGGTAAATAAAGATATTCCCAAGAAGCAGTTGTTTTCATCTACTTCGCTTGCGCTCGGAGAAGCATATATGCGCAAGGATATCGAAATTGAAGGCGACCTTTACGAAGCTTTGTATGCAATTTTGAGTCAAACAAATCAATTTTCATTGGACAAGGGTGCTTTGGGCAGTATTCTGCATACATCGGAATCCAAAGCAAATCAAAAAAAGGAAGTTTCTTCTCATTATGATTTAGGAAACGATTTTTACTCTCTTTGGCTCGATCCGTCAATGAGTTATTCGTGTGCTTATTTCAAAAATGAAAAGGATACTTTGGAAGAAGCACAGCGTAACAAGGTGCATTACATACTTGAAAAGTTACATCTTGAAAAAGGCATGAAAATTTTGGATATCGGTTGCGGCTGGGGATATCTTTTGATTGAAGCTGCAAAGAAGTACGGTGTTTCCGGTTACGGTTGTACTTTGAGCAAGGAACAGTGTAAAAAAGGTCGTGAACGTATAAAGGCTTTGGGACTTGAAGACAAAGTACATATCGATCTTGTGGATTATCGTGATTTGGAATCAAAAGGTTTGATGTTCGATCGTATAGTAAGTGTAGGTATGATTGAGCATGTAGGTCGTTCGAATTATTCACTTTATATGGAAACGGCAAACCACCTTTTGTGTGATGGAGGAGTTTTCCTCTTACATTACATAAGCGGTAATACCGAAGGATCGAAAAATCCGTGGATGCGTAAGTATATTTTCCCGGGCGGAACGCTTCCGTCACTTCGTGAAATGATATACCGCGCATACGAGAATGATTTCCGTGTGCTTGACGTTGAAAGTTTACGCAGACATTATTACAAGACTTTGAAATGTTGGTATGAAAACTTCCAAAAAGTTCGTGAAAAAGTCAAGAGTGAACGTGGTGAAGAATTCGTTCGCATGTGGGATTTATACCTCTGCGGATGTGCCGCCGCATTCAAGCTCGGTAATATAGATTTGCATCAAATTCTTATGACAAAAGGTGTAAACAACGATTTACCGATGACAAGATGGTATTAAAAAAATAAAAACGGTTAAGGAAATTGAGTCGTCATTAAAAACGATGAAGATTTATTTCTTTATCCGTTTTTATTTTGCGTTTTATGAAATATTTGTACTTTGTAAAAACATGTCGGATGAAAATATTTGTCTTAAATTTCTAAGTGCATTTGATATTTCAATATGTATTTTGTTTTTGTAAAAAAAAATTACATTTAAAACTGGTATTATAAAATTATTCAATTTTGGCAATTTTAAGATTTCAAAAAATATTTTATAATGTTTTAAGAATGAACGCCATGGGTTCAAAAATACTCTTTGGAGGTATATATGAAACATGAATATGGAAGTTTGCCGCATAATACACAGTGGCTTTGTTTGACTGCACTTATGATGGCGATAAATGTAATTTTAAGTTCTTTCAGTATCCCTGTTCCGGGCGGTCATTTTTATTTTAATGAAATCATTATAACCATTGCCGCAATTTCATTGGATCCGGCAGGAGCGTTTGTCGTTGCGGGTATCGGTGCGTTTTTGGGAGATTTCTTCTTCTATCCGGCTCCGATGTTCGTATCTCTTGTAGTACACGGTATTCAAGGTGTCGTGATTTCGGTGATTGCACGCAAATGCCTTACCGATAAACCGATTGTCGCATCGGTTATGGGTGTTACGGCAGGTCAAATCATCTCATGCATCGGATATTTCTTGGGAAGATCATTCGTATACAGTACTATGGAATACGCAATGATTAAGATACCTTTCGATTTGTTGGAAGGTGTAATTGATTGTGTTATCGGTCTCTTCATTTGTTGGAAGTGGAGTTTCCCTTCAATTGTACAGAGAATTATTATTAAGAAATAAAAAAAAGGCTTACTCAATCGGGTAAGCCTTTTGAATTGCCTGATTTTCTAAAAGTTCTTTTCTTTTTTTCTTCGTATACGGTTTATGTGACGTTCAAAACTTCCGTTTGATATGAATTCGGCAAGCACCAATTGGTCGAATACCGGAACCGTACATGAATAAAAACCTATATTTCTTTCAAATTTTTCCGTCAATCTTTTCGGTATTACCATGTAACCTACACGTATTGACGGTGCTATGGTACGTGAGAACGTATTCATATATATTACCGAATCGGGAGCCAATGAAAACAGTGTGTCTTCAGCTTTTGAAAGTAAGGTGAATTCCGAATCGAAATCGTCTTCAATCAAAATTCCGTTACGTTTTGATGCCCATTTAATGTATTCTCTTCTTTTAGAAGCGCTTGCAGTTACTCCGCTGGGATAACTGTTGTAAGGTGTTACATGCAAAACTTGTGCATTACTTTTTTGCAGCGCCTCCGTTTCTATACCTTCAATGCCCATTTTCAGTTTTTCTATTTTCGCACCGTTTGCCAAGTATACCTGTTCGATTTTTTCGTATGAGGGATCCTCAAGACCGTACAAAACGTTTCGCCTTAAAGCTTGTACCGTAAGTCCGTAGAGGTATTCCGCACCGGCACCGATGAGAATTTGATCTTCATCTACAATTATATCTCTGCTTCGTGCCAGGTACTCTGCAATTGCTCTGCGAAATTCCGGCTGTCCCTTGTTGGGTGAACGGCTCAATATTTTTTCACCGTACATTGTAAGTATACGTCGCATCGTTTTTGCAAGAATTGAAAACGGAAAATCTTCACGTGAATAAAGACGTCCCTGCTCGATTTCTATGTTTTTACGCATTGAAGGGGAAATATTTATCGGCTTTTTTCCCACCGCAAAAGAATTGTCTTCATTGTAAATTACAAAATATCCTCTACGTTGACGCGGCTCTATATATCCCTCTTCCGCCAAAAGTTCATACGCATGCTCAACCGTTATGACACTTACTCCCATTCGTTCGGCAAGCTGACGTTTTGAAGGTAATTTACTTCCGTACTTGTAAACTTTGCCGGTTATCGAACTTCTGATTTTTGTGTACAAACGCATATATGCGGATATTTTCTTATCGTGTTCCATTTTTTACCTCTTAACAAAACAGAATACTTAATTAGAATAATATTATACTTGATAGTAACATAGTATATGTTCAAATTCAAACAAAAGTATATAACCAAATAAAAGCAATTCGTGAAATTTATTTATATATCGATTTAAATATAAGGAAGCGGTGTGAATTATGGTATACTATACTTATACTTGTTGAAATTTGAAAAGGAATAATATGTACATAGAAAAAATAAATACTCCCGCAGATTTGAAAAAGATGACTGCGGAAGAAAAGCAGGCTCTGGTTGATGAAATCAGAACTCTTTTAATTCACAGAATGCCGACAACCGGAGGACATGTAGGACCGAATTTGGGAATGATAGAACCTACGGTCGCTTTGCATGACGTATTTACGATGCCTTACGACAAAATTGTTTTTGACGTATCTCATCAGACATATACACACAAAATACTTACGGAACGTAAAATCGCATTTACCGATCCCGATCACTACTTCGATTTATCGGGATTTACAAGTCCGGATGAAAGTGAATACGATCTTTTTACAATCGGACACACATCCACATCGTTGAGCTTGGCGTTGGGACTTGCAAAAGCACGTGATATGCGTGGAAGTGATGAAAATGTAGTGGCGATTATAGGTGACGGCTCACTCTCGGGCGGTCAGGCACTCGAATCTTTGAGCATTGCCGGCGAACTCGGTACCAATTTAATAATGATAGTAAACGACAACGGAATGTCCATTGCCGAAAATCACGGAGGATTGTATGAAAATTTGAAAAAACTTCGTGAAACGAAAGGCGCTTATCCGTGCAATATTTTCAAAGCGATGAATTTGGATTACATTTTCGTTGAAAACGGAAACAATTTGAAAGAAATCACCGAAGTGCTTAAAAGAGTAAAAAACATTTCAAAACCTGTTGTAATACACATGGTTACACAAAAAGGCATGGGATATGATTATGCCGAAAAAGAAAAAGAAGTATGGCACTACCACCAACCGTATGACGAAAAAACGGGTAAAAACATAAACAACACCCAAATTGAAACGTACACGACACTCACAAGAGATTACATACTTGAAAAGACGAAAAAAGACAAAGAAGTTACGGTAATACTTGCCGGTACACCCAGCGTTGTCGGATTTTGGGACAAAGAACGTAAAGAAGTCGGCAAACAATATATGGACGTAGGAATTGCCGAAGAAGCCGCAGTATCAATTGCAAGCGGAATGGCGAAAAATGACGGCAAACCGCTCCTTGCGATATACAGTTCCTTTTTGCAACGTGCATTCGACCAACTTTCTCAAGATGTATGTATAAACAAAACTCCGATAACAATGCTCGTAAACAACGCATCATTGTACGGAACACGTGACAAAACGCACTTGGGAATATTCGACATACCGCTCATATCACACATACCCGAACTCGTATACCTTGCACCGACAAATGCAAACGAGTACATGGCGATGCTCGAATGGTCGCTTGAAAACAAAAAATTTTCCGTAGCGATAAGAATGCCGGTAGGAAAAACGAAGTACACGAAAAAAGAAGTAAGAAAAAATTATGACGAAATAAATAAATCGGAAATAATACAAGACGGAAATACCGTAGCGATTTACGCACTTGGACAAATGATGACGAAAGGCGAAGAACTTGCCGAAGAAATACAAAAAACGCTCGGCATAAAAGCCACCCTCATAAATCCGATTTACATAACGGGAATTGACGAAAAAATCGCACAAAAAGTAAAAGAAAAACACAAAATAATAATCACACTTGAAGACGGAATAAAAGACGGAGGATACGGAGAAAGAATAGCGGCATACTTTTCATCTACCGACATAAAAGTAAAAATCTACGGATTGGCAAAAGAATTTTTGGACAGATACGACATCGAAGAAATATTGAAACAAAACGGAATGACGGTTCCGCAAATAATTCAAGACATAAAAGAAATTTTATAAAAAAGAACCTCGATTTGAAAACAGATCGAGGTTTTTATTTTGAAAAACGAAAATAAAGACAAATCGTAAAAATATTGAATAAAAAACAAACGTAAAAAAACAATAAAAAACAGCCCTGTTTTTTAAACAAGACTGTATTTTATTTATGATTTATGCAATTTCTCATCGACTTTGAAAAGAACCATACCGATTATACCGGAAATGAGAGAAGCGCAAAGTATGGAAAGTTTCGCAACTTCCAAGTGATGAGGAGTATCCATTGCAAGAGATGCTATGAATATCGACATTGTAAATCCTATACCTCCCAATGCGCCGGTTGCAATCAACTGCAATTTACGTGCTTTGCCGGGAATATCTCCCTTGAAAAGTTTTTTAATAAGCATAACCGCACCGCAAATGCCCAAAGGCTTTCCGACACAAAGACCGAGTATGATACCTATACCGATAGGCGAAAATATATCTCCGATACCTCCGCTTACCGAAACACCGGCATTTGCAAGAGCGAAAACCGGCATTACGAAAAATGAAGACCACGGAGCAAGTGCATGCTCAAGTTTTTCAAGCAGTGAATTTTCACCTGCGGGAATTGTAAATCCGAGCAATACACCGGCAATCGTAGGATGAATACCGGCATTCAGGAAAGCATACCATGCAACAAGTCCGGCAAGAAGGTAAGGAATAAATGATTTTACCTTCATACGATTGAAAATGAAAGCTACAAGCAATGCCGCAAGTCCGGACGCAAGAGCGATGAAAGACACATCGGTACTGTAGAAAAGCGCAATAACGACAATTGCACCCAAATCATCCACAATTGCAAGAGCAGTCAAAAACACCACAAGACCGGGAGGTGCATTACGTGCGACAAGCATTATTACACCGAGTGCAAAAGCTATATCGGTCGCCATAGGAATACCCCAACCGCCGGCAGTCGGAAGACCGGCATTAACTGCAAAATAAAGAATTGCCGGTACAATCATACCGCCTATAGCTGCGGTAATCGGCATAATTGTCGCAGAAAGCGACTTCAACTCACCGTAAAGAAACTCACGCTTGATTTCCATACCTACAACAAAGAAAAAGATAACCATCAATCCGTCATTAATCCAATGAAGGAAAGACATTTCAATTCCGAAAGAAGAGAAACCGAGAGTAATTTCCTGATGAAGTAAATGTTCATAAAAATGTGCGAGCGGAGAATTTGCGATAATAAGAGCCAACACCGCAAAAAACAACAATATCATACCGCCGGCGGCTTCGTGATTTATAAATGAATTAATTAACTTTTTCAAAACATACTCCTTTTTCAAAAAAGGGAAAATCCCGTTAAACAGCAGCTTAATTATATCATAAAAAATAATATATTGATATACTTCAATTTTAGTTATAATAAACAAAAAGTAATATGTATAAAAATTATAAACAAAAAGTCATGAAATAAAAATGCGGAATAAATATTTCAAAAACAAAAATGAAATTGCACTTGAACGTAATGAAAAATAAAAGTATAAATGCAACTAAACGTGTACGAAATATTGTAAATCTTCCAAAAATTAAAGACAATTCAATTTGTTTTGTGTATACTGTATAAAAAGTATTTACAGAAAAAGGAGCATATATGCAAGTTCGCAGAGCAAAAAAAAGCGATGAAAAGTCAATAGAAGCGTTATGGGATTATTGTTTTGAAAAAAGAGGAGAACCGTTTTTTGATTGGTACTTCAACGGAATATGTGACGTGAAAGACGTTTTGATCGGTGAAGAAAACGGTAAAGCGGCATGCAACTTACACTGCAGACCCTATAAAATACGATTGAGAAACGAAATATTCAATGTAGACTACCTTGTCGGACTTGCCACACATCCTGCCGCACGAGGAAAAGGATACGCAAAAGAAATCATACGCTCGGCACTTCGTCTTGCGTGCAAAAAAGGACAGGCGATTACAATACTTATGCCGTCCGATGCATCAATTTACTATCCTTTAGGATTCGGATTTTATGCCTTTCAATGGGAAAGAAGTGCAAGCCCCGAAGATTTGAAAAAAATCTCCGAGCGTGCATTTAAAACTCAAACGATAGAAGATACAAAAGAATGGAAAACACTGGATTTCATATACAGAACATATACAAAAGACTTTGAAGGTTGTACAGTGCGAGATGAAAAAGCATGGAAAAATCATATAGAAGGACAACTTCAAGAAGGATACATTGCAATAATGTATGACGAAGAAAATCCATGCGGATACATTTTCTATGCAATAGTCGAAAACTCCATTATATGCAGCGAAATCGCATTCACAAACGAATACGGCAGACGTGGAGTTTATGCATACATGGCATCACATATAGGACAAGTCGAAAAATGCACATGGTACGAACCGATAAGCGACACATCATACCTCTACTGGAATGACGGCGCTGAACACAAATACATAGAAAACCGTACATTTCCGTTCATGATGATGCGTATAAACGATCCGGTAATGGCAATTGACGGACTTTCGTGCAATCCTTTGCTCGAAGGAAGTCTGAGCTTTATCGTGACGGACCCCTTCCTTTCGGAAAACAACGGAATTTACCATCTTCGTGCAAGAAACGGATATATACACGTAGTAAAAGAAGACGTAATCTATGACCTGAAACTTCACATAGAAGAAATATCCGGACTGAAAATGGGAGACCAAGTACCCGAACCGTATTTTTGCATAAAAATCGGAGACCTTTCACAAATTCTTGCAGGAACGACAGACCTTAAAACACTCTCCGAAAAAGGACGTATAAAATGGTTGACGGAAGAAGAACAAGACAGGAGATCTGCAGTACTTTTCTGTGAAAATATGTTTCCGCATGCAAAAACATGGATAAGTGAATGGTACTGAAAACAATGAAAGAAAAGAAATACTTCACATACATGCTGAGATGCTGCGACAACAGTTTGTACAGCGGATACACAACCGACCTTCAAAAACGACTTGAAACGCACAACGAAGGAAAAGGAGCGAAATACACAAGAAGCAGACTTCCCGTCACTCTGGTATGGTACAAAGAATGGAAAGATGAACACACTGCAAGAAGTGAAGAAATAAAAATGAAAAGACTCACAAAAGAACAAAAAGAAGAAAAATAAAAAAATTCGGAAAGGCGACAGAATGAATACATCTGTATTGAAAGCGAAAAAACTGACGGAAGCATCATTGGCAGCGGCAATATCGGCAATACTCGTACTTTTGAAACTCATAGCACCGTTCTTCGTATTCATTACTATGTTGATATCCCCCGTTCCGATAGCGATAATATGCGCATTCAGCGGAATGAAATGGGGAATTGCGACATCGGTAATAGTAGTACTTCTGGTAAACCTCATCGGCGGACCGGAAATAGGACTCACAACGGCATTCTATGCGGCGGCACTGGGACTTGCAATGGGATACGCATTTCACAAGAAATGGTCCTATGTAAAAACACTGCACATCACCGCACTTGCATACATAATCGAAATGAGTTACAAAATAATATTCTCAATCTACATACTGGGAATAAAAGACATACTTACAACATCTATAGAAAGACTTGTAAAAATAATAAAATTCATTTGGATACCGCTCGCACAAATGACAGGCTTCGATCCGGATCCGGCAAAATCGGTAAATACGACATCCGGAATAATAGCCGTAACGGTAATATTCATAATAAACGCATATTGCTATGCATATTTCAATCAGGAAATAGGAAGAGAAATATACAAAAAACTGAAAGAAGCATTAAGAAGATAAAAAGAACCTTATCGACGATACTCAAAAGAGAAATCGAAGATAAAGTTCTTTTTTTGACAAATTTCAGAAAAATATATACAATGTATTTATGATGTATATGGGAGGTAAGTATGGAACAGGCAACAATTAATTTTCGCATAGATAAAAATATAAAAAAGAATATGGAAAAAGCATGTAAAAGTATGGGACTTACCATGACGGCGGCATTTACTTTATTTGCAGTAAAAGTTGCACGTGAAAATCGAATTCCGTTTATGATAGAAGCGGATCCTTTTTATAATGAAAAAAACATGAAAAGACTTAAAAAATCTATAGAACAACTTGAAAACGGAAAGGGAACAATTCACGAGGTGGAGTTCTATGATTAAATCGTGGTCTGACGAAGCGTGGGAGGATTTCAATTATTGGATAAAACAAGATAAGAAAACATTGAAAAGAATTTTGATGCTGTTGAAAGATATAGACAGAAATTTGTACGAAGGAATTGGAAATCCCGAACCGTTGAAAGGCAATTTTTCAGGGTATTGGAGTAGGAGAATTGACAGTAAAAATCGTATAGTATATAAAATAAAAAACGATACCGTTTTAATAGCACAATGCGGTTCCCATTATAGAGACAAGTAAAAAGAACCTTATCGACGATACTCAAAAGAGAAATCGAAGATAAAGTTCTTTTTTATTTAAGTCTTTATATTTCTAAATGAAAATCATCTGTACGGAAATCATGTAAACAATTGTACCGGCAACCATTGAAATCATCATATTTTTCTTATAAAGATGAACTGCAACCGTTACCACGATACCTATGATTTCCGGTATACCGTAAGGATACTTGCAAACGGGAGTATTTCTCAAACAATACACGACAATCATACCGAAAACCGCACCGGGGAGAACTTTTCCCAAGTACTCCATATAAGGCGGAAGCGGCTTATCCGGCTTGAAAATCAAAAAAGGAACAACTCTGGTGGCAATTGTAACGACGGCACAAATCGCTATAACTGCAATTTGCTGATAAAGGGGCATACTTGTCATTTTTCATACCTCTTTTCAATTTGTTTACGGAAAATTGTAAGTAACGCTACAAGAGCAATCATAGTCGGAATTGTAAACGAATCGGCACCGAAAATAACAAGACAAATCGCCGAAACGAAAAGACCCATGTATGAAGACAACTTACTTCTTTCATTTCTCATATGATTTAAGAATATTACGATAAACAAAGTAACGATTACAAAACTCAAACCGTTTGTATTGAACGTAATGAGATTACTTAAAAGACCGCCGAGAAAAGCTCCGCTCACCCAATATATATACAAAAGCAGCGAAATCCATAAATAAAACCATGAACGATCTACATCCTTGGGAATGCGTGCCGAATAATTCAAAGCGAAAGCTTCGTCACTAAGCCAAAAAAGTAAAAACGGCTTTTTCCTACCTGTTCCACTGTACTTCTCCAAAAGAGAAAGACCGTAAAAAAGATGCCTTGCCTGAATTATAAACGCAATCAAAGCCGTTTCCAAAGGAGCGAAAGAAGAAAGGAGCATTGAAACGGTTACAAACTCCAAAGACCCGCCATAAATAATTGCTGCCATAAGTGTAGGATAAATAAAATTGAATCCCATTGAATGCATATAAACACCGTAAGAAATACCCACAAACCAAAAACCGGCAAAAAGAGGTATAGTATACGGAAAAGCCTCCTCAAAAGCCGTAAATGCCGCACTCTTATGCAATATAACGCCCCCTTCGGTCTGTAAAATAAAACATGAAAGTGCCTACAAGAAAAAAACGATTTATGCACTTTGAACTCAATTGAAAATTTTATAAAACAAGTAAAAACTTTCGTAAAAATGTATATAAAATTGTAATACATTCTTGCAAAACAGTAAAGAGATAAAAATAAAAAACAAAATGAATGTTTACAAAGAAATGTTGTATAATATACACAAAATTGAAAGAGGATAATATGCGAAACTATGACGAAGGACTTCTCGAACCGGCGAAATATTACAGAGAACAATTAAAAGACAAATTCAAAAACGAAACGGAAAAATATTTTGACGAACTCGTAAAAAAATCCGGTTTGAATATGGAAGAAAACAGAAAACTTATAAAAGAATATGACGAACTCTACCAAGACAGTCAAAAACTTTCGAATGCGAAAAAAAGTCGGGAAAATATTTTCGGACTATTTGCACTCTGTCTTTTTATTGCAATCGGAACAGGACTTTGGTTTTACTTTATCGACAAAAATCAAAATCCTATAAACTACATAATTATTTTGATTGTAATAATCTTAAGTATTATAGGAGCGATAAACTTCAAAAAGAAAGCCAAAATTTTCGCAAACCTTTTGCAACAAAAAGAAGAAAACCTCATGCAAAAACAAAGAGAAGCATACAAACAAATGTATCCTTTGAACTCGCTGTTTCATAGAGAAATGACACACTTTCTCATACGAAAAGTAATCCCGTTCATAAATTTGGACTACAACTTCAATATGAAACGCTTTGAACAACTTGTAACAAAATACAACCTATACGAAACGAAAAATGAAGACTACTCCACACTCGATCTCCTCTCGGGAGACATTCTGGGAAATCCGTTCGTATTCATAAAAGAACTCGTACACAGCATAGGCATATACACATACACCGGACAAAGAACAGTATCATACACCGTATACACCACCGACTCACAAGGGAAAAGACACTCAAGAACCGTCTATCAGACACTCACGGCAAGCGTAGAAAAACCCGGACCCTACTACAACGAACAAACGACACTCGTATACGGAAACGATGCTGCGGCAAACCTTACATTCTCACGCATTCCTCATAGCAAAAAAACTACACTCTTCGACATAAAACAAAAAAATTTAAAAATAAGAGAAATGACCACAGACGGAAAAATACAAGGAATGTCAAACGAAGAATTTGATGCGACATTCAACGCACAAAACCGAAACAACGAAGTAGAATTCCGCCTTCTCTTCACACCGCTCGCACAACAAAACTTCAAAGAAATATTTGAAAACTCCCCATATGGAGATGATTTCATATTCAGAAAAAACCGGAAAATAAACGAAATAGAAGCAAAACATATGAGAAACTGGGCAATGGACACAACACCGGAAAACTACATAGACTTCTCATATGATCGAACACGCGAAAAATTCATAAACTACAACTGCGAATACTTTGAGCATATGTTCGCATCATTCATGCCGCTGCTTTCAATCCCCTTGTACCAACAAATGAAATCAAGCGAATACATCTACAAAAAACGCTACAACTATAACTGCAACACATACCTTATGGAAATGCTTGCAAACCTTCTTGACATAAATCTGCTCAAACCGGCAAACGCGGTAAATGTACGAACAATGTTGAAAACACGCATACGAGAAGAAAAAAATGAAAGCGACATCGTAGAAATAACCGCACACTCATACAAAACGAAAACTCACACAGACTACATACCGAGAATGGCGGGAAACGGACGAATTTACTCCGTACCGGTACAATGGGAAGAATACATACCGATACAAAAAACAACACAAATAGAAATAAAAAAAGTAAACACCGACGCAAGCGAAAATGATATTATAAAAATAGCAAACGAATGCGAACTGAACAAAACAAAAGGAAGAAAAATATACAAAGACTACTACACCGCACAAATTTATACGAAAAAGAGGTAAAAAAATGGCAAATCAATTAGACGAAATGAACAGCGAAATAATGAAAGAAGGACGAGAAATACACGTTATACCCAAACAAATCGCAGTAACCGCGACAAGCGGCGAAAAAATATTACCCTACATAGTAATACTCGTAGGAATACTACTCATCGCATACGGAATATACTCCAAAGACTACATAGTAGGAGCAATCGGCCTCGTCATAGGAATATACCCGTGGTGGGCAATGGGAAAAATCAGCGCACACTTCAACGCAATGGAACAAAGAATACAAACGGCAGCATCCGAAATAGACAACTACATGGAACAAAGAGTAATAATACTTGAAAACCTTGCAAAACTCGTAGAAAAATCCATCAATACCGATGAAAAAATATTAACCGATATAGCAAAATACAGAAGCGGAAACTTCACAGACGAAACAAGAAACGAAGCCGACAGAAAAATGAACATTGCAACCAAAAACATAAATATAGCACTCGAAAACTACCCCGAACTCAAAAGCCAAGACACCATACAAGACGCAATACAACAAAACTCATACCTGCAAAGAGAAATCACTGCGGCAAGAACACTCTACAACGATGCGGTAAACACATGGAACAGAGAAATATTCGAATTCCCGCTGAAAAAAATAGTAGCGGCAAAAGAAGGCAGAACAACACGCATACCGTTCATCGCAAACGAAGAAATAAAACAAAAATCAAAAGAAGTATTCTTTTGAAAAAAGAAAAACTGAAAAAATTTTCATAAAAACACAAAAGGACGAACAGCAAACTCGTCCTTTTACATTGCAAAAAATAAAAATTTGAGTGAAATTAAAATAAAAGGTAAAATAAAAGGTAATATGTAAAAAACAGTGTTTATTAGAATATTAATTTACGATAAATAGTAATTTTTGAGAAAAGGTGCAAAAATGAGCAGATTTTATGATAAACTCGAGAACTTACTCAAGAGTAAAGAGAAATATATTGCCGAAGACGGTACACTTCTGAAAGCGAAAGTGTATGAAGATATTCAAACAATGAACAAAGAGTTTATAAAACTTTTGCTTTCCGATGAAGAAATCAAAAAAACGTTTTTTGTTGATGTAGACGGAACTCTTGTGTTCGATAAAAGTAAGACGGCATGGACTGTTGAATCAAAGGAATTTTTACCGGACTCTTATACCGCATATGCAAACAAAATAGGACTTACAGTACATGGAGAATACTTAAGCGGGAAAAACGATGTAGTTTTAGATTTTCCGTATAAAGACTGCATACTCGAAGGCGGACAGACAAAAGACGATCAAAAAAGAAGTGAAATATTTTATAATGAAACACTTGCAATAGATGAAGTACGAAGACTTATGGAACCGAAAGTCTTCACGCATGCTGCGTGGTACAGTGTGGGGGGGGGTAAAACCTTGTAAAACTTTTTCGGAAGATGACAACCTTATCATAAAAGGAAATAATCTGCTCGCACTCGCATCACTTCTGAAACGTTACGAAGGCAAAGTAAAATGTATCTATATCGATCCGCCGTATAATACGGGAAACGACAGCTTTAATTACAACGACAATTTCAATCACTCTACATGGCTCACATTCATGAAAAACAGACTCGAACTCGCAAGAAAACTACTAAGAGATGACGGAGTAATTTTCGTGCAATGTGACGACAATGAACAGGCATATCTAAAAGTGCTTATGGACGATATTTTTGGGAAAGAAAATTTTGTAAATAATATAGCTGTAAAAAATGTCACCATCTAGCGGTGTAAAAAGAAGATTTGCAAATATTAAGTTTATAAAAAATAAAGAATTTATTTTGTTATATAAGAAAAATACTATAAATTTATCTAAAATAAATGATGTAATGAGTGAGTATGAAGTAAATTATACAATTTATTTTGATGGTGAAACTTTTACTTCTTTAAGAGATAAAATAATTAAAGTTTTTGAAAATTATGAAAATATAGATATAAAAAAATATTTTGACTTTAAAGATATAAAAAAATATATACAAAAAAATCATGAAAAAATATATAGAAGAGATAAACCTTCAAAGTGGGCTGTAGATAGAATAGATGAAAAATTTAAGATATTTGAACGTAAAGAAAAAAGTAAATCAAGAAATTATGTTTATAAAGTTTTTAAAGAAAATAGTGATGAATATGAATTAATATTTGATACTGATTCAGGGTATGAAAGAATGGAACCTTTGAGTTGGAAATTTAATGAAGATAAGGAGTTGACTATTTTAAGAGGTGATTTTTGGGATGTAGGCTATGAGAAAGATATGGGAAATATTAATAAAGAGGGAATAAAAGGGTTTGGAGAAGGACAAAAGCCAGAGAGATTAATAAAGGATATTTTGTTATCTTCAACCAAAGAAAATGATATCGTTCTCGATTTTAATTTGGGTTCCGGTACTACCGCTGCCGTTGCTCATAAGATGGGACGTCGTTATATCGGTATAGAGCAGATGGACTATATAAAAGATATTACCGTCGAAAGACTGAAAAAAGTTATCGAAGGTGAACAAGGGGGTATATCGAAAGCCGTAAATTGGCAAGGCGGAGGTTCATTTGTATATTGTGAACTTTTGGAAGACGCACAGTACCTTGTAAATAGAGTGCAAAAGGCGAGCGGACATAATATTTCACAAATAAAAGAAGAAATTTACAATGATAAACGCATTGTGCCGTATATTACTAAAGCTGATTTACAAAAGGCTGAAGAAGAATTTGAAAAGGCATCACTTGAAGACAAGAAGAAAATTTTACTCTCTCTTATCGACAAGAACAAACTCTATGTAAATTACTCCGAAATGGAAGACGAAGAGCGACATGTGTCCGAAGAAGATAAAGTATTTACACGCTCATTCTATGAGGTGCAATGATGGATACGAAATTTTTGTACAAAACATTGGACGCATTGAAAGAATCCGGCAATTTGAAAGATGTTCCATATTTTGTGGAAAGTTCGCTTTCGTCACGTATAAATTTGAGAGATTATCAGAAAGAAGCGTTTCAATATTTCATTACGTATTTTGAAAATGAAAATTTAAGGAAAAACAAACAAGTGCATACACTTTTCCATATGGCGACCGGTTCGGGGAAAACGGTTATAATGGCGGGGCTTATATTGTACTTGTACATGCACGGTTATCGTAACTTTATTTTCTTTGTAAATCAGACGAATATTTTGGAAAAAACTAAGGATAATTTTTTGAATGCTCTTTCATCTAAGTATCTTTTTGCAAATGAACTTGTTTATGCCGGTGAAAATATAAAAATCAATTCCGTTGCAAATTTTTCGCATGTTTCGGAAAATTCCGGAGATATAAATATTTGTTTCCTTACAACTCAAAAATTACACATGGATTTAAGCGTACCGTCGGAAAATTCTCTTACTTATGAAGATTTTGAAAATAAAAAAATCGTTTTTATTTCAGATGAATCTCATCATGTAAATTCAGCGACGAAAAAGAAAACAAAGTCGGAAACGGAAGATGAAAATTCTTGGGAATATTCCGTTTTGCGTGCTTTTTGTGCAAATCGTGACAATATAATGCTCGAATTTACGGCGACATGTAATTTAAAGGATAAAAACGTTCTTGCAAAGTATATAGATAAGATGATTTATAATTATCCTTTGAAAGAATTTCGTAAGTCGGGATATACAAAGGAGTTTGACAATTTCCGTACAAATTCCACTTTGTGGCAACGCGCATTGATGGCAATTATTATGAGCGAGTACAGAAAGTATCTTTTTGCCGATGCCGGTGTGAATGTAAAGCCGGTCGTACTTTTCAAGTCGCAAATAATTAAAGAGTCCAAGGCTTTTTATGTAGAATTTTTTGAAAAATTGAAAAATCTTTCGTCTACCGATATCGAAGAACTTTATACGGTAGGTATCGGGAGTCTGAGGAATGCTTTGGACTTTTTCAATCAAAGGGACAAGACTTTTGCATTTCTTATAAATTCCTTGCAGGATTCTTTTGATGAAGAAAAATGTATTATTATGAACGGAAACGATGACAATACCGTAAAAAAGCAATTGCTTGTAAATTCACTTGAGGATAAAGATAATAATATTCGCTCCGTTTTTGCTGTAGATATGCTCAATGAAGGTTGGGACGTTTTAAATCTCTTCGATATCGTGCGTTTGTACGATACACGTCAGAGCGGTAAGAAAATTTCTCCTTATACTATAAGAGAAGCTCAGCTTATCGGTCGTGGTGCGAGATATTGTCCGTTTCAATTAGACTGTTCTCAAGAACGTTTCAAGCGTAAATATGATTATGATTTGGATAACAAGTATCGCATTCTTGAAACGATGTATTTTCATTCAAAAGATGACTCGAAATATATTGCAGAACTTAATCGTGCATTGGTTGAGAGCGGTATGGCGGATGAAAAGCCGATTATAATAAAAAATATTTTGAAAGCATCATTTATGGAGTCGGATTTTTACAAAAAAGGCGTAGTTTTTTCAAATAAACGAATACCTAAAGACAGAAGCAATATTACCGAATTGGAAGATAATTTTAAAAACAAGCCGTATTTTTATAATGTTCCTGATTCACAAGGAAAAATCTCAAATTTGTTTTCCGTAAGATTGAAAAAAAGGCAAGAGAACGGTAAGAGTAAAGTTTTCAAGTTTTCCGAAATTCCCTACAATATTTTATGCGGAGCTTCGGAGTGTTATCGTGAGCTTCGTTTCAATGTATTGAAAGAAAAATATCCGCATTTGAAATCGGTACGTGAGTTTTTAACCGGTGAGAAATACTTGGGAAATAATTCGTTGGAACTGTGTTATTCTTTAGATTTTACAAGTCGAGATATTTTCAACGGTCTTGTAAAAGAGGCGTTTTCCGATATTTCGTCACGTATTTTGAATTTGAAACCGGAGTTTGAAGGAAGTCGAGAGTTTTATCCGCATAAATTGTCCGATATTATACGTAGCAAATCGATACAGCTTTCTCATATTGATGAAAACGGGGGTAAGGGCGAATCGCAAAATGAAAATTCCAATGAAAAGTATCAAATGAATTTATTTAATAATTCATGGTTTGCATTTGAAGATAATTACGGTACAAGTGAAGAAAAACTTTTCGTGAAACGTTTCGATCAATTTATAAGACCGAAGATTCAAGAAAAGCAATTGAATTTTTATCTTATACGCAATGAGCGTGTGCCGGAGCTTGCGATTTATTCATTTGCAAACGGTAATCGCTTTGAGCCGGATTTCTTGCTTTTTATTGAACGTAAAAATAATTACGGCAATGATAAAAATTACCAAGTATATATCGAACCGAAGGGTGAACTGTTTTTTGGAAAAGATAATTGGAAAGAAAAATTTTTACTTGAAATAGAAGAGAAACATGAAGTTTTGCATAATGCATTAACTGTAAATTCCGATTATACGATAATAGGTATACCGTTTTTCAACAGTAAAAAATCTCAAGAGTTTGAGAAAGCACTTCTTGAAAAGATTGAGAAGTTATAAGAATTTGATTGTTTGAATGCGTGAGTGATTTTGTTTTGAAAGGACGTATGAATTTATTTTGTACGTCCTTTTGTGTTTTTACAAATATCTTTGTTTTTTTGATGTGCAATTTGAGTTTCGTTTTTTATTTGGAATTTTCTTTGTTGAAATTTTTGTGTATGTTTTTATTTGTGCATGTTTTATATAAGGTTTTATAGTGCATTTTGTTGTGCGTGGTATTTTTTTGTTTATTGTGTTATTATTATTTCAGTATGTTTATGGGAAAGAGGTTCATTTGATAAATATTTTTTTAGCAAATAACGTTTTTCGTTTAAAATTTAATATGAAAAAACAGAATGTCAATTTATTCTAGAAGTTGACATATATTTGTCGTGGTGGTAAAATATTCTTTTGTAATGAATTTTATTTTGCAGAAAGAGGTTTACAGATAAAAAAGCAAGGTTTATAGTGTGAGGACCTTGCTTCGTTTTTTCATCTGATATCGGTGTTGTGTAGAAAGGGTGAGGCACGGAATGCCCAAGAGCAAAATGTTCAGACCTGTTCAGGTCGGTAAGAGAAAGAGATATACTTACGCGAGGTCGCAAGAGGTTCTGGAAATGCCCCATTTGTTGGATCTTCAGACTCGTTCTTATGATTGGTTTAAGGCTGAAGGTTTGAAGGATGTATTTGCGGATATTTCTCCGATCGAAGACGGTGCACATAAGTGGGCACTGTATTTCGGTAGTTATTCTTTCGGTGAGGAAAAATATAATATTGAGGAATGTAAGTCTCGAGATGCGACTTATTGTGCTCCGCTTCATGTGCAGGTGCGTTTGGTAAATAAGGAGAGCGGTGAAATCAAGGAACATGAGCTTTTCATGGGTGATTTCCCGATTATGACCGATACCGGTACATTTATTATCAACGGTGCGGAACGTGTTATCGTTTCTCAGCTTGTTCGTTCTCCGGGTGTGTATTACAAGAAAGAGTTGGATACTTTCGGTAAGGAAATTTACAATGCGCAGATTATTCCTAATCGCGGTGCTTGGATTGAACTTGAGACGGATGCCGGCGGTGTGATTTCCGTACGTATCGACAGAAATCGTAAGATGCCTGTGACCGTACTCGTTCGTGCGTTGGGTTATTCTTCGAATGATGAAATTTTGAATTTGTTCGATCACGATATTCATATTATCAAGACTTTGGAGAAGGATTCGACTACTTCTACCGAAGAGGCTTTGCTTGAAATTTACAGAAAGCTTCGTCCGGGTGAACCGGCTACCGTTGAGAGCGGTACTACTCTTTTGAATAATTTCTTTTACGATCCTCGCCGTTATGATTTGGCGAAGGTTGGACGTTATAAGTTGAATAAGAAGTTGTCTTGGAAGAATCGTTTGCTCGGCAATCGTACCGAGGGACCGATTGTAAATACCGAGACGGGCGAGATTGTTATCGATGCCGATTCTTATATCGACAAGGAAGCTATAGAGCTTTTGGATAAGAGCGGTGTTTTTGCAAATACCGATCAGGTTGAGGTTATGACTCAGAAGGAAGACGGTACTCCTGTAAAGGTTATTTGTTCTTCCGGTAACAGAGAGGATAATTTCCGTATTTTGGAACGTGCGGATATTATCGCTTATATCGATTATCTTTTGAATATGATGCAGGGTTACGGTTCCGTGGATGATATAGATCATTTGGGAAATCGTCGTGTTCGTTGTGTGGGTGAGTTGCTTCAGAATCAGTTCCGTATAGGTCTTTCCCGTATGGAGCGTGTTGTTCGTGAGCGTATGACTACTCAGGATCAGGACAAGATGACTCCTCAGGTGCTTGTAAATATTCGTCCGGTTGTTGCCGCTATCAAGGAATTTTTCGGCAGCAGTCAGTTGTCTCAGTTTATGGATCAGACGAATCCTTTGGCGGAGCTTACTCATAAGCGTCGTCTTTCGGCTTTGGGTCCGGGCGGTCTTTCTCGTGAACGTGCAGGTTTCGAAGTTCGTGACGTGCATTATTCTCACTATGGACGTATGTGTCCGGTTGAAACTCCTGAAGGTCCTAACATCGGGCTTATTTCGTCTTTGTCCAATTACGGTATTATCAACAAGTACGGTTTGATTGAAACTCCGTATCGTCTTATAGATAAGAAGGCTCATCGTGTAACGAATGAGTGTAAGTACTATACTGCGGATGTTGAGGATTCTCTTGTAATTGCTCAGGCGAGTGAACCTTTGGATGAAGAGGGACGTTTTGTACATAAAAATGTAGCAAGTCGTCATGGTGCGGATGTTTTGGAAGCAGATTCCGCAGAAGTTGATTTGATGGACGTTTCTCCTAAGCAGGTCGTTTCTATCGGTACGTCTTTGATTCCTTTCTTGGAACACGATGACACGAACCGTGCATTGATGGGTGCGAACATGCAGCGTCAGGCCGTTCCGCTTTTGCGTCCGGAAGCTCCTCTTGTAGGTACCGGTATGGAATGGGTTGCAGCTCAGGACTCCGGCGTTTGTCTTTTGGCAAAACGTTCCGGTGTGGTTGAAAAAGTCACAGGAAAGAAGATTATCGTGCGTGCGGATAACGGTGAGCTTGATACTTATGAGCTTACCAAGTTCTTGCGTTCAAACCAGTCTACCTGTATAAACCAGCGTCCTCTTGTTTACAAGGGAGATCGTGTTGAAACCGGTTCGACTTTGGCTGACGGTATGGCTACCGACGGCGGTGAACTTGCATTGGGTCACAACGTTTTGGTTGCGTTCGTTTCTTGGGAAGGTTACAACCACGAAGACGCAGTTTTGATTTCAGAACGTTTGTGTAAGGATGATTTGTACACTTCAATTCATATTGAAGAATACGAATGTGATGCCAGAGATACGAAGCTCGGCGAAGAAGAAATTACACGTCAGTTGTCTTCCGTAAGTGAAGATGCCGTTCGTTACTTGGATGAAAACGGTATTATTATGGTCGGCGCAGATGTACGTCCGGGGGATATTTTGGTAGGTAAGGTTACTCCTAAGGGTGAAACCGAACTTACTCCGGAAGAACGTCTTTTGCGTGCGATTTTCGGCGACAAGGAACGTGAAGTGCGTGATACATCTCTTCGTGTACCGCACGGTGAATTCGGTAAAGTTGTCGATGTCAAGGTATTTACACGTGAAAACGGAGATGAATTGGCTCCGGGTGTAAATAAGCTTGTACGTGTTTATATAGCTCAAAAACGTAAAATTCGTGAAGGTGACAAGATGGCAGGTCGTCACGGTAACAAGTGCGTATGTTCACGCATTTTGCCGGTAGAAGATATGCCTTTCACTCCGGACGGTCGCCCTGTGGATTTGGTATTGAATCCGTTGGGTGTTCCTTCCCGAATGAATATCGGTCAGATTTTGGAAATACACTTGTCTTGGGCATGTCACATGCTCGGTGAAGAAATCAAGAAAAATCCGAAGGAAGTTGAAAAGAGACTTCGTGCTTTGGGTTACGATTTCGACAAGTACGGAATGCCCG
Organism: Dialister micraerophilus DSM 19965; assembly: GCF_000194985.1. GTDB lineage: Bacteria > Bacillota > Negativicutes > Veillonellales > Dialisteraceae > Dialister > Dialister micraerophilus. The sequence goes on along the minus strand of NZ_GL878519.1, from coordinate 679,518 downwards.
AACCGGATGAATCCGGAATTCATATCGCAACACCGGTATTTGACGGTTGTCGTGATGAAGATTTGGCTGCAACTTTGAAAGCTGCAGGTTTACCGGAAACGGGTAAGAGTGTTATCTATGACGGACGTACCGGCGAGAAGTTGGACGGTCCGGTTACAATCGGTTGGAAGTACATGCTTAAACTCCACCACTTGGTAGATGACAAAATTCACGCACGTTCCACAGGTCCTTACTCACTTGTTACACAGCAGCCGCTCGGAGGTAAAGCTCAGTTCGGCGGACAGCGTTTCGGTGAAATGGAAGTTTGGGCATTGGAAGCATACGGTGCGGCATATACATTGCAGGAAATTTTGACAGTTAAGTCCGATGATGTCGTAGGACGTGTAAAGGCTTACGAAAAGATTGTAAAGGGTCAGAATATTCCTTCTCCGGGAGTTCCGGAATCGTTCAAAGTATTGATGAAAGAATTGCAGTCAATCGGTTTGGATGTTCGTGTATTGAATGAAAACGGTGACGATGTAATTTTGAAGGAATTGGACGAAAACGAATATGATTCCGGCAATGAGCATGAAAAGCTTTATAAAGCTCCGGAAGAAAATAAAGAAGAAAAAGAAGATATAAAGAAACTTATTGAAGGTGATGATGCGCTCATTCACTCACGCTCGGTATTTGAAACAGGTATGTCGGGTGAAAATGTTGTAGAAAACAACGATGTGGCATCATTCAACGATGTGCAAAATATGGATACGGATGCGCCGTCGGACGGCGGATTCGTACCGGGTGATTTTGAATCTGACGACGGTCAGGATTCATAAGTACGGAAAGGGGTGCTGTAATTGTTGGATGTAAATGAATTTGACTCTATGAAGATAGGCATCGCCTCTCCGGAAAAGATTCTTGAATGGTCTCACGGAGAAGTTACCAAGCCGGAAACAATCAACTACCGTACACTCAAAGCTGAAGCGGACGGACTTTTCTGCGAAAAGATTTTCGGACCGACAAAAGATTGGGAATGTAAGTGCGGTAAGTATAAGAAGATGCGTTACAAGGGTACGATCTGCGACAAGTGCGGCGTGGAAGTTACAAGTTCCAAAGTTCGTCGTGAACGCATGGGACATATCAGCCTTGCGTGTCCGGTATCGCATATTTGGTATTTCAAAGGTACACCGAGCCGTATCGGATTGATTTTGGATATTTCTCCACGTCAATTGGAACGTGTACTTTATTTCGCGGCTTATATCGTTTTGGACAAGGGTACAACAAACCTTGAAGAAAAACAGATTTTGAATGAACAGGAATATCAAGAAGCCGTTCAGATGTACGGAAGAGGCTCTTTCAAAGCTCAAATGGGAGCCGAAGCCGTACAGGCATTGCTCCGCAGACTTGATTTGCACAAATTGGAAGCGGAACTTAAAGATGAAGTAATAAACGGAAGCGGTCAGCGTAAAATCAGAAGCATTCGCCGTTTGGAAGAAGTGGAAGCATTCATTTACTCCGAAAATAAACCGGAATGGATGATTATGAATGTACTTCCGGTAATTCCTCCGGATTTGCGTCCTATGGTTCAATTGGACGGCGGTCGTTTTGCAACAAGCGATTTGAATGACCTTTACCGCAGAGTTATAAATAGAAATAACAGATTGAAACGTTTGCTCGGACTCGGCGCACCTGAAATCATCATTCGTAACGAAAAACGTATGCTTCAGGAAGCTGTAGACGCATTAATCGACAACGGCCGCAGAGGACGTGCCGTAAGCGGTCCGGGAAACAGACCTTTGAAATCTCTCTCGGATATGCTCAAAGGTAAGCAAGGACGTTTCCGTCAGAACCTTTTGGGTAAACGTGTAGACTACTCGGGACGTTCCGTTATCGTTGTAGGACCGGAACTCAAGATGTACCAATGCGGTCTGCCCAAAGAAATGGCAATCGAACTTTTCAAACCGTTCATCATGCATGAACTCATTGAAAGAGGAGTTGCCGGAAATCTGAAAATTGCCCGTAAAAAAGTAGATAAACTCGCTCCGGAAGTTTGGGATATTTTGGACGATGTAATCAAGGAACATCCGGTACTTTTGAACCGTGCTCCTACATTGCACCGTTTAGGTATTCAAGCATTCGAACCGATACTTTGGGAAGGAAGAGCAATCAAGCTTCATCCGCTCGTATGTCCGGGATATAATGCGGACTTTGACGGAGACCAGATGGCGTGCCACTTGCCGCTTTCGGTAGAAGCTCAAGCGGAAGCAAGAACATTGATGCTTTCCATCAACAACATTCTGTCCACAAAAGACGGAAAACCGGTTGCAATTCCGTCTCAGGATATGATTTTGGGATCATACTATCTCACAATCACAAATGAAAGTCCGGAAGAAGAAGCTGCTTTGGATCCGCGTACGTTACACGCATTCACCGGCTATGACGAAGTAATGACGGCATATGCGTTGAAAGACGTAGGAATACATGAATTCATTCTGGTAAGAATACCGGGACACGGAAAAGTAGTTACAACACCGGGTCGTTTGATATTCAACTTTGCAATTGCCGAACCTCTCCGTTTCTACTACAAGAGAAGTGACGGATACGAAGGTCTGGGAATTACAATCGACAAAAAGAAAATGGGTAAACTTGTAAATGATTGCTTCAAGAAACTCGGCTTTACAAAAACCGGCGAACTCTTGGACAGCATCAAGGCCCTCGGATTCCATTATGCATTGGTATCCGGTATTTCAATCGGTATCAATGACGTAGCGGTTCCGGAAAGCAAGAACGAAATACTTGCCGACAGCGACAAGCTTGTAGAAAAAGTAAAGAACTACTACAGAAGAGGTTTAATGACCGAAGAAGAACGTTACAAACGTGTAGTTGCAATATGGAGTAAAGCAACCGATCTTGTAGGTGCGGCAATGAAAGAATCCATGAAGAAATTCAACCCGCTTACGATGATGGCACAATCCGGTGCCCGTGGTAACGACAACCAGATTCGTCAGCTTGCAGGTATGCGTGGGCTTATCGCCGACACATCCGGTAAGACTGTAGAACTTCCGGTTAAAGCAAACTTCCGTGAAGGACTTACCGTATTGGACTACTTTACATCTTCACACGGTGCCAGAAAAGGACTTGCAGATACGGCGCTCCGTACTGCAGACTCCGGATACCTCACACGTCGTCTTGTAGACGTATCACAAGACGTTATCGTACGTGAAGAAGACTGCGACATAAAAGTATTGAACTTCGACAAAGAATTCAAAAACATCGCAATCGAAAAGAACTCCAAGAAAGTAATGGAAGAAATACGTGAAACCTTAATCGGTACAATCACACAGGAAGATATTTGCGATCCTCGTACAAAAGACGTGCTTATAGTAAAAGGCAAAGCACTCGACATGGAAGACACATACATTATTCAGCGTGCATTGGTAAATCAAATCTCCGTCTTGAAACAAGGTGAAGACGGAACATCCGAAATCAAGGATATAGATTTGGGAACAAGCGGAATAATTGAAGAATACAAGAAAGCGATGAATCACAGACTTCACGCAAACTATGTAGGTAAAAAACTTGAAAGTGCCGTATACGACAAAAAAGGAAAACTCGTAATCGGCAGCGGAAGCGTCATCACAGACGAAATCGCAGACACACTTCTCGATGCAAATATATCGGAAATCCGTGTACGCATGGAACAATCCGAAGGCGTAGAAGTAAAGAAGATAGTGGAAACGGGTGCATTGATCGAATCCCTTGCAGACCGTATTACCGGACGTTGTCCGCTTGAAAACGTAATCAATCCGGAAACGGGCGAAGTATTGGCCAAGAAGAATGAAGAAATCAGCGACGACGTAGCGGAAGAAATTGAAAAACACTATGACTCGCTCGTTGTACGCTCCGTTCTTACCTGCCATGCGGAACAAGGTGTATGTGCAAAATGTTACGGACGAAACCTTGCAACCGGTCGCCACGTTGAAATCGGAGAAGCGGTCGGAATTATTGCGGCACAATCAATCGGTGAACCCGGTACACAGCTTACAATGCGTACCTTCCACACCGGCGGTGTTGCATCTGCAGAAGATATCACACAAGGTTTGCCGCGTGTAGAAGAATTGTTCGAAGCACGTAAACCGAAAGGAAATGCAATTATATCGACAATTTCCGGTACAGTTGAAATTTCCGAATCCGAAGACAATGCAAATGTAAAAGTTGTAACCGTAACAAACGAAGAATCATCCGACAGCTACAAGATACCGTTCGGAAAGAGAATTTCCGTAAAAGACGGAGAAGAAATCAAAGCCGGAACACGTTTGATAGAAGGTAACGTAAACCCGCACGACATACTCAAAGTACTCGGTGTACAAGCAACACAAAACTACATCGTAAAAGAAGTACAAAAAGTATATCGTTCACAAGGTGTAGAAATTAATGACAAGCACATAGAAGTCATCGTACATCAGATGCTCAGAAAGATAAAAATTATCGACTCGGGCGACTCGAAATGGCTTCCGGGCGAAGTAGTCGACACTGTCGCATACCGTAGAGAAAACAACCGACTCGAAGACGAAGGAAAAGCAAAAGTACAAGGCGAAAACCTGCTCTTGGGAACAACCAAAGCGGCACTTGCAACAGACTCCTTCCTCTCGGCGGCATCATTCCAGGAAACGACAAGAGTACTCACCGAAGCGGCAATCAAAGGAAAAGAAGATCCGCTCTTGGGCTTGAAAGAAAACGTTATCATCGGTAAACTTATACCGGCAGGAACGGGAATGGCGAAATATCGCAAACTCGAACTTGAACGAAAAGACAAAAAAACCGTTCAACCGTTTGAAGAATAATGAAACAAAACCGAATTCTTATAAAAGGAATTCGGTTTTTTTCTTGTATAAATTTCATATAAACCTTACAATATAAAAGGAAAGATATAATTTGGAAATATATAATTTGGAAATATAATTTGCGCCGTTTCTCATAATAATGCCGACAAGTGCGGCACTTAATACTATATACATGGAAAATCTATTTTAAAATACAAAAATTACAAATACAAACGATAAAAGACGGTGACAAATATTTATCCGAAAAAGTAAAATTATCTGAAGTCATGTGGTATAAAACGCCAACTCAAAATGTACAACATAAGGAGTACAATATGAATTTGAAAAAAATATTTTATACCGTAATCTGTCTTGCATTTACCGTGTCGATAACTGTCGGAGCATCATTCAAAACGATTACGGAAAAAATATCGAACGACTTTTATAAATACGAAGAAGATGTGACACTCGGAGAACTTGAATTCGACAAAGAAACATACAATTACACCTCCGGCGAACTTATAGGACAAGACGAGCGGCACAAAATATTTACCTGCGGACACATTCTGCAAACGCAACTTTCCGAAAAAGACAAAAAAGAAATCGCTCCGTTTTTCAGAATGAATCTCACAAAAGACCAATGGCTCGAACTGTCGAAATTCAATGTTTCGATAATGAAAGACGGAAAAAATTTCGGAGAAATCGCACGAAATATATTGACGGTGAAATCGAAAGACGAAAACGAAAAGAATTTTTACGAAAACGCAAAAATAAATTTAAAAGAAATCGAACCGGTACGAAAAATAAATTCCGGCAAAAAATACATATACATCTCGGGAGGTATATTCGACTTTGAAAATGAAGGCAAGAAACTTCCCATTTACATGAAAATTTATATATATCCGGAAAAAGACGATATGAAAGTTGTAATTTTAGTTGCGAAAGCTGAGGAAAAATCTTTACTTTTATACGCATTCGACAATGTTGTACTGCGCATGGCAAACGGTGAATAATCTCAAGAAAAGAGGACACTATGATACAAAGAATTTACGTAAGAAAGAAAAAACAATACAGACAAGCGGAAGAAAGATTGAAACTGAAACTTGAAGAAATAATCAAAGGGAAAATCGAAAGTGCAGGAATTTACAACCGTTATGAAGTGGAAGGTATAACGGAAGAAGAATTTGTAAAAGCGACCGCAACGATATTCTCGGAACCGCCGGTAGACAATATTTATAAAGACGCACCGAAAGGAAATATAATTATCGGCGTGGAAACACTTCCCGAACAATTCGATCAACGTGCGGACTCGGCAAAACAATGCGTTACCGTACTTACCGGAAAAGATGATGTAGCGGTACGATATGCCGCAATATATGCACTTTGCGGAAACTTCAAAAAAGGCGATCGTGAAAAAATCGTAAAATTCCTTATAAATCCGGCAGAATGTAAAGAAGTCGATCTCGGTATTTCAGAAGACTTTGAAATAAAAGAAAGCGAAGAAAAAACCTCATCCGTTATAGAAGGATTTACATTCATGAGTTCGGGAGAACTTCAGACACTCGGAGAAAATTTGAACTTGGTAATGAACATCGGAGATTTGAAATTTATCGCCGAATACTTCAAATCACGTGAACACAGAGATCCCACGATAACCGAACTTCTGATTTTGGATACATTCTGGTCGGATCATATACGTCATACGACATTCAAAACCAACGTGAAAAATATAGAAATTCAAGACGGAAAATACACGCAACCCATAAAAGAAGCATTTGACGCATACTTGGATATGCAAGAAGAAGTATACGGGAAAAACAGAAAACATCCGATAACATTCATGGACATGGCGACATTACCCATGAAAGCACTTCAAAAAGAAGGCAAACTCGAGAGGCTTGAAATAACGAAAGAAGTAAATGCCGCCGGAATAAGAACGGATGTCGAAGTGGACGGAAAAAACGAAAAGTGGATAATGTTTTTCAAAAATGAAACACACAACCATTTAACGGAAATAGACCCGTTCGGCGGAGCCGCAACTTGTCTCGGAGGATGCATACGAGACCCGCTTTCGGGACGTGCATACGTATATCAGGCGATGAGAGTAAGCGGCGCCGGAGATCCTCATGCACCGTTTGAAAAAACACTTGAAGGCAAGCTCCCTCAAATGAAAATCGTCACCGAATCCGCAAAAGGATTCAGTTCATACGGAAACCAAATCGGAATTACGGCAGGACAAGCACAGGAATACTACCATGACGGATTTATAGCAAAAAGACTTGAAGCCGGAGCGGTAATTGCTGCAACGAAAGAAAAAGACATTATATTTGAAAAGCCGAAAGAAGGAGATCTCGTCATACTTCTGGGCGGACGAACCGGACGTGACGGAATGGGCGGAGCAACCGGCTCATCGGCAAAACGTGATAGCAAAAAAATAAAAGACTTTTCATCACAAGTACAAAAGGGAAATCCTCTTACCGAACGTAAAATACAATGTCTGTTCAGAAGAAAAGAAGTAACGAAACTCATAAAGAAATGCAATGACTTCGGCGGCGGCGGAATTGCGGTAGCCGTAGGTGAACTTGCGGACGGAGTATACATCAATCTCGACATGGTGCAAAAGAAGTACGAAGGACTGTCGGGAACGGAACTCGCACTTGCCGAATCACAGGAACGTATGGCGGTAGTAGTCGACAGAAAAAATGCACAACAATTCATAAAATACGCAGGAGAAGAAAACCTTGAAGCATCCGTCATAGCGGAAATCACCGACAGTCACAGACTTGTAATACATATGAAAGGTGAAATTATAGCCGACCTTTCAAAAGATTTCATAAATACAAGCGGCACAAGGTACTGTCGAAACGCAAAAATAATTGACGCAAAAGAAAACGGATATTTCAAAACAAAAAATATAAAAGACATCAAAAAAACATGGATAGACTCCATGAGCGAACTGAACAACGCATCGCAACAAGGTATGGCGGAACATTTCGACTCGACAATAGGAGCTAATACGGTCATAATGCCTTTCGGCGGAAAATACCAAAAAACACCCGCTGACGGCAGCATTGTAAAAATACCGTTGGTAAAAGGTACGACCGACACGGCAAGTTACATGACACACGGATACGACCCCTATCTTGCAAGCTGGAGTCCGTTCCACGGAGCGGCATATGCAATTCTCCTTGCACTCACGAAACTCACTACATTGGGAAGCAACTGGAGAAATGCACACCTCACATTGCAAGAATACTTCAAAAAACTTACAAGCGAACAAGACTGGGGAACTCCGGCAGCGGCACTCTTGGGTGCATTTTACATGGAAAAAGAACTCGGCATAGCATCTCTCGGCGGAAAAGACTCCATGAGCGGAACCTATGACGACATACACGTACCGCCGACACTCATCGCATTTGCGGTAAACATCGGAAAAGCATCCGAAGCGGTAACACAGGAAATAAAAAAAGAAGGAAACGCACTCGTACTCTTCAAACAAACAAGAAAACAAGACGAAATGCCCGACCTTGAAATATTCAAAAAACATGCCGACTTCATTTACAAAGAAGTACAAAAAGGAAATATACAATCCATGAAAGCGGTAGATGCCGGCGGAATTGCGGTAACACTTGCGAAAATGGCATTCGGAAACCGTATCGGAGCAAAACTTACGGATGAAATAAAAGCGGAAGAATACTTCACGAACTCATACGGCTCTATAATTGTCGAAACCGACAATGAAAACGCAAAAAGATACTTGCAAGAAGAAGAAACCGTACTGCTCGGAACTGCAAAAGCTGGAATATTTGAAATCGGAACTGAAAAAATAACACTCGAAGAACTTCAAACTTCATACGAAAAAACGATGAACGATATTTTCCCGCAATATGCAAAAGACGAGAAAAAAGACGTACCGGAACTTCCCGAAAATGAAACTAAGTACAAAGCGAATATAAAAATACACACGGAAAAACCTCAAGTATTTATACCCGTAATGCCCGGCACGAACTGCGAAGTTGACGTGGCAAGAGCATTTGAAAAAGCGGGAGGTAAAACCGATACATTCATACTAAGAAACAGAGATGCAAAAGAACTCAAAGAATCCGTAAAAGAAATCGCAAACCGTATACGAAAAGCACAAATAGTAATGTTCCCCGGAGGATTTTCAGCCGGAGACGAACCGGACGGCAGCGGAAAATTCATAGCGGCAGTATTCAGAAACACACTCATAGAAGAAGCATTCGAAGAACTTCTGCACAAACGTGACGGACTGGTACTGGGAATATGCAACGGATTTCAAGCCATAATAAAACTCGGACTTGTACCCTACGGAGAATTCAAACCGCTCAGCGAAAATGCACCCACACTCACATTCAACACCATAGGACGACACGTATCCAAGTATGTAACCACCAAAATAGTATCCGTAAAATCACCGTGGCTCTCACTCTGCAAAGTCGGAGAACTCCACAACATAGCGATAAGTCACGGAGAAGGGCGACTGGTAGCTTCAAAAGAACAAGTACTCGAATGGGCGAAAAACGGACAAATCGCAACACAATACACCGACCTTGAAGGAAAAGCCACATACGACCCCGTATACAATCCGAACGGATCCGTATATGCGATAGAAGGACTTACAAGCAAAGACGGAAGAGTACTGGGAAAAATGGGACACAGTGAAAGATGCGGAACGAACATTGCAAAAAACATAACAGGCAAAAAATATCAACCGATATTTGAAAGCGGAATAAAATATTTCAAAGGATAAAAATATGAAAAAAACTGTAAAACGTTGGAAATTCAAAGCAGGAAAGAAAAACAGTACAACCGTACTCGGCTCGGCATTTGCAGGCTCACTCATACTTACGGCACTCGTAATCTCGATGCTTGTAGCAAATATTTCACCCGAAACGGCAGTAAAAATGTCGGAAAACTCAATCACCGGATTTATGTATGCCGGCGCAATAATCGGAATGCCCGCCATAATAGTGTGCGTAGTTGTAATGCGACAACTTAAAAAAATATACATAGTCGACTACAAAATAGAAACTGACGGAAAAGAACTCGTAGTAATGTACGAAAACAAAAGAATAAAACTTCCGCGCGAAGGAATGAAAACCAAGTATCGTGAAAAACGAAAAGGCGGACGTGCGCAAATCGGAGAACTTTTCATACAAAGCGAAGGAAAAACATACAGCATAATAGGAAGATGCGACATATTCGGAAAAAGCAAAGAAATCGATCTCGCAACAATGCGGCGCATAGCGGAAACAATCGGCTGAAAATTATTGAAGATATTCAAACGAGTATCTTCAATTTTTTTGAAACCGACACAACGAAATAAATATTTCTTTCTTGAACTTCATACAACGAAGTAAATATTTCAGTGTATAATCGAAGAAAGGAGAAAAAATGAAAATAAAAACAAATATAAAAGACACAAAAATCGCATACAAAGCACTCCAAGACTACCTGATTTACAGAAAAAGCGAAAAAGACATAATTGCGCACTCCACACAAATAATACTCACCGAAAACGCAAAAATTAAAACGGGAGAAACACAAGAAATACAAGGAATAAAAATAATCGGAACATACCCGAAAATGAAAACACAAACGATATACAAAGCATACATGGAAGGTCGACCCATAGCCGGAGGCGCCGAACTCCTCGTAAAAAACGGGAAAATATACATATACGAAAAAGAAGACGAAGAAAAAACCGATGATCTTAAACTTCCCGAAAACATAATAAACGAAGTCATGACGGACAAAGAAATAGAAGAAAAATACGAAGTAAATGCAAAACAATTCAAAAACGACATATCGGAAATAAAAGAAACGGAAAAACACGAATACAAAAACACAATACTATTGACAAAAAACGCAATCGTGACACTGTATAAAAAAGAAAAAACAAAAATCGAAACCGAAATCAATCCGCTCCTGTTCATACTCACTACACAAGAAGCGGGATACATATGGAACAAAAATCCGCAAGAAGTACGAGCATCGGCAATAGGTTCCGGACATAGAAACGCACGACTTGTCGAAGGAAAAGACTGCAGAAAAAGCGGCAAAACATGGCTCATTACGACAGAAGCAATGTATAGACTCTTCGGAATGCCCGACACACAAAAAATAAAAAAATATTATGAACGATTTGCAAATACAGCAACGAAAAACCGAAACTGTGAAAATCATAAATAAAATCATCTAAAGTCCGATGAAATACAGAAACGCATTTAAAAATAATTTAATATCAAACAATAAAAAACATAAATTTGAACAGGACGAAAAAAAGGACTATATTTAATATGTAATACAAGGTGTATTAAAGTGTTTGATACTACAGGAGGCATATTATGTCAGTAGAAGTAAGAGCTATAAAAGAGGAAGATATTGCACAAGCATGGGAACTCATGAAAGGCTTGGCGATATTTGAAGATTACATAGGAACATTTGTGATAACTCCCGAACTCGTAAAACAGAAAATGTTCAAAGAAAAAGTTGCAAATTGTCTTGTGGCGGATGTAGACGGAGAAATAGCCGGCATACTCGTGTACTTCTTCCAACAATATACGGCACAAAACAAACCGTACATGCACATGAAAGAACTCTTCGTAAAAGAAGGATTCCGTGGACAGAAAATCGGAACGAAACTCATTCAAAAAGCAAAAGAAGTGGCAAAAGAACATGGCTGCTGGAATATAAAGTGGACAGTTGCAGACTGGAATACTAAAGCAAAAGAATTCTACAAAAAGCAAGGTGCAGAAGAAGATCGTGTATGGCTCAACTACGCAATCAAAATAGATTGATGAGCATAAAAATTTATAGAATACAAAAAACATTTCGGAAAAGTTTCGAGATGTTTTTTTTGCATATAAAAAAATTTGCAGAAAAATATGGAAATATAATGATGTTCTTACCATAGACCTGGACGAAACCAGTTACAAAAAGACCACTGACGGCCATGAAATTCTTGAACTTGTAGCGGTTGAAAAATTGGCGGACGGCACCTGCACCTATACCTATGTATATGACAGAATCGCAGGCACTATCCAGGTAAAGGAAATGGAAAAATCCACCAAAAAACTGCATTACAAGAGTAACTTCTCTCCAGCTTCCGTCAATTCCACGAACCCCGTCATTTGCGAACGGGCCCGCATGGCAGAAGCTGTTTACCGGAGAAAAGTCAATAAAGTAAAATAATATGGATATATCTTTTGAAGAAACGAAAGGGGATTTACTGCACTTTATCAGTAAATCCCCTTTCGTTTTTCATGCGGTCCGTTATATCAAAGCAGCCCTTCTCTATGCAGGATTCACGGAAATCCGTGAAGAAGATTCCTGGCAAATTAAGCGGGGCGGAAAATATGTAGTCACAAGAAACGGTTCTGCCCTGATTGCCTTTTCCGTTCCCGAAGACGGAGACAATACTTTTAAAATCACTGCCGCACACTGTGATTCGCCTACTTTCAAGATTAAAGAAAATCCTGAGATGCGGGACGGCAAATACACCCGTCTCAATGTAGAAGGCTATGGCGGAATGATTATGAGTACCTGGCTTGACCGCCCTCTTTCCGTAGTAGGACGTCTGTTTGTAAAAGATAACAGGCAAATTATTTCCAAGCTGGTATCTCTTGACCATCCGACGCTTTTGATTCCGTCCGTGGCCATTCACATGGACAGGACCGTCAACAGCGGACATGCCTGGAATATACAGAATGATTTATTGCCTACGCTTCCGCTTCATCCAGTTCTTTCACATAGGGTTTTATGTCAATCAGGCTGCTTCCGTCAACGGCATCCAGCCCGATTACAAAAAGCCTGTTCTTTTCCCGCCTTACCAGCTTGACCACGCATAAATTGATGGGATTCGGCCGGCGCGGCGAACGGCAGGCAAATACGCCGTAAGGTTCCTTTGCCCAGGGCGGCACTGTTTGCAGGGTCGTGCGGTCAGCTTCGTGGGCAAAATATAAAACCACATAATATCTCCTTTCATCCACATGAAGCAGTGCTGCTTCATAAGCTGGAAAGATTTCAATCTCACAAGATTTATCAGAAAACTTTCCCTGCCGCGGTGCTTCTTTTACTGTTTTGTAAGGACTGTGTATTTTCCCTATTTCTTTTAATTCCATTCTTCCTCCTTAAGTCAAATAGAAATCATTACTAAATTGCAATATTAAATCGGACATTCACTCAGAAAAATTATGTAGCGGATGAAAGTCGAGCAATCTGCTCCTTGAAAAGTTCTTCGTATTCTGGTACAGCACTTATGTCCTTCCCTTTGGGAATGAAGCGGCGTACCGGGGAGTTATGCTTCTCATTTGTTCTACGCTCCCCTGAGGAATATGGATAGGCAAAATGGACTTTTCCTTCCTTAAATAATTCGCTTAAACCACTTAACTCACTTCCGTTGTCTCTGGTAATACTCCGGTCATGTAGACGAGTTGTCCTGTATCAGCAAAGTATCTCTTGTAGTATGTCAGGTCACTGCGCATCTGGTCTACAGTACCGTGTTTCAACTCTTCGTATAGGGTAGAACGAGCAATCCCAACTTGCTTTGCAATATGGATTTTGGAAATTCTTTGTTCTATAAGAGCCTGGATTTGCCAGCGCTGATAAGGCGTCAAGTGCTGGAAAGAACGTTTCTTTGTGTTAGAATGCTGTTGAGACATGCAGGATACCCCTTTCAGCAGATATATTGGTCAAATTCATATTACTGCAGGTTTTCTTGCTTGTATTTTTATGTGTCCGATTTCATTTTACAACTAACCAAAATATAATTTGCTCACACAGAGTGAGAAAAGCATGTTGTTTTTCCCGAAAACTAAGTGGAAATTTTACGAAATAATGGTTTCATCCGAAGCTCCTTCTCGTTGAATTTTTATTTAATTATAACATAAAAATAAAAAAAGGAACTACATACAAAATATAGTTGTATAAAAATAGAGAAATACTAGTTGCAGTATGTGCGATAAAAAGAAGTGAAATGAGTAGAAATATAAGCAAAAAAAAGCTTGACGAAAAAAACTATAAGTGATATTATTTCTTTTGTCGTCACTCGACGGCATGAATCGGTAAAAAAACGAGTTGACAGAAAATGTCAAAAGTGTTATACTGATTAAGTCGCATGAAGAG
>NZ_GL878519.1:650862-661658 GCF_000194985.1 Dialister micraerophilus DSM 19965 | reverse complement strand
GCAAAAATACGTGAGTAATGAGCGGCGCTAAGTAGCGAACACATTTTGTAGGAGCGAAGCGACACTCAAAATGTAGTGAGTCACTTATGTAGAAGCAAGTAGCGAACGCCTTTTGAAGGAGCAAAGTGACGCGCAAAAGGCAGTGAGTCACTGTGCGGCACTGATAGGAAGCTGCTGATAAACAAAAAAGCACTTACAGAGATGTAGGTGCTTTTTTCTTGTGCAAATGATGATGGCTTATGGGTTTATTGCAGATTTCAATTATTCCGGTAATGTAAGATTTATCCAAAGATGGATATATCCGGGAAATGTCATATAAATCCACATACCACTGATAAAAACTAAAATCTGGTGAAAAGGCATAGCAGAAATAATAGAGAAGAAGTTAGTGATCCCGGAATTCTTTTTTTAATTTACTTTTGGCGGGCATTCATAATCTTATCTCCATTGTACAGGTCTTTTTAGGGTGGAATAACAGATTGCTTGTTCTTTTGTCAAGTAATACTGTATTAAGGAACGAAGAATGTCAAGAATGCAAAATATCTTTCTGTATTTATCTTATCTTTTAATTCATCGGAAGGCGTAGTGTCAAGTCTTGTTTTGATGACCCATGCGCCCCAGTGATCGATGCGGATGTCCGCCACACCTTCTCTGTTTGTGGATACATAAGCAGATAATTCATCATTTTTGGAATAGCCTTCATACATGGCCTGAAGTTTTTGGAATGCCAGTGGCTTTCCTTTATATAGTACTTTGACTTTCATGCGGCCGCCCCCGGTTGTTTTCCAGAGCAAAAGGATTGGTTAGGGGGATAATTTCTAAGGTATGGCCGATAGGACGACTGATATTTCCGGTGAAGATGTTGCCGGAAAGAAAAACAGATTTGGCAAACTGTTGGGAATAGACACTGCTCACAATTTCACGATGTCCGGTTTTCGGTCCTTTGACGGCGATTTCCTTGCCGTTTTCCCTATACGTTGTATTCATGGAAGGGCGCCGTGTAATGACAGTCAGATACATCCCTTATTCAGGAAGTGTCAGTTTCGTTTCGCCGTAGCCGTCTTTTCTCAAGATAAGGGTTTCTTTTTTCCGGATGGAGAAATCAAGGAAACATCGGTGAAATCATCGGTATTAATAAACCAGTCGACAGGATAGTGATGACCCCACCCCATATATAAATGGGTCACTGCACCACGATTCGGACGATAAGCAGGGGTGTAGTCACTCATATTGATCCATAAAGTGTGGGCACTGATACTTGTGTTGATGAGTGCAGATAAAAAAGTTGTTGATAAAGCAAGTTTTTTATTGAAATTAAATTTTATAACTATCTTCTTGTAAAGAAATATAAATATTTACACATGATTCTTATTATATGCGAAAAGGAAGAATACAATAAGAGTATTCCGCTAAATAGACATAGAAATTCCTTTAATTGATATGTTTTTACATGGCGGTACGAAAAAGAGACACCATCATGGAGAAGGTGTCTCTTTTTTATTATTTGCTTTTCTTTTTTTCGATAATCTTATTGTAGAGTTTTGAAGCAATGGGGAAAGCCACAAGACCTGTTATGAAAAGAACGGCAGAATTTATTGCCAGTCTGCTGTCGCTCCCATAGATGTATAAACTTCTGGCCGTGTCTGCGACGTATGTATACGGTGAAAGATACGCCAGACAGCGCACCCAGAAAGGCATGGGCTCGAGAGGCCAGGTGAAGCCGGAGAGAATAAAGGCAGGCACGGTATAGAAAACGGAAACCCTACTGAAGAGAAGCTCGTCTTTGCATATGGGGGCAATAATGCCGACAAGTTGTATAATGCAGAACAGGAAACTTCCGGCAAGCATGAAATGCTCCGCAAAATTGCCGTTTACGGGAAGCATGAAAAAGTGGTTGCTTATACCGAGAAAGACGGCATAAGAAAACATACCGAGCGACCAGTAAACAAATGTCTTGACCAGCCAGCGTTTCCAACGTGATAAAGCAAATTCTTCGGGAACCGGTTTATTTCCTTTCCATAAAATACCGCCGGATACGGACAGGAGCAACCCTTGCTGCATGGCAATCAGAGCGAGTCCGTAGACGAAGAAACGCATATAATCAAGCTTCGGATTTCCTAATATACGGTAATTGAAATCGATAGGCGCCATTCTTCGTTCTGCCAGATAAGGAATCTGGTGGAGATCTCTTGCGACGAGTTTTTTTCCGGTTTCCTGATTGAAATGCTGGATAATCTCAAACGCCGCGATATTGCTGTTGCTTGTAATCATCATATTGCTTCCCTCAACGATGAGAGAAACCGTGCTTTGTCGTTCATGATCGATATCTTTGGCGAAATTTTTCGGAATGACCAAAGCGGCGGTATGCCGACCGTCATGACCGAACCAGTCTTCCACGTCTTGAAGACTGCTGCCTTGGGCCACGACACGGAAACCGTCACTGTCGGAAAAAGAACGGGTAAGTTCACGGCTGAGATATGTATTATCCTGATCTACAACGAGAAGAGGAATCTGATTGACTATACCGAACGCATATAACCAGGCAAAAAGGAGTAAATACGCAGGCGCCGCTCCCAAGAGAAGAACGCCGCGGCGCAAATCATGATAAAAGATATGAGCCAGCTCATTTTTGATAATGCGGAGATACTTTTTCATCAAGACACCTCCTGCCATTTACGATACTTCACAAGGAAGAAAGTGAGAATCATAAGAATGATACCTGCTGCTGCCATGATACCGATATCCTCAGCCAAAAGATTCGATGCACCTGCCAGCGACAAGTCCCGCATCGGCAGAGCCAAATAGGTAATCGGGAAAATCGCCCGTATAATGGCGGGAAGCTGCCCGAGCCATTCCTGCGGCCAGCTCAGACCGCTGTACAATAAACCGGGCATAATGAAAAGCAGTGCCTCCTGAAGTGCCAGCACGGGAGCATTGAAAATAATGGACAAGAACATGCCGAGACCGGTAAAGAAAAAGACAAACACAGCCTCCAGGAATAAAAATTCATACCACGGAGCCCGCAAAGGAACGGCAAATACGTATTGGGAAATCAAAAGACAGATACTGAAAACAGTAACAGATACCAATTCCACGGCACAAAGTTTTCCCCAGAGCAAAGCCGTTTTATAACGCCATTTCTGTGCTTTATTTTTGACAAACATATCGACCGCATAAAGGAAAATAGAAATCTGGATACCGTTGCACACAAGTCCTAAAAGCATAAAATTGCAATAACTGTTCGTCGGGTTATTGAGGATACGCACGCTCATGGCTGCAGGGTACGCCACCCGTAAAGCCTGGTCGGGATAAAGCATCATATGCTCCAGTATTTTCTGGCTTCCGCCGACCAAAAGACTCAAATTGATTTCCTCGGAAGCTACCAGAGCGGCGCTGCCGTACACCATATTCGAAGCCTCGATATAAACGCCCACCTCGGCAGGAGCCGCCGTACGAAGATTTCTATCCACTCCGGACGGGACATAAAGACCGACCTTGGCCTCGCCGTTTTTCAAAGCCGCCTGCATTTCCTCGTAACTCGATACCTGTTTGACCACATTGAAACGGTCCGACGTATCATAATTCAGAACCAGCGTGCGGGAAATACTGCTTTGCTCCAAATCGCAGACAACGACGGGAATGTGATTCAATACATTCGCACTGTAAGCCGCACCGAAAAGAAGAGTATACACAAGAGGAAGCAAAACAAGCAGAAAAAGCAAGGTCTTATTAAAACGCCCTGCACCATAAAATTCCTGCCTGAAAGCAAGCACTGATTCATGAAACCATCCTTTTAACATAGTCCCACCGTCATTACATTCTGAAACGCATACCCGGCTGTATACGGGGATCGTTTACCTGCACCTTTACATTATAAGTAATAATATCCTGATCATCGCCTCGTTCACTCGTGGCTCTGTAAGTAGCAAAATTAGGCTTTTTGGAAATATCGACAATCGTACCCTTCACTTGGAGATCCTTATTGCGTCCGTACAAAGTGACCTCACTGTTCAGCTTATACTTATCCAAATCCGTTTCCTTCACCTTGAAATTGACCCAATTTCTCGAAGGGTCCTGAAGACTTACAATCGGCATACCCGTAGAAACCATAGCGCCGGCATCCACATATTTCGTCGTCACAATCCCGTCAAAAGGCGCGGTAATGACCGTTTCGCCCACATTGACCGCCGACTGGTTGAAAGCCTCCGTACTGGCCTCTACATTAGCCTGTGCCTGCTCACAAACAGCAGCGAGAATGTCACACTTGCTTTGGAAATTCTCATACATGGACTGTGAAATAGCACCGGCTTGGTACAACTCCTCATAACGTGCCAAATCCCGGCGCGCCTGATCCAGATTGGACTCTGCCTGAAGCTTGGCTGCTTTTGCGGCACTGATTTTTGCTTTAGCCGCCGCATTCATGGCACTCACTTCCCGGGCATCGACCTCTGCCAGCACATCCCCTTTGTGGACATGGACACCCTCTTGCACATATAAATTGACCAAACGCCCCGGAATTTTAGTATTGATAGACACTTCCGTAGCATCCGCCTGACCCCAGACCTCCGAAGCATCCGAATTATCCTTTTTAGCGCAGCCCGAAACGGCCAGAGCGGCTAATAGCATCACTCCGGCAATATAACGCTTACCGCTGTTTATCATACAAGTTCCCCCTTATCACATAGATAGTACAATATCATTATATCAAATAAAAAAAACAAAACAAAATTCTTTAATTTCTTTTAGAGATATAAATTCAAATTAATATTAACATGAGAACCGTAATCATAAAAGATAAATAAAGGGAAATTTACGGCATAAACAGTAAATAAAAAAGAAATATAGAAAACCGAAAAAAGAAAAGCACCGTCAGAAAACAACAATACATGATTTCTTATTCCAATTCATTTAATTTGATTATAAGTTCCGAATAACGGATTTCGGAATAAAACTTCAATAACTTTTTGGCAATCACAAACAGAGGACGCCCCTTCACCTTGACCATAGCCTTATGCAAATCCGGATCCACATCTTTAATCTGCGTGAATATCCTTTATGAAGTGACTCGCAAAAGCGGGTCATTTTAATTTGCCCGAAAAAAAGAAGTTCGGTTTTTTACAGAAAACAAACCAAAAATAAAGAAACGGAACTTTGAAATTTTTATTTCCCTTTCTTTTCTCCCTGTTATCCTCTCGAAACTCAGTATTACCTGAAAAAAACGATGCTATATTTCCTTTGTTTTTTCATAGCTTTTACCGGATATCCGTCATGTATGATTAAAATAACACATGACGTATAGAAAACATTTGATATACATTGACATTAGACGTATAATAATAGTGCAATAGTATATTTTTTTATTTTTGGGGGTAGCTTTGAAGCACTTCTCTTTGTAGGAGGAATCATGAATAAAATTTATAAGTTGATTTGGAGCAAGACGAAAAACTGCTGGGTCGTTGCGTCCGAGCTGGCGAAAGGACACGGGAAAAATACCTCACGCCGGGAAGGAAAGAGTCTGCTTGCCGTCGCAGTGATGACCGTCCTCTTGGGAGGCGCTTTTTTACCTGCCGGTATGGTTTCTGCGGCGGACGGAGCAGCGCACTATGTTAACGTTGCTGTGAATACGGGCAAGACCATAGAAGCAAGAAAATATCCGGGAGAGGCCATTGAAGAATCCGCTATCGATCCGGACGCAAACTATGATCTCTCCGCGAACCCCACCATCAACGCCATCAGTATTGGCGCGGAAGCAAGCGCATGGAATAACGGCGCTGTCGCTATGGGATTCAAGACCATAGCAAAAGGAGAATATGCTACCGCTCTCGGAACAGGTTCGGCAGCGTATTCAAAAGGGGATCTCGCTCTCGGCTGGAAAGCGTATACAGGTTGGAACGAACCGAATAAAATCGCGATCGGCACGGAATCTACCGCGTTGAAAGAAAACGGTATTTCCATCGGTACCAAGAGCAAAACTTGGTATGACAACGCGATCGCTATCGGTAATGAAGCGGAAACGGGCAACAAAGGCGGCGTGACCAGCAATGACTCGATCGCTATCGGTAATAAAGCGAAAATCCAGGGACAGAAGAACGTCGCGATCGGTTCCGAAGTCACTGTGGGCACAGGGTCAACCAGTAGCGGCAGTTCCTATGTCGTCGCCATCGGTAGTGAGTCCCACGCCTACGACACGGACAGCGTTGTCATCGGCGGTCATAGTGAAGTCCGCGAAAATGCCGTTGTCGTCGGGAACCGTTCCAAAGCGGGCATGCAATCGGTGGCGCTGGGCAGCGGCATCAAAGCAGGTGAATGGTCTGTCGCTATCGGGTTGAGCAGTAAAGCGCACAATCACGCGATCGCCATGGGCATGAATTCTGATGTGGCAGGTGAATACGCCATCGGTATCGGCGAAGAGGCAAGGTCTTTTGCGAATCAGTCGGTATCCATGGGCTACCAGGCGCATGCGTATGTAGGGGAATCTCTTGCTATCGGCAACAGCGCTCTTGTTGGGGGAGAAAGAATTACAAAAAATGCGTACAATGCGTTATCCGATGCGGAGAAGAAGAACTATATACACGACAGCTACGGTAATTTCTATTACAAAAAGAGTAGTGAGTCTTATTACAGCACGGCTGTAGGACCGCAAGCCAGAGTATATGGCAAAAATGCGACAGCACTGGGAAGTGCCAATGTGGGTGATATATTTGGGAATATAATAGCTGACGGCGGTACGGCGGTCGGCAGCAGCGCCAATGCGGCGTATGAAAACGCTACGGCTGTCGGGTATAATTCGATAGCCTATGCGAAAGATGCGGTCACTATCGGCGTAAACACCAGAGCGGATATCGAAGGCGGCGTGGCGTTGGGCAGTGACTCCAACGTAGGCTCTTATGCCTCTCCGAGTTATGGCAAAGCGGGTAAAGTCGGTTATGATCCGTTGGGAACCGATGCGGACGAAACTTCCACGTGGAAGGCTACAAAAGCGGCCGTTTCTGTCGGTAATCAGCAAAAGGACATTACCCGACAGATTATCAATGTCGCTGCCGGTACGGACAACACCGACGCGGTCAACGTGGCGCAGCTGAAAACTCTCGGGCGCAAAGCATGGAAAGACCTTGCTGAGGCGAAGGATCAGCTGGGGGCGAGAATTGCTACGAATACCACAAGTATTACCGCTCTTTCCGGGAAAGTACGCACAAACACGCAAGATATCGGGCGTCTTAAGACGGATGTAAATACAAATGATAGAAGAATCAGATACTTGTATGACAATATGCCTTTCATGCACTATGTTTCCGTTAACGAAGGAAACACCAATAAAACGACGGATAATCGCAAGAATGACGGAGCAAAAGCAGTAGGGTCTATCGCGATCGGCGTCAATACACACGCTTACGGAGAAGATGCCGTTACTTTAGGCTACAATTCTTTCGGTAGAGGACAGGGCAGTGTCATCATCGGTGAAACCTCGGAACACTCCAACGGTGCAAGTAAGGTGAAAAACGGGCAATTTGATCAAAGTATCATTGTGGGCAGTCAGAACGAAGTCTATGCTCGGGAAAAAGACTTGGGCGGATGAGAAGATACTATTTTGGGAAGTAAGAATAGTATTACAGAATCTCACGGCACCTTTGTCCGCGGTGTAGGTAATACGGTATATGATGCGTACAATGATGAAGTCATGACCGCGGCCGAAAAGGAAAAACTGGAAGCCTATTTGCGTCAAGATGAGGATGCGGAAGGTCCGATTGGTCTCTTTGAAAAAGAAAGAAGTCATGTCACTGTCGACGGTGACGGTAACTCGGTAGCTGGTGCAATCTATACCCGTGTTTCCGGCGTGAGCAACGACCTTTCCAATACAGATGGCAAGCCCAGATTGTCCTACAATATCATTACGGGCAACAGAAATACATTGACCGATTCCAGTCATAACCTGATACTGGGCGACAACCACGAATTGGAAAACGTGAACGGAAATATCATTATCGGATCGCAGAAAACGAAAACGAAAACCGAAAAATCTAACGTCACCATTCTCGGCAATGACGCCAACGTCAGTGTCGAAGGCGGCGTGGCTTTAGGGACCGGTTCCGTAGCAAGTACCGCTGCGGAAGTAGCCGGCTATGATCCCGCCACGGATAAAGCATCCACAACAGACAATGCGACATGGAAATCAGGAAACGGCGCAGTATCCGTCGGCACGGCAGATAAGACAAGACAAATCACCAACCTCGCGGCAGGTACAGCGGACACCGACGCGGTCAACGTAGCCCAGCTTAAAAACAGCAAGACCGCTGTCGAAGCAGGCGACTATGTGACCGTTACGAAAAAAACGGAAGACGGAAAGGGAACGACCTACACCGTCAAAGGTCCGACACTCTCCATCGACGGCGGAAATCTGACTGTCAACGCTGACGAGAAAGATGGTAAAAAAGTAGGCTACAAACTCAGCTTGAATAAAGAACTCACAGGTCTGACCAGCGTTTCAAGTGAAGCATTCAAAGTTGGTGATAAGACATATATCAATAGCCAGGGTATCAATGCGAATAGCAATAAAATCACCAACGTGGCAGCCGGAGCGGCAGATGGCGATGCGGTCAACTTCAAACAGTTGAGTGACGTAAAATCCATCTCGACAACCAACCAAACAAACATCGGAAAACTGCAAGCAGGCTTCACCGTGAAAGACGGCGGAACAGGCAAGGCGGACGTTACACTCGGCGGAGATACGAAGCAGGAAGTTACCTTCAAAGCGGACGTAGACAAAACAACTGAAGCAACGACGAACGGTTCCTCGCTGACCTCATCTGTCGATAAGGACAGAAAAGTCACCTACACGCTGAACATGAAACAGCTGAAAAAAGACCTCGGAATTACCGAAGGCCCTGACGGCGTCATGAGCTCATGGAAACTGAAAGTAAAGGATGAAACAACACCGCAGGAAATCAAAAACGGCGAAGCCGTTACCTTTGACGTAGCTGCAGCGGATAAAGGACTCACCGTCACAAGAGATGGAAAGACAATTAAGTACGGTATAGAAGGCAGTAAGATTAACCTCGCCGGCAATACGAGCATTACCAATTTGAGTAATGAAATCGAAAAGAGCAAGATCCACTATTTCTCCGTCAACAGCACGGATAAAGGTGCGGGTTCGAACTACAAGAATGACGGCGCGAAAAAAGACGGCAGCATTGCCATCGGTCCGTCGGCTTTGAACAACGGGACTCAGTCCGTTGCAGTGGGTTTGAAGAGCAAAGTAGAGGACGGTTGGTGGTCCGTTGCCTTAGGTACTGAGAGCAAGACAAATGGTCATTTCACTACGGCTATCGGTTACCAGGCGAGTGCGACGATGCAGCAGGCACTTGCATTGGGAACGCAAGCGGAAGCAGCTGCTGAGAGTAGCATCAGCATCGGTACGAAAGCAAAATCGTTGGCTAACCGCGGAATTGCATTAGGAACGAACAGTACGGTAGGTGCAACGGGCGGTCGCGGAATTGCCATCGGTGATGGTTCCTATGTCGGCGCCAAAACGAACAATCATCCAGGGACGGGCATGTCGAATCCGGGGGATGAATGGAAACCGGCCAACCCGTATGTAACAGCCGATGATGATACAGTAGCGGGGCCGGGTAAGCTGCCGGAAGAAAACTCGATGGCTATCGGTATGAAAGCGAGTGCTTTCGGATTCCAAACGACCGCATTGGGCGCAGGCGCAGAAGCGCATAACACCAATACGACAGCGGTTGGTGTGGCGGCAGTTGCCAAAGGTAATTACAGCACGGCACTGGGCAAACAGGCGCGTACATTTGAAAAAGAATCGACATCGGTCGGTCATTGGGCAGATTCCCGTGCGGAATTTGCAACGTCCGTCGGTGCGAACACCATTGTTTATAAAAAAGGCGGCGTAGCACTCGGATCCGGTGCGCGTGCTTATGACGAAAACAGTGTTGCTATCGGCAGTAACTCCTTTGCCAAAGAAGCGATTGACGGAAAAGCATACCTCAGCGATGAAGACGTTAAAGCCGCTGCAGGCATTGTGTCTGTAGGCAGCCCGAACTATAAAGTAGGAGATACGGACGTCGCAGCGAACTATCGCCGTATCGTCAATGTGGCAGGCGGTATCCACGACAATGACGCGGTCAACGTGGCGCAGCTGAAAGCGTTGGAAGGCAAAGTAACGACCAATGCAGGAGATATCACGACCCTCAAAGAAGGTTGGACGCTGGCAGATGCCAATACGGGCAAGAAAGTCGTCAAAGCAAAAGACACGGTCAAAGTCACGGGTGATGACTACATCACGGCTACCGTGGACAATGACGGACTGAAGCTCGGCATGGACGAAACCAAGCTGAATACGCAAATCAATAACCAGATAGACAACAGCGAGACCGTCAAAGCGAAGATGAATTCCTGGGTACTCAAAGCTACTTCAGATACGGGCGAAGAGGAAAAAGGCAAAACGATCAATAACACGGATAATGCCGTCACCTTTGATGTGGAAACAGATCAGGGACTTACCGTTAAGAGAGACGGTGCGACTATCAAGTATGGTGTGAATAACAAGCAACTGGTAGAAAACATCAACAAAGGCGACACGGCAGTCACCAATATCGCGGGTCTCTTCAACGTCACTGACGGAAAGAACACGAAGGCCGTCAACCTCGGAAAAGACAAAAATAGCAATGTCACATTCAAAGGCACAGACGGTGAAACTACTGTTACCGTCGGCGGTTCAGACGATGCTCCGACCGTTACTGTAGGCTTGGATCCGGAATTCAAGAAACAAGTAAACGCCAACT
>NZ_GL878519.1:620878-650575 GCF_000194985.1 Dialister micraerophilus DSM 19965 | reverse complement strand
ACAAGAACACTAAAGCCATTGCCGATAAGATGACCTCGTGGAAGCTGAAAGCGGGCGGCGTTGATGGGGAAGCGGAAATCAAAGACGGTAATGCAGTTACCTTTGATGTAGCAGAAAAAGATCAGGGGCTTACCGTAACAAGAGACGGTTCGACTATCAAGTACGGTATTGAAGGAAGCAAGATTGACATTTCCGAAAATAAAACCGTTAAGGAACTGAGAGAAGAAGCTAAGAAACACACTTCTGTCGTAGCAGGTGACTATACGACCGTCACGGAAAGTAAAAATGAAGCGGGCGGAAAGAAATATACCGTAACCGGGCCTTCTGTCAAGACTGACAACAATCTGACAGTTCAGGATATTATGACCGGCGATAAGAAAACGGGATATACCATCGGCCTTGCTAAAGACCTCAAGGATTTGAACTCGGTTTCCGCTAAGACAGTCAATGCCGAAACGGTTAAGGCTGATAAGGTTGATACAAAGACGGTCACTGTAGGAGACAAGGTAACACTTGGTACGACCGGGCTTACCATTGAAAAAGGCCCATCCGTAACCGCTGCAGGTATTGATGCAGGCAAGCAGAAGATTACCAACGTGGCAGCCGGAGCTGTGTCCGAAAAGAGCACAGATGCCGTAAATGGCGGACAGCTCTTCGGAGTAGAACAAAAGGTTAATATCAATAATCAGAATATTTCCATTCTCGGCGGTAAAGTGGTCGAAGTGAACAACCGTGTGAACAGAGTCGGTGCGGGCGCTGCCTCACTTGCCGCACTCCACCCGCTCGATTTCGACCCCGATGACAAATGGGACTTTGCAGCAGGCTACGGCAACTATAAAGGTGCCAATGCCGTTGCTATCGGTGCGTACTACCGTCCGAATGAAGACACCATGTTCAGTGTCGGCGGCTCGTTCGGCGGCGGAGAAAACATGGTGAACGCCGGTGTTTCCGTAAAACTCGGACAGGGCAACCATGTAACGACCTCCAGAGTCGCTATGGCAAAAGAAATCAAAGATCTCCGTGCAGAAGTGGAAGTCTTGAGACAAGCCGTCACAGGCATCGGACAGGGACAGACTCCCGATCCGGTCAAGATGAAACTTTTCCCGGATATTGCAAAGAACCACTGGGCTTATGAAGCAGTAGAAGAACTCACGAAACAGGGACTGCTCGAAGGTTATCCGGACGGAACTTTCGGCGGAGACCGTATGATGACACGCTATGAATTCGCAGAAATCGTTTACAGAGCCATTCAAAAAGGTCTCAATGTGAACGAAAAGCTGGTTCAGGAATTCGAACCGGAATTGGAACGTTTCCGTATTGATGTCATTACCAAAGACAAAGACGGAAATCCGGTCATCGAAAGAATCCGTGTTAACGAGAAGAAAAAAGCAAAATAAAACTTCATAAAAACGGCACGGCCGAAGCAAAAAGGAAAACCCCGGGGGAAATAACTCCCCGGGGTTTTTTTTATGCTGCCTATAAGAAGCATAAAAAAACTGCCCCTGCATAACAGGAAATAATGGAAATATTACAAACCGTAAGCCGTCGGAAGGAGCAAGCGTGAGCAGACACATAAGAATAGAAATAATAAGTATGGGTAAAACTCCAAAATAATTCTGACCTGTGTACGCAAGCGTGCCCCTATCGTCTCGCCTTGCTCGGCACTTCCCTCCGAGTTCGGGGGAAGCTGACACTAAGGAAGAAAGGATTCATAATTTTTATATAGCAAAAACAAAAATAAAGAAATGACTCATGCGAAAAAGCTGTCCCCGCTTGTTTTGTTGCAAAAAGAAAGAATATAAACCGTAAGATGTCCCCGCTTGTCGGGAGGCAAGCGTGAGCAGAAGCGAAAGAATGGAAATAGTGTGAGTAAAACAAAAAATACCGAAATGACTCACACAAAAAGTACACCGGCTTTTGGGTATAAAAAACAACCGGGAAAAAATCCTAATATTATATAGGTCAAAATAAAAATAAAGAAAAAAGACTTTGAAATTTTTATTTCCCTTTTTTCTCCCTTTTATTCCCTTGGAACCCTGTGTTACCTGAAAAAACGATGTTATATTTCCTTTAGTTTTTCATAGCTTTTACCGGATATCTGTCATGCATGATTAAAAATAATCCATAATTGCATAGAAAATGTTTGATATGCATTGACATTAGACGCATAATGATAATGCAATAGTAGCATCGTTTATTCAGGGGGTAGCTTTGAAGCACTTCTCCTTTTAGGAAGATAATATGAGAAAATTTATTCGGGCAATACTTGTAATGTTTTTATTCCTTTTTGAGCTTTCAACCGTAAATACTCATGCATACTACGGAGTTTTGAGCGACAGAGATGCGGAAAGTCTTTCACGTAAATCGTTTAATATGAGAGGTACGGAAGGAATATATTACAACCTTTATATAATCGGAGAAAATGAAAGGGGAAACACCTTTCAAAACTATTGGAAAGGCGGAAGATTTGATACTGCCTACTCATGCCGTCACTACACCGCATACATATCGGAAAGTACAAACTCATCAGCATTTGAACAATCTGAAAATTTATTTGAACAAGGCAGATTCGGAAGAGCAAGAAGCTCTGAAGAAACAATAAATTTAACTGACGGAAATGTATACCTTATGGAAAATACAAGCGGGAATCCGGATATTTTGGTAACTTCCGAACAAATGTCGTCAGGCTTCGTGGACTACAGATTTTTTATAATCAAAGACGGAAAACTGACTGCAATGAAAGTAAAATATAGTGACGGTGAAATCGGTGTAACAACAATCGGAAGACCGACAAAACCTTACATCATGCAAGACGGAACAATCGCAATACCTAGATTCAGACAAAGACAATTTACACCCGGCGAAAAATACGGAAATTATACGGCGGTATACATGCCGGACTATACAAATTGCATACTTATATCGGCATATTTAATTTGGGAATAAAAAGTCGCAATTTTACTGTAAAGAAATATGAATAAAGATTGAAAATAAGGGCGTTCAGAGATGAGCGCTCTTATTTATTTAAGAAATTTTAATATTTATAAATAAAAACAAAAACGTGAAAATGCTTGTGCTGAAAGTGTTTTTATGCAAGTTGAAATATATTTAAAAATTCTTAAATTAATAAATATCAAAAAAAATAACAATGCCGATAGAAATACAATAAATTCGGAGTTTTATATTTATTAACGATAAATAAATTATTAACAAATCATTGACATGAAATCGGGGAGGGTGATATATTTGAATTAGATATAAATTTACCTATATAAATATGTTTTATGATTAAAGAAAATTAATAAATTATAAAAGTGTCAGATATTTCAAAGGGGGAGAACAAATGAATAGAGTTTTTAAAATTATTTGGAACAAATCGAAATGTTGTTTTTCGGTTGTCTCCGAAATTGCAAAAAATCATAAAAAAACAAAAGTCGTAAGCAAAAAGACTTTGGTTTTATTTGTGTCGGCTTTTTTAGTAGGATCAATGGGTATTGCACATGCGGAAGATCCTGCAGCAAGTTTGACGGCTCATTATGTGTCGGTGAAAGGCGAGAGCCAAGACAACAAGTCCAATTATAAAAATGACGGTGCAAAGGGTAAAGGTGCCGTAGCCATCGGCGAAAAAGCGTTGGCGTCTAAAGGCGGTGCCGTGTCTATCGGCAGAAATGCCCATATCGGAGGCAACGGCGGTAATACTAGCGGCGAAGGTAGTGTAGCCATCGGTGACAACTCCTTAATTACTACAAACGGCTTGGATTTGGCGAGTATCGCTATCGGTAAGAATGCGAAAGTATTGAACGGCAGCGGAAAACAAGAACGTGGATTGAGTTTTACACCGGACAATTTTGCTGCTCCACGTTTCTTTAGAGATGATACTTTGCCGAAAAATGCGGATAAAGTTCCGGGCGGTATCGCTATCGGTACGAATTCTTATGCCCGCACGGGAAGTATTCAGTTGGGGCATCATACCTTTGCCGGATACAAAATGGGCGGTATCGATGTAACGAATGCCAATGAAGAAGCCAATATTGTCGGTATGACCACTGTCGGTACGAATACCTACAATAAAGGTGCTCTTGCCAATATGTACGGTGCATATTCCATTATTACCGGTGATTTTACCGGTGCAGGCGGCATGAATAGTTTGAATTACGGACCGCAAAATTTTGGAGCTAATGTGGTCGGCTCATTGAACAGTATTCGTTCTAAAGGACATGACGGTTCATCCGGTGTGGCAAACAGTATTGTCGGTGTGGCAAATACGGTAGAAAATGCCAACGGTACGTTGGTGTACGGTGCGGGAAATAAGATTACCAATTCAATTAAGCATATTAGTCCCGAGGCGGGATTTACTACGTTAAAAAGCTGGGAAGATACGGTTACAGGATTGCAAACGGCGATTAAAAATTCCAAATCAGGCGGTGCGGTATTGGCTATCGGCGGCGGAAACGTAGCAGATTATGTACTGCATTCGCAGTTGGTCGGCGTGAATAATACCGTGACCGGTACGGAAAATAAAGTCAGCGAATATAATATGGTAGACGGCTACAAAAATACGGTAACGAACGGCACGCACGTAACCATGATAGGTTCTGAAAATACTGCAACCGACAGTGAATCTACTTTGGTCATGGGCGACAAGCAAAAAGTGACTAAGGTCAAACACGGTGTATTGCTGGGTTCGCAAGATGCGGAAAAAGAAACGACCGTATCCGATGTTGTCGCTATCGGACATAATGCGTATGTGGGAAAAGAAGGCGGTATTGCCTTGGGAAGTTATTCCATAGCTTCGATAGATAAAGGCATAATCGGGTATGATCCGCTTACCGGAAAAGCAAGTACGGAAACTTCCGCAATTTGGAAAGCAACCCAAGCGGCACTTTCTGTCGGAAGTACTGAAGATAAAAATAATTTAATAACTCGCCAGATTACGGGAGTTGCTGCCGGTACGGAAGACACCGATGCGGTAAACGTGGCGCAGCTCAAAGCTTTGGAAAAGAAATTGTCTAAAGGCGGTTCAAATGTAGAAGTTGTCGGTGATAAAAAGACGGGTATAGTTGTAGAAAAGGATCCGAAAGAAAATACATCGACACCGTCAACGGGCGGAACAACACCGTCAACGGGTGGAACGACAACTGCTCCGGTAGATGAAAGCAAGACCGTTTATAAAGTAAAACTCGACAAGAAAGTCGATGTGGGAAATATTTCTATAGACGGTAGTGAAAATCAAGAAACAATTACAATCGGTAAAGGCGACAACAATGTTATTGTAAATAACACCGGGCTTACCATTAAAGACGGTCCTTCCGTTACAAAGAACGGTATCAATGCCGGAAATAAAAAGATTACGAACGTTGCGGATGCTACCGAAGACAGCGATGCGGTTAACTACAAGCAGTTGAAGCAAGCAACGCAAGGAATGGCTGAAGTTTCCGGAGAAATGAATCACGTGGGAGCACACTCTGCAGCACTTGCAGCACTTCATCCGCTGGACTTCGACCCCGATGAAAAACTTGATATTGCAGCCGGAGTAGGTAACTACAACGGATCCAATGCGGTTGCAATCGGAGCGTACTACAGACCGAACGAAAGCACTATGATAAGCGTAGGCGGTTCATTCGGCAGCGGAAAGAATATGGTAAATGCCGGAGTATCCGTAAAAGTAGGACAAGGAAATAATGTTTCCAGATCAAGAATTGCAATGGCAAAAGAAATCAAAGACATGAGAGCTGAACTTGAAACGTTTAGAAAAGCCTTTGCAGGAATTTCACAAGGGGAAAAAGTCGATCCGATAAAGATGAAACTTTTCCCTGATGTAGAGGAAAATCATTGGGCATATGAATATGTCAAAGAACTTGTAAAACAAGGTGCAATAGAAGGCTATCCGGACGGTACATTCAAAGGCGATCGAATGATGACACGTTACGAATTTGCTGCAATGCTCTACAAAGCAATGCAAAAAGGAATTAACGTAAACAAGAAAATTCTCGATGAATTTGAAGTCGAACTCGAACGTTTTAGAATTGACGTCATCGCAAAAGACAAAGACGGAAATCCGACAATTGAAAGAATCCGTGTTAACGAGAAGAAAAAAGCAAAATAAAACTTCATAAAAACGGCACGGCCGAAGTAAAAAGGAAAACCCCGGGGGAAATAACTCCCCGGGGTTTTTTTATGCTGCCTATAAGAAGCATACAAAAAACTGCCCCTGCATAACAGGAAATAATGGAAATATTACAAACCGTAAGCCGTCGGAAGGGGCAAGTATGAGCAGACAAATAAGAATAGAAATAATAAGTATGGGTAAAACTCCAAAATAATTTTGACCTGTGTACGCAAGCATGCTCCTATCGCCTTGCCTTGCTCGGCACTTCCCTCCGAGTTCGGGGGAAGCTGACACTAAGGAAGAAAGGATTCATAATTTTTATATAGCAAAAACAAAAATAAAGAAATGACTCATACAAAAAAGCCGTCCCCGCTTGTTTTGTTACAAAAGGAAAGAATACAAACCGTAAGCTGTCCCCGGACACGGGGAAAGTGTCAGCGGAGCTGACGAAAGAGGCAAGTGTGAGCAGAAATGAAAAAACAGTTTTTTACAAAACGGTAGTAAATACCTGCCCGTCATTCTTGAACGGAATGAAAAAAGCGGTCGGGAATATCTTTATGAAAAGTATGGGAAAGAGTGAAGAATCCGGGCAGAGGTTGCAGCTGTCAAATGTGTTTTCGATTATCCTATGCCGGATTCTTCGCTAAGAGTCAAATTATATTCTTTTCTCTTATTAACATTCCGGGTTCTGTTCATTGCTCAAGAATGACGGCAGGGGTGAATTGCGTTTCGATGTGGTATTGAATGACTTTTTGGAGAAGAAGAAAAGAATATAAACCGTAAGCTGTCCCCGCTTGTCGGGGAGCAAGCGAACCACCTTTCTAGGAGCAAAGCTACGCTGTAAAAGTGTTTGAGATGCTTTGCCTTGGCTAAAGTGTCAGCGGAGCTGACGGAAGGGGCAAGTGTGAGCAGATACGAAAGAAAGGAAATAAGTATGAGCAGACCCGTAAAAAATAGGTAAAATAACAAAAAATTAAGTATGCAAAAAAGTAAAATGGGGGGAATCATGCGAAAAACGAAATTATATCGAAAACAGATAAAAATTACGAAAAAGAGAGAAATAAACTAAAAAAACACATAAATGACGATTAAATGGGATAGATGATGAAAAAAGAAAGATTACTTAGAAATAAAGAAATAAAATTCTTAAAATAAAAGAAAATAAATATAAATCAGTAAAAAAGATTAAGGGTGGATAAAATTTTATTTCTTTATAAAGTGTGTTAAAATATAGTGAAAGTAAACTTAAGAATTCAATAGGATATTTTCATTTCTTTAGGATATCCCGGTTTTAAAAAGCAAAGGAGTATATGTATGAACAAAACTTACAAATTGGTCTGGAGCAAAGTCAGAAACGCCTGGGTGGTGACTTCTGAAATTGCCAAGGGACATGGAAAGGGCTCCTCGTCAGGAAGCAAGAGGAAAAGCCTGAAAATAGCGGTAATGGCGGCTTTTTTGGGAGGGTGGTTTGCCTGCACAGGCACGTGGTACGCATCTGCGGCACTTCCGATCGGGACGAATTCGATTGCGGAAGGAACGGATGCTATTGCGACCGGTAAAAATTCTGTCGCTATAGGAACAGGAGCCGTTGCCACCGGAGACAATCTCACCGGCGATGAAATAAAAAGAATACTGAAAGAAAACGAAGAAAACTTACGCCGTATCGAAGAGATGAAAAAGCAAGTTCAAGCGACGGAACTTGACTTCAATAGGAAATATGAAATTTATACGCGCGTCGAAGCGGCGAAGAAACAGATCGAAGCAAATAATAAACTGCTGGCGGAAACATTGCGTCCCCAATTGGATGCCGCCAACCAAGACTATAACGCGTTCAAGCCCGGCTATGATAAGGCTGTTAATGAAATGGAACAGCGTTTATCGTTGATTTCCAATCTGGACTTCACTTTAATCGCCAAAGATCCTGCCAACGGATTGGACACCCTGGCGCAGGAATTGAAAACAAAGTCGGAAGAGGGCTATGACTTCTCCAACGATATCTCTTTCTATAGGGACTACATCAACAACTACATCAAAGCCAAAGGGGATTTGGCGAATAATAAGGAAATACTTGCCGCATCAGGATTATATAGTAGTTCGATTTATAGTAATACCGCCGCAAATCCTTCGAAGTATGCTCTTGATGTTAATTTTCTGACAACCAAGGTTGGTAGTACCAATATAGGAGGGGGCTCTATAGACTGTAGTTCTAATTCTTTAAGTGTTCGTAGCTTTGTTAGATCTTATAAGTTCGCAGGTAAAGACGTTTATATGGATGATAGAACGGCTACCCTCTCTAAAGAAGAACTGGATGCATGGACAGCGTTAAAAACGCAATTATCCGAAAACGGTCTGGAAGTTATTAACGGTCAAAAATCCATCTTCGTGGATGAAACGACCAAGCAGGGATTTAAAGATAAACTACAGGCTCATTTAGATTACGCGGATAATATGTATCATGCCAAATATGAACAAAAATGCTATAACGATTTGAAAGCTGCGGGCAATGAGACGGAAGCTCTAACGCACCTGCAAAAGAAAATCGAATATGAAGACAAAGCGCAAGCAATCGCTCGTGAATGGAATGGTAAAAGCGGTAAATCCGTAGAAGTTGAAGATCTTTTTTATAAAGGCGTGAACGCTTGGAAAAAGGCCAATATTGATGACATTGAAAACTCCAATACCCTTGCCGTGAATACCTTACGAAATCAATATTTGGCAACGCTGGAGGCCCAGAAGCAAAAGCTCGCGGAACTGCAAAGCGCCATTGATCAAGCCACGGCTGCCGTAGAAGCGAAAGAGCGTGAAAACAGCCAATTACAGCCGACGCCGGAAGAGATAGAAGAAGCGAAGAAAGCGGAAGCGCTCAAGCAGAAGCTGGAGGCCGAAAAGCAGGCGCTGCAAGAAGCGTTGGATAATTTAAAACTCAATGACTTAACGGATAAAGGCACCAATGCGATCGCTTACGGCACGAATGCTCTCGTAACCGGTAAAAATGCGATCGGCATAGGGACTGATGAACTGGTGACCGGAGAAGACAGCGTCGGCATCGGACGTAAAAATACCGTATCGGGAATGCAGTCGGTAGCGGTAGGAACGGAAAATACAATTGCTGGGAACAACAGTGGAGCTATGGGAACCAATAACTCTGTCCTTTCCGACAATTCATTTGCCGTTGGGAAAAATAACAGTATCAATAAAGAAGCGAAGAATAATTTCATTTTGGGAAATGAGGTTATTATTTCCGATGCTGTATCCAACAGTGTCGTTTTAGGTGACGGTTCTACTCTTTCCGCGCCCGCGAAAGTGGGAGAGGTGACACCCTACGGAGTCGTTTCCGTAGGCGCTACAGGAAAAGAACGGCAGATTCAGAATGTGGCCGCCGGCGGCAAGGACACCGACGCGGTGAACGTGGCACAGCTGAAAGCATTGAATACTAAAGTGGACCAAGGCGCGATTCATTATTTCTCCGTCAAATCGGACGACAGCGCAAAACCTGCCGGGACCAACTGGAATAATGACGGAGCGACAGGACAAGATGCGATCGCGATTGGTAAAAATGCCGTATCAGAAGGACA
The DNA here is from genome assembly GCF_000194985.1 of Dialister micraerophilus DSM 19965. Lineage (GTDB taxonomy): Bacteria > Bacillota > Negativicutes > Veillonellales > Dialisteraceae > Dialister > Dialister micraerophilus. The sequence continues at coordinate 640,891 of NZ_GL878519.1, read as the reverse complement.
AGATGCGATCGCGATTGGTAAAAATGCCGTATCAGACAGACAAGAATCTACTGCCATAGGAAGTCAAGCGCAAGCATACCAGTACTATTCCACGGCTATAGGAAGTACAGCAATAGCAGGTTCGCACTATTCCACGGCATTAGGATATGGAGCACAAGCAGACTTGAACCGTTCCACGGCTATAGGAAGTACAGCAATAGCAGGTGGGCACTATTCCACGGCATTAGGATATGGAGCACAAGCAGACTGGACCTATTCCACGGCATTAGGAGGTATAGCCAAAGCACAAGGGCACTATTCCACGGCATTAGGAGGTATAGCCAAAGCACAAGGGCACTATTCCACGGTATTAGGATATAAAGCAGAAGCCCTGGCAGATGGAAGCGTTGCTCTAGGAAATGACGCTGTCGCCGGCAGAGAAGCAGGAACAGTTGGCTATTTTGCATCTGCCAGTGGTACGACCCTTGATGATGTACTGACAGCGCTGGACAAAAAAACGGACTATGATAACTGGACAGCAACAATCAATGCATCAAAAGCGGAATACGAAAGATTAACAAACGCATATTTTGACGCAAGTGAAGGTGAAAAAGATGCTGCGAAGGCGGCTCTTGACGCATGGAAAGGACAGCATCAAGACTTTGTAAAGGCTCTGGAAGCGAAGAACCGACTGGAAGCCACATGGAAAGCCAATAGAGGGGCAGTCAGTGTAGGCGGAGAAAGTGTGGACGCAGCAGGGAACAAAATTATTACAAGCCGCCAGATTACGAACGTAGCCGCAGGAACAGAAGACACCGACGCGGTGAACGTGGCACAGCTGAAAGTCGTGAATGAAAAAGCGGATAAAAACGCTACGGACATCACCAACCTAACCAAAACCGTCAACGCTAACGGCAAAGCGACAATAGTAAAGGTAGACGGAAAAGAAGAAAGCACCGACGGCAACCTGAAAATCACGAAGAAAACAGAAAACGGACAAACAACCTATGACCTCTCCTTGAGCGATGAAATCACCATCGGTAAGGACGGCAAAGACGGAAAAATCGGCATTAACGGAAAAGATGGAGCGAGTGCTGAAATCACAGTAGGAAAAGGAGAACCCGGTGTAGACGGAAAAGACGGAGAGACCATTACCCGTATCATCTACACAGACAAAGACGGAAAAGAGCATAAAGTGGCCACCTTGGATGACGGCCTGAAATTCAAAGGCGATAACGATACTGTCGTGACTCGCAAGCTGAACACCCAACTTAACATCACAGGCGGAATCACAGATAAAGCCGAACTCTCCAACAACAATATCGGCGTGGTAGGCACACAGGACGGCGGTATGGCGATCAAACTGTCCAAGAAACTCAAAGGTCTCACCAGCGCGGAATTTGTAGACGGCGACAAAGTCACCAACATTACGGCACAGACTATTACCCAAAAAGACGGAGATAACATCACCAACATCACCGGCGGAAACGTAACCATCACAAGAAAAGAAGGAAATGTCGACCTTTGGGAACTGAATAAAACCGTCAATAACATCACACAAGGCACAACGGACGTCAGCAGTTGGAAACTCCAAGCCAATGGTGAAAATGAACGAACCATAAAGAAAGGCAGCGTCGTCAACTTCAAAAACGGACAAAACACAGAAGTCACCGTAAATGGAGATGACATTACCGTAGACCTGAACGCAGACACCAAAAAACAAATCAAAGACAACACAACGAATATCACCAATATTGATAAAAGAGTGACCTCGATTGAAAACAATATCGACCAGAAGATTGAAGGCGCTAAGATTACGGTTCAAGGAGATAAGGACACCGGCGTCAAGGCAACAGAAGTCAAGAACGGCGATAAAGTCACAGGATACAAGGTTTCCTTGGAGAAGAAAGTCAAAGTAGGCAATGTCACCATTGACGGAACAGACAAGAAAGGCGAAATCACGGGACTGACGAATACAACAGTTGAGGCAGCGGATTTTGCTACCAAAGGAAGAGCGGCTACGGAAGAACAGCTGAAAGCGGCGATGGATAAAGCGGTGGCTCAAGGAACAACGACCGTCAAAGCGGGCGATAAAAATATTTCCGTTGTCAAAACAGAAAATAAAAACGAATATACCGTTGGGCTGGCGAAAGACATTACCGTAAATAGTGTGACTGCAAAAACCGTCAAAGCGGACGAATACAAAGTCGGAGATAAAACCTACATCAATAAAGACGGAATCAATGCAAACGGAAATAAAATTACAAATGTAGGAGACGGAGTCGTTTCCAAAGAGAGCACTGATGCGGTGAATGGCAAACAACTCTTTGCAACGAACCAGATGATAGCAAACAATATGAATCAGATTAACAATCTCCGTGAGGAAAGCCGTGAAGGTGATGCTCTGGGAGCAGCCATGGCAGCTCTGAAACCGCTTGATTTTGATCCGTATCAGAGAAGCCAGGTCATGGCAGGTGTAGGATACTACAGAGGAAAAGAAGCCATAGCACTCGGACTTGCGTACTATTCAAATGAAAATACACTTTTACACGCAGGACTTTCATATGCAGGTTCAAGCGAACTCATGGCGAATGCGGGTATTTCCTACAGATTCGGTTCAAGACACGACCGCAAACTTTTGGAAGAAAGAAATAAACTTATGCCACAGTATAAGGACGGAGTAATTTCATCGGTATATGTAATGCAAGATGAAATGGTAAAACTTCAGAAAGAAAACGAAATTCTCAAAGAAAAGAATGCAAAGGCCGAAGCTGAAAACAAGGAAATGAGATCCGAACTTGAAATCTTGAAAAAACAAGTTTCAAAGCTTATGGAAAAAATATAAAAATAACGCATACCTCTGAAAAGGGGTATGCGTTTTTGATTGCGAGAATTGTGATAAAATATAACAGTTTTTTGTGAAATATTTTTGAAATAATTTATTTGTTTTTATTAATGATACGGTAAAATTAATTTGTCATAAAACTCCGATGACAACGAGGAAACATGGAAACTCGATTTTTTTAGGAGCGTTACGGCGTAAATGTAAATTACGGTGTTTTCGATTTGAGTGTACGTTACTTCGATATGAAGTCGGGTACTTGCTTAGGCGGTACACAGTCGAAGGACTTAAAGCGGTGGAAGATGCCGAAGTGGGTGCAACTTTCCGGCAAGCAAACGGAAAGACTGCTCTTGCAAACAACATCGACTTGAAGGCTTACTGCAATTTCAACCTTAAAGGAAAGAAAAAAATAAACGGTCGGGACGCATCGACACCTCTCTACAATTCTTGGAAAGTTTCGATAAATTACAAGTTCCGATAAAAAAGAAGGACTCTTTATGAGTCCTTCTTGCTTGTGAATCAATAGTGAGCATGTAAGTGGAAAACGGTTAATTTATCGGATTTTTGCAGAATTTACAGAGTCTTGAATTTTTGTCGATCGGTTTTCTGCAGTACGGACATGGAATTGTATCTTTATTTTCTTTTTCATTTTCGTAGGTGTTTTTCTCGTTTGCGTTTTCAAAGGGATTTGTTTTTTCTTTGTAGTTGTCGAAGTTTCCTTTGAACATTTTTTCAAATATTTTTTTTGCTTCCTGAGCTTGTTTGTCTTGTTGCTTTTTGAGTTCCGTTTTTCCGAGTATCAAAAGCAGAAGTATAGATAGAGGAAACGAGATTATTCCTACCATGTACCAAAGCAGAACGCTTCTTCCGTATCTGTATGCAAGGTATGCGGTGATGCATGCCAACAGCGGTGTCAAAAGCAGTATATTTTGTTCCATTTTTTTATCCTTTATAAATGTTTCAGCGGAGGATTTGCAAATTTTGTGAGTTTTGCTTTTTCTTCGTTTCTTATTTGTTCCGCCAATGCTTTTATTTTTTGTCGTATCCAGAGATCTGTCGTGGTGTTTTCTCTGTAGTCGGCTTCCGCATACATGTGTACTCTGCCTTCTCTTCTCAGTTGTTCCACTTGGTTCATCGCTTCGACATTTCCTTTCGGATAGACTGCAAAGGTCGATCCGTTGAATTGTTTTATTACCGAGAATGCCGGTATGTCGCTGGGGCCGTCCGCTATGTAAATCATGTTTTTGAAGTGGACTTTGCGTGACGCTTCCGGTATTTTCGTGTTTACGTTTATTTCGTTGTCGGGTTTTTCGTTCATGTGTGCCACTCCTTTGTTTATTTCAAAGAGTGCACGTGTTTTACTTGTGTTGTCGATTGTGTATCCGATTTCCGAGATTGTTTTTTCTCCGTTTTCATCGGTAGTTTCTATAAATTCGCATGCCCATGCGTCTTTTATGTATGGAAATATATTGCAGCCTTTTATTATTTCCAACAGCCCCGTACTTACTACGAAGTGTTGTACTTTTATGTCGTATTCGGAGTATCTCGGGTTGTTTTCCACCTCATCTACAGTACGTTTGAAAAAGTCGGGAAGTCCCGGATAGAATTCCAGTTCTTCTCCGAATTTACGCATTTTTTCGTTTGTAAGTCCTTTGAATTTTCCGCTTTTTACATAGTGCAGAAAGTGGTTCAGATAGATGGTGTCACGATTTACGTGTACGTTTTGCGTTTTCCAATATTTTTCCGGAAGGTTATTTACTTCTTCCCAGAATTTATCTCCGTCTATTTGATAGTGTTTGAATATAGGGTCTTGCATGTATCCTTGAAGCAGTGTTTTGTCGAAGTCCCATATTACAGCAATTATGTTTGCCATTTGTCCTCCTAAGTTGTCAACATATTGTGTATAAATGTGTGAATAACTTCTTTTTTCTACTATCTATTGTATGGTTATGCCGAGGTATTCTTGTATGCTTTTTATTGCTTCATGTTCTCCGCCCAAGTATGCTTTGTAGAGCCAGAAGAGTGCTGCGTCTTTGTCTTTTTCCACTCCGGCACCTCTTGCAAAGCAAAGTCCCAAGTAGTACATTGCCGGTACGTATCCTTGTTCGGCACTTTTCATAAACCATTTTATTGCAGTTTCCATGTTTTCCATTATTTCTTCGCCCGTGTAGTAAATCATTCCGAGTGAGTATGCGGCTGCGGATGTGTGGTTTTCGTATGCTTTTTTATACCAGTTTATCGATTCTTGTATATTTTTTTCGCAGCCTTGTCCAGATTGCAGGCATTCTGCGGTTTTGTACATTGCATCGGGGTGTCCCAGTGTTGCAGCTTTTTTGTGAAGTTTGAATGCTTTTTCCGGATTTATTTTTGTGCCTATTCCGTTTTCGTAGCAGTCGCCCAAGTATTTTATACCGAATACGTTTCCGCTGTCGGCGGAGATTTTCATGTATTTGAACGCTTTTGTCCCGTCCGGATCGTCTATGTATCCGTTGATGCAGAGAAATCCTTTTACATATGACAGTCCGATGTTGCCGTCCGCTATTGCTTCATTTATAAATTCTACGCCTTTGTGAAGGTTTTCTTCTTGGTCTGCTTTGTTCAGATAGTATATTCCGAGTGTAGCTTTCGCTTCTTTTATGTTCATTTCCAATGCACGATTTAAGTATTCAAGACCCTTTTTCTCGTCTTTTTCTACCATTTCTCCGGACATGTACATTTCTCCGAGTTTGAATATCGGTCTCCAAAATCCTCGTTTTGCCGCTTGTTTGAGCCAGTAGAGTCCGTATTCGACATCTTTTTCCACTCCGAATCCGTATAAGAATTGATCGGATACTTCGTTTTGTGCAAATACGTCACCTTCCAATGCTTTCATGAGTATGTCTTTGTGACATTTTTTGCATAGTGATTGGTTTACTTTTTTTGTGTTTGTCGGGTATGCACAGTTGAGTGTTGCGAATATATCTCCTTTTTTGCGTCCTTCTTTACGCCAAAAGGTTGCTTTTTTGAAGTCTTGTTTTGTTGTTCCGTATCCGTTTCCGTAAATTTCTCCTAGAAAATACATGGCACGTCCGTTGCCGTCTTGCGCCAGTTTTTCAAATATCGGTAACGATTTGTCTATTTGTCCTGTAAGATAGAGTTCTTCCGCTTTTTTCAACTCTTCGTCCATGTAATCACCTCATTTCTTTATTTTACTATTTTTCCGAGTATTATAGCAAATACTTGATTTTTGTGATTTCGTATTCAAAAACCCCAAGTTATAAATTCTTGGGGCTTCGAGCGTTTTGCGATAATTTATTTTTTCAGTCCGCCGGCAATTCCCGGGCTTGTCATTTCGTATGGTGAGAGTATTTCTTCCATGCGTTCTTTTGTCATGAGTTTTCTTGCCATGAGTATTTCTTTTACCGGTTTTTTTGTTTTGTAGGCCTCTTTTGCAATTGACGAGCATTCTTCGTATCCGATGTGGGGGAGAAGTGCGGTGATTGTTCCGACGCTTCCGTCTACCCATTTTTGACATTGTTCGGAATCCGCTTGAAGGTCTTTCAAGAGTTTTTCCGTAAATGTGTCGATTGCTGCGGTAAGGTAGCGGAACGAGTTGAAGAGGTTGTATGCAAGTACCGGTTCCATTACGTTGAGTTCGAGTTGTCCGTTTTCAACGCAAAGTGAAATTGTAAGATCGTTTCCGATTACCTGGTAGCAGGTCTGATTTAAAACTTCGGCAATTACGGGGTTTACCTTGCCCGGCATAATTGAAGAGCCGGGTTGTCTTGCCGGAAGTATTATTTCACGAAATCCGCAGCGTGGACCCGATGCCATGAGTCTGATGTCGTTTGCTATCTTTATGAGTGAGAGCGCACCTACTTTGAGTGCGGAGGATACTTCTGCAAAGCAGTCCGTACTGTGTGTAGTGTCAATCAAGTTCGGTGACGTTTCAAAACGGAATCCGACAAGGTCGGAGAGTATTTGAGGATATTCTTTGAGATATTCTTTTTCCGCATTTATGCCGGTACCTATTGCCGTACCGCCCATGTTTATATTTTGCAATGCGCCGAGAGATCTCGTAAGTCGCCAAATAAATCTGCGTGTTGCCGATGCGTATGCGTTCATTTCCTGTCCCAATGTAATCGGCACCGCATCTTGAAGGTGTGTACGACCCATTTTTACAATGTCTTTGAATTCGTCACCTTTCTTTTCGAATGCTTGCGCCATTCGTATGAGTGCGTCTGTAATGATTTGCGCTTTACGAAGTATACATACTTTGATTGCGGTAGGAAATACGTCATTTGTCGATTGCGCCATGTTGGCGTGGTTGTTCGGAGAAATAATGTCGTAACGACCTTTTTCTTCTCCGATTATTTCCAATGCACGATTGCTGAGAACTTCGTTCATGTTCATATTTATTGAAGTTCCCGCACCGCCTTGAATGGGATCCAAGAAAAATTGATCTGCAAATTTTCCGGCGATAATTTCATCTGCCGCCTGTTCAAGTGCCGTTCCGATTTTTTTATCCAAACGTCCCGTTTTCATGTTTGTAATAAATGTAGCCTTTTTTACGGTAGCCAAAGCTTTTATGAAATCGTGGTCAATCGTGTCGCCCGTAATTTTAAAATTTTCTTTTGCTCTTAATGTCTGTACGCCGTAATAGGCGTTATCCGGAATTTCCAATTCTCCTAAAAAGTCATGTTCTTTACGCATTGTAAGCTCCTTTGGAAATCTATTTTATATAATTATTGATAGTATAAGGATAGCATAATTATGTTTGAAGTGCAATTATATATAACACGTAAAGATAATTCAATTAAAATAGTGTATACTTTTTGTTTATTATTATATATTTTGTATAAAACATATAAATACATTATTTTCGGTGAATTCTGAATATTTCAAAAACAAGTACAAAAAAAGAAAAATAAAAAAAGAGGTGAATACCTCCGTAGAAAATAAATTGGAGCGGATGATGGGAATCGAACCCACGTATCCGGCTTGGGAAGCCGGTGTTCTACCATTGAACTACACCCGCATGTTCTTTTATCATTTTAACTTATCGGCGATTTATTGGCAATGAGTAAAAGGCGGAGTGTCCGCCTTTTTTATATGTCGTAGAAAAATAAAAATTCTTTCTTTATGTCTTCTCTCAAACTTCTTGATACCGTACATTCTTCTTCCGTTTGATTTTTGATTTTTTCACGAAGCGTTTGCGGTGTGGATTGAGGAAGGTGGAAGTCTATGCAAATTTTTGATATGCGGTTGTTTTTATTGTCGTATTCTTGTGATGTTTCCGCATATGCTCCTTCGATTGCGTGACCGTTTTCATTTGCGATCATATTTATTACCGACAATGCGCAGCATGCCGTTGCCGCAGTTGCAAGTTCGCCCGGAGTTGCGGATTTCTTGTTTCCGTTTTCGTCCGGTATGTCTGTCGTTGCAATTACTTTGTCGTTGAAAAGAGTTTCGATTACATATCCTGATTTTTTTAAGATTTTCAGTGCCATAAAAAACCTCCTGAATATTAATAATATATTACGTATTTTACCGCAACTGCCTTTTAATTTGAAATGTCGTAGAAATATTTCATGTCACGAAGCATGTCGGGTCTGAAACTTCTTGATACCGTGCATTGTTCTTCTACGGCTTTTTCAAGTTGCATGCGTATATTTTCCGGTATTGATGACGGGAGATGGAATTTGATGAAAATTTTTGACAGTCTGTTGCGTGCTTTGTCGTAGTTTTGCGATGTTTCCGCATAGGCTCCGTCTATATTCAATCCTTTTTCTCCGGTTACAAGTGTAATTACCGATAATGCACAACATGCGATTGATGCCACTGCAAGTTGTCCCGGTGTCGGCGCTTGTTTGTTTCCGTTTTCGTCCGGAAGGTCAGTGGTGAATATTATTTTTTGGTCGAACATACCTTCAATCTTATATCCGTTCTTTTTAACTATTTTTATCGGCGGTGTTTTCATTTCAACTTCTTCTTTCTTTGCTTTCAGCTTGAATGCACGTGGTGTTATATTGTATTTCTGTGTAAACATTTTCGTAAAATAACTTTGTGTTGTAAATCCGCAGGTAGATGAAATATCCAGTATCGAGTCGTTTGTCTTTCTAAGCAGCATGCAGCTCATTTCAAGTCGATAATCGTTTAAGTATTCTATCGGCGATTGTTGCATGTATTTTTTAAATATTATACAGCATTTACTTCTCGATACGTTTCCGGCTTTCGCTATTTCATTTAATTTTATTTTTTCTCCGTAGTTTGCATTTATGAATGAAATCATTCTTTTTTGCGATTCCATGTTGATATTGTCGAGTACTATGTTTCTGTCTTTTTCGGCCGGAGAAAGTGCGTAGACTTTTGAGAGCAATATGTGTAGGAGTCCGATTATTTCAAGTTCGTATGCGGGGGATTTTACACTGTTCAACTCGTATATATGCATCAAAATCTTGCCGGCTTTTTCGCCGAGTTCATGATCGTGAGGTATATAGAAAAAGTCACGACGGTTGTCTTCCATGAGAGAAAGCAGCAATTTGGTACGTATCGTATTGTTTCCGGTAAGTATTGCGGGGTGTATCCACAGGCGGAGAAAACGACAGTCGTTTCCTTTGTGCGGCGCTACACGATGCATGACTTGGGGATTTACGATGAATGAATCTCCTTTTGTGAGTTTCGTGACATTCATTCCACAAAAAATTTCCATTTCACCGGTGAGTATGAATATTATTTCCATATCGTCTTGCCAGTGTGAGAGTTTCTGCAATCCCGGTTGTAAATTTATCGTTTCAATAGATGAGTAAATTGCAGATTTGTCTTTTGAAAAATTTGATGAAGAATTATTTTTTACAAAATTGTTTGCAATCATGTATAAAACCTCTTGTTGAACTATTTTTATAAAATGTAATACGATTTTGCTATATAAAAAACTTTTTTTGTAATATTATTATAACATAAACATAGAAGAAATTGAATATGCTTGTATTTTGTTATATAATGTTATTGAAGTAATAACAAGGGAGGATTTTAAAATGTTGCAAAAAGAATTGAATCAGTTGTTGAGTGATTTTTATGTTATGTATCACAAGCTCCAGAATTACCACTGGTATATAAAGGGTTATCATTTCTATGATGATCATGAACAGCTTGAAAAGTACTACGATGAAATGGCTGAAAATGCCGATGTAGTTGCAGAGCTTATGATGCAGATTGAAGTTCATCCGGAAGCTACAATGAAGGGCTGGCTCGCTTTGACAAAGATTGAAGAACCGACAAATGAAGAAATCAGTTCCGAAGATGCTTACACTCATGTTTTGAAGGATTACAAATACCTTCTCGAAGAAATCATAAGCGTAAAGAGAGCTGCGGAAAAGGTTGAATGCGATCTCGTTGCAAATACAATGGATGACTTTATCAATCAGTTCAGCAAGAATATCTGGATGCTCAGACAGGTTGTAAAACAGTAATTTATAATAAAGCCGATGTCGAATTGTTTCATTCGATGTCGGTTTTTTATTTTGCAAAAAAATAAAAATTTTTAAATTTTTAAATATTGAGAATGTATTTGTAAATGTAGTATTTCGGGTATTTCATATTGAGAATTATCTCTTTGCATGCAAAAAAGGTATAGATTTTTTACAATTTTTATATTTCTTTTTTCATTTATATAGTGTATTATAGTTAAGGCATTATACTATATGTAGTGTAGAGATGTATATAAACAGCTATATTTTGTAGTAATATCGAATATTTTAAAACAACGAAAAGATAGAGAAGTACGGTAAATCGTGAAAGGGGAGCATTATGGAGGATATTGTCGTAAGTAACAAGGTAATAAAGCGTAACGGTGAAGAGGTTACTTTTGATATTTCCAAAATTGTTGCAGCTATAGAGAAGGCAAACAAGGAAGTGGACGGAATTCATCGCATGAATCATTATCAGATTTGCGGTGTTGCGGAAACTATTGCCAAGTTTGCGGATAAATGTTCTCACGCCGTTCATGTCGAAGATATTCAGGATATGGTGGAACGTGGAATTATGGAGATGCGTGCATATGAAGTGGCACAGAAGTATGTGCGTTATCGTTATAAGCGTGAAATTTCACGTAAGAGCAATACGACCGATGACGGAATTCTTTCTTTGATTGATTTGAACAATGAAGAAGTAAAGCAGGAAAATTCAAATAAAAATCCGATAATAAATTCCACTCAGCGTGATTACATGGCGGGTGAAGTTAGTAAGGATTTGACAAAGAGATTGCTTTTGCCCGAGGAAATCGTTCGTGCGCATGAAGAGGGTATTATTCACTTTCACGATGCGGATTATTTTGCACAGCGTGAGCATAATTGCGATCTGATAAATCTTGAGGACATGCTTCAGAACGGTACCGTAATCAGTCAGACTTTGATTGAAAAGCCGCACAGTTTCTTTACGGCTTGCAATGTAACGACTCAGATTGTCGCACAGGTCGCAAGTAACCAGTACGGCGGACAGTCTTTCACCTTGTCGCACTTGGCACCTTTTATAGATATAAGCCGTAAAAAGATAAAGAAACAAGTTCTCGAAGAACGTGAACTTACCGGTGAAAGCAATGATGAAGATATAGTAAATAAAATTGTCGAAAAACGTTTGGATAATGAAATAAAGAGCGGTATACAGACAATTCAGTACCAACTTATCACACTCATGACCTGCAACGGACAAGCTCCGTTTGTAACGATGTTCATGTACTTGGATGAAGTTCCCGAAGGACAACTTCGTGATGATTTGGCGAAAATTATAAAAGAAGTTCTCGTTCAACGTATGCAAGGGGTAAAGAACGAAAAAGGCGTATGGGTAACACCGGCATTCCCCAAGCTTATTTACGTACTTGACGAAGACAACATACATGAAAATTCCAAGTATTACTACTTGACGAAAATTGCAGCGGAATGCAGTGCGAAACGTCTTGTTCCCGATTACATTTCAGCAAAAATAATGAAGGAAATGAAACAGGGAGATGTATATACATGTATGGGATGCCGTTCATTCTTGACAGTTGAAGACAGTCAGAGAAATCCGGATGGATCACGTAAGTATTACGGAAGATTTAACCAAGGGGTAGTAACAATAAACCTCGTGGACGTTGCATGTTCTTCCAATGGAGATATGAAAAAGTTCTGGGAAATACTCGAAGATCGACTTGAACTTTGTCATCGCGCATTGCGTTGTCGTCATGAAAGACTTCTCGGCACCGTTTCGGACGTTGCACCGATACTTTGGCAGTACGGAGCATTGGCAAGACTTAAAAAAGGCGAAACGATAGACAAACTTTTATATAACGGTTATTCCACAATATCTTTGGGATATGCCGGACTTTGTGAAATGTCTTACCGCATGGTAGGTGAATCTCACACAACTGAAAAAGGAAGAGAATTTGCACTCAAGGTAATGCAGAAACTCAATGACAAATGCAGTGAATGGAAAGCTCAAGAAAATATAAGTTACTCCGTTTACGGCACACCGATGGAATCGACAACATACAAATTTGCAAAAGCATTGCAGAAACGTTTCGGTATAATCAAGCATGTAACCGACAAAAACTATATTACAAACAGTTACCATGTACATGTGGCTGAAAAAATAGATGCATTCAATAAACTTAAATTCGAATCGGAATTCCAGAAACTTTCACCGGGCGGTGCAATCAGTTATGTGGAAGTTCCGAATATGCAAAACAATTTGCCGGCAGTTCTCAGCGTAATGAAGTACATATATGAAAATATAATGTATGCGGAACTCAATACAAAGAGCGACTACTGTGAAATGTGCGGATATGACGGAGAAATAAAAATAATAACCGATGACAGCGGAAAACTGATTTGGGAATGTCCGTCTTGCAAAAATCACGATCAGCATAAAATGTCGGTAGCAAGAAGAACATGCGGATACATAGGAACGCAATTCTGGAATCAGGGAAGAACTCAGGAGATAAAAGACAGAGTGCTTCATTTATAAAAGAAAACTCAAGAAGCGAAGATTATTGAAAATCAAGAGGAAGAAATATGAATTACGGCGGCATTAAGGAATACGATATAGCAAACGGACCGGGAATAAGATTGAGTCTGTTTGTTTCCGGTTGCCGTCATCATTGCAAAGGTTGTTTCAATGCAATGACATGGGACTTCAACTACGGTGAACCGTACACAAAAGAAGTCGAAGACGATATATTGAAAAAACTCGGACAAGAATGCTACCAAGGACTCACACTCTTGGGCGGCGAACCGATGGAACCGGAAAATCAAAAATGCATACTTCCTCTTGTAAGACGCTTTAAAGAAATGTATCCGAAAAAAGATTTGTGGTGTTTTACCGGTTTTCTTTTCGACAAAGACCTCTTGGGCTGGATGTCGGAAGAACTCTATGAAACGCCCGAACTTTTGAAATATATAGACATACTTGTAGACGGGAAATTCATACTCGAAAAAAAAGATGTCAGACTCGTATTCAAAGGATCGTCCAATCAAAGAACGATAGACGTACAAAAATCTTTGAAAGAAGGGAAAATATGTTTTTGGAACCCCTTCGGAGTCGCAACTTCAAAAAGCGCAAGAATATAAAATCAAAACGCAAAGACCTGAAAATCTTTGCGTTTTTTATTGGATATTTATTTAATAAAAACCGAAATTTGAATATTGAAATTTAAAGTTATGAAATTTAAGAGTTATTTATTTTTTTTTATGAACGTGGTAAAATATATGTAGTCATAAATTTTACATTATATCAGAAAATTTATTCATGGTAAACAGCTTCTGTGAAATTTTTTGCAGAGGTTTTTATTTACAAGGCAAATGTATTGAGGAGTGATACTGTGTTGGAATTGAAAGAAGTTCGTGGCGCCTTGCTGGGTGAAGCGTGTGGCGATGCACTCGGGTATCCGCTTATACATTTATCGCAAGAAAAAATTTTGAGTATTTTCGGGCAATTCGGATTGCGTTTGCTTGTTCGCACAAGAAAGAGTATAGGCAAATCCGCACCGGTTACGGAACTTACCCAACTTATGCTTTCAACGGTTGACGGACTTTTATGGTCGGATGCAAAGAAAATTGATGTCACCGAAGGTGTTTATAAAGGTTATATGCGTTGGTACTATGGACAAACCGGTGAAGAACCTCGCAGAGGGCAGAAGTCATGGATGCGACGTCAATCACATGAGCATGAAATCTGTTTGATACATAAAAAATTTATGCATGAAAGACGTGAGGGCGATGAAGATTGTCTGAATGCGCTTTCTTCAGTCAAAAGAGGTACAAAGAAACATAAATTGAATGACAGTGAAAGTTCAAGCGTTTTGACACGTGCGATACCCGTGGGACTTTTGTATTCGGACGATTTCGAACTTGCATTTGAAAAGGCCGTTGAAATTTCGTATCTGACACATTCGTCGGATATTGCGGTACTCTCGGCCGGAACGCTTGCGGCATTGGTTTCACTTTCGGCTTCGGGAAGTTCCATTCCGAAAGCTTTGGAAACTATATATGAATTTTTGAATAAAGTTGAAAATTCCGATTCGATTATATCCTTGCTTTCTGCAGCACAGGAACAATCCGTTAAACATCCTGCCGGCAAGGGCGGTTCTTGGGATTATATCGACAGTATAAATTCACTCGGCAGCGGAGAAAAAGCGAATGAAGCGCTTGCTATGGCGGTATTTTGTTTTATGACCATAGACGATCCTTTCGAAGCAGTTATTGCAGCAGCAAATCATGGCGGAAATTCATCTGCGGTGGCATCGATTACGGGAGCGCTCGAAGGTATTCGTCACGGAGAAAAATTTTTACCGAATTATTGGACGGACATGCTCGAAGGAAGAGAAAGCATAGAACTTTTAGCGGAAAAGTTTTGCCATATGTGCGAAAAAAGAATATTAAGAAAATAGTGAAAACGGAGTTGTATTTCAAGAGTACAACTCTTTTTTTATTTGAAAAGTATGAATTTATATTTTAAATTAAATACGAATATATTTTTGAATTTCGGAAAATATATTTTTTTAAATGCTATAATAAAAAGATGTGGAAAGGAGAATATATGACACGAGAGCAAATATTGAAAAAATATTTCGGCTATGATGAGTTTCGTCCCATGCAGGGCGAAGTCATAGATGAAATATTAAGCGGTAAAGACGTACTTGCAATCATGCCGACAGGTGCCGGAAAGTCACTTTGTTTTCAAGTGCCTGCTTTGATGTTTCCTTACGGCAGCGTCATTATTTCTCCTTTGATTTCACTTATGAAAGATCAAGTTGAAGCATTGAACGAACAAGGCATTTCCGCCTCGTACGTAAACAGTACGGTGACATATGAAGAGTCGATAGAACGTTTGCGTGAATTATATCGCGGCCATATAAAACTTTTATACATGGCGCCGGAAAAACTCGAAACCTCTTACTTCACACATTGTCTGTCGCAAGTTCCGATTTCAATGGTTGTCGTGGACGAGGCGCATTGTGTATCGCAATGGGGACATGATTTTCGTCCGAGTTATCGCAAAATACGTAATTTTATAAATACGCTTTCAAAAAAACCGATAATTGCAGCATTTACGGCAACCGCAACACAAGCCGTGGAAAAAGATATGCGTGAAAGTTTGGGACTTTCGGATGCACGACTTTTCAAGACGAGTCTTGACAGACCGAATTTGTCTTTTACGGTAATAACGGATACAGACAAATATTCTTTTTTGAGTAAGTATATTTCCGCACACAAAGAAGAAAGCGGAATAATTTACTGTGCGACACGCAAGGCGGTCGATGAAGTATACGAGTATGTAAAAGCACAAGGCTATTCGGTCGGAAAGTATCACGC
Source organism: Dialister micraerophilus DSM 19965 (assembly GCF_000194985.1). GTDB lineage: Bacteria > Bacillota > Negativicutes > Veillonellales > Dialisteraceae > Dialister > Dialister micraerophilus. Next base: position 625,243 of record NZ_GL878519.1, on the reverse strand, counting down.
CGGAATGGACGATGACGGAAGAAGAAAAGCTCAAGAAGATTTTTCATTCGACAGAATACAAATCATGGTTGCAACAAATGCGTTCGGTATGGGAATAGATAAAAGCAATATACGCTACATAATTCATTACCAAATGCCGAAAAGCCTTGAGGCATACTATCAGGAAGCCGGACGCGGAGGACGTGACGGAGATGATGCCGAATGTATATTGCTCTACAGCGGACGTGACAGCGGAATACAGAAATTTTTGATTGAACAAAGTTTCGGTGATGAAGACAGGAAAAAGAAAGATTACAGAAGATTGCATGCAATGATCGACTACTGTAAAACCGGAGAATGTTTGCGAAACTTCATTTTGAAATACTTCGGTGAAAAACCGAAAGAGAATTGCGGACATTGCAGCCGATGCCTTACCGAATGTGCAAAAGCGGACGTGACGGACATTGCCGTATTGGCATTTCGTACGATAAAAATCGTAAATGAACATTTCGGAATGTCGGTTATAGCGGATATTTTGAAAGGAAGTCGTTCAAAATCGGTTATCGAACGAAAACTAGACAAAGTACCGACCTACGGAAGACTTTCATTTGAAAGTGCGAAACATATAAAATCCATGCTTGCACGATACATGGCGGACGGATATTTAAGACGTGAAGGCGAACCGTATCCGGTATTGAAGCTTACCGAAAAAGCACAGGAAGTACTTGACGGAACAAGGAAAGTAATGTCGATTGCAAGTGCGGCAAGTGACGTAATCGAAGATACGATAACGGAAAAGAAAGTAAAGATAAAAAATAAGGGAGCATTCTTTGAAATATTGCGTAAACTGAGAAGAGAAATAGCAAGCGAAGAAAAAGTTCCTCCGTTTGTAATATTTTCAGATGCTACACTTACGGATATGCTCATAAAAATGCCGACAACCGAAGATGAACTTGCAAAAGTAAAAGGCGTGGGAGCATTCAAATTAAAAAAATACGGAAAACGTTTTATCGAGCTTTTAAAAAGTGTAAAAGACAAAAAAGTAAAAAGCGATGAAGGAAAAAATTCCGAAAATTTGAGAAATGATTCAAAAGAAAGAAAGATAACGACAAGACAAAATAAATATGAAATATCGGTAAAACTTTTCAAACTTCGTAAAAATATTTCCGAAAAAGAAAATATAAAACCGCACTTGATATTCAGTGATAAAATTTTGGAAGAAATTGCCGAAAAAGCTCCGAAAACTCTTGAAGAACTTTCGGAGATAAAAGGGATAGGTCCTCGAAAAATCGAAAGGTACGGAAAAACCTTTTTGAAGGAAATTGAATCGGTCGGAAATATTGAAAATACGGAATTTTCAGAAACCGACAAACAGGCATTTTTGTTGTATATGACAAAAGTATTGGAACGCATCGGAAGAAAAATTCATGTAAAAAAAGAATTGTACAGAATAGACGAAGATTTGATAAAATGCTTTTGTTCGGATGAAAATCCGGAGAAGTATTTGAATGATGAGCAGCGAAAGCACAAGGAAGAAATAATACGTGCGATAGATGCTTATCGCAATATAGTAAATATGAGAGTGAGGAAGTAAATGAACGCAGATAAACAATATCTCGGTATTGTAAAAAATATACTGGAAAACGGTTCTTTGGGAAACAATCGTACAGGAATGTCGGCATATAAATTGCCGCATCAAATAATGCAATTTGACCTTGAAAAGGAATTTCCCATACTTACAACGAAGTTTGTAGCATTTAAAACTTCTATAAAGGAAATACTTTGGATTTGGCAAAAACAGTCCAATGACGTTCGTGAACTTCAAAAATGGAATTGCCATATTTGGGACGAATGGATGCTCAATGACGGTACAATCGGAAAAGCATACGGATACCAGCTTAAAGAATACAAGCAGGTAGATACATTGCTCGATTTATTGAAAAACAACCCCGAAAGCAGAAGAATGGTTGTAGATCTTTGGAATGTAAAAGATTTACCGGAAATGGCACTTTATCCATGTGCGTTTCTTACCATGTGGGACGTGGCAAGTGACGGCAGACTCAACTGCATGCTCGTACAAAGAAGCGGAGATATGGGATTGGGTGTACCTTTCAATATGGCTCAATATGCCGCACTTACTCATATGATTGCGCAAGTGTCCGGACTTAAAGCGGGACTTTTTACACATGTAATAAACAATGCTCATATTTATCAAAATCATGTAGAAGCACTCAAAGTGCAACTTGCAAGACTTGATGAAGCGTATGAAGCACCGAAAATTGTTTTGAATAAAGACGTAAAAAATTTTTACGACTTCAAGCCGGAAGACATCGTACTTGAAAATTACAAGCATCACGGTAAACTACCTATGGCGGTGTCGGTATGATATCTATAATTGTCGCAAGAGCTAAAAACGGAGTAATCGGGAAAGACAACAAACTTATTTGGCACATTTCAGACGACCTCAAATATTTCAAAAAATGTACTACGGGTCATCCGATTATAATGGGAAGAAAAACATTTGAAAGCTTTTCGAAGTTACTTCCCAATCGTACTCATTACGTGCTTACAAGAGATAAAAATTACAAAGCGCAAGATGAAGTGAAAGTTTTCAATGATGTGGAAACTCTCGTGAAATCATTGCCGGAAGGCGAAAATTTCGTAATCGGCGGCGGACATATTTATAAAGCGTTTTTGGAAAAAGCGGACAAACTTTACATAACGGAAATTGAAAAAGAATATGAAGGCGATACATATTTTCCGGATATCGACATGAACGAATGGGAAATAGAAAAAGAAATCGAAAGCGAAGACAAAACGATTCCGCACAAGTTCGTAGTGTACAAAAGAAAAAATATATAAATTTAAAAAGTACGAAAATGAATTCGTACTTTTTAAATTTTAAACGGAAATATTATTTATAAATTAAAACAAAATATAAAAAATATTACTTTACATATTTTTGTATGATACTATTAATATATTGAAAAGGAGGTGCAGCATGACCGTACGTGAAGAAATTTTGACACAAACACCTTTTGAACTCATGATGAAATTGTCTTTGCCGGCAATTTTGGGAATGGTTGTAATTGGACTTTATCCTCTTATGGACGGTATTTTTGCCGGACGTATTATAGGTGAAGCCGCACTTACAGCATGCGGTATTGCAGTACCTCTTTTGATGATAAACAGCGGAATTGCAACTCTGATAGGAGTGGGATCGGCATCAGTTCTTTCACGTGCGTTGGGCAGAGAAGATTATAAAACCGTAGATTTGATTATGGGAAATCTACTTTTTTGGTCAACAGTCACTTCACTTATAATTACAATTGCCGGAATTTCGGTAAGTTCATACTTCTTGGATATGATCGGTGCGACCGGAATAATAAAAGAATACGGTATAAGATACCTGCGTGTGCTTTTCATAGGTTCTTTATTTGCAAATTTTTCACAATGCTCAAACATGGTAATGCGTGGCGAAGGACTTATTCGGCGTGCAATGATTATTATGGCGGGCGGTGCGATATTCAATATCGTTTTCGATCCGATATTTATGCTCAATATGGGAGAATACGCAATCGAAGGCGCTGCAATTGCAACGGTACTTGCAGAAATTTTACAGGCGATATTCACACTGCACTACTTTATGAAAAAAAGTGAAATCGTACAAATAAAAAGTTTTTTGCCGGACACGGAAATAACGAAAGAAATGTTTTCCGTCGGAGTTTCCGCAATGCTCATGTCGCTACTTTTCATGGTACGACAAATATTTTTGTACAAAGCGGCATTTCAATACGGCGGAGATATGCATGGAATACTTATGTCGGCGGTACTTCGTGTTTACGGATTTGCATTCATACCCTTGTGGGGAATGAGTCAAGGACTTCAACCGATAGTAGGTACGAACTACGGTGCAGGAAAAATGGAACGTGTAAGAAAAGTGATGTACACATTTCTCGGCGCATCCACACTGCTTGCAGCGGTATTTTGGCTGCCGATAATGATATTTCCGAAAGAAATACTTCTCATATTCGGAGTATCGGAAAGTTTGGCAAGTGTAGGAGTACATTACAGCAGAATATTTTTTGCGGCATACGCATTGAACGGAGTCATGATAACCGGCATGACCTACTTCCAATCAATAGGTGACGGAAAATCCGCAACATGGTTTGTAGTGGCGGATCAATTGCTGCTCTTTATCCCGCTGGTGCTGGTACTGCCTTTGTACATAGGCATAGAAGGAGTGTGGTCGGCATCTTCGATAGTTGACTTTTCGGTAATATCCATATCACTCATATTCATACTTCGCTCGCTGAAAAAATTGAAATAGAAAAAAATATAAATTTTACAGAAAAATATAAAAATAAAACAACGCATACTTATTAA
>NZ_GL878519.1:512326-619825 GCF_000194985.1 Dialister micraerophilus DSM 19965 | reverse complement strand
ATAAAAAAGGTATGCGTTTTTTTATTTCCTATGCTTTTTTGTAAAAAATAAATAAAATTTTTATATGCAAAAATTTATGAAACTGCAAAAAGCACGATAATTCATGGATATTTTAAAATTATTTCACTACTATATATAGATTTACGATATTTGATTTGTACTATATATTGTGTTAATCTAAATGTATCGAAAATAAGCGATAAGGTTTGAAAAGCTTTTATGAGGTGAAATATGTCAAAAGAAAATTATTACATGAAATCGCAATCTCCTGTCGAATATGCGTATGCAAAAGACAAGAAAAATATGCGTTCAATAAATTGGAATGTAATGAATGACGATAAAGATTTGGAAGTGTGGAATCGTGTAACTCAAAATTTCTGGCTTCCTGAAAATATTCCCATGTCGAATGATATACCTTCTTGGAATACTCTTTCCGACGACTGGAAACAACTTGTTACACGTACATTTACCGGACTTACATTACTTGATACCGTTCAGGCGTCAATCGGAGATATAGCTCAGATAAAAAATTCCGTAACCGATCATGAGCAGGTTATTTATGCAAATTTTGCTTTTATGGTAGGTGTGCATGCACGTTCGTACGGAACGATTTTTTCTACACTTTGTTCAAGCGAGCAAATCGAAGAGGCGCATGAGTGGGTTGTAAATAACGATGCACTTCAGGCACGTGCGAAGTTGCTCATACCTTACTATACGGGTGACGATCCTTTGAGGTCGAAGGTTGCGGCGGCTCTTATGCCGGGATTTTTGCTCTACGGAGGGTTTTACTTACCTTTCTACTTGGCGTCACGTGCAAAACTTCCGAATACTTCCGACATGATACGTCTTATATTGCGTGATAAAGTCATACATAATTATTATTCGGGTTACAAGTATCAGCAAAAAATCGCAAAGGAAAACGATGCAAGAAAAGCGGAAATGAAGAAGTTCGTATTCGACTTGATGGAAGAGGAAATAGAGCTTGAGAAAATATATTTGCGTGACCTTTACAAGGGATTCGATATTGCGGATGACGCTATAAGATTCAGCGTGTATAATGCCGGAAAATTCCTTCAGAATTTAGGTTACGATTCACCTTTCAGTGAAGAAGAAACGCATATCGCACCGGAAGTATTTGCACAACTTTCGGCAAGAGCGGACGAAAATCATGATTTCTTCTCCGGCAGCGGTTCATCGTACGTTATCGGCACAACTGAAGAAACAACAGATGAGGATTGGGATTTCTGATGAAACCATATGTAGTATACTTTTCGACAAAATCAAACAACACACACAGATTTGTGGAGAAACTCGATTGTGAGAAATCACGTATACCGATAGAGCTTGACGAGGAACTCCATGTAAATCGTGATTATGTGCTTATAGTACCGACCTACGGAGGCGGCGGACATACGAAAGACGGTAAAGTCGACACTCACGGTTCGGTAAAAAAACAAATTATACATTTTTTGAACAATGAAGAAAATCGTAAACATTGCTTGGGTGTAATAAGTTCGGGAAATACGAATTTTGCAGAGTCATATGCAATAGCCGGCCCGATAATAGCGAACAAGCTCAAGGTGCCGTGGCTTTATAAATTCGAGCTTTTAGGCACGAAGTACGATGTGGAAAAAGTACAGAATATTTTAAATGAAATGTTTAAAAAATAAAAAGTAAAAACGAGGGAAAAAATGTCAAAAACATCATCCGAAAAATATATTTCCTTGAATGCACTTACAAAGTTCAAGGACGAAGACGGCAAGTACCACTTTCAGTCGGACAAGGAAGCCGTTCAAGAATACATCAAAACTCAAATCGAACCTTCAATGATGAAATTTTCTACACTTGAAGAAAAATTGAAATACTTGGTTGACAACAACTATTATGATGAAGAAATATTGAACCGATACAGTAAGACTTTCATCCGTGAAATATATGCGATAGGTAAGGAATACGATTTCAAATTCAGAAATCTCATGGGAGCGATGAAGTTTTACACGTCATACGGACTTAGAACGGACGATAAAAAATATTATCTTGAAACATTTACCGAACGTGCGATAATGAATGCGCTTTTTCTTGCAAACGGTAGTGAAGATCTTGCGAAAAAGCTTGTCGGAGATATACTTTCAAACAGATTTCAACCGGCAACTCCCACATTTTTGAATGCGGGGAAAAAACGCAGAGGTGAATATATTTCCTGTTATCTTTTAAGACTTGAAGACAATATGGAATCCATTGCAAGAGGTGTGGCTACAAGCTTGCAACTTTCAAAAAGAGGCGGCGGAGTTGCGCTTTGTCTTACAAATTTGCGTGAAGGACAAGCGCCGATAAAGGGGATAAAAAATCAGTCAAGCGGAGTTGTTCCGGTAATGAAACTTCTGGAAGATACTTTTTCTTATGCGAACCAGCTCGGACAAAGACAAGGTGCCGGTGCAGTATACCTTTCCGCACATCATCCCGAAATTTTGAAGTTTTTGGATACGAAACGTGAAAATGCGGATGAGAAAATACGTATCAAATCTTTATCTTTGGGTGTGGTAATACCCGATATTACATTCCAACTTGCACAAAAGGGTGAAGATATGGCACTTTTCTCACCTTATGATGTATATAAAGTTTACGGAAAGCCGATGACGGATATTTCCATAACAAAAGAATATGAAAATCTTTTGAGAAATGACAAGGTAAGAAAAACGTACATAAATGCACGAAAATTTTTCCAAACTTTGGCGGAAATACAGTTCGAGTCCGGTTATCCGTACATTCTTTATGAAGATACGGTAAACGAAAGAAATCCTCACAAAAAAGCCGGACGTATAGTAATGTCCAATCTTTGCAGCGAAATAGCACAGGTGTCCACTGCAAGTACATACACCGAAGACATGAGTTACTACCATGTAGGTCAGGATATTTGCTGCAACTTGGGTTCGATAAATATTGCCGAAGCGATGAAAGACGGTAAAAATTTCGGAGAAATGATCGGACGTGCGGTAGAAGCGTTGGATAGAGTATCACGTGCATCGGATTTGAATTGCGCACCTTCGATAAAAAGAGGTAATGAGGAAAATCATGCGATAGGCTTGGGTGCGATGAATTTGCACGGATTTTTGGCAACACATCATATTTACTATGATACTCCGGAAGCTGTAGATTTCACCGATATGTTTTTCTATGCAACGGCATACTATGCATTTAAGGCATCACATTACATGGCGATGAAAAAAGGTGCTTTTACCGGATTTGCGGACTCCGAATATGCTGACGGTTCATATTTCAAAAAGTACACCGAAGAATTGAACGTGCCGAAAACCGAAAAGGTAAAAGAATTGTTTGAAAAGTACAATTTTTACATACCTACACAAGAAGATTGGAAAGTGCTTGTGGAAGATATAAAGAAAAACGGACTTGCAAATGCACATCTTTTGGCGGTAGCGCCGACCGGTTCGATTTCTTACTTGTCATCATGCACACCTTCATTGCAACCGGTAGTATCTCCGGTAGAAGTGCGTAAGGAAGGTAAACTCGGAAGAGTATATGTTCCGGCGTATGAGATAGATGATGAAAATTACAAATACTACGAAAAAGGTGCATATGAAGTCGGTCCCGATGCGATAATAGACGTGGCGGCAGCGGCACAAAAACACGTGGATCAGGCGATAGCCATGACACTCTTCGTCACATCGCAAGCAACCACAAGAGATTTGAATCGTGCATACATCAGAGCATTCAAAAAGAAATGTTCATCAATCTACTATGTGAGAATAAGACAAGACGTTCTTGAAGGAAGCGAAAAATTTGAAGAAGATTCAATAATCAAAAACGAAAACAAAGAAGTACGAAATTGTGACGGTTCCGAAGAATGTCAAACATGTATGATATAAAGAAAGGGCAACACTCGGTTGCCCTTTTTGCATGCATTATGAAATTTTGCAAATGCCTATAACTGCAAAAAGACCTTCATTAGAAAGTCTTTTTACAGTGTTTGGGGTTTTGTGACAAAAAAAGAACGATACCGCAGTACCGTTCTTTTGGTGACCCAAGAGAGATTCGAACTCCCGACACCTTGATTCGTAGTCAAGTGCTCTATCCAGCTGAGCTATTGGGCCATATTGGCAGGGGCAGAGGGACTCAAACCCCCAACCTACGGTTTTGGAGACCGTTGCTCTATCAATTGCGCTATGCCCCTGCGCCGTAGGTAAATACCCACGTGACTTATACATAATAGCAAATAAAAATAAAAAAATCAAGTCTTTTAAATGAAAAATTAAAAGCTTGAAAGTAATGCAATTAAAATTTGTAAATTTGTAAGAACTTCGATTTGGACTATAAAAACATTCGGTGATTTTTGAATTTAATTTGCATAAAAAAATAAAAATAAAAAATGCTTGCAAATTTTTTTGTATAGCGTTATAATTATTCTCAACAATTTAACATAGTGGATGAAGGTTACGTGAGAAAGCGAAAGCTTACCGAAGGAGTTACACTCTCAGGTGTCTTGAAAAAGATGGGTAACGTATCCGGACACGTCTCTGGAGAGTCCCGACGGGCGCCGAAGGTGTAAAGGGTCGTAAGGCTTTAATCTCTCAGGCAAAAGGACAGAGCAATTTACAGGATATTTTTATATTTGTGAAATTTTCCTTTAAATTCTTTTGAATTTTTACTCCGGAGTTGTGAACATCCGGAGTTTTTATTTGGAGGTATGTATGAATTTATTGGAAATATTGAGCAGTATAAACTCATTTGTCTGGGGACCGCCGCTTTTGATTTTGCTGGTGGGAACAGGTATATTTTTGACTTTGCGTCTTAAACTTTTGCAAATACATAAATTGCCGAAAGCGTTGTCACTGATTTTCTCGGCGAAAAACGAAGGCAGCGGAGATATAGATTCGTTCAAAGCGCTTTGCACCGCACTTTCGGCTACTGTCGGTACCGGTAACATAGTAGGTGTTGCGACAGCGGTTCACGCCGGAGGCCCCGGAGCGATTTTCTGGATGTGGATAGCTGCATTCTTCGGTATGGCGACAAAATATGCGGAAGGACTTCTTGCGGTGAAATATCGTGAAGTCGATGCAAACGGTCAGATTGCCGGAGGTCCCATGTACTACATAAAGAACGGTTTGGGAGAAAAGTACAAGTGGCTCGGTGCATTGTTTGCAGTTTTCGGTATCGGTGTAGCTTACTTCGGTATCGGTACATTCGCACAAGTAAACTCAATTCTCGAAATGACAAGCATGACATTGGGGGTAAATCCGATTTGGACATCGGCAGTTGTAACAATACTTGTAGCGGCAATTACATTGGGCGGACTTCAATCAATAGCGAAAGTTGCGGAAAAGATTGTTCCTACAATGGCGGTTATTTATGTAATTTCAACTTTCGGAGTTTTGATTTACTTTGCGGACCAAGTACCGGCGGCAATTGCACTTATTTTGAAATCCGCATTCACTCCTACAGCGGCAATGGGAGGATTTGCCGGAGCAAGTGTAATGCTGGCAATACGTAGCGGTGTTGCGAGAGGTGTATTCTCCAACGAATCAGGTTTGGGATCGGCACCGATAGCTGCGGCGGCTGCAAAAACCGAATGGCCCGCCGAACAAGGACTTATTTCCATGACAGGTACATTCATAGACACAATAATTATTTGTACAATGACAGGTCTGACACTTGTAGTATCCGGATTTTGGACAACCGACTTGAACGGTGCCGCACTTACACGTGCCGCATTCATGGAAGCATTCCCTATTTACGGAAGTTACATGCTTATGATAGGACTGTGCCTGTTTGCATTCACAACAATTCTCGGCTGGAACTACTACGGTGAACGTTGCATTCAGTACCTCGCCGGAGTAAAAGCGATATTGCCCTACCGTATAGTCTTCATTTTGATTATTGCAAGTACACCTTTCATGAAACTTGAAGAAATATGGGTACTCGCCGATATAGTAAACGGACTTATGGCAATACCGAACCTTATAGCACTTATAGCATTGTCCGGTGTAGTTGTGGTGGAAACAAAGAAATACATGGATCATCTCGCCGAAAAGAAAAAATTGAAATAATGCTATAAAAGTTTTTAATAGAAAAATCAATAAATAGTTTATAATTAAAATAGTTCATGCGTACCATTATTGAATGAAATTAAAAACAAGTATCTAATTATTAATAAAAAAGTTAGTAAAAATGCGATATTTTTAAAAGTATCGCATTTTTTATTCTTTTAAATTTTTCCGGAAAAAAGTTAAAAGAATAAAAACAATTAAAAGAAAAACTCATAGAATTATGAAAAAAAACTCAATTTACTATTGAAAACATACTTTAGTCTAGGTATAATATAGTAAATTTTTTATTTCTACGAAAAGAGGAAGAGTATATGAACTTATCAATTCAAATCTTTTTATCTCTCGTACTGTCCGTAGTTGTAGGACTTATATTGGGAGAAGGTGCAGCGGCTCCGGTTCAGATGTGGATAGCTCCGATAGGTACCATGTTCATCAATTTGATTAAAATGATGATCGTACCGGTAGTATTCTGTTCATTAGTTGTCGGAATGACAAGTATGGGTGATTTGAAGAAACTCGGTCGTATAGGTATAAAGACTTTGGGTATATACCTTGTTACAACTGCAGTGGCAATCGTTATCGGGTTTGCAGTTGCAGGAATAATTCAGCCGGGTGTGGGCATTACAATAGCGGCAAACGCTGCAGCTCAAAAAGTGAAAGAAGCTCCGAGCATCATGCAGGTAATTTTGAATATGATACCTGCAAATCCTATAGCTTCAATGGCAAAAGCCGATATTCTTCCTGTTATTATATTTGCACTTTTCATCGGTGCCGGAATTATTTCCGTCGGCGGACAACGTGCGGAAACTTTGATTAAATTCTTTGATGCATTTGCAGAAGTATGCTACAAAATCATCAACATGGTAATGAAATTATCTCCAATCGGTGTGTTCGCATTACTTCTTCCGGTAGTTGTAACAAACGGACCTAAAGTATTGTTGCCGTTGCTTTCCGTAATTTTGTGTATGGCAATAGGAAGTATAACTCAAGCGGCGCTGGTATACGGAGGACTTGTTGCGACATTCGGTAAAATGAATCCGATAAAATTCTTCAAAGGAATGTCTGAAGCGATGGCAATTGCATTCACAACATGTTCATCTGCAGGTACACTTCCGATAAATATGAAAAACACCGAAGAAAAACTCGGTGTACGTCGTGATATAGCAAGCTTCGTACTTCCGCTCGGTGCAACGATAAACATGGATGGTACAGCACTTTACATGGGTATTTGTTCGATATTTATCGCAAACGCATTCAATGTACCGCTTACATTTGATCAGATGATTATGATAGTATTTACGGGAACACTCGCATCAATCGGTACTGCAGGTGTACCCGGAGCAGGACTTATAATGCTTGCAATGGTACTTCAATCAGTACAACTTCCAATCGAAGGTTTGGCACTGGTAGCCGGCGTGGAACGTATTATGGATATGTTCAGAACATGTATGAACATTACAGGTGATGCAATGGTTGCGGTAGTTGTAAACCAATCTGAAGGAAAAGAAATAGTAAAAAGCAATATAGAAATATTTACGGACGAAAAATAAAACATAGAAATAAAAAAAGCCCTCCGTCGGGTGTATTCGCAAAACGGATACAACATCAAGCGGAGGGTTTTTAAATGTAAAAACCGAAAAAGGTTGACATAATCTCGAAGACTGTCTATATTAATTATGCAAGTAATAAAAGACAGATCGGAGAACGTGACATGCTCAAAGCGTATAAACACGATGAAAATCATATACTCTGCGAAATACAACCGGAAAAAGCGGAAAAAGGCTCTTGGATAAACTGTTCAAATCCCGATATGGACGAACTTTTGACATTAAACAGATTGACATCCATTCCGATTGAAACGCTCAAAATGGCACTTGACCGTGAAGAACGTGCGCACGTTCAATTGGAAGAAGGATACATATTTGTAGTTGTAAATACTCCAGTAGTACTGGAAAAAGACGCATACGATGCACTTCCGCTCGGTATATTTATCACACCGAAATTTTTCGTGACGGTATGCCTTGAAGAAAACGGAGTGATAGAAAGATTTTTAAATGAAAGTTTTTTGTCATTTTACACTTACAAAAAAACACGCTTTCTATTTCAGATACTTTTGAAATCGGCATCGACATTCCTTTACTTCTTGAAACACATTTACAAACAGACCGAAGAAGTGGAAGATGAAATAAAGAAATCTTTGCAAAACAAAGAACTTTACAGATTACTCGAATTTCAAAAATCACTCACATACTTCAACTTCGCACTTCATTCAAATCAAAATGTAATGGAAAGATTGATGCGACTTCGCAGAGGACATACACCTTCATTACTTAAAATGTATGAAGAGGACGAAGAGCTTTTGGAAGATATAATCATAGAAAACAAACAGGCATTGGAAATGGTAAGTATATACACCAACATACTTATATCTACAATGGAATCGTTCTCTTCGATTATCTCGAACAGATTGTCTCAAATAATGAAATTTTTGACATCGGTGACAATTCTTCTTGCAGTACCGACAGTTATTTACAGTCTGTGGGGAGTAAACGTGCCGTTACCCTTACAAAATTCATCATTGGGATTTATGGTAATGGTGGTATCGGGAATTGTAATAACCGGACTTTTTGCACTTGTCCTATGGTGGAAAGATATGTTATAAACAACTCGAAAGAGTTGTTTTTTATTTACAAAACAATACGCAAAAAAAATAAACGGTTGAAAAATAAATGCGAATAATATTATAATAAAAATCCGATGCACAAGGAGGAGAAACATGATAGAAGCAATTGAAAAAAGACGAAGCATACGAAGATTTATAAAAAAACCGATAGCAAAAAAAGATATTATGGAAATAATTGAAGCGGGAACTCTTGCACCGTCCGAAAAACATGCACAACCTTGGAAATTTATAGTAATCTCGGGAAGCGGGAAAAAAGAACTTGCACGCAGAATGAAAGCAGGCATAGAAAGAAACAGAAACGATTTGCATGCGACATTCGGAAAAAGCTACGAAGCATTGATACCGTCGGCAATTTACACGATGAGAATTTTACAACAAGCCGACACGATAATATTCGTAATGAATACAAAAGGTAAACCCTACAATGAACCGCTCACAATGGCGGAACATCTTCTTGAACTTACTGACGTACAATCTGTATCCGCCGCAATAGAGAATATGTGCCTTGAAGCGACACAAAGAGGTATAGGAAGTCTTTGGACATGCAATATTTATCTTGCATACGAAGAAATTAAGGAATGGCTTCAAACGGACGGTGAAGCGGTAGCGGCAATAGCGTTCGGATACACCGACAGAGAAGCGAGAAAACCGGAAAGAAAACCCTTGGAAGAGGTAATAGACTGGACAAGGTATGAAGAAGCGGAAGAAACAAGTGAATAAAAACTGAGAGAAGGTAAAAACGATTACCTTCTTTTTTTATTTAAAATACAGATAAATAAAAATAAAATTATGATAAAATAAAAATATAAAGGGAGGTGGAGATTTTCGTTTTTTAAAATAAAAACACACAAATTAAAAGACACAAAGTCTTGCGTGATATGGAAAATATTCACCATATCATCAATTAAAAAGAAAGGAAACATGATGGCATATGTAAACGAACCCTTTTCGGGCGAAGACAATAATTTCGCCATAGTAAAGCAAGCACAGGGAAAAGTGCTGGGAAGATTGAGGTATGAAGTAAAAAGTTCCATACCGTCGGCCGGAGTAAAAGACTACCGATTTTTCGCAGATCCGTTATCTCCCGTACCGAGCGAGTATGAAAATGCCGTAAAATTCGGATTTACAGGATTTATGAGCAGACTCGACTGTGAATTCGACAAAATTAAAAATGAAGAAGAAGCAGTACAATTTTTAAAAGAAAACTACAAGGACTGTCTGGTGACATTTACACCGGCATTGAGAAACAACAAATTTTTCGTATTGGACGATTTGCAAAAAGAAGGCAAAACATTATTTATGGATACGGATAAAGACTACATACCCGTACCTGTATTCGGTACGGTAGAGCATCCGGTATTCGGTGGAAATATAAATAAATTTTGCTTTCACATGAAAGAAGGAAAGCCTTTACCCGGGCTTTCAAAAAAATATTGGGATAATGAAATGGAACCGGAATTTGTCATTGCGACAATGAAAACTTATGAAGGAAAAATAGGACCCTACATAATATTCGCACCGTTGTACAATGACGTGTTCAACAGCGAAGTAATAGGAGAAGGCGGAGCGTATTTCAAATCAAAAAGAAATTCCGCACTTGGATATGCACTATACGACATGCAAAATACGGAACTTAAAAATCACGTATTGCGCTGTGCAAAATCTCCCTTATGGTTCATACCTCGTGAATACCTGCCCGAATTCAGAAAAAATTTAAAACCCGTACCTCAAGACGGCGACATATTAAAAGACTTGGGAATAGAAATAATACACGATCCGATATTTTTACCGGCAAAAGAAAATGTTTTAAAAATAGAGGAAACTTTGGCGGATATGGCAAAAAACAATCATAAAGAAAATGAAATCAAAAATGAAGACAAGAAGTACGGTGAAAAAGATTTCATCAAACATTTAATAAAATCATCCAAAGACATGGGCTTTTTATACAGTGAAAAAGACCTCATAAACTTCCATATATCAATGAAATCTTCACGACTTGTCATATTGTCGGGAATGAGCGGAATAGGGAAATC
Organism: Dialister micraerophilus DSM 19965; assembly: GCF_000194985.1. Classification (GTDB taxonomy): domain Bacteria; phylum Bacillota; class Negativicutes; order Veillonellales; family Dialisteraceae; genus Dialister; species Dialister micraerophilus. Next base: position 609,047 of record NZ_GL878519.1, on the reverse strand, counting down.
CGGACTTGTAAGAACATACGGAAAAGCACTCGGACTTCCTAAGGAAAGAACCGTACTCATACCGGTAAGACCCTCATGGATGGATGACGGAGATTTACTCGGATATGTAGACATGAAAAATATGATTTACAGACCGGCAGATACCGGACTTTCGGAACTTTTGATAGATGCGGAAAAAAATCCCGAAAAACTGTACATCATATGTTTTGACGAAATGAATTTGGCAAGAGCCGAACACTACTTTGCTCAATTCATATCCGTACTTGAAAATGAAGAAGAAATGAAAATACGTCTGTACAACCCCTCATTGGCGACACGTATTTACAACAGCAATCAATATCCTCCGGAAATAACAATCGGAAACAACATAATGTTTGTCGGAACGGTAAACGTAGACGAATCGACATATAAATTCAGCGACAAAATACTCGACCGTTCAAATGTAATAACACTTAAACAAGGAAAATTTGTGAACCTTTCGAATGTACGAAACTCAAAAGACATAAATTCAAGAGAAATAAGTGCAACGGAATTCAATACATTCAGAAAAACCGGAGATATAGAACTTACAGAAGAAGAACTCAAATTCTTGGACGAATTGAACGACTCCTTCTACGAAAGCGGAATAATGTGCGGCATAGGATTCAGAGTGGCAAAACAACTCGACAACTATTTGAAAAACATACCGGACAAAATAAATTTCACACGCAAAGAAGGCATAGACGTGCAAACGGTACAGCGTATACTGACCAAAATACATGGATCGTCACAACAACTCAAAACGCTTATAGACCATGACGAAGAAGGAAACCTCACCGGAAAAATCGCACAAGTACTGGATAAATACAAACACATATCCATGTTTGAAGAAACACGCCGAGTACTGAAAGAAAAATCCGGAGAGTTGAAATTCTATGACTACACACTCTAAAGAATTCGGACTTACATTCTATACCGGAAACGGGCAAATAATCGAATATCCGAAAAAAGCGTGGAAAAAAGATGTAAAAGATTTTATGAAAGACAAAGTTGAAGCAGGTATAACGATAGCGGAAAATCAGGATATACTCGTGAAATTTCTGGCAAACGAAAAAGACCGCATGACAATGGACGGCCTTGACGTTGCCGAAAGCGAAAAACTCGAAAAAAAAGACGGAGAAATATATATAAAACCGCAGCGAAAGAAAGAAGCGCCGTTACTTATATTCTCCGGAAAAGATTTTCCCTTGGTACCCGGATACTATGTAATAACTGTATACCATGAAAACGAAACATACTACGGACTTTTGGAAATAACACCGAAATTCATGGAAAAACAGAGTTGGCAAAATATGAGAGAAGAACTTATATCCGAAATAAAAACACTCTCATTCGACTTCATGAAAAGAAACATACAAATCACAAAAGCCATGGAAAGTGCATTGGGACTTAATGTGGATATGCTTTTGAGATTTTACATAATACATGAAGAATGCGACTACGTAATATCGGTACTTGACGAATTGGCGAAAACCGCCAACACAAGACTTGTAATAAACAAAAAAAGAGTATACGACCAAAACAAACAAAAAAGCGACGTACATATAAAACCTCAGCACATAAGATTCAGAGAAGGTTCATACTCGCAAACGATAGTATACATGGAAAACACGCTTGACGTGGAAGAAAACAGATTTGTAAAAAGAATAATAAAAAAACTTCACGCTATACTGAAAACATTTATAGAAGAACTCGACAAAAATGCGACAAGACTTGAACTTAGACAAGAGGAACTCAGAGAGTTTTCCGAAAATCGTGAATATAAAATGGGCAAAAAAGCATTGATACACTTTGACGACTTTCGTAAAAGAGCGATGCAGCTTTTAAACATTATAAAAGAAGTCGAAAAAACGAATTGGTTTATACAAACAAGCGACACAAACGAAAAAAATATACCGATGACGGTATTTCTGGATCCACGCTACTCCATACTCTATAAATTGCATAAAAATTTGAACAAACCGGAAGAAAGTTTGTCGGTATCGTCATTTTACAGATACCAATGGAAACGAACGGATAAACTTTATGAACTGTGGTGCTTTTTGCAATTCATAAAAGCACTTACAAAAAACGGATGGGAAGTAAAAAAAGGCCCCTCGGTCGAAAAGAAAGACGGTAAATATCGACTGTCAAGCCTTGAATCCGGAACGGTAATATGTCTGAAAAGAGAAAAGAAAGAAGTATATGCGGTATATGACGGACTCATACCGGAAACATCGAAAGAAACAAGCAGAAAAAGAAATCCTATATACACAAACAATCCGCACAGACAACCGGATTTGCGACTGGACTTCTACAGCCAAGAAAAATACTGCGGCTCACTCATCGCCGACTTCAAATACAGAGATATTTACTACCTCTGGCAAAACGAAGAAAAAAGCAGACTGCTCAGAAGACAATTCAACGCATATCGAGATGTAAATACGAAATATTACAAAAACTATGAAGAAAAAAGATCGCTGCAAGACATAAGACCGGTAAAAGAAGTGTGGGCAATATTTCCGAAAGAAATACCGACAACAAAAGACGAAGACTACAATTTGAGATTTGTATCGCTGGCACCGTCACTGGCATCAAATGCGACACTCTCAAAAATGCTTGAAGAATATACGAAAAACATTTACAAAAGATAAATGGAAAAAATATTTCTTACATACATATTCTTCATAAACCTTGTGACATTCATTCAATTCGGTATAGACAAAAGAAAAGCGATAAAAAACAAAAGAAGAATAAAAGAAAAAACGCTCCTTCTTACGGCAATGGCGTTCGGCGGAATAGGGGCATACCTCGGAATGCAGGTATTCAACCATAAAAAGAACTATTGGAAATTCAGTGTCGGACTTACAACTATCGGAGTAATTCAAACAGTCGCAATATACTTCATTATCGTGAACATGTAAAAGCACAATCGAAAAAGGTTGTGCTTTTTCAACGGGAAAATATTTCATAAATAAAGAAATATTAAAATACAATATGTAAAATTTGAAAAATGAAAAGAAAAATATAAATTAATTTAAAACGGACTTGATTTTATAGAAATAAAATTGTATAATCACAAAGATAAAATTTTATAAAACGAAACGAAAGGAGGAGTCGCATCATGCGATTCCTTTTTTCAAAAATCGGGAGTCTTGAGAAAGACTCTCTTGTTACGAAAAGAGCGAGGAGGATTTTATGGAAAAAAGAATTATTCATGTAGAAGAACGATTACCTTTATTACAAACTGTACCGCTCAGCTTGCAGCACTTGTTTGCAATGTTCGGCTCGACGGTATTGGTACCGTTTCTTTTGAACGTGGATCCGGCAACCTGTCTTTTTATGAACGGAATAGGCACGCTCATATACCTTGCAATCTGCAAATGGAAACTTCCGGCATACTTGGGTTCGAGCTTTGCATTTATCTCACCCGTACTTGCAGTATGCGCTACAAACGGAATGAGCTATGCGGATGCACAGGGAGGATTTATAGCATTCGGACTTTCATTTATGATACTGGCACTTATAGTCGACAGAGTAGGAACGAAATGGATAGACATATTGTTTCCGCCGGCGGCTATGGGTGCCATTGTTGCGATAATCGGACTTGAACTTGCACCCCTTGCGATGTCGATGTCCGGATACATGGGTCAAGCTCAAGGAATGACAAACGAAACCGCAATGATAATCTCCACATTTACACTCATAGTTACAATACTTGCAACGGTATTGGGAAGAGGATTTATAGCAATAATACCGATACTTATCGGAGTAGTGTCCGGATATATTCTCTCCGTATTTATGGGAGTTGTAGACTTCACACACGTAGCACAAATGCCGTGGTTCTCATTTCCGACATTCTACAGACCACACTTCAATGCCAGTGCAATAATGATGATAATGCCGGCACTCTTCGTAGTATTTGCAGAACACTTGGGTCATCTTTTCGTAACAAGCGACATAGTAGGAAGAAACCTCATAAAAGAACCGGGACTTCACCGCTCGCTCTTTGCGGACGGATTATCAAACGTACTCTCAGGACTTTTGGGATCCACACCGAACACTACCTACGGAGAAAACATGGGCGTAATGGCGATGACGGGCGTATACAGTACATGGGTAATAGCAGGAGCGGCTGTATTTGCAATAATATTCTCATTCGTAGGAAAAATAGCCGCACTCATACACGGAATACCCACACCGGTAATGGGAGGCGTATGTATACTTCTTTTCGGATTTATAGCCGCAAGCGGAATAAGAATGCTTATAGAGAAAAAAGTAGACTACACAAATTCAAGAAACCTCATACTGACAGCGGTAGTAATGATAACGGGACTCTCCGGAGCGACAGTAGTAATCGGCCCCGTACAACTCAAAGGAATGGGACTTGCGACAGTGGTAGCAATTATATTATCACTTGTATTTATACTCTTCGACAAACTCAAAATATCAAACGGTCAATAATTAAAAAAACTCTCCGAATACGAAAACGGAGAGTTTTCAATTTCTACAAATTCGGACAATTTGAAAAGAGACATATATGGTGATATATTAATAAAGGTGACTCGGAAAAAAGTAAAGTCAAAAAGGCATAAACAAGGAGAGATACAAATGATACGGTTTAAAACAATACAATCATTGACCGGTGACGAAATAAAAATCAGAACCGAAGTATTTATGCACGAACAAGGATTTAAAAACGAATACGATGAAATAGACAAAATTGCATACCACACGGTACTCTACAAAGACCACAAACCGGCAGGATGCTGTCGTATGTACTGGAATGAAGAAGAAAACTCATACGTAATAGGAAGACTTGCAGTATATAAAGAATACAGAAAACAAGGACTCGGAGCTGCACTCATAAAAGAAAAAGAAAGAATTATAAAATGGAGACTCCACGGAAAAACCGCAAAACTTCTCGCACAAGTTGAGAAAAAAGGTTTTTATGAAAAATTAGGATACAAAGCATACGGAAAAGAAGTAGATGACGAAGGATGCCCGCACATCTGGATGGAAAAAACCTTATAAGCGAAAACGAGGCGATAAAATGACACCTAAAGCAAAAAGAACAAAAGCTAAACTGCTTGAAACCGCAAAGCAATTGTTCAAAGAAAAAGGATACGAAAACGTATCCGTAGAAAAAATAACAAAAGCCTCACAAGTAGCAAAAGGAACATTCTACCACTACTTTACCAAAAAAGAAGATATAGTATTGGAACTCATATTCAAGTCGATAAAAAACAAGCAGGAAGAAGTACTTGCAAGTGAAAACTCCATCGACATGAAAATATGTGAATACATGAAAACATTGTTTGAAGAAATTGATTATATGCCTAAAGAACTTTTGCGTAATTGGGTTTGCGATTCCATACAGGGAACCGAAAAATACCAGCAAGCCACTATATTTCCGAAAAATATAAAAAAATTTATATACGAACTTTTTACAAAAGAAGTAAAAGCAAAACGATTAAAAGAAACAATACCCGAAGAAAAAATATCCGATATATTCGTAACACGAATATATGGATTTATAACTACATGGTGCATATTGGGCAAAACTGAAAGTCTGTCGGAATACGCACTGCCCGTAGTAAATTGGGAGGTCAAAAAAATACTCGACTCATATGAAAATAAAGTATGAATCGGTAAATGAAATAAAAATACGCATTCTCGAGATGCGTATTTTTTTATGCGGAAAAATTGAAAATAAAATAAAACTAAAATTGTTGACAAACCGAAACGGCCGGACAAAATCAGTTACGAAAAATCAAAGACACTTAACGGTGTCTTTTTTTGCTGAAAATGTAAACATAAAAATGTAACGATAAATTTTAAATAAATACTTTCAAAGATTAAATTTTATAATCGCTTCCGACTGTTTTTATTTTCTTTCGGGTTATAATTTTACTTTCTTTTTGCATTTATGTTGTAGAGTTATAGAAAGGAGAGTTATTGTGAAGGAATTTATAGCTGTTTTGTCGTTTATGACTACTATTGTTGCCGTTATTGCCGGTTATATCGTTCGTCCTTATATACAAAATGATCGTGAAAAGACGAAGATTACTTTGGAGCGCATGGCTTTTTTGAGTAGCGATGTCGACAGTTTGCGTGTGGAGCTTCGTAATTTGACGGAGTCGGTTTCTCGTTTGCATGCTCTTCTTTGCAGGGAGTTTACTTGTTTTTCTCATGACGGTAAGTTTATTTATAGTGAAAAGGGGCGTGTTTCATGACGGATTTCAGATTGGCTTCTTTGATTGCGGACGGGCTTGTTTCTACCGGTATCGAGGGTGATTTCGGCAGCGTGTGTTGTTCTACCGTAGGCGATTATCCTTCTATCGGGTGTTCGTCCTGGGAGGGGGAGCGTGCGGATGATTTACTTTTGCGTATAGAGGGCGGTGAACGGTTTGCTCGTCGCAGTTACAGCGATTTATTGATGTGCGGCGATTTGCCGGTTTTGAGTGATATTTTAAGAAAAAATTCGACAGTTCAGATTGAGAAGCTTTCGGAGGATTGTATTTCTTATGTAGATGCTCTTTCTTCCATTGAAACGCTTTTTGAGCCGAGGTGTATTATTTATGCCGGTATGTGGTGTCCTACTTCGGTGTCGGTGGTGCTTTCGTTTTTGAGAAGGTATGAAGGTTTGATTGATTTGAATGATATTGCTTTGCTTAATGATATGTTTATCAAGGGGTATGCACGATATGCGGATTGCAGCGAGTATGCTGCAGTGTATGAAAATCGTGCAAACGGTACGTATCGTTATGTGCTTTCAATTGAGGTGTGATTTGTTTTTGTAAATAATATTTCATTTATGAAACGTTGTGCTGAAAAATTCTTTAGAATTGCGCTTGTTTTACATTAAGTTGTAAAAAGATTATAATGAATACAGGTGTTTTACAAAGGGAGGCACAGAATGAATCTTATCGGTAGCATGGTAGCGCATAAAGTTTTCGGGATAGGATCTATTACTGATTTTGACGGCACGTATTTTAATGTCAAGTTTGATGACAGAGTGATAATGTTTTCATATCCGGATGCGTTTGAGAGTTTTTTGTCGTTTTGTAATGAGAATGAACCGACGGAAGTAGCCGAAGATGTCAGACGCCACAAGGTAGAGCAGAAGGAACGCAAGGATAAAATAATAAGGAAGAGAAAGAAAGAGGCCGATACACGTAAGCGTCTTTTGGCGGAGGCGAGAAAGCCGAGACGCGGCAGGAGAAGGGTAAGGAAGGCAAAGAAGAAAAAGGTTGAGGCCGAGTTGAATTAGAAAAAAGTTCAAAGAAAATAAATATTTTTATTGACATTTATTATATATATTTGTATGATTAAAAGGGACATAAAAGCATTCCCCCACAATCGTGGGGGTTTTTTGATGCCCGGAAAAGGGGGATTTTCTTGTCTGGAATTTATGATGTAATTATTATCGGAGCCGGTCCGGCGGGTATTTTTACCGCATTGGAATTGGCGAAAAGTAATTTTTCCGTTTTGATTGTGGAAAAAGGTCATGATATACGGGAACGCGTAAAAATTAACAAAGATAGAAATGCGCCTCCTTCTGAGAAAAGGAAAAATATCGTATGCGGTTGGGGCGGAGCAGGTGCGTTTTCTGACGGAAAATTGACACTTACTACCGAATACGGCGGTAATCTTGACGATTACATGAATAAGGGTGAACTTTCAAAGCTTATTTCTTATGTAGATTCGATTTATTGCAAGTTCGGTGGGGCTAATCGTAAGGTTTACGGTGACGAGTTCCAAGATGATTTGCATGAGCTTAAACGTAAAGCCGCTTCAGCAGATTTGGCGCTTATTCCGGCACGTATCAGACATTTGGGTACTGATGTGAATGCGGATATTTTGGCAAATATGCGTGATGCACTTCCGAGTAATGTGGAAGTTCTTTGTGATACCGAGGTTGAGGATGTATTGCATCCTAAGGAAGACGGTACATTGGGAATTATTGCAGGCGGTAAGACTTATTTGTCCAAGTATCTTGTTGCCGCTCCGGGACGTGAAGGTGCGGAGTGGTTCAATAATTCCGTACACAAGATGGGTATACATACACGTGCCAATGCGGTGGATATCGGTGTGCGTGTAGAAATGCCGGCGGAAACGTTTGAACCGATAACGAAGATTTGCTATGAATCCAAGCTTGTTTATTTCTCGAAGTCTTTTGATGACAGAGTACGTACTTTCTGTATGAATCCTTACGGATTTGTCGTTACGGAAAACAACGGCGGACTTCAGACGGTAAACGGACATTCATTTGCATATAAGAAGAGTCAAAACACCAATTTTGCAATATTGGTTTCAAAGAAGTTTACAAAGCCGTTCAATGAACCTATTGCATACGGTAAATATATAGCCACATTGGCAAATATGCTCGGCGGCGGCCCGATTGTACAAAGATTGGGAGATTTGCGTGACGGCAGAAGATCTACCGAAGAGCGTATCAAGAGGGGTCTTGTAAATCCCACAATGCCGTCAGCTACACCGGGAGATTTATCGCTTGTACTTCCGTATCGTTTCCTTAAAGATATTGAGGAAATGTTTGAAGCATTGGATGTGGTTGCACCGGGTGCAAACTCCAGACATACATTGCTTTACGGTGTAGAAGTTAAATTCTATTCATCAAGGCCGGAACTCAGTGATAAACTTGAGACGGCAATACCTAATTTCTTTGCAATCGGTGACGGTGCCGGTATAACAAGAGGACTTGTACAGGCAAGTGCTGCCGGCGTGGTAGTTGCAAAAGAAATATTAAAACGTGAAGGGGTCGACAGCATTAATGATTGAAAGATATACAAAAGAAGAAATGGGCGCCGTATGGAGCGAAAAGAATGAATGGCAAATGATGCTCGATGTGGAAATCGCCGCATGCGAAGCGAATGCAAAGCTCGGACGCATTCCGAAAGAAGCAGTTGAAGTAATAAAGAAAAAAGCGAAATTCGATGTTGAACGTATACATGAAATAGATCGTGAAGTAAATCACGATATTATAGCTTTTCTTACCTGTGTAGGTGAAAACGTAGGCGATGAAGCCAAGTACATTCATATGGGACTTACATCTACCGACGTAAAAGATACGGGAATAAATCTTCAAGTGAAAAAAGCATCTGAAATACTTTTGAAAGACCTTGAAGAATTGAAAGAAGTCCTGAAAAGAAGAGCGATAGAATTCAAGTACACACCTTCAATCGGAAGAACACACGGTGTACATGCCGAACCGACAACGTTCGGATTGAAAATACTTCTTTGGTACAGTCAGACACTCAGAAATATAGAAAGAATGAAATGTGCAGCCGAAGATATGCGTGTAGGAAAATTATCCGGCGCAGTAGGTACATATGCAGATATAGATCCGTTTGTAGAAAAATATGTATGTGAAAAATTGGGACTTAAAGTGGAACCGGTATCCACACAAGTCGTACAACGTGATCATCATGCACAATACGTAACTACATTGGCCATTATTGCATCAAGCCTTGCACAAATTGCACTTGAAATAAGAAATCTTCAACGTACCGAAGTACGTGAAGTGGAAGAATATTTCAGCAAGAAACAAAAAGGTTCATCGGCAATGCCGCACAAACGTAATCCCGTAAGAAGTGAACGTATTTGCGGAATGGCAAGACTTATACAAGGATACGTTGTACCGGCGTTGGAAGACGTACCTCTTTGGCACGAAAGAGATATATCTCACTCATCGGTAGAAAGAGTAATACTTCCCGATGCAACAACGGCACTCGACTACATATTGAAAGAAACGACAAAGCTTATCGACAAACTTCTGGTATATCCGGAAAAAATGAAAGAAGACTTAAATCTTACCGGCGGACTTATATACAGTCCACGCATACTTCTTGCACTCGTGGAAAAAGGTGCATACAGAGATACTGCATACCGTTGGGTACAACGAAATGCGATGAAGAGATGGATAGACGGGGAAGATTTCTATGAAAATCTTTGCAAAGACGAAGACATAAAGAAATATTTGACAAACGAAGAAATAAAAGCATGCTTTGATGAAAAACCGATGCTTAAACATGTCGACACAATTTTTGCGAGATACGGTTTATAACGAAAGAGGAAAAAATATGGCAACAGCTATGGTAATCGGCGCACAATGGGGCGACGAAGGAAAAGGTAAAATAGTCGACTACTTGGCGGCAAAAGCCGATGTAGTAGTAAGATCACAGGGCGGAAACAACGCAGGACACACAGTAGTGACAGGCGGAAAAGTATACCCCCTAAGACTAATGCCGAGCGGAATTATGTACGAAAACACAATTTGCGTAGTAGGTACGGGCGTAGTAATAGACCCGAAAAGCTTCATCGAAGAAATGAGAAGCTTGGAAGAAAAAGGTGTAAAAACACACCACCTCCAAATATCTACACGTGCACAAGTAGTATTTCCGTACCATATAAGACAAGATGAAGCTGAAGAAGCTATGAAAGGCAGCCGTAAAATCGGAACGACAAAAAACGGAATCGGACCTTGCTATGCAGACAAAATCAACCGTATAGGTATAAGAATATGCGACCTTATGGACAAAGAAGTATTTGCTGAAAAACTCAAATACAACCTTGAATACAAAAACAGAGTACTTGAAAAACTCTATGGAGTAGAAGGATTCGACTACGAAAAAATGCTCAAAGACTACCTCGAATATGCGGAAATTTTGAGACCGTTCGTACAAGACACAAACTACAACGTAGACAAATTCATAAAAGAAGGCAAAAACGTACTCTTTGAAGGTGCACAAGCATCAATGCTCGATTGTGACAACGGAACATATCCGTACGTAACGTCATCACACCCGACAGCAGGAGGAGCGTGCATAGGCGCAGGAATCGGACCGCACAATATGAAAAACATATTCGGAGTAGTAAAAGCATACAGCACCAGAGTAGGCGAAGGCCCGTTCCCGACCGAACTTCATGACGAAACAGGCGACTACATAAGAAACCTCGCACACGAATTCGGCACCGTAACGGGAAGACCCAGAAGAATAGGCTGGCTTGACGCAAGAGCGGTAAGATATGCGGCACAACTCAATACATTCGACTACCTTGCAATTACAAGACTTGACATATTCGACCAAATGGACGAAATAAAAATTTGTGTAGGATACGAATACGAAGGAAAAGAAATAAAAGAATATCCCGCAGATCTGAACTTCCTTTCCAAACTCAAACCGATATACAAAACATTTGAAGGTTGGAAAGAAAAAATTTCCGACATAAGAGAATATGACAAACTTCCGCAAAAAGCAAAAGAATACGTAGAAGCAATAGCGGAAATAACCGGAGTGAAAATAGGAATAGTATCCGTAGGCCCGACAAGAGAAGAAACAATAGTAGTAAAAGATGTATTTAAAAAATAATATTTGAATATATTTAAAAAGAAATATCCGTAACAATTCAATCGGAAAATGTTACGGATATTTTTATTTAAGAAAAATGCAATAAAAAAGTCCCTTAAAGGGACTGAATTTGAAACTACCTCATGACGAAAAACAAACCCACGAAACAAAGAATTGCACCGAAAGCTTTCGTCAAAGTGAAAGTTTCATGGAAAAACAAAGATCCGGAAATCATCAGAATAATTGAAACGATAGTACTATAAACCATTGCTGCGATATTAATTTGCCAACCGGCCTTATACATATAGTAAGCACCGGCCTCCAAACCGATCAGACAAAAGCCCAAAATGAAAGCAATCCAATTAATTTTTGTATACTGCCCCAAAAACTCACCGGAAGGAGAAGTATACCAACACAGAGCCAAAGCTGCAACAGATGCAAACAAGTAAGTAACGGTCAAAGACGCAAAAAGATTTACTGAAGCGGGAATCAACTTAAAACAAAAATGATAAGTCAAATTAGCCAAAACCAAAGCGCCGATAGGCCACCAAAACGCAAAATTCATAGTACCAACCTCTCAAAATTTACTATGATAAAGAAATACAGAATAAAAAGTTAAAAGCGCTCTGAATATTTATACAGAACGCTATCAGTCTAATCTTTCAAGAACCGATTTATACCATACTACCATACTTGAAAGTGCGGTTTATTCTTGAGATTGTAACCGTACTGCACTCGGTATTTCATAAATCAATATAAATTTGTCAAAATTATTCAATGCAAATAAATAATTTGAAAAAAATGCAAAAATTTACAAAATAAAAAGACAAACATAAAAATTTGCAAATTCAACAAAATAAACATTTATCCTAAAGCATTATAACATAACAAAGAACCAAATAAAAATAAAGTATGATTAAAAGATTGTTTAAACTCATTTATATTTAAACTTCATAATGCTATAATTATAAATAACAAAAGGGGGAATACCAATGAAGCGAATTAGAGGAACGCAAGATATTTTGCCGGAAAATATTTACAAGTGGCAATATTTGGAACAAAAAATCAGACAAATATGCAGCCTTTACAATTTTGAAGAAATACGAACTCCGACATTTGAAGCGACAGAATTGTTTCTTAGAGGAATAGGAGATACAACGGACGTAGTAACAAAAGAAATGTACACCTTTAACGACAGAGGCGGAAGATCCATAACGTTAAGACCTGAAAATACCGCAGCTGTAGTAAGATCGTACCTTGAAAATAAAATGTATGTGGATAATACAACGCACAAACTTTTTTACATAGGTTCGATGTTCAGATACGACCGTCCGCAAGCCGGAAGATACAGAGAATTTCACCAATTCGGACTGGAAGTATTAGGCTCACAAGATCCATATGTAGATGCGGAAGTAATAGACTTGGCAGTACAATTTTTCAAAGATTTGGGACTTAAAGAATTGGAACTGCACATCAATTCCGTAGGACACGTTGAATGCAGAAAAGTATTCCATGAAAAACTCATAGCATTTTTGGAACCGAAAAAAGACGAACTTTGCGAAGACTGCAACACAAGATTATACAAAAATCCGCTCCGTGTATTGGACTGCAAAAACACCACATGCAAACGAATAATAGAAGGAGCGCCGAACATAGTAGACTGTCTATGTGACGACTGCAGCGAAAAATTTGAAAAACTCAAAACCTACCTTGACGAACTCGGAATAGAATACATCGTAGATCCGCTTCTGGTAAGAGGTCTTGACTATTACACAAACACCGCTTTTGAAATAATGTATGAACCTTTAGGCGCACAAAGTACAATTTGCGGCGGCGGAAGATATGACGGACTTGTAAACGAAATCGGCGGAATACAAGTACCCGGAATAGGTATGGCAATAGGAATGGAACGTCTGATACTTGCACTTGAACAGCAGAATTTATTCCCCGAAGTGAAAAACGAAAATCAAGTATTCATTGCAACGGTAGGCGAAAAAGCAAGAGTAAAAGGCGTAGGAATTGTAAAAGCACTCAGAAAACAGCAAATCCACGCAGGAACTACAATGCAAGAAAAAAGCTTGAAATCACTGCTCAAACAAGCCGACAAAGAAAAATACCCGTTCGTTGTAATTATAGGCGAAGACGAACTTCAAAAAGGTAAAGCGATACTTAAAAACATGGAAACAAAAGAACAAAAAGAAATCGATTTCGAAACGCTTGTAGAATATATAAAAGAAACAGTAAAATAAAAGCATAAAAAAACGGTATAATCGAAAAAATGATTATGCCGTTTTTTGTAAAGCAAAAACATGCATAAAATTGTAAAAATATAGAAATCAAAAAAATAATTATGATAGAATAAGATAAAACAAGAATAAAATAATAATACAGGTGGACAAAATGGAAGTTATAGACAATATAAATAAATTTTTGAAAGATGATTTAAAAGAGGAAATAAAAAAAGGAAGTAAATTGTCAATAGCGGCAGCGAGTTTTTCAATTTACGCATTTGATAAACTCAAAAACGAACTGAAAAATATAGACGAACTTAGGTTTATATTTACATCACCTGTATTTATAAAAGACAAAAACAAAAAGAAAAACGAGAATTTGAAATATTAAGGCGCAAAAACGAACGAGATTTATACGGTTCGGAATTTGAAGTGAAACTTAAAAATGAACTGACACAAAAAGCAATTGCAAAAGAATGTGCACAATGGATAAAAGAAAAAGTCACATTCAAATCAAATATATCAAACGAAAACATGCAAAAATTTATAAACGTAGATGAAACGACATATATGCCGATAAACGGATTTACAACTATTGATTTGGGATATGAAAAAGGGAATAACATATCCAATTTTGTTGTAAAATCTAAAAATCAAGAAAGTAAAAAATTTTTAGATTTGTTTGAAGAAATTTGGAATGACAAATCAAGATTACAAGAAGTTACAGAAGAAGTGATAGAAAATATAGGTACCGTATACAATGAAAATTCACCGGACTACCTTTATTTTGTAACACTCTACAACATTTTCAGCGAATTTTTGGAAGACGTATCGGAAGATGAACTCCCGAACGAATCCACAGGATTTAAAGACAGTCAAATTTGGAAAATGCTCTACAACTTCCAAGAAGACGCCGCACTTGCAATTATAAACAAACTTGAAAAATACAACGGATGCATACTCGCCGATTCTGTCGGACTCGGTAAAACATTTACAGCGCTGGCGGTAATCAAATATTACGAAAACAGAAATAAATCTGTACTTGTACTATGCCCGAAAAAACTCTCGGAAAATTGGAATACATATAAATTCAACTACAAAAACAATCCGCTTTTAAAAGACAGAATGAACTATGATGTACTTTTTCATACAGACTTAAACAGAAAAAAAGGAATATCAAACGGACTTGATCTTGCACGTATAAATTGGGGAAACTATGACCTTGTAGTAATAGATGAATCACATAACTTCAGAAACGGTGGAAATCCGGTAGGAGAAAATAAAGAAAACAGATACCAAAAACTTTTGAATAAAGTAATACGAAAAGGTGTAAAGACGAAAGTACTCATGCTTTCGGCAACACCGGTAAACAATAAATTTACAGATCTTAAAAATCAACTTGCAATAGCATATGAAGGAAACAGTCAAGAACTTGACGAAAAATTGAAAACCGAAAAATCACTTGAAGAAATATTCAAGCAAGCACAAAGAGCATTCAATAAATGGGGAGATCTTGAACCTAAAGACAGAACAACCGAAAATCTGCTTCGTAAACTCGATTATGACTTCTTCGAATTGCTGGACAGCGTAACCATAGCACGCTCGAGAAAACATATACAAAACTACTACAATATGGAAAAAATAGGTAAATTTCCGAAAAGAAATAAACCTATATCAAAATTCCCCATACTTACAAATCTGAAAAAAGCAGTTACATACAATGAAATATTCGAACAATTGAATATGCTTACACTTTGCATATATACACCGACAAACTATATACTTGCATCAAAACTTGAAAAATATGCGGAAAAATATGATGAAAAACACATAATCGGAGGACTTACACAAAAAGGACGTGAACGTGGAATACAAAAAATCATGTCTATAAATCTGATGAAACGTTTGGAAAGTTCGGTGCATTCATTTAAAGTATCACTTATACGAATAAACGAATATATAAAAGAAACAATATATAAAATAGAAAAATACGAATCGAACAAAATACCTGTAGAAATTGAAACGGAAAATTTATTAAATACAGAAGAAAATGAAGAATTTTCGGTAGGCAAAAAAGTTGAAATATCACTTGAAGATATGGATTACAAGACATGGAAACATGAACTTTTGCAAGATAAAGAAATATTTGACCTGCTTATAAACATGGTAGAAGATATAACTCCGGAATACGACGAAAAACTGAAAACACTTTTTGAAATAATAGACGAAAAGCAAAAAAATCCTATAAATAAAGGAAATAAGAAAATACTTGTATTCACAGCGTTTGCCGACACGGCAAACTACATATATGAAAATGTAAGTCGATACGTAAAAAACAAATACAAATTGAATACCGCACTCATAACCGGAGCAACGGACGGAAAAACAACGATAAAAGGACTTGCAGCCGACTTTAATACCATACTCACACTGTTTTCACCGATATCGAAAGACAAAGAAATTATACTTCCGAATGAAAAAGAAGAAATAGATATACTTATAGCGACAGACTGCGTATCTGAAGGACAAAATCTGCAAGACTGCGACTGGATTATAAACTATGACATACATTGGAATCCGGTAAGAATAATACAAAGATTCGGACGAATAGACCGTATAGGAAGTAAAAATAAATGCGTACAACTCGTAAACTTTTGGCCGGACATAACACTTGACGAATATATAAACCTCAAAGCAAAAGTCGAAACACGAATGAAAATCGTAAACATGACATCAACCGGTGACGAAAATATACTCACTCAAGAAGAAAAAACAGACCTTGAATACAGAAAAAATCAACTCAAAAGATTGCAAGAAGAAGTAATCGATTTGGAAGACATGAACAGCGGAATATCCATAACGGACTTGGGACTGAATGAATTTAGACTTGACCTTTTGGACTATATAAAGAAAAATCCCGAAATAGAAAAAGCCCCCGGAGGAATGAATGCCGTTACCCAAAGTACCAAAAAACTTCCGGAAGGAGTAATATTTGTACTGAAAAACAGAAAAAATGAAATAAATATAAACAGTAAAAACAGACTTCATCCGTTCTACATGGTATACATATCTGATGAAGGCGAAGTAATAATAAATCACCTTGCCCCGAAAGAACTTTTAGACACATTCAGACTTTTATGCAAAGGAAAAACCGAAACGGAAAAAGAACTCTGCAGACAATTCAATAAAGAAACAAAAGACGGTAAAAATATGAAAAAATACTCCGAACTTTTGGAACAAGCAATAAGCTCGATAATAAATGTGAAAACCGAAAGTCAACTCGAAAGTTTTATCAGCGGAGAAAATATAAGCTTTTTAGATGAAGAAATAGATGGGTTGGATGACTTCGAACTCATAAGTTTTTTAGTAATTAAGGATAAAATAAATGTTTAATTTTCCGAAATCCACTGAAATAAAAATAAATATATACAAAAAAGAAATATACAAAAAATTCCCGAAAGAACTTAAAGGAAATAAAAAAGAACAATTCGATCGGGAAATATCGAAAATAACACTGACAAATGAAATATCCGAAAAATCGGTAAACATCTCGAAAACGGAAAAAATATCGGCGATATTTGTACTTCGGATAAAATTGAAAACAAAAGATTATAGCGAAAAAAATATAGAATTTATAGCAAAAGTTTTCAAGCAAAAAATGCTGATGATACTCGAATGCGAAAATCAATATAAACTTGCGATATATGAACTCAAGCTTCATACAAGTGAATGGAAAGAAAAAATAAATCTTGAAATAAAAGGCCTCGACCTTGAAAAAGTATGGGAAAACCTCGTAAAAGAAATCGGAAAAATAAAAATAACGGACGGACAAACACTTGAAGAACAAATTGAAATAAATACTGAAAAAGAAAAACTTGAAAACGAAATAGAAAAACTGAAAACGAAAATGTACAAAGAAAAACAATCGAAAAAGAAATACGAAATACATCAAGAAATAAAAAAATTGAAAAGCAAATTATAAAATACCGCAAGAGCAAATGAAAAGGAGCCGAAAGGCTCCTTTTTGACTGAAAATATTAGAAATTATATAATAAAGAGCATATAAAGATTTAGTAAAAATGACGAAAAATACGTAAAATTATAAAGAAAACAATTCAAAAAAATTAAAATAAATATGTATAAGAAAGGTATCAAAATGGAAAATACGAATGTAGAGCAAATGAAAATGCAGACAAAAAATCTTGCAGATGAAAAACTTGAAGCATTGAAAGAACTTTTCCCGAATGCCGTCACCGAAGTGATAGACGAAAACGGAGAAGAAACGGTTGCAATAGACAAAGACATACTCATGCAGGAAATCTCCGCAAAAGTAGTCGAAGGGAATGAAGAACGCTACCAATTCACATGGCCCGACAAGAAAAAATCAATACTTGCTGCAAATGCACCGACAACGAAAACGCTTCGACCGTGCAAAGAAGAAAGCGTAAACTTCGACACTACGGAAAACCTCTATATAGAAGGCGACAACCTCGAAGTATTGAAACTCTTGCAAGAAACGTACTTAGGGAAAATAAAAATGATATACATAGATCCTCCCTACAATACCGGAAACAATATATTATATAAGAATGATTTTAGTATACCTAAAGAAGAATATATAGATTTAAGTAATCAGAAAGATGCTTATGGGAATTTTTTATTTCAAAATACAGAGTCAAATGGAAGATTTCATACAGATTGGTTGAATATAATGTATCCAAGATTAAAATTAGCCAGGAATTTATTAAAAGATGAAGGTTATATAGCAATAGCTATAGATGATAATGAAGTTTATAATTTAAAAAAAATTATGGATGAAATTTTTGGAGAGAAAAATTATATTGGCACAATTATAATTAGAAGCAATCCACAAGGAAGAAATAAAGATAATATAGACCCTGTTCATGAATACCATCTTGTATATTCTAGAAATTATACAAAGATGCCATTACTTAAAATAGGAAAAAGAAATGCAAAAATAGATAGTTTTGAAAATTTAATGAGAACTGGAAAGAATTCTAGAAAATATGAGAGACCTTATAGATTTTATCCTGTTTTAGTAAAAAATGAAAAAATAGAAATGATAACTGATGAAGAATATAAAAAAATTTATGCTGAAAATTGTGAGTTTAATGAGGAATACATTGAATACTTAAGAGAAAAATATGAAGGAAATGGATATAAATTTATATTACCACTGTCAAAAAATGGAGAAGAAAAAGTATGGCAGAGGGAATTTTCAAGAGTAAAGAAAGAATATAGGACATATAGATTTATAGGTAATAAGGTAAAGAGACCGCCTGAACAAACTAGAACGCCGGCATCACTATGGTATGATGATATATATAGTAATGTTTCAAAAGGAACAAATAGTTTAAAAAAGATTTTTAATGATAAAATAATATTTGATTTTTCGAAAAGTCTATATACAGTCAGAGATTTAATTTCACTAAACTCTGAAGATGAAGATATAATTCTCGATTTCTTCTCCGGCTCGGCAACAACTGCTCATGCAACAATGCAACTCAATGCTGAAGACGGTGGAAATCGTAAATTTATATTAGTTCAATTACCGGAAAACTTAGATGAAAGTCTTAAAAAGGCAAATGATAATGCCAAGAAAACAATAGAAAATGCAATAAAATTTTTAGACAGCATAAATCGTCCGCATTTACTTACGGAAATAGGTAAAGAACGTATACGCAGAGCGGGTAAAAAAATACTTGAAGAAAATAAAGACAAAGAAGGAATAGAGAATTTAGATACGGGATTCAGAGTATTGAAGGTCGATTCATCAAACATGAAGGACGTTTACTATGCTCCACAAGAGTTAAATAAAAAAGATGTTTTCAGTTACGTGGACAATATCAAAGAAGATAGAAGTTCTATGGATTTGCTCTTCCAAGTGATGCTCGATCTGGGTATTTCCTTATCAAGCAAAATAGAAGAAAAAGATATATCAGGTAAGAAAGTGTTTACGGTAGACGGTAATTTCCTCATTGCATGCTTCGACAGTGATATAGATGATGAAGTTATAAATAATATTGCTGAAAAGAAACCGGTATTTGCCGTATTTAAAAATAAAAGTTTCACGAAAGATTCTCCGCTTGCAAATTTGGAAGAAATTTTTAAGACCGTAAGTCCCGACACTGTAAGGAAGGTATTGTAATATGAAGTTCAAGTTTAAAGCTCAGCAATATCAGACCGATGCCGTAGAAAGCGTTGTGAATTGTTTTATCGGACAACCTAAGAAGACTTTTGAGTATCGCCGTGATGTGGGCGGCGGTAATAAGGTATTAATTGATGAGAATACTATGTATTCGTCCGATGAAATTGAAAGTGATGAAATCGGATTTAAAAATGAAAGACTTCATTTGACGGATGCCGATATTTTAAATAATTTACGTAAAGTTCAACAGGTAAATAATATTCCTTTGTCGGATAAGCTTGTTAAAACTTCGGGTGGATGTTCAATTGATGTGGAAATGGAAACCGGTACGGGTAAGACTTATGTATATATCAAGACGATGTATGAGCTTCATAAAAATTACGGATGGTCGAAGTTCATTATCGTTGTTCCTTCGATTGCAATTCGTGAGGGTGTGAAAAAGTCTTTTGAGATGACAAGTGATCATTTCATGTTGGAGTACGGCAAAAAAATCCGCTTCTTTGTTTATGATAGTAAAAAATTGAACGAGATTGACGACTTTTCAAAAGGTATCGGCATACAGGTTATGATTATCAATATGCAGGCATTCAATTCTTCATTTAACGAAAAAAAGAGTAATAAAGATGCAAGAATTATTTACAGTAAGCGTGATGAGTTTGCATCTAGGCGTCCTATAGATGTTATAAGTGCGAATAATCCGATTATTATTTTAGATGAACCGCAGAAAATGGGCGGCGATAAAACTCAAAAGACTATTTTGAATTTCAATCCTTTGTTTACTTTGAATTATTCCGCAACGCACAAGGAAAAACACAATTTGGTATATGCACTTGATGCCGTGGATGCTTATAATCAAAAGCTTGTAAAGAAAATACAGGTAAAAGGTTTTACGGTGGATAATTTGAGGGGTAGCGACAGTTACTTGTACTTGGAGGATATCAAATTGTCTTCGAAAGAACCTCCGAAAGCTGTGCTTTCTTTTGAGAGGAGGACGAAAACTACACCGAAGAGAATTTATCGTAATTGTTCCGTTGATGATAATCTTTATGAACTTTCCGGAGGTATGGAGCAGTATAAGGGGTATCGTATTTCCGAAATAAATGCGATTGAAAATTATATTTCATTTACAAATGGAATTGTACTGCATATCGGAGCGGTTACAGGGGATGTTTCCGAAAAGGATTTGAAGCGTTTACAAATACGTGAAACGATTATTTCACATTTTGAAAAGGAAAGGGAATTGTTCAACAAGGGTATAAAAGTTCTTTCACTTTTCTTTATAGATGAAGTTGCGAAGTATCGAATGTATGATGAAAACGGCGAGGCGGTCAACGGCGAGTACGGAAAGATTTTTGAGGAAGAATACAAAGATGTTTTGCCTTATTATATAAACAGTATCGAAACGCCATATGAAAGGTATTTGAAAAATATTTCCGTAAGTGAAACTCACAAGGGATATTTCAGTATTGACAAGAAGACGGGGAATTTTGTAAACGGCAAAATAAGTAAATCGGAAGGAATGTCGAGTGATATTTCCGCTTATGATTTGATTTTGAAGAATAAGGAAAGACTTCTTTCTTTTGATGAGCCTACACGATTTATTTTCTCTCATTCTGCACTTCGTGAGGGTTGGGATAATCCGAATGTATTTCAGCTTTGTACTTTGAAACAGAGCAGCAGCGAGACGACAAAACGTCAGGAGGTAGGTCGAGGTCTTCGTTTGTGCGTAAATCAGGACGGAGTGCGTATGGATGCGGAAACGACGGGAAGTGAAGTTCATAATTTGAATAGGCTTACCGTTGTTGCCAGCGGAAATTATCGTGAATTTACCGAAGAGTTACAGGACGAGATGAAGAAGAATTTGCGTGATCGTCCTAAGTTTGCCGATGCGGAATATTTTTATGGTAAGATTGTCGAATACAATGGACAGAGTCATAAAATCACTTTGAATGAAGCCGGTGATATTTATTTCTATTTAAAACAAAATAATTATGTAGATGACGATAATAAGATAACAGATAAATATCGTGATGATGTTCGTAACAATGTTCTTGCAAAAGTACCTGAAAAGTTGAAACCTATGGAAAGCGAATTGCATAGATTGATACAAAGTATTTATGATGAGAATGCTTATAAGTTCATTGTTGAAAATTTAAATAAGACCAAAATAATGTCAAATGATTTGAACGACAATTTCAACAAAAAAGAATTTCAGGAATTATGGAGAAAAATAAATCATAAATATACATATAGGGTAAAGTTCGACAGTGAAGAATTGGTAACAAATGCGGCGAATTATATAAATAGGAATTTATTCGTTTCAAAGTTGCAATATACTATATATGATGTGGAGCAAAAGTCCGATTTAACTGAAGATGATGTAAAAGTGGGCGGATTGTTTGCCGAAACTAAAATTAAGCGTAAAGTTGCTTCATATTCTCCTTCCGGTAATGTGAAGTATGATTTGCTTGGAAAAATTGCAGAGGAAACTGTTCTTACAAGAAGAACGATTGCGAGAATTTTAAGTAATATAAGTGATGAAAAATTTGAGATGTATAAAGCTAATCCGGAGGAATTTATCAACAAGGTTTCAAAATTTATAAATGAACAAAAAGCGACAATGATTGTTGAGCATATTACTTATGATATTCTTGACGGGGTATATGACAGTTCGATATTTACCGCTGAAAAGCACGGGACTATGGAAAAAGCATTTAAAGCAAAGAAACATGTACAACCTTATGTATTTACCGACGGATTGGCTGCAAATTCCGTTGAAATGAAATTTGCGAATGCGTTGGAAAACGGTGATGAAGTTTTGGTGTATGCAAAGCTTCCGAAGGGATTTAAAATACCTACTCCGGTAGGAAATTATACTCCGGATTGGGCTATTACGTTTAAAAAAGGTTCCGTCAAGCATGTATTTTTCGTTGCGGAAACAAAAGGATCTATGAGCAGTATGCAACTTCGCAGTATAGAAAGCGCTAAAATTGATTGTGCAAGGAAACTTTTTGCAAGTATGTCAAATGAGAATTTAAAGTATGGTGTTGTAAATACGTATTTTGATTTATTGAATATAGTAAGATGAGAGTTTTAAATCGGTAAATTACAACTGTATTTTAAGGTCGGATAAAAATGTATAAATTTTTCTTGCAATGCTTGATTGAATAGGGTGCATTTTTATGGTGTTTTTTGTTTTATTTATTATTATTGCGATGTACTTTTTGGGCGGTTTTGATTGATTTGTTTTATTTTATGCTGTTTTTGTCAAAATCGTATGTTTCATGGCAAAGTGTCGATTCGGTGTTGAAAAATTAGTGATGATAGTATATAATTTAATTACCCTTTTAAAATATTTTAATATTTAAACAGTCTTGCGAGTGATTGTTTTTATTCATTTTACTTTTACTTGCGAGGCCTTGAGAAGATATGTACTTTGTATATATCTTTTTTAAGTTGTTGCTTTTATGTAGGGAAGTAAAATAGCGTTGTGTGTTTAATCGGTAAATATATCTGATGCACTTGTTTATATATTTGTTTAAGCGTATCCGATTATATAGGGCGGAATGGAATTTTGCTTTATGATTGTGTTTTATTGCAGTGTGTAGTTGAAGTATTCGGTGTGGGGAATTTTGAGTGCGGATGTGTTTTCAGGGAAATGATTGTGTATATTTTCCGTTTTCAAGTAGCTTAGATAGGTAGTTTGTGAGTATGTCCAAGATGTGTCGATGCTATGTGCAATTGATAATAGGGCAAGCAAAAAGGCGGTAACCTTTTTTCGGGTTACTGCCTTTATTTGTTTCTTGTTCTGCATAGTCCGCGGTTGCAATTTCTCAAAAATCTCAAGAGGTGTTCCGTTTCGGGTGTGGAACGTATTTCTTCTTCTATTTTGTGTATTGCATCGTTGAGCGTGAGTCCTTGTCTGAATATTATGCGGTATGCTTTTTTCAGGTCTTTTTTGAGTTCGTCTTGTAAGTGGTTTCTTGATAGACCTACGTTGTTGAGTCCGATTACTCTTGCGGGGTTTCCGTCTGCGATTACGTAGGGGCATATGTCTTGTACTATTTTTGTCATTGCTCCTACCATTGCGGTGGATCCTATTTTTACAAATTGGTGAAGTCCCGCCATTCCGCCTATTACAGCTTTGTCTTCTACCGTTACGTGGCCGGCAAGACCTGCGAAGCTTGAAATGATTATGTGATTTCCCAGTGTGCAGTTGTGGGCGATGTGTACGTATGCTTGAAGCATGTTGTATGAGCCTATGCGTGTTTCGAGGTTTTCGCCCGTTGCACGGTGTATTGTACAGAATTCACGTATGAGGTTTCCGTCTCCTATGGTTACCGTGCTGTATTCTCCGGTGTATTTCAAGTCTTGCGGATCGTCTCCGATTACTGCGTGCGGATAGATACGATTGTTTTTTCCAATTGTTACGTTTTTACGTATTACTGCGTGTGCTCCGATTTCAGTTCCACTTCCGATTTCGCAATTTGGTCCTATTACTGCATAGGGGCCGATGATAACGTTTTTATGTATTATGGCATCGGGATCGATAATGGCGGTTGAGTGGATTTGCGGTTCTTTTTCTTCGAGTATTTTTAATTCCATTAGTCCCATTCCTCCTCTATGGTGTAGCTTCATGTTATATATGTTAATATAAAGTTTACAAAAAATAAATATTTTTTACAAATTTTATATCGACAATATTTTTTTATTCGTTTTCGGTGATGTAAAACATAAATTCCGCTTCCGTTTTGACTTGGTCGTCTACGGTGCATTTGCAGTGTACTTTTGCTACACGTCCTTTTACTTTGATTACTTGTGCGTCTGTAATCATTACGTCGCCGGGTACTATCGGCGATCTGAATTTTACTTTGTCCATGCTTGCAAACATCGTTATTTTTCCTCTGTTTTCATCGGTGTATTGCAATGCTATTCCGGCTACTTGCGCCATTGCTTCGCATATAAGTACTCCCGGCATAATCGGATGGTTCGGGAAGTGTCCTTGGAAGAATGCTTCGTTCATCGTTACGCATTTGAGTCCTTTTGCGTATTTCATCGGTTCTACATCCAGTATTCTGTCTACCAATAGCATCGGATAACGGTGCGGTAGGATTTTCATGATTTGTTCAATGTTTAATTTCATTTTTGTTCCTCCGTTATTTGTGTTTTGAGCTTTTGAAGGCGTTCCGAGAGTGCCGCATTCAGTTTGTGACTTCCAAGTACTGCTATTATGTGTGCATGGAGCGGGCCTACGAGTGAGATGTCTCCAAGTATGTCCAATATTTTGTGTCTTACGAGTTCGTCATCAAATCTTGGTATGGAAAGACATTCCGTTTCTGAATATACTACTGCATTTTCGGTCGTGCCGCCTTTTCCAAGTCCCATTTTTCTCATTGCTTCGAGTTCTTTTGTAAATCCGATTGTTCGTGCCGATGCGATTTCTTTGTCGTATGAATCGGGATTGATTGTTATGTCGAGTATTTGTGTTCCCAGCATCGGGTGCGGATTTATCGATGTAAATGTTATTCTGAGTCCGTCATAGGGGATTGCAACGATGAATTTGTTTTTGTCGTAGAATGAAACGCTTTGCGGAAGTTCGAATATGTCGATATCGGCATTTTGCGTAAGTATTCCGGCTTCGTTTATCATATTTACGAATGTGCGTGCACTTCCGTCACCTACCGGCGGTTCGGGTGAGTCCATTTCTATGATGCAGTTGTCTATGTGCATTGCATAGAGTGCGGACAGTACGTGCTCTACGGTGAAAACTTTTCCGCCGTTTTTTTCAAGTGTCGTTGCACGA
The DNA here is from genome assembly GCF_000194985.1 of Dialister micraerophilus DSM 19965. Classification (GTDB taxonomy): domain Bacteria; phylum Bacillota; class Negativicutes; order Veillonellales; family Dialisteraceae; genus Dialister; species Dialister micraerophilus. The sequence continues at coordinate 583,454 of NZ_GL878519.1, read as the reverse complement.
TGTGTGTCGGTTACGTTTTTGATGTGTGCCGGTATTTTCGGAGTGTTCGGCAAATCCGTTCTGCAAAATATTATTCCGCTGTTTTCCTTTGCAGGTTTCATTGTCATCGTTACCGCAAGTCCGGAGTGAAGTCCGTTTCCTTTGTAGGTAACGTCTTTTTTTATTGTACGTTGTTTCCTTTTCAAGTTAAACACCTTTCTGCTTTCTTATAGTAACTTTCGATTAATTATAACATGATATATGTGAATACAAAATATTTATATAATTAAAGATTTAAATTTAAGAGAAATATACGTTATTAGCACTCACTTGACACGAGTGCTAATAACGTATATAATAACTACAGAAGGTGAGATGAAGATAGATAAAAAGTAAAGGTCTTGATTACATATAACGATTTGGAGAAAGGGGCGGAGTTTATGCGTAGTTTAATGCCTATGTTTGATAACGGTTTTTTGAATGATACAGGTTTTTGGGATGATTCTCGTGAGTTTGCTTTTGTTCCGAAGGTTGATGTAAAGGAACTTTCCGATTCGTATGAGGTCGTTTTCGATCTTCCGGGTATGAAGAAAGATGATTTGAGCATTTCTTACAGTGATGACGTTTTGACTGTGGAAGCCAAGAGTGAAAAATCTTCGGATGAAAAAGAAGGAGATGTTTATTTAAGACGTGAACGTTTTTCCTCTTCGTTTAAACGTCAATTTGTTATAAGGGGTGTAGATGAGAAAGCTGTGAAGGCGTCTTTGAAGGACGGAGTTTTGCGTATTACTCTTCCTAAGATTAAGGAGAATGCGGACGGTTCGGTAAGACGTATTCAGATTGATTGATTTGTTTTGAGTTAAGGTGAATTCTCTTTGTTGCTTCGGTGACAAGGGAATTCACCTTTTTATTTTTATACGCATTCTCAGGATGATTTCTTAAATCAAGAAAGGATCTGAAATGACATCTGAGATATTTAATTGTCGGACCTTTGCCGCAGACCCGCCTTATATACCGAAAAGGAGAGTAAATGATATTGACAGGTATTGTATAAATTATAAAAATTTATTTGTAATTATATGGAATTAATTTTATTCATCTTTATAACATTCGATAAATTCAGCTATAAAATTACGAATCAAAACAGCAGATTTATATCCTTTTTTGCACAAATATCAGAACAAATTTTATATGTTTTTCATTAATCCAAAATTGATAACTCATACAATGCAAGGTATAATAATACAGATGAAATACCCATGAAATAACCACGGCAGCAAAAGAAAAAGAAGAAAGAACCAACACGTAAAACATACACAAGAAACAAAACAACGGCAATAGACAGCATACCGGGTAAATAAAGGAGGAAAAGATATGAAAAAAGAAAGCTTTAAAGACAAGATGATTGAAAGAATTAAAGTTTCTATATTTTTTATTCCCTTTATATTAGGTATTTATTGGTTATTGTTTGTATAAACTGTTTAATTACCAAGAAAAGCAAGTAAAATAACAAAGATATAGAGAGGTAGAGAAACAAAAACTCTACTTCTCTTTTATTTTTACATGAAAGGAATATAAATGATTGGAGAAAGAAAAGCACAAATAACCTATAAAGGCAGAAAACATATAATTTTCCATTTGACTACCTCAGAAAAGCATTCATCAAAATAACGGTTGTAAGCTCACAAAAAAGAAACCATCTTGTACAAGGGAAAGACTATACGGTACACAATAAACAAGTAACCCTCAAAACAGCCCCCACGGACATCATAGAAATCTATCGAAAAACAACAACCGAACCCCTTGTCACATGGCCAGTACTCAAAGCAAAAGACCTCTCACTCCAAGAAATACAACTCCTTCACCTTGCAGAAGAAACATTTGACAAAGTACAAGACGGAGGAATGGCAAGAAGTGAAAGAGACAACACGTGGGATGGAAGATACTCGAGAATAAAAAACATACAAGACCCGAAAGAAGACCAAGACGTGTTGACACTCCATTGGGCAAAAGAAAACAAAGAAGGCTTATTAAAAGCACTCACTAAAACAAGCGAAGAACAACAAAAAGCAATAAATAACCTTTGTGACACACATAAACAAAACCTTACAGGACAATATCAAACATATAAAGAAAACATTGAAAACATAAAAGCAAACATAGAACAACTCTATGAAAACATAAAAACAACAAGCAAAACCGAAAAAGAAACACTTACAAACACAGGAGACATCAAGAAAAGCGAAATAGAACAAGCAGGTAATACGTGGAAAACACAATTAGGAGCGGACTGCTACATACAAAAGCGAAAGAAATCTTAAAAGCACAAACGGAACAAAGACGATCTTGACGGCAGTTTTGATAATATCGTAAGGTTGTATGAAAATAAATTAATAACATCGGAAGTACAGGTAAAAGGCTAATCGAACATAATTTTTGCGGTATAAAACGGTAAAGGCACGCTGCAAGAAAACGCATGAGGCACAGGTATATTTTAAAAATTACGTTTTTATATCGATATAATATGTAAAATAATAAAAAGCGGTAGTGCAAATAAATTGAAAACAATGTAAAATAGACGGTATGATGTCGTTGTATATATAAATATAATGAGTTACACGGAAAATATTAAAACAACGATAAATACAAGCAACATTATGATATTTAATATGTTTAAAGGAGATTTATATGTTCGGTTCGATTTGGATAAATGTGCTTGTCGCCGTACTTGTCGTTATATGTATTGCAGGGGCGATATATTTCCGCAAGTTTTATAAGAAGCGCATGGAGCAGAAAAAAGAGTATGAGCGTTTGGCAAAGAAGGCTGTCGAGCTTAATCGCCGTCAGTATATTATGAAGGCTTCCCGCTTACGTAAAAAGAGACGTTGATTTTGTATTTGAAAAGCATGTTTTTGTTTGACATGGACGATGACTTTAGCTATAATTAATTCGTTATGGTATGTGTGGTAAGCACTGCCATGTCATTGTGAGGAGGTGTAAACATGACAAAGAGAACATTTCAGCCTAATAATCACTGGCGTAAGAAGACTCACGGATTCCGTGCGCGTATGAAGACTCGTGCAGGTCGTATCGTATTGAAGAGAAGAAGAGCAAAAGGCAGAAAGGTATTGAGTGCTTAATCCGGCTATGAAAGATTTTAAACCGGATTTTTCGTTGCATCGTTCTTATCGTGTTCGCCGAAGTAAGGAGTTTCGCAGAATTTATTCCCGAGGGCGGCGGTTCAGTAATCGTTCAGCACTTATGTATGTCTTTAATGTAAGGCGTAGCGGTGTGCGTATCGGTTTTGTAGCGACAAAGAAAATCGGTACGGCGGTTATGAGAAATCGTGCGAAAAGATTGATGAAGGAAGTATATCGTTTACATCGCCATGAGCTTAAGAGCGGACATGATGCGATTATGCTGGCTAATGCTTTCCTTACGAGGGCAACTTATGAGGAAGCGGAAGAGGCTATTCTCTCTTTATGGCATAAGGCCGGACTTTTGGAGCAGGTATGAGGACAATTTTTATAGGATTGATTAAGGGGTATCGTTTCTTTGTTTCTCCTTTGAAGGGTCCTTGTTGTCGTTTTGTTCCTACTTGCAGTGAGTATGCGTTTGAGGCCGTAAAAAAATATGGAGCCCTTAAAGGCAGCTACTTAGCAGTTAAGCGGATATGCAAGTGTCACCCTTTTCATAGGGGTGGTTATGATCCGGTACCGTGAATGGCTGCTTTTTTGCATTTGCAATACGTTAATTTGCGTTTTGTCGATGAAATTCAGACGACAGAATGATTAAACGGTTGAAATCAAGACCGTATAAGGAGTAAAAGATGGCTGATTTTCAAATTCCGGTGTTGAGTACACTGGTGGGATATTTGGCGGAAATTATGAGGTTTTGCTTGCAGTTTTGCTACGGCATTACTCAGGATTTAGGATATCCCAGTTACGGTATTGCGATAATTGCGCTTACCGTTATTATCAAGGTTATTCTTCTTCCTCTTGCTATAAAGCAAATCAAGTCGATGAAGGGGATGCAGGAAGTTCAACCTCAGCTTGCCGCAATTCAGAAAAAGTATAAGAATGACAAGATGCGTCAGTCTCAGGAAATACAGCGTTTGTATGCGGAAAAAGGTGTGTCGCCTTTGTCCGGTTGCTTACCGCTTTTGATACAGATGCCTTTTCTTATCGCAATATTTTATGCGTTGCAGGGATTTCCTTATGATCCCAATCATGTAAGTTTCTTGTGGTTGGAGAGTTTGGCTGTACCGGATCCGACATATGTTCTTCCGGTTATTTCCGCAGTTTCTACTTGGATTATTTCAAAACAGACGAGCGGTGCAAATGTAGCCGGTCAGCAGAAAATGATGATGATGGTTATGCCGCTTATGATCGGTTATATTTCGGTAAAATTTCCGAGCGGTCTTGTTATTTATTGGATTGTAAGTAACTTGTTCCAGGGTATTCAGCAGACAATAATGTTTTGGGGAAATAACAAAAATGTGAAGAATGTTGCAACTCCTCAAAACGGAAATAAAGTTGTTCGCAAGGTTATCCGTAAGAAAGTTTTGAAGAAGTCGGATTCCGTAAAGTCCGACAAGGTAGGTTCCTCCGAGGAGGCGGAAAATAAATGAGAACGGTAAGAGCAGAAGGAAAAACGATTGATGAAGCTATAGCAAAAGGTCTTGAAGAATTAGGGGTAGATCGTTGTGAGGCAATTGTAAATGTTGTCGAAGAACCTTCAAGCGGATTGTTCGGATTGCTTAATAAAAAACCCGCAATAGTGGAAGTTTCGGCTCCTGACTCTATCGAAAGTTTGTCAAAACCCGTTGAAGTTGAAACGGATGAAGTTTCGGCAAAGGATACGGTATTTTCCGATACCGAGGATTCGAAAGCCGATGTTTCGGATGAAACGTCTTCTCAAGTTGAAGAAGTGATTTCCGAAGTTGAACCCGTTGAAGTTCAAAAAGATGCACTTGAAGATGCAAAAGGTGAAGAGGTTTGCGCAAAGGAAGAGAAAAAGCGTGAGTTTGTCTTTTCAGAAGAAGAACAGGCTGAAACGGCGGAAATTGCAAAAGAATTTTTGACAAACGTTTTCAAAGGTATGAATATTGATGTAACTATGGAGAAGATGATAAACAGTGAACGTATATTGTTCAATCTTCATGGTGAAGGTCTGGGTATTTTGATAGGAAAACACGGACAGACATTGGACGCTTTGCAGTATCTTACAAATCTTGCTGCAGGAAAGAAGTATTTCAATCATTACTTTGTAATGCTCGATGTGGAGAATTACAGGGAAAGACGTTGCCGTACATTGGAATCTTTGGCAAGAAGATTGGCGGAGAAGGCAAAGCGCACCGGTGAAGCTGTAAAGCTTGAGCCGATGAATGCGGCCGAAAGAAGAATAATTCACTTGGCACTTCAAAACGACAATGAAGTTACTACTGAAAGTGAGGGAGAAGGACGATACAGACATATCGTCATCTCGTTGAAGTAAACAAAGAAACCCTTCCTTATGGAAGGTTTCTTTTTTCTTTTGATAAATGTATATATTTAAAAGGGTCTATATAAATGTGCGAGGAGGTATAAGATGAAAAATTGGAAATCTGCGGTGTATGTTGTATCCGCAATACAGATCGGTGCCGGAATGGCCATTATCGGTGTAATGGCATTTTTACCGCTTTTTTTAAGTCAGATAGGTATAACTGACAGCGGTGAGGCGGCATTTTGGTCGGGTATTCTTACAGCAGTTACACCGCTTACTTTAGCTATAAGTTCACCGTTTTGGTCGCTTGAAGCCAAAAAGCGCGGAGCCAAACCGGTTATGGTAATGATTTTGCTTGTGGTTGCCGTTTCGGCGATTTTGTGTTCATTTACAAATTCACCCTGGCAGCTGCTTGTTTTGCGTACGGCTCAGGGGTTGGCGGGTGGTTTCATACCGATAGGACTTTCTATCGTTACTGAAATAACACCCGAGGAAAAAACTTCTTGGGCTATGGGATTTTTCCAAGCGGCACTTGTTGCCGGTACGATGCTCGGACCGCTTGCGGGCGGTATTGTAGCCGACATATTCGGATATCGTGCACCGTTTTTGTTTTTTGCATTATTGCTTGTGCTTTGCGCTTTGGCAACGAAGTTCTTTTTGCCGGAAGTTAATAAAACGTCCGATGAAAAAGAAGACGGCAGTTCAATGTTTTCACAAATTGCTTACTTCATAAAAATTCCTGAATTTCGTGTTTTGGCGGCGATACAATTTTTGTGTAATTTCGGTATTACCGGTATGGGACCTATATTTCCTTTGTATCTCGAGAAGATGGTGGGCGGTGAAGCTACCGCCATTGCTTCATTGGTAGGATTTCTTATATTCCTTTCCGGTGGAGCGGATGCACTTGCGTCTTTGTCCGCCGGAACGATTACACAAAGATTTGATATGAAAAAAGTTTTGTTTGTTTCTACAATTTTCGTAGGATTTACTTTCATATTCCAATACCTTATGACTACCGTATGGGGATTGGGTGCATTTCGTGTAGTTACCGGCTTGGGTATAGGCATAATCATGCCGATTACAAATACACTTATCGCAAAATCCGTACCGCCCGAAAAGCGTTCGATAGTGTTCGGCGTGGTTGCAAGTATTTCCATGCTAGGAAACGTTGCCGGTCCTGCTACCAGCGGTGTGCTTGCAATGTACATGGGCTATGCATCCGTATTCTGGCTTACGGCATTTGCCTTCTTTTTAGGAGGAATATTGTTCTTTATAACCGACAGAAGAAAAAAAGCGGTATAAATTTCTTGACATTTTGCGTTGATATTTGTATATTATAGGAAATATTTATTAAAGGCGTTGAGAAAGACGTTTTGTCGATATTTTGTCAAAAGAGAGTTCCGTTTGGTGAAAAGGGACGGCAATACGACAAATAAATCACTTTTGAGCCGCGGAGAGGAAATGCTCCGACGTTGCACACGTTACGTGTTCCGAGTGGCATTTTGTCATTAGGGTGGTACCACGGGAATATTCTCGCCCCTTATCGGGCGGGATTTTTTTATTAGGAGGTAAAGAATGGATTATGGTAAAACACTGCAATTGCCGCAGACAGAATTTCCTATGCGCGGCAATTTGCCTAAAAGGGAACCGGAGTTTGTAAAGTTTTGGCAAGAAAACAATTTGTATGAAAAAAGAATTGAAAAAAGAAGTAGTGAAAATGCACCGTTGTTTGTTCTTCATGACGGACCTCCGTATGCAAACGGCAAAATTCACATAGGTCATGCGTTGAATAAAACTTTGAAGGATATTATCGTTCGTTACAAGTTCATGGAAGGGAACAATGTAAATTTCGTTCCCGGTTGGGATACTCATGGACTTCCGATTGAATATGCGGTTTTGAAGGAATCGGGCGAAGATCGTGCAAATATGACTCCGATTGAATTACGCAGAAAATGTCTTGAGTATGCAAAGAAGTGGATTGCAATTCAAAAAGAAGATTTTATCCGTATGGGTGTAATCGGTGATTGGAATAATCCTTATGTAACTTATGACAAGCATTTGGAAGCAAGACAGATTGAAGTTTTCGGAGAAATGGCAAAGCGCGGTTATATTTACAAGGGTAAGAAAACCGTTTATTGGTGTGCAAATTGTGAAACCGCTCTTGCCGAAGCTGAAATTGAATATAAGGAAAGCAAGTCTCCGAGTATTTATGTAAAATTTCCGGTACGTGATGTGAAAAATCTTTTACCGGAAGGCGTTTCAAAGGAAAAAGCTTTTGCGGTTATTTGGACAACCACACCTTGGACAATTCCGGCAAACCAGCACATTTGTGTAAATCCCAAGTTCGATTATGTATGGGTACATAATAAAGATGCCGATGAATACTACCTTATGAGTAAGGAACTTGCACCGAAAGCGCTCGAAGAATGCAAAGTTGAAAATTATGAATTTGCCGGTCGTGTGATGAAGGGTGAAGAACTCGAGATGATAGAATTTTCTCATCCTCTTGTTACCGACAGAGTAGTACATGTGCTTGAAGGCGATCACGTAACTTTGGATGCCGGTACAGGTTGTGTACATACAGCACCGGGACATGGTAGTGACGACTTCAATATACATTTGAAGTATGTACATGCCGGAAAAATTGATGCTGAAGTAATTTGTCCGGTAGATGCAAAAGGAAGAATGACAAAAGAAGCCGGAGAAGAGCTTGAAGGGCTGCTTGTTTGGGATGCACAGGGCAAGGAAATTTCACTTCTTGCACATGCGGGACGTCTTTTGGGCAAGAAATCCATGCGTCACCAATATCCGCATTGCTGGCGTTGCAAAAATCCTGTAATTTACAGAGCGACGGAGCAGTGGTTTGCATCAATCAACGATTACAGAGATGCAGCACTCAAGGTGGTAAACGATACGAAATTTATTCCTTCATGGGGACATGACAGATTGTACAACATGGTACGTGACAGACAAGACTGGTGTATTTCACGTCAACGTTCATGGGGTGTGCCGATTCCGGTATTCTATTGTGAAGATACGGGTAAACCGATTATTACCGATGAAACTATAGCATCCGTAAAAGCATGGATTGAAAAGGAGGGTTCCGATGCATGGTGGACACACAGTGCAAAAGAACTTCTTCCGGAAGGTTTCAAATCTCCATACAGCGGTAAATCCAATTTCAGAAAAGAAACGGACATCATGGACGTATGGTTCGACTCGGGTTCCACATGGAACGGAGTTGTAAAACAACCTCGTGAAGAGTGGAAAGGCATGTCATTCCCCTGTGATTTGTACCTTGAAGGAAGCGATCAGCACCGCGGTTGGTTCCAAAGCTCACTTCTCACCTCTGTTGCCGTAAACGGAAAAGCTCCTTACAAAGCATTACTCACACACGGATTTACCGTAGACGGTGAAGGCAGAAAGATGAGTAAATCCGTAGGTAACGTAGTTGCACCTCAGACAATCATAAACAGATACGGTGCGGACGTAATGAGACTTTGGATTGCAAGCTCCGACTACCAAGGCGATGTACGACTCTCGGACAAAATTATCAAGCAGATGAGCGATGTATATCGTAAAATCAGAAACACATACAGATACCTTTTGAGCAATCTCTACGACTTCGATGTAGAAAAAGATGCAATTCCGTACAATGAAATGGAAGAAATCGACAAATGGGCATTGCTCCGCTTGGAACAAGTGCGTGATCAAGTGACGAAAGCATATAAAAATTATGAATTCCATGTAATGTACCACGTAATACATAACTTCTGTACGGTAGATATGTCGGCAATTTATCTCGATATATTGAAAGACAAACTTTATGAAGAAGTACCGAATTCAAAAGAAAGAAGAAGTGCACAGACTGCAATTCATGAAATACTCGTAACACTTACAAAACTCATGGCACCGGTATTGGCATTCACGACCGAAGAAGTATGGCAGGCAATGAAACACACCTCAAAAGATGAGAAGAGTGTGCATCTTGAAAACTGGCCTGAAGCAAAACCTGAATACCTTGATGAAAAACTTGAAGAAAAATGGAACAAACGTCTTGCACTTAGAGGCGAAATCACCAAAGCGTTGGAAGAAAAACGTAAATTGAAAGAAATAGGACATTCCTTGGATGCAGATGTAACGGTATATGCAAAAGGCGAAGCATACGATACACTTGTTGAAATGGAAAAAGAACTTGCGGATTTCTGTATCGTTTCTACAATAAAAGTAGAAAAGAGCGATGACGAAGAACTCAAAGTCGACGTAAAAATTTCAACACGTGAAAAATGCGAAAGATGTTGGAAACATTTGCCGAGTGTAGGAAATGACGAAAAACACCCGACAGTATGCGCAAGATGTTCAAGAGTGCTTAAAGAAATGGGATTATAAAACGAAAAACTTCCGTGAGAGAAACTTGCGGAAGTTTTTTTCATGCGTAAAATATGAATTATACAAAGTGAAGTACGAACGTATACAAAATAAAATATCAATGCACATAAAGTAAAATATTAACGTATATAAAGTAAAACACTAATGTATATAAATTCAAAAAATATGATATAATAAGCTAAACTGCGTAATGGACTTTAAGTCTTTATCATAGAGGTGCGAAATAAACATGAAAAATTCGGAAATTCACAGAAACCGAAACAAAAAAAAGTCGGTATTCGGCAAATTTTTAAAAGTAATTATAATAGTTTGCATAATTGCATTGGCAGGTATAGGTGCCGGACTTGCATTTTCACTAAGAGGATTGCCTGATGTCGAATCGAATATGACACCGAATATTTCCTCAAGAATATATGATGTAAAAGGCAGATTGATTGCAACCGTACATGCCGAGGAAAACCGTATACCGGTACCTATTACGGAAGTACCGGAAAATTTGCAAAATGCGTTTATTGCCGCTGAAGACGTGAGATTTTATGAACATCACGGAATAGATCCCAGGGGAATATTGAGAGCGCTTTTCAGCAATATCATACATGGTCAAGCGACGGGACAGGGCGGAAGTACGATAACTCAGCAGCTTGCAAGAAATGCGTTTTTAAGTCAGGAACAAACAATTAAGAGAAAAATATTGGAAGTGTTCCTTGCATTTGAAATAGAAAGCAAGTATGACAAACAGAAAATACTTGAAATGTACATGAATCAAATATATTTCGGACAAGGTTGCTACGGTATAGAGACCGCATCGAAAGTATACTTCGGCAAAGATTCGAAAGATTTGACTCTTGCACAATGTGCGATGCTTGCAGGATTGCCCAACAGTCCGAATTACTATTCTCCGTTCAGAAGTCTTGAAGCGGCGAAGTCAAGACAGGCGGTAGTACTTGATCAAATGGCGAAGTACGGATACATTACCGAAGAACAGGCAGAAGCTGCAAAAGTTGCGGATGTAGGACTCATGAAACCTTCCAAAGTAAAGAGTGATGTAAATAAAGCGCCTTACTTCGTAAATTATGTAATTCAGGAAATAAGCGACAAGTACGATTCCGAAGCGATTTACAAAGAAGGACTTCAGATTTACACAACGCTTGATTTGGATATGCAGGAAGCTGCAGAATCGGCAGTAAGAAATGATTTGCCTCCGGGAGCAAAAGACAAAAATGGAGTAAGTCAGCCTCAGGCGGCATTACTCTCACTGGAAGTAGGTACAGGATACGTAAAAGCGATGGTAGGCGGAAGAGGCGAAGACCACTTCAACCGTGCGGTGCAGATGATACGTCAACCGGGATCGGCATTCAAACCTTTCGTATATGCTGCGGCATTGGACAGCGGATTAAGTCCGTCAACTACACTCAGCAACGAAAAGAAAGAATATGCCGGCGGATGGGTACCGAAGAATTACGGCGGAACATACGGCGGAAAAGTCAGCATGATAGAAGCCCTTGTACACTCGATGAACGTACCTACAATCGACCTTGCAAATAAAGTCGGAATGAGTAAAATTCTGAAACTTGCAGAATCGTGCGGAATATCCACACTTGTAAAAGACGGAAAATACTCGGACAACAACCTTGCAGCATCCATCGGCGGACTTACAAACGGTGTTTCGGTAATCGACATGGCAAAGGCATACAGCGTATTTGCAAATGACGGTGTACTTGTAGAACCGAGAGCGATTATAAAAGTTGTAGACAAAAACGGAAATACACTTGAAGATCACTCCGAAAAACCGCAAGGAAAACATATACTTGACCAAACAACTGCGGACAAACTCACAAGCATGCTCGAACAGGTAATAACGAAAGGTACCGGCGGCGGTGCATACATCGGAGGAGCGGCTGCAGGAAAAACAGGTACAACGGACGATGAACACGATGCATGGTTTGCAGGATACACTCCCCATCTTTCAACGGTCGTATGGATAGGTGACGACACATCGACAAATGCGGGATATACGGGAGGAACCGTACCGGCGGTTATCTGGAAAGATTACATGAGAGTTGCGGAAGGAATTTATCCTTCAAAAGGATTTGAAATCTCCGACAATATAAGACAGCAGACTCAATACATGTCGCAAAAGGAAAAGGACGAAAAAGAAAAGAAAGAGAAAGAAGAAAAAGATAAAAAACAAAAATTGCAACAAACGGTAGATAAAGCAAAGTTAAATGTAAAACGAGCCGGAGAAAAACTTCTTGATAAAATAGCGGGAAAAGGCTCGCAAGAAGACAGCGAATAAATACCCCTCTTTACCGAATAAATCGGTAGAGAGGGTATTTTTATGAAATAAAATATAAAGTGAAATGATTGACAGCATATTTGAAAACAAAAATATAAGTGTATAGAAAAAAGTTTTATAACAAATGAAACCCGTTTTAAATATCAAAATAACCATTTTAAGTCGACAATTGATGAATAAGTGTATACTTATGTTTTTTATCCGGAAATTTTCACGATACACAAAATAAAACAACCTTGAAAGTTTCTGAAAACAAAGCAAAAAATACGATAAAAAAGTCCCTTTTTATTATCCTGAATGATATTTACAAGTAAAAAAAAGTATAATTTAATGTGCTTTGTGACAATTATTCAATTTAATAGATATGGTATACTTATTAACCTTTTAATGGTATAATTGTAAAGTTAAAAGTAAGAGAGATTTATGGTAAAAATGTTAGATAAATGTTTTAGGGGGTTTTCTTTTGAATCGCGTTTCATCTTATTTGTCAAATCAAATAAAAATCACGAAAAATACATTTCGCGATCCTGTGATAGCCATAGTAACTGTAGCGGTTATTATAGGACTGTGTGTATTTGTAGTTTGGCCGCTTCTTGAAGTGGTAAAACAAAGTTTTGTAGATACAAGCGGAAATGTATCTATTACCGCATACAAGAATATTTTTACAATGAGTGCGACATATACCGCTCTCATAAATACTCTGTTTCTTGCAGTAATAGTAAGCGTGCTTGCAACTGCAATAGGATTTCTTTTTGCATATTGCACATCGCATCTGAAAATGGGCGGTAAAAGACTTTTCAGTTTGATAGCGATGATGCCGATGGTATCACCGCCGTTTTCGGTTGCATTGTCGATTATAATGCTTTTCGGAAGTCGTGGACTTATTACATACAATCTTTTAGGTTGGAGCAATACGAACATTTACGGATTGAAAGGTTTGATATTCGTACAGACCATTTCATTCTTCCCGATAGCATTTCTTCTTCTTGCCGGTATGCTTCGTTCAATAGACTCGTCAATTGAAGATGCCGCAAGAGATTTGGGTTCTTCCAAGTGGCGTACATTCAAAACGGTTACCGTACCTCTTGTAAGTCCCGGTATTGCAAATGCGTTTTTGCTTGTATTTATAAAATCCATCGCCGACTTTGCAAACCCTATGGCAATCGGCGGAAACTTCTCGACATTGGCGACACAAGTTTACTTGCAGACCATCGGAAGCTATGACGTACAAGGCGGAGCGGCGGTTGCGGTAATGCTTTTGGATATTGCAATGGTACTCTTCGTTTTATCCAAGTATTGGATTGAAAAGAAAACATATGTAACCGTTACGGGTAAAGCATCACGTGAACGTACAATGATTTCAGATCCTCACGTAGTGTACCCGATAGCCGGATTTTGTTTCTTGGTATCGGCAATCGTTATAGCCATATACGTACTTATACCGGTCGCATCGTTTGTAAAAATGTGGGGAGTGGATTATTCATTTACTTTAAACCATTACAAGTATGCGTTGAGTGTAGGTAAGAGTGCGTTCCAAGATACGACATGGCTTGCAATTGTCGCAACACCTATTGCAGGTATTTTAGGAATGATAGTTGCATACCTTGTAGTACGTAAAAAATTTATCGGGCGAATGTTCATAAACTTCGCATCACTTTTGAGTATTGCCGTACCGGGTACAGTTATCGGTATAGGATATATACTGACATTCAATGAAGAACCGTTGCAGCTTACAGGTACTGCTGCAATTTTGATAGCAGCATTTGTAGTAAGATCGCTTCCTATCGGTATACGTGCCGGAGTATCCAGCCTTCAGCAAATAGATCCGAGCATAGAAGAAGCGGCAGCGGACTTGGGAAGTAACTCCACACGTGTATTTACAACCGTCACACTTCCGTTGATAAAGAGTGCATTCTTCAGCGGACTTGTTTACTCATTTATCAGAAGTATGACAAGTATCAGTGCGGTAATATTTTTGGTATCGGCAAAATACAGTCTTTTGACGGTTCTTGTACTTGACCAGGTAGAAGACAACCAATTCGGAGTTGCATCCGCATTCTCCACATTGCTTATTTTAATAGTATACATTGCCGTACTCGTTATACAATTGATTTTGAGCCGATTAGGTTCCAAGCAAGTAACACCGGAAACGGAACCGGCAAGTTTTTAAGGAGAGAACATGACAAAACAGGTAGATATACAATTGAAAAACTTGACAAAAAAATATGAAAGTCCTGAAGGAAAAGGCACATTTCTCGCCGTAGATCACATAAATGTAAATATATCCGCCGGACAATTCGTAACCCTTTTGGGACCTTCCGGCTGCGGAAAAACCACTACACTGCGTATGGTTGCCGGATTTGAAACCATAACGGACGGAGAAATACTCTTGGACGGAAAAAGAATAAATGAAATGACACCCGACAAACGTGATTCATCAATGGTATTTCAAAGTTATGCACTTTTTCCGCACTATGACGTATTCGGAAACGTGGCATACGGACTTGTCAACAAGAAAATGGACAAGAAACTTATAAAAGAAAAAGTATTGGGAATGCTCGAACTCGTAGGATTGAAAGGATTGGAACACAGATTTCCGAATCAATTATCCGGAGGGCAGCAGCAACGTGTGGCACTTGCACGTGCGCTTGTAATGGAACCGGCAATGCTGTTGTTTGACGAACCGCTTTCAAACCTCGATGCCAAATTGCGTATTTACATGCGTAAAGAAATAAGAAAAATACAACAACGTATAGGAATTACAAGTATATACGTAACACATGACCAATCCGAAGCGATGAGCTTGTCGGACATGATAATAATAATGAATAAAGGTAAAATCGAACAATGCGGTACACCTCGTGAAATCTACCATTATCCGAAAACAAAGTTTGTGGCGGACTTCATAGGAAATGCGAACTTCATACCGGCAAAAGTTGAAAAAGTCTGTGATGAAGAATTGGAAGTGGATGTACTGGGAAGCAAATTTTCGGTACACTGTTCCGCAGACGATGTAAAAGTAAACGATACCGTAGACATAGTAATAAGACCTGAAGCGATTGAACTTGCCGACGGCGGAGACATTGAAGGTGAAGTAATCACATCCACATACATGGGAGCATTGCAGGAATACGTAGTAAAAGCGGGCGACCATGAACTGGAAGTTGAAGCGTACAACCCTATAGGAAAGAAAATATACGAAGTCGGCGACAAAGTATGGCTTAAAATACACAGAGAAGCCTTGCATGCAGTGAATAAATAGCTGAAAGCTAGTATTCTATATTCAATTTTCTAGACGAAAGTCTCTATTTTCCAAAGGAGGAAAAGTATGAATCGTTTTTTGAAAACGACAATTGCAGCTGTATTGGCAGGTGCGGTGGCGTTGAGTTTTTCAGGCTGCGGCAGTGAAAAAGAAGCTGCAAAAGCAAACAACAGCAAAGAAGTAACCATTTATATGGGCGTTGTCGAACAGTCGGCAAAAGTAGTTGCTGAAGAATTTGAAAAAGATACAGGTATACATGTAAACTTCGTACGTATGAGCGGCGGAGAAACATTGAGCCGTATCCGTGCAGAAAAAGACAATCCTCAAGCCGATGTATGGTACGGCGGAAGTGCCGACTCATTCATCATGGCAAAGAAAGAAGGACTTCTTGAGGCATACAAATCACCGAATGCGGAAAAAATAAAACCCGAGTTCAAAGATGCTGACGGATACTGGACCGGTATTTACCAAGGATACTTGGGATTTATTCTTGACGGAAGATACTTCGATGAACACAACCTTCAAGAACCGAAATCATGGGACGACCTTTTGAAACCCGAATTCAAGGGACAAATCGTAATGGGTAACCCGGGATCGGCATCCACAGGATACGTAATCGTATCTGCAATCGTTCAGAACATGGGCGAAGAAAAAGGTATGGAATACCTCGCTAAGTTGAACAAGCAAATCAAGCAGTACACCAAGGCGGGAGCCGCTCCGGCAAGAAGTGCCGCATTGGGAGAAGCTGCAATCGGAATTACATACATTCACAACGGTATCCGTTTGATGAAAGAAGGAAATACAAACGTAAGACTTTCATTACCTGAAGAAGGAACTGCATACGAATTGGGCGCAGTAGCAATTATAAAGAACGCACCGAACATGGAAAATGCCAAGAAGTTCGTTGACTGGTGTCTGACAAAGAAAGCACAGGAAATCGGACAGCACAACAACTCTTACCAGTTCTTGACAAATCCGGATGCAAATCCGCCGGAAGAAGCAATGAAATTCAAGGATGCTAAGTTAATGAAGTACGACTTCCAGTGGTCCGGCGACAATCGCGGAAGACTTTTGGAAGCATGGAATGCAGCAGTAAAAGAATAATAAACGAAGGAATAATAAATGACGCAAAAAGCAAAACTCGGACTTATCGGATTGGCGGTAATGGGAGCCAATTTAGCACGTAATGCAGCAAGAAACGGATTTACAACTTGTGTGTACAACCGTACATACTCAAAAACCGAAAACTTCATGAAAGAATTCGGAAACAATCCTCACCTTGTAAGTGCGGAAACATTGGAAGAGCTTGTGGAAAAACTTGAAAAGCCGCGTAAAATACTTCTCATGATCAAAGCCGGAGAAGCTGTCGACAAAACAATCGAACAAATTCTTCCGCTCATAGAAAAAGGCGACATAATTATAGACGGAGGAAACTCCTACTACAAAGACACGCAAAGACGTGAAAAATACCTTTCAGGAAAAGGTATCGAATACGTAGGAATGGGAGTGTCCGGCGGAGAAGAGGGAGCATTGAACGGACCGAGCCTCATGCCCGGTGCAAACCTCAAAGCTTACAACGAACTCAAACCGATTTTGGAAGCCATATCGGCAAAAGCAAACGGTGAACCCTGTGTAGACTACATAGGGAAAGACGGTGCAGGACACTATGTAAAAACCGTACACAACGGAATAGAATACGCAGACATGCAAATGATTGCCGACGTATATATGTTCATGAAAGAAATTCTTTGCATGACAACCGATGAAATGGCAAACACATGGGAAAAATGGAATAAAGGAAAACTTTCATCATACCTTGTAGAAATCACATCTCAAATACTCCGTAAAAAAGATGATGAAACGGGTAAACCGATGGTAGACGTCATACTCGACAAAGCAATGCAAAAAGGTACAGGCAAATGGACAAGCCTTTCTGCACTTGAATTGGGTACGGCGGCACCTACCATAACCGAAGCGGTATTTGCAAGAATAATGTCAAGCAACAAAGAAGAAAGAACGGCACTTGCAAAAATTTACGAAACGGTAAACTTGCCGAAAACGGATATAGACAAAAAACAAATTATAGACGATTTGGAAAATGCACTCTACGGAGCGAAAATTTGTGCATACGCACAAGGATTCAATCTCATAGCGCAAGCAAGTAAAACATACGACTGGGACGTAAAACTAGGTAACATTGCCAAAATATGGAGAAACGGTTGCATAATACGTGCAGGATTTTTAGATCGCGTAACCGAAGCATATGAAAAGCAAAAAGAAATAGAAAACTTGCTTTTCACCGACTACTTTGCAAAAGCGTTGAAAGAATCAAGAGCAGGCTGGGGACGCATCGTATCGACAGCAGTACTGTCGGGAGTTGCAGTTCCGGCACTTGGCTCGGCACTTCAATACTTCGATGCATACAGAAAATCACAATCAGGTGCATCACTTATACAAGCACAAAGAGACTACTTCGGTGCACACACCTACGAAAGAAACGATAAAAAAGGTACATTCCACACCGAATGGTTCTAAAGAAAAGAGTCTATTGCATGATATGCCTTGTCACAAACAGGGCATATCGGCAAAAGACTCTTTTTAATTTATTATAAATTTAAATTAGAGAATGCTATAAATAAAATCAATCTCATAAAACGGGAAATATAATTGACAATAAATAATAAGTATGATAATTTTTTATACAATATAAAACGTAGCAAAGTAGTAAAATATGAAGGCGATAAAAAGATAGTATATAAAAAAGCATGAAACGGCAATCGAGGTAAAAACAGAAGAAAAGTAGTGATTGTAGGCATGCACTATAAATTCGGATTGAATTTAAGTGGATGTTTTTTTGTTGCATAAATCTTGATGAATACCGGCGTACTTACGGGAGCATTTACGTGCGTATTCATCAAGAAAAAATAAAACCGATTCTATGATTTGGCAATTTACATAGAAATCGGAAAACAAATTGCCAGTAATATTATATGCAAATGCATAAGCGATATTACACAATATTTAATACTCCTTGTAGTAAAACACTGTGTAGAAAGCACATAGTCGGGCGACCTCCCGGACTCTGTGCTTTTTATATGGCAAAAACATATTTATTTAACAAGTAAAATTGATATAATCAAATAAATAGAATATTTATTTTAAATAGGAGAAAAACATGAGACTAGAAAACAAAGTGGCAATAATCACAGGCGCGGGTTCAGGATTTGGAAAAGCGACAGCAAAACTATTTGCAAAAGAAGGTGCAGAAGTAGTTCTAGTAGGAAGAACAAAAGAAAAGCTAGAACAAGTAGAAAAAGAAATAAAAGAAATAGGCGGAAAAGCACTAGTAATACCAGCAGATGTAACAACATACACAAATGCAGAAAAAATAATAGAAAAAACACTAGAACATTTTGGAAAAATAGATATACTATTCAATAATGCCGGTACATTTAGAGCCGGAACAATAGAAACAATGTCAAATGAAGATTGGAAAGATGTAATATCTGTAAACTTAACGGCGCTTTTCTACATGGGAAAAGCGGCGATACCGCATCTAAAGAAAACGAGAGGAAATATAATAAATACAGCATCAGCAGGTGGACTCATAGGATTTCCACAAGCGGTAAGCTATGCAGCATCAAAAGGCGGAGTAATTTCATTTACAAAAGCGGTAGCAGTAGATTTTGCAAAAGACGGAGTGAGATGCAATGCAATTTGCCCAGGAACATCTGAAACGGAAATGACAAAAGACGTAATGAATATAGAACCACTTAGAAAAAACTTTTTAGATCCGATACCGATGCAAAGATTCGGAAAAGGAAATGACGTAGCATATGCAGCATTGTACTTAGCAAGTGATGAATCAAGCTACTTAACAGGAGTGGTACTACCAGTCGATGGTGGTTGGACAATGTCATAAAATAAATAAAATTAACGAAATAAAAAGAAGTCTCTATTTTTTAGAGACTTCTTTTGTGTTGGAGGTCATGAGTACGATTAACGAGAACTCATGATTATTTCAATTTCATCTTCATTTATGCCTACCATTGCTTCACCTAAGTTTTCACTTACTTTAGCAATTACTTTTGGATTATCATGATGTTTTACTGCTTGAACGATAGCTTTTGCACGTTTTTCTGGATCACCGGACTTAAAAATACCGCTGCCAACGAATACTCCATCTGCACCAAGTTCAACCATTAAAGCAGCATCTGCTGGAGTTGCAACACCACCGGCAGAGAAGTTTGCTACTGGCAATTTACCGTTATCGTGTACGTATTTTATAAGTTCATAAGAAACTGCATATTCCTTTGCAACTGTGTAAAGTTCATCTTCACGAAGAGATGCTACATGACGCATTTCTTCTTGAATAGTGCGCATATGCTTAACAGCTTGCACAACGTCACCAGTTCCAGCTTCACCTTTAGTACGTATCATTTTTGCACCTTCTTGAATACGTCTTAAAGCTTCACCTAAGTTTCTTGCACCGCAAACGAATGGTGTTTTAAATTTTGTTTTATCAACATGGTTGTTGTTGTCGGCTGGAGAGAGTACTTCAGATTCATCAATGAAATCAATTCCGATAGCTTCAAGTACTCTTGCTTCAACGATGTGACCTATACGACATTTTGCCATAACCGGAATTTTTACCGCTTTCATAATGTCCTTGATAATTTTAGGATCACTCATACGTGAAACGCCGCCTGCTTTACGAATATCCGCTGGAACTCTTTCCAATGCCATTACAGCAACAGCGCCAGCTTCTTCAGCAATTTTAGCTTGTTCCGGAGAAGTAACATCCATTATTACTCCGCCAATAAATTTTTTTGTAACGTTTTCCATAATAAACCTCCGCAGATTTATATAATTCACATTAAATAACGATTGCATATTTATAATAACTCCTGTCTGATATTATTAATAGTTCCAAAATAATTATATTTAATATAACCAGAATAGATAAAAATCTTTGTTTTTTAATGCTATATAAGAAAAATAAAAGTTTTAAGAAAAAAATAGTAATTTAAATATACTATTACAAAAAGTAATAAAAAAAAAGTATATCAAGATACTTGAATATTGAAATTATTTATGCTATACTTTGTTTGCTTCAAAATGTTAAGCGATTTTGGTTTATTTGTTAAATTTTAATTTTATTTTTAATATATTTTCTGAAAGGATGAATACAATGGAAAAGGTAAATCTTCAGAAACAGTACGGTTTGTTTATTGACGGTGAATGGAAAGATGCTTCTGACGGCGGATTGTTCAAGTCATACAGTCCGGCTACGGGAGAAATGCTTGCGGAAATTGCCGAAGCTACCAAGGAAGACGTGGATCTTGCGGTAGCTGCAGCACACAAGGCATTACCTTCATGGTCAAAGACATCTCCGATTGAAAGACAGAATTTATTACTCAAGATTGCAGATATTATCGATGCTAACGCAAAGCATCTCGCAATGGTTGAAACTTTGGACAACGGTAAGCCGATCAGAGAAACAAGTACGGTAGATATACCGATGAGTGCAGATCACTTCCGTTACTTTGCAGGAGTTATACGTGCAGAAGAAGGAACTGCAACAATGCTTGATGACAATACAATGTCACTTGTATTAAAGGAACCAATCGGTGTTGTAGGTCAGATTATTCCGTGGAACTTCCCCTTCCTTATGGCGGCATGGAAACTTGCTCCGGCATTGGCGGCAGGAAATACGGTAGTTTTGAAACCGTCCTCACACACATCACTGTCACTTCTCGAACTTGTACGTTTGATTAAAGACGTACTTCCGAAGGGTGTATTGAATGTAATTACAGGTGCAGGCAACAAGTCCGGACAGTGGATTTTGGAACATGACGGATTTGACAAGCTCGCATTTACAGGATCTACTCAGGTAGGTTACAAGGTATACAAAGCAGCTTGCGACAAACTTATTCCTGCAACATTGGAACTCGGCGGAAAATCTGCAAACATGGTTTTCGATGACTGCGATATAGATCAGGCTGTTGAAGGTGTACAAATCGGTATACTCTTCAATCAGGGACAGGTATGTTGTGCAGGATCCCGTGTATTCGTTCAGGAAGGTATTTATGACGAATTTCTTGCCCGCTTGAAGACGGCATTTGAAAAAGTAAAAATCGGAAGTCCGCTCGATATGAGTACCGAAATGGGTTCGGCTATATATGAAAGGCAAATGCAGAAAGTTCTGGACTACGTAAAAGTCGGAGTTGAAGAAGGCTGCAAGCTTATCACCGGTGGAGAAAGATACATGGAAAACGGATGTGACAAAGGTTACTTCGTTCGTCCGACAATTTTGACGGCATCAAGCAACAGCGAACGTGTATGTCAGGAAGAAATATTTGGACCGGTAGTAGTTGTACAGAAGTTCAAGACTGTAGATGAAGTTATAGCACTTGCAAATGACAGCGACTACGGCTTGGGCGGCGGAGTATTTACAACCAACTTGCAAACTGCAATGAAAGTATCTCGTGGAGTACACACAGGACGTGTATGGGTAAATACATACAACGACATTCCGGCAGGTGCACCGTTCGGCGGATACAAGCGTTCGGGAATAGGTCGTGAAACACACAAGATGATTATGAGTGCATACTCACAGACAAAGAGCGTTATTATAAACCTCAAAGAAGGAACAAAAGGACTTTACAATGTAAAGTAATTAAATAAAAAAAGATCGGATTGAATTTCAGGTAATCCCCCTTAAATTCATCCGGTCTTTTTTATTTGTCTATTTAATATTGTGAAAGGAAACATTATAACGGAAGCTTTACGTATTCTTCGTTTGGAGTTTCGATAATTGCGGTTCCGCTTGTCATATTTGTAAAAAATTCAATATGTTTATCCGAATTTTCCGTCAAACACAACATAGAAATTTTCACTTTATCTGTAAACAGTCTGTCGGTGACTATAATGTCCGTATCTTTTATGTAATTTTCAAACGCACCGACAAAAGTGTAGTTTACGGTAAGAATAATTTTTTGATGCGGAGTAAATCGTATAATTTTCGAGTCGTTGAGTGCATTTGCAAGTGAAGATGAGTAAGCACGTGTCAATCCTCCGGCACCGAGTTTTATTCCTCCGAAATACCTTGTGACGGTTGCAACCACATTTGTAAGATTATTTGTCTGTAAAACGTGAAGCATCGGATGGCCGGCGGTACCTTGAGGTTCACCGTCATCGCTTGAACGTTCCGCAATTTGTTTTATCCCGATACGATAAGCCGAACAATTGTGAGTGGCGTCACGCATATTTTTTTTAACTGAAAGTATGAAATCTTGCGCTTCCTTTTCACTGTTTACGGGAGCGATTTGTGCAATGAATAAAGATTTTTTTATTTCGGTATTTTGCTTTGTAAGTTTTTCGATAGACTCGTAAGCTGTAAGCATATGAAACTCCTTTCTTTTTTATTCTAACATACTTGAATTATTAAACAATTTTCGTAATTGATAATCTAAATGATAATCATTATTGACATGTTTTTTTTGTTTTGTAAAATAACTAAAGCACATATTTTAGTTTTATAAAAATATTATCAGAATATTATCAAAAATCGGATAGATAAAAGGACAATTATTTTCGGGAGGCAATATTGCATGTAGAATCCGGTGAAGCGATGGGGACATTTTTGCAAGTAAGATCCGAAAATGAAATCCCTTGCGATGTATCGTTGCACATACGAAAAATTTTCGGAGATATTGAATCTGTGTGCAGCAGATTTTTGAAAGAAAGCGAAATTTCACGAATAAATGAAAATTCCGGAATCTGCTCCGTAAAAGTTTCACAAACTTGCATGAAAATTATAAAAAAATCCATGCAAGTTGCAGAATTTACAAACGGAGTTTTCGATCCTTCAATCGGTGCAATGTCATCATTGTGGAATATAGGAAGTGAAAGTGAATATGTTCCGACCGAAAAAGAAATACAAAAGGCATGGAGCCTTGTAGATTATCGCAATATACTGATTGACGGAAATTCCGTATTTCTTGAGAATAAAGGCATGTCGCTTGATTTGGGCGGTATTGCAAAAGAATATGCAATTCATCAAGCTGCAAATTTCTGCAGAAAAAAGAAGCTTGAAGGAATTATAATTGATTGCGGAGGCGATATTTCTACCGTAGGGAAAAAACCGGACGGAAGTGATTGGCGTATCGGTATACAACATCCTCGCAGAAGAAATAATTTGATTGCTTCCGTTGTCCTTGCATCTTGGAATACGGTCGAAACTTCCGGAGATTACAGACGTTTTATAAAGAAGGACGATTTATTTCAGAGTCATATTTTTTCAGTAAACAATGAAAAAAGAGTGCCGCTTTTAAGTGCGACATTGGTATATGACGGAATTTGCGATTTTCCCTTGACATCTTCTGCGCTGCTTGCCGGAGGATTGGACTTTTCAAAAAGAATGCTTAAAAAATGCAAGGGTATGGAAGCGATTTTGATAACTGACAAGTTTGAAGTTTTTGTTACGAAAAATCTGTATGATTACTGTAATGTGATTTCCGATAATTCGGAAAAAATATTACTTGATTTATAAAAGGGGTGTAGTAAGTGGAAATTATAGAATTATTTCAAAAAGGCGGTTTCGTCATGTACTTGTTGCTTCTTGCATCTATATGCACGATAGCGATTTTGGCGGAACGTTTTATGTTTTATAGAAAAGCTTTGAAAGGTATTGTACCTTATACCGACAATTTGGAGAAAATTCTTTCCGGCAAATCTTGGGAAGAAATTATGCAAAGTTCACTTATATACAACAATGTGGCGGTTATTATGGTGAATGAAACCGCAAAAGCGGTTTTGAACGGATATGATGCGGAACTTGCTTTGGATCGTACATATACCGCTTTGGCGGCACAGTTCAGAAGAGGCTTGAATTATCTTTCCGCAATTGTCACACTTTCACCTTTGCTCGGACTTTTGGGTACCATTTTTGGTATGATAAATTCATTTCAGATTTTCAATTTGCAAGCCGGACAGCCTATGGCGATTACCGGAGGTATAGGTGAAGCGCTTACAGCTACGGCTTTCGGATTGATCGTTGCCGTTTTTTCACTTGCAGTTCACACGTATTTTGCTTCACGCATGGATAATGCACTTACGATAATGGAAAAAACAGGAGCCGTTCTTCTTTCTGAAGTAAGAAAGAGAGGTTAATCATGTTTGGTAAACGTAATTTTCACAAAGTGAAAGAACCGTCGATAATTATCGTTCCGATGATAGATATTATGCTTTTTCTTCTCGTGTTCTTCATGATGGCGACAATGTATATGACCGAACTTAATACAATGTCGGTAAATTTGCCTCAAGCGTCCGCATCGAAACGTGAAACGAAACCCGAGGTTATTCCCGTAACGGTACTGGACAACGGAGAAGTTTATTATGATAAAGATACCTCTCCGTCCCAAGATGTGGTTCAACGTATGAAGAAAAATATTTCCGAAAATCCTGAAGTTGTATTTGTACTTCGTGCCGACAAGAGTACGAACTATGATGATGTGACGAAAGTGCTTGATGCTTTGAAGCAATCGGGTGCCAAGCATATTTCACTCGCAACGGAAGTGAAGGCTGATAAGAAATGAAGTATTCGGCAAATTGGCGATTATGCTTTGTAGTTTCGCTCATTGTGCATTTCATATTGTGGTCGGTTCTGACATTTGTCGTACCGCTTTTGGATTTTTCATCTGCCAAAGTTTCGGATGACGCAATAATGCTTGAAGATCTTCCGACAGGATATGAAGGCCCCGGATGGGGAAACGGTGAAGGTGAAGGTACCGGCGAAGGCGACGGAACGGGAGTCGGCGCACCTCAAAATGAGGATGATAAAGCCATAAACAAGGAAATAGGTGAAAGCACTACTTCAGAAGACAATGCGGGTGACGTCATGAATTATGACGAGTCCGATGACGAAGTATTGGATTCGTCCGAAGAGAATGCCGAAGATACTGAAACAAGTCCTATTATTGCAGATAACGAAGCCGATGCAATCGCTCAGCTTGAAGAGCAGGTAAAACAAGCAAAAAAAGACTCGACAAAGAAAGTTTCAAGTTTAATTATTATAGGAAAAGGCACTGAAGGAGGCGGCAGCGGCGGAAACGGTCGTGGAGGCGGAAAACCTCAAATAGGTACACCTCCGAAACTTATAGAAGATTTTTATCCGCCGAACAATCTTATTCCTTTCAAGGGACGTATACGTGTATCTGCGACAATCGGCAAGGACGGATTGATTCACAAAACGAGTATTGCAGTTACATCAGGTAAACGCAGTTATGATGAAATAGCAATGTCTGCGGCAAGAAAATGGAGATTCAAGCCTGCACTTGATGAAAACGGTGAGCCTATGGAAGTTACCAGAATTATTTCAATTTCATTTAACAGACCGAATATAGCAAGGCAAATAAATGAACGTAAATACTCCGATTAAATATGGAAAGGATGTGCGATGTGATAAAGAAATTATTGTTTACAGTATGTTTCATATTGTCTTTGCTTATGCTTCCTTTTTCCGCTCGTGCATCTGAAGCTCATAAGAAACCTCAAATGGGTGAACCTCCGATAACGATTTCATATTTCTTCCCGCCGAAAGATTTGATTCCTTATAATGGAACTATTATTGTTGCCGCATACATAGGTAAAGACGGTAATGTATATAAGACAGAAATCATAAGGAGTTCCGGTAATAAATCTTATGACACTATTACTGAACTTTCGGCAAGAAAATGGAAGTTCAAGCCGGCACTTGATGAAAACGGTAAACCCATGGAATGTGTAAAGATGATTTCCTTTCCTTTTAACGGAATAAAAAAACATAAAGAAACTTCGAAGTCTGATAAAATAATTTTCGAAGAGAAAATGGAAGAGTACCGGAAAGGAAGATCGCCGATTTTATTGAATGTAAAAGATAATGTATTGAGTGATTTTTTGATAGAAAAAATTATTAATGAAGATTTATCGGTGGATTTCAAAGTTGTTGATTTTGTGCTTTATATAGATTCCGCAGGTTCGGTTTTACATGTTGATATTGTAAAAAGTTCAGGGAATGAAATATCGGATTATTTATTGAAAAATACGTTAATGCGATGGAGATTCAAGCCGGCACTTGATGAAAACGGTGAGCCTATGGAAGTTACGAGAGTTATTTCAATTTCATTTAACAGACCGAATATAGCAAGGCAAATAAATGAACGTAAATACTCCGATTAAATATGGAAAGGATGTGCGACTTGATAAAGAAAATATTGTTTGCCGTAATTTTTGCGACATCATTGGTTTTAGTGCCTTTCTCGTCAAGAGCATCTCAAGATTGGGAACAAATATATGATCATATAGACAGTATGATACACACTTCCGTAGAGCAATATGCATCGGGTGACCTTGAAGGTTCGAAAAAAACCGTCAACGACACTTACTACGGAGTATATGAAAAAGACGGACTTGAAAAAGCGATACGTTCCACAATTGCATCAAAAAATGCGAATTTGACCGAATATCAATTTTCAAAATTGAAAAAAGCTATAAGAGAAGACCAAGGTGAAGCATCGGTAAAGAGTGAAGCCGAAACTTTGCTCACAATGATTAAATCCGATGTGATCACTCTTGAAAACAAAAATGTCGCAGGAGGACGTTGGGCATCGTTCTTTACGTCATTACTTCTGCTTTTACGTGAAGGTATGGAAGCGATTTTGATGCTTGTCGCAATTATCGCCTACCTTCAGAAATCCGGAAATACGAAGTACATGGGAATGGTATATAATTATTCCATAGGTGCTGTGGTTGCAAGTTTTATAACCGCCTATATATTCTCGGAACTTATGGATAAGTTTGCCGCAGGAGCAAATCAGGAACTTATCGAAGGTATAACGGGACTCGTGGCCGTATGCGTACTCTTGTCCGTAAGTATATGGATGAGCGGAAAATCCGAAGCGAGAGAATGGAAGAAATACATTGAAAATATGATTAATCACAGTATAACTTCCAAACACGCAAGAGCATTGGGTATTGCAGCATTCCTTGCAGTGTATCGTGAAGGTGCCGAAGTAATTCTGTTCTATCAGGCACTGTTCAACAACTCGAGCGGAGATACCGAAATGATTTGGTTCGGATTCGGTACGGGATGTATTCTGCTTTTGATTATATTTGCTGTAATCCGTAAAGGTTTGGTACGTATACCTTTGCGACCGTTCTTTATAGTTACGAGCCTTTTGATGTTCATCATGGCCGTAGCATTTGCCGGTGGAGGAGTAAGCGAATTACAGGAAGCCGGCATTATACCGCAATCTGTTATAGCATGGGAGTATTTCCCGAATGCAGACTGGTTGGGTTTGTATCCGACTTATGAAACCGTAGGTATACAGATTGTTATATTACTTTCAGGTCTTATTACGCATTTTGTAAGAAAACGTCGTAATAAAAATATTTAATTTTACATCAAAAAATGATGTAACAGGAGGTTTAAAATGTACAAGAAATTATTGGCTGCCGCAATGGCAACTGCTCTTACTATGACAGGTGCATCCGTTATGGCTGCAGGTTTTCAGGAATATCCTATCGGAGATGAACAAGAAAGCCCCGAAAATCATTTCAAAGTAGCACTCGTTTACTTCCAACCGGTACAAATGGAACCGGCAACATCTCAACTTCCGCCGGACAAAGCCGATATACATATAGAAACCGATATTCACGCAACGGAAGGCAATGAATGCGGCTTCGGTGTAGGTGAATGGATACCGTACCTTACGGTTCATTACAAAATGACGAAACAGGAAACAGGAGAATCGATTGAAGGTGTATTCATGCCGATGAGTGCAGATGACGGTCCGCACTACGGTGCAAACGTGAAAATGTTGGGTGCCGGAACATACGACTGTGAATTTACAATCGACAGTCCTGAAAGACAAAATTACTTGCTCCATGTAGACAAAGAAACAGGAGTAGAAGGACATTTTTGGAAAGAACCGGTAGTTATGAAGTGGGTATTTAACTACGTTCCGCGTCACTGGTAATTTTTGCCGGACGGAGAAAACGTTTTTTCCGAATTGAAATTCAGCCGACCGGCGGGGAAACCCTCGGTCGGTTATTTATTTGAAAGGAAACCTCGAATGCAAATGTTGCAATTGTTTTTGAGACAATTAATACCTGTCATGGAACACGGTATAGCACTTCTGATACCGCTTTCCGTATTGGCGGCAATGCTTGACAATCGTGAAAAAGGTCGATTTGTACGTTACTTTAAAAAAGCTGCATACTGGGGATTTTGGGGTTCGATTTTCATTATGGCGGTAAAACAAGGTACGAGAACTGCCGTAAGTCGTGAAGTTTTTGAAGGAATAACGGCATTTACGGCAATTTGCGGTGAAGTACTGCTGCTGCAATTTTTGAGATCGGAAACTGTAAGTGAATTAAGAAAGGAATTGTTCAGAAATTCCATAATGCTTACGGTCGTATCACTTTTCCTGTATTACGGAATGGAAATTTTGATTGTGCCGGTGACGACTGTAACCACTGCCGAAGTAATTGTTTCAATTGAAACTGCAATAAAAATTTTGGGAGCGGTTGTAGGACTTTTATTTGCATGGATGGGTTCGATTTTTGTTTATCGTTCCGCACGTTCCTTGAGAAGTAAAAGACTCTATGTCGTATTTGCAATTCAAACGGCGGCACTTCTTTTCCAGCAAATTGTATACATAGTACAAATATTGATGGCAAGAAACATACTTCCTTTGCAAAAACTCATAAACATAATGGGTCCGCTCATAGATCATCAATCGCAATTTGTATTTATAGTTTTTGCAGTTGCATTTGCAGTACCTTTTGCACTCTTTCTTCAAAAAAGGCCGGCACGTAAAGATAATGAAAATCCGGCACAATACAGAAAAGTCATTGCATCCGACATACATAAGAAGAGATGGGGCAAAGCCATGGTTGTATATCTTGTCGCAATGATTTTGATTTCAAGTGTCGGAAATATGTATGCGCACAAAAAAGAAGAACTTGTTCCGGCAGTAAACGTAACAGCCGTAAACAATGTCGTGTCGATACCGCTAAGCAAAGTAAATGACGGACACTTGCACAGATTTGCATATCACACGCAAAAAGGTACGGCGGTAAGATTTATAGTTGTACTGAAAGGCGGCTCGGCATACGGTGTAGGATTTGACGCATGTGAAATTTGCGGAGCTACCGGTTACATTGAACGTGAAGGACAAATAGTATGTAAACTCTGTGACGTAGTTATGAACAAGTCCACAATAGGAATGAAGGGCGGATGTAACCCCATTCCTCTTAAATACTCGGTAAATGACGGTAATTTACAAATAGAGCAAAATTTATTGGACGAAGGTGAAAAATACTTCCGTTAAAGAAAGGAGAAAACAGTGTTTTGGCAAATGGTGAAAAATGCCATGTTAAGACAGGGAAGACAACTTCTTTTCGTGGCATTGACGGTTGCACTGGGTATATCGCTTGCTACAGCGATGCTTAATGTAATGTTTGACGTAGGAAGTAAAGTAAATCAGGAACTCAAAGCATTCGGCGCAAACATTACCGTAACACCCAAAAATTCATCGATACTCAAAGACATATACGGACTTGACGATGAAAAAGCACCGAAAGAATACTTGCCCGATTCGGCAATAGGAAGTTTGAAAACGATTTTCTGGGCAAATAATATTGTGGCACTTTCTCCGCATCTTAACGGGAAAGTAACACTCAAAGGAAATAATGAAGTTCCCGTTACGGGAACATGGTTCGACCACAACATGGTACTTCCTACCGACGATATATTTTCCACAGGTGAACAATATATGAAATCATGGTGGCAAGTATCCGGAAGTTGGCCGAGCGAAAACAATCCCTCCGAAGTACTTGTCGGGAAAAAACTCGCCGATAAAATGAATATTAAAAACGGTGACGAACTTTCATGCCAAGGAAAAGGCGGAGAAGAAAAATTGAAAGTCGTAGGAATAGTAAACGGCGGCGGCGAAGAAGACGGAGAAATTGTCGCACAACTTCCCGCAGTACAAAAAATGTTGGGACTTGAAGGGAAAGTGGACTCCATAACGGTAAGTGCGATAACCACACCGGAAAACGATTTGGCAAGAAAAGCTGCGGCAAACCCGAAAAGTCTGTCGTTGAAAGAATACGAAGTGTGGTACTGTACGGCATACGTGGGATCCATAGCTTTCCAAATAGAAGAAGTAATACCCGACTCGGTAGCAAGACCCGTACGACAAATAGCGGAATCCGAAGGTAAAATATTGAACAAAACCGAAATGCTCATGTTGCTGATTACAATACTTTCACTTCTTTCCGCAACAATGGGAGTATCAAACCTTGTAAGCGCAAACATTATGGAAAGAAGTCGTGAACTCGGACTTTTGAAAGCACTCGGAGCTACAGACAGAGCTGTTGCAATATATGTACTGACGGAAATTTTTATAGCGGGACTTGTAGGAGCAGTTGTCGGATACATAGTAGGACTGGGATTTGCACAAATTATCGGACATGCGGTATTCAACTCCGCAATCGCTGTAAATCGCGGAGTCATTCCTATTTTATTTTTACTTCTTGTATTTATGATTTTATTGGGAAGTTTGCCCGCAATCCGTATGATACTCAAATTACGTCCGGCAAATGTATTGCATGGCAGGTGATGAAATGAATATAAAGAAACTTAAAATGTACTTGGTTTTGGTAACTAATGCATTGATGCGAAGAAAATTGCGTATGTTCATTGCACTCCTTGCAGTTGCAATCGGAGCGACAATAATATCCGGAATGATGACGGTATACAAAGAAGTACCCGAACAAATGGGAAGGGAATTTCGTGCTTACGGTGCGAACCTGCTTTTAATACCGGCAGACGGAAAAAAGACATTCGATCAAAGCAAACTTGCTGAAATATATAAACTCTTGGATAAAAAAGAACTTGTAGGAGCATCACCGTTCCTATACGAAAGACTTAAAATAAATGAAAGTCCCGTACTTACGGGCGGAACGGACTTCGACGTTTTGAAGAAAGTCAGTCCGTACTGGCAAATAGAAGGTAAAATGCCTAAAAAAGGCAGCAAAGAAATACTTCTCGGAAACGACATAGCACAAAAATACCGTTCAAAAATCGGAGACACTTTAATAGTAAGCACACATGACGGAAACGTGGAAGAAAAATTTACCGTAAGCGGAATAGTAAGAACGGGCGGTAAAGAAGAACAATTTGCATATGTCGACCTTCCGATACTTCAACAAATGACGGAAAAAGAAGGACAAGTAAGCGTTGTACAAGTATCTGTAGTGGCAGACGAAAGCAAACTGCAAGCATTTGAAAACAAACTTCATTCGCAAGATAAAGAAGTACAATCACAAATAGTTAAACAAATTGCAGGCTCGGAAGCTGCGGTGCTGGCAAAACTGCAAGCATTGGTACTTTTGGTAACCCTTGTCGTACTGCTCCTTACATTGGTATGCGTAGGCACTACAATGACTGAAGTGGTATCCGAAAGAAGAAAAGAAATCGGACTGAAAAAAGCACTCGGAGCAAGCAACAAAAATATAGCGTTTGAATTTTTGGGCGAAAGCGGAATGCTCGGACTCTTCGGAGGAATAGTAGGAACCGCATGCGGATATATATTTGCACAAGCGGTAGGAATGAACGTATTCGGAAGAGAAATAGGATTTTCATTCAGCGTGGCGATATTTTCAATAATAATTTCCATATTGATTACATCACTGGCAAGTCTTATACCGGTAAGAACTGCGGTAAAAATAGAACCGGCGATAGTTTTACGAGGTGAATAAGGAGAAAATATGAGTTTATTACAATTAAAAGACGTATCCATGCTATATGGAGGGAAAGTGCCGGCACTTAAAGAAGTAAATTTGACAGTTGAAAAAGGCGACTGGCTTGCAATCATGGGACCGTCAGGATCGGGAAAAACAACTCTTATGAACATAATAGGTTGCATGGACAGAGCAACATCGGGAGAAGTAATACTTGACGGAATAAATCTGCGTGACGTTACAACGGATGAACTTACACGTATAAGGCGAGACAAAATAGGAATGGTATTTCAACAATTTCACCTTATACCGTACCTTACAGCAGTCGAAAATCTGATGGTTGCACAATACTATCACAGCGTACCCGACAAACAGGAAGCGTTGGAAGTACTCGAAAGAGTAGGACTCAAAGACAGAGCCGACCACTTACCGCGAGAACTGTCCGGAGGAGAACAACAACGTGTATGTATAGCAAGAGCATTGATAAATTACCCCGTATTGCTTTTGGCGGACGAACCTACAGGAAACCTTGATGAAAAAAATCAGGAACTTGTAATGGAAATATTCCGTGAACTCAATGCCGAAGGACATACGATTATTACCGTTACACACTCCGACGAAGTGGGAAGAGCGGCAAAACACAAAGTAATAATCGAACATGGACATATGAGGAAAGCGAGAGAAAACGAATGAAAAAATACACACTTTTGTTGATGGCAAGCGCACTTGCAATTGCAAGCGCAGGATGCGGAAACAACGACTCCGCAAAACCTGAAAACGAAAATGAAAAAAATGTATTGAACAATACAAAAGAAATACTTGAAAAAGCAAAAGACGGAACATATACGGGAACCAGCTCACCGGACAACAGAGGCGGAATAGGAAAACTCACAGTAACCATAAAAGATCACAAAATAGCCGATGTGCAATTTGAAGGAATACAAAAAGACGGAACCGTAAAAGGTGAAGACTACGGAAAAACAAACGGAGAAATAGAAAACAAAGCATTCTACAACAAAGCGCAAGCGGCAGTAAAAGCAAACGGTGAATACGCACAAGCACTTTTGCAGAAACAGGAAATTTCAAAAGTGGACGGAATATCCGGCGCAACAATATCCTACAAACAATTCCTTGAAGCGGCGCAAGACGCATTCGAAAAAATGAAATAAAACACATTTAGGTATAAGCTAAAATAAAAGCTTAAACAACTTGAAAATAGAAATAAAATTAAAATTTTATTTATTATTAAAAAATATTCTGAAAAGACTTTTCAAATGCACTTAAATTTGTTATAATGAATTCGGAAGCGATGGAAAACCACGCTTTTAGAGAAAGACGGACAAAATCCGTTAAGAGATTATGAAATCCCAATCATAAATCTCACTCCTTTCTAACTCCCTTTATTTTTTACACTCCTAGTGAAAAAAACGACCCTCGGGGTCGTTTTTTCTTTACCTGAAAAATGAAATATTTACATTCTTGACGTAATTTAGTTAAAGTTCTATTATAAAGATGAATAAATATACGGGAAAGTAATTATTCGCAGAACGGAAATAAAATTATTTGGAGAATGGAAATGAAATTCATAACAAAAGATGATTTTATAGATGTATTGGAGCTTTCGACAAGAACAAACAACTGTTTAAGACGAGCGGAAGTTCATACAATAGGAAGTTTAATTGAATATGCCAAAAACAATGATTTAAGTATGATTTACGGAATGGGACGCCTCAGTGTGGAAGAAGTGGAAAGAGTTCTCAAAGAACTTGAAACGGGCGATAATTCCAAATTTATACTTATAGACAAAGGTACGTTGGACATAAAAGAAAAAACGAAGTGCAGATCTGAAAAAGATGAAAATATAAGGAAAGAAAATTTACTTATAAGCGCAGGCGACTTCGATGACGAGATGAAAGAAAAACTCTGCGAAAAAAATATATTTCTTTATACCCAACTGTGGGACAAATCCATATCTGAAATATATTCACTGGGAATAGCGAAATATAAAAGCATGTGGGACTTCTTTTACAAAACATTGGAGTCGAGAGATTTATACGATAAAGCCACCTCGGAAGAAGCGAAATTCCTTCTCAAAAATTACAAAATTTTAAACCGTATAATTGAAGAACTTGTACCGTATGTAAATCGAAATAAAAATGTAGCAGTATTGCAACTTCTGCACATATTCATCACAAACAGATACGATGAAAAAACATTTTTGAAATCGCTTATCGAATATGAGCCGATAAAAATGTTTTTGAACGGCAAAATAATATTTTTCCTGAAAAGAAATCATTATGCAAGTAAAAGCGAAATATTTGAAATAATTCCGGCATGTCTGCAAAAAACGGAAATTATGGAAGATATTTTGAAAAATATGGAAAAAGGGAAAATAATTTGCTTTGAAAAAGGGAAAATATGTCTTTACTTACCTTCCTTTTCGGAAATTTTGGATAAAATACCGAAACAGAGGACAAAAGAAATAGTGCGTAGCCGTTTCTCCGGAAAAACGCTTGAGGATGTTGCAAAAGAATTCGATCTTACACGAGAACGTGTAAGACAAATAGTAAGCAAGGTAATTTCAGGTTTTCCGGATGTAAAAGAAAACAAATATATTTACCTTTACGAAAATTACCATATAAATGAAGACGAATTTTGTGAAGCGTTTTCCGAACCGGTAGAAACGTATATGTACTTGAAAACCATATGCGGAGTAAAAAACGGCGACAAAAAAGAACTGGACGAAGAAATTCTTTTTGACGAAAACATACCTCAGCAAATGAAAAAAATGCTCGAACCCGTAATTTACAAAGATTATGTAAGAATAGGTGCGACCGCAATAAGAAAAAATCGTCCGGAACTTGTCAAGTACGTAGTGAAAAAGTATTGCAAAGAACAAACGAGGTTTGACAAATTTCGTGAAATATACATGAATTTTTTAAAGGAAAACGGTATAGATAACGAAACGGCGCTTTGGATAGAGGACAGAGCATATATAAATCAATTGAGTGAATGCAATTACGTTTTATGGAATCAGGGAAAGAGTTTCAGATATTACGATATAGCCGGACAAGATTATGAAGATTTATTCGACACATTGGATTTGGAGCAATACGAAGACGTGGAACTGTCGACTTTGAAATTTATAAATGACTATCCTAAACTCATGGGAAGATACGATATACATGATGAATACGAATTTCATAATTTACTCAAAAAGATAATCCCGAAAGAAAATACATATATAAAATTCGGGAGAATGCCCACAATGGAATTCGGAAATCCCAATACCGACAATCAAGTATTGGAAATGCTTTTGCAATATGCACCGATTTCGGTAAAAGATTTTGCAAAAATGTATGAAAAGCAATACGGTGTAAAAGCTGAAACGGTAATAGGAAGTTACATGAAGAACTTTGACGATTATTTTTATGACGGTATTTATACATTGTCGGCAGACAATTTACCTCATGAAGAATTTGAAAAGATGAAAGAACTTCTTACTCAAGATTGCTATGCGATACTCGAAGTAAAACAAATATACAAATCTCAATTTCCGTATAAAAGTATATCTGCGATAAATCCGTATACATTAAAAACGCTGGGATTTAAAGTATATACGGGTTACATTATAAAAAATACATACGATTCGGCATTGAGTTATTTCAAACACATGCTTACGAAAGACGATATAATAGACATCGGCAATTTGAACAGACACATAAGAAATTGCGTGACATTTATATCGACACTTTATGACATTTGTGCAAAATATGAAATAATTGAATTTGAACCGCATAAATACATAAATATAAGGAAATTGGAAGAAAAAGGAATAACAAAAGACACATTGAAAGACTATTGCAATGCGGTAGCGGAAAAAGTAAAACCGGGAGAATTTTTCACCGTAACATCACTTCGTAAAGACGGATTTACGCACAAAATTGACGATGCGGGATTCGGATATTGGTTCTATGTATCCATACTTGCTGAAGATTACGAACATTTCTCGTGCAGAAGAATGGGTAAAACACGTCTGTTTTACAGAGGACGTGAAAAGATAAGAATGTCGGACATGCTTTCCGTACTGCTTTCAGTCAGAAAATATATTTCCCTTGAAGAACTTCATCGTCTTTTGGCCGACTACTACAACATACATGTAAACATGTACAAAATAATAGAATTTATGAAAGAAACCGATTTGCACTACGATCCTATAGACAAGAGAGTTTATCGGGATTATGAAACATATGAAAAAATGAAAAAATGAAATCATGAAAAAAGATGACAATGCGATTTGATATACCGTCATATTCGATAAGGTATCATTTTGCAAAGTCATCTCTTTTTTTATTTCTGTGTTTTGTGCCAAATTGTATAACTTGCATCACTTTTTACAATTTGTATATTCGCACCCTTTATTTTACTTATTTCATTTTTGAATTTATCGATTTTTTTATTTTTCGTGATTATGTAGCAATCTTTGTCGTTTAATGCCGTACTCTTTTTTATAAGAGGCATAACATTTTTTGCGTTCCAATCCAATTTTCCGGGTTTTACATCTTCAAACTCGTTATCCTCGACAGTGGAATATATTTTTCTGTCACTGTAAAAAACCATACTTGTACTGTAATTTTCATAAAAGTAAACGGGTTTTTCGTATGAAGCTTCAAACTTCAGAAATTCTCCCGTTGCTTTGCCGGCGTTCATGGCCATGTAAGGCGGTGCAGCAAAAATTAAAAGTAAAGTATAAATTACGGAAAAAACAACGGAGACATTTATTATTTTTTTGAAATTCGAAGTGTATAATTTTGCCGTCATTATGGAAAGTGCAAACAACATCGGGAATGTATAAGTCGTATACTTTGTAGCTATACATTGGAAAAATGCAAAAACAACAACGGAATAAATTATCAAAAGCTGAAATAAACTGTCAGATTTTTTGAAAGAAAGAGTTTTTTCTCTATATTTTTTGTACATTTTGTATACAAGGAAAAAGCTCCAAGGTGCAAATCCGACAAAGAACATAAGTATGTAGAAGTACCATACATTCTGTGCAGGATGCTCGGAAACCGTCGCACGAAGGTAATTATGAACTCCGAAGAAATTAAGCAGGAAATCGTTTCCGTGTATACCGTACATTGTTCCGTACCAACTTGATGTAATAATCAAGAAAAGAATTATTCCGAAGATGAGTTTTACCTTGAGAAGTTCTTTAATATCTTTTTTGTACAAAAGGAAGATTACACAAGCAAGTCCCGGAAGTGCAAGTCCGACAGGACCTTTTGTCAAAGTCGAGAGTGCAGCGGTAATGTAGCACAAGTAATAATAATTTTTGTTTTGTGTATAACCCAAGTAAAAATACGCTACCGACATACTCATAAACAAAAACAGCGTTACATCGGTAAGTACCGAATGAGTTAAAAGCGACATTTCAAAAGACGAAATTAAAATAAACGATGCAAGAAATCCCGTTTTTCGACTGTAAACTTTTGAAGTGAAGTTATAGGTGAAAAGCACTCCGAGCATACCGAAAACGGCTCCGGGTATACGTGCCGCAATTTCCGTAAAACCGAATACGGAAAATGAAATCATCAATTCCCAATAGTAAAAAATCGGTTTGTCATACCAATATCTTCCGTAAATTTGCGGTGATATCCAATCTTTTGCAATAAGCATTTCTTTTGCAGTTTGAGCATAATTCGACTCAACCGTATCGGTTATGGGAAGATTGTAACTTCCGAGTAAAAAAATTATAAGTGAAAATAATCCCAAGCATATATATGGATGTTTTTTTATAAAATTCAAAGTTGAAGCTCCTTCTTTCAAAATTAAAGCTCTTTCTTTCAAAATTAAAGCTCTTTCTATACGTTTTATTAATGTAATACCATTTGCATTATAAATCATCATGGACTTATGTCATAAGTCGATTATAAATCTTAATATTTCTTTGATACAAGTAGACAATAATTGTATAATAACATGAGTAATGTAAAATATATATGTCCCTTTTTATTTTGTATGGTAGTATAAAGACGTAAACTTAAATACATAAACTTTTTGGAGGTGTTATTTTGGCATATGTATGGACCTTCATTACTGCACTTGCGGTTACATTTGTATTGACACCGTTAGTCAAGACTCTTGCAGTAAAGTGGGGAGCAGTAGATAAGCCGAATGCCAGAAAAGTTCATCATGGTTTGATACCGCGTTTGGGTGGATTGGCGATATATGCGGGATTTGTCGTTTCCGTTGTTTCAACCATAGGATTGACTTATGAAATGACGGGAATTCTTATAGGTGCTACCGTTTTGGTGCTTGTGGGTATATCGGATGATAAATTTTCATTGCCGGCAAAAGTAAAGTTGGCCGGACAAGTAATATCTGCGGCAGTATTGGTATGTGTTTTCGGTGTAAGTATAAAATGGTTGGTACTTCCTTACTTCGGAATGATATATTTATCCGAATTTATTTCAGTTCCTCTTACCATATTTTGGATAGTGGGATTTGTAAATACGGTAAATTTGATTGACGGACTGGACGGTTTGGCTGCCGGAGTCGCATCTATCGCATCCATTGCAATTGCGTTGATGGCATTTCAAATGGGACAATGGATACCGGCGGCGGCAATGATTGCAATGTCGGGATCTTGTATAGCGTTTTTGCAGTACAATTTCAATCCCGCAAAAATATTTATGGGTGATACCGGATCCATGTTTTTGGGATACGTTATTGCTGCGGTGTCGGTAATAGGAGCGGTGAAAACTGCCGCCATGGCAGTACTTTTGGTGCCGCTTATCGCACTTACGGTGCCTATTATGGATACACTTCTTGCGATTGTAAGACGTAAATTGTCCGGAGTACCGATTTTTTCACCGGATAAAAATCATTTGCACCACAGATTACTTGCGCAAGGTTTGAGTCAAAAACAAGTTGTTTTGATAATGTATGCGCTTACGGCATTCTTCTCATGCTTTGCATTACTCGTTATACATTTAAGTTTGTGGATAGGTGTATTGCTTGCGTTGATTGCACTGATTCTATTTCTTATATGGGTAAAAAAATTGGGAGTAATGAGCGGTAAAAGAAATCAAAAAAAGGAATGTGAAACGAACGGAGGAAAAAAGTCGTGAAGGTTATGACAATATTCGGCACACGTCCGGAAGCTATAAAAATGGCACCGGTAGTGAAAGAACTTTTGAAACATGAAGAATTCGATGTAAAAGTATGCTTAACCGCACAGCATCGTGAAATGCTCGACCAAGTGGTAGATTTATTTAATTTGCCGGTAGATTACGACTTGGACATAATGAAAAAAAGTCAATCTTTGTACGACATAACTTCACGTGTACTTTGCGGACTTGAAGAAGTCCTTGAAAAAGAAAAACCTGATTATGTACTCGTACATGGAGATACGACTACAACGTTTTCCGCCGCACTTGCAGCATTTTACAAAGGAATAAAAGTTGCACATGTGGAAGCTGGACTTCGTACGGGTAATTTGAGATCCCCGTTTCCTGAAGAAGCAAATCGAAGATTGACCGGAGTTGTTGCAAATATACACTTTGCACCCACGGAATTTGCACAATCAAATCTCCTTCGTGAAGGCAAGAATCCCGATACCGTTTTCGTTGTAGGAAATACGGTAATAGATGCACTTTTTCATACGGTGAAAAAAGATTACGAATTTGAAGATAAAGAAATACAAAACATAGAAGAACATAAGCGTGTAATACTTGTGACTACACATAGAAGAGAAAATTTGGGTGCACCGATGCACCATGTATATCGTGCATTGAAAAGACTCGTGAAAGATGTACCGGATACGGAAGTAGTATTTCCCGTACACAGAAATCCTTTGGTAAGAAAATCTGTAAGAGAGGAACTTTTGGGAATACCTCATATACACCTCGTTGAACCTATGGAATATGAACCGTTTACCAACCTTATGTCAAGATGCGACATAGTTTTGACGGATTCGGGAGGAATACAGGAAGAAGCGCCGAGTTTGGGTAAACCCGTACTTGTACTTCGTGATACGACCGAACGACCGGAAGCAATAAATGCCGGTACCGTAAAGCTCGTGGGAACCGATGAAGATAAAATATACAATGAAGCGTATAAATTATTGACCTTACAAGATGAATACCGCAAAATGTCGGAAGCTGTAAATCCCTACGGAGACGGAAAGTCGTCACAAAGAATTGTGCAAACTCTCTTGTATATAGAAAAAATAAGTAATAAAAAACCGTCTTTATTTATAGCAAAGTAAGATTTCTTATGATACAATAGGGAATGTGTAAGTGGTATTATGCTTATTTATTGAAGTTGTATGCCGTTTGCGTACAATCTTTAATTTGTATAAATTACATTTATCGGCCGAGTTGCAAATATAGGTACGGTTATGAAACAAAAAGTTAAAAAAGAAAGCGGTAAAAAATCCGAATTCAATCCTGTACATATCGTTGCATCTGCAGCGGCAGCGGGAATAACACTTTTGATTTTTATAGCTATAGGATTTTGGCTTGGAGATACTTGTGATAAATATTTGGCATCAGGACCGTTCGGCGTAATGCTCGGAACGGTTTTCGGTGCGATTTTAGGACTATTATCATTAATAAAGCAGATGTTGGAGAAGAAATGACAAATGATGTATGATCAGACTTTCCCTATGTATGCAAAGCGAATGATTATTTGGCTTACCGGCATGCTTATTATCGGGACTGCATTAATTACAGTTATATGGGGTTGGAAAGCCGGTCTTGCATGGGCAATAGGATCATTTTTCCATGCTGCTTTTTTCTATGTATTGAGAATTCGATACTTTAAATGGGTATCGAAAGATGCAGAACCGACCGCAATAGGTAAAAAAATTGCAGGTTATGCCGGATTGAGATTTATACTTGAGATTGTAATAGCGGCGGTAGTTGTAATCTATACACCGCTTAACGTAATCGGTCTTATAGGTGGCTTACTTTCATTGCCGCTGGCGTCATTATTTGAACGTGCGGTCAATGTTATTAAGAAATAAATCTTTTCTTGACATTCTCGTAAGAGGGAGGAGGTGAGATTATGCATCTTCATACGGGTACACACGTTGTTGCACAATTTTTGGGTATGGGTGTCAATTTGGACACTCTCTTTACTACATGGCTTACAGCTATTATAGTTTTCATTGTTGTCTTTATGGCAAGTAGAGGAAGAGCATTGGTTCCGAGCGGAATTCAAAATGCGGTAGAATTTGTTATTGAAGCACTCTGCGACCAGTTTGAAAAGAATGTGGGAAAAAACTACAGACAAGTAGTTTATGTACTTCTTACATTATTCATGTTTATATTCGTAGCAAACGAAATAGGATTGTTGCCGACAGAACATTTAACGGCATCACCTACAAACGATGTAAATACGACATTGGGACTGGCTATAGGATCATCGCTGTTCGTTCATTTCTTCAAAATTAAAAACAGCGGATTTGGACATTGGATTAAACATTTTTTCCAACCGATGCCGTTCTTTGTAGTTATCAATGTAGTTGAAGAGATATCAAAGCCTATTACATTGGCAATGCGTCTGTTCGGAAATATTTTGGCAGGTGAAATTCTGCTTGAAATTTTGTGTTTCATGGCGCCGTGGTTAGTACCTATTATCTGGATTGCATTCAGCCTTTTCGTGGGGTTGATTCAGTCTTACATATTTACCACCCTCGTGTCGATTTATTTGAAATCGAGTGTCGAGTAAACCGCGAACCGTACCTTCGGTAAAAGGAAATACGGTGCCGGCCGAAATCCGGTAAAAATAGAAAAAGTTTAATTCTCAGGAGGAATTATTATCATGGATCAGACAATTGTTGTTCAGTTTTCTCTTATTGCAGCTACTATCATTGCTTGTGTGGCAGCAGCTTGTGCATCTTTTTGTGACTCCCGCGTAGCAGTACGTGCTATCGACGGAATGACTCGTCAGCCGGAATTGGCAGGCCAGCTCTTCACAAACATGCTCGTTGCTATCGGTTTGGTAGAATCTATTCCGATTATCGCAGTAGTTATCGCTATCGTTCTTGTATTCGCCAACCCGTTCCTCGGCTAATTCAATTTTATTTGTTAGCCTAAGGAGGGGAGCTCATTGGTAGAACTTAATGGTACACTGCTGATTCAGATCCTCAACTTTATTATTCTCGTCGCTATTTTGGGGCATTTTGCATACAAGCCGATGCTTAAGGTATTGGATGCGCGTAAGCAGCGCATTCAAAACGACTTGGATTCAGCTGCTGCATCTAAAGCCGATGCGGCAAAGTTGAAAGACAGTTATGAAGAACAGCTCCGGAACGCACAGGCGAAAGCGCAGGAAATTGTAACTCAGGCGGTAAAAGAAGCGAAAGTCAAAGCTGAAGAACAGATTGAGGCTGCTCATATCGCTATAGAGCAGGAAAAAGAAAACGCAACGAAACAGATTGAAAGGGAACGCAAGGATGCTCTTGATGATCTGAAAGCACAGGTTGCCGTTCTTTCTTGCGATATTGCTGCGAAGATCATCAGCAAAAATATGACTCCGGAAGAAAATGGCCGGATTATAGAAGACAGCATCACAAAATTGGGTGCGGTCAAATCGGGTAAATGATTATGGATAAGAACGTAATCCTTGCAAAAAAGTACGGACGTGCTATCTATGACATTGCCGCTGAAACGCAGAGTTTGGAATCGATTGGCAACGATTTGAAATTGATTGCGGATACCTTAAAGGAAAACGCGGAACTTTCAAATTTGCTGACTCATCCTATTCTTGCAAAGAATATCAAGAAAAATACTATAGAAAGTCTATTTACAGACAAAGTTTCAACGTTGGTGCTGAATTTCTGCTATGTAGTCATTGATAAAGAACATATGAATCTTTTCGGTGATATGGTGGAAATATATAACAATTTGGCATGCCACGGATTGGGAATGGAAGAGGCAATTGTTACAACTGCCGTTCCATTGACAGACGAACAGGCGGAAATGATTAAAGAAAAACTTGGAGCACAGCTCGGTTGTAAAATCATTTTGAAGCAAAAAGTTGATGCGGCACTTATCGGAGGTTTCACAATTCAAGTTGGGGACCGATTGATTGACGGTTCTGTAGTTAGACAGCTGAATGCACTTAAAGCGATGATGATACAGTGAGGTTGAGGTGACTTATAGGAAATGAAAATCAGTTCAGATGAAATCATATCTGTGATTAAAAAACAGATTGAAAACTACAAAGTAGACCTCAATGTTGATGAAATAGGTACAGTTCTGGAAGTCGGTGACGGTATTACCCATATTTATGGATTGGAAAACTGTATGGCCGGCGAATTGCTCGAGCTGCCGAATGGCGTATATGGTATGGCGTTAAACTTGGAAGAAAGCAACGTAGGTGCCGTTCTTTTAGGTAAACACGAAACCATTAAAGAAGGCGATACGGTAAAAAGAACCGGTCGCTTGATGCAGGTGCCGGTAGGCAATGCGGTTATCGGCCGTGTTGTCAACTCCCTGGGTCAGCCTATCGACGGAAAAGGCGATATCAAAACTGATGCTTATCGTGACATTGAAATTAAAGCACCGGGCATTGCCGAAAGACAGCCGGTTAATGTACCGCTGCAAACAGGTCTTAAATGTATTGACTCGATGGTTCCGATTGGCAGAGGCCAGCGTGAACTTATCATAGGTGATCGCGGTACAGGTAAAACAGCTATTGCGATCGACACCATTTTGAACCAGAAAGGTCAAAATGTAATTTGTGTATATGTATCCATCGGACAGAAGAACTCCAACGTAGTTCGTGTGTATGAAAGACTTAAAGAAGCAGGAGCAATGGACTACTCCGTAATCGTACACGCAGGTGCTGCGGAAGGTTCTCCGATGCAATACTTGGCACCGTATTCAGGTGTTTCCATTGCGGAACACTTCATGCATCAGGGCAAAGATGTTCTCATAATTTATGATGACTTGTCCAAGCACGCTGTTGCATATCGTGCCATGTCACTCTTGCTTCGTCGTCCGCCGGGACGTGAAGCTTATCCGGGTGACGTATTCTACTTGCACTCAAGATTGTTGGAACGTGCTGCACGTTTGTCCGAAGAATTGGGCGGCGGCTCCATTACCGCACTTCCGATTATCGAAACACTGGCAGGTGACGTAGGTGCTTATATTCCTACAAACGTTATTTCTATTACCGACGGTCAGATATTCCTTGAAACAGGATTATTCTACTCAGGTGTACGTCCGGCTATCAACGTAGGTTTGTCTGTATCCCGTGTAGGTGGATCCGCACAAATC
This sequence comes from Dialister micraerophilus DSM 19965, assembly GCF_000194985.1. GTDB lineage: Bacteria > Bacillota > Negativicutes > Veillonellales > Dialisteraceae > Dialister > Dialister micraerophilus. The sequence goes on along the minus strand of NZ_GL878519.1, from coordinate 538,960 downwards.
AAAGCGATGAAGAAAGTTGCCGGTACACTTCGTCTTGACTTGGCACAATTCCGTGAATTGGCTGCATTTGCGCAGTTCGGTTCCGACCTTGATGCCGCAACAAAGGCACAAATCGACCGTGGTCAAAGAACAACGGAAATTCTTAAACAGCCGCAATATAACCCATATCCGGTAGAAGACCAGGTTATGGCTATATATGTAGGTGTTAAAGGATATCTCGATGATATTGAAGTTGATGAAGTTGTAAACTTTGAAAAGCAATTACTCGACTTTATGCATACAAACCATCCGGAAGTAGGAGAATCTATCCGCACGGAAAAGAAACTCATCGAAGAAACGGAAGAAAACTTGCGTAAAGCAATTGCAGAATTCAAAGAACGTTACAATGCAATAAAATCAGCAAAGCAGTCTGAAACGGTAGAGGGGTGATCTGAGTGGAGAGTACGCGTGATATAAAAGGGCGCATTAAATCTGTCACCAACATCCAACAGATTACGAAAGCAATGAAGATGGTAGCTGCTGCACGTCTGCGTAAAGCAGAAGAAAAAGCAAAAGGCTCCCTTCCATATGCTGAAAAGATCGGAGAGCTTATGCGCCGTGCTTCTTCGGCGACCCCGGATTTCGACAGTCCTTTGCTAGACGTACGTGAATCCAAGAAAGTTGGTTACTTGGTAATTTGCGGTGACAAAGGATTGGCGGGCGCTTATAACTCTAACGTTATGAAACGCACTATCCAGGAGATCTCCGGCAAAGATCCGTCTACATACAAACTCTTTGTATGCGGAAAACAGGCTAAAAAATACCTGAATTTCCGTGGATACAAGACGGATTCTTACCACTTCGGCTTTTCAGACAAACCTCAAGCTTACAATTCTATAGAACTTTCTGAACAAATGATTCAGCAATTCTCAGATGAAGAAGTAGATGAGGTATACATTATTTATACTAAATTCTATACGGCTCTTCGCCAGAAGGTCATGGTTTCTCGCTTGCTTCCTATAGAAGTTCCGAAAGATCATGAGGCGGCAGCACCGGAAAATATTGAAATGGAAGAAGTTCAGGAAGAAGAACCATATATTTTCCTTCCGAACGCTTCGGAAGTATTATCCAAACTGCTTCCCCAGTATATCCAAGTGCAAGTTTATAATGCGATGCTGCAATCAGCGGCATCCGAACTGGGCAGCCGTATGGCGGCAATGTCCGCAGCTACCGACAATGCAGCGGAAAAAATCTCGGAACTCAACCTTACGTACAACAAAGCACGTCAGGCACAAGTTACCAACGAAATTTCCGAAATCGTCGGCGGTGCGGCAGCTCTTGAATAATCTGCACTAAATCAAAGAAGGAGGAATGCTTCTTCATGGCAAATGAACATGAGGGGCAGGTGGGTAAGGTCGTTCAAGTAATCGGCGCAGTTGTCGATATTGCTTTTAAGGACGATCAGGAACTCCCTGCCATCTATAACGCAATTCACGTAAAAGATGAAAACGGCAATGTTCCTGTTGATGTCATCTGTGAAACCATGCAGCACTTGGGCGACGGTGTCGTTCGTGCGGTAGCAATGAGTTCCACCGACGGCATGGTCAGAGGAATGAAAGCCGTAGATACAGGACGCGCAATTGCAGTACCGGTAGGTGACGGATGTCTCGGACGTATATTCAACGTATTGGGACAAACCGTAGACAACGGTACTGAAGAAGTAAAAGCGTCTGATTATTGGCCGATTCACCGTGTTGCGCCTGCATTTAAAGATCAGGCACCGGCGGCTGAAATTTTCGAAACCGGTATAAAAGTCGTAGACTTGATTGCACCATACGCAAAAGGTGGTAAGATCGGTCTGTTCGGCGGTGCCGGCGTAGGTAAAACGGTCTTAATTCAGGAATTAATTCACAACGTTGCAACCGAACACTCAGGATGCTCAGTATTCTGCGGAGTAGGTGAACGTACCCGTGAAGGTAACGACCTTTGGGGTGAAATGAAAGAATCCGGCGTATTGTCCAAAGCCGCATTGGTATACGGACAGATGAACGAACCGCCGGGAGCACGTATGCGTGTTGCACTGACAGGACTTACAATGTCTGAATACTTCCGTGACAAACAAGGACAGGACGTGTTGCTCTTTATCGACAACATATTCCGTTTCGTACAAGCAGGTTCAGAAGTATCTGCATTGCTCGGACGTATGCCGTCAGCCGTAGGTTACCAGCCTACACTCGCAACCGACATAGGTGAACTGCAAGAACGTATTACATCCACAAAAGACGGATCCATTACATCCGTTCAGGCGGTATACGTACCGGCAGACGACTTGACAGACCCGGCACCGGCCGGAGTATTTACACACTTGGACGCAACAACGGTATTGAACCGTTCAATTGCAGAATTGGGAATTTATCCGGCAGTGGATCCTCTCGATTCCACAAGCCGTATACTTGACCCCAATACCTTGGGTGAAGAACACTACGAAGTAGCACGTGGAGTCCAGGCAATACTTCAGAGATACAAAGAATTGCAAGACATCATTGCAATTTTGGGAATGGAAGAATTGTCCGACGAAGACAAAGTCATCGTTGCACGTGCAAGAAAGATTCAGAGATTCCTCTCACAACCTTTCTTCGTAGCGGAACAATTTACAGGTTCTCCGGGACGTTATGTACCTTTGAAAGAAACCATCAGAGGTTTCAAAGAAATACTCTCAGGACAGCATGACGACTTGCCGGAAGGTGCCTTCTACATGGTAGGTACCATTGACGAAGCAATTGAAAAGGCTGCATCGATGAAGAAAGGGGAATAAGCCATGGCTGATACCCTTACATCTCCAATGCACGTTGAAATCATTTCACCGGACGGCCCGATATATGTAGCCGACGGCGTAACAATGGTAGTAGCTCGTGCATCGGACGGAGAATTTGCAATAATGAAAAATCACCTGCCTTTAGCATCCGCATTGGATATGTGCGCAGTACGTATCCATACAGGAAATAAAGAGCAGAAAGTTGCGGTATTCGGCGGTTTTCTTGAAAACAAAGACAACAAAGTAACGATTATCGCACCGCTGGCTGAACTTGCTGAAAATATCGACGAAGCTCGTGCAATAGAAGCACAAAAAAGAGCTCAAGAAAGAATTAAAGCACGCAAAGCCGGTACGGACATCGAACGTGCAAAACTTGCACTCCAACGTGCAATAGTACGTTTGAAAGCAATCCGAAATTAAAATTAAGACCTTGCTTATACAGCAGGGTCTTTTTTTTACGCAAAAATATGTTAAAAAAATAAAAACATTGTTTATTAATTTGTAAAATAAACAAATATGAGTATAATATATATAAATCTCGATATAGGAGGCACAAATGAAAGAAATATACTTGGCAGGAGGATGCTTCTGGGGAATGGAAGCATATTTTACAAGAATTCATGGAATAAAACATGTAGACTGCGGATACGCAAACGGAAAAACAAATGAAACTGACTATGAAAAAGTAGCTGTGACGGGACATGCCGAAACAATACATGTAATATATGATGAAAATGAAATTACACTTCGTCAAATACTGCTCTTTTACTTGAGAGTAGTAAATCCGACCACATACAACAGACAAGGAAACGACTACGGAGCGCAATACAGAAGCGGAATTTTTTATGTAGATGAAGCGGATGCGCAAGTGATAAAAAAATTTTTTGACGAAAAACAAAAAAATTACGAAAGGAAAATACTCGTAAAAATTGAACCGTTGAAAAATTATATTTTAGCCGAAGAATACCATCAAAAATATCTGGAAAAAAATCCTAACGGTTACTGTCACATAAACATAGCAAAAGCATACGAACCTTTAATAGACGAAGGAATGTACACAAAAAAGAGTGACCAAGAACTGAAAAAAGAACTTACACCGGTTCAATATGAAGTAACTCGTGAAAATAAAACCGAAAGAGCATTTGAAAATGAATTTTTCGATAAATTCGAAGAAGGTATTTACGTAGACATAACAACAGGCGAACCGCTTTTTTCATCAGAAGACAAATTCGATTCAGGCTGCGGATGGCCGGCATTTTCAAAACCGGTTGCAGACGAAGTAATAAAAAAACATGAAGACTACAGTTACGGAATGCACAGAACGGAAGTAAGAAGCAGAAGCGGAGATGCACACTTGGGACATGTATTTGATGACGGGCCGAGCGAACTCGGAGGCAAAAGATACTGTATAAACAGTGCCGCACTTCGTTTCATTCCGAAAAAAGACATGGAAAAAGAAGGCTACGGATACCTTCTGAAAAGCAAGAGATAATTCGTAAAACAGTGGAGGAACCATGAACGGAAATTACGACATATTTGTCGGAACGGTTTTCATATCGGGAATACTGTCATTCTTTTCACCATGCGTATTTCCTTTGATTCCTGTATACATAGGAAAACTTACAGATGAAACGGAAAAACATGAAAAAAGTGTAAATATATACTCGATACTGAAAACGCTATTTTTCATACTGGGGCTGTCCGCCGTCTTTTTGAGCTTCGGATTGGGAGCCGGAGTCTTGGGTAAATGGATACATCATCCGTATACACGATATATAACGGGATTCATAGTAATTCTTTTAGGAATACATCAAACGGAACTCATAAATATCGGCATACTTCAACGACAAAAAACAATGACGGCAATAAAAAGTGAAAAAACGGGAATACTAAGCTCATTTTTACTCGGGCTTACATTCAGCTTCGGATGGACACCATGCGTAGGACCCGTACTTGCATCCGTACTTGCAATAGCTGCAACTCAAAACGGATCGGCAATATACGGACTCATACTTACAGGCGTATATGCATTAGGAATGGCAGTACCGTTTATGATTATTACACTTGCGGCATCATGGTGTATGAACTATTTTACATCAATAAAAAAACATATGGTACTTTTGAAGAAAATCGGCGGAGCGATAATTATTTTTATGGGAATTTTACTTATAAGCGGACAAATAAACTCACTTACCGCACTCATTTCGTAAAAGGAGAAAATATGAATAAAACAATAAAAAGCATAATGATGATTTTTGCCGCCATGTTTATGATATGTGCAATCTCGGGCTGCGGAATTATATCTGACGATGTAGAAAATAAAGATGAAGCGACAAGTAACGTATACGACGAACCGTTGGACTTTGAACTTAAAGACGTTAACGGAAAAACATACAAACTTTCCGATTACCGCGGTAAAAAAGTATATATAAAATTTTGGGCAAGCTGGTGCGGAATTTGCATCAAAACACTGCCGGAAACCGATGCAATGACAAAAAACAGCGAAGATATTGTTGTTCTGTCGGTAGTATCACCCGGTATAAACGGAGAAAAAACAAAAGAAGAATTTATTCAATGGTACAACAAAAACTCATTTGAAAATTTACCGGTACTTCTTGACGAAGACGGTGAACTTTCGAAAAAAATGAGCATACAAGCATATCCGACATCCGTATTTATCGACAGTGAAGGAAAAGTAAAAGAAATAATCCCCGGAGCGATAAACGAAGAAATGATAAGAAAACTCATGAAAAAGTTGTCATAATTCAATAAAAATCCGAAAATCAGTGAAAATTGTATACAATACAAAAGAAAAGATATATACTAAGTACATAATGAAAAGGGAGGATACGCAATGAAAGAAACATACAGCAGAAAAAAAACAGTTTGGCAAAGAATGAACGAAAAAGAACGTCAAGCAGCAATTGACCTTTGTGAAAAATATAAACAATTTTTGGACACCGCACGCACCGAACGTTTGGCAACTGCGGAAATTATAAGACGTGCAAAAGAGGCCGGATTTAAACCCCTATACGATATGAAAACACTCAAAGCCGGCGACAAAGTATATTGGAATCAAAAAGGTAAATCCGTAATTTTATCCGTAATCGGTAAAAAACCGGTACACGAAGGAACAAAAATTGTAGGATCGCACATCGATTCTCCACGTCTGGATTTAAAACCAAATCCCGTAAATGAACAAGACGGACTTGTATACTTCAGAACACACTATTACGGAGGAATAAAAAAATATCAATGGACATGTATTCCTCTTGCACTTATTGGAGTAGTATTTACAAAATCCGGCAAAAAAGTGGAAATTTCAATCGGAATGAATGAAAACGATCCGGTATTCTATATAAGTGACTTACTTCCGCACATGGCACAAGAACAAATGAAAAAAACCATGGCACAAGGAATAACGGGAGAACAATTACAAGCACTTATCGGTACACACTCCCAAGACGGTGAAACACCGAAAGAAGCAATCATGAAATTGCTCAAAGATACATACGGAATCGAAGAAGAAGATTTTGCAACCGCAGAACTTGAACTCGTACCTGCAATGAAGAGTCGTGACGTAGGATTTGATAAATCCATGCTCGCATCATACGGTCAAGACGATCGTGCATGCTCATTCTCCAATATGGAAGCAATACTTGCCGCAAATGCAGGCGAATACACACAAATCGCACTGCTCACCGACAAAGAAGAAATAGGATCCTACGGAAACACAGGAATGGAATCCTCATATTTTGTAAAATTCGTAATGAAAATGCTTGCACTTCAAGGACAAGGAAGCCTTTTGGAATTTTACGAAACAATGGAAAACAGTGAAATGCTCTCGGCGGACGTAAACAGCTGTATGGATCCGATGTTCCCCGAAGTATCTGAAAAATCCAACTCGGCACTTCTCGGATACGGAATAAGCGTAACAAAGTACACAGGATCACGAGGCAAAGCCGGAAGTAACGATGCAAATGCGGAATTTTTACACAAAATAAGAACAATATTCAACGAAGCGGGAGTATGCTGGCAAATCGGAGAACTCGGCAAAGTAGACCAAGGCGGCGGCGGAACAATCGCATTCATGATAGCAAACTGGGGCGCCGAAGTAGTAGACTGCGGAACCTCAATGCTCTCAATGCATGCACCGTTCGATTTGGTAGAAAAAGCGGACATTTACGAAACATACTTGGCATACAAAGCATTCTTCGAAAGTAAATAAAATTAAAATATAAAAAAATCGGAATATGGAGAAATCCCTATTTCGATTTTTTACTTAAACACCTGTAGTAAATATCTCTTTTAAAAAAAGTTATGATGAAAGGTACGGATTAAACAATTCAAAACCCTTACGCCGCAAAACATCATATTTCATCATTGTGTATGTCGATTCCTATTCCTATATTTATACTATTTTGTGTTTCTTTTGTTGTTTTGTGTTTTATTCGCACATTGTATGTGTTTGTATTATCTCTTTTTCGTTTCCTTTGTTTTTCATGTAACTTAAATTTATTTCTTGCATTACTTGTATTCCGATGATAAACCGAAGTCGGCCTATAGTATGCGTATTGACGACAGTCAAGGTACATAACGGCAAAGTATATTGTCAGAGTGATTGCACTGAAATCTTCTTTGCAAAATTTATTTAAATCAAGTGTGAACATATTATTTTTTATATTAAATATTTATGAAACATCGAGGTATTATATATTTTCAATGATGATCTTTTAAAGGCGGAAAGAAAAAGTATGAGGACTGAATTTTTAGTAAAGGAAAATTGCGTTTGGTAAATAATTTCAAGTAAGATTGATCAATTAAATGTAAAAGGCTCTTGAAAAAGGAGATTTATTTTTATAAAGTTAAAGACATGGAAAATAAAATTTACGAAAAAGAAAATGATAATAATGAAGGCACAAAATTTCGCAAGTATGACGGAATAATGAGAAAAATCGTCATGCTTCTTTTGTGTGCGTGGACAGTATTTCAATTGTACTTTTCTACTGTAGGAACGATAAGTGCGATAAATATGCGTGCAATACATTGCATATTTCTTTTGGTTTTTACATTTATACTGTTTCCGGCAAGTAAAAAAGAAAATATAAAGCGATATAAACCGCCGATTTCGGATATAATTTTTGCAATACTTTCTTCGGTTACATTCGTATACCTTATTTGCAATTACACTTTTATAACGCAAAGCGGAGGGCGTGTAAGTACACCGGATATTATAATTGCAGGTATCGCCATACTTTTGGTACTTGAGAGTGCAAGACGTGTTGCAAAAAATTTGTTGCCGTTGGCACTTGTATTTCTTGCATACAGTTATTTAGGTGAGTATATAACGGGATTTTTGGGACATAACGGATTTACGTTAAAACGTATACTCATCACACAATTTTGGGGAACTGAAGGAATATTGGGAATAGGCAGCGGAGTATTTTCAACGTATATATTTATATTTGTAATTTTCGGTGCATTTTTGAAGTACGGCGGCTTTTCGGATTTTATAAATGAAATAGCTCTTGCATTGGTCGGACATACTACAGGAGGGCCGGCGAAGGTTGCAGTTATCGCATCGGCACTTATGGGAATGATGAACGGATCTGCGGTGGCAAATGTCGCAACAACGGGTACGATTACCATACCGATGATGAAAAAGACAGGGTATAAAAAAGAATTTGCGGCGGCGGTAGAGGCGGTGGCATCTACGGGAGGGCAATTTTGTCCGCCGGTAATGGGTGCCGTAGGATTTGTAATGGCGGAGTTTTTACATACAAGTTATATACAAATAATGATAGCTGCGACCGTTCCTGCATTGCTTTATTACATAAGTCTTATATTTGCGGTACATTTTGAAGCGAAACGTATGGGACTTTCAGGAATAAAAAAAGAAAATATTCCTGATACTCTTAAAATAATAAAAAGAAAATGGTATCTTGTACTTCCGTTTATCTCGCTTATAGGATTGATGGTAAGCGGATATACACCTGTATATGCGGCACTTGTATCAATACTTGTTACGATAGTTACGTCTTATATCGGAAAAGATACGAAAATGACAGTCGGAAAAATAATACAAGCGGCAACCGAAGGTGCTTCAAATGCAATAAGCGTAGGAATATGTTGCATAGTAATAGGAATAATAATAGGAAGCGTAACACTCACCGGATTGGGACTGAATATGGGATATTTCATATTGTCTTCGGTAAATTCCGAGAACATATATATAACGGGAATATTTGTAATGATAATGTCGACAATTTTAGGAATGGGAGTACCGGGGGTAGCAGCATATGTAATTGTACAAACGGTAGCCGTACCTGTACTTATAAAATCCGGTATAACACCGGTATCCGCACATATGTTTTGCCTTATATATGCGTGTCTTTCAAATATTACACCGCCGGTAGCGATAAGCAGTTATATAGCATCCGGAATAGCAAATTCGGATCAAACGAAAACGGCATTGATTTCAGTAAAACTCGGATTGATAGGATTTATAATACCGTTTTTCTTTCTTGCAAGTCCGCAACTTCTTATAAGCGATATAAGCACACATACAATAATTGCGATATTTACCGCAATAATCGGAACTGTACTTTTTACATCATCAATAGAAGGATACATGCTTTGCAGCATGAAAATATATGAACGTGCAATACTTTTCATTTCTGCGATGATGCTTTTGGATTCTTCGACAACAACCGATATAATCGGAATAATTATGTTTGTACCGATAATAATGAAACAATATTTCAATGCGAAAAATGCGGAGAAAAAAATATGAAAAAAACAAAAATTTTTATGATTGCAATAACGGTAATTATTGTAATTATTGCAAGTTTCAAAGCATTCGGAGATATGAAAAACACAACGCCGGACGGAAAAATAAAAATCAGAATGCCTACTGCTACATCATCGGGGACATTGTATGCAACGGGAGCTGCAATAACTCATATGTGGAACGAAAAAATACCGACAATAAAAGCATCGGTACAATCATCGGCGGGCGGAGTTGAAAATCTGAATATGGTAAATGACGGTGAAGCGCAAGTATCAATTGCAATAAGCAGCAATTGCTACCAATCATTTCATGGAACCGACATATTTAAGGGACATGCAAATCCTCACCTCAGAGTTATAGCAGGATTATACTTGAATCCGAATCAGGTAATTGCAACGGACAAATCAGAAATAAACAAAATAGAAGATATAAAAGGAAAACACTTTGCAATAGCGAGCGCAGGCTCAAGCGTATACAACGAAGTAAAAACTCACCTTGAAACCGCAAATATAAAAGTACCCGATGACATACAAGCCGAATACATAGGATTCGGAGAAGCGGCGGCAATGCTTCAAAACAAAACGATAGACGGAGCATGGATAATGGCGGGAGTACCTTCATCATCGGTAATGCAGACATTGTCATCGAATTCGCACCTTGTAAACTTGTCGGACGAGTTTATAAAACAAATGCAAAAAAAATATCCTTGGTACGTAGCTTACACCATACCGAAAGGGACATATCCGACTCAAAAAACGGATATACAAACAACTGCGGTAAAAATGGTAATGTTCTGCAACGAAGATCTTCCCGATGAAGTAGTGTACGAACTTACAAAAGCATTCTGGGAAAATGTGGAAGAGCTGTCAAAAACACAAAAAAGTCTGAAAAATTTGACACCTCAAGAAGCGGTAAAAAATATAGCGGACCTTCCGATACACAACGGAGCTATGAAGTACTACAAAGAAATAAATGCAATATAAAAGCATATCACTTATGTGCCGACCTCTCAAAAGTTGGATTTTGGTTTGACTTTTTGGAATCGGCACACTTGGATATGCTTATTTTTTTTGAAGTTTACCGTCAAGAAATTCCGGAACGTTTTTATTGGAGCGTAAATCTTCGAGTTCTTTTTCAGTCGGATAAGAAGGACGGTCACGTTCAATATTTACCATACATAAAAATCCGAGCAATGTGCCTCTGTCTGCTCTGAATTGATGCCATTGCCATGAATTTATTGTAAGAATGTCGCCTTCTTCCACTTCATGTACTTCATTTCCCAAAAGTACATGTCCTTTACCTTTGTAAATCATTACGAAATGGCTGTGCTTGTGATGCTCGAGTGAAGAGTATCCGCCTTCTTCCACTTGAAAGTAGCGAAATTGCACAGGTAAATCAAAAGCACCGTCAAAGAGTACTTGCCTTGTAACATCTTTGAAAATATCGGGATTTTCTTTATAAATATGAGTAGGTGTATCTTCCCAAGTGTTTTTATTTTTCTTGAATTTTTTGAACATTAAATCACCTCGAGTATATTTTAACATGAAAAGAATTTAAAAATATGTAAATAAAAGTGTAATTATGAATAAACTTTTGTTTTTAGCTTGCTTAGTGTGTGATATAATACTTTTTAGAAGTAAAAGATTTTTTAGAAAAGGGGAATACTATGTCAGAGATAGAAAAGCGTATTGCAGATGTGCGAAAGCGTATGGAAGATGCAAAGAAACGTTCTCCGTACAAACAAGATGTAACGCTTGTTGCAGTAACAAAGTTTCATTCGCTTGCCGAGATGGAAGAAGCAATTGATTGCGGGATAACATATGTAGGTGAAAACAGAGTTCAAGAAATGGAACAAAAGTACAGATTACTTCAAAAACCCGTACATTGGAATTTGCAGGGACATTTGCAAAAAAATAAAGTAAAGAAAGTTATTGCGATGGATTGCCTTATACATTCGGGAGATTCATTGTCTATTTTAAAGGAAATAAATAAACGTGCGGCTGCTATAGGTAAAGTGCAGGATGTTCTTCTGGAATTCAATATTTCCGGTGAAGAAACGAAGCATGGGCTTAAACCCGAGGAATTCGAAGAAGCCGTTCAACTTGCAAAAGAATTGCCGAATATTTGTGTAAGAGGTTTGATGTGCATGGCACCTGAAGAGGGTGAAGATGTAATTCGTCCGGTATTCAAAAAGGGTCATGAAATGTGGGAAAAGTTGAAAGAATATTTCCCGAAAGGACAGATTTCAATTTTGTCGATGGGTATGTCCGGAGACTTTGAAATAGCAATTGAAGAAGGATCTAATATGGTTAGGGTAGGTACTGCGATTTTCGGTGCCAGAGACTACACGAGAGGAGTTAATTTATGAGTTTCTTAGATAAGTTGAAAGACCAGTTCGTTGATCGTGACGAGGATTATGAGGAAGAATATGAGGATGAAGAAGAGGAAATTTCCGTACCTTCGCAACCGGCACACAGCAGTGCGGCTGTAGCTCGTGGAGTTTCCGTAAGACAGACAAAACCGTATACCATGGTTGTCGTAAGTCCTCAAAGTTATGAAGATGCCGAAAAAATCGGAGATCATTTGAAAGAATCTCGTCCGGTAGTTATGAATATGGAAAAGACCGATGATGAGCAGGCAAGAAGAATTGTAGATTTCGTACAGGGCATAATGTATGCTCTTGACGGCAGAATCGATCATATTTCTGAAAATATTTATCTTTGCGCGCCGAACAATATGAGTGTATCTCGTGAGAGTTTTGCCGACATAGGTAACAATACCGAAGGTGCGGCAGTACCTCAGTGGGAAGCCGTAAGTCGTTAATGTCATTTATTCGTAAATTGATAAATTGGATAAAATCCCAATTTGTCGAAGATGAAGTAAATGATTATGAAGAAGAGCAATCCGTACAGGCAGGCGCGCTGCCTGCCCGCACAGCTCGACCGCTTGAAGCGGTAATTATCAAACCCGAAAAGTATTCTGACGCAAAGAAAGTTACAAATGAATTGCAGAATGACAAAGTTGTGATAGTTATTTTACAAGATAATATTTTACACGAAGATGCAAGTAAATTTGTCGATTTCATGAGCGGGGCGGTATATTTCGGAAAAGGTACCGTCGAATACTTTGAAGATCGTGTACTTATATGTGCACCGTCATGTGTACGCATGCAAACAGACGAATTACATAGATATTCGGATATTCCGGTATGGAAAGGAGTAGATGAATGAACGTAATTATAGTCGGATGCGGAGCAATGGGAGGTGCGGTTCTTTCAGGATGTCTTGAAAAAGGTATATGGAAGAGACGCGAAGTAAAAATCTTATCTAAAAATGAAAAATCATCAAAAGAAAAAGCGGAAAAATATGGCGTTTTTTACATTAAAGATGAAAAAGAAATTGAAGAAGCGGACGTTGTATTGATAGCGGTAAAGCCGCATATCGTGCCGTCCGTTTTGGATAAAATATCGAAGTATGGCCCCAAGCATGTAATTTCACTTGCAGCTGCGGTGACGCTTTCGGATCTTTCAAAAAAACTTCCGAAAGAAACCGAAGTGGTACGAGTTATGCCGAATACTCCGGCATCGGTAGGTGCAGGTTTGACGGCAATAACATGCAAAGACAATGTAAGTGAAAAATTTCTTGAAGAAACGGAAAAAATATTCAATGCACTCGGTGAAACGGTTGTAGTTACCGAAAAAGAACTGGATGCATTGGGAGCATTGTCCGGATCCGGTCCCGGTTATGCGTTCGTAATAATGGATGCACTTTCGGATGCCGGAGTTGAAATCGGACTTTCAAGAAAACTTGCCACGAAAGCTGCCGCACTCACATTATATGGTGCAGGCAAAATGGCACTTGAAACGAAAAAACACCCCGGAGAATTGAGAGATGAAGTGACAAGTCCCGGCGGAACGACAATCGCTGGAATACATGCCATGGAAAAAGCCGGAATAAGAACTGCGTTGAAAGACGGAGTTTTAGCGGCATTTCAAAAAACAAAAGAAATGAGCAAAAAATGAAAGAAAGAGAAAAAATAATAAACTTTTTCTCCTCATCGGGAGATGAAGCGAAAGAAATGGCAATAAGGCTTGTCGATCTTGCCGAATCCGTAGAACGGGGACGACCGTTTACAGTAAGTTCATTCATGTCGCCCCTTTCCATACAGATAGGGCAAACAATTGCCGCACACATGAAAACCGTCACAAGCTCATACAACGGCGGATATCATGAAGCGGAACGTGTAAAAGTGGCATTTCAGTCAAATGATTACGGAGGCAAAGTAAATTATGAAATAAGTTTGCTTTCCGTAACATGGGATGACCGTTTCAGACTTATAGGACACAGAGATGTATTGGGAAGTCTTATGGGACTGGGAATTGAAAGAGAAGTGCTTGGAGATATACTCATGCAAGGCGCACAAGCGCAAATACTTGTAGACGGTAAAATGTCGGAGTACATAAAAAGCAATTTCACAAAAGTTGCAATGGTACCGGTACAAGTAGAAGAAATTCCGCTTGAAGAATTGAAGGTACCGGAGCAAAAAGCGAAAGAAATACGTGCGATGGTAGCATCAATGCGACTTGATGCGGTGGGTGCCGCAGGATTCGGACTGTCAAGGACCAAAATGGTACAAATGATAGACGGAGACAGAGTACAAGTAAACTGGCAATCCGCAAAAAGCGTATCTCAGACAGTAAAAGTCAAAGATATAATAAGCATACGCGGAAAAGGACGCATTGAAATTGAAGAAATAACCGGAAAAAGCCGAAAAGGCAGAACCGGACTTTTAATAAATCGTTTCAAATAAGATTTAGGAGGAACAGCATGATTACACCGATGGATATACATAATAAAACATTTTCACGTCAACTTAGAGGTTACTCACAAGAAGAAGTAAACGCATTTTTGGAAGAATTGGCAAGTGACTATGAAAAAATATATCGCGAGCATCGTGAAGCGGAAGAAGAAATGGACACCATAAGAACAAAATTACGTAATTATGAAAAAATGGAAGCAACGATGTCCTCCACTTTGGTAATGGCACAAGAAACTGCCGAAAACGTAAAAAGAGCGGCGGAAAAAGAAGCGGAACTTTGCATACGTGAAGCAAAAACAAAAGCAAGTAAAATAGTAGCGGATGCGGAAAGCGCACGCCGAGAAATAAATGCAAATCTGATCAAGACGGAAGGCGATTTGAACCTTTACATAGAAAAAATACTTTCAAACTTCAAATCAGCATTCTCACTTGTCGAAGCATGCAAATCGACACCGGCACCGGAAATAATCGAAGAACCGGAAAACGCACCGCATGAAGATGATTTATATGCGGAAGAACTTTCGTCAAAAGCGGAAGAAACTGAAGAAATTGAAGAAACGACAGAAAATAAAGAAGAAAACGTTGAAGCGGACGCTCAGGAAAAAACGGAAGAAAGCAATGAATGAAAAGAATTGGATAACGGAGTATGTCGATAAAAATCTCGGATTTACTCTGAAAATAAAAGAAATGCTCCTTGACGAGCAAACACCGTACCAACACATACAAGTTGCGGAAACCGAAAGATACGGACGAATTCTCATACTTGACGGAGTATTTCAAACATCGGTAAAAGAAGAATGGACATACCACGAAATGATAACGAACATACCGATGATGGCACATCCGAATCCCGAACGAATACTTATAATCGGAGGAGGAGACGGAGGCGCCGCCCGAGAAATATTAAGACATGAAACCGTAAAACAATTGGATATATGTGAAATCGACAAAAGAGTTGTAGAAGTATCTCAAAAATATTTTCCGACAATATCAAAAGAAATAAACGAAAAAAACGGAAAACTGAAAATGCACATAGGTGACGGGATTGCATTTGTAAAAGAAATAGAAAACTTTTACGATTTGATAATAATAGACTGCTCCGATCCCATAGGGCCGGGAGAAGGACTTTTTACAAGAAACTTTTACAAAGACGCAAAAAAAGCACTTCGTAAAAACGGAATTATAGTACAACAGACCGAATCGCCGATAGTACAACAAAAAACCGTACACGAAGTATACAAAGCGATGACAGACGTATTTACAAATGTAAATGTATTTTTGGCATATGTACCGATATATCCGGAATGTCTGCACTCATTCATGGCGGCATCGGACGATATTGACATAAGAAATGCAAAAATAACAAGAAAACATCCTATACCTATGAAGTACTACAACGAAGAAATACAAAAAAGCGCTTTTGTATTGCCTGAATTTATAAAAGAAGCCATATATAAAGGGAAATATACATTTTAAATTGAAAAAGGAGGAACGACATGGAATGCATAAATAAAATTATTACGGAAGTGCTGAAATTTTTATGTCGATACCTTAACCTATGCGCAATACCGTGGTTGTGGGGAATATCTCACGTAACGATCGGACACGAAGACCATGTACTTGAAATAGGATGCGGAAACGGCAAAAGAATTAAAAATCTCATACAAAAAGCACCGTCCGGACAAGTATTCGGACTGGATAAATCCGAAGAAAAAATAGAAGAGGCGAAAAAACTCAACAAAAAAGAAATAGAAGAAGAAAACTGTGCATTCGTAGCCGGAGATCCCGAGCACCTTCCTTTCGAACGCAACTATTTCCACTTGGTAACTGCATACAACTCATTGTACAAATGGGAAAATCCGGAAGAAGTATTCAAAGACATATTGAGAGTACTGAGACCCGGATCAGTATTTTTACTCGTAGACAAAATGTCGAACTGTCCGATTTGTGAATACATAACAGGAATTTGCAAAACGGAATGTGAAAAAACATACACACTGGATGCGTTAAAAAGTATGCTTGAAAAAACAGGATTTGTAGAAATTGAAACGGACACGAAATTCGGTAAAACTGCAATAGCCGCACGCAAACCGGAAAGACTTGCGGAAAGATACGACAATCATGAAAGATTTGCACAAACCAAGAAATATTTCAATCGTATTTTAAGTACGCTTCTTTGCATCGGAATTATGGCGGTAATTATAAAGTTGATAAAGAGAAAATAACAAAGCTTCTCCGTAAGGAGAGTCTTTGTTATTTATGTTATAATTAAAGGAGGCTTTTATAAAATGAAAAATATTCAAAAAATTATAACAGCACTTATAACGGTTGTATTTGCAATTGTATTACCGATTGGAATAAATGCAAACGATTCCTTCATTGCAGGCGAAGGACTTGAACCGCTGGAAAAAGTACAAAAAGATTTTATATATGAAAACAGAGAAATACAAGGACAAACGATAGCGGTACCGATTAGCAAAGACAAATGCATACTGTATCGAGTAAGAGTAAACCTTGCAATAGAAAGAAAAATAAATGAATTTGTAGAAGAACTTAAACAAAGAAATGTAGAAAGCGAAACTAGCGGATGGATGCAATGGCAAATCGGGCAAAGGAAAGTTGAAAACGAAAATACCGGAGATAGTTTGGTATTGATAAAAACCTACTATGTAAAAGGCGGAGTGCATCCCGTATCGTTCATACAAGGAATGACATTCGATAAAAAGGGGAATGAAATACCGTTTAAAGAACAAAAATCCATAGAAAAATTATTGAAAACCGATATAGACAAATGGGTAAAAACGACGGCAAAAAAAGAAGGGCATCAACTATTTGAAGATACAAATGTAGAAGAACTTCCGCAAAATTATTACATAGGCAGAAACGGAAAAACATATGTATTATTTCAAGAATACGACATTGCGCCCTACTCGGAAGGATGGATAGGGCTTCCGGTTGAAATTTGAAAGTGAGGAAAATTTATGAAAAAGGCACTATCTATATTACTGGCATTGGGATTGATTGCCGGAACATACATTACAGCACATGCACAAGATGATCGCAGAAGCATAACCGTAACTGGAACAAGTGAAATCAGCGTACCGTCAGACCTGGCGATAATGAGAGTAAGTGTAACGACACAATCGAAATCTGCAGACGAAGCCGTAAAAGAAAATGCAATAAAAATGAATGCGGTAAAAGCCGCACTCCAAAAAGAAGGATTTTTAAAAGAATCTTTGAAAACGGACAACTACAGACTTTACAAAACAAATAAATACGATGAAAAAGACAAAGACGAAATGGAAACGTATGAAGTGGTACATACAATAAAAGTAAAAACAGAAGATTTGCAAAAAACCGGCATGATAATTGATGCTGCGACAAATGCAGGTGCGACCGACATAGATTCACTCTCATTCACATTGAAAGACAGTAAAAAATATCAAAGTCAAGCACTCGCAAATGCAATACTCGATGCAAAAAGCAAAGCTGAAACAATAGCGAAAACACTTCATAAAAAAATAATAAACATCATATCAGTAAGTGAAGGAAGCGTGGATATAAATCCATATAATTTCAGAAGTAAAATGTTGGCAGCCGACATGGGATCAACATCAATAGAAAGCGGAGAAACGCATGTAAGCGGAGAAATAACCGTAGTATTCGAAATAGGATAAAAAGAAAAGCCGGAGGCTTATCTGAATTTACAGATATCCTCCGGTTTTAATTTCGGAACAAAATAATTTTCGTCTTTATCCACATAATACTTAAGCGAGTTGTCCTTTACATCAACAACGGTAGACGTATGAGAAGGATAACCCAATGCGAGAGTAAGCAAAGGAGTCAACCCATCGGGAATTTCAAGAATTTCTTTTAATTTTACGAAATTTACATTACCGATAACGCAACTTCCCACACCATGCACATACGCATTGAGAGCCAAATTGCGTACTGCGATACCCGCATCTGTTTCTGCAGGATAATTACCTTGCTTGCAAACAACGATGAGAAGCGTAGGAGTTTCACCCTCTTTAGGAGTGCCGATTTCCTTAGGTAAAGAAGCGGCCCAATGAAGACAAGGGAAAACCTTTCTCAAAACGTCATCGGAAGAAATTACATAATAACGCAACTTCTGTGCATTTCTGCTGCAACTTACCAATGAAACATTTCTCATCAATTCATCAATTACAGACTTGGGAACGGGAACTTGCTTAAAACGTCTGTAAGATCTGCAATGCAAACAAAGACTTGAAAAATCCATTATTTAAACTCCGCAATAACTTCAATCTCGCAAACTGCACCGCTCGGCAAAGCGGTAACACCGATGCAACTTCTTGCCGGTTTACTTATGAAATGCTTTGCATAAACGGCGTTGAACTTTTTGAACTCACCCATATCGGTCAAGAAACAAGTTGTTTTTACAACATCACTCATGGAAAGACCCGCCTCTTTCAAAACGGCCTTGATGTTGGCGCAAATTTGTTCAGCCTGTTCATCAACGGAATTGCCGGCAAGTTTTCCGGTAGAAGGAATAAAACCTATTTGACCGGAAATAAAGAGAAGATTGCCGGTCTTAATTGCCTGAGAATATGGACCGATAGCCGCCGGCGCATTTTCAGAATAAATAATTTTCATAAAAAATACCTCCTTGTCAACTACAGTATACAACAAAAAAATAAAAACGTCAGTCAAAAAGCTTGTAATTTCATATCCATATAATTTAATATATATACAAAGGAGGGGGATAAAACGACATGGAAGATTTTCAATTTTATACACCCGTAAAAGTATACTTCGGACAAGACTCACACGAGAAACTTGCTTCAATATGCAAAAACAAAAAAGTGATGCTCGTGTACGGACAAAAAGCGATAAAAGAAAACGGAGTATATGAAGAAATAACAAGAATACTCAACGAAAATGATATTTCCTACACAGACTTCGGAGGCAACAAACTTCCTTTATACAAAAAAATACTTGAAGCGGTAGAAATATGTAAAAAAGAAAAAATAAATTGCATCATCGGAATCGGCGGATGCACCTGTATGGACATGGCAAAAATAATATCGTTCGTATGTATGAATGAAGACCATGAAGACTATATATTTGCAAAAAAAGACCCCGTAGGCAAAAAACACATCGAAACAATACTCATACCGACATACGCATCGGGCGGAAGTGAGATAGACGCCGTATCGGAAGTGGACGACTTGGAAGAGCATCGTCACGGTTCACTCTACGGAATATACGCCGACTATGCAATACTGAACCCCGAATTTACATACTCTGTAAGCAAAAAACTCACTGTAAACGGAGCATTGGTCAGCTTTATACAAATGGCGATAAGCTATATAAAAAATGAAAATCCGGTAGGAAAAGTAATCGGACGAGCATTGATGAAAATGCTTCTGCAAGACATCGACAATATTGCAAACAGACTTACAAACTACGAACTTCGTGCAGAATTTATGTGGCTGTCATCAATGTCGACAGTAGGATTTCTGTCGGCAGGTATGGGCGGATCATACGCATGGAGCATATACTCGTTTGAAACCATAGCGGAAGCACTCTATGGAATAGATTATCGTACATCCATGGTAATATTCTTTCCGGCATGGCTTAAAGTTGCAGTAAAGAAATTTCCCGAAGAAATAAAAGCGTTCGTAGTGGAAATATTCGACATAGACGGAAGATTTCTCCCCGAAAAAGCGGTAGAAAAAGCGTGCAAAAAATGGTACAAACTTTTAGATGAAGCACAACTTCCCACATCCTACGACCAAATAGGAAAAAGACCGGAAGAAAAAGATTTGAAATTTGAAATAAAAAGATACCTTGAAAAACCTTTCACCGAAGAGGAAGTATATGAAATGATGAAATTGTCCTTCAAAGGTAATTGAAAACAAAAAAATAAACAAACTGAAAATCGGAGCAATCACTTCGATTTTTTCAATTTCTTATTTAAATCTATAGTAAATAAATTAAATCGGATATGAATTAATTTAAAATCATAAATAACGGTTTTTAAAACGGTATACATTGTATTAATATTGAAGCAAGTTCCTTGTAAAATTATAAAGATTTAAAAGAAATTTATCGTATCGACAAAAAGTAATAAACAATATGTGTTTTATGGACTTGAAAACAATCGGAGTTCTAAATTAATAAAAGAATACATTAATTATTACAGTAACGGAAAAAATTCAAAAGAAAAAACGGATGCCCTGTAACTTATAGGTCGGCATCCGTTTTATAAAATTAAATTATGTCCGGTTTTCGGTTTTAAATTATTTTTGTTTTTCCGTTATCAAATTATTTACTACACGAACAATCCATTGTTCTCCGCCGGTGAAGCGGCTGTTGTATTTTCTTGTTTCAAATTCCAGTTTCGTTTTCAGATTTTCTACGAGAATTTCCGTTTTTTTCAATTTTTGCAACAAAGTTGCATTTCTCAGTTCTTCATTGCAGAGCGGGCAATTGTAATTTTTTACGTATTTCATGTTCAATCTGGATTTACAATTTTTACATGTCAGAAATTCCGCTTTGAATTTTTCTTTTATTTCTTTTTTATAATTTTCAAGCAGAGTTTTTTTCTTTTCAAGTTTTTCCGAAAGTGTAATTATTTTCGGTGAGGGTTTTATACCGATTTTATACTTTACCGCATATGTGTGAGGAATTTCCGTAAGGTATTGCATTGCTTGAAATTTTGTGTTGAATATTTTTTCTTTGAAAAACAATCCTTTTAAAATTTTATTTATTTCTCTTTTCTTCAGGCCTTCGTCAAGATAGAGTTTTATTATATAGTCTTTTATTTCCTGTGTTCGCATTGTGAGTGCAAATTCAAGGTAAAACTCCTTTTTTGAAAGCAGTGAAGGTTCATTTTTTTCGGTTTCTTTTGTAATTTTTTGTGCAGTTTTTTTGTTCGTTTTGTTTTCCGTTTGTGTATTTTTTGTAAAGTCGAAAAGTGATAATTCTTCCATATATGCTCCGGTAGGTAAAATAGATCAGAATTGATTATCCTTTTTTGTATGTGTAATTTTTTGCAAATTCCATGAAATTTTGTATTATGAATTCTTTTACGATTTTTGCCGGTTCCGAAAGTTCTTTTCCTTCTGTCCATGACAGATTAAGATATCTTTCGCATTTCGGCGATTCGATTTGGAGTAATTTTATTTGTGTTCCTCTAAGTCCGTGCCATGTGATTTCCGGTACTAGGGATATACCCAGACCTGCACGTATAAATTCGGTTACCGCAGTTATACTGTCGCTTTCCAGTATTGTTTGCGGTACGAATCCGGCTTTTTGACAGAAGTGATCCGTTATCGTTTCACCCGTTTTTGAAGGTTCGAGTGATATAAATCCCGAGTTTTTATAATCTTCGAGTTTACATGATGTTTTTTTTGTATTTTCATCTGTTTCTGCAAGTGCAAGAATTATATTCTCTTTCAAAAGAGTAACGATGTTTTTTCCTTTCGGTGGTGTAAAACTTGTCGTAAAGAATAAATCTGCCGATTTTGCCGAAGTTTTTGAGAGCTGGTTTGTTTTTTGATGGATTTCAAAATGTATTTCCGGATGATGACGGTGGAATGTGGTTAAAAATGCAGGAAATGTAATAGAATTTGACGATATTGATATTTTTACCGTCATTTTTTGTTTTTCTTTTATTCTTGCAATTTCTTTTTTTGCTGCATCGAGTTCTTCCATTATATGATTTGTGTGAAGCAGCAGTATTTCACCGTAGTGTGTGAGTACGATATTTCTTCCACGTCTTTCAAACAGCGGTACGCCAAGTTCGGTTTCCATAACTTTTACGATATGGCTCAGTGACGGTTGTGATATGTGTAAAATTTCCGCAGCTCTTGTAATGTGTTGCAGTTCTGCAATTTTTTGGAAATATCTGAGACCTAAAAGAGTAAGTTTCATAGGCATCTCCTTGTAGGAACAATAAAAATTTGTAAATAATGGTACTCTTGATTAATTGTATAACATGTAGGTAATATCATCTTTATTTGCGTCAATATTTTATATTAAAATATTGATAGATTTATAAATTATAAATACGTTAACGCAAAAATTGAATATCTGGTATGAAATACAATTATTAAGAGATAATTTTTATCATACATTTTAATTATACACTATTTTAGATAAATAAAAAAATTTTACATATTTATGAGTTATATATTTTTATGAGCTCATTAAGTGTATAATGTTTATCGAGGGGGGATTTGTGTGCGTGCTACTTCGTTGGTTTTTCCTATATATGCCGACGGTAAGGTTTTATTAGGACGTAAAAAACGCGGAATGGGTTTCGGCAAGTGGAACGGTTTCGGCGGTAAAATAGAAGACGGTGAAACGATGCGTGAGTGTGCGGTTCGTGAGTTGTATGAGGAGTGCGGTATTTCGGCAGCGGTTGAGGATTTGGAGTTTGTTGCGGATATTTATTTCGATCAACCGTCCGACAGAAGTTGGTCGCATCCCGGAGCGATTTATTTTTTAAGAAAGTGGAAGGGAACTTTTACGTCTTCGGATGAAATGGAACCGAGAGTGTTTTCACTTGAGCATTTTCCTTATGATGAAATGTGGCAGGCGGATAAAATTTGGTTGCCGATGATTTTTTCGGGGAGAACCGTAAAAGGTTTGATTACTTTTGATTTTGACGGAAGTACCGTTCTTTCGTATTCTTTTGAAGATGCGATATTGTCCGATAGCGATAAGAAATATGATTGTAAATAAAAAAACATCGCTTTTTGCGATGTTTTTCAGCTTTTGGCACTACTCAACGTGGTGTCTATTTTATTTTCCGGTTTTTGCGATATACGTATTATTTCTTTTCGTATTTCTTCTTTTTCGGTATCGTTTTCTTCGGTGAGTTTTTGCAGTTTTACGTACGATTTATCTTCGTTCTTGAAAGGCGTTTCTATCTGTTTTGAAAGTCTTTCGTATGCCAGTGTGAGTTCTCTTTTTCCGTTTTTCGGTGTTATTACAAGTCTTCCTCCATCGATTTTTCCTGTTCCGCAGAGTAAACCGTCCACCTCTTTACTTCCGTGTTGAACTTTGTGTAATACATTTATTGTACCGTCGTCGTTTTCGGTGAATGTTACCGTTTCAAGATTTTTTATATGATCTCCGGTCCAATTTATTCCGGCATCTTGCACGCCCCACCATGTTCCTTGCCAAGGTTCACGTTTCGTGTAGAAGAAAAAAGCAATTGTGACGCCTATTATAGCGATGAGTAGAATCAAAAATGCAATCAGTTTACTTTTTTTCATACTTCTTCCTCCATGTGTAAATTATACAATTAATTATCTTCTATGAAAAGTAAAAAAATTTATTTTCATGGAATTTGAATTTAAACGACATGTGAAGTTTTGTTTTAAAACAGTCAAAAAATGCTTTAAAATGCTTTTAAATGCGTTTCTATGGTATAATGTATATGTAAAAATTGTATAAAAAAGGAGTAATTATGGATTGGCAAGAAGGTAAAATAGTTTCTACACCGCTGGAAGGTCAGATGAAAAATTCTTACATCGACTATGCCATGTCGGTTATCGTTACTCGTGCATTACCTGATGTGCGTGACGGTTTGAAGCCGGTGCATAGACGTATTTTGTACGCCATGCAAGAATCCGGTATGATTTCATCGAAACCGTTCAGAAAGTCTGCACGTCTTGTCGGGGATGTACTCGGTAAGTATCATCCGCACGGTGATACTGCCGTTTATGAGTCTGCAGTTCGTATGGCTCAAGATTTTTCGACTCGTTACCTCTTGGTTGACGGTCACGGAAATTTCGGTT
Organism: Dialister micraerophilus DSM 19965; assembly: GCF_000194985.1. Classification (GTDB taxonomy): domain Bacteria; phylum Bacillota; class Negativicutes; order Veillonellales; family Dialisteraceae; genus Dialister; species Dialister micraerophilus. The sequence continues at coordinate 514,764 of NZ_GL878519.1, read as the reverse complement.
CGGTTGACGGTGACTCCGCTGCTGCAATGCGTTATACGGAAATGCGTATGGCAAAAATTTCTGCAGAAATGTTGCGTGATATTGATAAAGATACTGTCGATTTCATGCCGAACTATGACGGTTCATTGCAAGAACCCGTAGTGCTTCCTTCACGTATTCCGAATTTATTGGTGAACGGCTCTTACGGTATTGCCGTAGGTATGGCAACGAATATTCCGTCACATAATTTGGGTGAAGTTGTTGACGGATTGTGTGCGATGATTGATAATCCTGAGATTACCGTAGATGAATTGATGAATTATGTAAAAGGTCCGGATTTTCCTACCGGCGCAATCATCATGGGTAAAAAGGGTATTCAAGATACATACCGCACAGGCCGAGGCAGTATAAAAGTACGTGCAAAAACGGAAATTGAAGAAATGTCGCACGGAAAAAATCGTATTGTCGTAACGGAGATTCCTTACCAGGTAAATAAAGCACGTCTTGTTGAAAATATAGCGGAATTGAGCAAGCAAAAAGTTATTGAAGGAATTACCGCTTTGCGTGATGAATCGGATCGTAACGGTATGCGTATCGTTATCGAACTCAGAAGTGATATAAATCCGCAAATTATGCTCAACAACTTGTTCAAGCATACTCAACTCGAAATAAATTTCGGTGCGATAATGCTTTCTCTTGTAGACGGTCATCCACGTGTATTGTCCTTGAAACAGATGATGTACTACTACTTGAAACATCAGGAAGAAGTTATTACAAGAAGAAGTCGCTACGAGTTGGACAAAGCGAAAGCAAAGGCACACATACTCGAAGGTTTGCTTATTGCACTCGACCATATAGATGAAGTAATAAAAACCATTCGTGCATCGAAAACGGACGGCGAAGCAAAAGATTCTTTGATGTCGAAATTTGAATTGTCCGAAAAGCAATCGGTTGCGATATTGGATATGCGTTTGCGTCGTTTGACAGGACTTGAACGTGAAAAAATTGAATCCGATTACAAAGATGTAATGGAAGTAATAGCATACTTGGAGGATTTATTGTCCGACAGAAACAAGATTATGAAAGTCGTAAAAGACGAATTAATCGAAATAAAGGAAAAATTCGGCGATGAAAGAAGAACTCAATTCGAAAAAAGTACGGAAGGTTTCGATTTGACGGATCTCGTTCCCGATGAACCTATGACGATTACCGTTACAAAGCATAATTACATCAAGCGTATGGAATCAAGTGATATACGTATTCAACGTAAAGGCGGACGCGGTGTCAGCGGAATGAAGATGAAAGATGACGATTATGTTTGGAAAATAATGAATACGTCCACACACAACAGATTACTTTTCTTTACCGATGAAGGTAAAGTATATCTGAAATCCGTTATCGAGTTCCCGCTTTCAAGCAGAACTGCACGTGGAAGTGCGTTGATAAACTTCATTCCTACACTTGAAAAAGATGAACGTGTAACGGAAATGCTCGATCCGGACATGTCGACTGAAGGCGTAAAATACCTGCTTATGATTACAAGATACGGTTATGTAAAGAAAACATTAATCGAAGAATACAAGCATATAAATAAAAACGGTATTATAGCACTTCGTTTGAATGAAGGTGACCGTCTTGTAAAAGTTATTCCGGTTGTCGGTGATGAAGACGTTATATTGGGTACGAGAAAAGGTATGGCGATACGTTTCTCGATAGCAGATGACGAAATAAGAGCGGTAGGGCGTGTAGCCGCCGGCGTTCATGGCATAAAATTATCCACAGGAGATGAAGTTGTCGGTGCGGTAATAGCCGATGAAAAAGATATTTTCACAATATCCGCAGACGGAAATGCAAAACGAAATAAAGAAAGCGCTTACCATGTACAAGGCAGAAACGGTAAAGGCGTAAGAAACTTCAAACGCGGATTCGAAGTAGTTGCACTTGTAGCTGCAGATGACAATGATGAACTTGTCGGAGTATCCGAAGGCGGTATTACGATAAAAACATCGGCATCTCAAATTTCAAGCAAAAAAGCGAAAGCCGGTCAGGGAGTAATTCTCCAACGTCTTGAAGAAGGCGATCGTATAGCATCAATTGATGTAGTACCGGAAGAAAACGAAGAAGAATAAAAAATAAAAGCATGAAGTACTTATATGTACCTCATGCTTTTTCATTTCAAAAACGTTTAGATAATTTTATCGCACGCCATTTTGCAAGTGCTTCATGAGCCTCTTTCGGAGCATCGCCTGTAAGATTGAAATGTCCTTTTATTCTTTTTGTTATATCATCGGTGTCGATATATGCCTCAAACGTTTTATACAACTCCGTTTTCCTTATTTCATCAGCTAAATTCATAGGGCCTCCTTTTCTATATAATAACATGAAAAATTATCGTTACAATTCCGAAATTATTTACTTTGAAACAAATTTAAGAAAATATAAAAAAACCTTTGACAAAA
>NZ_GL878519.1:476814-511309 GCF_000194985.1 Dialister micraerophilus DSM 19965 | reverse complement strand
AAAATTCATTTTACGTTTATAATTAGTGCAACTTCAAAATAAGGTATACGAAAAATCCTTTGAAGGGAATGAGTAATTTACTCAAGTAAATAACAGAGAGCCGATGTTTGGTGCAAGTCGATGTTTACCGGTAGATGAAAATCCTCCCTGAGGTGCAGACCTGAATTATTTAATTAAGGGCTGACGTAATTTCCACGTTATAGGAAACGCGTATGTTAGTACGTTGTAGAGCGTCTGAATTATTTTCAGGAACCTGGGTGGTAACGCGGCATAGCCGTCCCTCAATATGAGGGGCGTTTTTTTATACCTTTTTGCCTCTTTGCTCTAAACACTGACGAAATAATGTTTTAACGGAGGTGTATTATGAAGAAATTTTTTGAACTTTTATCGAAGTATTTCGGCGTTATGGCAGTGGTATTTCTGCTATTGGGACTTTTCACATCCGACAAATGGCTGTGGGTAATGGGAAATGTAAAAGGCGTTTTCGTTATGAGCCTGATGCTCGGCCTGATTATGTTCGGAATGGGAACTACATCCGATTACAAAGATTTTTTGGGAATTTTCAAAAGGCCGAAAGATGTATTCTTGGGAGCGTTGGCACAGTATACGATAATACCGTTCTTGGCATTTGCACTTGCAAAACTGTTCCAACTTGATGACGGACTTACCGCAGGACTTGTACTCTTGGGCACTTGCCCCGGAGGTACGACATCAAATGTCATCACATACATGAGTAAAGGAGATTTGGTATATTCGGTAACGATGACATCCGTATCCACATTGTTTTCTCCGATAATGACACCGCTGCTTACATTTTGACTCATAGGTGCGAACATAAAATTCGATCCGGTCGGAATGTTTCTCTCGATACTGGAAATAGTAATACTTCCGGTAGCATTGGGACTTATGCTTAAAACATTTCTTTCGAAAGTCGGAGAAACGGTTGCATCTTACACACCGGGCGTATCATCACTTACAATATGCCTGATACTTGCCGGAGTAATCGGTGCATCGCATGATGCGATACTCAACCATTTCGGAATGATAATGCTTGTAGTTGTACTCTTCAACTTGTTCGGTTACTTACTCGGATTTGCAGCGGCAAAACTCAACGGACTTTCGTGGAAAAAATCCGTAACACTTGCAATAGAAGTAGGAATGCAGAATTCCGGACTTGCGACAGGACTTTCAAAAGTTCATTTTGCAAGTTTACCGGCAGCTGTAATACCGGCAGCTGTAATACCGGGAGCATTATTCTCGGCATGGTTCACCATATCCGGCGCAGTACTTGCATGGGTATGTACAACTTACCTGAATCCGTACTTCGACAAAGAAAATAATGATGACACATCAAAAAATGAAAATGTCGCAGTAAGTGCTTAAAAGATTAAATTCATTAAAATATTTAACACAAAAGGAGTGTATTAAAATGGAACATCAATTTTTACCAAGTTACACATTAGGAGAAGACGCTTATGACGCAGTACCGAAAATCTGCGGAGAATTCGGGAAAACTGCAGTTATTATCGGAGGAAATAAAGCCAGAGCGGCAGCCGAAGAAGAACTCAGAAAATCCTGTAAAGGCAAACTTGAAATTACGGACTCTCTGTGGTACGGAGATGATGCAACATTTGAAAATGCGGACGCTTTGAAACAACACGAAAGCGTACAAAAATCCGACATGATTTTTGCAGTCGGAGGCGGTCGTGCAATTGATACCGTCAAAAAAACAGCAGGTGAAATGAATAAACCGTTATTTGTATTTCCTACACTTGCATCAAACTGTGCACCCGTTACTGCGGTAGGTGCGTACTACTATCCGACACACGCATTCAGAAGCGTATGGTATGCACACCGTCCTTCATACCACACATTTATCAATACAAGAGTAATTGCTGAAGCACCGACCGAATACTTCTGGGCAGGAATCGGTGACGCACTCTCAAAATAGTATGAAGTGTAATTCTCATCAAGAGGAGACGAATTGAGTTACAGCAGAGGATTGGGAGTACAACTTGCAAGAAACTGTTCTGAATGATTACTCCGCTACGGAGAAGAAGCATTGAAAGCCGTTGAAAAAATGAAGTGAACAAAGATGTAGACTATGTAGTTCAAAATATTATTTGCTCAACGGGAATTATTTCAAACTTGGTACTCGAAGATTACAACTCGAGCCTTGCGCACGCACTTTACAACAGTCATACCGGCACACCTCACGAAGGAAAGCACTTGCACGGAGCGGTAATTGCATGGGGCGTACTCGTACTTTTGACAATGGATAAACAATTTGAAGAACGTGACAAAATGTATCAGTTCTGCAAAAACACAAAACTTCCGCACAAACTTGCACACATCGGATTAACCGATCCGACCGAACTTGTAAAGAATGCACTTACAAAACCGGATTTAAGAAAAACGGCATATCCGGTAACGGAAGAAATGGTACTTAAAGCAATTTACGATTTGGAAAAATTGGGATAAAACACAAAAGGCACTCTGTAATGGAGTGTCTTTTCATTTGAGAAAATATATTGAAACGGAATTTATATAAATTTATATAATATGTAAAAATAAATAATAAGAAACATCGACAAAATAATCTTGTGAAATACAAATAAACGTGTAAAGTTTTTTTGCTTGACATGGTTTTGCAATTACTATATAATTACTTAGGTGTGGTGATGGTATGTCATTGGAAAAAATTGTACAAAAGGGTGAATTGCTTGACATATACGGTAAACTTTTGACGAAAAGACAAAGAGAATGCTTGGAATTGTACTACGATGAAAATCTTACATTGGCGGAAATTGCCGAGCATTTCAATATTTCTCGTCAAGCCGTACATGATGCGATGCGACACGGTGAAGAACAACTTTATACTTATGAGAAAGAACTCAATATTGTTACAAAAAGAAAAGAAAGACAAAACAATATAGAAAAGTTGAAAATTCTTTTGTCCGGAAAAACGGACAGTCGTATAGAAACTCTTTTAGATTTTTTATCGGAATGAAGGTGAACAAATGGCGTTTGAAAATTTAGGCGATAAACTGCAAAAAGCTTTTAAAGATTTGCGCGGTAAGGGTAAATTATCCGAATCCGATATAGACGGTGCTTTGCGTGAAGTCAGAAAAGCACTTTTGGAAGCTGATGTAAATTTCAAAGTTGCAAAAGACTTTATTGCACAAGTTCGTGAAAAAGCAATCGGTGAAGAAGTTTTCGGAAGTTTGAAGCCGGATCAAACCGTCATTAAAATAGTTCGTGACGAATTGACTCAACTTTTGGGTGGAACTCAAAGTAAAATCACCATGTCATCTAAAGGATTGACAACGATTATGCTTGTAGGGCTGCAAGGTGCAGGTAAAACTACAACGGTAGGTAAACTTGCATTGATGCTCAAGAAAAAAGGTAAAAATCCTTTGCTTGCAGCATGTGACGTTTATCGTCCGGCGGCAATCAAGCAGTTGCAAGTACTTGCATCGCAAGTCGGAGTTTCGGCATTCACGATTGAAGGTTCAAAAGAACCGGTTGCAATTGCAAAAGAAGCTGTCGAATACGCAAAAAAGCATAATAACGATGTAATTCTTATAGACACTGCAGGTCGTTTGACCATAGATACGGTTTTAATGGAAGAATTGAAAAATATAAAAGCTGCCGTTATGCCGCATGAAATTCTTCTCGTACTCGATTCCATGACCGGTCAAGATGCGGTAACTACCGCAAAAGCATTTGACGAAAGTTTGGGAATTGACGGAACCGTTTTGACGAAGATGGACGGTGATGCACGAGGCGGTGCCGCACTTTCCATAAAAGCGGTAACAGGCAAACCGATAAAACTTATCGGTGTCAGTGAAAAACTTGACGGCGGACTGGAAGATTTTTATCCCGACCGTATGGCGGGACGCATTCTGGACTTGGGAGACTTGGCATCACTTTTCGAACAAGCACAAAGAAACCTCGATCAGGATACGATGAAAGAAGCCGCTACACGTCTGAGAAAAGGACAATTTACACTTGACGATTTCTTGAAACAATTACATCAAATCAAAAAAATGGGATCATTGCAAAGTATCATAGGAATGCTTCCGGGTATGGGAAAATTCAAAGACCAACTCAAAAACTTGGACCTTGACAGCAAAGAAATGAAACATTTGGAAGCGATTATACTTTCCATGACAAATGAAGAACGCAATGAAGTGGATATATTGAATGGAAGTCGCAGAAAACGTATTGCACAAGGTGCAGGAGTACAAATACAAGATGTAAATCGTCTGGTAAAACAATTCAAAGAAATGCGTAAACAAATGAAACGCATGAAAAACAAAAAGATTAATCCGTCCTTGCTTAAAAATTTCGGAAATTTTACAGGGATGTTTCGCTAAAACGGAATAAATAAGAGGAGGTGAAAATATGTTAAAAATTCGTTTAACTCGTATGGGTGCAAAGAAGAATCCTTTCTACCGCATTGTCGTTATCGACTCCAAGGCGGCTCGTAGCGGAGTACCGACCGAAACAATCGGATGGTATGATCCGGCAAAGACTGATGCACCGGTAAAACTTGACGAAGAAAGAGCACTTTTCTGGTTGGGAAAGGGTGCACAGCCTACAGACACCGTACGCAGCATTTTGAGAAAAAAAGGTGTTATTGCCAAGTTTGCAGATGCAAAGAAGTAATGGAGGCGCAGCATGAAAGAATTGGTTGAAACAATTGCTCGGGCTATTGTTACAGACCCTGAAGCCGTCTCCGTGACCATGATCACAAAGGGCAACCTGGAAGTATATCAAATCCACGTTGCCCCTGAAGATATGGGAAAAGTTATCGGCAGAAGAGGTCGTATTGCCAATGCAATTCGTACTGTTGTAAAGGCGGGTGCTTTGCGTGAAAATCGCAGAGTAGCTGTCGATATTGTATAAGAGGTATCTGATGGAAGAAATGCAAATATTGGTTCCGGTAGCTGTAAAATCAAAGCTTACCGAATCATTGAAAACAGCTTTAATGAATGAAATTATGCAAAATATCAGTCGTGTAGACCATGATATGTCACAGCTTATTTCGGACGAAAAAGAAAAAGTTGCCGAACAGGCAAAACTAAACGTACAAGCGATAGCACCGCTTCGTGCACAGTATGAAGCTCAACGCGTACGCATGCAACAAGTAAAAGACAAACTGATTGCAGACAAAGAACATTTGGAAAAATTGACAATCGGTGCGGAAATTCCGCGTACACCGATGAACCGCATTGTAACATTACATATCGGTGATGATATGAATACGATTATGGGCGGAGAAATTTTGGTGGAAGACGGAAAAATTATCGCTTTCCGTGATTAATATGAAAACTGATGAAATGACAGTAGTCGGTCGAATAGTTGCCCCGCATGGAGTGCGGGGTGATTTGCGTGTATTACCTGAAATAGATAAACCGGAAATATTTAAAAATATCAAGCATATTTATTTCGGTGAAAAATCCTACAAAGTTATTTCCTCACGCCCTCACAAAAACATTTATATAATGAAAGTTGAAGGAGTGACTGACAGAAATACATCCGAAAGTATGGTAGGACTTTCGGCAAGTCTGTCAAAAGATGAAATACCTCCATGCAAAGAAGGCGAATACTATTGTTTCGAACTTTTGGACATGGAAGTTTATACGCAAGAAGGTACATTTGTAGGAACTTTGAAAGAAATTATCGAAACAGGTGCAAATGACGTATACACCGTAATCGGTCCCGACAAAGAAGAAATATACTTGCCGGCAATTCCTTCATGTATAAAAAAAGTAGATGTGGAAAGCCGCAAAATGACAGTTGAATTACCGGAATGGGCTTAATATGAAAATTACAGTTATTTCCTTATTTCCTGAATTCGTGGAAGCATTTTTCAATCAAAGTATAATGAAACGTGCAATTGAAAACGGACTTTTGGAAATGAACGTAGTAAATCCGAGAGATTTTTCGCACAACAAACACCGTCATGTAGATGATACTGTCTACGGAGGCGGTGACGGTATGCTCATGCAATGCCAACCGATATTCGAAGCGGTAGAATCGGCATTGCCTGAAAAAAGTGAAAAGGACAGAATTATATTTCTGTCTCCGGCGGGAACTCCGTTCACACAAGACAAAGCAAAAGAACTCTATAAAAAATACGATCATCTCGTACTTGTTTGCGGCCACTATGAAGGCGTGGACTATAGGGTTGAAGAGCACTTGGCGGACGAAGAAATATCCATCGGCGACTATGTAATTACCGGCGGAGAACTCGGAGCGATGGTTATATCGGATGCGGTAGCAAGAATGATTCCGGGAGTATTGGGAAGTGAAGGAAGCGCCATATATGATTCATTCTACGAACCAATACTCGAATGTCCTCAATACACGAAACCTGCCGAATTTCGAGGATGGAAAGTGCCGGAAGTGCTGCTTTCGGGACATCATGCAAACATCGCACAATGGAGAAGAAAAGAAGCACTTAAGCGTACACTTCTCAAAAGACCGGATTTACTGGTAAAGTTGAAAAAAACCGAAAAAGACGAAGAAATGCTTGAAGAATTGCGGAAAGAAGGAAAAACATAATGGCACCTGTATACATCGGACTCATACATTATCCGATTTACAATAAGCACATGGAAGTAATTACAACCGCACTTACAAATTATGATCTGCACGACATTGCACGAACTGCAAAAACGTACAACGTGAAAACTTACTTCATCATTCATCCGTTGGAAAGCCAACGTGTAGTGGCAAGCAGAATAATGAACCATTGGAAAACCGGAAGCGGAGTATATTACAATCCCAATCGCAAAGAAGCTTTTGAAGATACGGAACTCGTATGCAATTTGGAAGACGCGATAAACTTTATAAAAAAAGATTGCGGCAAAGAACCGGTAATAGTCACAACGGATGCACGTGTATATCCGAATACCGTCACCTATTGTGAAATGCGTAAAAAAATTCACGAAGACGAAACACCGTTTCTGATACTCTTCGGAACCGGATACGGAATGACAAAAGAAATGATGAAAAAATTTGATTATATAATCGAACCTATTTACGGTGCGGGAAGTTATAATCATTTATGTGTAAGAAGCGCCGTTGCCATTATACTTGATCGCCTGCTCGGCGAAACGTGGTGGAATACGAAAGAATCCTTGTGATTCAAAAGGAGGAACAATATGTCCGGACATTCAAAATGGGCCAACATAAAGCATAAAAAAGGCAAGACAGATGCTTTAAGAGCTAGAATTACTACAAAAATTTCAAAAGAAATTACCCTTGCGGCACGTATGGGCGGTGGTGATCCGGTCGGAAATATGCGTTTGAAATTGGCATTGACCAAAGCAAAACAAAACAACGTGCCGAAAGAAAATATTCAACGTGCCATAGCAAAAGGTATAGGAGCCACATCCGGCGAAGGATTTGAAGAAATGTCCTACGAAGGATACGGACCGGGCGGAGTTGCAATAATAGTTGAATGCAGCACCGACAACAAAAACCGTACAGCTGCAGATGTGCGTTATGCGTTCACACATCATGGCGGAAGTATAGGAACACCGGGCTGTGTAGGTTGGATGTTCAAGAAAAAAGGAATCATTATAGTAGATAAAGAGGTAGCAGACGAAGACACACTGATGCTTCTTGCACTCGACTCCGGCGCCGAAGACGTACAGGCACACGAAGAAGTATACGAAATCATAACCGAACCGGACGCATTCATAGCGGTATCGGAAGCACTTGAAAAAGAAGGCATCGAAGTCGAATCTTCTGAAGTATCCATGATTCCCGACAACACGGTAAGCTTGGACGGAGAAAAAGCCGAATCAATGCAGAAAATGATAGAAGCATTGGAAGAAATCGACGACGTTCAAGAAGTATATCACAATGCGGATATGCAGTAACGACAAACAAAAAGTATTCATTTGTTTTTTACGATAAAATGAATACTTTTTTTTATGAAATGAAGCAAAATATGTAATTTTACAAAATTGAAAAAAATAAAAACTCGGATGAAAATATAACTTGAATAAAAGAAAAGAGAATATATATTTAAAAACTTAAAAATAAAGGATATAATATAAAGGATATAATATAAAAAGAAAAATAAAGGAGAAAACGAATGCAAGGTATAAATGCAGATGAATTTATAGACTCGATGCTTGACGGCGAAGCAAGCGTAAGATACAAAAGTTGCATATACCGCTTTTCGGGAGTTATTTATCATCCGGCAAGAAATACTTACTCGATAAGCATCGAAAAATACAGACGCACAAAAGAACCGTTTGAAGAATTTATAGAATGCGTATACTACGTTGAAGACGAAGATGAAAACATCTGTCTGGACAAACTCACCCAAGATACTCTGTGGGACGGAAAAACATTCTACCAACTTGAAAAAGCATTACAACTTATAGATTGGTAAATGAAAAAGCATATGTTATAATGCACTAATATGGTTGTTTCTGAAAACCAACCTAAAAAAACCGGAGGTAAAAAATGAAAAGAGCAATTATACTGTCAAGCGGAGGAGTAGACTCAACGACATGTATATCTGTCGCCGTAGACAAACTCGGCAGAGAAAATGTCGCTACAGCCTCTATTTTTTATGGACAAAAACACGAAAAAGAATTGGAATGTGCAAGAAAAGTTGCACAATTTTACAACCTTAAACACTATGAATTCAACTTGGCGCAAGTTCTGCAATACTCAAATTGTCCGCTGCTTGCAAAATCAACAAAAGAAATAGAACACGCAAGCTACGAAGAACAAGTAAGAGAAAACAGCGGGAAAGTCGCAACATACGTACCGTTTCGAAACGGACTCATGTTGTCGGTAGCTGCAAGTCTTGCGGCAAGTATATTTGAAAATGAAGAAACGGGAATTTACATAGGCGCACACGCAGATGATGCGGCAGGAAACGCATATGCGGACTGCAGCGAAGAATTTCTGAAATCAATGAACGATGCAATTATGATAGGAACATATGAAAAAGTGAAACTCGTATTTCCTTTTGCAAATACAAACAAAGCCGGAGTAGTAGCAACCGGACTGAAACTCAAAACACCGTACGAACTCACATGGAGCTGCTACGAAGGCGGAGAAAAACCCTGTGGAACATGCGGAACATGTATAGACAGACAAAAAGCATTTGAAGAAAACGGAGTAAAAGATCCGGCATTGGAGGCATAAAAATGTATACTGTAACAAAAAGAATGGAAATAAGCGGAGCACACTTTCTGAAACTTGACTACGAAAGCAAATGTAAAAAACTTCATGGACACAATTGGATAGTGACAATAACCGTACAAAGCGAAACATTGAACGAACATGGAATGGTAGTGGATTTTACCGACATAAAAAAAGTTGTAAACCGACTCGATCACAATGTAGTAAATGAAGTAATCGGATCCATGAACCCGACTGCGGAAAACATAGCAAAATGGCTTTGCGACCAAATTCCCAACTGCATAAAAGTATCAGTACAGGAAACTGAAGGAAATATTGCAACATATGAAAAATAACGGAACGATAAAAGGCGGTTTTCATATCGTAGAAATATTCGATAGCATAGAAGGAGAAGGAAAACGCACAGGATACATGGCAATATTTGTAAGACTTGCATCATGCAACCTTCGCTGCACATACTGTGACACATCTTATGCACTTACACTGAAAGACACAAAAGAAATTTTAAGTGAAAAAGAACTGATTGAAAAAATACACTCATATCCGTGGAAAAAAATTACATTTACGGGCGGAGAACCGATGCTTCACCCCCTTCAAAACATATGCGAAACACTCGGAAAAGAAGGCTATGAAATAAATATAGAAACAAGCGGCTCGATACCGTTATTCGACAAAAGACCGCCCAACCTCTTCTATACGATGGACTTCAAATGTACCGGCAGCGGAATGAAACAACACATGATAGAAGAAAACTTTGAAAAATTGAACAAAGACGACGTACTTAAATTTGTTGTAGGAGATTTGACGGACCTGGGAGATATGAGAAAAATAATAAAAATAAAGTACAATAACGCAGAACAACCCAGATTTTACGTAAGCCCCGTATGGGGAAAAATAAAACCCGTCGAACTCGTAAACTACGTAAAAGATCACAAAATGACAAACGTGTGCGTACAAGTGCAACTGCACAAAATTATATGGAATCCGGAGGCAAGAGGAGTATGAACAAAGAAAAACTTGAACAAGCCGCAAAACTTTTGATAGAAGCTATAGGAGACGACCCGAAACGTGAAGGACTCTTCGAAACGCCGAAACGTTTTGCCGAAATGATACAAGAACAATTTGCATACGTAGGAATAACAAACGATGAAATAGCAAAAAAATTCGACAAAACATTCGAAACGACAGAAAACGACATAGTAATAGTAAAACAAATACCGATATTCTCGCACTGTGAACACCACATAGCGATAATGTACAACATGAAAGTATCAATCGGATACAAACCGAAAGGAAGAGTAATAGGACTCTCCAAAATGGCAAGAATAGCCGATGCCGTAGGAAAACGCTTTCAAATACAAGAACGAATAGGTACCGACATAAGAGAAATAATGAAAAAAATAACAAAATCCGAAGACGTAATCGTACACATATCGGGAGAACACTCCTGTATGACCGCAAGAGGCATACAAAAACCCGGAGCCGTTACCGAAACGATAGCGTCATCCGGGATATTTAAAGAAAACTATGAAACAAGAGCCGAATTTCTGAAAATGGTAAAAAACTGATTACTGAAAATCCGACTCGGACAAAAGACCGTCATCACCGTAGTTATGTAACTGTTGCAATGCAATCTTGGAAATAGTACTCAAAACTTCCTTCTCATGCTCACCCGCAAGATTGAAAGCACCGCACATGGCAGCGGACAAAGACGTAATAGTTTTCATACGATTGCTGCTGTCTATCTTTATATCGACATTGCCGTCAGGCGATGTAAAAATAATAACCTTTTCATTAATCATATAAAAAACTCCTTATTAAAATATGGGTATATTGTAACACAATACAAAAAATATAACTATAAAAACAAAAAAAGGAAAATATGAAAGAATACAAAATAACACCCGACAAAAACGGAAAAAGACTCGACAACTACATAAAAGAAAAAGAAAAAATACCTCATTTCATCTTCATAAAATCACTCAAAAAAAACAAAATAAAAGTCAACGGTAAAAAAGAAAGCGGAAACTACAAACTGAAAACCGGAGATATTATAACCTCATACATCGAAAACAAAAACAAAAACGAAAAAGAAAAAATACACTTCAGTATAAACTATGAAGATGAAAACATAATCATAGTGGAAAAAGAAGCAGGAATACTGTGCAACGACACGACAAATAAAGAAGAAAAAACGCTGCATGACGAAATAAACGAATACCTCAAAGAAAAAAACGAACCGGAAGCATACCCCGTACACAGAATAGACCTCAACACCACAGGACTTGTAATATTTGCAAAAAACATGCACGCACGAGCAATACTCGACAGAGCTATAAAAGAAAGAAACATAAAAAAATACTATCTGTGCGTAACAACGGGAACAATGAAAAAGAAAAGCGGAAAACTTGAACACCAACTATTCAAAGACGCAAAAAACAACAAAGTATACATATACGAAAAACCCTGCAAAGGATCCAAAACGGCAACAATGAACTACAAATGTCTGAAAACCGAAAACGGACTCTCACTTGTAGAATGTGAACTCATCACCGGACGAACACACCAAATCAGAAGCCAACTCTCATACATAGGCTACCCGATTTTGGGCGATGACAAATATGGAAACAAAACAATAAATAAAACATACAAAGAACGAAAACAACTCCTGTGTGCATACAAAATAAAAATAAACTTTGACGGAAAAGGCCACATACTCGATTACTTGGAAGGAAAAGAAATCAAAGCGAAAAAAATACCCTTCATAAAAAAATACTTCAAAAACAAAGCATGAAATTCCAACACGGAAATCATGCTTTTTGATTGCAAAAATATTTTGAAAATTCATTCAAGCCGATGAAAAAATTTCGTAAATAATTAAATAAAAACTCGCAAATGTTGATATACATCTATGCAAAGATTTTAAAAATCGTTATATCAGTCAAATGAATATAACAAAATAAAAAATCCGACATTTTTTTATGTCGGATTTTTATTACTTCATCGGTACTTTTATTGCTTTACCCATTGAGAAGGACCATATGTAGATGTTTTTTATTTCTTTTTTCAGAATTTTGCTTGCTGCGTTTGCGTAGATTTGAAGTTGGGTTTTGTAGTGGTTTATGAGTTTTTCTTCGTTTTTAGTTTTGTCGGTTTTGTAGTCTATGATTGTTATTTTTCCGTCCGTTTCAAACATGCAGTCTATGATACCTTGCATGAATATTTTTTCGCCTTTTTCACAGTTTTTGTAGAAGTCGTCTGCCGGTAGAAGTATTGAGAACGGCATTTCTTTTTTTATTTCGCTTGCGTTTTTGAGTTCACTTCCGAGCGGACTTTTTATGAATGTCATTATTTTTGTTACGGGTGAGTGTTTTCCTTTTTGTGTAAGTATTTCGTATTCTTCGTCCGTTATGGAGTTGTTGTTTTTCAGTTTTGTTATTTCGGTTGTTATTTCGGTTTCATTTTCAAGTTTTTCAAATGGTAAGAGTTCCATTGTTTTGTGCATGAGTGTACCGTAGCTTGTTCCGGTAATCGGTTTGTTTTCTTGCATGAATTCAGGTTCCGCTCTAAATTCCGGCGGGATTTCATTTTCTTTTGGTGTTTCGTTTTCTTCCGTTTCGTCAATTTCCGTTACCAGTACGGTGTCGTTGTCATTTTCTTCCGTCCACCGGTTTTCTTCCAGGTTTTTCATTGCGACCGCTTGTGTGGCTGTAAGTTTTACGGGGGTTTTTGTTGCTTGCGGGTATGGGTATGTCCATGTGAGTTGTCTGTTGAGCCGGTCGGGGACGGTTGTGTCGTTTTCCGGTTTGAAGAATTCGAGTGCGGTCTCTTCCGTATTTTCTTTCGTGTTTTGTTGTTCGTTTGTTTGTGCGTATTTTCTTTTGAGTTCGGGCGGAAGACAGTTTATTGCCGATATGCTTTTCAGTGTGTAGTTTGATTGGTCGGTCGGTGCATCTTTTTGTATTTTGGGTTGCGTGTTTACCATGTTCCACGCTTGGTATAGTGTTTTGTGTCCCATAACTGCAGGCATTATCCAGTCGAGGTAGTTTTTGGCGGTGCTTATTATGTGTGATTCAAGCAGTGCGGGGGATGTGTTGTTTGAGTTTTCGTTTAGTGATATTGTCCATTTTTCAAGATCTTTGAGGAAGTCTTTTGTTGTTCCGGTTATGTAGAGTTTGTCTTTTGCTCGTGTCATTGCAACGTATAGGAGTCTTGCTTCTTCGGCTTTGTTGGAGCGTATTGAGTCTTCTTTTGTTGCGTACCAATACAGCGTGGGCCAGTGTGCGGTGTGTTCTTTGCTGTAGTAGTGAAGTCCCAGTCCCATCGTTTTATGTGTGATGTATGATGGTTTGTAGTCAGTTTCGTTGAATGTTTTGTTGCAGTTTACAAGAAATACTATGGGATATTCGAGACCTTTGCTTTTGTGTATTGTCATTATTTGTACTGCATTTGTTTCCGTTTTTATTGATTTTCCTTCCGGTGTACGGCCTTCTTCGGTGAGTTTTTCGAGCATGTAGAGAAATCTGTATAGTCCGTTTTTTTCTTTTTCGTCAAAGTCGAGTGCAAGTTTGTAGAAGTTTTCTATGTGAGATTTTCTGAATGTTCCTTCTGCAAGTCCGCTTATATATGTCATGTATCCCGTTTCTTCAAGTATGCGTTGAAGGAGTTCGGATATACTGTTGTTTAGCGAGTAGTCTTTCCAATTATTGTATTTTTCGATGAATTTTTTTATTTTTTCAAATGTTTTTTCGCTTACGTATTTTTCGGTAAGCGGTAATGTTTCCCACCATGTTTGTGTTTTCAGTTCGTTTTTTGCGATTGCTATTTTTGCAAATTCCGTTTCGTCCATGTTCGCAAAGTATGAACGCAGCACTGCAACCAGCGGCAAATCTCTGTATGGGTTGTCGATGATTTCGAGTAATGCACGAAGTATTTTCGTTTCTGTCGCATCCAAGAAGTTGTCATCGTTTTGTGTTGCTGCCGGTATGTTGTATTCGTTGAATATTTTCAAAAAGAGTGATGCTTTTTTTGAAAGTGAGCGTGCAAGTATTGCGATGTCTTTGTATTCCGCTTTGCGATACGTACCGTCGGGGTTTGTTACTGTGAGTTCGTTGTTTATTATATTTTTTATTTCTTCTGCGATGTATATTATTTCGGTTTCTCCGTTTTCGATTTGAGATTTGTCCTGATCGCTGATTTTTTCTTCGAGTTCTTTGTTGTTTATTATGTTTATCGAAACGGATCCGTGTTCTTTGTTTCCTATATATGTATCCGGCGGTGTTTCTTGCAGTCTTCCGGCATGCAGCGCTTCATCGTCGTTGTAGCTCAGTTCCAATATTTCAGGGTTCATTATTTGTCTGAATATGTAGTTGATTGACGACAGGAGCGCATGATCGCTTCTGAAGTTTTTGTTCAGTACAATCAGGCGGTTTTTTGCGTTTTCATCTTTTGTGAATGTGGAGTATTTGTCGAGAAATATTGTGTGATCCGCCATTCTGAAACGGTAAATGCTTTGCTTGAGGTCTCCTACCATGAAGAGGTTGCGGCCGTTTGATATGAGTGTTGTTATCAGTTCTTGTATGGAGTTTGTGTCTTGGTATTCGTCTATCATTATTTCTTTGTATTTTTTTTGGAGTTCTTTTGCGGCTTCGGAGAGTTCGATTTCTTGTTTTCCGTTTTCAAGTTTGTGTTTTTTTATGAGTATGTTGAGTGCATAGTGCGTGGTGTCGGAAAATTCCATTGTACTTTCTTTTTGCTTTCTTTTCAGGTATTCATTGTAAAATTCCGTTGTGATTTTTGAGAGTATTTCTATTGTAGGACAGGTTTTTTTCATTTCTTCTATCCAGCGTGTTTCGTCTATCGCAAAGTACATGGCGGCTATTTCCTTTAATTTGTCTTTTATGTTTTTGCGTGTACTTAGTATTGTTGTTTTGTATATTTCAAGTGCTTCGGGGTTTTCCGCTTGAGTTTTCTTTACGGGTTTTAAGCTTCTGAATGTTATCTCATTTATAGTTTCGTGCCATTCTTTCCATGTTTTTGCATTGCAAAGTATGCTTATCGCCGCCAGTTCTTCACTGAGTGTTTCGGTGTAATTCATAAGCGCTTTTTCTTTTTCTATGAGGTTGAACATTATACGGTAATTGTCTTCCCATTCTTTTGCAAGGTTGTGAAGGTGGGTCAATATTATTTTTGTGTACGGAAGTTCGTCTATGTTTGTTGTACTTTCAAGTTTGTATGGAGTTGAAAGTGAATTCAACCATTCTTCGGGAAACGGCATCGAGCATGAGAATGTGTAGAGTTTCAATATTATTTCTTTCAGTTTTGTATCTCTGAATTTTCCGGCGAACATGTCTGCACAGTTCAGAAAGTCTTTGTCGTTTGATGAGTAGTATTTTTCGAGTATTTCCGAGAGTATTTCCTGTTGCATGAGGTAGAGTTCTTTTTGGTTGTTGATTATTGATATGTCCGGCGGAATGTTTATGAGATAGAAGTATTGTCGTACTATACCGAGAAAGAATGAGTCGAGTGTGGAAAATTGCGCTCCCGACATGAGTGCTATTTGTTTATGAAGGTGCATTACCAGTTTTTCGTTATGTTCTTTTGCGGCTTTTGAGAGTGCGTTGTTGAGTGCGATTGTTACACGGGATTTCATTTCCGATGCGGCGGCTTTTGTGAATGTGAGTACGAGAAGGTCGGTTACGTCTGTCGGATCGTCAAGGTCGGTTATTCTTCGTATGATGCGTTCTACGAGTACGGCTGTTTTTCCGCTTCCGGCAGCTGCAGAAAGAAGAAGGTTGCAGTTTCTCGATTTCAGTGCTTCGCTTTGTGACGAGGTCCATTTTTTGTCGCTCATTTGTCATTTCCTTTCTCGTTTAATATTTCTTTTACTTCGTTGTTGTTCAGTTTGTTTACAAAGTTGTACTTGTTTTTGAGTGCGATGTCGAATCGACATATGCTTTTGTACGGGCAATAGTCGCATGCCGTGTGTGTGTCGTAGAGTGTCGGTGAAATACTTATATTTCCTTGTGAAATTTGTTTGTAAAGGTCTATGAGTTTTTGCTCTACGGCTTTTGTAAGGTTTTCCATTTCCTGAGGTGTCAGTGTGTTTTTATTTGCTCTCAGTGTTCCGTTTTTGTTCAGTGTTACGTTTATATGTTTTTTTGTTTTCGAATTTTTATCTTCGATGTATTTATCCAGCTTTGTGAGCAGATTTGCATCCGAAAGGTAAAATCCGTCGCATGCCGATGTTTCTTCTTTTGCGGGTATTCCGTCCGGCGGAACGTTTTTGAAATTTTCCGCATCGTTTGACAGATAGATGTACATGAGTGCTGTCGGAATAATATTTTTTTCGGGATTTTCTTTTATCATTGCCAGCATGTATGTAACAAGTTGGAGTTTTATTCCTGAAATTATGCTTTGCAAGTCTATTGACTGTATGCCCGTTTTATAGTCGCATACCGCAAGTGCGCATTGGGATGTTTCCGTTGTATATGAGTCTATTCTGTCTATTTTTCCACGCAGCGTAAACGTATCTTTGTCATCGGCTTTTATATTTATTTTGAATTCACGTTCCAAGTCCGTCGTTTTGAAATCGCTGTTTTCGCTCCAGTTTTTGAATTGTTTTATTGATTTTTTGAATGTCATGTTCAAAAGTCGATGTGTGTATGCGTTTGTTGCGTCCGCGGTAAGTGTTCCGTGTGCTACAAGCGGTGTAATTATTGAAGAAATTTGATTTGAGAAAGCGTCTATTTCATCATCACTCAGGTCCTTCCATGTTTTGTTCATTGATGATAAAAGATTTCCGAAACGTTTAAGTCCCGAGTGAAGGTAATTTCCGAAGTCGATGTTTTGTATCCGTCCGTCTTGACGGTCGCTCAGTTTCAGTCCTCTGTTGAGGAAATATTTATACGGGCATGAACGATACTCTTCCAATTGTGAAATTGAACCGTAAAATTTTCCGTACGGTTTGAAAAGTTTATTCACTATGTCTTGCGACAGTGTGCTTGCAGTCGAGTTGTATTTAAAACTTTTTTGTTGATCGTAAAAAAGTTCGGCGTATTCATTATGCGATTGTGTCGCCCAATTTTTGAGATAGGTCCAGCAGCTGTTTTTTTCCGGAATTCCTTGCCTTAAAATTTCCGGCAGAAGTGTTATTGCCTGCTTGGGATTTGAGAAGAATGTCATGTCCTTTGTGTCGTAGGTGGGTCTGTCGGCAATTTCCTCTGCGTGTGCGTAGTTCAGAGAAATTATTTTTTTGTAAATGAATGACGGTTCCAAAGGTTTGTTTTCGGAATCCGTTTTCGGATATGAGATATACATGTATTTTTTTGCACGTGTCAATGCAAGGTATGTGTAAAATTGTTCTTCGTATATGTTAAATACAAAGTCGTTTCCGAGTGTAAGTGTATTTTCCTTTGCAAGATGTTTTCTTTCCGCTTCCGTTATGAAGTTTGTGTTTTCAATGTCTTTCGGAAATTCTCCGTTTGCCATTCCGGGGATAAAGACTGCGGCGCTTTCCATGTGATAGCCTCTGCTTATGGAAGTTGCGGTAATGTGGTCCAATGTGTCGGGTATGGTTGCAAATGACAAGTTGAAAAGTCCGCTTTTCAAAACGTTCATGAAATATTCTTCGGGAAGTGTGTCTTCTCCTGCGATATTTACAAGTTCGTCCAAAAGCGAGATGAATTTTTTCCACGCCTGAATGTGTGGCTTTTTTCGTGTTTTTTCAAATTCGATTTTGTCACGTTCGGAAAGTATTTGAGGTATATTTTGAGAAACGAGCCATTCGTAAAGTATGCGGCAACGTTCTTTTACCGAGGTGTTGGTGTTCCATTCTTTTTCAAGATTTCCGAGCGTTTCGAGAAGTTTTTTTCTGCAGCTGTTTGCTTCTTCGTTTTCAGATTTTTCAATTTCGGAAAGTTCGTTTTCCGGATTGTCTATGTCTTTTACCGTTCGATAATTCCATTCTTTATCCCATTGGAAAAATCTTATTCCGTTTTTGATTATGTAATTTTCAAGTTTATTTACTTTTTCCGGCGGGAAATTTTTCAAAAGTCCGGTTTTTAGTATCGGAAATAAAATATGTCTTGAGTATCCGGAATTTTTTCTGTTTGCCTGTGCGGTGAGAAATTCCAGAAGTCCCGTTACCGATACTATAAGCGGATGATTGTTCATTGTATCTTTTTTGTTTATGAAAACGGGTAATTCATATTTTTTGAATATTCTTTCGATTAAGTCCGTATACAATTCGGGGTTTCTCAAAAGTACGGTTATATCTCTGTAGCGCAATTTTTTATCACGTACGAGTGTGAGTATTTTTCTTGCGATAAAATCTATCTCGACAGATCTGTCTGCTGCCGATGACGGATATATTCCGCCGTCGGTTTCTTCTTTTTCACGACATTCGTAAGGTGTCGTTTCAAATCCGTGTTTTACCAGCGAGCGTATGCGACTTGATTGAAATCTATGCAGTGTTGTAAGTATTGTCGCATCCGATGCTTTTTCATTTTCTGAAAGTATTCTCCATGTTTCCGAAGGTTTCATGAAAAGAGGATTTTGCATTGCCTGCTCGGTAGATTCAAACGGGAGTGTAATTGTCACTTTTTTTGCATTTTTTACAAGTGCCGAAATTATTTTCATTTCTTGAAGTGTAAATCCGTGGTATCCGTCTATCCATATTGCAGATTTTTTTATAGAGTCCGATTTAGATATTTCAGTTGCAAGCAAATCAAAAATTTCACCGTTGTAAGAAAAACGGTTTGTGAGATATTCATGATATTTTTTGAAAAGAAGGTGCAAATCGCCGAGTTTTTTTCCCAAGTGAGAGCCTTTTTCTTTTTTTGCCGCATTTTCGAGCATTTCTTCAGTTATGAGGGAACTGTTGAATTGATGAAAAATATCTTTTAAAGATTTTATAAATTTAGGTTGAGATGACATTTGAGAAAGTACGGAAAGATTATTTTTCTCTTCACTCAATATAAGACTTAAAACGAGGTCTTGTCCCAATTTTGAAATTGCATCGTGTTTACGTGTTTTCACTTCACGAAAAATTTTGTATGCAAGTCGTGAAAATCCCGTAACCGTTACATTTGTAAATCCGCCTTCGGGAAATGTTTGTGCAAGAATGTATTCGGTTGTGTATGTGCTTTGATCGGGTACGATAAAGTACGCACTTGAATCTTTGTTTTGTGTGTATTCGAATATTTCTTTGCAGCAGCGTGCGGTTTTGCCCGAGCCTGAAAGTCCGAAAATGAATTTTAGTGACATAAAATCTCCTCTATAAAAAATATTTCATTAATTTATATTATAAATGAGATACAAAAAAGTTGCACCGAAATGCAACTGCAAGTCCGATATGTTTGGAGCAAAAATTTGAAATGAAAGGGGAGTTCGTACTTGGAATTTTAAACTTTTGAGTTTGTCGTTTTCGCTTTTGCATTGAAGTCGGATTTGAATTTATATTGAATTGACTTTTTTAGATATGCTTGCTATAATAAAGACGCTAAAACGAAAAAAATAAATATAGATTTATTTAACATAGGAGGAATTAATTATGTCAATGGCAGGAAAGAGCATTGCGGAATTTAAGGTAAATGCGTATCAGACAGGTGAATTCAAGGTTGTAACGGACAAGGATTTGCAGGGTAAGTGGAGTGTACTTTTCTTTTATCCGGCAGATTTCACATTTGTATGTCCGACAGAATTGGAAGATTTACAGAACAAGTATGACGAGTTCAAGAAAATGGGTTGTGAAATTTATTCAGTTTCTTGTGACAGTGAATATGTTCACAAGGCTTGGCATGAAAATTCCGACAGAATAGGCAAGGTTGAATACACAATGCTTGCAGATCCCAACGGAAATTTGGCAAAGAGTTTCGATATTTACGTGGAAAGTGACGGAATGGCGGAACGTGGTACATTTGTAATCAATCCGGAAGGCAAAGTCGTATTGTATGAAGTAAGTGCGGATAATATCGGACGTAATGCCGATGAACTTCTTCGTAAGGTACAGGCGGCACAGTTCGTTTACGAACACGGTGATGAAGTTTGTCCGGCAAAGTGGGAACCCGGTGATGATACTTTGAAACCTTCCTTTGATTTGTCCGGTAAACTTTAAAAGGTACTTGTGAATGGAAAAGTTATATGATGCAATAATAGTCGGTGGAGGGCCTGCGGGGCTTTCTGCCGCCATTTATATGGCGAGAGCGCAGTTCAAGGTACTTGTTGTCGAAAAGGAAACCATAGGCGGACAAATTACGATTACTTCGGACATAGTAAATTATCCGGGAGTTGTAAAAACGGACGGTTCGACTCTTACAAAACAGATGAAAGTTCAGGCTGAAAATTTCGGTGCGGAATTTTTAATTTCAAAAGTAAACAAGCTTGAGCTTGAGGGTGATTACAAAGTTGTACATACCGATGTGGGAAGTTTCAAAGCTTTGAGTGTCATATATGCAGCAGGTGCTCATCCCAAGAGAGCGGAGTTTGAAGGTGAAGATGAATTCCGCGGTCATGGTGTGGCTTACTGTGCGACATGTGACGGAGAATTTTTTACCGACAAGGATATATTTGTAATCGGTGGAGGATTTTCCGCCGTAGAAGAAGCATTGTTTTTGACACGTTATGCAAAAAGCATTACCGTGGTAGTTCGCAGAGATAAATTCTCGATTTCATCTGCGGAAGTTGAAGAATTGATAAATCATCCCAAAGTTACCGTAATGTACAATACTCGACTCAAATCGGTTCAGGGAGATAATTCAATTCGTAAAGTTGTATTGAAAAACAATGTAACCGAAAAAGAAACCGCATATAAATCATTCGACAAAGACTTTTTCGGAGTATTCGTATTCATCGGATATGAACCGGAAAATTCACTCGTAAAAGATTTACTGGAATTGAATGCACAGGGCTACGTGGTAACTGATCGCAATCAAGAAACGAATATAAAAGGTGTGTATGCCGCTGGAGATATTTGTATAAAGAATTTAAGACAGGTTGTTACCGCCGTATCCGACGGTGCAATTGCTGCGACAAGTGCCGAAAAATATTTGGGCATTCAGTATCGCAAACTGAATTTGGAGAGAACTTTCGTAAAGCCGAAAACTCAAAATGTTGAAGAGAAAAATGTACTGAAAGCATCTTCAAATGCCTTTTTGGATGATAATATGCGTAAAGCACTTGTGCCGGTATTTGATAAATTTGAAAATCAAATTGTACTTCGTGTATATACCGATGACAGCAAGGTTTCGAGAGAAAACACAAAAATTGTAAATGAAATAACATCTCTTTGCGAAAAGATAAAATCCGAATTTGTTCCGGTATCACAAGAAAGCGAAAGATACATGATTTCCATATGTAGTAAAGACGGTGCGGACAGAGGATTGAGATTTCACGGTATACCCGGCGGACACGAATTCAATTCATTTGTACTTGCAATGTACAATGTGGCAGGTCCGGGACAAAATATAGGTGAAGAAGCAAGTAAACGTATTGCGAATATAAAGAAATCGGTGAAAATACAGATTGCAGTTTCACTTTCATGTACGATGTGTCCTGACTTGGTAGCTGCCGCTCAGCGTATAGCTTCCGAAAATACGAATGTAACTGTTGACGTGCATGATTTGCAGTACTATCCGCAAATGCGTGAAAAGTACAATATAATGAGTGTACCTTGTATGATAATAAACGGAGAAGAAATACATTTCGGAAAGAAAAATTTATCTCAGATATTGGATATACTCGGTGTATAAAAAAAGGCGACTGAAGTCGCCTTTTTTATTACAATTTTCCGCCTTCGATTACAAGATCGTCGGGATTTACGGAGCTTCCGTAAACCGGAGCAAGTGTTTCCTCATAATCTTTGTGGAAGAAATTTTCCTTTGCCGATTCTTTTATTTCATTATTTATATAATCGAGAAGCTCTTTATTGCCTTTCTGCACCGCAGGTGCAATTACTTCATCTTTTCCCAAATGTGTAATACCCACTTTGTATTCGGGGTTTTTCATGGCCCATGCAAGCACTTCGGTGTTGTCGGTAGAAAATGCATCGCCCCTTTTATCGAGCAAAGCACTGTAAGTTTCGGCATATTGATCGAATTTGAGTAATTCTATTTCAGGATGATTTTCAGTGAAATAAGTTTCCGCAGTCGTTCCTTTTGCGACAATCAATTTTTTGCCTTTCAACTGCTCGACAGATGTGATGTTTTGATTTTTTGGTGAAACCACACCTATTGCGACTTTCATGTACGGAAGTGCGAAGTCCACTTGCTCGGCACGCTCCTTTGTCACAGTGAAATTTGCAAGAATTATATCTACCTTTCCTGTTTTTGCATATTCGGTACGGTTTGCCGGTTCAAGAGAAATGTACTTGGGCTTTACTCCCAAATCTTTTGCAAGACGTTCTGCAAAATAAATATCATATCCTCGGTAATTACCGTTTTTATCTATATATCCGAACGGAGCTTTGTCGCTGAAAACACCTATTATCAATTCTCCGCTCTTTTTAATTTCTGCGATGGAGCGATAAGGTTTCGATTCCGTTTCCGAATTTGATGCGCAGCCTGAGGCAAAAGTCAATGCCAAAATTGAAACGATTGCCATTAAAAACGTTGTAAATTTTTTCATAGTGAACTCCTCTTTGTATAAATTCAAAAACCGGATGTGAGAAATTGTTTTGTACGTTCCTTATCGGGGTGATTGAAAATTTTATCCGGTGTACCTTCCTCGGAAATCAGACCTTTATCGAAAAACAGTATTCGGTCTGCAACCGCTTTTGCAAAAGACAATTCGTGAGTAACTATAATCATTGTCATTCCGCTTTTTGCAAGTTCAGTTACAAACTGTAAAACTTCACTTACGGTTTCCGGATCGAGAGAAGCGGTAATTTCATCCATAAGTACCAACTTGGGATTCATAATCAATGCACGAATAATTGCAATTCGCTGCTTTTGTCCACCGGACAATTGAGAAGGCCATGCATCGGCTTTATCCGAAAGGTGTACACGCTCCAACAATTCAAGAGCTTGACGTTTTACTTCTTTTTTATCTCTTTTTTGCACTTCCACCGGAGCAAGCATAATATTTTGTAAAACTTTCATATGATTGAACAAGTCATAACTTTGGAAAATCATTCCGATACGTTGACGTACATATTTACCTGAAATAGAACCGTCTGAAATACATTCGTCATAAAGGTATATAGAACCGTCATCTATAGATTCAAGTCCGTTTATACAACGCAGGAAAGTGGATTTTCCGCAACCGGAAGGACCTATTACAGCGATTACTTCACCTTCTTTTACATCAAGAGAAATATTTTTTAAAACGGTATTTTCGCCGAAATTCTTTTTTAAATTTTTTATTGAAAGCAATATTTTATTTTGCATATCTGCCGCTCCGTTTCTTTTCCAAATAAGAAGATAATTTTGAAAGAGGCCAACAAGAGAAGAAATAAAGGAAAAATATCAAACCGTACATGGGAAGTGCCGCATCGGGTGCAGTGTAGCGATTTGCTTCTATAAGCTGCTGTCCCGTTTTGAGAACTTCCACAACTCCGATCATAACTACAAGCGAAGTTGTCTTTATAATTCGTGTAAACAAGTTTATTGCGGGAGGAAGAAGAAATCCGACAGCTTGAGGAATAATTATGAAACGATACATTTGAAATTTTGAAAAACCGAGAGCTGCCGCACTTTCATATTGATTTTCAGGTATCGACTCTACTGCCGAACGTACAAGGTCGCCCATCTCCGCCGTGCCCCATAAAATGAAAACTGTCAATGAAGCGATGAAGCCCGAAATGTGTATATTAAATGCTTTTGCA
Source organism: Dialister micraerophilus DSM 19965 (assembly GCF_000194985.1). Lineage (GTDB taxonomy): Bacteria > Bacillota > Negativicutes > Veillonellales > Dialisteraceae > Dialister > Dialister micraerophilus. Next base: position 487,305 of record NZ_GL878519.1, on the reverse strand, counting down.
ATTCCGAAATATGCGATAAAAAGAAGTACAAGCTGCGGCATTATACGCATGAACTCGAGATAGAATTTCGAAAGCAATTGTATAAACGGATTTTTCAAAGTCATTATCAATCCGACAAAAAGTCCCAATATACAAGAGCCTGCTACCGAAAGCAATGAAATCGTCAAAGTAGTTCCCAACCCTTGAAGCAATCTCAAACCGTTCACACCTTCAAACAGAAAATTTAATTCCGATAAACCCATAGCGTCTTCCTTTCCAATAAATAAGCGATTATAGAAACGGGCAATAAAATAATTAAGTATGCAATAACGAGCATGAATAAAGTTTCATCGGTCTTGTAATAAAGACCTATTAAATCTTTTGCCACATACATAAGATCGGGAATTGCACAAACACTGAAAACCGAAGTTTCTTTTATAAGAAAAATTATGTTTGCACAAACGGAAGGAATAGAAACCGAAACCGCTTGAGGAATAATAACGAAACGGAAAATTTGATACTCACCCATTCCCAATGCCGCCGCAGATTCGATTTGAGATTTTGCAACAGATTCCAATCCGCTTCGAAACGTTTCCGCCATGTAACTTGCTCCCAAAAATACAAGCCCCGAAAGTGCGCAATTTTCACCGGAAATATGTATTCCCGCTTTAGGAAGACCGAAGTAGAGAAAAAATAATTGCACGAGCAGAGGAGTATTTCTCGAAAGTTCTATGTAAAATTTGCATATTTGTGAAATTATCGGAACTTTTTTGTAGCGTATTACACTTATAAAAAGTCCGAATAAAAGAGAAAGCACAATTCCGAAAAAAGCAATTCTCAACGTCGTCAAACCTGCATCGACAAACAAGTGAAGATATTTGAAAATATAAACAGTATCCATTTTATTTTCCTTTTCAAACGACAAAAAAAGACGGGAAGTGTATTCCCGCCTTTGATGACAAATATGCAAAAATATCGTTACAAAATTGTACCTATTCGATCGACAGGAGCACACGCAAAAGAAACATGGCAGCAACAAACCATGCAGGTACAACAACAGCAAATTGTAATTGTATTCCATGTGTTTCTCATGATGTGTTCCTCCTTTATAAATTTTTAACATGATAGCATGTAAAATAATCAATGTCAACAAAATTGATGAAAATGTTTGTTGTCAAAGGTGTAAAACGCTTGCTTGTTACTTGTAAAAAAACGTGACATAATAAAAAGCATGAGAAAATTTTGAAAAGGCGGGGTATAATGGAATTTGAAAAAGTTTTGGAAAACAGAAAAACCGTAAGAGAATATACAAACGAAAAAATACCTTCAAGTATGGTAGATGAACTTTTAAATGCGGCGATACGTGTACCCGTAGGAATGCACAATGACGAGGGGTATGCAATTGTTTCAATAAGTGATGAAAAAATTTTAAAAAGTATAACTGAAGAAAGTATAAAATCGGGAGCGAAAAAAGATCCTTTATATGGAGTTCCGCTTGTAATTATTGCTTGCAAAACCGAAAAAGCGATAGAAAATCTGGTTGACTTCGATTGCGGAATAATTGTCGAAAATATACACTTGAAAGCGACCGAATTGGGATTGAGTTCGGTAATACTCAGAGGTTTTGTCGGACATTTGGGAGAAAAAGCGCAATATTTGAAATTATTCGGATTGGGTAATGATATAAAGCCCGTTATTGCGATAGGCATAGGATATGCAAAAAAATCCGACAGCGTAAAGCCGTCAAAAAGAAATTTTAAAATAATTCGTGTGGAGGGATAAATACAGATATGAAAAAACCGGTAATAGGATCGGTGAAGTTGGACGGATGGGCGGTATTGGCGCCTATGGCAGGAGTAAGTGACCTTGCATACAGAGTTATCGCAAGAAAACACGGTGCAGCCATGACGACTGCCGAAATGGTAAGTTCACGAGGACTTTATTATAAAAATGAAAAAACCGAAGAAATGCTGAAAATAGCACCTGACGAACATCCGGTAGCGTTGCAGCTTTTCGGAAATCAAGCGGAAATAATGGCATTGGCGGCAAAAGAAGTTGAAGAGGCCGGTGCGGATGTAATAGATATAAATATGGGATGTCCGATGCAAAAAGTTGTAAAAAACGGTGACGGATGCTCGATGATGAAAGATATAGACAATTCCGCAAAAGTAGTCGAAGCAATGGTAAAAGCCGTAAAAGTTCCCGTTACCGTAAAAATGCGTATAGGTTGGGACAGAGAAAATTTGAACTCCCCTGAGCTTGCAAAAGCCGTAGAAGCCGCAGGTGCCGCAGCAATTACCGTACACGGAAGAACAAGAGAAGAAATGTACAGCGGGAAAGCGGACCTCGATGCAATAAGAAAAGTTGTTGAAACGGTAAAAATTCCCGTATTCGGAAACGGTGATATAGTGGACGGACCGAGTGCAAAAAGAATGATGGAAGAAACAGGTTGCGTAGGAGTGGCGATAGGAAGAGCCGCATGGGGAAACCCGTGGATATTCAATGCGGTAAATACATATCTTGAAAGCGGAGAAACGGTAGAAGAACCGTCTTGGGAAATGAGACTTTCAATGGCGAGAACTCACCTTGGAAATTTGGTAAAAGAAAAAGGTGAATATACGGCAATCAGAGAAATGCGTGCACATGCAAGTCACTACTTTTACGGACTTCCGAAAGCGACCGCACTCAGAAGAGAAATAATGAAATGCGAAAGCGAAGGAACATTCAATCAAGTAGTGGACTTGTACGAAGAAGAATTGGGACTTTCAGAATAAAAAACATGAAAATGTATTGCAAAAAAAGCGATACATTTTTTTATTTTACAAAAAAATTACAAAAAACATTTTATTATACAAAAACTATACAAAAGATATGCGAGTATTTTACATTCTCTTTTTATAATGAAATCAGAATAATGAAATTGGAAAATGAAAGGAGAAAGTATATGAAATTAAGAAAATGGTTGGTAGCAGGTGTTGCGGCATTAGGAATATCCGTATTGTTGGCAGGTTGCGGAAGCGGTGAAAGCCAGCATAAAGGTAGTACCGTTACGGGATCGGGGTCATCGGCATTATTGCCGCTCGCAAAAAAAGCGGCCTCCGCATTTAAAGAAAAAAATCCGGATGTATCAATCATACTTAATGCAGGCGGATCCGGCGTAGGTTTGAAACAAGTATCCGAAGGCAGTGTAGATATCGGAAATTCGGACGTAGATGCCTCAATGAAACTTCCTTCCGAAAAAGCGAAAGAATTACAAGATCATAAAGTTTGCATAGTAACGGTAGCGGCAGTGGTAAATAAAGATATTTATCAAGACGTGAAAAATATAACAAAAGAACAATTAAGAGATATTTTCACCTCAAAAATAAAAAACTGGAAAGAAGTCGGAGGACCGGACGAAGAAATCGTATTGATAACAAGACCGAAAACCTCAGGCACAAGAATGCTTTTTACAAAGTATGCACTTGACGGCATGGATGAAACTGCAAATGCAACTTTGGAAACTGACGACAACGGAACATTAATCGAAAATGTATCGCAGACAAAAGGAGCGATAGGATATGTTGCATTGCCGTATGTAAGAAACAGTAAATTTGTAAATGTCCTTGCAATTGACGGAGTAGAACCGACAGTTGAAAACACATATAACGGAAAATATCCTGTATGGGGATACGAACATATGTATACAAAAGGTGAAGCAAAAGGTGCCGTAAAAAACTATATCGACTTCTTTACATCTGAAGAATTCGGAAAAATAATTGAAGAACTCGGATACGGAATTACAAGCAAAATGCAAGTTTCACGCTGATTTGGTGACATATGCTCAAACGTGAATATTTAGGAAAATATATATCGGCAGTATCGGCATCGGTACTGCTGATATTGACAATTGCGGTAGCCGCAAGTCTTTTGTGGAACGGAACTCGGCTTTTTACATATTTCAATCATACAATCGGAGAATTTATTTTTTCATCGGCATGGAATCCTTCCGATACGGAATTGGGTGGAGGAAAAGTCGGAGCAAGCGTATTCATAATAGGATCCGTTGCAGTATGTCTTGCATCCGTCCTTATGGTTGCACCGTTTTCGATAGCAACTGCACTATACATATCGGTAATGGATAAAAAGAACGGAGAAAAATATATAAAACCGATGATAGGGATTTTCGCCGGAATACCCTCCGTTGTATATGGCTGGACCGCACTTACGGTACTTGTTCCGTTTATACGGGATATATTCAATCTTCCGACGGGACAAACCGTACTTGCTGCATCAATCGTACTTGCGATGATGATTTTTCCTACAGTGACAGCCGTTATTGCCGATGCATTCAAAAATGTACCTCCGAAATATATTGAAGGCGCCTACGGACTTGGAGCCACACGTTGGCAAATGATTTACAGCATATTGATACCCTCGGCATCATCCGGTATAGTGACAGGATTTGTTTTAGGACTTACAAGAGCATTCGGAGAAGCACTTGCCGTATCTATGGTAATAGGAAAAATGAGAATAATACCGGACTCGATTTTATCACCGGCGGTAAACCTTACAACGGCAATTGCATCCGACATGGGAGGGGCTACGGCAGGAGGAGAACTCAGCTATGCGCTATGGTCCATGGCGTTACTCTTATTTTTCATATCTATGTTCTTCGTAATAGTCATTCATATGCTTCACCGAAAGGACAACAAGTGATGGAAGAAACAATCGAAATTTACAAAATCGTTCATAGTGAAAAAATAAAAATCGGAAATATAAAAAGAAACAGAATTACGAATCGTGTTGCAACTTCGATTATAAAAATATTCACAGGAATAACAGTTGTCGTATTTGCATTATTTCTTGCAAACGTACTCTATAACGGAATAAAAGTATTTTCACCCGAAATACTGTCATTTACGGAAAAAGGTATAGGAAATCAACTGTTCAATACAATATACCTTCTCGTGCTTTCACTTTTCGTATCTGTTCCGATAGGAATTTTTTCGGGAATATACATGTCCGAATACGTTACATCCGGAAAAATTTCAAGCATCTTGAAAATGGCGGTAGAAACACTATCGTCATTACCGTCAATAGTTGTCGGACTCTTCGGATACTTTGCATTTGTAACGTACGTAGGAACTCAATGGAACTTACTGTCGGGAGCATTGACGGTCTCGATATTTACGATACCGCTCATCACCGCAACCACATATGACGCATGCAAAGAAGTACCCGACAACTACAAACAAGGAAGTTTTGCACTCGGAGCGACACGCTTCGAAACGATAAGAAAAGTAATATTGCCGGCAGCATCAACGAGAATAATGACAGGCGTCATTCTCGCATCCGGAAGAGTATTCGGAGAAGCTGCGGCACTTTTGTATACCGCAGGAATGAGTACCGATTTCAGTTGGAAAGTTTGGAACATTGCATCATCGCAATGTCCGCTTAATCCTTTAAGACCCGGAGAAACATTGGCACTTCAAGTATGGGCATCGAGAATGGACGGAATAGGCAGCGGAGCATATGATACCGCATCTGCAGCATCTGCAATATTGGTAATAATGACAATTGTATTCTGTTTAAGCGCAAACTATATAAGTAAGTACTTTTCAAGAAAAAGCGAAGGAAGTAAATAATGGAAAAACACACAAAAGAAAATGAAAATTCACAAAACATATCCTTTCAAATAAAAAACTTGTACTTGTACTACGGAAAAACGCAAGCACTTAAAAATATTTCAACAAATATAGAAAAAAATAAAATAACGGCACTCATCGGACCTTCAGGCTGCGGAAAATCCACATTTCTGCGGACATTGAACAGAATGAACGACTTTATAGAAAATTGCAGAGTTGAAGGAAAAATTTTATATAGAGGAAAAGATATTTACAACGAAACGGATCCCATATCGCTCAGAAGAGAAGTCGGAATGGTATTTCAACAACCGAACCCCTTTGCGAAAAGTATCTACGACAATATAGCATATGGAGTAAGACTCAAAGGAATTACGAAAAAAGACGAACTTGACGAAATCGTGGAAAAAAGTTTGAAACAAGCTGCGATATGGAACGAAGTAAAAGACAGACTGAAAAAATCCGCACTCGGACTGTCCGGCGGTCAACAACAAAGACTGTGCATTGCAAGAGCGCTTGCAATGGAACCTGAAATACTGCTTATGGACGAATCCACGGCATCATTGGATCCGGTATCATCGGCGGCGATAGAAGAACTCACTATGAAATTGAAAGAAAAATACACGATAATTATGGTAACGCACAATATGCAGCAAGCACGAAGAATATCTGACAAGACCGCATTTTTCTATCTCGGAGAACTTATAGAATACGGAAAAACCGAAAAAATATTTACAACTCCGAAAAATGAACGTACATACAGATATATTTCGGGACAATTCGGATAGATATGATACAATAAATAAAAAAGAAAGGAACAAATATGGCACTTATTTATTGCGTAGAAGATGATTCCGGAATACGTGAACTCGTTATGTATGCACTGAAAGGTCAAAAATTTGATGTAAAAGGCTTTGCCGGAGCGGAAAAATTTTACAAAGAATTGGAAAATAAAATACCGGATTTAATATTGCTGGATATAATGTTACCCGGTGAAGACGGATTATGCGTATTGAAAAAACTGAGAAATACAAATGAATACTCCACAATTCCAATTGTCATGATGACGGCAAAAACGAGCGAATATGACATAGTAAAAGGCCTCGACTCGGGCGCCGACGATTATATAACGAAACCCTTCGGAATAATGGAACTGATTTCACGTGTGAAATCTCTTTTACGTAGAAGTAATTATGGGAAAAATACTTCAAAAGAAGAGCCGAAAATATTAAAATATAAAAACACAATAATAGATGAAGCAAAGCACGTTGTAACCGAAAACGGAAAAGAAGTCTTTTTGACGTTGAAAGAATTCAAACTGCTTCAATACCTGGTGATAAACAAAGGAATAGTTCTCTCACGAGATCGCATTATGGAAGCTGTATGGGACTCACCGATAGAAATAGAAAGCAGAACGGTAGACATGCACATAAAAGGTTTGCGTAAAAAAATCAAAGATTGTGATAAATACATAAATACCGTGCGAGGTATAGGATACCGATTGGAACACGAAAAGGAAGATAAATGAGAAATAAAATATTCAACAGTCTTCTGATAACGGGAATAACGACCGCAATAATAGTATTTATAGTTTTGGGCGTATTCTATTATCAAGGAATGCAGGAAAGAAGAACGGAAGAATTAATAAATTTGAACAAGGTAGTATCTTCCGTAATTACAACTGAAGACGAAAGCAACAGTAAAAAATATCTCGAAGAATTTTCAAATGCGAGACATGAAAAAATACATATAGCATGGTTCGATCAAAAAGGAATAATTTACTACGACAACGAAGACGACAACGATGCCGATTATTATCTAGGAAGTCCCGAAGTAAACGAAGCGATTAAAACCGGCAGCGGATACAATGTACACAAAGACAAAAACGACATGCCGAAAATCTACATTGCACAAAAAATTGAAGACGGTACAATTTTGAGATTTTCACTTGAACGAAACCTGCCGATAAATATTTTTTCAAATTTTTCACCGGAAATATTCATTTTCATAATAGTATTTTTGTTTGCAAGTGTAATGCTTGCAAAATACAGAACGGACAGAATTCTAAGTCCCCTGCAATCACTCGGCGATATGGTGCAACGAATAATGTCGGGAGAAAACATAAAAGAACTTCCCGTAAATTACTCGGAATTTCAACCCTTATATAAAAGGGTTGCCGAACAAAGAAATCAAATAGAAAAATACCTCGAAGACATGGAAGAAGATCGTAACAATATACGTATAGTAATGAATACGATTTATGACGGAATTATTCTTTTGAACGACAAAAAAGAAATAATCGACTATAACCGAAGAGCGGAAAAAATATTTAACCCGTCGGAAGACAAAAGATTTCGAAAAATATCCTCGATGTACTGCGATCATGATTGGCTCAGAGCCGTAGACCGGGCATATCGTGACGCAAACAGACAAAAATACACAATGACAATAGCGGATAAACCCTTCAAAGTCATAATGACACGTACAATACTTCCGGAAGAACAACACGGAGTATTAATAGTACTGCGAGACATGACGGCGGAACATATTGCCGAAAAAATGCGCAGAGAATTTTCGGCAAACGTATCACATGAACTGAAAACACCGCTCACCACAATAAGCGGATTTGCCGAAATGATAGCAAAAGGAATGTGCAAAGACACCGAAGACATAAAAAATTTCAGCAACAAAATACACCAAGAATCAAGACGCATGTTAAGCCTTATAGACACAATAATGCACCTGTCCAAAATAGAAGAAAAAGAAACGACAATTTCATGGAAACTCGTTTCGGTAGACAGCGTATTGAAATACGTGGCGGACCTTATAACCTCACAAGCCACAAAAAAAGATTTGAAAATAAACCTGGACATCGAACCGGTATACATGTACGGAAATGCGGCACTTTTATCCGAACTTTTCATGAACCTGTTGGATAATGCGGTAAAATACAACGTAGAAGGCGGAAATATAACGGTACATATAAAACGTGTGAAAGAAAAATTAATGAAAATAACAATATCCGACACAGGCGTAGGAATACCGGAAGAAAAACAAAATCGTGTATTCGAAAGATTTTTCCGTGTGGAAGAAAGTCGAAACAAAGCGACCGGCGGAAGCGGACTGGGACTTTCAATATGCAAACACATAATAGAAAGACACAACGGAAAAATAGAAATAAGCAGCATTGAGGGAAAAGGAACAACTGTAACGGCTGAACTTCCATGCCTGAGCGATGAAGAAATACTTCGTGAAAATGCAACCGAAATTACGGCACAACAAGAAGTGGAAGAAGTTGAATCCGGAGAATTGGCGGCAATGGAAGCGGTAGAAGACAAAGAAATCGAAAAAGAAATAAAAGAAAATAAAGAAATTTTGCAAGTAAGACGAAAATATAAAAAAGATGAAAAAGCACAAATGAGAAAAGAAAAACGTAAAAAGGAAAAAAAGAAGAAAAAGAACAAAGGAAAAGAATAAAAACAAAACACCCTGTAAATGAATACCCTCATTATCGGCGAACCGGTAATGAGGGTATATTTAAAGACTGTATATACAAATACAAGTAAAACACGGAATAATCGGAAACAGGAATACAAAATCTGTAATATTATCTCAAAACACATTGCATTATTGGTGCAATGTGTTTTATTTCGGACGTCATATTGATAAAAGCTGAAAATTATTAATAAGAATCATTTATGAAAGGAAAGTACTCGTCGGCATTAGGGTTTGGTGCGAGTGCCATCGGTGAAGGTTCCGTTGCACTGGGAGCAGGATTCGTAGCAAAAGATTCAAATGAGTTTTCAGTAGGAAGAGATAAAATAGACGAAAAATGGTGCTATATACAGACGAGTAACTAATGTGGCAAACGGAGTAAATGATAATGATGCGGTTAACATGGCACAACTTAACGCACGTACCGCAGTGCCGCTGACGGTTTTCAATGGCGGTGAATATTCGAATAAAATTTATAAACCTGCAGTTGGAGATAATACGTGGAGTGCAACACGCATTGTTTTCGGTGACGGATTAAAGCGGAAAAAGTAAAAGACGAAAAAATAATGAATACACGAGATTAACTCTTGATAAAGGATCACTTAAAAATGATAATGCATTTAAAGGACCTAAGGGTGATTCAGGGAATGCGGTAAACCTTGACTTGGTAGAAGATAAAATAAAGCAGGGAGTTTCTTCTATAAGCAACAGAGTGAACGGAGTAGGAGTAGCGGCACTTGCGGCACTTCATTCTCTTGATTACAGTCCGGAAAATAAATTAGATTTTGCAGTGGGATTTGGAAATTATAAAGGAACAAGTGCGGTAGCGATTGGTGCATACTATAGACTGAATGAAAACGCTATGATATCTTTTGGCGGTACAATGGACGGAGAAGATCATATTTTCAATGCCGATATTTCATGGAAACTCGGAAAAACTACACCGAAAGAAAATCGTCAAACTCAACTTCAATAAGAAGTAGACACATTGAAGGAAAAGAACGGAGTAATGGAAAAGACGATACAAGAACAAAATGAAAAAATAAAGGAATTGGAAGTTCTTGTAAGAAGTTTTATACATAAATAACTCTACATAAGAGGGGAGATGAAAATCTTTCCTTTTTCTATTTACAAATAATAAATTTAATAAGACGGAGTTTGTTTCAATCGTGTAATTGATTTTATAAAAGAAAATATCTCGCATCTTAAATTTTAAGGACGTATTTTATTTGATATTTTTTTGAAATAATACTTGACGAAGACTTTTTCTTGTGATAATATTATCAACATCGTCAATGAAATGATGATGCAGGACAGTCTTGAAAAAGAATATCCTGAACACCTGTTGACAATTTGTTTAACTGGTGGTATAATGATTGAGTCGCATGAATAG
>NZ_GL878519.1:395210-473636 GCF_000194985.1 Dialister micraerophilus DSM 19965 | reverse complement strand
TTAGAAAAAGCACATGTGATGAACATAGTGCTTTTTTTATTTATGTAAAAGGCTTTCTATCCGAGCGGGAAACCCGGGATAGCGTGCAAACCGATTTGAAGGAGCGAAGCGACGCACAAAGAGAGTGAGTGGCATGTAGAAGCAAGTAGCGAACGCCTTTTGAAGGAGCGGCGGAGAGCGGGTTTTTGTTTATATTTAAGATTAAAATTTTTATCATTATAGGTTTATAGTTGTTTTATTTTCTTTTTGATAATGTTTGTAAAAAAATATTATTTTTTCTTGCGTATTTTTTTTGTATTGGTATACTGTAGTTAGGATGTTCCGTTTGGGACAATTACAATTGAATAAAGCAAAACATAGAATCTTCCTAAGTAGGAACGGTATGTAGGCTGTTTATTCGAGATTTGATTTTATTGAATTTGCGTGAGGTATGTGCATTCGGTGTATTTTTCGGTACATCGGCTTAAATTCTTAAAACAAATCTGTAAGTCGGAAATTCTTTTTTATTTCGATAAAAGAGTTTTTGATTATTAAATGTTTTGCACTGAAAAGTGCAGTATTCATGTAGGGGAGGAACTATGAATACGAAAGATGCAATTTATGAATTTTACGGAAAAATATCTTTAAAAAAGGCGGTTCCGTTCGGTTTGCAGCATGTGCTTGCAATGTTTGTTGCAAATATTGCTCCTATACTTATAGTAACCGGAGTTGTAAAAATGCCGGCACATGAGGCGGGAGCGCTTGTTCAGGCTGCGATGATTATCGCCGGAGTCGGGTCGCTTCTTCAAATGTTTCCGTTTTGGAAAATAGGTAGCGGTCTTCCGATTATTATGGGGATAAGTTTTACTTTCGTTTCCGTATTTTGTGTTATAGGGACTAAGTACGGATATGGAGCGGTTCTCGGTGCGGCGCTGGTAGGCGGAATTTTGGAAGGAACGCTCGGTTTGGGTGCAAAATGGTGGAGAAAGCTTGTACCTCCGATTGTATCTGCAAGTGTAGTTACCGCAATCGGATTTTCATTGCTTCCGATAGGTGCAAATTCTTTCGGCGGGGGATTCGGAAATCCGAATTTCGGTGATGCAAATTATCTTATTGTGGGAACTGTAACTTTGGTATCTTGCTTGGCGTTTAATATTTTTGCGAAATCATTTTATAAGCAGCTTTCGGTATTGTTCGGTCTTGTTGTAGGATATATAACGGCATATTTCTTCGGTATGGTGAATCTCGGTCGTTTGACAACGGTTTCTCTTTTCTCGGTGCCGTCATTTATGCCTTATCCTATGGAATTTCATTGGGATGCGATACTTTCGGTAGCACTTATATTCCTTGTTTCTGCGACTGAAACATTGGGAGATACGTCTGCACTTGCAACAATGGGATTTTCAAAGGATGCGGGGGATAAGGAAATAACCGGAGCAATAACTGTTGACGGTTATATAAGCAGTTTGTCATCAATTTTCGGATGTATGCCGATTACTTCATTCAGTCAGAATGTAGGACTTATAGCAATGACGGGTGTTGTCAACAGAAAGGCAATTGCATCGGGTGCAGTTATTATGATTCTTGCGGGATTGTTCCCGTCATTGGGTGTAATTCTTGCTTCACTTCCGGATGCGGTTTTGGGCGGTTGCACACTTATGATGTTCGGTTCAATTGTGGTCAGCGGTGTCAGAATGATAAGTAAGTGCGGATATTCGCAGAGAAATATGAGTATAGTCGCACTTTCATTGTCAATCGGTTTGGGATTTACACAGTCGCCGCAAATTTTCCGTATTTTCCCTGATTTGATAAAGAGTGTTTTTGCGGAAAATTGTGTTGCGATAGTGTTTATAGTAGCTATTATATTGAATTTGATTTTCCCTAAAGATAAAGAAATAGAAGAATAATATGAAAACCGTTTATTTCAAAATAATTTGGAATGAACGGTTTTTTTGTATGTTTTATATTCAAATATTTTTATAACACTTTAATTTAAACGGTAAAATGTTAATTTTAAGGACTATAATGATAATTATCTGTTGATATATCTGTTTAACTTATGTTAAAATGAGTTAAAATTCTAATAGGAGGAGTAAGAAATGACAAAGGAAGAAATGAAACGACTTGTTTGTAAGACGATTGATGATTATGCCGAACAGATTAAAGATTTGGCTATCAATATTCAGTTGGAACCTGAGTTAGGGTTTAAGGAAAAAAAGACGTCTGCAAAGATAGCCGAATTTATGAAAAATTTAGGTTTGGAAGTTGAGACGGGTCTTGCTTTGACAGGTGTAAAGTCTAAGGTTTGCGGAAAGAAAGACGGTCCTACGGTTGCGGTTATATCCGAGTTGGATGCTGTAGGTACGCCTGATGATCCTCGTTGCGATCCGATGACGGGGGCTGCTCATACGTGCGGACATTTCTTACAGATGGCTTCAATGATGGCTGCCTGTGCCGGTATTGTAAAATCCGGAGTTATGAAAGAACTTGCAGGAAATGCCGTATTTTTTGCCGTACCGGCGGAAGAATACGTTGAAATAGATTTTCGTAAACGCATGATTGATGAAGGTAAACTTCATTTCCTCGGCGGAAAGAGTGAACTTGTATATAGGGGACATTTTGATGATATCGATATGTCAATGATGATGCATTCTCAAGGGGATGCACCTGAAAATTCCGTATACATCGGAACTTCAAGTAACGGTTTTGTGGGTAAGCTTGTGAGATACAAGGGTAAGGCCGCACATGCCGCAAATGCACCTCATGAGGGTGTAAATGCGTTGAATGCCGCTTGTTTGGGTATTATGGGTGTTAATGCTCTTCGTGAAACTTTCAAGGAAGATGATATGGTTCGTGTTCATCCGATTATTACCAAGGGCGGAGATCTTGTAAATTGCGTTCCGGCCGATGTACGTTTGGAACTTTATGTACGCGGTAAGACTATGGATGCCATAGATAATGTACATAAGCGTGTAGATGCGGCGTTTAAGGCAGGCGGAGATGCTGTGGGAGCTGAAACGATAATCGAAACATTGCCGGGTATGCTTCCGCTTCATTGCAGTAAGGCTATGAATGAACTTTTCGTAAATAATATCAGGTTTGAATCTCCGTCAACGGAAATAAAGGAAACCGGTCATTTTACGGCTTCTACCGATATGGGTGATATTTCACATTTGATGCCGACAATTCATCCGTTTATCGGAGGCGCAAAGGGCGGTCTTCACACGAAGGAGTTTGAAGTTACAAGCTTTGAGGCTGCCGGGATTTTACCGGGTAAAGCGTTTGCAATGAATATCATAGATTTGCTTTATGATAATGCACAGGTTGCAAAGGAAATTATAGATAGAGAAAAACCGTTGCTTACAAAAGAAGAGTACTTGGCGAAAATGGAATCATATTTCAGCCGGTAACTCTGTAGTTATGGGAGGAACCTTGTATGAAAAACCTTAAATTGCACTTAATAGTATTGGTGCTTGTAGTAGTTTCGGAAATTATAGGAACAAAGGCTATAAATATAGGTGTCGGTAAGATAGTATTTTTACCTATGATGTATGCTTTGATTATGGGTGTATTTACGGCACCTCGTTTTACAAAAATTTCTTCCGATAAAGAAATTAAAACGGCAAGCGGACTTTTGGGAATTACGCTTATGCTTTTGATGTCTCGTTACGGTACGCTTGTAGGTCCGACATTACCTAAGATTTTAGCTGCATCCCCTGCACTGATATTGCAAGAGTTCGGAAATATCGGAACTGTATTGGTAGGGATTCCTCTCGCAGTATTTTTAGGACTTAAGAGAGAATCTATAGGTGCGGCACATTCTATTGCACGTGAACCGAATGTTGCGCTCATAGGTGAGCGTTTCGGTTTGGATTCTGCGGAAGGCCGCGGTGTAATGGGTGTGTATATTTGCGGCACAGTTATAGGAACAATTTTCTTCGGACTTATGGCAAGTATTGCCGCAGCTTGTTTACCGTTTCATCCGCTTGCACTTGCCATGGCGGCAGGTGTAGGTTCGGCAAGTATGATGACTGCCGCTGTCGGTTCGCTTTCGGCAATGTATCCGCAAATGGCGGATCAGTTGGCGGCGTTCGGTGCGGCAAGTAATATGCTTTCAGGTCTTGACGGATTATACATGAGTATTTGGCTTGCTCTTCCGCTTTCGGAATGGCTTTATAAAAAATGTTACAGATTGAAATATGGAAAAAATCCGGAAAAATCTATTGTAAGTGCTTTAACAGGCAAAGAGGTAAAACAGTCTGAAAACGAACCGGAAGAAGGAGGCGAATAATATGAAATTGACAGAAATTGCACAGGTATTGGTTATAACAGGTGCTATGTCGCTTGTGGCAAATACTGTAGGTACAAATAATGCGTTGGCCGATTCATGGATCGGTATGTTGATTTTGATTGTTATCGCCTTTGTCGGAATGGTATTGGGGAAATTCCTTCCCAGTAATGTTCCCGGTGCTGCGTACATAGTAACTTTGGGATGTATAATTACATATCCGGGATTTCCGGGCTCTGAATTTGTAAACAATGCTGTAAAACATGTAGGGTTTTTGCAACTTTGTACACCGATACTTGCATATGCAGGTATTGCGATTTGCAAAGATTTGGATGTTTTCGTAAAGAGCAGTTGGAGAATTGTAATTGTAAGTGCGGTAGTATTTATCGGTACATATATCTGTTCGGCAATAATAGCACAATTTATACTTATGAGTATGGGACAAATATAAAATAAAAAATGTACATTTTGCGGTGATTTCCGTAAAATGTACATTTTTTTATTTCTTGTTTACCTGCATATAGTAGAACATATATTGCTGCATTATTCCGGCATTTGTTTTGTAATTGTTGAAAGGATTTATACCTTCATATTCGTTTTTTATTATTCTTTCTATCCATACGTCTACCGGCGCACGATTTGTTCTTCCGTATGCAAAAAGTGCCACGCAATTTGCAACTTTTATTCCCACTCCGGGAAAAATTTTCAATGTTTCTATAAGTTTTTCGTCATTATATGCGTAAAGTTCTTCTAAATTTATTTCGCCTTTTCGAATAATTTGAGTTGTTTTGTAAATATAAGGAGCACGATATCCGAGTCCGCAGCTTTCCAAGTCTTTAAGTGCAAGTTCGCTCAATGTTTCGATTGTAGGGAAGGTGTATATCGTTTCGTAATCCGTAGTTTTTTTATTTCCTGCGAGTATGCAGAGTTTTTCTATTGCACTTCGTATCGCCGGTATACTTTTTCTTTGTGATGTAATGAATGTAATCAGCATTTCCCACGGATCTTGATTGAGTATGCGTATTCCTCTTCCTGTACGTGCCGATTTAATCAGGAAAGTGTCGTTTTCGAGAATTTGTTTTCTTATTTCTTTGTAGTTTCTTTCCATATCGAAATAATTTTTCCATACTTTGTTCCATGCACGTTCATCACAAGATATTTCATATGCGTCATCACTCTTTTTTCGTATATATATTATTTCATCGTTTGTGATGAATCTGTAAATGTTTTCTTCAATTTCTTTTCCTCGAAAACATTGTCCGCTGTTTATGATTTTTGTCAAATCGAAGTCGTCGTTAATTTTTATTTCCATAGTTTGCTCCTTAATAGAATTAATTACATTATATCAAATGAAAATGCGGCTTGTTATTTAATAAGTTTTCGATAACACTATATTAATAAAATTGAATATAATTTGCTTGATATATGTGCGATTTTAAACTATAATGATAATGCTCGATATAAAAGGTCGTTCAGTGATTAATTTGGAATATAATCTAAGAGGTGTTTGATATGAAAAGTATTTATGATTTTTCAGTAAAGACAATTTCAGGAGAGGAAAAGTCTTTAGCCGATTATAAGGGTAAGGTTATGCTTATTGTAAATACTGCAAGCAAGTGCGGTTTTACTTATCAGTATGACGGTTTGGAAGCTTTGTACAAGAAGTATAAAGATAAGGGATTTGTAGTTTTAGGTTTTCCGAGCAATCAGTTTTTGCATCAGGAACCCGGAAGTGATTCGGAGATTGCATCATTTTGCCGTTTGAATCATGGTGTTACATTCCCGCTTTTTGCAAAGGGTGATGTTCGTGGTGAAAATGCTCAGCCTTTGTTCAAGTTTTTGACTTCAAAGTGCGGTTTTATGAAATGTCAGTACGACTGCGAAGAAGGAAAAGATTTGCTTGGTTTCCTCAAGTCGGATTTCCCGAGTTTTATTTTAGGTGATTCAATAAAGTGGAACTTCACAAAATTTTTGGTAAATCGTGAAGGTGAAGTGGTAGCACGTTTCGAACCGATTACAAAACCTGAAAAAATAGAGTCTTCAATTGAGAAATTGCTCTAAAATATATTGTGCATGGTTTCCATGCACTTTTATTTTGCTATTTATTTTATGGATAAAATTATGTAATATATTATATATATCAGTTTTGAATCGAGGTGAATTTCGTGAAAAAATTTTTCTTTTTCGATATTGACGGAACTTTAAGGTCAAGGGTGCATGACAATTATTCCGACAGTACATTGGAGGCTTTGCATTTATTAAGAAAAAACGGACATTTTGTCGCTTTGGCTACCGGACGTATTCAAGACGATGCAAAAGAGCTTGCAAAAGAGCTTGATGTGGAGTCTTTTATTTCCGACGGAGGTAATGCTCTTACCGTAAACGGCGAGTTGATTTACCATGACGGGCTTCCTATTGATACATGCCATAAGTTTTTGAACGGGTTGGATCCCGAAAAATATCCTGCTGCCGTTGTTATAGATAATGTTCGTGAACGTCATGCAAACAGTTTGCTTTATAAAAAAGTCGTTCCGGATGAGTATTATAAAACTTTTACGGATACTTCTCTTGATTTTAACGATTTGGACAGAATTTATAAAATATTTCTCGGTGTAAATTCCGGTGACCGTTTCAGTATAGATTTTCACGGTTTGACTTATTTTTGGTATGAAGACGATACTATGCTTATAGAACCGGTTAATAAGGAACGCGGTATTTTTGAAATGATGAAGAGATACGGTGTTAACGACGATCAAATAGTTGTTTTCGGTGACGGTAAAAATGATGAGGCCATGTTCAGACCGGAGTGGATGAGTGTGGCTATGGGAAATTCTCATCAGAAATTGAAAAATCTTTCAAAATATGTGACGGATTCGGTTGATGATGACGGCATTTACAACGCATGTAAAAAGTTCGGCTGGATATAATATAAAAAAACAGTCTGGTTATAATAGTTTATAAAAATATGACAAAAATATATATCCTGAGTTTAATCAGTGTTTATGCTGAGTTTCAGGGATTTTTGTCATTTTTTGTTGCATTTTTCAGTTTGACAAATGTATGCAGTCTTTATAGAATTAGAGTTAATTGATATTGTTTTTTTAGCAAAAGAGAGTTCAGATGAAGAGTAACGGTCAAGAAAATCGAAATGAAGAAATTCTTTTCGAAATTAAAAATATAGAGCATACATTCGAGTCGCTTGACGGGAAAACGTATACTGCGTTGAAAGGTGTTTCCGCAAGTATAGAAAAGGGGTCTTTTACTGCGATTATAGGTACCAACGGTAGCGGTAAATCTACTTTGGCACGTCATTTGAATGCACTTTTATTACCTACCGAAGGTGAGGTTTTTGTGGACGGAATGTCTACAAAAGATTTTTCGAATGTTTGGAATATTCGTCAAAAAGTCGGTATGGTATTTCAAAATCCGGACAATCAACTTGTAGCGGCAGTTGTGGAAGAAGAAGTTGCATTCGGTCCTGAAAACTTGGGTGTTGAACCTGAAGAAATAAAAAGACGTGTGAAGGAATCGCTTGAAAAAGTTCGTTTGTTGAAATATTTGAAGCACGCTCCTTCGATGCTTTCCGGCGGACAGAAGCAACGTTTGGCGATTGCAGGTGTTTTGGCGATGAAACCTTCCTGCATAGTTCTTGATGAACCTACTGCAATGCTGGATCCTTTAGGAAGAAAAGAAGTAATGAAAACCGTTCATGATTTGAATAGAAATGAGGGTATTACCATTGTTTTGATTACTCATTTTATGGAAGAGGCCGTTACTGCCGATAAAGTTCTTGTAATGAATAAAGGTAAATTGGAATTGCAAGGAACTCCTCGTGAAGTATTTTCAAAAGTTGATGAGTTGACGGGTATGGGGCTGGCGGTTCCCGTTCCTACCGCTATTTCTTACGGTTTGAACAAAAAAGGACTTTCCATAAAAAAGGATTGTATGTCTGATGAAGAATTGGGAGAAGAGTTATGTCGATTTGTGTCGAAAATGTAAATTATATATACGGTAAAGGTACTCCGTATGAGAAAAAAGCTCTTTCGGATATAAATTTGACTTTTAACGAAGGTGAATTTGTAGGTATTATCGGGCATACCGGAAGCGGAAAATCTACTTTGATACAACATTTGAACGGTTTGATACATCCTACGGAAGGAAAAGTGACGATAGACGGAGTAGATTTATCGGATAAATCTCAAGCTGCTATAAAAAAGCGTCATTCGGTCGGAATGGTTTTTCAGTATCCCGAACATCAGCTTTTTGAAGAAAGTGTGGCAAAGGATATTGCTTTTGCACCTCGGAATTTGGGATGCAATGAAAAAGAAATTGACGAACGTGTACGTGAAGCGATGTGTTTTGCAGGTTTGGATTACGATACATTTGCAGAGCGTTCACCTTTCAGATTGTCGGGCGGACAGCAAAGACGTGTCGCCATTGCCGGTGTAATTGCAATGCGTCCGAAATTTTTGATACTTGATGAGCCTTCTGCGGGTTTGGATCCGATAGGAAGAAAAGAAATTTTCGATCGTATAAAAAAAGGATTCAATCAAGGCAAATTTTCGGTTATTTTAGTTTCACACAATATGGACGATATAGCACGTCTTGCAAATAGGCTCTTGGTATTGCACAAAGGTAAAATAGTTTTGGACGGAAATCCGATGGATATTTTTTTGAATAAAAAAGATATTCTCATTGAATGCGGTGTAGATTTGCCGCCGCTTACAAAGACATTGATGTACTTGAAGGAAAAAGGCATAAAAGTTCCGGAGCATGCTACTTCCGTGCAAAATGCGATAGATGAAATGTATAATACGCTCAAGGAGGATGTATGCTGACTGATATGACTTTAGGACAGTACTATCCGGGAGAATCGGTACTGCATCATATGGATCCGCGTGCAAAAATTTTTTGCATGATGATTGCCGTCATTACGATTTTTTCATCAAACAGCATATATTCGTATTTATTTTCAACGCTGTTTGTGATTTTGACGGTAGCAATTTCAAGAGTGCCGCCTGTAATGATTTGGCGTGCGGTAAAACCGCTGTGGTTTATCCTTGTATTTACCATGCTTATACATTTCTTTACAACTCCGGGGACGGATTTAATAGCATATAGATGGTTTCATATAACAAAAGAAGGATTTACCAACGGTATTTTCATGACGTTGAGATTGCTTTTACTTATAATTTTCGCGTCACTTCTCACATTTACGACAAGTCCCATAATTTTGACAGACGGTATAGAATCCATACTTACGCCGCTGCAACGTTTCGGTGTACCGGCACATGAACTTGCAATGATGATGACGATTGCACTCAGATTTATACCGACATTGCTTGAAGAAACCGACAGGATTATGAAAGCACAAGCATCAAGAGGTGCAGACTTTATAAACGGCAATTTCTTGCAACGTGCAAAAAGCATGATACCGATAATGGTGCCGCTTTTTATTTCATCATTTCGAAGAGCCGATGATTTGGCAACTGCAATGGAAGCACGTTGCTATCGTGGTGGTGAAGGAAGAACAAAAATGACACAATTGTCATACGGTACAAGAGATTACACTGCAATGACGATTACAATCGTTGCATTGGTAATTGTATTTCTAATGAGATATTTCAGTATATAATCGGAAAGTGATATGAGGAATATTTGGATAACGGTTTCATATGACGGAACCGAGTACGCAGGATTTCAAAGACAAGAGAACGGATTTACAGTTCAAGAAGCATTGGAAAAAGTTTTGAAAAAACTTACGGGAGTACATACGACAATTTATTTTGTTGCAAGGACCGATGCCGGAGTACATGCTTACGGACAGGAATGTACTTTTTATACCGAATCTTCAATACCTTCGGAACGTTTTAAAAATGCTATGAATTCGTTGCTTCCCTGCGATATAAGAGTTTTGAAAAGTAAAGAAATGTACGAAGATTTTTCGGTAAGAAAAACAAATTACGGAAAAACATATGCTTATATACTAAGTGAAGACAAAGATATAAATCCTTTTTTGAGAAAATACGTGTGGTATACCGGCAGAAAATTGGACTTGCAAAAGATGAAGGAAGTCGCAAAAGTACTTGAAGGCAAACATGATTTTACATCTTTTCGAGGAAATAATTCGGTTCCGGCAGATCCGGTAAGATTTATAAATGAAGTACGTATAATAAGAAAAAACTCTCTCATTTTTGTTTATGTAACGGGAGAAGGATTTTTATACCATATGGTAAGAAACATGGTAGGTGCATTTGTAGATGCCGGGCGGGGAATTATGACACCGGAACGCATAAAAGAAATACTTAAAGCAAAAGACAGAAAAAAACTCGGCGTTACGGCGCCTCCTCAAGGACTTGCATTGCTCAAAGTTTATTTTGAACCGATAAGTCATGAAAGTATAAATGAAATATTAAATACAAGTTACTATCCTTGGACTTGTTTATAGAGTATAATAAAGGCAGATAAAATTACCGAAGATAATTCTTCGGTTTTTTGCATTTTCAGATGAATTAATCAAAACAATAAAAATGTTTAATTGATATGAAAATTTCATAAAAATTTTAAATAATTTAAAGTGTGTTAGAATGATTGTGGAATTAATGTCTGTTCAGACGATGAGCAGGGAGGCAATTATGAATAAAAATAAAGTCGTAATAGGTGCTTTGTGTGTTGCACTTTTGCTTTTTTCATCCGGTTGCGGTACACAAAAATCACAAACTGATAAAAAACCGTTGGTAAAAACAATGGTTATAGGAGAAGGACAAAAAGGGAGCGACACGAGTTTTTCCGGAACGGTTCATGGAGGATATGAATCCGCATTGGCATTTCCGGTAGGAGGACGTATTGTGGAAAAATACGTTTCGTCCGGACAACATGTTACCGCAGGGCAGCCTTTGTTTCGTATAGATTCGAAAGATGCCGAAGAAACCGCAAATGCAGCAGAAGGTAAACTTGCAGCTGCAAAAGCGCAATATAATTTGGCGAAAACTACATTGGCACGTTTTCAGAAATTGCATGATATAGATGCGATAAGCGACATGGCAATGGATCAGACACGGAGTCAATTTGAATTGGCACAGGCACAACTCGATCAGGCGCAAGCTATGGTAGGAAGAGCCGAAAACAATTTGAATTTGACGGTTCTTACCGCAGACAGAAGCGGAGTGATAGGAAATACTTTATTTGAAGTGGGACAAGTTGCAGGTCCGGGAATGCCGGTTGCAATTATTGTTGACGACTCCACAAAAGAAGTAAATATTTCTTTGACTGAAAAACAATATTCGAAGTATTCGGTAGGTATGCCTTGTACCGTCACATTCTGGGCATTACCGGATGTGGTCGTTCATGGAGTTATAAAGGAAATAGCCGGAACTCCGAATCCGTCTACCGGTACATATGATGCAAAAATTTCTTTGACAGATGCACCGGAAAATGTGGTCATAGGAATGACAGCACAAGTATCGTTTGGTGATACCGATATGAATAAAATAATCGTACCTCTTACCGCAATTGACGGAAAAGACGGGAAAAATAAAGTGTGGATAGTAGATAACAACAAAGTTCGTCCTGTAATTGTAGAAGTCGGCAAGTATACATCTGACGGAATTGAAATAATTTCGGGAATAAAGAAGGGCGATCGCATAGTAACCGCCGGAATCAAACAATTGACAGACGGAGAAGAGGTAAGATTATGAAGCGGTTTAACTTGGCCGAATGGTCTATAAAACATAAGTCCATTATTTATTTCTTCATCATCGTCATTGTATTGGGAGGTATATGGTCATACTTTAATTTGGGAAGAAGTGAAGACCCCGATTTCACAATGAAACAATCGGTAGTTGCGGTAGCATGGCCGGGAGCATCTTCTGAACAAATGGCGGAAAAAGTTGCCGATCCTTTGGAACGCAAATTGCAAGAAACCAAGGGAATAGATAATGTAAAATCCGTTACACATGACGGGAAAACCATTATATACGTTACATTATCCGATTCTGTACCTCAAAAAGATATAGCGACACGTTGGCATGATGTACGCAATTTGGTAAACGATGAAATGAAAAATCTTCCGAGCGGAGTAATAGGACCGTTTGTAAACGATCGTTTTGATGACGTTTACGGATCCATATATGCTGTTACGGGAGATGATTACTCATACGAAGAAAAAAGAAAAGCGGCCGAAGAATTAAGACGTAAATTGTCTACGGTAAAAGATGTACAACAAGTTAAATTGCTCGGAGTACAAGAACAGACAATTTATATTGAAATGGATCAAAATAAATTGGCATCAATGGGAATAAGTCCGGCGAGCGTTTTTCAAATGCTTAAAAGACAAAGTTCTTTGATGCCTTCGGGAATGATACAAACCGGAAGCAGAAATGTTGCAATACGTGTATCCGGCCTTTTGGAAAATGAAGATTCCATAAGACAAATACCGATACAAATCGGAGACCGTTCATTCAAAGTCGGAGACATTGCAAGTGTGCATCAAGTATATGCACAACCTGAAAAGTCGCTTATGTACTTTAACGGAAAACCGGCAATAGGTGTTGCAGTATCTATGGTTCCGGGCGGAGATAATACCGTACTCGGTAAAAATTTGCAAAAAGTCGTTGAACAGGAAAAATCGAATTTACCGCTCGGAATGGACATAGGACTTGTAGCGGATCAACCGTCCGTTGTAGTCAACTCCATAGGAGAATTTACCGAATCCCTTATTGAAGCGATAGTAATAGTAATGATAGCAAGCTTCATATCATTGGGACTTTGGAGCGGAATTGTACTTGCACTTTGCATACCGGTAGTAGTCTGTGCATCATTTATTTTTATGAAATGGCAAGGCATAGACTTGCACATTGTATCTTTGGGTTCACTGATTGTGTCGTTGGGGCTTTTGGTAGATGATGCAATTATAGTAATAGAAATGATTCAAGTGAAACTTGAAAATGGTTTAGGCAGAATGGAAGCCGCACAAGCGGCATATAAATCATGCGCAAAACCTATGCTCGCCGGTACACTTATTACGGCAGCGGGATTTATACCCGTAGGATTTTCAAAAGGACCGACAGCGGAATACGTGGGAGCGTTTTTCTTTGTAATAGCCGCCACATTGATACTCTCATGGCTTACATCAATATTTGTAAGTCCGGTACTGGGGTATAAATTTATAAGAATAAATACCGAGAAAAAAGAAAACGCATTCTCTCGTATATCAAAAAAAGTTGCAGACAAAACATATGAAATATTTCATAAATGGATTACATATTGCATACGTTTCAAACGAACCGTCATGATTGCAACGGTAGGTATTTTTGCACTTACAATACTTGCGATACCGTTTGTAAATAAGGAATTTTTCCCCGACTCGGTAAGACCGGAATTGATTTTGGACGTAAACTTGCCGCAAGGATCATCAATTACGGATACGAAAAAAGTAATGTCGGAAATTGCAAACACTCTGTACGGAGACAAGAGAGTTTCATCATTCTCAACCTATATAGGAGATACTGCACCGCGCTTTATATTCCTCTTCGATCCTAAACCTGCCGAAAGCGGACATGGACAAATGATTATCGTTACAACCGGCGGTAAAGGAAGAGATACACTGAAAGAAGAAGTATTAAAAAATATTGCGGAAAAATATCCGGACGTTCAAGCACATATAAGACTTATACAGACCGGACCTCCTTCGGAATATCCGGTAATGCTTCGTCTGAGTGCAGATAATGTAAAGGATACGATTGCACTTGCAAACCGTGCCATGGAATTGATGAAAACAAATAAACACGTTGTAAATCCGAGCATGGATTGGCCGCAAGAAGCACCGACGGTTAAGTTGAATATAGATCAAAACAAAGTACGTAAACTCGGAATAGACAACTATGCCGTAGCACAAGATTTATATGTAAAACTCTCGGGAGTGAAAGTCGGAGAATCATACCAAGGTAATCAAAACATACCTATTTCATTCAAACTTGAAGGCAGCAACACACAACGTTTGGCACAACTTGAATCAATGCCGGTACATATAGGAAATAATAAGTTCGTGCCGCTGGGACAAATTGCGGAAATTTCATACGAAAACGAAATATCTTCAATTTACAGAAGAAATTTGAAACCGACAATAACATTGCGTTGTGAAGTTCAAGGAAGTACGGCAGATTCGGTAGCGGAAGAATTATATGATGATACACTCAAAGATTTCAGAGAAAATCTTCCGGAAGGCGCAAGTCTTGAAAAAGGCGGAAGACTCGAAATGAGTGAAAAATCTCTGAAAAACTTGGTCGAACCTGTTCCGATTATGATAATATTGATACTCACCGTATTGATATTCGAACTTGAAAAATTACCGCTTATGGCGATAGCTGCAATAACCGGTCCGCTCGGACTTATCGGAGCTATTTGGACACTTCTGATAACAAGACAACCGATAGGATTCGTTTCAATAATCGGTATGATAGCGCTTGCCGGAATGATTATAAGAAACAGTATTATACTGCTTGACCAAATCCGGCAACATCTGTCGGAAGGTATGAGTGCATATGATGCGGTAGTAAAATCCGCAGCACTTCGTTTCAGACCCATTATGCTTTCATCCGTAACGGACGTATTGGGATTCGTACCTCTTATACCTAATCCGTTCTGGAGACCTTTGGCGGTATCCTTTATCGGCGGACTTATGGTTGCAACGGTTATAGGTTTACTTGTCGTACCTGCAATGTACTGCTGGTACTATAAAGTGAACGAACCCGAACGTTAAACGAAAAATCGACCTTGAAGTGTAAAAAATTTCAAGGTCGATTTTTTCATATATTGCCATCTTACAATCTATGAGTTAGAATAAATAGTAATGCTTTTTAAAGATTTATGTTTCAGGGGGAATTTTTATAATGATCAGAGAAGATATTCGCAATATTGCTATTATCGCTCATGTCGATCATGGCAAAACCACACTGGTAGATGCGATGCTCAGACAGAGTCATATTTTTAGAGAAAATCAAAAAGTTGTTGAACGTGTAATGGACTCGAACCCGCTCGAACGTGAACGTGGAATTACAATTTTAGCTAAAAACACTTCAGTAATGCACAACGGAGTTAAGATAAATATAGTAGACACACCCGGCCACGCAGACTTCGGCGGCGAAGTAGAACGTATATTGAACATGGTAGACGGAGTACTGCTTCTTGTAGATTCACACGAAGGTCCGATGCCGCAAACCAAGTATGTTTTGCGTAAAGCACTTGAACATAAACTTAAACCGATAGTAGTTATAAACAAAATAGACAGACCGGATGAACGTATATCCGAAGTGGAAGGAGAAATTCTTGACTTGTTTGTCGAACTCGATGCAGATGACGACCAACTCGATTTTCCGCTTGTATACGCCTCAGCTCGTGACGGTATTGCAAAACTCAATATGAAAGATGAAGGAAAAGACTTGGAACCGTTATTTAAAACAATAATGGAAAGCTGTCCTCCTCCGGAAGGTGAACCGGACGAACCTCTTCAGATTATGGTAACAACACTTGAATCTGACGATTACTTGGGAAAAGTTGCAATCGGACGTATTACAAGAGGTACGGTAAAGAAAGGCATGAAAGTAGCCATAACGGACGGAGAAAAAACAAGAAACGATTTTGTCGGACAATTATTCAACTGGCAAGGAATGAAACGTACTCCTATAGAAGAAGCGAAAATCGGAGATATTATCGCAATAGCAGGATTTAAAAATATAACAATCGGAGAAACTGTTTCCGATGCCGAACATGTAGAAGCACTTCCGACAATAAAAATTGACGAACCGACATTGTCAATGGTATTTCGTGTAAACAAAAGTCCGTTTGCCGGAAGAGAAGGCGATTATGTAACAAGTCGACACATTCGTGCAAGACTTATGAAAGAAATTGAAACGAATGTAGCATTGAAAGTAGAAGACACAGATACGGCAGATGCGTTTTTGGTATCCGGCCGAGGAGAATTACATTTGTCGGTACTCATCGAAGTTATGAGACGTGAAGGATACGAACTTGAAGTATCGAAACCGCAAGTAATTTACAAAGAAATTGACGGGAAACGCTGTGAACCGTTGGAAAGACTTACCATAGAAGTACCGCAAGAATTCATGGGAGCCGTAATGGAAGGCTTGGGACCCAGACGTGCGGAAATGATATCAATGGAAGAACTCGCAGGATACATACGCATGGAATTTTCAATACCGGCACGTGGACTTTTGGGATTCAGAAATGAACTTCTTACAACCACACGCGGAACAGGAATACTCTACCACGTATTCCAAGGATACTCACCGTACAAAGGAGATATTCCTGAACGTACACGTGGATCGCTCGTAGCATTTGAAGCCGGAACTACAACGGCATACGGATTGAACAGTATACTTGAAAGAGGAACACTCTTCATAGATCCGGGTGTTGAAGTATATGAAGGCATGATAATAGGAGAAAACTCAAGAGAAAACGATATGGACGTAAACCCTTGTAAGAAAAAACACCTTACAAACACACGTGCATCGGGATCCGATGAAGCGATAAGACTTCCACCATGCCGTCAATACACACTTGAAGGTGCATTGGAATGGATAGCCGACGACGAACTTGTAGAAGTAACACCTAAAAGCGTAAGAATGAGAAAACAAGTTATTTCACGTCAACTTCGTTACAAAAATGCAAAGAAAAAATAATAAAATCGGAAAAATTAAAAATCCGGAACTTCGGTTTCGGATTTTTTTAGTGTAAAATAAAGAAAAGAAGTAAAGTTTAAAGGAGAAAATATGAACAATTCCCGCCCCTTAAACAAATACAAATACGCAATAAAACATATGGTAAAACGCTTTATAAAAGATGATGTTACTGCATTTGCCGCAGAATCGACATACTACTTTATATTGGGACTGGTACCGTTTCTGGTTTTTTTCACAAATGCAATACTGTTTTTTGCCGCACCGCAAATTCAAGTAATAATAAAATTTTTGCACTATCTGCCGCAACAACTTGAAGTGAGTATGGCGGAAAACATATACAGAATAATACAAGGACGAAGCACCGTATGGCTTGCAATCGGTCTTTTCGGTGCATTATGGACATCATCACAAGGTATAAATGTAATTATACGGGCGATGGACAAAATATTTTTTAAAAACAGAAATATTCAAAACTGGATAACGGTAAGTATAAAATCGCTGCTTTTTACACTGCTTATTACATTCAGCCTTATACTGTCACTCGGGATGATAGTATTTGCAAATGCACTCATATACGTAATAGCATACTACTTCGGCATACCGGAAATGTTTTTGGAAATGTGGAACATAGCGAAATATGCAATACCTTTCACAATGATGATATTCTCACTTGCCGCATTTTACAGATTTGCACCGGCAAAAAAATGCGCAACATGGCCGGTAATACTTGTGACATCACTGTTTGTAACAGGTATATTGCTTCTGCTGACCGGAATATACGGGTACTACATACTTGAAATATCGAAAATGGGAGCAACATACGGATCCTTGATAGGACTGGTTGTACTTTTCATATGGTTCAGACTTGCATCCATGGTAATACTTACCGGAAGTGAATGCATAATGACATGTGAAGAAATAAAAAACATAAAATAAAACACAAAAAAAGAGCAGAAAACATACCGTTAAACGAAAAATAAATCAAATGGTACTCTGCTCTTTAAAATTTACCGAAAATGTAAATACTTTAACTTACACTTTCAAAGCTTTTTTGAAATAAGACTTCAATACATTTACAGAAGCGAGGAACTCTTTTCTTTCATCATCAGTCAAGTTGATTTCTATGATACCCTCAACTCCGTCCTTGCCTATTATTGCCGGCACCGATGTATACACATCATGCACACCGTACTGACCGTCAAGATAAACGGCACACGGAATAATTTTATGTTCATTATGTAAAACCGCACGCACAAGCTCGGAAGTGGAAGCCGTTACACCGTACTCCGTACAACCTTTGCTGCTGTTTTCAATATAACCCTGATTTTTTACCTTCTGTAAAATTACATCCTTAGGTTCAATTTTGTACCTGTCGCTTTGCTCACGTAGCAACTCATCAATCGGTTTACCTGCAACACTTACATGACTCCAAGGAATCATCGCACTGTTTCCATGTTCACCCAAAAGATAAGCATTGATTGAATTACGATTTATCTTAAGCTGCTGACAAAGCATCAACTGTAAACGTGCGGAATCCAAAGCGGTACCCGAACCGAAAATTTTATTCTTCGGCCAATCCAACTTATATTGCAAATATTGAACAACCACATCACAAGGATTTGTAATGGACATAATAATACCGTCAAACCCCGACTTTTCAATAAGAGGAACAAGCTGCTTGTTAATCTTTATAGTATTTTCGAGCAAAACGAGACGATCATTTGTAAGCTTCATAGAACCGCCGACAGTATTGATAATAATATCGGCATCTTTCATATCGTCGACAGTACCCTGATAAACCTCCACATGGTGAGGATAATAACTTACACCGTCCAAAATATCTCTGATTTCACCGTCCGTTTTTTCCTTTGCAATATCATAAAAAACAATTTCATCGGCAATACCTTGAACAACCAACTGCAAACCCATATGTGCACCGACATTACCCGCACCTAAAATACCTATCTTTCTTGTTTTGATAGACATAATATCCTCCTTTAAATCGAAGAAACAATTTTACGGAAATGCGCTTTCAAAGCGTCAACCGAATTATGTAAATCATGAAATTCATCTGAAGTAAAAACAAGCTTACTGATACTTTCGACATCTTTCTTACCGAGCCGAAAAAGAAATACATAATTCACACCGTACATATTATAGACATAAACCGAACATGGAAATTTTATGCCTATCAACATAAACGACACGAACAATTTCAGCCGCAGTAGAAGAAATACCGAACTCGGTAACCCTTTGAATCGTTATACATATCCATGAAAATGGACATTTTTGAAACGTTATTTTAAAAACTGTTGTCGAAAACAATATCTGTATCTTTCAAATACTGATTGATATTCATTCCGTCTATATACAAGACTTCAATAATTTATGAAGCTTTCACCATGTTCATCGCGCATAAAAACATAAGAAATTTGCGATTTGTATAAACCTTACGGGAAATCGGTATGTAAACGTGCAGAATACAAAGCAGTACCCGAACAGATTAATTTATTTTTCGTCCAATCCTCTATATTGTAAATATTAAGCAACAATAGCGCAAGGATTTAGAATAGAAATAATAAAATAAAAAAGCATTATTTTTTAGATAATGCTTAGCAACGGAAATAAAATTTTTATATAATATTTGAATTTTGCTTAAATATGTACAATGCAAAAATTATCCGTAATTCAGTCCGTATTCAGTAATTCTTTTTGTAATTCGCAAACGGTGGAGACTATTTTATCTGCGCCGGCTTTTTGCAGCTCTTCTTTTGTTCCGTAACCGTAGGATACTCCTATGGTTTTTATTTTGTTTGCACGACCGCCCGCTATGTCGAATTTTCTGTCGCCTACCATTGTTATTGAAATGTTACTCGTTTTCGTGTTTATTTTCAAATTTTCAAGTGCGTTTCTTATTACTATTTCTTTGCTGTTTTTTGTTATCTTGTTTTCAACTTCGTCTTTTATGTCGCTTCCGCCTATGAAATCGAAAAAGGGAGTCAGTTTGAAGTGGTTTATGATTGCACGCACGTATTCGACCGGTTTGCTCGATGCTACTGCAAGATGCATTCCTTCTTCGTGACATGCCTTCAGAAGATTGTTTATTCCTTTGTATAAATTACATTCGAACATTCCTTTTTCTTCATAGTAGTAACGAAAGTTTGAGAGTGCAAGCAATATTTCTTTTGAGTTCAGTCCATATACTTCTTTAAATGCTACGTTAAGCGGCGGACCTATGAACATTTCAAGTTTTTTTAAATCGTTTTCGTAGATATTTACCGATTCAAGACAGTATTTTACGGATTTTGTAATTCCTTTTGACGATTCCGATATTGTTCCGTCAAGATCGAATAAAATGTATTTGTCCATTTCACACCTTTGTGTTAAAATTTAATTATAAATTTAAAAAATTGGATATAGTTTTATGAATCGAGGTGATTTTGTTATAATATAGAAAAAGCTTTTGAATTGTCTGTACGTGTTCAAGAGAGAAGTCGATCTTATTTTTTTATATTGTATCAAAGTGTTATGAAAATATCTATTGCTGTAAGTGCCATATTGATTTTAATGGGGTTGTCGGGTGTAATCAAAGGTGAATTGACTCCGACTTCTATAGGTCTTATTGTTATAGGTTTGGTGTCGGGAGTGTTTGCGTATATGAAAAATTTGAAGGATGCGAAGTATAGGATAGATGCCGATTCTGCACGTAATATGGTTAAATCTGAAGAGGCCGTACTTGTAGATGTAAGGGAATCGAATGAATATGAAAGCGGTCATATTCCCGGTTCCGTTTCCGTTCCGCTTTCAGTTCTTGACGGTAAGATTGAAAAGACGGTGAAAGATAAGAATAAAACTGTTATCGTTTATTGTCAAAGCGGCGGAAGAAGTGCAATGGCTTTGCGTGCGCTTGTCGGTAAAGGTTATACTTCGGTATATGATTTGGGCGGCATAAATTCGTGGCCTTATGAAATTGAACCTTAGATTATATTTAAAAGAATACCTGCTATGGCTGAAAGTATTATGTACCATATCGGGTGTTTTTTTAATTTGCGCAATGCAATCCATACGATTGCGGATATAAGTACGGTTTTTATATTGAATATATTTGTAAGCATACTTGGATTTTCAAAAATATTTTGTTGAATCCATGTAGTTTTTGCAACTCCTATTCCTGCAGCTGCGATTAATGCGCATGATGCAGGATTAAGTCCGTAAAAAATATCTTTCAGTGTTTGAGAGTTTTTATTTGTCATAAAAATTTTGTGAATAGATATTATACATAAAAGAGAGGGAAGAGTGAGTGAAAGTGTTGCGACAATTCCTCCGTACGGATTTGTAATGCAGTATCCGGCATATGTGGAAATATTTACACCCAAAGGTCCCGGAGCGGATTGTGCAATTGCTATCATGTTTGCAATATCCGCTGTTGTGAACCAACCTGTTTCGGCAGACATTGCATAGAAGAAAGGCAGCGTTGCCAGTCCTCCTCCTACTGCAAAAAGTCCGGCCTGGAAAAATGAAATGAAAATTTGCCAATATATCATTTAATATTCCTTTCGGTTTTAAATTTTCTTAAGATGTATCCTGCTACACCTGAAAGTATTATCAGTATTGTCGGAGAGATTGATGTAAAGAGCGACAGTAGCAGTACGATAAGAAATATAAGTAATCCGAAGTTGTCTTTTAAGGATTTTCTTACGAGATTTATTACCGTATCGAGTATAAGTACGGTTACACATGCACGTATACCTTCAAAAGCATATTGTATGTAAATATTGTTCTTGATTGAAGATAAAAACATTGCAACGAATGTAATGATTATCATTGAAGGAGTGATAACTCCTAAAGTTGCAAATGTACCGCCGATGATTCCTTTTTTCTTGCAACCTATAAAAGTTGCGGTATTTACTGCAATCATTCCGGGTGTACATTGACCTATCGCAAAGTAGTTCATCAATTCTTCTTCTGTTGCCCATTTATTTTTTTCAACGATTTCTCTTTGCAATATGGGAAGCATCGCATATCCGCCTCCGAATGTCAGTGCGCCTACTTTTGCAAATGAAATAAAAAGCTTTAAAAGTTCGTTCATAAATCCTCCTTTATAGATAATATCAGAAATGGAAGGTTGGATTTTGAAAGATTGAAAGATTTTATTATAGAAAAATTTTTTATATTAAGCTAAAAAATTTTGCTATTAGTAAATAATTTATGATATAATACAAAAATAGTAAGCTGACGTGATCCGTTAAGGATACAAAGAAAGATGCAATTGTAAGGGAAACGTACATGCGTTTCCTTTTTTTATCAATAAATTTAATGCGAAAATATTAAATTTTACAGACACATGAACACAGGAGGATACATGTACGAAACATTTAAAGAATTGGGACTTAGTGAAGAGATAATGAAGGCTGTTGCCGATATGGGATTTGAGGAACCTTCACCTATACAAAAAGAAGCTGTTCCGATTGCGATGCAAGGTAAGGATTTAATAGGTCAAGCACAGACCGGTACAGGAAAAACTGCAGCATTCGGTATTCCGATTTTGCAAAGAATAGATACTTCCAAACCGGGACCGCAGGCTATTGTGCTTTCACCCACTCGTGAACTTGCCATACAATCTGCCGAAGAAATAAATCATTTGGCACAATATATGAATATAAAAACTATTCCGATTTACGGTGGTCAGGATATAGAGCGTCAATTTCGTGCATTGAAAAAGAAGACGAATATAATTGTTGCCACTCCGGGTCGTCTTATGGATCATATGAAGCGCAAGACTATCGACCTTTCAAATGTGCAAATTGCTGTACTTGATGAAGGCGATGAAATGGTGGATATGGGATTTATTGACGATATCCGTACTATCATGGCGGCAACTCCTAAAGAAAGACAAACATTGTTTTTCTCCGCTACAATGCCGGCCCCCATTCGTGAACTTGCAAATTCATTTTTGAATGAACCGGAAATTGTAAAAATTAAAGCTGCAACGGTGACAATAGATTTGATTGAACAGGAATATATCGAACTTCCGGATCGCCAAAAATTCGATGCTTTGTGCAGACTTTTGGATATGCAATCACCGGAACTTGCAATCGTTTTCGTAAGAACGAAACGTCGTGCCGATGAAGTAACCGAAGCACTCAAAAAACGTGCATACTCGGCAGAAGGTTTGCATGGAGATTTGTCACAGCAAAAACGTGACAGCGTAATAAGACAATTCAAAGAAGGAACGATAGATTTCCTCGTTGCTACCGATGTCGCCGCAAGAGGATTGGATATAAGCGGAGTAACACATGTATACAACTTCGATATGCCTCAAGACCCTGAAATTTATGTACATAGAGTAGGACGTACAGGACGTGCAGGTAAGACAGGACTTGCGACTACATTTGTAATTTCACGTGAAATGGGACAACTTCGTGAAATCGAACGTGTAATCAGAAGAAGAATAAAAAGACGTGCAGTTCCGAGTTTGTCGGAAGTAATTAAAGGTAATGAACGTACTGCAATTGAAACATTGAGAAATACCGCACAATCCGGCGGACTTGAGCATTACATAGAAACAGCCGAAGAACTTTTGAACAATATCGATTCGGTATCGTTGGTATCGGCCGCAATCAAGCTTTTGACAAAGCAGCCTGATATAACACCGGTAAAAATTACGGAAGAAAAACCGATGTTCAGAAGAAACAGAGGAAAAGGTAAAGGCAACTTCCGTCATCGCAGAAACGGAAAATCTTTTGAACATAAGAACAGAAAATTTTCATCAAAAAAAGATCATAAATTCAAAGAAAAGAAAGTTCGCGGAAAATTTGTACCGTACTTCAAAGATTAACGTAAATCGCAATATGTTTGATTTTCAAATATATTGCGATTTTTATATTTTAACTGTTTTAGTACAATGCAATAGTATATAATGAAATCAAAGTATAAAAAAATTATAATATTGAAAAATTATAAAAGGAGTGAAAATTATAAAAGAAATAACAAAGCAACTTGTTATACAAGAAATTGCCGAAGCATCACGATTATTTGAAAAAGAAAACAAATACATTCATA
Organism: Dialister micraerophilus DSM 19965; assembly: GCF_000194985.1. Taxonomy (GTDB): domain Bacteria; phylum Bacillota; class Negativicutes; order Veillonellales; family Dialisteraceae; genus Dialister; species Dialister micraerophilus. The sequence goes on along the minus strand of NZ_GL878519.1, from coordinate 449,609 downwards.
TAATAGGCAAGCACTATGAAGCCGACATAATGGCACGAGGAAATATGATAAAAATTTCCGGTGACGAAGAAAAAGTAAACAAATGTATAAAAGTATTGTCGGAATTACATCGAATGTATTGTGAACATATTGCAATAAATGAAAAGCAAGTAAGAACGGTTATTGAACTTTTGGATACAAATCAAACCGACCTTCTTTATGCAATGCAAAACGATATAATAAACGTATCTAAAAACGGTACGATGATACGACCTCGTACAATCGGACAAAAATATTATGTAGATGCAATACGAACACACGATATTACATTCGGAATAGGGCCTGCAGGTTGCGGAAAAACATACTTGGCAGTTGCGCTGGGTGCGTTTTATTTGAAAAATCACAATGTACAACGAATTATACTTGTAAGACCGGCAGTGGAAGCAGGAGAAAAATTGGGATTTTTGCCGGGTGATTTGCAAGAAAAAGTAAACCCGTACTTAAGACCGTTATTTGACGGACTGTCCGATATGTTCGGAATTGATGAATTTATAAAACTTCAACAAAAAGGAATGATAGAAGTTGCACCCCTTGCATACATGCGAGGAAGAACACTTGAAAAATCATTTATAATTTTGGATGAAGCGCAAAATACCACAAAAGAGCAAATAAAAATGTTTTTGACACGATTGGGAAATCGTTCGAAAATGGTAATAAATGGAGATATAACTCAAATAGATTTACCGTCACATACCGTAAGCGGACTTGTCGATGCACAAAGAGTACTAAAAAATGTGAAAGGTATATCTACAATTAAATTCACATCCGAAGACGTAGTACGTCATGACTTGGTAGCGGCAATTATAAATGCATACGAAAAAGATGCAAAAAGAAAGAGAAAAGCGGAGGACAGAAAGAATCATGGAAATAATGATCAGCTACAGTGATCAAAAATATTGCAATGAAGAAACCGAACAACTCATACTGAAAGTTTTGAAAAAAGGTGCCGAATTACAAAAACTTCCCGAAGACGCCGAATTGGGAGTTCTTATATGCGGAGCCGAAAGAATACATGAACTGAATAGAGATTACAGAGGTATAGATGCACCGACGGATGTACTCTCTTTTGCATTGAACGAAGGAGAAGACTATATACCTGAAGAAGAAAAAGCACTTGGAGATATTATTTTAAACATAGATCGTGCAAAAGAACAAGCACATATGTACGGACACAGCGAAGAACGTGAAATGGCATACTTATCCGTACACGGTTTTCTCCATATTTTGGGATACGATCACTATGAAGCGGAAGAAAAGAAGGAAATGCGCAAAGCGGAAGAAGACATATTGGGAGCTTGCGGACTTCAGCGTGTAGTGACAGAAGGAAAAATAGAAAGAAAAGAAAATGAAACAGGAGAAATTAATGGATAACGAAGAAAAATTTCATTCCGGATTTATTGCACTTGTAGGTAGACCGAATGTAGGGAAATCTACATTGTTGAATACCGTTTTAGGCGAAAAAATATCAATAGTCTCCGCACATGCACAAACAACAAGAAACAAAATTACAGGTGTATGGAACGGAGAAAATTCTCAAATCGTATTTTTGGATACACCGGGAATGCACAAACCGAAAAGCAAACTCGGAGAAGTTATAAGACAATCCACTGTCGACGCAATAGGTGAAGTGGACATAGTAGTAATGCTATGTGCATGTGACGATCCGCCCGGAGCCGGAGACAGGTATCTTTTGAGTCTTTTGGAAAACAAAAAAACACCGGTAGTACTTGTATTGAACAAAATAGACTTGGTAAGTGAAGTCGCAATTTTGAAAAAAATAAAACAATACAGTCAAATGTACAACTTCAAAGAAATAATACCGGTATCGGCACAAACCGGAAGAAATATGGACGAACTCATGCAAGTCTTGGAAAAAATGTTGCCGGAAGGCCCGAAATACTTCCCGGACGATATGATTACGGACCAACCGGAAAGAATAATAGTACAAGAAATTGTTCGTGAAAAAATACTTCTCCGTACACACGAAGAAATTCCGCATGCGATAGGAGTATTTACCGAAGAATTTAAAGTACGTGAAAACGGAAAAGTATATATTCGTTGCACCATATATGTAGAAAGAGAATCACAAAAACGTATAGTAATAGGCTCAAAAGGAAGTTTACTTAAAGACGCCGGTAAAGAAGCAAGAGAAGAAATACAAAAAGTCGTAGGCTCACCCGTATTTTTGGACTTATGGGTCAAAGTAAACAGAGATTGGAAAAATAAAGACTATATGCTACGAGAATTGGGTTATAAAGAACATAAATAAGAAAGGAAAATGAAATGCCCCCTGATCGACTGTTAATATATTTTTTTATAGCAATAATCATGCTTTTGTTGAACAAATTGTGTACATCTATAAACTTATCGTTTTCGAGAATTAAAAAAAATCAAATAGAAAAAGACGAAAACGATAAATTTTATTATAAAAAAACGTTCGCAGTTTTGGCGGCAACACAATTCTGCTCATTGATTTGCTCGGCAATATATGGAATATCCATATACGAAATATGTTTGAATTTTTATGAAATTTACTTTAAAGTTCACGGCAATATTTTTACAACAATTGCTGTTTACATAGTTTGTATCTATATATTCATATTGCTATACTGGACATTTTCAATGAAAATTCCGGGAGTAATCACATTAAACAAACCGATTAAATCTCGCTTGTTGTCTGTAAAAATAATGACAAAAATATTCAATCCGTTCACCACTTCGGGATTTGCGATTGTAAAACTGATTTGCAAATATAAAAAAGTACCGTTTAATGACGGCACGAGATTTATATACACCGAAGAAGAATTACGATCGATTATAGAAGAAAGTCATAGCGGTGGCAGACTTAATGCACTTGAAAATATACTGATAAAAAACTCATTCGACTTTTTTGATTTGATAACAAAAGACGTAATGATTCCGAGAAACAAAATGGTTACATTGGACTATGATGACGATATTGAAACTATGCATAGAATAATAGCGAAATCGCATCATACCAGATACCCCGTATACATAGACGATAAAGACAGTATTTTGGGATTTATACATGTAAAAGATTTTATGGAAAATACACTTTGCGGACAAAACAATATGAAGCACATACTGCGTGAAATATTGACCGTTCCGGAAGTAATGCCTGCATCGTCGCTCTTGCAACTTATGAAAACTAAAAGAGTATACCTTGCTATAGTGGTGGATGAATACGGAAGCACCGCCGGACTTGTAACACTTGAAGATTTGGTGGAAGAACTTGTAGGACAAATTCCTGAAGAAGATTCGAAAACGTTGGACATATTGAAAGTAAATGAAACTACATATGAATTTGACGGAATGGTAATATTAAATGACGTTTCGGAGCGTTTGGGAATAAATTTCGACGGTGACAGTACAGGTACAATCGGAGGATTTGTATTTGCAAGACTTGAAAGAATACCGAAATTCGGAGATTGTATATTTTTCTCGGGATGGAAGTTTACCGTACTCAAAATGGAAGGTTTCAGAGTAACACGCATAAGAGCGGAAAAAATAATGTTGCCGAAAATTATTGAAAAAGAAAATTGTAAATGAAAAAAGTTCAAACAATAAAAAATATTGAAGGAATACTTTTACACTCCAAGGAAGCAGGAAACGGAAATCGCATCGTTTTCATATTTACAAAAAATTATGGAAATCAAACCGCTTTCGTATCTCAAAGCACTATAAAATCATTCGGAAGCGGACTTTTGATGCCGTTTACATATTTGCGATGTTCAATGGCGGAAACAAGTTTCGATAAATGGACACTGATTCAATATGAAGGTAAAAATATATGCGACATAAGTAAATTTTCTTACGAAGATTGGTGCAGATGGTGCTTCGTCATAGAAATAATAAAATGGGGATTTCCTCTTGGAGAAAAAGATATAAATGCATACATCAGACTTGTCAAATGTTTAAAAGGAATTTTGGACAAAAACAAGCAAGTATCGGCTTATATAACCGCATTACAAATGTTGTATGCGGCAGGCTATGATGCGTCTGCACAGGAAATGTGCGAATTATATAATTTATCCGATGAATCGAAAACACTTTTACAAAAATTTATAAACTACTCATGGGAAAAACCTATGGGGATAAATATTTCAAAAGAAATGCTGAAAGAAATTGCATTATATTTAGATAAATTTGTAAAATCTGTTTGCGATATGGAATTGAAAAGTAAAAAAATGTTTATTTAAACACATACTGCTCAAGTATGTGTTTTTATCATTTATATATGCGTTTGTTATATGAATTAAATATACATTGAAAAAAGACTTGCAAAAAATGCGATAAAACAATATAGTAGAAAATACAAATTAATACTTCTTTCGGAAGGGGAGGCGAAAAAATTGTTTAGTCTAGTTAAAAATTTTGTTTGTAAGGTCTCACTCATAAAACAAATCATTGTAGGTTTGATTGTGGGATTCCTTATTGCCGGATTTTGGCAGAGTGCAGTTCCGGTAGTCGCAGTTTTCGGAGATTTATTTGTTCGCGCATTGAAGAGCGTGGCTCCGGTGTTGGTATTCTTCCTTGTCATGAATGCTATGGCAAGTAAAAAAGAAGGTCAAAACACCAACATGAAACCTGTAATTGTTCTTTATATTCTAGGTACATTTTTTGCATCGCTTGTCGGCGTCACATTATCTTTCCTCTTCCCAACGACGTTGAGTTTGCAGATTGCAAATGCGGAAGTATCACCGCCGAGCGGAATTATAGAAGTATTACACAACTTACTTTTATCATTGGTGGATAACCCCGTTAACGCAATACTTCATGCCAACTTTATCGGTATTCTGGTTTGGGCGATTGTCTTGGGATTGGCACTTCGTACTTGCGGAAAAGAATCTACAAAAGTATTTTTTGCCGATGTAGCTGAAACAGTTACAAAAGTCGTAGGTTGGATTATACGTTTTGCACCATTGGGAATTATGGGATTGGTTGCAGATGCAATCGGCAGAAGTGGTTTCAGTGCGTTGGTAGGATACGCACACCTGCTCGCAGTTTTGATAGGTGCATATGCAATTGTAGCTTTGGTAATGAACCCTGCAATTGTGTACATGTATTTGAGAAAAAATCCGTATCCGCTCGTATGGGCTACAATTGCACAAAGCGGTATATATGCATTTTTCACAAGAAGTTCGGCGGCAAATATTCCTGTCAACTTGAAACTTTGTGAAAGATTAGGACTCGATCCCGATATGTATTCCATTTCAATTCCGTTGGGCTCTGCAGTAAACATGGCGGGTGCTTCGATTACAATTGCAGTACTTGCATTGGCAGCGGCAAACACACTGGGAATTGCAGTGGATTTACCTACAGCATTATTGCTTTGCATAGTATCTACGGTAGGTGCATGCGGTGCATCCGGTGTAGCCGGAGGATCATTGCTTTTGATTCCTGTAGCATGTGCATCATTCGGTATAAGCAATGATATCGCAATGCAAGTAGTAGGCGTAGGATTCATTATCAGTGTTCTCGAAGACTCGTCCGAAACCGCATTGAACAGCTCCAGTGACGTACTGTTCACAGCAACTGCGGAATTTGCACAAAGACGTAAAAACGGAACATTGAAAGCGGAAGACATGGTACCGAAAAACTGAAACGAAATATAAAGTCGCAATAAGTAAGGTCGTAACCCGAAAAGTTGCGACTTTTAAATTTGATATAATTAAAATAAAATATTTACAATTTATTTTGGCTGTTTGCAACTTAAATTTGGTATATATATATGATAAAATTATAGTGATACATATATAGGAGGTACTTATGGCAAGACTGGGATTATTGGCCGGAGTAGGAACACTTCCTTTTGAATTTGTTCAAACGGCGAAAAAACAAGGACATGAAATTGTTTGCATAGCAGTTGTTCCCGATGTCGACACAAGACTTAGAAGTTATTCGGATAAATATTTTGAAATAAATGTTTTTAAACTCAATAAAATTTTGAAAACCCTTTGTGAAGCAAATGTCAAAGAAGTCACAATGCTGGGTAAAGTTACAAAAGAATATTTGTACAAACGAAAGTTGGTAATACCCGACTTAAGAACTGTAAAAATATTGAATAAATTAAGAAAACTTGATTTTAAAGACGATACAATCATGCTTGCATTGGTAGATGAATTGGAAGGCAGCGGATTAAAAGTTATGGATCAGACGAAATACTTGAAACCTTTGATGCCGCCGCCGCAAATTTTCACGCATGCAATGCCGAGTGAAGAACAAATGGACGATATTGCATTCGGATTTAAAACTGCGAAATTGATCGGACAAATGGATATGGGACAAACCGTAGTTGTAAAAGACAAAGCCGTAATGGCGGTAGAAGCGATTGAAGGAACGGATGCATGTATACGAAGAGGCGGCAAACTTGCCGGAAAAGGCGCAGTTGTCGTAAAAGTGGCAAAGCCGAACCAAGATCCTCGCTTTGACGTACCGGCAGTAGGACTTGATACATTGAATGCAATGATTGAAACGAAATGTAAAGTACTTGCAATAGAAGCAGAAAAAACATTATTTGTAGACAGATTTGATGTTATGGATAAAGCTGACGAACACGATATAGTAATTGTATCCGTAAATCAGGAGAGCTTATGAAAATTATGATGTCCGCCGGAGAAGTATCCGGAGATATGCATGCAGCTGCAGTTGCAAAGGAAATAAAAAAAATAAATTCGGAAGCTGAAATTTTCGGAATGGGCGGAATTCGTATGCAAAAAGCCGGCGTACGAATTATTTATGATATAGAAAATTTGGGAATTATAGGATTTGTAGAAGTAATTAAACATTTACCTCTATTTTTTAAATTGCTGTCTTTTTTGAAACAAAAATTGAAAGAAGAAAAACCGGACGTACTTGTATGCGTAGATTATCCGGGATTCAATATGAAACTTGCACATGCGGCAAAAGAAATGGGAATTCCCGTAGTTTATTACATAGCTCCGACTATTTGGGCATGGAACAAATCACGGGCAAAAAACATAGTGCGTGATGTGAAGAAAGTGGCATCCATATTTCCCTTTGAAGCGAAAGCCTATGAAAAAGCCGGTGCGGACGTTACTTTTGTAGGGAACCCTTTGGCAGATACGGTAAAACCTTCATTGAATTATGACGAGGCGATGAAATTTTTTAATGCTGACCGCTCAAAAAAACGTATATTGCTGATGCCCGGAAGCAGAAAAAAAGAAGTTTCGGATTTACTCTTTACCATGCTTTCGGCATGTCGTGAACTTTCTAAAACATTTGAATGTCAATTTTTCCTGCCGAGAGCGGATACCGTTTCGGAAAAAATGCTTGAAGAAATTTTCAAGAAAGTGCCGGAAGTAAAAGTACAAGTAACAACTGAAAAAACTTATGACTTGATGAATATTTGCACAATTGCAATAGCATCATCCGGTACGGCAACACTTGAAACCGCATTGATGGGATTGCCTACAGTGCTTTTGTATAAATTGGCACCGATTACATGGTTCTTTGCGAAAAGACTTGTACAAGTCAAATATGCCGGACTTCCGAATTTGCTTTTGAAAAGAGAAATAACACCGGAACTTTTACAAGATGAAGTAACCTTTCAAAATATTACAAAAATTGTTACACCACTGCTTGAAGATGAAGAGAAACGGAAAAAAATTGTAGAAGATTTGAAAAACGTAAAAACGGCAATGGGAGATGAAGGCGCTGTAAAAAGAACTGCGAAATTAATATTGAAAACAGCGGGGAGCATAGATGGAAAAGACGAATAAAATAAACAGCTACAAAAGACTGCTTACATATTTATATCCGTACAAAAGTAAATTGCTTTTGTCGATTTTATGTATGTTGGTAGTTGCATCTTCCAATTTGGTAGTACCTTGGATAATAAAAGATGTAATAGATAAAGTTTTGGATAAAAGAGATGTGTACATGCTCTCGCTTGTAATAATCGGAGTATTGGTTGTATTTCTTTTCAGAGGAATTACCACATTCGGACATAGATACCTTATGGGTTTTATCGGACAATCGGTAATTATGGACTTGCGAAACGTATTATACAAGCACTTGCAAAAATTATCCGTTTCATACTATGACAAAAGAAGAATAGGAGATATCATGAGCAATCTGACAAACGATATCGCCGCACTTCAGACAGCCATAGTGGACAACTTCGTTGTTTTCGTACAAGAAAGTGCGATATTCATAGGATCGTTTGCAGCCATGCTCTACCTGAATTGGAAACTTACTGTACTGTGCATGATAATGGTTCCTATGGTATATTTCGCAATAAAATTTTTCGGAAACAAATTGAATTTAAGCGGTAAAAACGTACAGGAAAAATTGGCGGACGTTACATCCATATTACAAGAAACAATTCAAGCGGTAAGAATTATAAGAAGCTTCAATCGTGACGAATATGAAATAGAAAGATTTGAAAAAGTAAACGGAGCAAGCTTCAGTGCCGCAATTAAAGCCATATTCCAACAAAGTCAACTTACACCGGTCGTGGAATTTGTAGCGGCATTGGGAGTTGTGGCAATTATATGGTACGGAGGAATTTCGGTAATTGACGGAACGATGACAACCGGTGCCTTGATAGCATTCTTGGTATATGCCATAAATTTGGCAAATCCGACAAAAAGACTTGCGGAATGCTACGGAAATATACAAAAATCATTGGCGGCGGCAGACAGAGTTTTTGCAATTTTAGACGAAGAATCCGAAGTAAAAGAAAGGGAAAACGCAAAAGAACTTATAATAACAAAAGGAGAAGTATCATTTGTTCATACCGCATTTTCATATGATTTGAAAAATTACGTACTCAAGGATTTGAACTTTACCGTAAAAGCCGGAGAAACGGTAGCGATAGTAGGTCCTAGCGGAGCCGGAAAAACAACCATAGCAAACTTACTTCCAAGATTTTATGACGTTACATCGGGAGAAATTCTGATTGACGGAATTGATATACGTGACGTTACGATAGATTCACTCAGAAACAATGTAGGACTTGTACCACAAGATACCATTTTATTCAACTCTACTGTAAAAGAAAATGTACTTTACGGAAAACTTGATGCAACGGAAGAAGAAGTTTGGAAAGCAATAAAACTTGCAAATGCGGAAACATTCGTAAAAGAACTTCCGGAGGGAATTTACACAAAAGTCGGAGACAGAGGAATGGTACTCTCAGGCGGACAAAGACAACGTATAGCAATTGCACGTGCAATACTCAAAAATCCGAAAATTCTCATATTGGACGAAGCCACCTCCGCATTGGATACCGAAAGCGAAAAAATAGTACAAGAAGCACTCGACAATCTGATGATAGGCAGAACATCATTCGTTATAGCACACAGACTCTCTACAGTGCGTAATGCCGATAAAATAATAGTTTTAAACGGCGGTGTAGTAGAAGAATTCGGAACGCATGATGAACTTATGCAAAGAAAAGGACTATATCACGAACTTTATACAATGTCGGATGAACGCAATATAGAAGGAGCATAAATGTACTTTATTTATAATTTCCTGATGATAACGGGTTGGATTTTTCAACTTCCGGTCATGCTGTATAAAATGATATTCAAAAAAGATGCATATATAAAAATAAAATCATACATGGAAATAGTATCCTATGAAATAAAAAACAAACTGAAAGATAAAGAAGTTATATGGATACATATGGCATCTGTCGGAGAAACCGTAGCTGCAAAACCTATAATAAAAGAAATAAAAAATAAATATCCGAATGCGGGTGTAGTAATTTCATGTAACACCTCCGGCGGAATGGCGATGGCAAAAAGCAACATAAAAAATGTTGAAGGATACATCTACTTTCCTTTCGATATGGTATATTTTGTACGAAAAATACTTGATGCACTTAATCCGAAAGCGGTAATAATCATAGAAACCGAACTTTGGCCAAATCTTTTGAAATCTACAGCACAAAAAAATATACCGGTATATATAATGAACGGAAGAATATCTGAAAAATCAATGGAAAGATACATGATGATAAAAGGATTTATATCAAGATATTTTTACAATATACGTGCATTTTGTATGATATCGAAAGAAGATGCCGATCGTATAATTAAACTCGGAGCAAATCCCGAAAAAGTAAAAATAACGGGAAATACGAAGTACGAAAGAACCGGTAATCCGATTTCACAAGAATTTATAAATGAATGGAACGACATACTGAAAATAAAAAATACAACAAAATTGATTGTCGCAGGAAGCACACATTCCAAAGAAGAAAAAATACTCTGTAAAATGTTTAAAGATATATCTTCAAAAAGAAAAGATGTAAAAATGGTAGTTGCGACAAGAAATATAAGTCGTTCGAATGAAGTTGAAAAAATATTTAAAAACTCGGGAATTGAAGTAAAACTCAGAACACAAATAAAAAAAGAAGATGATGCGCAAGTCATAATACTTGATACAATCGGAGAACTCGGACAATTATATTCGATAGCGGACATAGTATTTATCGGAGGAAGTTTGGTACCGGCAGGAGGACATAATTTGCTGGAAGCGGCAGCATATGGTAAACCGATAGCAGTAGGCCCGTACATGTTCAACTTCAAAGAAATACATGAACTGTTTTCAAAAGAAAAAGCATGCAAAACGGTAAAAGACGAAAATCAACTTATCGAAACATTCAATGAATTTTTTGAAAATGAAGAAAAATTCAAGAAAATGGGAAATATAGCGATGAAAATAATAAATGAAAACAGAGGATCCGCAAAAAGAGATGTAGACATATTCGGAAAAACATTTACTCAAAATTGTTAAAAGGTGAAATTGATGAGTAAGGAAAAATATTTTTTAAAACTTATATCGGAAGAAAATCCCTCAATAGCGGAAAAATGTATTTTAAAAGGACTTTTGCTTTTGGAAAAAATATATTTGAAGATAATAAGTGAAAAAGATAAAAAAATAAAAAAAGTAAGAGTAAACGTGCCGGTAATAAGCGTTGGAAATATTACCGCAGGCGGTACCGGAAAAACCCCCTGCATAATTCAACTCGGAGAATACTTGCAAAAAAAAGGTAAAAGAGTTGCCGTATTATCGAGAGGATACAGAGGAACATACGAAAAACAAGGCGGAACGGTATCCGACGGGAAAACGATATTTCTTAATGAAAAAGAAGCGGGCGACGAACCTTGTATGATTGCACACAAGCTTCCCGAAGTATCGGTATATGTCGGGAAAAACAGAATAAAATCAGCACAAAAAGCGATAAAAAACGGAAGCGAAATACTGCTTTTGGATGACGGATTTCAATATAAAACTTTGGAAAGAGATAAAAATATAGTGCTGATAGACAGTACAAATCCGTTCGGATACGAACATCTTTTGCCGAGAGGATTACTCAGAGAACCTTTGGATGAATTGAAACGTGCCGATCTTATTATTTTGACAAAAGCAAATCAAGTTTCAAAAGAACGGATAAATGAAGTAAAAGCAAGAATTTTAAGTATAAATTCTTCAGTGACTATACTTGAATCATTGCACAAACCCGTATATTTTTTTGAAATAAAGGAAAACGCAAAGAAAACTCCTTTGGAAGTCATGAAAGGCAAAAAAGCAGTTCTTTTATCCGGTATAGGAAATCCCGCGGCATTTGAAAAGACGGCAAAAGAATCCGGACTTGAAATTTGTAAAAATATAGCGAAAAAAGACCACTTTTCATTTGCATATATAGACATTGAAAAAGCTGTAAACGAAGCGAAAATTCATGGTGCGGATATAATCGTAACCACTGAAAAAGATGCAATAAAGTTGAAAGACATTATAATGAAAAACGATGTGAAATTTCCTATATATTCACTCTGCATAGAAATGAAATACCTTGAAAAAGGCGAAGAAAAGATACAAAAATATTTGGAGGAACTGATTTGAAAACCGCATGTATTATTCCGTCAAGATATGCATCGACAAGATTGCCCGGAAAGCCGCTCAAAATGATTGTCGGCAAAACTCTTATCCGGCGTGTATATGAACAAACTTCTAAAGCGAAATTGATTGATGATGTAATTGTCGCAACTGACTCCAAGCTTATAGAAAAAGAAGTAAAAGGCTTCGGCGGAAAAGTTGTAATTACATCAAAGAAGCATAATACGGGAACCGACAGGATAGCTGAAGTTGCAAAAAATACGGACTATGACATTATTGTAAATGTACAAGGTGATGAACCTTTGATAGAACCGGAACTTATAGACAATCTCGTAAGAGAAATAAGTACAAATGACGACTTGGACATGGTAACTGCAGCCGCACCATTACGTGAAAGTGAATACGAAGACCCGTCATGCGTAAAAGTTGTAAGAAATATTTACGGAGAAGCATTGTATTTCTCACGTTCGCTTATACCGTATCCGAGGCATGAATTTTCAGTACCTCCTTTGAAACATATAGGTATATACGCATATAGAAAAGAATTTCTTTTAAAATATGCAAACATGAAACAAACATCTCTTGAAAAAACGGAATCGCTGGAACAATTGCGATTGTTGGAAAACGGATACAAAATAGGAGTTGTTACTGCAAAATCTTACGGTATCGGTGTAGACACTCAAGAAGATTTGGAAAAAGTAATCGAATACATAAAGAGGAGAGAATTATGAAAGCCATTCAAGTAGGAAATATAAAACTCGATGGGAAAAAATTATTTCTTATCGCAGGTCCATGTGTAATAGAAAGCTATGAACGCACATTGATGATAGGAAAAGAAATAAAAAGAATTTGTGAAAAACTGGACGTGACATACATATTTAAAGCATCTTACGATAAAGCGAACAGATCTTCATATGATTCATTTCGCGGCCCCGGACTTGAAAAGGGTTTAAAAATACTTGCAGATATAAAAAAAGAATTGAATGTTCCGATTTTATCTGACGTACACGAAACGTCACAATTGGAAGCGGCAGCAAAAGTACTTGATATACTTCAAATACCGGCATTTTTATGCAGACAGACGGATTTGATCTGCGGAGCGGCAAAAACCGGAAAAGCCGTAAATGTAAAAAAAGGTCAATTTATGGCACCGGAAGACATGAAAAATGTAATCGGAAAACTTGAAAAAACAGGAAATTACAATATTTCATTGACAGAAAGAGGAGTTTCATTCGGATACCACAATTTGGTAGTAGATATGAAAGCCTTTCCGATTATGAGAAAATACGGATACCCTGTAATTTTCGATGCGACACACAGCGTACAATTACCGGGAGGTAACGGAACATCTACAGGAGGGCAAAGAGAATTCATACCATGTCTTGCAAGAAGTGCCGCAGCGGCCGGAGCGGACGGATTTTTTATGGAAGTGCACGATAATCCTCCCGAAGGACTTTCAGACTCTACAAATATGTTATATCTTTCGGACTTGGAAAAATTGCTCACGGACTTGGTGGAAATACATGAATTGGTAAAAAATAAAATTTAACTTAAATCGGAGGATGTATGGACGTTTTAAAAACAGCTAAAGAAGCTATGCGAATTGAGGCAGAATCAATTCTTTTGACGGAAAAAAGTTTGGACAAACACTTTAAAAAAGTTGCAGAACTTATTTTGAATATAAAAGGAAGAGTAATACTGACCGGCATGGGAAAATCCGGACAAATAGCGGGGAAAATAGCATCAACCCTTGCAAGTACCGGAACACCGGCATTCTTTTTGCATCCAGGCGAAGCCATACATGGAGATTTAGGAAAAATAACATCTTACGACATTGTATTTATGTTATCAAACAGCGGAGAAACTGAAGAAATAATAAATTTGATACCCTCTATAGAAAAAATCGGAGCAACCGTAATAGTTATGACAGGATGTAAAAACTCGACACTTGCACAAAAAGCGGACGTTGTTCTCCCTGTAGTAATAAAAAAAGAAGCTGATGAATTCAATATGGTACCCACATCATCATCGACAACCATGCTTGCAATCGGAGATGCACTTGCGATCACACTTATGAAATTGAAATCGTTTACATCCGAACATTTTGCACTCTATCATCCCGGAGGCACATTAGGAAAGAAAATGCTCATGACGGTAAAACAAATAATGCACTCGGGAAAAGATAATCCCGCAGTTAAGCCGAAATTAACCGTACAAGAAGCACTATTTGTAATGACTGCAAAAGGACTGGGGGCGGTTTCAATAATAGATGAAAAAGGTAAACTCAAAGGAATTTTGACAGACGGAGACATTCGCCGAGGACTTGAAAAACATGCGGACTTTTTGAAATTTGAAGTAAAAGAAGTAATGATAAAAAATCCTATAACAGTGCATCCGTCACAACTTGTGGTAGATGCAATAGAACTGATGAAATCGCATAAACCCAATCCCGTCACCGTACTTCCGGTATGCGAAAAAGACGGATACGTATGCGGAATGATACACTTGACAGATTTGCTCAAACAAGGAGTATTGTAATGGGCGCACTAATAAATATAAAAATGATAGCATTTGACGTTGACGGAACACTTACAAACGGCAAGCTTTATGAAAATGAAAACGGAGAACTATACAAACAATTTCACGTACATGACGGACTTATGCTGAGCCTTGCTCACAGCATAGGAATAAAAACAGGACTGATTACAGGAAGAAATTCGCCGATAGTAAAAGCACGAGGAAAAGAACTTGATATGGACTTTGTTCTCTTGGGAGTGAAAAACAAAGTAAAAGCCATGGAAAAATTGAAAAGCGAGTACAATTTGAGTTGGGAAGAAATTGCATACATGGGAGACGACTTGAATGATTTGAACTTGCTTAAAAAAGTTGCCTTCTCGGGATGTCCGAAAAATGCACGTGAAGAAAATAAAAAAATATGCGACTTCATTTCCGAATACGAAGGCGGAAACGGAGCTGCAAGAGAATTTATAGAAAAAATTTTAAAAGCACAAAATCTTTGGGAAACGGCATTGAACAAATTCAAAGAAATAACGGAAGAATAATTTTATTGAAATGAAAAGGAGACATTATGTCATTAAGTGTCAGATACATACTTCTGAAAGGTTTAAGTAAAATACTTTGCAAAATGTCTTACTCCCGTATTTTATCAATGGGTAAATTTACGGGGCCTTTCATTATGAATAAAATAAAAAAGCAAAAAAAACGCGGAATAAGTCAAATAATGACCGGACTTTCATGCAATCAAGAAAAAGCGGAAAAAATTTTACAAAAAGTGTATGAAAATATAGGCATGACATTTTTCGAACTTCTTTACACTCCGAGATTGGTAAAAGAAAAAAACAATATAAATGAATATATAAAAATAGATCATGAGGAATATTTGAAAGAAGCACTTAAAGAAGGAAAAGGAGTTATCGGACTTACCGCACACTTCGGGAACTGGGAATGGATGGGTGCCGGCGCAGCTTTGCACGGATACAAAATATCCGCAGTAGCAAAGAAACAAGATGACGATATAATGAAATTGATATCCGAATTTCGTGAAATGTCGGGACAAATCATATTCACCACCGGAGGAAGCAAGTATGAAATGATAGCTGCCGCACGTGCGATGAAAAACAATTATTTACTGGGATTTTTATCAGACAAAGACGGAAGAAAAACCGGAATACCGGTAAGACTTTTAAACAGAATTTTTTCATTTCCTCAAGGACCCGCAGTTTTTGCAAGTAAATTCAAAAGTCCGATATTGCCTGTTTTCATCATAAGAAATAAATCGGGGAAAGGGCACACCATATGTGTTCGCAAAAGTTTCTACTATGAATACACCGGCGACAAAGAAAAAGATTTAAGAGTAAACTCTCAAAAAATGGCGACAATATTGGAAGAATTTATCAGAGAAAATCCTGAAAATTGGATGTGGTTTCAACACCTTTTTTGGACGGAACCCGATGAAATTGAAAGATTTGTAAATTTATCTGAAGAAGAAAAAAATAAAATGGCCGAAGGTATGATAAATGCGCGGGAGTATACGAATGAAAAGTAAGAAAAAGATATTTATTATAATCATAACGGTTATAATATGTATAGGAATATACTTGCTGTTTCGCAAAGACGGTTTTGAATTCAAACATTCCAAAGAAGCGGAATTTGCAATAGAATTTAAAGGAACCGAACTCAAAGAAGAACGTGACGGAAAGCTTATATGGAAATTGAAAGCCGACCGTGTTAATATTGACAAGGATAAAAACGTAATGAGCATAGAAGGTGCCGAATGCATATTCAACGACAACGGAATATCCTTGAACGTAAATGCGGACTCTGCGATTTTCAATAAAAATGAAAATGTACTTTACTTGAAAGGAAGCATAAAAGGACACTCCGACGACGGTACCTCCTTAAAAGCGGAAAATTTAAAATACGAAAGCAAAACGGGAATACTTTCAAGTGACAAACCGTTTTTCATAGAAAAAGACGGACACAAATTGACGGCAGATTCTTTTACGGCAGATCGGATACTTAAAACTGTAAAAGCAAAAGGAAATGCAAGTTTAACCGACAGGGGATGATCAAATGAAAAATATATACAAACTTATAACGGTAATAATATTTACATTGCTTTCTGTCGGAAGTGTATTTGCAGCAGATATTACGGCGGATGAACTGGTTTATGACTCGCAAACGAAAACGGTTTCCGCAACGGGAAACGTAGTAATAAATGACGGAGAAAGTACTATAACCGGTGCAAGCGGAAAATACGACTTCAACGACAAAACAGCAATCTTGAGCGGCGGGGTAAATTATACAAAAAATCAAGACACTTTAAGCTGCGAAACACTCTACATTTACAGTGACAAAACTATAAACGGAAAAGGAAATGTAGAGCTTGACTTCAAATCTGAAAATATTTTTCTCAGCGGAGATGAAATAAGTTATAATCAAAATACGGGTATAGGACAAATCAACGGTAACGGATACTTCAAATCCCAAGACGGGATAATACGTGCGCCGCAAATCGAAGGACATTTGAAAGACGTACTTATAACCGCAAGCGGAGGAGTGGAAATAACTGCATACACTCAGAATGTTCACGCAACCGGAAACGAACTGATATACACAAAAAGCGGAACATACGGAACTGACGGAAAACTCGTTTTGAAAGGAAATGCAGTTGCGACACAAAACGGAAATCGTTTCGAAGGACCGGAACTTATATTTAAAGAAGAAGAAAAAGTTATCGAAACAAACGGAAGAAGCACCATGACTATCAATCTGTAGCCGAGGAAAAAATAAATGAAAATAGAAACGCACAATTTAGTAAAAAGATACGGAGAAAGAATTGTAGTAGACAAAGTAAACGTAGAAGTCGAACAAGGCAGTGTAGTAGGACTTCTGGGACCGAACGGCGCAGGTAAAACCACAACATTTTACATGATAGTCGGAATAATAAAACCGGACGAAGGCGATGTGACTGCAGGCGGAGTATCACTCGTAGGAATGCCCACACATAAACGCATAGAATTCGGAGTGGGATATCTTCCGCAAGAAGCATCCATATTTCGTAAACTCACAGTAGAAGAAAATCTTATGGCACTTCTTGAAACAAGAAAAGAATTGACACAAACTCAAAGAGAAGAAAAAGCGGACACATTACTCAATGAATTCAGAATACAACACGTAAGACACACAAAAGGAAATGCTCTCTCGGGCGGAGAAAGACGAAGAGTGGAAATTGCAAGAGCATTGACAATGGAACCGTCATTTATATTACTTGACGAACCGTTTGCAGGAGTAGATCCTTTGGCGGTAGAAGACATACAAAGTGTAATAATGCACCTTAAAACACTCGGTATAGGAATACTGATCACAGATCACAACGTTCGTGAAACATTGAGAATTGTCGACAACGCATACATACTGTCCGAAGGCAAAATACTGCTTTATGGAACATCGGATGAAATCGCACGAAATCCGATAGCGAAAAAATTTTATCTCGGAGAAAATTTCAGCTTATAACAAATACAAAAGGAGGAATTCTTATGAGAATACTCGACAAATACATACTTAAAGAATTCCTCGGACCGTTTTTATTCGGTGTTGCGGCATTCACTGCAATCTTTTTGGGATCGGACACACTCTTGAGCATTGCCGGATTTATTACAAAATACGGAGCATCATCACTGTCTGCGATAAAAATATTCATTTTGGCAATACCCCGAATTATCGTATACACATTTCCGATGGCGGTACTTTTAGGAGCACTCATGTGTATGTCATCACTCTCGGGCGCAAGTGAACTTATCGTCATGCGAAACTCCGGACAAAGTTTTTTAAGACTTGCAATGCCGATATTTATTTTCTCGGCAATAATAAGTATTTGTGCGATAGCGTTCAACGAATTTGTAGTACCGTGGACAAATCGTGAATATCAATACATATTGGACGTGGAAATAAAGAAAAATTTAAATCCGGACATTGTAGATAATATAGTAATGAAAGACATACAAGACGGAAACCTTCTGCATTTGATATATGCAAAGAAATACAATCCGGAAACGAAAGAGCTCAAAGACATAACAATACAAGAATTCAAAGACGGAAAACCCGTAAAAATTGAAATGTCACCCAAAGCCGTATGGAAAGAAGGCGTTTGGGATTTCAAACAAGGTGTAGCATACGATATAACACCTGACGGAGTTGAACACAAACTGTCATTCGACAGCCAAGCAGTACCGTTCATACAAAAACCCGATGAAATAAAAAATTCAAACAACAACGTCGGAGAAATGTCGATAAGTGAACTGAAAAAGACGGCGGACCTTCTGAAATCTGCAAACCAAGACCCGACAAGCTTTTACATGGAAATACACAAAAGATTTTCACTGCCGATTGCAAGTCTTGTATTTGCAATCATAGGCGCACCGCTGGGAATACGAAAACAAAGATCGTCATCATCGATAGGATTCGGAATATCGGTAATAGTAATTTTCATATACTATGCGGTAATGACATTTATGGAAGCAATGGGAGAAGGACACATCCTTCCTCCGTTTGCAGCGGTATGGCTTCCGGACATACTTACATTTTTGATAGGTTGCTACTTGGTACGACGTGCCAATATCTAACAAGAGAGGAGGGAAAAATGTTTATCGGCATATCAATATTTATCATACTTATGATTATGGGCGGAATAATTGCCTTTTTGGGAGACAAAATAGGATCAAAAGTCGGTAAAAGAAGACTGACCCTCTTCGGATTAAGACCCAGATACACATCAGTCATAGTAACTATAGTATCCGGTATACTTATATCGGCACTTACAATTGCGGTAATGGCGGTTTTAAATGAAAATGTACGAGTTGCACTGTTCGGAATGCAAAAACTTCAAGAAGAAATGTCCGAACTGAACAACAAAATAAAATTGAAAAATCAAGAACTTATAGAAAGTAAAGAAAAACTCGATACAAAAACAAAAGAATACGAAAACGTAGAGAAAAAATCAAAAGAAATCTCATACGAACTCGCACGTGTAGACTCGCAACGTATACACATGGAAAATGAACTTGTCGCAGTACAACAAGCATACGACGAAGCAAAACACGGAATAGACTTATCCGCAAAAGAAATCGAAGAACTCGAAAGCACAAAAAATCAATTAAATAAAAACATAGAAAAACTCAACAAAGAAAAAGAACTGCTCTTGGGAAACATAACGGCAATTCGAGAAGGTACCGTAATATTCAGAGCGGGACAAGTAATAACCGAAGCGGTAATTGACGAAAAAACATCAACAGGAAACACAATAGACACACTCGAAAACATACTCGGACAAGTAAACAACGCACTTAAAGAAAGAATGCGGATAAAAGACGAAAAACTGCAACTGGTACGCATACCCAAAGACTCATTCACACATGCAGTATCACAAATTGCAGACTCCGACAATAAAAAACTCGTACGAGTAGTAGCGGCAGGAAACCTCATACTCGGTGAACCTACAGTAGTAGACTTCGAAGTATACGACAACAAACTTATATTCAACGAAGGACAAACAATTTACAGCTCCGGACTTGAAAAATACAAAGACATAAACAGTTACGAACTCAAAGTAATCAGATTTTTGAAAGACCTCAACAAATTTGCAGCGAAAAAAGGAGTGCTTCCCGACCCGATAACAGGAAACATAGGACAACTGGAAGGAAGAGAACTTTTGAGAGTAATACAAGAAGTAAAAGACTGCGGAGGAAACTGCAAACTGTATGTAATTGCAAAAACAGACATATACACAAGCGGACCGCTCATCATAGAAGTAAGAGTGGAGAGAACAAGATGATACTTTCAATAGATCCGGGATCTGAAAAAACAGGAATTGCCGTCGTAAAAAAAGACGGCAATCTTGTTATGAAAAAAATAATAAAAACAGAACGCCTCGAAGAAGAAATCAAAACACTTACAAAAAAAATTGAAATAACTGAAACTGCAATCGGAAACGGAACACACCATAAAAAATTAGAAAAACGTATAGAAAAATTATACGAAGAAATGAAAAAAGAAATACCGATATCAATCGTAGATGAAAAATATACAACTGAAATCGGAGAACAATGGTACAAAAAAGCAAATCCTCCGAAAGGATGGAAACGCATTATTCCCTTCGGAATGCGAACGGTCGACAAACCGGTAGACGACTACGTAGCGTGGGTAATAGCATGCATACATTTGGGGAAAATTGAAGCGGAAGACGTAGGACACAAAAAAATATAAAGTATAAATATAATTAAACGGTTGACGAAAATACATAAATATAATACAATAATAAAGTGTTCCGGGGCATAGCGCAGTTGGTAGCGCACCTGCTTTGGGAGCAGGGGGTCGCCAGTTCGAGTCCGGCTGCCCCGACCAACAATATGGCTCAGTAGCTCAGTTGGATAGAGCAACCGCCTTCTAAGCGGTGGGTCGGGGGTTCGAATCCCTCCTGGGTCACCAGAAAAGGACAGCCGTAAACGGCGACAAAACAGAATCTTCTACAAGATTCTGTTTTTTAATTGAAAAATATTTATAAAATAAGTAGGAAGATTAATGAATACTTATATTTCCGATAAAGGAATAAAAATTTTAAAAGAATTGAAAAATAAAACCTTTATCAGAATTATTGCAGATGATTGGAGAGATTATAATAGAAGTTGCGGAAATATCAAAATAGATTTTGAGGATTGTTCCATAGAAATAGAAAATGATTATAGAAATGTTTCGTACTTCGGTGTAAATGAAGAATTGGCTGGATATGACGTTATATGTTTAAAAAACGGAAATTTTGAATCGTCCGTTATGTCGGATAATTTGTATGTAAAAAAATAATAAGAAAATTACAGGAATCAGTATTATTAGAGATACCGTTATGATTGATTATTCAAGTAATTTAAAAAAGAAAAGTATTTAATAGATTAAGCCGTTATTTTTAAGTTTGATTATATGAAATGGATTATTTCTCAAACCTCAATATTTACTCTTATGTCAAAAATGTTAATTTCAAAAATTATTCTATTTCCGAAAATAAAAAATTTATGTTGGAAAGCAGCGTTTTTTGCTGTATGTGAAATGTTGAGCGTGTGAAATATTTTATTTTCTGTTTGACAAATGATATTTTTGTGCTATATTGAAAATGTAAATATAATATTTTTGAAATAAAATCTATAAAAGAGAAAGAGTGCCTAGGGTTCCGAAAGTTTTGCTTTGCTGGTCCGAGCGGCACGAGTACTTGAATGCAAGTATGACACCAAGGGGATAAAAGCCCGGAAGGTAGGTTTCACTTTGAAGCTTACTTCCGGGTTTTATTTTTTTCACAAAATCAGGAGTCGGAAGCAGGCAAGGTTGATTTATTTTTACTTTTATGGAGGTATTTCTGTGAAAAAAATTTATGTTGGCAAGACAAAAGATATTTACAAAAATTCTGCCGGTAATTACGTTTTGAAGTTTAAAGACGATGTTACCGGAGCAAACGGTGTTTTCGATCCCGGTGCGAATGCTGTCGGTTTGTCTATTGACGGTGTCGGACATGAGGGTCTTCAAATTACAAAATATTTCTTTGAAATTTTAAAGAAAAGGGGTATAGCTACTCATTATATCGATTGTGATTTGAATGAAAATACTATGACTGTAAAACCTGCACAGGTTTTCGGTGACGGTCTTGAATTTATTTGCAGATTCAAGGCGACAGGAAGTTTTTTCAGAAGGTATGGAAAGTATGTAAAAGAAAATGCGGATTTGGATACTTATGTGGAAGTAACTTTGAAGGATGATGAAAGATGCGATCCGCTTGTTACCGAAGATGCATTGGTTGAATTGAATATTTTAACGAGAGAAGAATACGAAGAGGCGGTAACTCTCACAAAAGAGGTCTCTACTATTGTGCGTGATGTTTTGAATGATAGGGGACTTACTCTTTTTGATATCAAATTGGAGTTCGGCAGAATTGACGGCCGAATTGTTTTGATAGATGAAATTTCCGGTGGAAATATGAGAGTTTACAAGGGCAATAAATTTATTGCTCCGACTGATTTGTATTCTTTTTTGCATGATTGATTTTATGAAAATTTCAAGGGGTGTGAGTTTATGAAAGTTGCATTGATTGCAGGAAGTATTTCTGACAGGGAGATTGTAAAAAAAACGTGTGATGTTTTAAAGAAGTTCGGTGTCGATTATGAGGCGAGAGTTATTTCGGCACACAGATCTTTGGATTTTGCGATTGATTTTGTGGAAGGTATGGAAGAGAACGATATCGAGTTGATTATCGCTTTTGCCGGTAAGGCTGCACATTTGGCAGGTGTGCTTGCAGGCATGTCGACTGCTCCGGTTATCGGTGTTCCGGTGAAGAGTTCAACGCTTGACGGTCTTGATGCTCTTTTGTCTACCGTTCAAATGCCTAAGGGCGTTCCCGTAGCTACCGTTGCGATTAACGGTGCGGAGAATGCGGCAATTTTGGCAGTTCAAATTCTTTCTCTCAAGTATGACGAATTGAAAGTGAAACTCAAGGATTACAAATCGGAAATGAAAGCGCAAGTTGAAGAGATGAATAAGGAACTTGATTTATAAACAGGGGGAATTTATGGCACTTACTTATGAATCTGCAGGTGTAAATAAAAATGAGGGATATAACGAAGTAAATTTAATAAAGAAATTTATAAAGAAAACTTATACCGACGGTGTTCTTTCGGATTTGGGAGGTTTTTCGGGACTTTTCGAGTTGAATAAGGATAAGTTCGAGTGTCCCGTTTTGGTTTCGGGGACTGACGGTGTAGGTACGAAGGTGAAGCTTGCACAGATGCTTGATGTTCACAATACAATCGGTATTGATTGTGTGGCGATGTGTGTGAATGATATTTTGTGTCAGGGTGCAAAACCGTTATTCTTTTTGGATTATATTGCTTGCGGCAAACTTGTTTCCGAAAAAATGGCAAGTATTGTAGAGGGTGTTGCAGAGGGGTGTGTGCGTGCCGGCGCTGCTTTGATCGGCGGTGAAACTGCAGAAATGCCCGGAATTTACAAGTTGAATGATTATGATCTTGCAGGTTTTTGTGTGGGTGTTGTCGACAAAAAGAAAATTATCGACGGTAAAAAAACTGTAAAGAAAGGAAATGCAATTCTCGCTCTTCCTTCTTCAGGTTTGCACAGTAACGGCTTTTCGCTCGTGAGAAAAATAATTTTTGAGCATAAGAAGTTTTCTCTTGATATGAAACTCGACAGCGGAAAAACTTTGGGTGAGGAGCTTTTGACACCTACAAATATTTATGCAAAACAGATTGGAAGATTGCTTGAAAAGTTCAACGTGAACGGAATTTGTCATATAACCGGCGGCGGTTTGTATGAAAATGTTCCTCGTGCACTTTCGGAAAATACGGATGCACGTATTTATAAAGACGCAGTTCCCAAAAAAGAAATTTTCTCTCTTCTTCAGGAGTGGGGCGGAATAGAAACCGATGAAATGTACGGAACTTTTAATATGGGTTTCGGTATGTTGATATTTGTAGAAAAAGAAGATGTTGAAGGTATAAAGAAATTATTTGAAAAATCCGGTGATGAAATTTACGAAGTCGGAGAAGTTATAGAGGGAAGTTCAAAAGTTGTTTTATGCTAAGTGGAGGCAGCGTGGATAAAAGAATTTTTGTAAAAAAGAGGAAAGGCTACGATAAAGCGACTGTCGAGCTTGAAAAAAATCTGAACTTCGAGTTCGGTTTGAATTTGAAAAATACGGAAAGTTATATAATTTACGATATTTACAATATTGATGAAGAAACGTATGAAAAAGCGAAGAAGTCCGTTTTTTCCGAAGTCATGATTGATGAAGTTTTCGAAGATTTAATTCTTGAGGACGGTAAGTATTTTGCTTACGAAACATTGCCGGCACAGTATGACCAAAGAGCGGACAGCAGTATGCAATGTATTTCTTTGTTGGATGAAGATGCCGATGTAAAAGTAAGATGCGGAAATATAATTGTTTTTGACAGAAGACTTGATGAAAGCGAATTGAAGAAAGTTGAAAAGTATTTAATCAATCCTATAGAGTCGAGAGTCAAGGACATGAGTGCTTTGAGTTTTTCGGTTGATTCCGAAATGAAACCTTTGAAAGATTTAACCGGTTTTGTAAATTTTTCAAAAGAAGAATTACTTGATTTGAAGAATGAATTGTCTCTTGCGATGGGTTTTGAAGATTTATTTTTCATACAGGAGCATTTTAAAAGCATAAAAAGAGATCCTACGGAAACCGAAATTTACGTTTTGGATTGTTATTGGAGCGATCATTGCAGACATACAACGTTTGAAACGGTGATTGATGATGTGAAGATAGAGTCGAATTTATTTCAAAAAGAAATGCAGTCGGCTTTCGATGTATATCTTGATGTGAGGAAAAAACTCAATATAAAGAAACCGATTACACTGATGGATATGGCAAGTTGTTTCGGGAAGTATCACAAAAATATTTTGCATGATGAAAATATAGAGGTAAGTGAAGAGGTAAATGCTTGTTCGTTTTTTACGGATATAGTAAATAACGGAAAAAGTGAAAAGTGGCTTATTCAGTTTAAGAACGAAACGCATAATCATCCTACCGAAATCGAACCTTTCGGCGGTGCAAGCACTTGTGTGGGAGGTGCAATTCGTGATCCACTTTCCGGACGAAGCTATGTTTATCAGGCGATGAGAATTACCGGCAGCGGAAATGTTTTGCAAAAGCGTGAAGATACTTTGGCGCATAAATTACCTCAGGCGGATATTTCAAAGAAAGCTGCGGCAGGTTATTCTTCTTACGGTAATCAAATCGGACTTGCAACGACATATGTAAAAGAATTGTATGACGATTCTTATGTTGCAAAACATATGGAAGTCGGTGCGGTAGTCGGTGCGGTAAAAGTCGGAGATTACAAAAGACAGTCACCGGAAAACGGAGACATCGTTTTACTTATCGGAGGACGTACGGGACGTGACGGAATTCAAGGTGCAAGCGGATCCAGTTTAAGTCATACAAATGATTCTTTGGATACGATGTCAAGTCAGGTACAAAAAGGTAATGCAATCGAAGAAAGAAAAATTCAGAGATTATTCAGAAAACCCGAAGTAACGAAATTAATAAAAAAATGCAACGACTTCGGTGCGGGCGGAGTTTGTGTGGCGATAGGCGAACTTTCGGACGGTGTGGAAATTCATTTGGATAAAATTCTTGTGAAATATGAAGGTTTGAATCCTACCGAACTTGCTACAAGCGAATCTCAGGAACGTATGGCGGTGGTGATTTCACCCGCTGATTACGATACTTTCATAAAAGAGTGTAAAAAAGAAAATATAGAGTATTCACATGTAGCAACGATAACCGACAGAAAACGTCTTGAAATGTATTATTTCAATCAAAAAGTTGTAGATATGAGTGCGGAGTTTTTGGAAACGGCCGGAGTACGTCAACACTCAAGTGCGATTTTGAAAGACAATGAAGGTAAAAATCCTTTTGAAAGTGTGGAAGTTACAAAAGACAACATTTTGAAAGAACTGAAATCTTTAAACGTAACTTGTCAGAAGGGAATTGCACAAAGATTTGACGCATCAATCGGTGCGATGACGGTATTGATGCCGTTTTCCGGTAAAAATCAACTTACACCGGTTCAGGCGAGTGTTCAAGCACTTCCGACAATACACAGTACAAGCGATACGGCAACAATTCTTACCTACGGATTTATACCGAAGATTTCTCATTACTCACCGTTTTTGTCATCGATTTATGCAGTTCTTGAATCCGTTGCAAAAGTTTATGCGGCGGGCGGAAACAGAAAAGATTTGTATTTCTCATTTCAGGAATATTTCGAAAAACTCGGCAAAGACTTTACAAAGTGGGGTAAAGTTGCACAGAGTTTACTCGGAGCGATTTACGCACAAAAAGAAATTGAAGCGCCTTCCATCGGCGGAAAAGACAGTATGTCGGGTACCTTCAACGATATGAATGTCGTTGAAACTTTGATTTCATTTGCATGTACGACAGTCAAAATCGAAGATGTAATAACTCCTGAATTAAAGCGTAAAGGAAATAATTTGTACTATGTACCGGTAGTTAAAGATCATAAAAATTATCCCGATATAAAAGAAACAATCAAAAATTATGAAGAAGTAGAGAAATACATAAAAAGCAAAAATATCGTATCGGTATATGTACAAGAAGAAGGCAGCATAGTTGCATCTTTGGTGAAAATGGCGATAGGAAACGGTTTGGGATTTACGGTAGAAAAAGAAAATATTTCGGATTTTGTACCGGCATCCTTGATTGTCGAATCGGATATTGAACTTCCGTTTGAAAAAATAGGAAAAGTCGGAGATGAAATTACTGTAAACGGTATAAAATTCACAAAAGATGAAATTTTCAATGCATACACAAACACGTTGGATGAATTGTATCCGTTGTATGAAAATGCGGACAAAGGAACATGTGAAAATATTTCCGTTAAATTTGAAAGTAAAAAATACTATCCCGAGTATGTTGAAAACGTAAGAGTTTTAATTCCGGTATTTCCGGGAACAAATTGCGAATACGATTGTGAAAAAGCATTTATTGATGCCGGTGCAACAACAAAGACGCTCGTATTCAGAAATAAAACTTCAAAGGATATAGAAGAATCTATTGACGAATTGGCAAGAGAAATAGAATTGTCGCATATCATTATGTTTGCCGGAGGATTTTCAAGCGGTGACGAACCTGACGGAAGTGCGAAATTCATTGTAAATGTTTTGAAAAATAAAAAAATAAAAAAAGCCGTTTCAAATCATTTGGCACAAAAGAAACTTATTTTGGGTATATGTAACGGTTTTCAAGCATTAATCAAATCCGGTTTACTTCCATACGGTGAAATACGAGAACTTGATGAAAACGATTTGACACTTTTCAGAAACGACAGTTTCCACCATATTTCAACCGCTGCGATAACACGAGTTGCAAGTACAAATTCACCATGGACACAAGATTTTGAAGGAGGTGAACTGCATGAAGTGCTGTTCAGTCACGGTGAAGGTAAACTTGTCGGAAAAAATATTGAAAAGTTTAAACACTTGGCTGCTTTCCAATATTCCGATTTCAACGGAAATGCAACTTACAACGGTAAATTCAATCCGAACAATTCATCGTATGCGATCGAAGGCATGATAAGTGAAAACGGACTTGTTCTCGGCAAAATGGGACATAGCGAACGATATGGTACAAATTTGTATAAAACAAAAACCATACAGAAAAAGCAAGACATATTTAAAAACGGAGTAAATTATTTTAAAAGGAGCTAAAAAATGAAATTATTATACGAAGGTAAAGCTAAACAGTTATATGAATGTGAAAACAATGAAGAAATTTATGTACATTACAAAAACAGCGCAACTGCATTCAACGGTGTGAAAAAGGAAGAATTCGACCGCAAGGGAATTTTGAACAATACAATTACATCATTTATTTTCAAATATTTAAGTGAACGTGGAATTGAAACACATTTCATCAGAAAAGTAAATGAAACGGATCAGATTTGCAGACATGTAAAAATTATTCCGTTGGAAGTAATTACAAGAAATATAGTGGCCGGTTCTATGGCAAAAAGATACGGTTTGGAAGAAGGAAAAAAACTCAAAAAGCCGATATTCGAATTGAGCTATAAGAATGACGATTTGAACGATCCCTTGATTAATGACGATCACGTAGTAGCATTGGAAATTGCAACGGAAGATGAACTTGCATATATCAAGGAACAGACAAAGAAGATAAATAAATTGTTACAAGAAATGTTCTTGAAAGCTAATTTGATTTTGGTTGATTTCAAAATAGAATTCGGACGTACATCTGACGGAAAGATTATTCTTGCAGATGAAATTTCTCCGGATACTTGCAGACTTTGGGATGTACACACGATGGCGAAGTTGGACAAGGACAGATTCCGTAGAGATTTAGGTTCCGTAATGGAAGCATATGACGAAGTTTTAAGGAGATTGACAAGTGCGTGGAATTAATGAAGAATGCGGAGTTTTCGGAATTTTCAATCATGAAAATGCTGCAAATCTCACGTATTTCGGGCTGCACAGCTTGCAGCACAGAGGACAGGAAGGCGCAGGAATTATTTCAACCGACGGAGTGAAACTTTATCAGCACAGAGATTTGGGACTTGTGTCGGAAGTTTTCAAAAACAAAGAATCACTTGGAGAATTGAAAGGTAAGAATGCAATCGGACATGTGAGATACGCAACCGCCGGTGACAATAGTGTAAGAAATGTACAACCGTTTTTATTCGACTTTCATGATATGAGTGTGGGAATTTGTCACAACGGCAATTTGATAAATGCGATAACACTTCGAAAAGAACTTGAGAAAAAAGGTGCGATATTTCATTCCTCGTCCGATACCGAAGTTTTAATACATTTAATAAGAAGAAGCGAAAAAGAAACTTTCAAAGAGCAGTTGAAAGAAAGTTTCAGAAAACTTGAAGGCGGATTTACATACTTGGTACTTTTGAAAGATGCACTTTACGGTGCTGTAGATCCAAATGCGTTAAGACCTCTTGTTGTGGGAAAAACAAAAAACGGTGCTTATATAGTAGCAAGTGAAACTTGTGCAATAGATACAATCGGAGCGGATTTCGTATGCAATATAGGTGCCGGAGAACTTGTAATCATAACAAAAGACGGAATGAAAATTGAGCAATATACAAAACCCGAGAGAACTTCCATTTCTGCGATGGAATATGTATATTTCGCAAGACCCGATTCCGATATTGCAAATATAAACGTTCATACTGCAAGAAAAAGAAGCGGTAAAATACTTGCAAAAGAATGTCCGACACCAGATGCGGATATCGTAGTAGGTGTACCGAATTCTTCACTGTCCGCTGCCAGCGGATATGCTGAAGAAAGCGGACTTCCCTATGAAATGGGACTTATAAAAAATCAATATATTGCCAGAACATTTATACAACCGACACAAGAACTTCGTGAACAAGGCGTAAAAATGAAATTGTCTGCAGTAAAAGGCGTGGTAAAAGGTAAAAAGGTTGTAATGGTTGACGACTCGATAGTAAGAGGCACTACCTGTAACCGTATAGTAAGACTTCTCAAAGACGCAGGAGCGGTTGAAGTACACGTACGAATAGCATCACCGCCATTTATGTTTCCAAGTTTCTACGGTATAGACACATCACGAACCGAAGAACTTATCGCCGCAAATAAAACGGTAGAAGAAATAAGAGAATACATAGGTGCGGACTCGCTCGGATACCTCAGTGCCGAAGGACTTGTTGAAGCTATCGGAACTGATTTTGAAGGGCCTTACAAAGGATTGTGTATGGATTCGTTCTGTGCGGACTATTCTGCAGGACTTGGAGATTATAAAGAAGATTTCATAAGCTCGCTTACAAATATACAGAAAGAATTTTTGGAGAAAAATAAGGAACAAAAATGAAAAATATAGCCGTATTTATATCCGGAGGCGGAACAAATCTGCAAGCAATTATAAATGCAACGGAAAATAAAGAAATAAATGCAAAAATAAAACTTGTATTTTCAAACAAAAAAAACGCTTACGGGCTTGAAAGAGCAAAAAAAGCAAATATCGAAACTTTGTATTTAAACAGAAAAAATTTTTCCAAAAGTGAAGAATACGATGAAGAAATTTTGAAAGTTTTAAAAGAAAAAGATATAGATTTGATAGTTCTTGCCGGATACTTGGGTATATTGACATCAAAAATAATTTCAAACTACAGAGGAAGAATAATAAATATTCATCCGTCGTTGATACCGTCATTTTGCGGCAGCGGATTTTACGGAGAACATGTACATAAAGCGGTTATAAAAAAAGGTGTAAAAATTACCGGAGCAACAACACATTTTGTAGATGAAATTATAGATGGCGGCGCAATAATCATGCAAGATACGGTACCCGTACAAATGAATGACGATTATAAAAGCATTGCCGAAAAAGTACTTGAAGTCGAGCATAAAATACTTGTAAAAACAGTAAAAGCTTTTTGTGAAAACAGAATAATTTTTAAGGAAAACGGAGCATTTATAACGGAGGAATGAAATGACGAAAAGAGCCTTAATAAGCGTTTTTGAAAAAGACGGAATAGTTGATTTTGCGAAAAAACTTACAGACTTGGGGTGGGAAATCATTTCCACCGGAGGAACATATAAGTTATTGAAACAAAACGGAGTAAATGTAATTGAAGTAGATGAAGTTACGGGATTTAAAGAAATTTTGGACGGAAGAGTTAAAACTTTACATCCGTTCATTCATGGTGGAATTTTGTACAAACGTGATGATGAAAATCATGTAAAAACAGTTAAAAATTCAGGTATTTCATCAATAGATATGGTTGTAAACAATCTTTACCCGTTTGAAAAAGTTTTGAACGGAGAAAACAACACACACGAAAATTTGATTGAAAACATAGACATCGGCGGTCCGTCAATGATCAGAGCTGCGGCAAAAAATTACAACGATGTTTTAGTAGTTGTTTCACCTTCAGATTACAAAGAAGTTTTAAAAAGACTTGAAAACAATACTGCCGACAAAGATTTCAGACTCGGATTATCAGCAAAAGCATTCAATTATACCGCTTACTATGACGCACTTATCTCAAGCTACTTCAATGACTTGCTCGGAATTGAATTTCCGGAAAAGCTTACCGTAACATATAATAAAAAATCTCATTTGAGATACGGTGAAAACCCTCACCAAAGAGCATCATATTACGAAAAAGTATATGTAAAAGAAAAAGAAAAAACATCATTCAGACAACTGCATGGAAAAGAATTGTCATACAATAATTTGAATGATATGTACTCTGCAATAAAAATAGTAAAAGAATTCAACGAACCTTGTGTTGCGGCAATCAAGCACAATAATCCCTGCGGACTTGCAGTAGGTAAAACAATAGACCAAGCATACGACAAAGCATATGCTTGCGATACCGAATCCATTTTCGGGGGAATAATTGCACTCAATGAAGAAGTTACTGAATACGTAGCTGAAAAAATACACAGTTTCTTTGTGGAAGTTGTAATTGCACCGAAATTTTCAAAAAAAGCACTTGAAATATTGGAAACAAAGAAAAATATAAGACTTGTTGAAATCGAAAATCTCAAAGATTTCTCTATTCCGTCACAAACATTCAAAGAAGTTTTGAACGGACTTGTTTATCAAGATTACGACAACAAACTTTTGACACACGAATTGGAATTTGTAACGAAAGCAAAACCCGATGAAGAAACATTGAAAAACCTGTTATTTGCATTCAAGACCTGTAAATGCGTGGCATCAAACGGTATAGTCGTAGTAAAAGACGGTGCGGCAATAGGAATAGGACAAGGCGAAGTAAGACGCTCATGGGCTGCAGAAGAAGCACTTGAAAGAGCAAAAGGTAAACTTGAAGGCGCAGTAGTTGCATCCGATGCATTTTTCTTTGAAGACACCGTTGAATTACTTAATGCAAACGGTATAAAAGCAGTTATTCAACCGGGCGGCTCAATAAAAGACCCGAAAGTAATCGAACTTTGTGACAAGTACGGTATTGCAATGGTATTTACAAGAACAAGACATTTCAGACATTAATTTTTACCGGAGGCGAAATGAGAGTATTAGTAATCGGAAACGGCGGACGAGAAGACGCAATTTGCAAAAAAATATCCGAAAGTAAAAAACTTACAAAATTATACTGTTCAGAAGGCAACGCAGGTACGTTGCGTTATGCGGAAAATGTAAAATTGAAAAGCAATGATGAAATTCTTGATTTTGCAGAAAAAAACAATATAAATCTTGTGATAGTAGGACCTGAAGTTCCCCTTTGCGAAGGTATAAAAGACAAATTTGACAATACAAATATAAAAGTTTTCGGAGCAGACAAAGAAAGTGCAAAACTTGAAGGAAGCAAAGATTTTGCAAAAGAATTTATGTTGAAATACAATATTCCCACTGCAAAATACGAAACGGTAACCTCGAAATCCGAAGGCGAAAAAGTCATAAAACACTTTACATATCCGCTCGTAATAAAAGCGGACGGACTTTGCGCAGGGAAAGGTGTAAAAATTTGTCAAAACGAACTTGAAGCAAAAGAATATTTAAAAGAACTTTTTGAAGAAAAAATTTTCGGACAAGAAGGTACAACAGCAGTAATCGAAGAATTTCTCGAAGGTAAAGAAGCATCACTTCTTTGTTTCGTATCCGACGGAAATCTTATTCCGATGGAAAGCGCAAGAGATTACAAACGCATCTATGACGGAGACAAAGGTGAAAATACAGGCGGAGTAGGCTGTTACTCACCGAATGAACTTTTCAATGAAGATTTGAAAAAAAGTATAAAACCGGTACTGGAAAAAATTTCATACGGACTGAAACAGGAAAACCTCGCATACTCGGGAATACTTTTCATAGGATTTATGATAAAAAACAACGAACCGAAAATTCTCGAATTCAATGTGCGATTTGGAGATCCTGAAACCGAAGTCGTACTTCCACGAATGGAAAGCGACCTTATAGATGTAATTGAAAAATCTATAGAAGGTACATTGAAAGCGGAAGATTTGATTTGGAAAAAAGACAAATGCATGACGGTAATACTCACCTCAAAAGGCTATCCGCTGAAATACGAAAAAGGAAAAGAAATAAGCGGAATTGAAAATGTAGACGAAGACATTTACGTTTATCATAACAATACGGAATTTAAAAATAATAAAATTTTAAGTGCCGGAGGAAGAGTACTGTCCGTAACGGCACTCGGAAGTGATTTTGAAGAAATGAGAAAGCGAATTTACAAAAATATAGAAAAAATCAATTTCGAAAACAAAACCTTCAGAAAAGATATAGGAATAATAAAATAATAGAAGAAATCTTTTGTGTGAAAATGCACAAAAGATTTTTTTTACAACACCATAGTATTTTCGACAATATTACCGGAAAAAGTTTAATTAAAAAAGTTAGAATTGAAAAAACTTGAAAACACTTAATATTAAGCAAACAAGATACAAAAACAACAAAAGAAACACAAAATAGTATAAATTTAGGACATGCGCAATAATTAAATATTATGTTTTGGGACGTAAGTGTTTTGGATTGTTCAATCCGTACTTTTAAGCATAACAGTAAAAAAGAGATATTTATGACGGGTATTTAAGTAAAAAATGACTATCTGATATGAAAAGATATTCCGATTACACGTTTAAATTCTTAAAAGGATTTGTCCGAAAAAGAATTTGAATTTATAAAAACGGAATAGACGATTGAAGCTGAAGAAAAACATAAATTAGAATTATTTGCAAATGTATCAAGTGTGTATCGTATTACATATACTCTTTCTTTTGTATGGATATAATGTAAAAATATATGGTTGGAATTTTGTAATTTCTGCGTTTTATGCTATATTATTTTCGTGTATTTTACGGTTAATATGCACTATATAAATTTTGTATAATTTTTGTTGCATATCATAATTTTTGGTGCTATAATACTAACTTGACTAAAGATATCGAAGTATGGAAGCGTACATTTACGGAGTTTGTAATTTGCCGTATGTGTATGTTATTTTTCTTTTATTTTTATCGAGGATTGATTAGAAATATCGGGAGGTGGCACCATTGGCGATCAAGCAGACACAGTTCGCTCAGTGGATCAAAGAATTAAAAGCAAAGGAAACTGAGGAAGGAGTACTTTCTTACAATTATTTCATTGATTTTGCAAAAGAAAAATCTTTGAATGTAAAGCAACTTGATCAATTGAGTCAACTTCTACATGATCATAATATTGAATTGGTTCTCGATGATGAAAATCCGGAAGATGAAGATATTATTTTGGATGAAGATATCGATGAAAATCTTATAGAAGATTCCGATGATGATAAAGATTGGGAAAAACAGGAAAAAGATTGGACCAAAGTCGAAAATAATGATTATGCGGTAACTCAAGGGAATGTAAGCGATCCGGTAAGACTTTACTTGCGTGAATGCGGTGCGACACCGTTATTGTCCGCAGAAGAAGAAATGACGCTTGCAAAACAGATTGAAAAGGGAAAAATGCTCGATGCAACCGAAGAGGATAAGCTGAGAGCCGAAGATGCAAAAAAAGAAATGGCAAATGCGAATTTGCGTCTTGTAGTTTCCATTGCAAAAAAATATCCCGGAAGAGGTATGCCCTTTTTGGACTTGATTCAAGAAGGTAATATCGGGCTTTTAAAAGCTGTGGATAAGTTCGACTATAAAAAGGGATATAAGTTCAGTACATATGCTACATGGTGGATAAGACAGGCAATCACACGTTCAATTGCAGATCAGGCGAGAACAATTCGTGTACCGGTTCATATGGTTGAAACTATCAATAAAATGAATCGTATCGGAAGAAAATTTTTGCAAGAATTCGGTAGAGAAGCCAGCAATGAAGAACTTGCAAAAGAGATGGGTATTTCAGTGGAAAAAATACGTGAGGCGAAAAAGGCCGCACAGGATCCGATTTCACTTGAAACACCTATAGGTGAAAAAGAAGATTCACACTTGGGAGATTTCATAGAAGATCAAAAAACAAGTTCACCGGAGGAAGAAGCAGCCGCAACAATGAGGAGAGAGCAAATTTATAAATTGCTCAATGAACTTACCGAACGTGAAAAAGGTGTGTTGGCACTACGTTTCGGTATGGATGACGGAACTCCGCGTACATTGGAAGAAGTCGGTAAATATTTCGGTGTAACACGTGAACGTATACGTCAAATCGAAGGTAAGGCATTGAAAAAATTAAGAAAACTTGCAATTCCTATGGAAGGTTTATAAAAAAATTGCCATATCGGAATTAATATGATAAAATAACGTCGTCAGTCTGGACAGTCCGCTGCCATAAAACGATCGGCATGAATGTCCTGTGAGAAGGAGGAAAAGATCGTGAATATTATTGAAACATTGGAGAAAGAACAGCTCCGCAACGACATCCCTGCATTCCGTCCCGGAGATACCGTACGTGTACACACAAAGGTTATCGAAGGAAAGACCGAAAGAATTCAGGTATTTGAAGGCATTGTTATTGCAAGAAAGAATTCAGGAGTAAGAGAAAGCTTTAAAGTACGTCGTATTTCTTACGGTGTAGGTGTAGAAAGAACTTTCTTGGTTCACTCTCCGCGTCTTGCAAAGATTGAAGTTAAGCGTTCAGGTGCAGTTCGCCGTGCGAAATTGTTCTACTTACGTGGATTGTCAGGTAAGGCGGCAAGAATTAAGGAAAGAAAATAAGAAAAGGAAGAAGGCCGTAAGGTCTTCTTTTTTTCTTTATGAATACAATTTGTGATAATATATTAAGGAGAAGTATATGAAATTTAAAATGATACATCTCATACTTCCTATTGCAGTTTTCTCATGTATGGCCACAGTTCATGCAAATGACATACGCTCAGCAATTGCAGTAAATGATCGGACAATAGAAGTTCAAATGGAAGAACAACTTTCAAAAGAAGAGTTGGATATAAACAAATTACTCGAAGATAATTATAAATCACCATTTGAAATAGATCCGTCAGTTGAAATTATAGGAGTGCCGGTTCTTGTAGAAAACAGTCAGAATGACAATGTTTACAGAATTTCAGTTTCATTGCTTTCCGAATACACTCTCTATAGAATTTCCTATGAAGGCAAGCGTAAACGTACATTTTTAACATACAACGAACAGCAAACGGAAGAACATTACAAAAAAAGATACGGCGAAACTTTTTAAAAAGGAGTGATAGCGTGCATATCGTATTGGTTGAACCGGAAATACCCGGAAACACAGGAAATATATCCCGACTGTGTGCTGCGGAACATTTGACGTTACACTTGGTCGAACCGCTGGGTTTTTCTATAGACGATAAGCATTTGAAACGTGCCGGTTTGGATTATTGGAAGTTTTTGGATATTCATATTCACAAAAACTTTGAATCGGTAAAACAAATGCTGAAAGGAAAACGCTTTTTTTACAATACAACAAAAGCAAAACACGTTTATACGGATATTTCATATAAAGAAGATGACGTGCTTGTATTCGGGAAAGAAACAAAAGGATTGCCGGAAGAATTATTACTTGAAAATCAAGACTCTTGCATACGAATACCGATGGTAGAAGAAGCAAGATCTCTCAATCTGTCCAATGCAGTTGCAATAGTGGCACTCGAAGCATTAAGACAAACCGGATTTCCCGAATTGAAAAAAGGCAATCAATATCTTGAAAAAATGAAAGGAACTATATCAAATGAATATGTATGATGAAGCTTACGCTCTTGCAAAAGCAATTAAAGAAAGTAATGAAATGAAACGTTTGAAAGCCGCATCCGAAAAAGTAGGAGCGGACGAAGACGCAAAGAAAATGGTAAAAGAATACATAAGCCTGCAAATGCAAGCCGACTATGCAAAACTTGCAGGACAAAAAGAAGATGAATCAATTTATAAAAAATTGCAAGAAACGGCGATCATTGTAAGTAACAACGAACTTGCACAAGAATACTTGCAAGCGTTGATCAGTTGGAATCAAATAGCTGCGGATTTGCAAAAGATAGTGGCAGAAGCGATGTCGCAGGGTTTAGATATATTGGATTTGAAAAAATGACAAATTGGAATTCTTTTTTTGAAGGGATTTTAGATTCAAAGCAAGTAAAAATAAATGAACCGATGAAAAGGCACACCACCTACGGTATAGGCGGAACGGCAGATGTATTTGTGACGCCTTTTGAAATTGAAGAACTGCGCGAAATTTTGAAAAAAGCACATGAAAATTCAATAAAAGTAAGTATAATCGGCGGCGGTTCAAATACATTGGTGAGTGACAAAGGTATCAGAGGTATTACCATATGCACGGGACGCTTAAAACCTTCAATGGAATGTGAAGATACATTTATCATCGCAAAAGGCGGAGCGGGAACAGGCGGTGTTGCAAGATTTGCGCTTAAAAATTCCTTATCCGGATTTGAATGGGCAGTAGGAATACCGGGCACGCTTTGCGGTGCAGTATTTATGAACGCAAACGGATACGGCGGACAAATGAAAAAAGTAGTGCAAGAAGTATACGCAATAAGTCGTGACGGAAAAGAAATGAAAACATACGATTGGGATGATTTGAAATACGGAGATAGCGACAGCGTATTCATGCACAACGGAGATATTATAATAGGTGCAAAACTTCATTTGAAAAAAGGAAACAAAGAAGAAATTGATGCAAAAATGAAAGAATACCAAGCATCACGAAGAGAAAAACAACCTTTGGACAAAAGAAGTGCAGGCACAATGTACCTGCGTCCTCCGGGATACTATGTAGGACCGATGATAAAAGCAAGCGGACTTGCAGGATTTTCAATCGGAGATGCACAAGTATCCGAAAAACATCAAGGCTTCGTAGTAAACAACGGAAAAGCAACATGTCAAGATGTTGTCGACGTATTAAAACACGTAAGAAAAACGGTAAAAGAAAAATTTAAAATAAAAATAGGCATAGACGTCAGAGTAATAGGCGAAGATACGGAACAACTAAGATAAAATACAAAATAACATAAAAATAATTAATGAAGATATTCAAACGAGTATCTTCATTTTTTGCGTATGATAATAATTTTGTATTTATTTTTGAAGTATATAAAATTGTTTTGTAAAATATCTTTTTATTTATCAAAGGGTTGCGAAATTTATTTTCGTAAAATTTTATACAATAAAAGATAATATTAAATTATGCAGTAATCATTTTATTGTGTTTTGTAAATATTTTTTGAAAAAATATTTTTTTAAAATACTTGCATTTTGCAAAAATATTTTGTAATATATGTATGTAAGTTAGCACTCGATTTGGGTGAGTGCTAATAACATAAGGAGGAATAAATATGTTAAGACCTTTAGCAGATAGAGTTTTGGTTCAAGTTAAAGAAGAAGATACAAAGACAAAGAGCGGTATTTTGTTACCGGATACAGCACAGAAGAAGTCACAACGCGGAGTTGTAATTGCAGTAGGTTCGGGAAAGCTTGCAGATGATGGCAAGCGTATTCCGCTTGAAGTTAAAGTCGGTGATGAAGTATTGTTCTCGAAGTATTCCGGCTCTGAAATCAAGCAGGACGGAAAAGATTACTTGTTGCTTGATGAACGTGATATTCTCGGAGTTTTTTCAAAGTAATATAATTCAAACAAATAAGGTTAGGAGCGATATATATGGCAAAGAAAGTTCTTTATAATGAAGAAGCACGCGCAGCACTTTTGAAGGGTGTTGATCAGCTTGCAAATGCAGTAAGAATTACATTGGGACCTAAGGGCAGAAATGTAGTATTGGATAAGAAATTCGGTGCACCGAATATCGTTAATGACGGTGTTTCCATTGCACGTGAAATCGAATTGAAGGATCCTTTTGAAAATATGGGTGCTCAGTTGGTTAAGGAAGTTGCCACAAAGACAAATGATGTTGCAGGTGACGGTACAACCACAGCTACATTGCTTGCTCAGTCCATGATTCATGAAGGTATGAGAAACGTTGCGGCAGGTGCAAATCCGATGGTACTCAAGAAGGGTATTGAAAAAGCCGTAAAGGTACTTGTAGAAGAAATCAAGAAGAAATCAGTTCCGGTTGATACAAAGGAATCAATCGCACAGGTTGCATCAATTTCTTCCGCAGATGAAACAATCGGCGGCTTGATTGCAGATGCTATGGAAAAAGTCGGAAATGACGGTGTAATTACAGTAGAAGATTCCAAGACAATGGGTACAAATCTCAAGGTTGTGGAAGGTATGCAGTTCGATCGCGGCTATCTCTCACCGTACATGGTATCCGATACCGATAAGATGGAATGCATTATGGATAATCCTCTTATTTTGATTACAGATAAGAAGATTAATGTTCTTCAGGAAGTATTGCCGCTTTTGGAAAAGGTTGTACAGGCAGGCAAGGAACTTCTCATTATTGCCGATGATGTAGAAGGCGAAGCATTGGCTACTTTGGTAGTCAACAGATTGCGCGGTACATTCAAATGCGCAGCTGTAAAGGCTCCGGGATTCGGTGATCGTCGTAAGGCAATGCTTCAGGATATTGCAATTTTGACAGGTGCAACAGTTATCAGCGAAGACTTGGGACGTAAACTTGACAGTGCCACATTGGAAGATGTAGGACATGCACATCAGGTACGCATTACCAAGGACAACACCACAATTATCGGCGGTGAAGGTGATGCCGAAGCAATTAAGCAGAGAGTTGAACAGATTCGTGAACAGTTCAAGAACTCCACTTCTCAGTTCGACAAAGACAAGCTTCAGGAACGTCTTGCAAAACTCGCAGGCGGTGTAGCTGTAATTGAAGTAGGTGCGGCAACGGAAGTTGAAATGAAGGATAAGAGATTGCGCATCGAAGATGCTTTGAATGCAACACGTGCAGCTGTTGAAGAAGGTATTGTTTCAGGCGGCGGTACAACATTTATCGACATTCAGCATGTTTTGGACGATATTGAAGCTGAAGGCGATGTAAAGACAGGTGTAAACCTTGTTCGTCACGCTATAGAAGCTCCGGTACGTCAGATTGCCGACAATGCAGGAGTTGAAGGTGCTATCGTTGTAGAAAAATTGAAAGAAGCTAAAGACGGAACAGGTTACAATGCGGCTGAAGACAAGTATGAAGATATGATGAAAGCCGGAATTGTGGATCCTGCAAAGGTAACACGTTCAGCATTGCAAAATGCAGCATCAATCGCAGCACTCGTGCTTACAACCGAAGCGGTAGTAGGTGAAATACCGGAAGAAAAGCCGGCTGTGCCTGCAATGCCGGGAATGCCGGGCGGAATGATGTAATAGATTACATGAAATAAGTAAACAACTCGAAATAAATTTGAGATTATCTCAAAAATTTCGAGTTGTTTTTTTATTATAAATATACATGACTTTTTTTCATATGTTAATATAAATCAAGAAAGACAGATAATTAATCCGACGGGAGAAAAATATGAATCAGGTTATAATAAGTAAACGTGCGGAATTGGCGGTAAGAGGAGGCCATCCGTGGATATACGGAACGGAAGTAAAAGAATTTGACGGCAATATAAAAAACGGTGACATAGTAAAAGTAAAAACTGTAAAAGATAAATTTTTGGGAAGTGCTTTTTACAATGCCGAATCGAAAATTACATTGAGAATGATTTCATTTAATGCAAATGATACTTTTGATGAAAATTTTTGGAAACGCAGATGTGAATATGCAGTAGATTACAGATTGCAAGTCATGAAAAAAGAAGATTATGATTGCGTGCGAATTGTATTCGGTGAAGCGGATCAACTTCCGGGACTTACGGTGGACAGATTCGGAAGTGTACTTTCAGTTCAAATTTTATCGCTCGGAATTGAACTTAGGAAGAAAGTAATACTTGATAATTTAATTACAACTTTAAGAGAAAAAAATTTGCCCGTTACAGCAGTATATGAAAGAAATGATGTTTCTATACGCAGACTCGAAGGTATGGAAGAGTATAAAGGTTTTTACAAATCTGAATTGCTTGATGAAAAAGATGAAGTTACAAATGTAAGAATTTGTGAAAACGGAATAAAATATGATGTAGATATAGAAAACGGACAAAAAACGGGATTTTTTTTGGATCAGAAGTTTAACAGAAAAGCTGCCGGAAACATAGCAAAAGGGAAAAACGTACTTGATTGTTTTACACATACAGGTGCATTTGCATTGAACGCTGCAAAGTCGGGAGCGAAAAGCGTTACGGCGATAGACATATCTCAACATGCAGTGGATATGGCAACTCATCATGCCGAAATAAACGAACTTGAAAATATGAAAGTTTTAAAAGCCGATGTATTTGATTATTTGACACAGCAGGATAAAAACCATGAGCATAAATATGATTATATAATTTTGGATCCGCCTGCATTTACAAAATCGGGAAGTACCGTACATTCGGCATTCAGGGGATATAAAGAAATAAATTATCGTGCAATGAAACTTTTGCCGAGAGGAGGATATCTTGCCACATGTTCATGCTCACATTTTATGAAAGAGGAACTTTTCATAAAAATGCTTAAAGAAGCTGCAAGAGATGCAAATGTAACTTTAAGACTTATCGAGAGCAGAATGCAGTCACAAGATCATCCGATGATAATGACAATTCCTGAAACATTCTATTTAAAGTTTTATATATTTCAAATTATTTAGACTCCATGCGAGTCTTTTTTATTGATAAAATCATGCTATAATTAATAAAAACAATCGAAAAGCGGTGAAAATATGGAACTGTTCAATGAAACAACGTCAAGCATAAAACCTTTAAATACGGAAGTTATGAAATTTGTACGAACACGTTTCGATGACCTTTATACAGGAACGGGAAACTTGGGAAATCTTGAAGAAATCGTGGTAAAATTTGCAGGAATTTCAGGAAACGAATTTCCGGAAATATCCGAATGTATACTGGTACAAATCGGAGAACGAGGAGATTTCAATTCGGAACTTTCGGAGCTTGAAAAGAAATCTGCGAAGCTTTTGAATGCACGTTTACTTAATCTCAAAAAGTCCGGAAAAAACAATTTCAATATAATTGAAACTGTTGAAGAAGGTATAAATTTTATAGATGAAAATATACATGAAAAAGGATGTGCGGTAATACCTTCAATTGCAATGAATTATGAAAATAAAATATCTGCATTTTGCATTGCTGCCATGCTTTGTAAAAAAGAAAAAAGTGACATTTTCGACAATATAGAGTATTTATTGCAAGATATATCGGGGTTGAGCATCGAGGATGTAAAGCAAGCATTGGAAGAGTCTACCGTAAATACGAATGAAATGTCGGATTTATTCAAAAAAACAGGTACATATGATATTTGGTTCACCTTAGGTATAATGCTCGGAACAATGAAAAAGCACGGTATTATAATATTGAGCGGATGGATATCTTTACTTTGCGCATGTCTTGCGAAACAGTTGTCTGCGGATTTTTCAGATTATTTTCTTTCATCGCAAATATCTTCACTCAATATTCATAATGAATTGTCGAAAAAAACTTTCAGTAGAAGGAAATATAAATTGCGGTAAAAATGAAAACGATATATTTGCCGCAGTTTTACAAAAAAATATGCTTGAAACCGCAATAAAAATTTATATCGAATCAATAACCAAGGAAGAAGCAGGGGTAAAAGGATGATAAGTAAGGATATGGCATGGAAAGATATTTCACAAAAAATTTTAAATAAGGTGAAGATTGACTCGTTGCCTTTGCGAAAAGCGATAGTTATTGCCGGAGGAGATACTGCGGTAGACGGACAAAATGAAACGCACGGATTTGTGAGTTTTCATGAAATGCGTGCATTGGCGCAAGGCGTAGGAGCCGTAAGTGCCGTTGCAAGAAAAATTAATGCACCGATTTACCTTGTGGATACGGGATTGGAACAAGACACATCATCTTTGAGAGGAGTATTGGTGAAAAAAATGCGTAACGGAACGCATTTGGGAACTCCTGCAATGAGTGTGGAAGAAGCAAAGTATGCAGTTTCATTGGGAATGTCCGTAGGAAAATCACTTGCTTTGCAAAAAGTTCAAGCAGTTGCACTCGGAAATGTCGGTGAAAGATGTATGCTTTCCGCATTGAGTGTGACGACAGCTGTTTTAAAAGACGATTTGCAAGGAAGTGTTTTTGATAAATCTTTAAAAATACAATTCGATAAATTGGAAAATTTCAAAGAAAATCCGGTTTCTGTATTGAGTAAAACAGGTTCTACGGAAATTGCGATGCTTTTCGGTTTGATTGTACAATCCTTCCGTGAGGGGATTTATGTAATTTTCGATAACGCCGTTACCGGTGCAGCCGCACTTGCTGCGGTGACGGTATATCCCGAAATTATCGACAATGTAATTTCTTTTGCTGACTATGATGAACCTCTTTATAAAATACAAGCAAAAAAACTTAATCAAAAAGGAATTTTAAAATATAATTTTACAAAAGCACAGGGATTGGGATCTGCACTCGGATTGGAGTTGCTTGAAAGCATAATTTCAGTGTAAATATAAGAAGAGGAGGTTTCATGAAAGCTTTATTCATAAAAGGATATTATAAAATTACTGCAGACATGCTTATCGGTGCGATGATCGACATGGGAGTTCCGTCTTTGTATTTGAAATCGGAATTGAAAGATGCCGGTCTTTCGGATTATTTTATAGAAATGGCAAATCCTAAAGCTAAAATCGGAGCACATTATTTCTTTATTCCGAATACAAGCGGAGAAATCGATTTCACTGAAGAGTCATGGACTTTGAAATGGGCAAAAATATGTAATAAAAAATACAAGGAACGCATTTCTTGCGGTATAAATGTAATTAAAACCGTTACACGAGCTTTTGATGAATTGAATATAAAAGACAAAAGCTTGGGCATGGTGGGAATAGACGGAAGTTCACATGCAAAACTTTATTGTATATTATCTGCACTTGACTACTTGGGAGTGGAAAATGTATTTACTTGTCCGTTTTCAGTTGAAGACGGTAAGGATGAAAAAGGTAAAATTACAAAAAGTATATTGAAACGTGCCGTTACAACAACAAATTTATCATTATATGCGGAAAATATCACTCCTTTTGCCGCTGCAATATTGGAAAGTATATCTGTTGATTTTTTACCTATGGACGGACGTTTTTTGGTGGATAATACTGCATACGGAAGTGACAGTGTAGAAAAAACCGACGGGGAAAATACATTATCCATATACTTGGGATATTTTCATGACAGAGAAAGTTCAATTTTTAAAAGTAAATTGAAAGTGTTCGGAACGAAGAATATTTTTTCATAAATGAAAATGAAAAACAGTTGACATACATCGATTTTTATGATAAAGTATTTTGCGTAGCATCTTCAGTTCGGATGTTGGAAGTTAAAGTTTAACTTGACAATATCTGATAAGATGTTATAATAATAACGTTGCTTACTGATGCGGAAGTAGCTCAGTGGTAGAGCACCACCTTGCCAAGGTGGGGGTCGCGGGTTCGAGTCCCGTTTTCCGCTCCAATGTAGTAACGAGTGTTCCTGAATAGCTCAGTTGGTAGAGCAATCGGCTGTTAACCGATCGGTCGTAGGTTCGAGTCCTACTTCAGGAGCCATAGGGGT
This sequence comes from Dialister micraerophilus DSM 19965, assembly GCF_000194985.1. Taxonomy (GTDB): domain Bacteria; phylum Bacillota; class Negativicutes; order Veillonellales; family Dialisteraceae; genus Dialister; species Dialister micraerophilus. The sequence continues at coordinate 405,035 of NZ_GL878519.1, read as the reverse complement.
ATAGCCAAGCGGTAAGGCAACGGACTCTGACTCCGTTATGCGTAGGTTCAAATCCTGCTACCCCTGCCACACATGATCCATTAGCTCAGTCGGTAGAGCACTTGACTTTTAATCAAGGTGTCCCGCGTTCGAGTCGCGGATGGATCACCAAATGGCCCGTTCGTCAAGCGGTTAAGACACCGCCCTTTCACGGCGGAGTCGGGGGTTCGAATCCCCCACGGGTCACCATTAATTTGGGCGATTAGCTCAGCTGGGAGAGCGTCTGCCTTACAAGCAGAATGTCGGCAGTTCGATCCTGTCATCGCCCACCAATGGCCCGGTGGTGTAGCGGTCTAACATGTCGCCCTGTCACGGCGAAGATCGTCAGTTCAAATCTGATCCGGGTCGCCATTATGCCTCGGTAGCTCAGTTGGTAGAGCAAAGGACTGAAAATCCTTGTGTCCCCGGTTCGATTCCGGGCTGAGGCACCACTTTTTTATGCGGCTGTGGCGGAATTGGCAGACGCGCTACTTTGAGGGGGTAGTGATCTTTCGATCGTGTGAGTTCAAGTCTCACCAGCCGCACCAAAAAATAAGGTGCAAAAAAAGTTAATAAGCGGTTGTGGCGGAATTGGCAGACGCGCTATCTTCAGGCGGTAGTGGATTTTATCCGTGAGAGTTCAAGTCTCTCCAACCGCACCAAGCGTTTATCTCATCTTTGGATGAGCTTTTTTTATTATGTAGAGAAATCACAAAAAACCGCATCGGTAGATACATATTAAAAAATCATATATAATGAAGTGAAGACAATATTGCGGGGGTATATATGGATAAAAAATTAGTTATTATAGACGGCAGCAGTTTATTTTACAGAGCCTTTTATGCATTGCCGTTACTGTCCCACAACGGAATATATACAAATGCGGTATATGGATTTTTGCGTATGCTTGCAGGGCTTTATCGTAATTTGGACCCTGAATATATAGCTGTAGCATTCGACAAAGACAGATATACATTCAGAAACGAAATTTATAAAGACTATAAAGCTACAAGAAAATCTGCACCGGCCGAACTTGTACCTCAATTTAAATTGATAAAAGATTTGTTGCGTGTAATGGGAGTTGCCGTATATGAAATGGCCGGATACGAAGGCGACGACATACTCGGCACATTGGCATTCAAGTATAAAGACGAATTTCCGGTTTTGATAGTTACGGGAGATAGAGATTCGTTGCAATTATCAAGTGAAAAGGTAACGGTATTTCTCACGCAAAAAGGTATAAGCAACATGGCGGAAATGACCCCTTCCGCAGTAGTTCAAAAGTACGGAATAAAACCTTCTCAGATAATAGACATGAAAGCATTGATGGGAGACACATCCGACAATATACCCGGAGTAAAAGGAATAGGCGAAAAAACTGCAGTAAAACTTTTACAAAAATATGAAAATCTCGAAAATATATACAAAAATATTGAAGAAATAAAAGGTGCACAAAAGACGAAACTTTTAAGCGGTAAAGAAGATGCATATTTGTCACGAAATTTAGCCAAGATACGTATCGATATACCCATAAATGCAACCCTTGAAGAAATGAAACAACCGATACATTACGATGAAATGAAAGAATTGTTCGATAAATTGGGACTTCATTCGATAGCTGAAGAATTAAGCGGATTGCCGAGATTTAAAATGCTTGCCGAAGCGAAGAAAAAAGAAATGGAAGAAATGAAACCGCTTTTAAATTGGGAGAAAAATATTTCATTTGAAGATGAAATTATTTCATTTGTACCGGAAATTCAAGGTAAAACTCCTTTTTTCAAAATAAATGAAGTAATAGCAGGAACCAAAAGCGGTAATTACAAAGTAGAACGTAAAGATTTTTCAGAATTTAAAAAGCAACTTTTGAAAGCAAAGGCAATAATAGCAGAAAACAGCAAAGAAATATTCGAATCGGATTTTCCATATGAAAATTTGAAATTTTATGATGTAACTCTTATTGCGTACTTACTTGATCCCACGCATGTTACTTATAATCGCTCATATGTAGGAGAATTATTTAAAGTACCGTCAATATATATTGACGAAAACGCAAGTTTTGAACAAAACGGAAATATGATTGCAGATTTCCTTTTGGCTTTATACACATCATCCTATGAACTTTTGGTAAAAAATGATATAGAAAAATTATTCAAAGAAGTAGAACAACCGTTAATCGAAGTATTGGCAGAAATGGAAAAGAACGGTATTTCTATAGACGAAGAAAATTGGAAAAAAGTTCGGAAAAACATGAAAGAAAAAGAAGAAAAACTTCTTTTGGAAATTTATAGAGAAGCCGGAGAAGAATTCAACGTAAATTCTCCTAAACAATTAAGCCACATATTATTCGATAAAATGGGAATGCCGACAGGGAAGAAAACCAAAACCGGATACTCTACGGCGGCAGATGTTTTGGAAAATCTTGCAATAGATTATCCTTTTGTAAAGAACATACTTGAATACAGAACATTGGCAAAACTTATTTCCACATATCTTGATGCAATACCGTTACTTGTGCGAAAAGAAACAAAGCGAGTACATACATCATTCAATCAAATGGTAACCGCCACGGGAAGATTGAGCAGTTCGGATCCGAATTTGCAAAACATACCCGTAAGAACGGAAGAGGGAAAAGTAATTCGTTCTTTGTTTGTACCGGGTGAAGGATACGATTTCTTTATATCTTCGGACTATTCACAAGTGGAATTGCGTGTATTGGCACATATGTCGGGAGATGAAGGACTTATACGTGCATTTGAAAATAAAGAAGACATACACAGAAGAACGGCATCTGAAGTATTCGGAGTTCCCTTTGAAGAAGTAACGAGTGAACAACGTTCACATGCAAAAGCCGTAAACTTCGGTATCATTTATGGAATAAGCGATTTCGGACTTTCAAAACAACTTGGAATAAGCAGGAAAAAAGCTGATGAATATATAAAAACATACTTGAAAAGATACCCCGGAATACATGAATTTATGAAAAAGATGACGGAAGAAGCAAGAAAAACCGGAAAAGTGAAAACATTGTTTGGAAGATATCGTGATTTGCCTGATATAAACAGCAAAAATTTTCAACGCAGATCATTTGCCGAACGTACTGCTATGAACACTCCGATACAAGGAAGTGCAGCGGACATCATGAAAATTGCCATGATTCAAGTATACGGAAAAATGAAAAAGGGCAAGTACAAGAGTCGTATTTTATTACAAGTACATGACGAACTTGTTATAGAAGCGGTAAAAGAAGAAGTTGAAGAAATAAGTAAATTGCTTAAAGAAACAATGGAATCCGTTGTTTCATTAAAAGTGAAACTTGTTGCAGATGTGCATGTAGGTAAAAATTGGGCGGAAACCAAGTAATGAATATGTATTTAATAGGACTTACCGGAGGTATGGGATCAGGTAAAAGTACGGTAGCGGATTGTCTGCGTTCAAACGGAATACCTGTCATAGATGCCGATGTGATTGCACATAAAATTATGAATGAAGAAAGTACATTTGATAAAATACATGAAATTTTCGGTAAAAATGTTTTCGATAAAGACGGAAGCTTGAATAAAGTGAAATTTTCATCGGTGTTGTTTACAAATACCGTAAAAAGAAAGAAACTTAATGAATTTGTACATCCGAAAGTTTGGGACGAAATGATGAACGAAACGGAAAAATATGTAACGGAAGGAAGTAAAGTTATATTTTTAGACGTACCGTTGCTGATAGAAAGCGGATGGCATACACGTGTAAATGAAACGTGGCTTGTAAAAGCCGATTATAATGAACGGATTGAAAGATTACGTTTGCGTACAAATCTTTCAACGGAAGAAATAAAAAAACGTATAGAAATTCAAATGCCCGAATCGGAAAAAGAAGAATATGCCGATAAAATAATAAATAATGGCGGCACAATTGAAGAAACCGGAAAACAAGTAATTGAAGAACTTCAAAAAATAATTGAAAAAACAGAAAAGAGGTAAATATGAAAAGACATAAAAAGTCTAATGTACGACAAAATCATATTAAGCGCGGTGTTAGACTTTTTACGGTGCTTTTATTCATAGGTATTGTTTTATTTTCAATATTTTTACACAACTATTTAAGTCGACCTGCACCCGAAATACGTATGATAATAACTGAATACGCACATAAATACAGAGTACAAAGACACTTGGTCGAAGCTGTAATGCATGCGGAAAGTAAATTTGATCAAAAAGCGGTATCACATGTAGGTGCTGTCGGAATGATGCAATTGATGCCGAAAACCGCCGAATGGATAGCACAAGAAGGCGAATTGCAATATACGGATTTGAAAGAACCTCGACAAAATATAATGCTCGGAACGTGGTATATAGATTATTTGCTCAAAAAATATCACAATAACGAAGTTTTGGCACTTGCAGCATACAATGCCGGAAGAGGTAATGTAGATGAATGGATAACCGAATACGGTTGGAAAGATGATTTCACAAATATAAAAGAAATACCGTTTCCGGAAACAAGAGAATTTGTAAAATTGGTAGTGGAAACAAGAGACAGATTGGATGAAGAAGAAAATACAGAAGAGCAAGAGGGAGTAGAGAATGAGCGACATAAATAAAATAAAAGAAGAACGTGAAAATCGAAGGAATCTGTTTTTAAATTGGAAAATAGAAGATGATTTGCCTCAAACTGTTCATGAATACAGTTTAAAAAGAGTAGATGTTCAAGATGATCGTAAATACTATGCATTCTCTTACGTAAATGAAAAAAACGGTTGGGAAGTAAAAGCATTGTTCGATGAAGAAACAATGGATTTTATGATAAAAGCCGATTTCAGATTATTTGTAATAACTCAAATTGAAATGATAACAGGTGATTTTGAAAAATTTAAAAATATTGTAAAAACGATGCTACCCGAATTCATATACAAAGAAATGATAGATAGAAGTAAGGTATCTGTACTTGTAAAAAGCACCGGATTTACGAAATGGGATTATTCAAAAGCCATGCCGGAAACAATACATAATTACAAAAGAGTCATAGAACCGTCCATGCCGATTTTGGGGCTTAACGGTTCATATATAGTAGCTGCATATGAATGCAGGCAAAATAACAGCGGTATTTTATTTTTTTATAATATGTACAGAAATCAATATTATGGAGAAATGCGTGCCGGGGGAATTCCTAAAATAATACACAAATATGACGCAACGACACTTAAAGAATTCGAGCAAAAAATAATCAAGAATTTAAAAGAAGATTTACACAATCTTTATTTAAATCCCGTATCGGAAGAGTAGGAAAAATGTTTAAATCGTTTTACAATTTATACAAGAAACACTTAAAAGAAATAATAAGATTTGTAGTTGTCGGCGGATTTTGTTTCGTGTTGGAATTCGCAATGCTTTACGGATTTACCGAATATTTGCACATACAGTACTTAATTTCTTCGGCAGCGGCTTTTATTATTGCACTTATAGTAAATTATTTTTTATGCGTGTATGTTGTTTTCAATACCGAAAATCAGTCAAACACAAAACGTACGTGGTTTGTAATTACATCTGTTGCAGGTTTGGGTATAAATCAAATCGTAATGTACATTATGGTTGAAAAAATCGCAATTTGGTATATGTTTGCAAAAGTTTTTGCAGCTGCTGTTGTGATGATTTGGAATTACATAACGAAAAAAATAATATTAAGATAATAAAAAAGGCAAGAGTTTTAATCTCTTGCCTTTAATTTATACACCGATTTCTTTTATAAAATCCTGTAAACCTTCTCTGAAAAGAGTTGCACCTCCGTTTGCAGGATGTCTTACGCCGGTAACTTTGTAGCCGGCATTTTTTAATGTAGTTTCGCTTTTTTTACCGACTGCACAGATTTTAATATTTCCACCTACCAACTCAAGAAGTTTTTCGGTATAAATCAATCCGGCATCCAATTCTTTTTGAGTGGGAGTGCGATTGGTAAGCATTTTGCCCGGTTTATGCGGATGGAAAGGGAAAATATTCCATAGTATAAAATCGTCAGGCGCCAATCCGCTTTCCAAAGCTGCTTTCCAAACAATTGTATCCGTAGGTTCGTTAAATCCTTTTTCACGCTGAATATCGGCAGGAAGAAACGGACTTTCTTTTCTGCTTGTTCTGCGTCCGGGAGAACCGATTATCATTTTACTGTTTACAACAGGATGTAAATCAAGCATCATACGCTCCGAAGTCAAAGGTATTCCGGTAAAACGGCAACCTTGATAACCGCAAGCTTCCGCAACTATCAACAAGCGGGGAGAATCCATGCGATGTACAAGGTAACGTTCAAGCTGTGCTTTTCTTATAGAACGTGAATGAGCAATATCATAATCGGGATCGAAATCGGTCCATGGATTGAAAACATTTTTTTCTTTGTATTTCTTCAGAGATTCGGTAAAAACTCTGATTTTATGCATTATGTGAGGATAATTCATCAATAGTCACCAACTTGTAAATTGTTCCGTCGTCAAATTTCTTTACCGGAACAAAATGATTATAAAATTTCCAATTTTTAAAAGCATCCGCATTCTTATTATAAACGAAAACAAACGCCGATTCATTTAATTTTTTATTTTCGAATTCATTATCACTTATTGTCGGCATAATAAATTTAAAATCCCAAAGCGAATTTCTTGATTCAACATTAGTTGCGAGTGCAGTTGACGGTTTTATTCTGGTGGCTAAATCGCTTGTGTAATAAACGTAAGATGTGCTATATGTGTCGAAGAAATAGTGTTTGTCCGGTAAATTTTTAAATTCGTCAGCAAAGAAAACTGGAGCACGAGTATTCATGTAAACGGGAAGACCTTGTAAAATCATGCTTATATACATAAGTAAAGTGAAAGTTGAAACATATATATATCCTTGTCGCAAATTTTTTTTGAAAAATAATCCTACAAAAACAATTGATAGGATAATTATAAAATACATGAAAGTCCAATTTACTTCATGCACACGAGTCGTCAAATATCCCATTGCAACGGTTAAAATGAAAAACGGTATTGAAAGACATATATATGCCTTTGTACTTCCTTTTTTTATGCTTTTTATAGCTTTTGCGGCTAAAACAATTCCCGGTATAACTGCGATATATGTGTATGTAATATACTTGGTAGCCATTAAAGTGTAAAAGAAAAATGTACCTAAAAGCCAAGTCATTAAGAATAAATACAAATCCGTTTTTTCTTTCCATTCTTTAATTGCCTGATAAACTGTAAGACCGAACCACGGAAGCAGAGATAACGGAAGCACAATCAAGTAATAATACCAATGATTGTCGGAAGGATGCTCCGAAGAAGTTGCACGAAGTACATTATGAATACCCAAGAAACCGTTTATGAAATCTTGTCCGTGAATTAAGTACATACCGCCATACCAAGGTAGAACTACAATTAAGAATAAAATTATACCTTGCCACGGAAAGCATCTTTTTAAATACACGGACGAACGCATAAGTCCGCACCAGATTAAAAGGAAAAGACCGGGAAGTACCAATCCTACGGGGCCTTTTGTAAGACATGCAAATCCTGCGGCACCGTAAGCTATAAGCATATGTTTGATATTATTGTTTTTTATACCTGTATATGCGGAAAACAATGTAGGAATAGTAAACATAAGCAAAACGGCATCTGTAATAATTCCATGAGAAATAAGCCAAAATTCAAAAGACGTCAAGAGCATTATTCCGGAATAAAATGCAATTTGCTTATCTTTTAAAATGTGAGAAACATAATAATATAAAAGAGGAACGGAAATTGCACCGAAAATTATCGAAGGCAATCTCGAAGCGAAATTTGTAAATCCGAAAATGCTGTATGAAACGGACAAAAGCCAGTAAATCATTATGGGTTTATCAAACCAAAAAACGCCATAAATCTGAGGTGACATCCAATTACCCGACAAAACCATTTCTTTCGCCGTAAGTGCATAATTCGATTCAACCGGATCGGTTACGGGAAGGAGAGAACTTCCGATTGAAAGCAAAATGAAAGAAACAATAAAAAGTACGGCAATAAGATGTATATTTTTGCAGCTTTTTATTTTTGCATCAAATCTTGTAATAAATGATTCTTGCATAATAATAAATACTCCTTGAAAAAACAATCATACAAAAAACGACGCATTATAGCGCCGTTACAATTATTAAACATTATCTTTGCGCTGTCTGATAATAAAATATAATACCAATGCAATTATAAGTACACCGATTGAAAAAAGTGCAAGTTCAAGTTTGTAATTAAGTAACTCGTGCCAATTTTCACCGAGCAAGTCGCCTATATATATAAGCATAAGTGTCCACGGTATAGTACCTATTATCGTATAAATTACAAATTGTACCAAAGGATAATGCGAAATACCTGCCGGCAAAGATATGAATGTGCGTATTCCGGGAAGCAATCTTCCGGTAAATACCGCAAGCCCTCCATACTTTTTGAACCATGCATCCGCCATTTGAAGTTTTTTATTTGTAAATGAATTTTTCTCAGCTATTTTCAATAAAAAAAGCCGACCGCTTGTCGCACCGATCCAATAAGACAATAATGATCCGACAACACCTGCAATTGTGGCAACTATTACCGTCGGCCAAAATGAAAAAATTTGCTGTGAAACAAGAAATCCTGCAAAGCCGAGAATAATTTCACTCGGAATCGGGACATTCATATTTTCCAAAGCCATAGTTACAAACAGTGCCGAATATCCCCATTCGGAGAGAAAAGAAATTATAAGCTCCATGAAAAACCTTTCTTATTTATATATTTATATTTTAATATAGCATGATATGCAATCATGGTCAATTTAAGATAAATGTAAATATAGATTTCTAAAAAACGAAGCATATAACGGTGCTGTAAGAATATACACACAATTAAAATTAGAAACGAAATAAAAATACAAAAAGTTGAATAAATTCTATTGACAGTGTTAAATTGCGGTGTTATTATAACTTTCAACACGTAGTAAAAATCAATACTACAATTTAATAACAGGAGGATGATTATATGTTTGGTAAGAAATTTAAAACAATACTTGCTATAGGTGCTATGGCAGCAGCTCTGATTTCTGCAGGATGCGGATCGGACAGTACAACAAAGAACGGGATTCCTCCGGTTATCCGAGTAGGTTCGGAAACGACTTTCCCACCGTTTGAATTCGTAGACGGTGATAAATACGTCGGATTTGATTTGGATTTGGCGGAAGCTGTTATAAAGCAAATGGGAAGTAAGATGGAATTCAAGAGTATGGGTTTTGATGCATTGATACCGGCAGTACAAAGCGGACAAATCGATATGATTGCCGCAGGTATGGATGCTACACCGGAACGTGCAAAACAAGTTGCATTCTCAGATCCCTATTTCAGTGAAAACGGATATGTAATTGTTACAAGAAAAGACAATGACACAATTCATGATTGGAAAGATCTTGAAGGTAAGAATGTAGGTGCTCAGGTAGGAACGAAGTCGGTAGAACTTGCACAGGAAGCAAAAGCTGCAAATGTAAAACAACTTGACTCAAACTCACAGGCATTTATGGAATTGCAGGCGTCTACACTTGATGCAGTAGTTCTCGATCGTCCGGTAACAATGTACTACTTGAATCAGGGTGCCGATAAGGATCTTCAAATAGTAGGAACACCGAAGCCCGGTCCGGCAATGTCGCTTGCAGTAAATAAAGACAATAAAGAATTGCAAGATGCCGTAAACAAAGCTTTGAAAGAAATCAAAGAAAACGGAACCTATGACAAGATTTACAAAAAATGGTTCGGTGAACAACAGAAACAGTAATAGAAAAACACTTCACATTACATCTG
>NZ_GL878519.1:303225-394077 GCF_000194985.1 Dialister micraerophilus DSM 19965 | reverse complement strand
ACTGAATGTGAAGTGTTTTTTAAGTTTATAAAATAAATTTTTTATAACAAAAAATATATATCGAAAAAAGTAGATAATATCGGACATTCAGGCTTTTTGTCGATGTTTTTACAAATAAAAACAATTAAAAAAACATTATTTTTTGTTTACTTATCAAAATAAATAAGCTACAATGAAAACGTAAATAAAGATACAAAAATTAACTGATATAAATTTTGAGGTGAACTAAATGAGTGAGTTGCTTCGTGTTGAAAATCTTCACGTTTCAGTAGGAGAAAAAGAACTTTTGCACGGTATAAATTTGACAATCAATACCGGAGAAGTTCATGTAATTATGGGAGTGAACGGTGCAGGTAAATCTACGCTGCTTCATTCAGTTATGGGTAATCCGGCTTATGAAATTACAAAAGGTAAAATTTACTTTTGCGGAGAAGACATTACAGAATTATCCGTAGATAAAAGAGCGAAACTGGGAATATTTCTTTCTTTCCAGGCACCTATTTCAATTGCCGGTATTACTATGGAAAATTTCATTCGTACCGCAAAGACGATAGTAAGTGGAAAGAAACAGAAATTATTTCCTTTCAAGAGAATGCTTAAAGGATACTTGGAAGATTTGGAAATGGATACATCTTACGGAGAACGTTATTTAAATGACGGATTTTCAGGCGGTGAACGTAAAAAAAGTGAAATACTTCAAATGCGTGCAATGAATCCGAAACTTGCAATGCTTGATGAAACGGACTCCGGATTGGACGTAGATGCGGTGCGTGTAGTTTCACGCAACATTTCAGAATATCATAGCGAAGAAAACGCTATTGTTATGGTTACACATCTCAATCAGATTTTAAGATTTATCAAGCCTGATTTTGTACATGTACTGATTGACGGACACATAGTTAAAAACGGTGGACCGGAATTGGTAGATGAAATTGAAAACAACGGTTTTGACGCATATCGTAAAGAGGTGTAGTATGGCCGGAGAAAGAAAAAGAACTTATGTCGATGATGTAAATCGAAGTATATATGACATAAAAGATAAAGTTGAATTTTCTTATAAATCCGATTCGGGACTTACGGAAGATATTATCAGAGAAATTTCTTCAAAGAAAAATGAACCTGAATGGATGCTTCAAAAAAGACTTGAAGCTTTAAAAATTTACGATGAATTGGACATACCTCCGTGGATGCCGGATATATCCGAGTTGGATATGGACCACATATATACATATATACGTCCGAAAACCGACATGAAAGCACGTTGGGAAGATTTGCCGCAAAACATACGTGACACTTTCGATCGCTTGGGAATTCCCGAAGCCGAGAAGAAAAATCTTGCCGGAGTAGGTGCACAATACGATTCCGAAGTTGTTTACCACAATGTACAAAAAGAATTGGAACAACAAGGCGTAGTTTATGTGGATTTTGAAACGGGAGTAAATAAATATCCTGAAATAGTAAAAAAGTATTTCGGAAAATTAATAACACCCCGATACCATAAATTTGCAGCATTGCACTATGCAGTATGGTCAGGAGGATCGTTTGTGTACGTACCTGAAGGCGTTCACGTAAAAATGCCGCTTCAAAGTTATTTCCGTTTGAATGCTCCCGGAGCGGGACAATTCGAACATACGTTGATAATTATTGAAAAAGGTGCATCCTGTCATTTCATCGAAGGATGCTCCGCACCACGTTACAATGTGGCGAACTTGCATGCAGGTGCAGTAGAACTGTTTGTAAAAAAAGGAGCCACACTCCGTTATTCGACAATTGAAAACTGGTCAAAAAATATGTATAACTTGAATACAAAAAAAGCCATTGTCGAAGAAGACGGAAGTATGATTTGGGTAAGTGGATCCTTCGGATCTCACGTATCATGTCTGTATCCCGATACAATTTTGCAAGGTGATCGTTCGAAATGTGAATTTACCGGTATTTCATTTGCAGGTAAAGGACAATTTTTGGATACCGGATGTAAAGTTGAAAGCTTCGGAAAAGATACAAGCTTGAACATTAACTCCAAATCCATATCAAAAGGCGGCGGAACTTGTCTTTATAGAGGTGTAGTACATATAGGCCCGCGTGCAAAAGGCACAAAAGGTACAATAAGTTGTGAATCATTGATGCTTGATTCCTTGTCACGTTCAGATACAATTCCGGATATTATTATAGAAAATGACGACATAGATTTAGGTCATGAAGCAAAAATAGGAAGGATATCCGATGGAGATATTTACTATCTTATGAGCAGAGGAATATCGGAAGAAGAAGCAAAAGCCATGCTTGTACGAGGATTTGCCGAACCTATATCAAAAGCATTGCCTTTGGAATATGCGGTAGAAATGAACAGATTGATAGACTTGGAATTTGAAGGATCGATAGGTTAAGGAGGCGGAAATGAGAGAAATAAGAGTAAACAGACTGCCGACTTTGACATACAGATATTTGAAAACAAATGATACACCTTTTATGTTTAAGACACCGGAAAACATAGCAAATGCGGTATTTTCAGAAAATAAATATTTGAAAAAAGAATTTAATTTCCCTAAAACATACAAAGGTGCATGTGAAGAAACCATAAAAACAGCGTTGGAAGGACATACATATACAATAAAAATTCCTGAAAACGTAAAAACGAAATTAACTATAGAAATAAATACAAGTGAAGAACTAAAAGACTTTTCCGGAGCATTTCATGTAATATTGGAAGAATCATCGGAACTTGAACTTGTATGGAAATATAAAGGCGAAAAAAATATTGCAACAATTCTTACGGCAGTACAATATGATGTAGGTAAAAACGCCGAATTGAAAGTGTCACGTATACAAGACGGATTTGAAGACGCCTCAATATATGATGAAAGAAATATAATTATGGCGGAAAACGCTCATGCGGAATTTGTTGCGGCGGAATTCGGCGGTAAAGAAGTAATAGTACATAGCTATGCACAACTATTAGGAAATAACTCATCACTGTTTGAATCTGCAGTTTACATGGCAAGCGGAAATCAAAAAGTCGATTTCTTCTACCATATAGACTGTATAGGAAAAAATACCGACGGTAACATAGACGTAAAAGGTGCATTATCGGATTACTCGAAAAAAGTATTCAGAGGAATTTTAAACTTTATAAACGGATGCAGCGGATCCGTCGGGGATGAAAGCGATATAGCGATACAATTGGATCCTACCGCAAGAAACGTTTCATTGCCGTTACTTCTGTGTACGGAAGACGATGTACAAGGAAATCACGCATCAAGTGCGGGTCAACTTGACAACAATGTTTTGTACTTTTTGATGACAAGAGGATTTACTAAAACGGAAGCAAGACATATAATAGTAGAATCGTTGATTTGTCCGTTAATTGATAAAATGGACGAAAGTATACGTGACGAAGTAATGAATATAGTGAAAATACAATTGGAATCGCGGGAGGAAAACTGTGAACAATAGCATGATAAAAAAAGATTTCCCGATTTTGGATACCGAAGTAAACGGTCATAAAGTAGTGTATTTCGATAATGCCGCTACAACTCAAAGACCTTTGCAAGTTTTGGAAAAAGTAAATGAATATTGCTTACACCATAACGGAAATCCGCATAGAGGTGCACATGTATTTGCAATAAGTGCATCCGAAATCTATGACACATCCAAAGAAAAGGTGAAAGATTTTATTCATGCAAAAAGCGCCGAAGAAATAATATACACAAGAAACACAACGGAAAGTTTGAACCTGGTAGCACGTTCTTACGGAGAAAAATTTCTGAAAAAAGGCGATCGTATACTTATAGCAATATCCGAACATCATTCCAATCTGGTGACATGGCAACGAGTTTGTGAAAAAACCGGAGCAATACTGGAATATATATATGTAGACAAAGAAACCGGACACTTCATAGAAAGTGATTTGGAAAAATTAGACGACACTCGTGTAAAAATATTTGCATTTGCACAAGTAAGTAATGTACTCGGAATAAAAATAAATGCAAAAAAACTTATACAAAGAGCACATAAAAACGGTGCCTTAGTCATACTTGACGGAGCACAAAGTACACCGCATATGAAAGTGGACGTACAAGACTTGGACTGCGACTTCTTTGCATTCTCCGGACACAAGCTATGCTCATTGGGCGGAATAGGGGTTCTCTACGGTAAAAAAGAACTCCTCGAAAAAATGGAACCGTTCATGCTCGGCGGAGACATGATAGAAAGAGTTGAAGAACAAAAAACCTATTATGCACCGCTGCCGGCAAAATTTGAAGCCGGAACACAATATGTAGAAGGTGCTGTAAGTCTTACAGCAGCGATTGATTACATACAAAATATAGGATATGAAGAAATAAGAAAACGTGAAGAACAACTTGTAAAACGTACACTGGAAGGTATGAAAAACATACCGTTTATACATATAATAGGAAGTAAAGACTACAAAGAAAAAGAAGGATTGGTAGCATTTACCGTAGAAGGCGTACACCCTCATGATGTAGCTCAAATACTTTCCGAATACGGCATATGTATAAGAACCGGCCATCACTGTGCCGAACCTTTGCACAGATACTTGGGAATAAATGCAAGCTGCCGAGCAAGTTTTTACTTCTACAATACGGAAGACGAAGTAGATTATTTTATAGAAAAATTAAAAAAAGTGCGTACGGTAATGGGGTATAAAGACTGATGAATTTGCAACAATTATACACGGACTTGATACTTGAATATAATCAAGACAATTCGAACAAAAGAAATATAGACAAACCTACAATAAAAGAACACGGACATAATCCCAGTTGCGGAGATGATATAACCATCGAAATAAAACTCGAAGGAAATAAAATAGCAGACTTGGCATACACCGGCAGCGGATGTGCAATAAGTCAAGCATCAACCGCAATGATGATTGAAATAATGCAAGGAAGAGACAAAGACGAAGCCATGCATCTTGTAGAACTGTTTCTTGATATGATCAGAGGAAAAGAACTTAGCGAAAAACAAAAAGAAGAATTGGAAGCCGCAATAAGTCTTAAAGACATATCCAAAATGCCTGCACGAGTAAAATGTGCAGTACTCGGATGGCACACAATTGAAAAAGCATTTGAAAAACATTGACAAAAACCGTTTATTCAGTAAAATGAATAAACGGTTTTTCTTGCTACATATATGAAATTGTTGATATACTTAATACACAATTACTTCAAACAGGTGAAATATGGCGAATAAAGAAAATTTAATCATATACTACTCATACAGCGGAAATACAAGGTATGTAGCGGAAATATTACAAAACACCATAGGCGGAACAATGGCATCGATACGATTGGAAGACAAATATCCCGAAGACAAAGAAGCCATGTTTATAAGAACGCAAAAAGAAATAAATGAAAACTGTTTACCTCATCTGAAAACATTTCCGGTAAACATATATGAATACAAAAAAATATTTATAGGTACCCCCGTATGGTGGTACTCGGCATCACCGCCAATGAAAAGATTTCTAAAACAATTCGACTTCTCAAATAAATTGATATTTCCTTTCATAACAAACGAAAAAAGCACAGGACATGCAATGAACGACATTATATCGGCAATCAGAGACGGAACAATAAAAACGGGACTCACAGTAAGATTTTCCGGAAACAGACTACTCACGCCGAAAATGTACATAAAAACATGGGCAAAAAGAGCAATGGAAACAGAAATGTAAAATTCAAGGACAATTTATATTTGCTTTTAGTATAAAAGCAAATATAAATTGTAAAATCGTAAATACTTGAAAACAAATAAAAATAAAAAACTCGCAGTACGATAATGTAATGCGAGTTTTTGAATTTCTTTGTATATAATTATTTGCTGTACAATTCAACGATGTATGTTTCATTAACTTCGTCTTTGTACGGAAGTTCTTCACGGAGCGGGATACGTGTCAAAGTTACTGACCAGTTATCGAAGCTCTTTTCGATGTATGGAAGATCGAAAGTCTTAAGTTCGTTGAAAGACTGTTTGAACATTTCGTTGGATCTGTAGTTTTCACGAAGTGAAACTACCTGACCGGGCTGTACGGAGTAAGACGGAATGTCTACTTTCTTTCCGTTTACGCTGATTAATCCGTGGTTAACCATCTGACGTGCCTGACGAATTGAACGTGCAAAACCTGCACGGTATACGATGTTGTCAAGTCTACGTTCGAGTAAAGCCAGCAGATTTTCGCCGACGACGCCGGACATTCTTCTTGCTTTATCATAATAGCGATAGAACTGTCTTTCTAAAAGATTGTAAATCGCTTTAACCTTCTGTTTTTCTGCTAACTGCATGCCGTATTCTGATTGTTTCTTCTGATGAGCATCTGCAGTCTGCCGTTTTAACGCTTTCGGATGACCGTAAATGTTGAGGCCAAATCGTCTGCTTGTCTTAAAACGGGGATTTCTGTTTGTTGCCATTGTGTAAATCACCTCTTCTTAAAATTTACTGTTCAAAACTAAAACAGCTTTATAATTATAACTTTTATATCTGTAAAAGTCAAATAAACTACATGAAAACAGATTGTTTTTTTATTGTATTCGTGTTTAATTGCGTTCTTATGATAATATATTATAATGAAATAGAATAAATTCTATTTATTTGATTGATTTACGGAACGATACGTATGGATGCAGAAGAAAGAAATAAGTATTTTGTAAATATTCCGGTCTTTGAAGGACCGTTGGATTTATTACTTCATTTAGTAAATAAAAATAGAATAGATATTCAGGATATTCCCGTTCATGAAATAACGGATCAATACTTGGATTATTTAAAAGCGGCGGAACAATTCAATTTGGAGTTGGGAAGTAGTTTTTTTCAAATGGCAACCACTCTTTTGTATATAAAATCTCGTATGCTTTTACCTAAACAAAGACAAGCGGATGATGAGGATGTTGAAGACCCTCGTTTGGAGTTGGTACGTTCTTTGGAAGAGTTCAAAAAAATGCGGGAAGTGAAATTTCAAATTGAAAGTTTAATTGCAAAGCAGGCTCCTTTTCGAATGAAAGAACCTGAGGAAATTCAGTCCGGAGTGTATAACGGTAAAATTTCCGTAAAAAGATTGTCTCAGATTTTTTTCGCTCTTTATTATGACAGCCGATTTAAAGAAGAAAGGGTTCTTTCATCTGAAGAGGTTTCATTGGATGAAAAAATGTATGATTTGGAGCGTTTACTGAAAAAAGAAAAAGTGATAGATGTAATGGCGTATTTTAAAATGCAGAAAAGCAGAATGCATTTGGCGGTATCATTACTTGCATTGCTTGAGTTTATTCGCTTGGGACGTGTAGTGTTGGGTCATAGTGTACATGGGGTGACTGTCGAGAGGAAATGAAATGAGAGATTTATCCAAGTTTGCAGCTTCTATAGAAGCTTTTCTTTTTGTAAAGGGTGAACCTGTAAAGCTCAAGGAGTTGTCGGAAGTATTTAAGGAAGATACTTTAAGCATTCAAAAAGGTTTGGATTTTCTAAAAGAAAAATATCAGAGAGAAGATTCGGGTATTACATTATATGAGTCCGGTGCCGGTTGGCGTTTGGCCACAAAGAGTGAATATAATGATTGGCTTACGGAAGTTCTCGGTAAGGAACAGACTTTATCTTCTGCAGCTTTGGAGACGCTTGCAGTTGTAGCTTGCAAAGAACCTGTTACACGTGCAGATATAGAAAAAGTAAGGGGTGTTTCCGTCGGTAGAGTTTTATCTACATTGATTGAAAAAGGATTGATAGAAGAGCGCGGAAGGTTAAATACACTCGGAAGTCCGATTTTGTATGGAACTACACGCAGATTTTTGGCTTGTACGGGACTTTCCGATTTGAGTGAACTTAGGAGTCGTTGGTCAAGTAAACCTGAAGAAGGAGAATTATTTTGAAAGAAAGATTACAAAAAATAATAAGTCATGCAGGAGTTTGTTCTAGAAGAAAAGCGGAAGAGCTCATAAAAGACGGTAGAGTAAAAGTAAACGGACATACGGTAACGAAATTGGGAACTGAAGCCGATTCCGTGCGTGATTGTATAGAAGTGAACGGAAAGGTTATAAAAAAAGAACGTCTTAAATATTTCCTTTTCAATAAGCCGGATAAAGTTATTACGTCAATGACGGATCCGGCAGGACGAAGAACTGTTGCAGATTATTTCAGTCAGATAAAAGAACGTGTTTTTCCTGTCGGCAGATTGGATTATCATTCGGAAGGATTGCTTTTGATGACAAATGACGGTGATTTGGATTATATACTTACACATCCGTCACATGAAGTTTATAAAATTTATGAAGTGGTTGTTCGCGGTAAATTTTCTGAAAGACTTGCAGAGAAAATGTCCGAAGGTGTGAAAATAGATTCAGGAATTACCGCACCTTGTGATATAGAAATCATTTCGTATGATAAAGAGAAAAATAAAACTTTTTTGAAAATGGTTTTGCATGAAGGTAAAAATCGTGAAATAAGGAAAATGATGGAAGCTTTCCATTTTCCGGTATTCAAATTGGAGCGTGTAGGATATAGTTTTCTTACACTTAAAGGTGTAAGTCGCGGTACATTTCGTTCATTAAGTCCCGAGGAGGTCAGACGTTTATATGAACTCCACAAATAAAAAAGTTGCAGTAATAGGTGCGGGAGTTGCCGGAATGCTCGCATCTCTCATTTGTGCAGAGCAAGGTGCAAATGTATTATTATTTGAAAAAATGGACAGAATAGGGCTGAAGATGGGCATTACGGGTAAAGGTCGTTGCAATATTACCAATATTCGTCCCATTATGGAATTTATAGAAAAAACTCCGGGAAACGGCAAGTTTTTGTATAGTGCTTACAGGAAATTTTCAAATGTAAATTTATTGGATATGCTTCATGAATGGGGACTTAAAACGGTTACCGAGCGTGGAGGTCGTGTATTTCCTGAAACTCAGAGTGCACAAACCGTAAGGCATTTCTTTATGAGAAAACTGGATGAAATGCACGTGAATTTATATTTAAAAGAACCGGCAGTTCGTATATTTGTAAAAGACGGAGCGGTTTCAAAGGTATTTACCGAAAAAGGTGTGTACGATGTAGATGCCGTAATTGTCTGTACAGGCGGTAAATCATATCCTCGTACGGGGTCCACCGGAGACGGTTATCGTATGGCGGAGGAGTTGGGGCATAAAATAGTCACAATTCGTCCGGCGTTGATTCCTTTGGTATGCAAAGAGTCGTATTGTAAAGCTATGCAGGGTTTATCGTTGCGTAATGTCAATTTGGTAATTAAGGGTAAAAAGAAAAAGTCGGAAGCGTTCGGAGAAATGATTTTTACACATTTCGGAATATCGGGACCGATAGTTTTATCTTTGAGCGATATGGTATCCGCATTATTGTTGAATGAAGATTGCTTGAAAGCGTACATAGATTTGAAACCGGCACTTTCTCAGGAGGTTTTGGATAAACGCATATTAAGAGAGTTTGAAAAGTTTCATCTCAAACAAATATCTACGGTAATGAAAGAATTGTTACCGCATAAAATGATAGATATAGTTTTGGAACTTTCCGGAATAGATAAAGATTTACCGGTTTCGGAAGTAAAAAAAGCACAAAGAATTTCTTTAGTTAAGACAATGAAAGCTTTTCCGCTTACAATTACAGGTACACGTCCTATAGAAGAAGCTATAGTTACCGCAGGCGGAGTTTCCGTAAAAGAAGTAAATTCATCTACTATGGAATCCAAGAAAGTCAAAAATTTATATTTTGCAGGTGAGGTACTTGATATTCACGCTTTTACGGGAGGATTCAATATACAAGCTGCATTTTCAACCGGATATACGGCAGCGATAAATGCATCGGAGGATAAAAATGCGTAAAAAAATCATAGCACTTGACGGACCTGCAGGTGCAGGAAAGAGCAGTGTATCCAAAATGGTTGCAAAACGTTTGAATTGTACATACTTGGATACAGGAGCAATGTATCGTGCAATTACATATGAAGCACTCAAAAGAAATATTTCAGAAGAAAAAGAAATAGTTCAAATGGTGGAAAATTTGAATATGGATATATGTGCAAAAGAAGATACCATGCACGTATTTATTGACGGTGAGGATATTACACAATATTTAAGAACTTCTGAAGTTTCATCGAATGTCTCTCGTGTATCTGCATTTCAAGGTGTAAGAAATGCAATGGTCAAATTGCAAAGAAAAGTTGCCGAAAAAGGAAATGCAGTTTTAGACGGTCGTGATATAGGTACCGTTGTTTTACCGGACGCAGATTTGAAAATATTTCTTACCGCATCCGTTCATACAAGGGCATTGAGAAGGTACAAAGAACTTAAGGATACCGATACGACTTTAGAACGTATAGAAGAAGAAATAAAAAGAAGAGATAATTTGGATATGACCAGAAAAATATCCCCGTTACGCAAAGCTGATGATGCGATATTGTTGGACAACAGCGATTTAACATTGGAAGAAACGGCAGATAAAATAATTTCATATTGGAAAAAAGTTTCCGAATAAAGAGGTATTGTATGAACTTGAAAAAAACAAGTTGGAATGCATTTGCAGCTACAGTAAGATTTTTACTTAAAATAATATTCGTGAATATTTATCGTATAGATGTACAAGGTCAGGAGAATATTCCCGAAAAAGGCAGTATAATTGTTGCACCTAATCATAAAAGTTACTTCGATCCGCCGCTTGTAAGCATTGCATTTAAAAAGAGATTGGTTCATTACATGGCGAAAGCGGAGTTATTTAAAAATCCCTTTTTTGCAAAAATTTTGAGAATATGTGGAGCATTTCCAGTAAAACGCGGAAGAGTAGATCAAGGTGCTATAAGAACGGCCGTAAAATTATTGAAGGATGGGCATATTTTAGGAATTTTTCCTGAAGGCACACGAATAAGAAAAGAAGAATTGGGAAAATTTCATTCCGGTGTGGCGTCAATAGCTATGTTGACAGGTACATCAATACTTCCGATTGCTGTTGTAGGAAGTATGACGATGCCTAAACGTGGAAAAAAATTGGCAATTCTTGTAGGAAAACCTGTTCAAGTAAATAAAGAAAAACCTGATTCGGAAAAAATTAAAATTTTAAATGAAAAAGTGAAATCTGAAATTGAAAAATTAATAAAAGATTACAATGATAAACAATAATTTTATAATTATTTTATAAAAGGTTAATATAATGGAAATTTACAAAGCAAAGGTTATGGGATTCTGTTATGGCGTAAGACGTGCTATGAATATTGCGGAGAAGGCTGCCGAAACGCACGATAATGCCGTCACTTTCGGGCCTTTGATTCATAATCCGCAAGTTGTGTCACGTTTGGAAGCGCGTGGAGTTCCCGTTGTTAATGATTTAAATAAATTAAATAATGAAACTGTAATAATTCGTTCGCATGGAGTAGGTCCTTCGTGTTATAATACTCTTAAGTGCAAGCATCTGGGTCTTGTAGATGCAACATGTCCTTTTGTCAGACGTAATCAGGAAATAACAAAAAAACTTGTTGCAGACGGGAAGCAGGTCGTACTCATAGGTGAGAAAAAGCATCCGGAAATGAAAAGTGTTTCGGAATGGGCTGTCGGGAAATCGTTTATTGTAGAAACAATGGAAGATGTCGACAAGTTGCCGCATTTTGAAGAAGCACATGTAGTCATTCAAACAACATTTTCGGTAGCTTTGGCCGATGAGCTTATTGGGGCTATTTCAAGAAAATCAGATAAAATATCCGTACATAAAACCATATGTGCGGCTACTTCGGAAAGGCAACAAGCGGCGCGTGAGTTGGCAAAGCAGATGGATGTGATGATTGTAGTAGGCGGTAAAAACAGTGCCAATACCGGACGATTGGCCGAGGTTTGCCGTAATGAAGGCGCAATAACCTATCATATCGAAACTGCGAAAGAGCTACGAAAAGAGTGGTTTAAGAGCCATTACAAAGTCGGAATCACCGCCGGTGCATCGACACCGGACTGGATCATAGAGGAGGTATTTTTTATTATGGAAGACATGAATGAAATGCTGGCGATGGAGGATATCAATTTAGATGTCCACAAAGGAAGCGTTGTGGAAGGTACTGTTGTTGACCTTTCCGACGACAAAGCTTACATTTCCTTTGGGTATAAGACTGAGGCGGTTCTTCCGGCTCACGAATATTCTTACCCGGCACCGGCATCATTGAAGGATGTATTGAAAGTGGGTGATACAATTCGTGTTCAGGTAGTTAGTGGAGTAAAAGAAGACAGCACTATTTTTGTATCCAAGATTAAGGTAGATCGTTTGGCTGACTGGGATGTTATCGAAGACGCTTACAACAAAGGCGAACCGGTTGAATGTGAAGGTATTGAAGCAATAAAAGTAGGTTTGCTTGTACAGCTGAAATCTCTTCGCGGTTTCATTCCGCTCTCTCAAGGTGATTTACGTTTCGTACATTCTTTGCAGAGTTTGGTAGGAAAGAAATTTGAAGCAAAGATTTTGGAAGTTGATCGCGTAAAGAATCGTCTTGTACTTTCACGTAAAGCGGTACTGGAAGGACAAAGAAACAGTGAAATGGATGAATTGGAAGTCGCTTTCAATAACGGAGATGTTCTCAAAGGTACTGTAAAGAAGATTATGCCTTACGGTGCATTTGTAGGAATTAACGGTGTTGAAGGTCTCTTGCACATTTCCGACATATCTTGGAAGAAAATAGCTAAAGTTGAAGATGTACTTTCTCCTGAACAAGTTATCGATGTCAAGATTAAATCATTTGACAAAGAAAAACAGAGAATTTCCTTCACTCATAAAGAATGCCTTCCTAATCCGTGGGAAACAGCAATCCATGACCATGATGTAGACGATGTAGTAGAAGCTAAAGTCGTAAAAATTTTGGATTTTGGCGTAATCGTAGAAATGAATGACGGTTTGACCGGCTTGTTACATATAAATGAAATGACTGAAGATCATAATAAGAAACCGGCAGATGTTTGTAAGATCGGTGACGTACTTACAGTACGTATTATCAGCATTGATGAAGAACGTAAGAGAATAAGTTTTTCTTTGGTTGAACCACAAAGCGAACAAGTTTCGGAATAATAAAAAACATTTTAAGTGTTTTGAAATTAAAAGGCGGGAGTCATTGTCGTATCGATGACTCCCGTCTCTTACGTTCTAAAACTTTACGGTGTATAATATATAGTAATGTTATACTTAATACAGAATATAGAATTTTAAGGTAAATTTTGAAATGAACCGATGGAGGTAAAATATATGAGTAAACCTCTTGTAGCAATAGTAGGAAGACCCAATGTCGGAAAATCTACAATAATAAACGGACTTGCGCAGAAAAGAGTATCAATTGTGGAAGATCTGCCGGGAGTTACACGTGACAGAATTTATTGTGATGCACAGTGGCTCGATAGAGAATTTACTTTAATAGATACAGGCGGAATAGAATTTCGTGAAGAAGCGGATCAAATTTCAGACGGAATAAGAATGCAGGCACAATTGGCCATAGAAGAAGCAGATGTAATTTTATTCGTAACCGATGTACGTGTCGGACTTTTGGATGACGATGTAACTATTGCCGAAATACTCAGAAAAACCGGAAAACCTGTTGTAGTTGCAGTAAATAAAGTAGACACCGAAGCACAGGAAATGGACGTTTACGAATTTTATGCTTTGGGCTTGGGAGATCCTATAGGCATATCTGCAAGCAATCGTGTAGGATTCGGAGATTTACTTGATAAAATATCCGAAGGATTTCCGAAGTATGAAGCTCGTGAGTCTGAAGATATAATACGAACAGCCATAGTGGGAAGACCGAATGTCGGCAAATCTACTTTGGTAAATTCGTTACTCGGATATGAAAGATCTCTTGTTGCTGATGAAATGGGAACAACTCGTGATGCAATAGATTCTTTATGGACACATAAAGGTAAAAAATTCGTTTTGGTAGATACCGCCGGAATGAGAAAGAAAAATAAAATTGATGAACCTCTTGAAAAGTACAGCGTAATAAGATCTATAAGAGCAATAGATGACTGCGATGTTGCGGTATTTGTTTTGGATGCAAAAGACATGCTTACAGAACAAGATAAAAAAATCATCGGATATATACATGAAGCAGGAAAAGGTCTTATTTTGATGGTAAATAAATGGGATATTGTAGAAAAAGACACTCATACATCAGTAGACTTTGAAAAGAAAATACGAAACGGACTTCCATTTGCACCGTATGTAAGAATTTTGTTCGGCTCCGGACTTACAAAACAGCGTATACATAAATTGGGAGATTTGATTTACAGTGTTGCGGAACAGCAAAGTATGCGTATATCAACATCCGTATTGAATGATTTGCTTGAAGATGCAAAAATTATAAATCCGCCGCCGGCACATGCAGGAAAACTTGCGAAAATTTACTACATGACACAAGTAGGTATAAGACCGCCAACATTTGTAATGTTTGTAAATGATGTAAACTTGATTCATTTTTCATATGTAAGATATATAGAAAACAGACTTAGAGAATCATTCAGTTTTTCAGGTACACCGATCAGAATTGTTGTACGAAGCAAGAGGGACGGTGAAGAAGTTTGCTAAAATCATATATAGTGATTTTTTTTAGCATATTTTATAGGTGCGATTCCAAGCGGATATTGGATAGGTAAAGTTTTTTACAAAGTAAATTTGAAAAAAGAAGGCAGCAAAAATATAGGTGCAACAAACGCATATCGTGTGCTTGGGAAAAAAGCCGGAGCAGCCGTATTTATATGTGATGTAGCAAAAGGATTTATTGCAGCATCTTTAGGATCATTTTCTCCTGAAATTGCATTATATTGTGCAGTAGCTGCACTTATAGGCAATAATTGGTCTATATTTCTCAAATTTAAAAGCGGAAAAGGTGTTGCGTGCGGACTTGGAGCATTTACGTATCTTTGTCCTCTTGCAACACTTGCCGCATTTATTGTATGGCTTGTAATATTCTTATGGAAAAAAATAGTATCGCTTGCATCTATAATTTCAGTACCGTTCGTACCTTTGGTAATGTACTTTGCCGAAAAACCGTGGCAATATGTTTTGTTCAGCGTATTGGCAGGTATTTTGGTTATATTCAAGCATAAAAGTAATATAGAACGATTGATAAAGGGAGAAGAAAAGCAAATTATCAAATAGAGGAGGTAATATTTTGAAAATATCTATGATAGGAGCAGGGGGATGGGGAACCGCACTGACACATGTATTATCAAAAAAACATGATTCTCTATTTTTATATTGCAGAAATGAAAAAAAGGCTGAAAAACTCAGAAAAACACGTATAAACGAAGAGTATTTGCCGGGAGTTATTTTGTCCGATACAATAAATATTTCTTCAGATTTGGAAAATGTAGTGAAAGATGCGGACTGTGTTATACTCTGCACGCCTTCAAAAGCTGTTGAATCTACTGTAACTCAAATCGAAAAATATTTGAAAAAAGATGCAATAACAGTTTGTGCATCAAAAGGACTTGCGGATAATAAAGGTACACGTTTGTCGCAAGTTATAGCAAAAAAACTTTCAAAAGTTACAAATAAAATAGTTGCGCTTTCAGGGCCCAATCATGCCGAAGAAGTAGGAGAAGATAAACCTTGTGCGACAGTTGCGGCATCTTGCGATGAAGATGCTGTAAGATTTGTACAAGATATATTTATGTCTCCGATGTTCAGAGTATACAGAAGTGATGATATTTGCGGAGTAGAATACGCAGGAGCATTGAAAAATATTATCGCTTTGGCTTGCGGAGTGCAAGGCGGATTGGGATTGGGAGATAATTGCCGAGCGGCTTTAATGACAAGAGGACTTACTGAAATAACACGATTCGGAATATCATTCAATGCTAAAATGAGTACATTTTTAGGACTTGCAGGAATGGGAGATCTGATTGCCACCTGCACAAGTATTCATAGTCGAAACTACAGAGCGGGCAGAGCGCTTTCAGAGGGTAAAACCGCAAAAGAAATAATTGAAAGTACAAGCATGGTTGTAGAAGGAATAAGAACGGCAAAACTTGTCAATGAAATAGCGGAAAGAAAAGGTATAGATATGCCTATAACTAAAGAAATATGCCACCTTTTGGAAGGAAAGCATTCACCGCAAGAATCCTTGGAAGTACTCATGACAAGAACGAAAAAATCCGAAACTGAAGGATATTTATTTGACAAAGAGGAATTTTTTATAAAACCATGAAAATAATTGCGGGAACTGCAAAAGGGACTCAACTTAAATCCCCTGAAGGAATGAATACCAGACCTACATTGGGAAAAGTAAGAGAAAGCATTTTCAATGTACTGTCGAACGTAGGACTTTTGGAAACAAATATACTCGACATATTTGCCGGAACGGGTGCTATGGGATTGGAAGCGCTGAGCAGAGGCGCATCGACAGCAACGTTTATTGATAAAGTTACTGCAAATGTAATAAAAGAAAACGCAAATCGTTGTAAATTCACAAATAAAGTCGAGATTTTAAAAAAAGAAGTACATACGGCACTTAAAGTATTGCAAAAAAAACACTATGACTATATATTCATGGATCCACCTTATAAAAAAGGTTACGTGAATGATATAATGCAATGTATTTTTGCTTGCGATTTACCTAGGGACAATGCTATTATTATAGTTGAGCATTCGTCTTTTGAAGAAATAGATTTCGAAAAACATGCAAATTATTGCAGGCTTTGGAAAGAAAAAAAGTCAGGTAATATAATCGTGACTTATTTAATCTGCAAAAGATTAGGGGAATAATGATGAAAACAGCTATTTATCCCGGAAGTTTCGATCCGGTGACATACGGTCATCTTGATATAATAAAAAGAAGTGCGAAATTTGTAGACAGATTGATCGTAGCTGCTTTTATAAATCCTAATAAAAAACATATGTTTACAATAGAAGAACGTATGGATATGTTGAAAGAAACTACGAAAACGATTCCTAATGTCGAAGTAGATGCATTTGACGGACTTCTTTATGAATATGCAAAAAAAAGAAAAGGATATTTTCTCATAAGAGGACTTAGAGCATTCAGCGACTTTGATTATGAATTTCAACGTGCGATGATGATAAAAGAAATAGATTCGAGATTGGAAACATTATTTCTTATGACCGACATGAAATATTCATACATATCATCTACAGGAGTTCGTGAATTGGCACATTTTGCAGGTCAAATAGATCGAATGGTACCGCCATATGTAGCGAAGAAAATTAATTTAAAAATACATTCTGTGAAAAAGTGAGGCACTCAAGATGGATACAAGAAAACTGCTTGAAGAACTTGAAAATGTAATTATGAATGCAGGAGATGTACCGTTTACAAACAAAAAAATGATAGACGGTGATGAAGTGGCAAGATTAATTGATGCAATTAATCAATCTTTACCCAATGAACTTGACAGTGCAAGAAGAATTGTTTCAGATAAAGAAAGAATTTTGTTGGAAGCTGAAAAGAAAGCGGACGATACGATTGCACAAGCCAAGGATTACATTGCACGTATTACCGAAGAAAGTGAACTTGTAAAGCAAGCACAAGAAAGAGCAAATGAAGTTGTGTCTTCGGCAAATAAATCTGCAGAAGAATTAAGAACCGGATCTGTGACATATGCAACCGACGTTTTGAAATATTTGGAAACAAATATAGAAAATGTACTTGAAGATTTAAAAAAGAATCGAGAAAGTTTGATCGCGTCCAACTCGGCATCAAAAAAACAAAATAGCAAATAACACATAGGCGGTCAATGAGATCGCCTTTTTTATTAAGGATATACAATGAAATCTGAAATTTTAAAAAAACGTATATTGATTGTTACAATATTTATATTTTCGTTAATTTGCTTATATTGGATTTATTTTGAATACAATACATCTGAAAATCCTGAGATAAATACCGTAAACGAAAGTGTGAACGATACCGGAAAAATATATGTATATGTTGCCGGTGGAGTAAACTCACCCGGAGTTTATGAAGTATCGAAAGGTACAAGAATATATGAAATAATAAAAAAAGCCGGAGACACCGTACCGTATGCAGACATGAAAGACATTCACTTGGAAAAATCTGTAAATGAAGATACAAAAATTTATATACCGGTCGATATAGATAAAGCGACAACTTCAAAATCACTTGTGAATATCAATACTGCAAATGAAATTGAACTTAGAATTTTACCGGGAGTAGGCGTGGCAACCGCAAAGGAAATATTGGACTACAGAGAAGAACACGGAAAGTTCAAAACAAAAGAAGAACTAAAAGAAATTTCAGGCATAGGAGAAGGGAAATATAATAAATTATCGGATAAAATAACAATATGAGCCGGAAGAATATATTTTTTATAATTGCAATTCTGTTTGCAACAGGAATACTCATACAAATCGAATTTAATATAAGCAAAACTATAATTGCAATAGTTTTAACTTTCTTAATTGTATGTTCATCAATACTTTTAATAAATAAAAAACGGAGTACAGGACTTATGTTTTGTGCTCTTTTAATTTGCATTGTCGGAATGGTAAGAATATGTATATTCGATATTCAATCGTCAAACGATGCATACCAACTTATAGGAAACGATGTGACCTTGAGAGGAACAATAGCGGAATCACCGATATTGTATGCGAAAGAAGCCGGAAGCGTATATCTTTTGAAACTTGACGAACTTGTACATCAAAACGGGAAAAAAGAAAAGGTTTCAGGATACTTGCGTGTATATGACGACTACTATGCATTTTTTTATGAACCAGGAGATTACATAGAAACTACAGGAACGGTAAAATCATTCAATGAATTTAAAAATCCGGGGAAAGCGGAATATAAAAACGTAAATAAAGGAAAACATATAATAGGTATATTGTTGCCGAAAAAAGGGTCATCGGTAATAGAAAAAACAAATAGCTATTACATAGAAAGAATTTGTAAAAAAATAAAAGACAAAATAGAAAATACATTTTCAAAGTATATAACAGATAAAAATCTTCCCATATTGATGAGTTTACTTTTCGGAGGTAACTACAACAATATTTCACCTAAAGAAATAGAAGCGTTTTCAACAACCGGAATAATACATATATTATCCGTATCGGGATCACATATAACACTTTTGTTCGGATTTATATACATGCTCGGGAAATGGTTTCAATTGAAAGAAAAATCCATATTGATTTTAACGACTGTGGCGATTTTTATATATGCGGCAATATCGGGATTTTCACCGCCGGTAATTCGTTCATCCATAATGGGATTTTTGGCAATAGTTGCGATATTTTCGGAGAGAGAAAAACAAGCCTTGAATGTACTTGGAGCAACTGTATTCATAATGCTTATCGTAAATCCTTACTATATAAGCGACATAAGTTTTCAACTGTCGGTAGGTGCATCCGCAGGAATTTTAATATTTTATAAACCGATAGAAATAAAACTTCAAAAAATAATTTCATATAAACGTATAACACAAGCTGCGGCACTTTCGATATCCGCACAACTTTTGATAGTGCCGATTATACTGTACAACTTTCATAATTTTCCGATATATTTTATATTCAGCAACATATTTGTCACACCCTTGTTGGATTTTGTAATAATATTCGGACTTACAGCGGCAATTTTTGTATGGATACTTCCTCCGCTTTCAGGTGGAATACTTTACATAACGGATTACATATTGGAATTTTCACTGACAATAAATCATTTCATAGCAAATCTTCCAAAAGCGAGATACTTGACAGGAGGGATGAATTTATCTGAAGTTTTGACTTATTACGGAGCAATATTGTTTGTATATGTAAACAAAAAAATACGAAAAGAAAAAATAATGTATATAGGAAGCATAAGTATATTGAGCCTGCTTATTATAACGACAATATACTTGAAAATTACTGAAGAAAAAGAGTATGTAATTATACCGGACACTGGGAAAACAGTTTCTGCAGGAATAATAAGTAAAAACGAAAAAATTTTATACTATGAATATAAAGGAAATATATTTTCAGGAAAGGAATTTAAATCTGTTCTTGAATATTACGGAATAGGAGAAACCGATATTTTAATATTAAACATAAACGGAACAGAAAATATAAATACAATTCCCGACATACCGGCAAAGAAAATATTGATTATCGGAAAAGATAAAAATCAGTTGATAAATCAATTGCAGAAAAAAGGTTACTTTGTTGAAAATGCACAAAATAAAACAATAAAATACAAACAAGATTTAAATATACATGTAAATAATGAAGACTGTATCATAGAAAGAAAAGATAATGCGATTTATTTCATGCACGGCAATTTCTCAAATACATTGAAAACGAAAAAAGGAATACTTTTTATTGAATGTAATGAAAAAATGAGAAAAAGAAATGAAATAAAACAAAACGACTTTGAAGTATTTTTTTCAAAATCAGACAAAAAACGAAAAAATGAAGGAAACGAAATAAATGTTTCGGATACAGGTATGATAAAATTAAATTATAAAGACAAATGGACTCTTTCCAATTGAGGAGGAATGTAATTGACTCATAAAAAAAACTGTTATTTTTTATACGGAGAAGATATAGTTGCCGTAAACACAAGGCAAAAGGAAATATTGAAAAATTATTTTACGCAAGGAAATCCCGAAATCACGGTATTTGAATCTGACGGAACATATGAAGCATATAAAAATCGATTGGAAAGCCAATCGTTATTTTCCGAAAATATAGCAGTTATTATAAATAATCCTTTTTTCTTAAAGAAAAAATCGCAATCGGAAAAAGAAGAAAAAGAATTTTTGAGTTTTTTGAATGTTTTAAGTAAGTTAAATGACGACATGTTAGTTATCATTGCACAAGAAGGAAAAATAGATAAAAGAATAAAAAATTTTAAATTATTGATGAATATATGCAACGTAATTGAATGTGCGATGTTGAAATCTTCTGCAGGAATTGAAAAAATGGTCGAAAAATTTCAAAAAAACGGCAAAACGTTAAGTTATGATGCAAGAGAATACTTGGAAGAAGTGTTAAGTTCGTGGAGTGAAATTTCCGAATCATTGCTTACTACGGAATGTGATAAAATTTTACTCATGGCGGACAAATCGAAAGTAATAGACAGAAAACTTCTCGAAGAAGCACTTCCCGATTATATGAATCAAGTAATTTTCAGATATGCGGATCAGTTATTTTCAAAGAATATTGCTGCAATACTTCAAAATACCGATCATGTATTTTATGACACATCAAGTGAAATAAAAAATATCGGTTTTATTTCATCTCAATTGAGAAAAATAAAAATTATAAAGGAGATGCAAAGAGAAGGAAAATCAAGCTCCGAAATTTCAAATAAATTGAAAATTAAAAGTCAATGGCAAATGAAACGTTTAATGCAAACTTCACGAAAACTGAAAGAAAATGAAGTTGAAGAGTTAATATTGGATTTATTCGAATATCAATATGAACAACGTCATGGACAAACGGAAAGAACGATAAAAGATGTATTTTTAAAATTTTGCAGAAAAAGTAAAGGCGGTAATTTGTGAGATACAGATGGAAAAGGATAACTTGTGCAGGTGTATTTGTTTTTGCGTTGATAATTGCAGTACTGCCGTTTTTATGGGTGAGTGAAGGAAAAGTTATTCCCGGAATGAAATCGGGTAAATCTGATATAGGCGGAAAAACGGAAAAAGAACTTAATATATTCTTGAACGATGAATTAAAAAAATTTGAAGAGAAAAAAATAATTTTAATTTATAAAAATATAAAAGAAGAAATTCCAGTTAAAGATTTACAATTGAAGTTAAATGAAGAGACAGTAGAAAAAATACTGAAAACAGGACGTGACGGAAATGCTTTTGAAAATTGGTATACACGTTGGAAAGTTCTGCTTTCTTTTGAAGATGCCGTATCGGATTATAAATTCAACAAAGAAGTATTGAATAAAAAAATAGAAGAAATAATACAAAAATATAGTAAAGAACCGAGAGATACTCTGCCTGTCATTCATGATGACGGAACGGTTACATTTGATGACGGAGTTCCGTATTTAAAGATTGATAAAGACAAATTGACGGAAAAAATTACTTTTGCAATAGAACACGGAAATCTTGATACGATTGAAATTCCGGTATCGGAAGAGAAGTTACCGTCATTGACAAAAGATCAAATCAAGAATATTACAAATGTAATCGGTAAATATACTACGACATTCGGAGGAGATTATAATAGAAGCAGAAATATAGAAATTGCCGCAAACAGTATAAACGGAACTATAATAATGCCGGGTGAAAGTTTTTCTTATAATCATGCAACAGGATCTCGCAGTGCCGACAACGGATATTTATCGGCACCCGTTATAGTAGGCGGAAAAATGGTTCCCGGAACGGGCGGAGGAGTGTGTCAGGTAAGTTCAACCTTATTCAATGCGTTGTTGTATTCGGGACTTGAAGTATTGGAAAGAACATCGCATTTCAGTCCGATATCATATACACCTATAGGGCAAGATGCAACTGTTGCCGAAGGGTACTTGGATTTGAAATTTAAAAACAATTTGAAAAATGCAATATACTTGTATACCGAATATTCACCGGGAATTATTTCCATATACATACTCGGAGCAAAAGAGGATGCTCCGAATCATGTAGAAGTATTTAACAACGGAGTCAAGACATTACCGTTTGAAGTGGTAAAAAAAGTAGATACAAGCATAAAAGAGAATATAAAAACGGAATACGGACATGAAGGATATAGGACTTCAATAACACAAAGAGCTACATGGAATGACGGAAGGGTTCATGAAGATACATTTGCATCGGATTATGAACCGGTGAATACGGTAGTTTATTATGCAAGTGAAGCTTTGAAAAACAATGATGGAAAGCTCGACAAAAATAAAGATAAAACAAATAAAAACGTCAAATCCGAAAAATCAAAAGAGGTCGAAAAGAAATCGTATGATACCGAAAAAGAATCGACAATAGATTTGAAAAAATAAAGACATCTGACCGGAGGGGAATTTTAATGGGGAAGTATCGACTTCAAGCAAGAAAGAAAGATGCTTTGATTACGGTATTGGAAGTAGATACTGAAAGTCGTGCATGGCATTTGAAAGCGGACAACAAAGAAGCCGCAATAAAAAGTTTGGCAGAAATGTCTGAAGAACTTAAAGGCATAGAATCATTCTTTGTAAACGGTGAAGATGTAACGAGTTATGTATTTTCACAAAAAGAAAATTTGAATGAAAAAAAAGAAAGCACACCGATTTTTGAATTACCGGAAATAAAACCTGCAAGTAGTATTGAAAATATAGTGTTACCTTCTATTGAAGAAATAAAAAAAGCCGGAGAATTTTCTCAAAAAAATAATTTTAAACATGATAAACCCGTAAAGTTGTCAATGCCGGAAACTTTGCCGGTTTTGAAATGCAAAAAAGAAAAGAAAAACATTAAAAAGTTTGACGGAATGTTCATAGGTAAAAAAATACCTTCCGGAGATCGTATGGATATTCGTGACATAAGAGGGGAAACCGGAAATATCATCATACAAGGCAAAGTTGTATCTTTTGAAATAAAAGAATTGAGACCGGATCCTCGTACAAAAGCGGAAAGACATCTTTTGATAATGGATGTTGCCGATGATACAAACGGAATATCTTGCAAAAAGTTTTTCAATAATGCAACGGAGGCCGAAGCTGTCGAACAATATTTAAAAAAAGGAATGTTTGTAAAAATTCGCGGCAGCGTACAGCTTGATAATTTCAGCGGCGGATTGGTTTTGCAAATAGCACAAATGTGCGTGTGTGAAGTTGAAAAAATCGAGCATAAAGATGATGCGGAGCTTACACGTGTAGAATTGCATTTACATACGAAAATGAGTCTTGACGGACTTATTGATAATGAAGAAATAATAAAAACTGCAAAAGAATGGAATCATCCTGCAGTGGCAATCACAGATCACGGTGTAATTCAGGCATTTCCGAAAATACAGGAAATAGCTGCGAAATATAAACAAAAAGTTATCTACGGAATGGAAGGGTATATGATAGAAAACATACCCGAAGATGTGGATGCGGACAGACAAAAATATAATCACATAATAGTTCTTGCAAAAAACATGACAGGAATGCGTAATTTATACAGACTTGTCACTATTTCACATCTTAAATTTTTCCGCAAAAGACCTTTGATGCCAAAAGCTATATTGGAAGAATTTCATGAAGGGCTTTTATATGGAACTGCTTGTGTAGCGGGAGAGTTTTTCCGTGCCGTTTTGAATAAAGAAAGTGACGAAGAACTTATAAAGCGTGCGAAGTTTTATGACTATTTGGAAGTTCAACCTGTCGGAAATAACGCTTTCATGATTAAAGACGATAAATATGCGGATGTAAACAGCGTTGAAGATTTACAAAAATTGAACAAGAGAATTATAGAAATAGGTGAAAAAGCAAATATTCCCGTTTGTGCGACTTCGGATGCACATTATATGTTTAAAGAACAAAGTCGTAAAAGAGAATTGCTTTTATCCATGTGGGAAAAATCAGGTGAAGCGGAATCTCATCCTCCTGTATATGTACGTACAACGAAAGAAATGTTGGAAGATTTCAATTACTTGCCGGAAGAAAAAGCGAAGGAAATAGTAATAACGAATACACGAAAAATTGCAGATTCCTGTGAATGGATAGAGCCACTTGCCGAAGAATGGAAATCGTATAATCCCAAAATTTCCGGTGCCGATGATAAATTGGTTGATATGTGTTATGAAAATGCGTACAGAATTTATGGAAATCCGCTGCCGAAAATAGTAAAAGACAGACTTGAATTGGAATTGACACCTATCATAAGACACGGCTACGGTGTTTTATACTATATTGCACATAAATTGGTTAAACATTCAAACGACAGAGGCTACCTTGTAGGCTCGAGAGGTTCGGTAGGATCGTCATTTGTCGCCACAATGGCACAAATTACCGAAGTAAATCCGCTTGAACCGCATTATGTATGTCTTAATTGTCATTGGAGTCATTTTTACACCGACAATTCAGTGGGATGCGGATTCGATTTACCAAATAAAAAATGTCCGAAATGCGGAAATGAATTGAACAAAGACGGACATAATATTCCGTTTGCAGTATTTTTGGGATTTGACGGAGATAAAGTTCCCGATATAGATTTGAATTTTTCATCCGGAGACGATCAAGCGGTAGCACATAAGTACACTGAAGAATTATTCGGCAGAGATAACGTATTTCGTGCAGGTACAATAGCAGGGATACAAGACAGAACGGCATTCGGACTTGTAAAAAAATATGCGGAAAACAGACAACTTAATGTAAATGATATATTTATAGAAAGTTTGTCATCCGACATAGTAGGAGTAAAAAGAACGACAGGACAGCATCCGGCAGGAATAATGGTTTGTCCTCGTGATATGGATATACATAACTTTACTCCACTCCAATACGCTGCAAACAAGAAACACGAAAAAGATGAAGATGGAAATATAATACCCGGAACGATTACCACACATTTTGATTATCATTCAATATCCGGACGTATGTTGAAATTGGACATACTGGGTCACGATGATCCTAAAATCATCAGAATGCTTCAAGACATAACGGGGGTAGATCCGTTACATATACCGTTTAATGAACAAAAAGTATTGTCTTTATTTCAAAATACCGATGCATTGGGAATAAGTTCAGAGCAATTGGAAAAAGTGATAGGACACAAAGGTGTAAAAGTGGGTGCTATAGGACTTCCCGAATACGGAACACCTTTTGTAAGAGTTATGCTTGAAGATACGAAGCCGAAGAATTTTTCCGAACTTGTGCGCATATCAGGATTTTCACACGGTACCGATGTATGGCTTAACAATGCAAAAGATTTGATAACAAGCGGAAAAGTAAAATTGGAAGAAGCGATTTCCACACGTGACGACATTATGAATTACTTGATGAAACACGGTGTCGACGCTTTAGTTTCATTTAAAACAATGGAAAACGTAAGAAAAGGTAAAGGATTGGAAAAAGGCAACTCAAACAATGAAAAATATATCAGAGAAGCAAATGTACCTGAATGGTTTATACAATCATGTAAAAAAATATCCTATCTTTTCCCCAGATCTCATGCGGTAGCATACGTAATGATGGCGTTCAGAATTGCATGGTTCAAAGTTTATTATCCGTTGGCATTTTATGCATCGTACTTCACTATCAGAGCCGAAGGCTCATTCAATTCATTGGTCATATTGAAAGGGCTTGAAGCGCAGCGTAAAGAAATTTTGAGAATTTTAAGCTTGGAACGACCTACAAATGTAGATAAAGAAAATGCTACAGTTATAGAAGTGGCAGCGGAAATGTACTTGAGAGGATACGAATTTTTGCCTATAAGCCTTACGGAAAGCGATGCATATGAATTTAAAATCGTAGACGGAAAACTTTTACCTCCGTTTAATTGCATACCGGCACTTGGAAATCAAGTGGCGAAAGAAATAGTTCAAGCAAGGGAAGAAGCTCCGTTTACCTCAAAAGAAGATTTGAAAAAAAGAGGAAAAGTAAGTCAATCGGTTATAGAAACAATGGAAGAAATGAAAATGCTCGAAAATCTTCCGGATGAAGAACAAATCAATTTATTTACTTTTTGATAAATACTTATAAATTCGGTTTGATATGAAATATTTTTTGATATATAATAAAACAATATCTATTTTAAGGAGGATGCAATGGCAAAGTATATTAATGAACCGGCACATACATTTAACGAGTATTTACTTATTCCGGGATATTCATCATGTGAGTGTATTCCGTCAAATGTTTCTTTAAAGACACCTTTGGTAAAATTCAAGCGTGGAGAAAAACCCGCAATTGAATTGGAAGTTCCTATGGTTTCGGCTATTATGCAGGCAGTATCCGGTGAAAAGCTGGCTGTCGAATTGGCTAGAAACGGTGGTATATCATTTATTTACGGATCTCAGACACCTGAAGATGAAGCCGCAATGGTAGCACGCGTTAAAGCACAAAAGGCGGGATTTGTATCCAGTGATTCAAATTTATCACCGAACAATACACTGGCAGATATACTTGCACTTAAAGAAAAAACAGGACATTCGACAGTAGCAATTACCGAAGACGGAACTGCAAGCGGTAAACTTGTAGGAATAGTTTCAAGTCGTGATTATCGTGTAAGTCGCATGAAAAAAACAGATAAAGTTTCCACATTCATGACACCTTTGGATAAATTGGTAACTGCGAAATTCGGAATTACATTATCCGAAGCGAATGATATTATTTGGGATAATAAAATAAATTCACTCCCTGTTTTATATGAAGACGGAAGACTTTACGGTTTTGTATTCAGAAAAGACTATGATTCACATCGTGAAAATCCGCATGAAATGTTGGATGCACAAAAGCGTTTTATTGTCGGAGCCGGCATAAACTCGAGAGATTATGCGGAAAGAGTACCGCTTCTTGTAGATGCAGGTGCTGATGTACTTTGCATAGATTCATCTGAAGGTTTTTCCGAATGGCAGAGAATTACAATCAATTGGATTCGTGAAAAATACGGCGATAAAGTAAAAGTTGGAGCCGGTAACGTTGTCGACAGAGAAGGATTTCTTTTCCTTGCAGAAGCCGGAGCCGACTTTGTAAAAGTAGGTATAGGCGGGGGATCTATTTGTATCACTCGTGAAACCAAAGGAATCGGTCGTGGACAGGCGACAGCGGTAATTGAAGTATGCAAAGCAAGAGATGAATATTTCGAACGTACAGGAATATATGTACCGGTTTGTTCCGACGGCGGTATAGTACACGATCATCACATCACATTGGCATTGGCAATGGGCGCAGACTTTGTAATGCTCGGAAGATATTTTGCACGTTTTGACGAATCACCCTCACAAAAGAGAACTGTCGGCGGAACGGTAGTAAAAGAATATTGGGGAGAAGGTTCCAACAGAGCAAGAAACTGGGGACGTTATGATTTAGGCGTAGGAGAAAAGAAACTTCAATTTGAAGAAGGTGTAGACTCATACGTTCCATATGCAGGTGCATTAAAAGAAAACTTGGCAAAAACTTGCAGTAAAATAAAAGCAACAATGTGCAACTGCGGTGCATTGACAATTCCGGAATTACAGGAAAAAGCAAAATTGACATTGGTATCCTCAACTTCGATAATCGAAGGCGGAGCACACGATGTTATAAGAAAAGAAAAAGACGGCGAAAATTAATCGCTCAATAAAAAATGCTCCGTTTAAAAGCGGAGCATTTGTGTTGTAAAAGGAAGAGTTGATTTATGAAAAAACATATAATCGTAATTACAACCGGCGGAACAATTGCAATGAAAGAAGATCCTGTAACGAAAAAATTGATTCCTGCAGTATCCGGAAAAGATTTGATAGATGCAATTCCTGAAATCGGAAAATATGCAAAACTTGATATAATTGAATTTTCAAACAAGCCGAGCGGGTACATGACAATAGAAGATATGTTTGAATTGTCAAAGAAAATCGATGAACTTGCTTTAAATAAAAATATAGACGGATTTTTAATCACTCACGGTACGGATACTTTGGAAGAAACTGCATTTTTTCTGAGTGTTTCTTTGCAAACAGAAAAACCGGTATGTGTAACAGGTGCCATGAAAGGTGCGGCAGAAGTCGGATATGACGGTTACGGAAATATATTGTCATCAATTCGTACGGCAGCATGTGACGAAACATATGGAAAAGGCGTACTTGTATGTTTCAATGAGAAAATATATAATCCTGAAGATGTGACAAAGACACATACAACATGTAACGATACATTTAAATCTCCGGAATGGGGACCGATTGGAGTAGTATATTCCGATGAAATTTATTTTTCCCGAACTCATAAAAGAAGAATGAAGATACATTCCGATTCCATAAAAAAAGATATATGGATAATAAAATGTTATTCCGGAATGGACGGAAAATTATGTAAATTGGCAAAAGAAAACAATGCATCCGGAGTTGTCATAGAAGGCTTGGGATGCGGAAATGTGCCTCCTTTATGTAAAGACGGAATTATAGAACTTAGAAAAGCCGGTATACCTGTAGTACTGGCGACGAGAGTACATACGGGACTGATAAAAGAAGAATACGGATATGACGGAAGTGCTATGAGTATGAAAGAAATCGGAATAATACTTTCTAGAAATCTGTCATCCGTAAAAGCGAGAATTTTACTTGCGTTGGCATTGGGAAAAACTGATGATATAGAAGAAATAAGAAAATATTTTAAATGAAAAAAACGTTTGAAGAGTAAAGTTGTTTCTTAAAACAATTAAGAAATATTCAACTCTTTCAAACGTTTTTGTTATTTGTCGGAAATAAGAGAAGTATCACGTACAAACTCTTGACTCATATCATTATGTCCTGTAAGTGAATTAATCGGAGAACCTTCCACGAAAAATTTCACTTTTTTTATGTTTGCAAATTCGGTTAAAGTATTTACCGTAATTGCAATAAGCAAATTTTCCGAAGTACTTCCTTTTTGGATATTTTTCAATTCTTTTGAAAAATTGACTATTGCCGTACCGTCTTCGACATATACGGATTTTACCGAAAGTCCTTCAGGTAAAAAAGGATATTTTGAATTTCTGTCGAAACGTATCATTTCTTCGACAGCCGTCTTGGGTGTGGCATCGGATGCAATTACCGATTTAGTTACCGGAACAATATGTGAGGCATCACTTGAAACTTTATAATAAGTCAATTTTGCATTTTTCTGTGCAGGAATTTCTTCTTGAGCTTTAGGAGGAACGTTTTCAGGTTTTTGCAAAATATCGGTTCCACATCCGCAAAGAGTCAGCACTAAAAGGGAAATTGCCGGTGCTATCCATATTTTTTTCATAAATTCTCCTCTTCAATTCGTTTAAAATAATCTTCGAAACCTTCATATAATGATTTCGCCAATGCGTCGGAAGCCCAAGCTTTTGTAAGCATTTTTACACGATCTGGATTTGATATATATCCCAATTCGATTAAAGTTGACGGCATTTTTGTATGTACATTTACATATAAATTACTTGCACGGACGCCTCTGTCGGGAATGGAAGTGTTTCTTAAAACTGCATGATTGAGTGAAGATGCGAGAATGAAATCCTTTTTTGTTTTTTCCGTATAGTAAGACGTTGTACCGTCAACCTCAGGATTTGAAAAAGCATCTATATGAATAGAGAGGAAAACATCTGCATTATTGTTGTTTGCCACATCTGCACGAGCCTGAAGCTCTGTCGTACCGTCTGCAAAAGGTGCATATACGTCATTATCTCCTGTACGAGTCATGAGTACCTTTGCACCGGATGAGGTAAGAAGAGTTTCCAGTTTTTTCGCAACTTCAAGTGTAATGGTTTTTTCATAAACGTCATTTCCGTCAAGTTTTCCTATTGCGCCAGTGTCCGAACCTCCATGACCGGGATCTATACAAATAATTTTACCGTTCAAAACAGATTTTTTTACTTCGGTTTTATTTATTTTCGGAGTTTCAAAAATTGTCTGCTTCGCACCGGGAATAGGTATATCTATTACAAGACGATGAGGTTTACCTGCATTTTTATCCGCTTTAAGTGCGAAAATAGAAATATTTTTCATTTTTTGAGATTGCGTCAATGCAAAATCCAAGTAAGTATCATCGTCTTTTTCGGAAACCGTAGCAAAATCTATTATACGATGATCCATATCATCATATTGATGAGGTATAGAACCTTTGGAAGTATTTCTTAAAATAATTTCAAGATTTTTACCCTCATTATCCATTGCGGCTTCTGCATAAACAGGTTTTGACAAATCAACTACAACACGCATGAAAGGCGGATCTTTATCATTTCGTGAACTGTATCTG
Organism: Dialister micraerophilus DSM 19965; assembly: GCF_000194985.1. Classification (GTDB taxonomy): domain Bacteria; phylum Bacillota; class Negativicutes; order Veillonellales; family Dialisteraceae; genus Dialister; species Dialister micraerophilus. Next base: position 363,260 of record NZ_GL878519.1, on the reverse strand, counting down.
AGATTTGTCACGACCGAGTTTTGTGCGGAAACACAAGATACAGAAAATAAAGTTAAGATAATCATTGCAAAGACTATCAAAAGTTTATTGATTAATTTCATTTTATACCTCTTTAATATGTATAATGAATTGTTATACGAAAATTGTTTTGTACTTATTATAACATTGATTTATAATTGCATAAATTTTATTCACAAAATTTATGCAATTATAATAATGTCCGTTTTTAATTTTTTTGACTATTCGAGATAAAAATAAGTTATAATAAGTGTGCGGTAAAGATATTTAGTGAATACATTGTAAAGAATATATTATAATATGCAGCAATATATGACATGGGCGCTATAATGTAGTAAAATAAATAATATTTATTAAAAGGAATTTATGATGTGTTGTTTAAAAGATATATTTAAAAAAGCAATATTTATAATTTTGGCAATAAGTGTTTTATGTTTTTCCGGATGTGCAATGAACAATTCGAATGAACAGGATAATGTTGCTCAAAACAACCAGAAAGTTTTGAAACCCGGAGTTGCCGTTCCCAAAAGAGATAAAAATGTAAAATACAGTGTCCCTGAAGGAGTATCCGTTTTGATGTATCATATGATTGGAGATATTCCGGGGAATGATGCCGTTATGACAGAGAAAAATCTCAGAATGCAAATGCAATATTTAAAAGATAACGGATATCATCCGATAACGATGCAGGAACTTTATGATTATGTATCTAAAGGAGCGGCATTGCCGGAGAAACCTGTTTGTATTACATTTGATGACGGGTATCATGACAGTTATACTATAGTTTATCCAATGATGAAAGAATTCAATTTTCCGTGGACGTTGTTTTTGATAACCGATGATGTCGGAAAAGCTTATAATCGTATGACATGGGAAGAACTTAAAGAAATGGCCGACAGCAATACCGTGACCATTGCCAATCATACTCTTTCACATCCAAAGTTGCACAATTTATCATCACGTAAAGAAAAAGAAAATGAAATTGAAGGTGCTCAAAAAGCATTGAAATATCATTTGAATATTGATAACGCATGGATAGCTTATCCATATGGTGATTACGATGAAGAGGTAATAGATATATGTGTCAAGGCCGGCATAAAACTTGCATTGACAACGGATGCAGGACGTGTACATGAGGGCAGTTATCCATATGAATTGAAGCGTGTATACATCGGAAATAATGTAGATATGCATCATTTTGCGGAACGATTGATGAAAGATGATTATTCCACGCTTTAAAAAATTTGTATTAACAGGGGTAAGGATGAAAAAATTATTTAAAAGTTTAATTTTTAAATTTATACTGATAACAATATTATTCTTTATTATTACATCTCCGATTGTTGTGCTTTTCGGACCTTTCGGTAACCTTAAACGTGCGGTTGTCGGAGCGATTATGCGTTCAAGACATCCGCAGTATATTACATGGCTTTTCAACAGTGAACAGCTTAATCAAATACTTGGAACGGTTAAAAGTACCGACCAGCAAAAATTATTTAATTTTAAAGTAAAAACTGATTCCACTTTGACTTTACATAAAATAGAAACACAGCGATTTGTGGGATATCTTTTGGAAATTCCAAATCCTAAAAGAGTTCAGGTATGCACAGCTGCAGATATAAATGAAAAAGGTGATACTACAAGTAATATCGCACGTAATGCCGGAGCTGTAGCGGCGATTAACGGCGGAGGATTTTATGATCCGAACGGTACCGGTACGGGAAGACTGCCTTACGGATTTATTTTGCACGAAGGAAAATATCTTTTGGGTGAACAAGTTGATGAATCTGAAAAGGTTGATTTTATAGGTATGACAAAAGGCGGTAATTTAATTGCCGGTATGTATAATAAGAAAGAATTGAGTGAACTCGGAGCAATTGAAGGTCTTTCATTCGGACCCCCGCTTATAATAAACGGAGAGAAAGTAATTAAAAGCGGTGACGGAGGATGGGGAATAAGTCCACGTTCAGCGATAGGACAAAAGAAAGACGGGACGGTATTGTTCCTTGTAATTGACGGAAGACAGCCCGGTTACAGTATAGGTGCTACTTTGGTAGATGTGCAGAATATTATGTATGAACAAGGTGCATATATCGCTGCAAACTTGGACGGAGGTTCAAGTACCACATTGTATTACAACGGTAATGTAATTAATAAGCCGGCAGATTTGTTGGGAGAACGTATGATTCCTACAGCTTTTGTCGTTAAATAAGGGGTATAAGTGTGAAAAAGAAATTAATAACTCTTGTAACGTTTTTCATAATAGGTATAGGGTTGCAAGCAGCAGCGTATGTTTACCTTGATCAAGTTCTTTTTGCACCGTTGGCAAGTCATGATTATGACGTGTCGGACTTGAACGATAAAAAAGTTGACGAAGCAAGAAAAAATATTTTTTCAAAAATAAAAATAAAAGGTAAAGCATATTATTCTCATGATTATCAGTACATGGCAGATGTAACTGAAGATTCCGTAGCCATATATAATGCCGGAGATTTATCAAATCCTCAAAATGTTGTACTTAAAGGACAAGGTGTTTCTTATTTCGATTGGATGCCCGACAGAAATTTGGCGCTTATGGCGTTATATCCTAAAAATTGGAAAGGCGGACAGTGGAATGTAACTCTTGCAAGATATAATCCTGAAGGTACAGTTCATGAGTCGGATGCTCCTATTAACGATTTACCGAAAAATAGTAAAATTGTAGATGCCGCATATTCTACAGCGACAAACGTTGTATATATGAAAATGGAAGTAGGAGACGGTCTGTATAGAATTTACAGAACGGATGCAAATTATGATACACGCAGAATATATTTGCAATCTTCCCATATAGGTAAAATTGCAGTATTTTATGATGAAGATAGATTGTTTTATGATGATACCGAACGCGGTACAATGTATACTTTTGACGGTTCTGACGGCTCTTGGAGAGTTATTTCACCTCCGGGTATGTACAGATTGGTCGGCGTAGGTAAAGATAAAACTATTTATGCTGTAAAAATAAATTCAAAAAAAGAAGCTGTAAGTTATTGTGTAGGTAAGCTTGGAGTAGGATTTGAAGAAGTGAAATCTTTGGAAACTCCGGTAGATTTCAATTCCGTTACAGTTCACATGATAGCGGAAGCCGCATTACAATCTGAAAAGCAAAAAAAATAAGAAGCTCGGCTTCTTATTTTTTTACTCTGAAATCTTGATATATATATCTGTATAAGTTAGAATGATAAGAATTGTGGTCGGAAAGGAGTGCATAAAGTGGAAAAAATCTGTGAAGTAAACAACAGAATAATTGTGGCATTGGATATGAATTCCTTTGATAAAATGAAAGAAATGGTAGATGAATTGGGAGATGCCGTTTCTTTTTATAAAGTAGGAATGGAATTGTACTACAGTGTCGGACAAAAAGCTGTTGAATTTTTAAAAAGTAAAACAAAAAAGTTTTTTTGGATTTGAAATTGCATGACATACCGAATACGGTAGGACATAGTGTATATTATCTTACAAAATTGGGAGTAGATTTATTAACTGTGCATGCGGCAGGTGGAAGTAGGATGCTTGAAAGTGCAGTTCATTATGCAAAAATTGCAGCTGAAGAAGAAGGAATAGAAGTTCCGAAAATTTTAGGTGTAACGGTTTTAACTGCAATTGATGAAGAAGCATGGAAAGAAATTGGCAGCAAATTATCTATAAAAGACAGCGTTATAAATTTTGCGAAAATCGCAAAAAAATCCGGACTTGACGGTGTAATAGCATCTCCTAAAGAAGCTCGAATGATACGAGAAATTTCCGGTGATGAATTTCTTATAGTTACACCCGGAATACGTCCGAAGTTTGCAAATGCAAACGATCAAAAACGTATTACCACACCGAAAGAAGCAATAAATAACGGTGCAACTCTTTTAGTGATAGGAAGACCGATTACTCAAGCGGAAAATCCGAGACATGCGGCAGAATTGATAAATGAAGAAATAAGGGAGGCAATATAATGAACGAGAAGGAAGTAGAAGCGTTATTGAGAGAAACAAAAGCAATTCTTGAAGGGCATTTTCTTTTAACATCCGGACTGCACAGTTCGCTTTATGTAGAAAAATTCAATGTATTGCAGCATCCGAAGTATACACGTGAATTATGTAATGAATTTGCAAAATATTTTAAAGATAAAGGAATAGAAACCGTAATAGGACCGGCAACAGGAGGAATAATTTTATCTCACGTTACTGCTGATTTATTGGGAGTTCGTGCAATATTCACCGAGCGTGAAAACGGAAAAATGAAATTCAGAAGAGGATTTAAAATAAAGCCCGGCGAAAAAGTGTTGATAGTTGAAGACATCGTTACAACCGGAGGATCCATAAAAGAAGTTGTAGATGCCGTAAATCAGGAAAAGGGCGATATTGTAGGTGTAGGACTTTTTGTAGACCGTTCCGGAGGAAAAGCCGAACTTGGAGTACCTCAAGAAAAAGTGCATGCTCTGCTGCATTTGGAAGTACCTACATTCAAAGCTGAAGAATGTCCTAAATGTTTGAAAAAAATTCCTTTGACCGAAAGAGGAAGTCATCATTTGAAAAAATAAATATTTGAAATAAAAAATCAGAATGTATAAAAAGTACATTCTGATTTTTTGTGGAATTATTCAGTTAATTCGGAAATCAATTTCGGAACGGTTGTAATTTCTTTAATTTTCCAAGCATTCGCACCGCAGAAAATAAGTCCGTTATCCACATCACCCGTTACTGCACGTACAAGCGCCATTGTAATACAGTATGGAGTAGTTTGCGGAGAACAACCTGTCAAACATCTGAAACAACTGCGAACAATTTTTTTACCTCTCAATATTTTTTTTACATAGGGATTTATTATTGCACGTCCCGGCATGTGGACCGGACTGTGAACCAAGCCTATGTCTTCTTTTTTTGCTTTTATATAAGCCTCTTTAAATTCTCTCGAGGCATCACATTCTTCGGTAGCGACAAAACGTGTTGCCATCTGTACACCGGAAAGTCCTAAAGATATGCAATGATTTATATCACTTTTATCGAAAATACCTCCGCCGAAAACAACAGGTATTTTTTTATTGAATTTATTTTCAAAAGTTTTTACTATTTCCAAGATTTTTATGATTTCTTCATAATAACTTTTGTGTTCATATATAGCAATATCTTCACGACTGTATCCTAAATGTCCTCCGGCTTTAGGACCTTCTATAACCACCAAATCGGCAGTTCTCTTATGATGACGTTCCCAAAGCTTCAGCAATACGGTAGCAGCTTTGGAAGAACCGATAATAGGTGCGATTTTTGTGTTTGTTCCTTTAACAAATTCAGGTAAATTTTTCGGAAGACCTGCTCCGGAGAAAATAATATCGGCACCGCTTTGTACAGCACATTTTACATAATCTTCATAATGCTGTCCTCCACACATTATATTAACGCCGATTATTCCGTTATCGGAAATTTCTTTTGCTTTTTCGATATGATAACTTAAAGTTCTTATATTAGCATCATAAGTATGTCTTTTAAAATCAGGATCTTTAAAGCCCGGTTGTGCTGCTGAAACCACTCCTATTCCTCCGGCTTTTGCTACGGCTCCGGCCAATTTTGAAAGACTTACACCTATACCCATACCGCCTTGTATTATAGGTACTTTTGCAATCAAATCTCCTATACGAAGAGAAGAAAACAACATATAAAACTCCTTGTTAAAAAAATAATATTCAAACAAATATAAAAATATGTTTTATATAAAAAGTAAAAATATATTTTTGAATAGTCTAGTATTTAAGGGAATAAAAGTCAAATTAAAAATAAAAAACAAATAAAAAATACAAAAATGATAATTGAAACAGTTAATTATTCTCAATTAATAATGTAATATTTATTTGTTAAAATTTTGCTTAATGGTGAATATTTTTAGCACGTATGATATAGTATTATCGGTAGGTGATAAAAGTGAGCGGCAAAGAGCATTTTAGCAAAAAAGAACGGCGAGAAGCCGTTGCAGAAATACTTCGACAAAATCCTTGTCTCACGGATGCCGACCTTGCTGAGCAATTCTCGGTATCTGTTGCAACTGTTCGCTTGGATCGACAAATTTTAGGAATTCCTCAAATGAGAGAGCGAGTTGAACAGGTTGTTTCCGAAGGTTTTCCGCAAAGAAAAAACGGACTGAAAGTTATAGATTTGGATATCGGGAAAAAAGGTATAGCACTGTTTAATACCGATGAATCTATGGCAGGCAGTGAAGGAATGGTTTCTGCGGAATACTTTTATGGAGCTGCAGCGCAAATGGCTCAATACATTGTAGGAATTTCTTTTTTACCCACGCAGGTAGGAAATGTAAAATATAAAATTCCTGTTGTACCCGATAAACAATTGATAGTAAAGGGAAGAGTAGTATTGATGCGCGGTAATAAAAAATATGTGTATATAAGTTTTTCCAATGATGCACAAGAAGTTTTCCGTGCAAAATTTATTATGGAAACATTAATTGATAAGGATAAGAGAAAAATATGATTAAAATTGCAGTAGATGCTATGGGTGGAGATTATGCACCTTTGGAAATTGTACTCGGAGCAATACGTGCAGTACGTGATTTCGGAGTTCATGTAGTTTTGGTCGGCGATAAAGATCAAATCGAAAAAATTTTAAAAAATGAAAATGAAGAAAATAATGAATTGATTGAAATTCATCATGCATCACAAGTAATAGGTATGGATGAACATCCGGGGTTGGCATTTCGAAAGAAAAAAGATGCATCGATTTCCGTCGGTGCAAAATTGGTAAGATCCGGAGAATGTAAAGTTTTGGTAGCACCCGGATCTACAGGAGCTGCGGTCACTGCGGGACTCTTGGGAATAGGACGTATTCCGGGAATAGAAAGACCTGCAATTTTGACACCTCTTCCCAATGAAAAGGGAGAACAGACTTTTTTGATTGACTCCGGTGCAAGTGCACAACCTAAAAAAGAAACATATTTGCAAAATGCACTTTTAGGTTATGTGTATGCAAAATATGTTGCGAATATAGAAAATCCTAAAATAGGATTGCTTAACATCGGTGAAGAAAGTGTAAAAGGAAGTCCTGAAGTTACTGCAGCAAACAAGTTGCTTTCCGAACAAAAAACGATTCCTTTTATGGGAAATGTTGAAGGAAGATATGTAATGACCGGAGAATATGATGTTGTTGTTACGGACGGATTTACAGGCAACGTGGTATTGAAATTCGGAGAAGGTGCAGGACATCTTTTTTCGGCATTGATAAAAGAATCGGTAAAAAAAGGCGGATTGCGTGCAAAAATCGGAGGATGGCTTTTAAAACCGGCATTGAAAGAGCATTTGGTTAAAAGGATGGATTACTCCGAATATGGAGGCGCTTTACTTTTAGGCATACGCGGAGGTTTGATTATTTGTCACGGTTCTTCGAAATCATGGGCAATTCGCAATGCGATTAAATTGGCAAAAGACGTAGCCAAAACAGATTTACATGAAATAATTGCAGAAGCACTGAAAAAAATAGAAAAAAATGATGAAACGGAGTGTTGATATGAAAGAGATGACACCGTCCGGAATACTTGGAACAGGTCATTATGTACCTGAAAAAATAATTACCAATTTTGATTTGGAAAAAATGGTAGAAACTTCGGATGAATGGATAAGAACACGTACAGGAATAAAATGCAGACATATTTCTTCAGAAAATGAAAACACATCCGATTTATGTGTAAAAGCTGCAAAAAAAGCGATGGAAGCTGCAAAAATTACTGCTTCCGATATAGATTTTATAATTGTAGCGACAATTACACCTGATTACATTACACCTTCAACGGCATGTCTGGTTCAAGATAAATTGGGATGCAAAAATGCAGGTGCAATGGATATATCCGTAGGATGCACGGGATATGTTTATGCATGTACGGTAGCATCAAATATGGTAAGCACAGGAATGTACAAAAAAATTTTGGTAGTAGGAGCCGAGACTCTTTCACGAATAGTAAATTGGCATGATCGTACAACCTGTATTTTATTCGGAGACGGAGCCGGTGCGGCAATTGTAGGAGAAGTTAGTGAAGGTTACGGACTTCTTTCGGCAGAATTGGGTTCTGACGGAAGTTTGGGAAATATATTGTGTATACCGGCAGGAGGAACCGCAAAACCTGCAAGCCATGAAACAATCGATTCCGGAGATATGTTTCTTCATATGTCCGGATCCGAAGTGTTTAAAGCCGCAGTAAGGCATATGGAATTTACAACCTTGAAGGCTGTAGAAAAAGCCGGGCTGAAAAAAGAAGATATAAATATGTTTATAGCACATCAAGCCAATAACAGAATCATACAAGCAGTAGCAAAAAAAATTGGGCTTGAAAGTGAAAAAGTATTGGTAAATGTCGATAAATACGGAAACACATCTGCAGCCTCCATAGGTATAGCTTTGGATGAAGCGGTAAAAGCCGGAAAAGTAAAAAAAGGTGACATTGTGGTACTTACAGGATTCGGTGCAGGATTGACCTGGGGATGTGCGATATTTAAATGGAACTGATACATAGGAGCGCAGAAGTATGGAAAAATTGACAACGGCATTTTTATTTCCCGGACAAGGATCACAAAAAGTCGGAATGATTCGTGATTTATATGAAAAATATGATTCGGTAAAAAATATAGTAAAAGAAGCGGATGAAACACTGGGATTTCCAATTTCAAAACTTATGTTTGAAGGTCCTGAAGAAACTTTGATGAAAACGGAATTTACTCAGCCGGCTATTTTGACGGCAAGTGTGGCATGTTGGAAAGTTCTTTTTGAAAACGGAGTAGATCCCTGTGTAGTTGCAGGACATAGCTTGGGTGAATATTCCGCATTGGTAGCTGCCGATGCGATGTCATTTGCCGATGCGGTGCATACGGTAAATTTGAGAGGTAAATTTATGCAAGAAGCAGTACCTTTGGGACAAGGAGCTATGGCTGCCGTCATAGGTATGAAAGCTGAAACTGTAGAAGAAATTTGTGAAACTATATCTACAGATGAAGAACCTTTACAAGCAGTAAACTATAATTGTCCGGGACAAGTGGTTATTGCAGGAGTAACATCATCTGTGGAAAAAGCTTGTAAAGTATTTAAAGAAAAAGGCGCAAAACGAGCTTTAATGCTCAAAGTAAGCGGACCTTTTCATTCGATATTAATGAAACCTGCAGCCTTAAAACTGAAAGAAGTTTTGGATAAAATAGAAATAAAAGATTCATTTATACCGATTGTAGCGAACGTAAATGCAAATGTTGAAAACAGTGCGGAAGAAATAAGGGAAAATCTTATAAATCAAACATTTAACCCCGTACGTTGGGAAGACTCTATAAGATTTATGCTTGAAAACGGAGTGACAAAATTTGTTGAATGCGGTCCCGGAACGGTATTGTCCGGTTTTATGAGACGTATAGATAAAACGGTATTTAACTGTCATGCGGAAAATATAGAAACCGTAAATGAAGTAATTGTCAAAATGAAAGACGGTGAATAATGGAAAATCAAATAAAAGTAGCATTGGTAACAGGTGCATCCAGAGGTATAGGACGAGCAACTGCCTTGGAACTTGCAAAAAAAGGTTATACAGTAGTAATAAACTATGCAGGCAATAAAGAAGCTGCAGACAAAGTACAAAACGAAATAGAAAAAGAAGGTGGACATTCCGTTACAATTCAAGGGAATGTAGGTTCATCCGAAGATGTCGACAGAATTTTTTCGGAAATAAAAGAAAAATTCGGCAGACTTGACTTACTCGTAAATAATGCAGGAATTACAAGAGACAGTTTGACTATAAGAATGAAAGAAAAACAATGGGACGAAGTAATTACAACGAACCTTAAAGGTGTATTTTTAACTGCAAAAGCTGCAGCTTCAATTATGCTTAAACAAAGAAGCGGAGTAATTATAAACGTTGCATCCATAGTCGGAATTGTAGGGAATATAGGTCAGGCAAATTATTCTGCGGCAAAAGGCGGAGTAATCAGTATGACAAAGACTATGGCGAAAGAATTTGCATCAAGAGGTGTAAGGGTAAATGCTGTAGCACCGGGATTTGTAGAAACGGATATGACGGAAATTCTTCCTGAAAAAATAAAAGAAAATATGTTAAATTCCATTCCGCTCGGACGTATGGGAAAAGCACAGGAAATTGCGAATGCAATAAGTTTCCTTGCATCTGATGATGCTTCCTATATAACAGGGCAAATTTTGCAGGTAGACGGCGGAATGGTTATGTAATATAATTTAAAAATGATGCAATGAAAGGTGGTGAAAGTGATGAGCGCATTTGACAGAGTGAAGAAAATCGTAGTTGAACAGCTCGGTGTAAACGAAGCAGACGTGCAGATAGATGCTACTTTCATTGATGATTTGGGAGCAGATTCTCTCGATATCGTTGAATTGATTATGGCATTTGAAGAAGAATTCGATATTGAAATTCCGGATGACGCAGCTGAAAAAATTAAGACAGTTCGTGATGCAGTAGACTACATTGAAAAACAAATTCAGTAATTGTCTTAAATCATAGGGACACCGGGGGAAACCTCCCGGTGTTTACTATGTATACGGACAAATTTTCAAAAAAGGTAAAGATATCTCTGGTTTTTTTTGAGAATTTGTCTCTAATCGAAAATACTAAAAGGGGTTGTTAAAAATATGAAAAGACGTGTAGTCATAACAGGACTTGGAGTAGTATCTCCGGTAGGTATAGGAAAAGAAAAATTTTGGGAAGAATTATTGAAAGGCAAATCGGGAATAACCGAAATTACAGAATTTGATGCAACGGAATTTCCGGTAAAAATAGCAGGAGAAGTAAAAGATTTTGATGCTGCCTTATATATAGGGGACAAAAAGCAAGCAAGACATATGGATCGCTATGCACAATTTGCAGTAGCGGCGGCAAAACTTGCAGCAAAAGACGCATCATATGACATGGAAAAAGAAAATTCTAATCGTGCAGGTGTGGTAATAGGAACCGGTATAGGCGGAATTGCCACATTGGAAGAAACGGTACGTAGAATAGACAAAAGAGGACCTACCAAGGTAAATCCGTTCGCAGTTCCTATGATGATAGGAAATATGGCATCCGGACATGTATCCATAAGTTTAGGATTGCAGGGTCCGGTACTTACAGATGTAACGGCATGTGCATCGGGAACAAATGCAATAGGAACAGCATTGAGAATAATACAATCGGGTGATGCGGATGTAATGTTTGCAGGCGGAACGGAAGCTGCAGTATGTTCATCGCCGATGGCAGGATTTGCCGCAATGAAAGCACTTTCATCTAGAGAATGCGATCCTAAAGAAGCATCATGTCCATTTGACGTAAGAAGAGACGGGTTTGTTTTAGGTGAAGGAAGCGGAGTTCTGGTATTGGAAGAACTCGAACACGCAAAAAAAAGAGGTGCATATATATACGCGGAACTTGCCGGATACGGAGCAAACGGAGATGCATATCATATTACAGCTCCGAGACCGGGAGGAGATTTGCAAAAACTTTGTATGGAAAAAGCATTGACGGATGCAAATTTGAAACCTGAAGACGTAGATTATATAAACGCACATGGAACATCCACATCTCTTAACGACAAAAATGAAACACTTGCAATAAAGAAACTTTTAGGTAAACACGCATATGAAATACCGGTAAACTCAACAAAATCCATGATTGGACATTTATTGGGAGCTGCAGGTGCGGTAGAAGCCGTTGTATGCGCATTATCAATTGAAAATCAAAAAGTTCATCAAACGTTGAACTTTGAAAACGGCGGAGAAGATTGCGATCTTGATTATGTAAAAGAAGGTCCGAGAGATACGAAAGTTGATGTTGCAATGTCCAATTCATTCGGATTCGGCGGACATAATGCCGTTATAGTAATGAAACGTTATAAAGAATGATTGTGTGAAAAAATGCATAAAAACAGAATAAAAGAACTCGAAGAATTTATAAAAGAGAATGAAATTCCGATAGAAAACCATGAATTGCTTAATATTGCATTGACACATACATCATATGCAAACGAACATAAAAAAAACAAAGAACATGATAATGAAAGATTGGAATTTTTAGGAGATGCCGTACTTGATCTGATAGTAGGAGAATACCTGTTTCGTAAATATCCTTTGTGGAGCGAAGGTGAACTTACTAAAGCAAAAGCAAGTGCGGTATGTAAACCTGCATGTGCGGAAATCTCCACAAGGCTTAATGTAGGGAAATATCTTCTCTTGGGAAAAGGAGAAGAAAAATCAGGCGGAAGAACACGAGTATCCATACTCGGAGATGCTTTTGAATCATTGATAGGTGCAATATATTTAGACATCGGATACGAAGTGACATTTGACTTTGTAATAAAACATCTTGAAAAATTCTTGGATTTGATAATGCAAGGTGACTACGACAAAGATTACAAAACCGATTTACAAGAAATATTGCAACAAAACGGTGATGTAGAAATTTGTTATAACGTAATACATGATGAAGGTCCGGATCATGATAAAACAATTTGGATGTCGGTAACCGCAGACGGGAAATACCTGGGAAGCGGTATAGGCAAAAGCAAAAAACAAGCGGCACAACGTGCAGCAAAAGAAGCAATAGAAAGAATTGAAAAAGAAGCGAAAAATAAATAAAAGCAATTTGTAAAAGCGGTCATTTCCAAATGATCGCTTTTTACAATGAATTTGAAATATAAAATATGAAGAAAATAAAAACGTAATAAATACAATTAATGAAATTGAAATACAAGTTGACAATTGAATTGTATAAAACAATAAAAAATAAAAAATTTATTTGAAGATAAAACCCGTAAAACAGCAAATGTAAGAAGAAATCAAAAAAATATTTGTGCATATATAAATATCAACTTAATCAAAATAGTTTAGTTGACAAATTGACAATAGACATATATAATAACAACATCTTGAAAACGAGGTGCCATATGGAAAGTAAAAACAAATTAAGACAACAAGTGTCGGCTGCACTTTTTGCTGCACTTACTGCAGTGTTTGCGCAACTTGCAATACCGATAAATCCCGTACCCATTACACTCGGAACGTTGGCAGTATTGCTTGCCGGAGGATTTTTAGGTAAAAAATACGGAACTTTGAGCATGTTGCTATACGTTTTGCTTGGAGTTTTAGGAATTCCCGTATTTTCAATGATGCGTTCAGGATTTGCAGCATTGGTAGGACCCAGCGGCGGATTTATTATAGGATTTATATTTATGGCATTGATTATGGGACTTACGGCGGAACTGTTCGGTGAACATTATGGGAAATTGTGTATCGGCGGTATTATAGGAACGGCAGCTTGCTACTTACTTGGAATTATATGGTTTGTTATATTAACCGGTAAAGGAATTCAAAGTGCTTTGGCAGTATGCGTAATTCCTTTTTTACCCGGAGATGCAGCCAAGATATTGATAGCATCGTTTTTGATAAAAAAATATCGAAAAATAGTATTGAAATAAAAAAGATACAGATTCTTATAGAATCTGTTCTTTTAATTGTAAATGAGCAGCGTGATATAAATGATAAACCGAGTTTTTTTATTAGGCGGATTGAGAACTCACATAGGAATAAGAAACGGTATATTTAAAAACGTTCTTCCTGAAAAATTGGGAGCCGCATTGATAAAAGAAATAAAAAGAAAATATTTTGTAGAAAATCCGGACTTGTTGATTTGCGGAAATGCAATAGGACCCGGCGGAAATATAGGAAGATTGACATTGCTTAATGCAGGTATATCAGACAATGTACCTGCTTTTACGGTAGATACGCAATGCGCATCCGGACTGACTGCGATTGATATAGCGTACAGTAAAATTGCATCGGGGCAATGTGAACTGGTATTTGCAGGAGGTATAGAAAGCACCTCTCTTCAACCGTATCGAGAATATAATGAAAACGATCCGCGTACAAAACTAAGAAATTCGAAATTTACAGCAGCACAATTCTCACCGTCGGAATATGAAGATGATGCAATGCTTTCAGGTGCCGAAAAAACAGCAAAATTGTTGAACATAAGTAAAAAAGAAGCAGACATGGCCGCATTGGAATGTTATCAAAATGCATACAAGGCAAGAGATAAAAATTTGCTTGGAAATATAATTTGTCCACTCTTCTCCAGCACAAGAGATGAAGTTATGAGACGTAAATTCACTGAAAAATTACTTGAAAGAGCGCCATTGATATTCAATCAAAACGGAAGTGTATTGACTTCGGCAAACAGTTGTACAATTAATGACGGAGCCGCATTTGTGATATTGGCATCGGAAAATTGGATGAAACAAAATAAAAGAGAATGTGAAATAGAACTGCTAAGCACGATGATGAAAGGTACAAATCCGGAATATCCTCCATTGGCGGCAGACTTTGCGACTTTAAATATATTGAATGAATGTAATTTAAAATACAAAGATATATTTGCCTTCGAATACAATGAATCTTTCTCCATAATTCGAGTTCATTTCCAAAAAGAACACAACGAAGAGAAAAAACGATTCAATAAATGGGGTGGAGCATTGGTATACGGACATCCATATGGAGCATCGGGAGCGATTTTAATGCTTCATTTGCAGGAAATACTGAAAAAAGAAAACGGACAATACGGTATTGCCGCCATTCCTGCAGCAGGAGGAATAGGACAAGCAATTCTTGTCGTTAATCATAAAGGTAAAAAATGAATACATTTTCAGAGCAGATATTTTTATACGCAAAGACAAAAAGTAATAAAAAAGGAATTTCAATTGATGAAAATTTTTATACATATGAGGAATTGGCAAATGAAATAAAAAAACGGAAAAAATATTCAATTGTAATATAAAAGACAAAACAGTTGCGATTTATACAACATCCGTTATTGAGCAACTCGTTGTATTTTTGGCGGTGGAAAATGCAAAAGGAATTCCTCTTTTGCTTCATGACTACTTAAACAAAAATGAAATAAATAATTTATTGAATACATATAAAATTCCTTATTTGTTTTCAAACGGTAAAATTATAAAAACACATTTTGCAAAACAAGAAATATCTGAAACACAAAAAATATGTGAAAATATTCCAGAAAGAAAATTTGCAGTATTGAGCTCAGGAAGTGAAGGCAATCCGAAACTTATATATAGAACATGCTCAAGTTGGACAGATTTTTTCGACATACAAAATCGCATTTTCAAAATCAATTCCGACTCATCACTTTATTTTCACGGATCGTCGGCATTTTCCGGTAATTTGAATATGATATTGGCTTTTTTATACAAAGGGGCATTTGTCAAAGGGACATCAAAAATGTCTCCATCCGTGTGGAAAAAAGAAATCTCGGAATTTTCCTGTGACCATATCTATATGATTCCTTCAAAATTGGCAATATTGACAAAAAACAAAATTGTCTGCACCTGTGTGAAGTCCATATTGTCAGGATCGGAATTGATATCCGAAAAAGAAATGCAATGCCTTAAAACACAATTTCCGAATGCGGAAATTATTTTGTACTACGGCTCGGCAGAATTGAGCTATGTAAGTTATTTGCGAAATCCGGAAGTGAAAAAATCGTTCAATTGCATAGGTAAACCTTTTCCGGAAGTAAATGTATCAGTTTGTAACGGAGAAATTTTTATAGAAAGTCCGTTTACGGCATTGGGACTTACAAAACCGTACAGCTGCGGAGATAGAGGATTTATGAATGAAAAAGGAGAATTGTTTTTTTGCGGAAGAAAGAAAGATGTATTCTCGGTTAAAGGAAATGCCGTACATGCACAACGCATAAAACAAATTTTTAAAAATATAAAAGGCGTGGAAAATGTATGTATAATTCCGTTTCAAACCGAAAACGGAAAAAATAAAATAGCAGCATTTATTGTCAAGTCGGACACATTCAATAATACGTTGATGAAAAAAGTTGTAAATGCCGAATTTCATTCATGGGAAAGACCTTCACGTTATATTTTTTTATCTGAAATTCCATTGAATTCAACCGGAAAAATCAATAAAAAAGCATTATACAAGTTATTGGAAAATTCAAATGACGTTAATAAATAAAAAAATTGGACTTAGTTAAATTTTTCTGCTATAATAACGATGTTAATATATATTTCCTGGTGGAAGTGAGCTGCGGCTCACTTTTTCTTGTATTGAGGGAATGTACCTGAGAAGTTTAAGAGGTGTAAATTATGTCACATAAGGAAATCGAATCTGCAGTAGAAGCACTTATACAACCGGTATTGGAAAAAAAGGGCATTGAAGTTGTCGATGTGGAATATGTTCGTGAAAGAAATTGGATTTTACGCATTTTTATCGACAAAGACGGCGGAGTAGATTTGAACGATTGTCAAGAAATAAGCGTTTCGGCAGGAGAATTAATTGATAAAAACGATTTAATTTCGGACAATTACATGTTGGAAGTTTCCTCACCCGGAATTGATCGTGTTTTGAAAAAAGACAAAGATTTTATTCGTTATAAAGACAGCAAAGTCAGTGTAAAATTGTTTGCGCCTGTTGAAGAATTAAATTTGGACAAAGAATTTGCAGCAATTTTGAACGGCTTGGTAAATGATGAAATATCTTTGATATTAGATGACGGAAGAGAAATTTTTTTATCAAAGAAAAAGATTTCTCAGATGAGATTATATTTTGAATTTTGATGGAGGCGTAAAGAATCGTGAATACAAATTTGTTGGATGCCGTAAAGGCTTTAGTTAAAGTAAAAAAGGTCGATGAAGAAATTGTTTTCAATGCACTTGAAATGGTATTGCTCACAGCTTATAAAAAAGAAACCGGAAGCAACGCAAAAAGCTCGGTAACTTTCAATCGTGAAACCGGTGAATATCATATTTATGCCGAAAAAACGGTTGTTGAAGAAATCGATCCGTTATCGGAGAACGCTATAAATGAAGTCACCGTTGCGGAAGCAAAGAAATATGATGAAAATTTGGAAGCCGGAGATCTTTTCCGTATTGAAGTTACTCCGGAAAACTTCGGAAGAGTAGCTGTACAAACTGCAAAGCAAGTAATGATACAGAAATTGCGTGAAGCCGAACGTGGTTCCATTTACGATGAATTCTCCGGACGTGAAGGAGATATTATAACA
The DNA here is from genome assembly GCF_000194985.1 of Dialister micraerophilus DSM 19965. Lineage (GTDB taxonomy): Bacteria > Bacillota > Negativicutes > Veillonellales > Dialisteraceae > Dialister > Dialister micraerophilus. Next base: position 346,151 of record NZ_GL878519.1, on the reverse strand, counting down.
GGAACTGTAAAATGGAGTGACGACAGAACGGTATATGTAGATTTGGGACGTGTTGAAGGTATTCTTCCTTTTTCCGAACAAATCGAAGGCGAACATTTTGCACCGAACGATAAAATTAAGTGCTATATTTCAGAAGTAAGAAAAACTACAAAAGGTCCGGAAATTTTCCTTTCAAGAAAATCGCCGGAATTGTTGAAACGTTTATTTGAAGTCGAAGTACCTGAAATTTACAGCGGCGTAATTGAAATAAAAGCGGTAGTACGTGAAGCGGGTTCACGCTCAAAAATCGCAGTATACACAATGGATCCGACTTTGGACCCGATAGGTGCATGTGTAGGTCCGGAAGGACAACGTGTAAGAAATATAGTAAATGAATTGCACGATGAAAAAATAGATATAGTTCGTTGGGATGAAGATCCGGCGGTTTATATCGCAAATGCACTGTCTCCTTCAAAAGTAATTTCGGTATCTATATGGGAAGAAGAAAATTCGTCCTACGTAGTGGTTCCGGACTATCAATTGTCTTTGGCAATAGGTAAAGCGGGACAAAATGCAAGATTGGCAGCTAAATTGACAAACTGGAAGATTGATATAAAGAGTGAATCACAAGCTGCAGAAGACGGATTCGGACAAGAAGAAGGAAGTGTGTTGGAAGATTTTGAAGAAGCATACGAAAAACCGGAGGGAGAATAATGAAAACAAAAAAAATCCCTATGCGTATGTGTGTAGGTTGTGGTAATCTTAAGATGAAAAAAGAATTGTTACGTATAGTAGCACTTCCTACAGGTTTGATTGATTTGGATAAAACAGGGAAAATGTCAGGTAGAGGTGTATATATTTGCGGAAATATACAGTGTTTTGAAAAAGCGTTCGAATCGCATGGTTTGGAACGTTCTTTGAAAAGACCGGTATCTCCGGAAGTATATGAAAAACTTAAGGAACAAGTAAGTAATGAATAAAAAAATTTATCAATTTATCGGACTGTGCATGAAAGCGGGATGTTTGATGTCCGGTAATGAACAGATTGCAGATAAATTAAAAAGAGGCAAAGGCGAATTGCTTATAATTACTGAAGACAGTTCTATGAATACGAAAAACGAATATATCAATTCGGCAAATAAAGCCGGAGTAAGTTATATTATTTTCGGTGAAAAAGAGCAAATGGGAAATGCTTTGGGAAAGAGTATACGAACTGCGGTCTTGATTATGGATAAAGGATTTGCAGAAGCACTCCGAAAAAAACTGAATGACCTGTAATGGTGAAATGGGAGGCTCTTTATGCAGAAATACAGAATTTATGAATTGGCTAAGATGTATGGTAAAACGAATGAAGAGGTAATGAATATTCTGAAGAAAAATAAAATAGAAGTAAAAGGAAACTTGAGCAGCGTAGACGAAAATGCCAAGAAAATCGTTGAAAAAGCTTCAAGCAAGAAAAAACCGTCTAAAAAACCGGTTTTTCGTACAGTAAGATTTGATAAAAAAGGCAGACCTACAGACAGAGTAAAGAAACATAATGCTCCTAATGCATACTCTTCCTACTCTACTGAAGAAGTTAAAGAAGAAAAAGAAATAAAAAAAGAAGAAATAAAAAAAGAAACAAATGAAGTAAAGAAAACATCAAATGACGGTACGAAAGGCAATAAAACGACAAAATTACATGAAAAGAATGTAAAATCTCAAAAGAAGGAATATGGCGAGCATAAACAAGTGAACAAAATCATTGATAAAAAAGAATCCGGCTATGAACGTAAACATACACGTTTTGATAAGAACTCAAATTATAAAAACGGAGGTCACGAAAAGAGTCGAATGAACAGAAATGAAAATTCTTCGGACTATCGAAAATCAGGAAACAATAAAGTGAAAAAATCCAGAAAAGAACTTTCATTTACCGATATTCCTGCAGAAGATTTTGTACAACCGCAGCAAAAACGAGAAAGAAACGCATCTCGTAAAAAAACTCGTAAAGATTACGAACGCAGCAGAAGAGAACGTGAAGGCGGTTCATTGATGGCACGTTCTTTGAAACAAAGCAAAAAGAAAAAACATGCACAAGAGAAAAAGCCCGTCGTATATCCTACGGAAGTAAAAATGCCTTTGAGCGTTACGGTTAAAGAATTGGCGGAATTATTCTGTCGAGAAGTAAGTGAAGTAATCAAGCGTTTGATGATGCTTGGCGTTATGGCGACAATCAATCAAAATCTCGATCAGGACACAATAGAAATTCTTGCAGATGAATTCGGCGTAAAATTATTGGAACCGGACGTTATAGCGGATCCGACAAAGTACGAACCGGAAGCAGATGACCCCAGAGACTTGGTAGTAAGACCGCCGGTAGTAACAATAATGGGACATGTAGATCATGGTAAAACCACATTACTTGACGCACTTCGTTCAACCAATGTGGCATCACATGAAGCGGGCGGAATTACTCAAGCTATAGGTGCTTACCAAATCAAGTACAAAAATAATAAAATTACATTTTTGGATACACCGGGACATGAAGCATTCACCGCAATGAGATCAAGAGGTGCGCAACTTACGGATATTGCAGTTTTAATCGTAGCTGCAGATGACGGAGTAATGCCTCAAACTATTGAAGCCATAAATCACGCAAAAAATGCAAAAGTACCGATTATGGTGGCAATAAATAAAATAGATAAACCCGGAGCCAATATCGACAAGATAAAAGAAGAATTATCACACCACGGACTTATTTCGGAAGAATGGGGCGGTGACGTGATTATGGTTCCTATTTCCGCAAAGAAAAAAATAGGGTTGGAAGATTTACTTGAAAACATACTTTTGGTTGCGGAAATTCAAGAATTGAAAGCAAATCCCGACAGAGAAGCATACGGTATCGTTGTAGAAGCCAAACTGGATAAAGGTAGAGGTCCGGTAATGAGCGTTTTGGTACAAAACGGAACACTTCATGTAGGAAACGGTGTTTTGGCAGGTAAATGTTGGGGCCGTGTAAGAGCGATGACAAATGAACATGGAAGAAAAATGAAATCTGCAGGACCGTCAATGCCGGTAGAAATTCTCGGTATGGACAGCGTACCTGAAGGTGGAGACCACTTCTATGTAATGGATGAAAGACAAGCAAGACTTATTGCGGAAGCACGTGCAGCACATGCAAAAGAAGAAGAACAAAGCAGAAAACAGAAGATTACATTGGATAATATATTCGAAAAAATCAAAGAAGGCGAAATGAAAGATTTGAATATTATTATCAAGGCGGACGTACAAGGCTCAGTAGAAGCACTTGTACAATCATTGGAAGCCATAAAGAGTGACGAAGTAAGAGTTGTAATAGTTCACTCCGCAGTAGGCGGAATCAATGAATCCGACGTAGTACTTGCTTCGGCATCTGATGCACTTATCTTGGGCTTTAACGTTCGTCCGGATGCAAACGCAAAGATAGCTGCCGAAAGAGAAAAAGTCGATATGAGAATGTATAGAGTAATCTATGATGCAATAGATGACATCAAGGCGGCAATGACAGGTATGCTTTCACCGAAACTCAAAGAAATAGAATTGGGAGAAGCCGAAGTTCGTCAAGTAATTCATACACCTAAAGTAGTAGTTGCAGGATGCTACGTTTCAACAGGAAAACTTGTAGCACGTTGTCAATTACGTATAGTACGTGACGGAATTGTTGTACATGAAGGTAAAATAAGTTCACTTCGCAGATTCAAAGACGATGTAAAAGAAGTAAAATTCGGAATGGAATGCGGTGTAGCGATAGAAAGCTATAGAGATGTAAAAGAAGGAGATATATTGGAAGCCTTTGAAATAGAAGAAACCGCAGGAACATTGGAATCTGAAGAATAAAAAGAAAGTGAGGCGTGATATGAATGCATGACATATGCTTTCAATCACGCTTTATTTATTGATGAGAGGTAAAAAATGGCAGAATTAAGAGTACGAAAGATACAAGAATTCATAAAACAAGAAGTAGGAAAACTGCTCCTGAACGGAATTAAAGATCCTCGTTTAGGATTTACAACGGTTACAGACGTTAAAGTAACCGGAGATTTAAGAGAAGCTACAGTTTATGTAAGCTTGTTCGGCAGTGAAAAAGAAAAGAAAGATTCATTGAACGTATTGAACAAAGCAAAAGGATTTATAAGAAAAGAAGTCGGAAAAAGTTTAAATATTTTTTATTCTCCCGAAATTTCATTTGAAGAAGATAAATCATTGGAATATGGAATGAAAATTGAAAAACTTTTGAATAAAATTCATGAGGATGACAAAAAATGAGTTTGGCGATAAATCATGCACAAAGAATAAATAAAAAAGAAGCAATGAATTTTTTGAAAAAGCACAACAGTTTTCTGCTTGTAGGACATATACGGCCCGACGGAGACGATGTAGGATCAATGTGCGCATTGCATAATGTACTTAAATCTATGGGGAAAGATGCTGACATGCTACTGGGAGATCCGGTTCCTGAAGTATTTTTATGTATAGAAACAGCCAAACTGATAAAAAATGAAATACCGAAAAATAAAAAATACGATGCTATGGTATTTACCGATTTGGCAAATTTAAAAAGAGCCGGAGATTTCGATTTTCCGGATGTACCCAGTCTTTGTATAGATCATCATAAAACGAATGAAGGATACACCGATTATTTATACTTGGAACCTGATTATGCGGCAGCGGCGCAATTGCTTGCGGAAATGTTTTTTGATGAAAATATAAAAATGGATAAAGACACATGTAATGCGTTGTATATGGCACTTTGTACAGACAGCGGATTTTTTAAATTCAGTTGTACATCTGCGCACACATTACTTATGGCAAGCAAATTGGTTGAAATGGGAGCTGAACCTGCATATATATCAAGACATTTAGATTCAAAAAGTAAAGAATATATGCAATGCTATACACTTGTGGCAAACAGCATAAGAACATTATGCGGCGGTAAACTTGTTACCGCAAAAATGGATAAAAACGCTATGGAACTTGATGGAGAAAACTCAGACAGATATGTAGACATACCAAGATGTTTAAAAGGTACTGAAATTGCAATTCTTCTGAAATATCAAGACGAAAATACAACACGAATATCACTACGCTCGGTTCAATATGCAGACGTATCCGAAATAGCGGCGAAATTCGGAGGCGGAGGACATGCAAGAGCTTCCGGATGTACAATTTCAAAATCTATGAATGAAGCGGAAAAAGAAATTATAAAAATTGCGGAGAAATACTTGTAATGGACGGAATAATAAATGTTTTGAAACCCTCCGGAATGACATCGTTTGATGTAATAGCGAAATTGCGAAAAATATACGGACAAAAGAAAATAGGACACGGAGGAACACTGGACCCTATGGCGGCAGGAGTTCTTCCGGTATTTTTAGGCAAGGCAACAAGAATTATAGAATACGCTTCAATTGACAAAAAAACATATGAAGCGGAATTTATAATGAATATAGAAACAGATACGGAAGATATGACAGGAAAAGTTATTTCCACCTCAAACGAAAAACCTTCAGATGAAGCGTGGTACTCGGCATTAAACAGATTCAAAGGCAAAATAATGCAAGTACCGTCACAATACTCTGCAATTCAAATCAACGGAGAACGTGCATACAAAACAGCAAGAAAAGGACAAAAAGTAAACATACCGGCAAGAGAAGTAAATATAGAAAAATTGGAAATAAGATCCATAGAATATCCATACATAAGAATATCTGTAACCTGTTCCGCAGGTACATACATACGTGCATTGGGAAGAGATTTGGGTAAATCTGTAAAATGTCCTTTAACGATGTCATTTCTTTTAAGAACAAAAATGGGACCTTTTGATATAGAAAATGCAGTAACATTGGAAGAAATAAATGAAAATCCTTACGATTGCGTTCAAAAAGAATTAGGCGATTTCGTTTCACATTTGCCGAGAATAAAACTTGACGAAAGCAATGGAAAAGGATTTTTGCAAGGTAAAAGAATTTTACAAAAAATGAATGATTGCGAAATTATTGCAGTATACGGTGAAGAAGGAACCCTTTTAGGAATAGCGGAAATGAAAAAAGGAGTACTTCATCCGAGAAAAGTTTTGCAAGAGGTATGAAATGAAAATTATACATTCTTTAGAAGAAATGAATATAAAAGAACCGATTGTTTTCGCAATAGGTTTTTTTGACGGAATACATAAAGGACATCAAGAAATTTTAAATCAGACAAAAAAGCTTGCAGCAAAAAAATCCGCAAAATCAGGAATTATAACTTTTTATCCTCATCCCTTGTCAGTTATATTTCCTGAAAATCCGGTAAAATTAATTTTAACGCAAACTGAAAAATATGAAATTTTAAAGAAATACAATTTGGATATAATTATAGAAATAAAACCCGATATAGAATTTTTGCATCAAAGTCACGAAGAGTTTTTAAATAAGCTGAAAAAATTTTCAAACTTGAAAGGCATCATAGTAGGAGAAAATTTTACATTCGGCTATAAAGGTTCGGGAAATGCCGAAACCATGAAAAAATTTTTCAAAAATGAGGTTGAAGTAAAAAAAATAAATTTGATAAAAAATACACTGACCGATAATACAGTGATTTCAAGTACAAATATAAGAAAATTTATAGCTGACGGAAATATGCGTGAAGCTATGAAATTTTTAGGAAGACCGTACTTTATTACAGATAAAATTGTACATGGATTTAAAAGGGGAAGTGAACTGCTTGGAATTCCCACTGCAAATTTGGAATATGGCTTTGAGCGTATGTTGCCCTCCGATGGAGTTTATGCAACCTATATAGAAGTAAAAGGTAATAAACATCCTTCAATCACAAATATAGGAACCAATCCTACATTCAACGACAAAGAACGTACAATAGAAACATTCATTTTAGATTTCGATGAAGAAATATACGGACAAATCGTCAAATTGGAATGGATTGAAAAAGTTCGTGACGAAATAAAGTTTGAAAAATATCAAGATTTAATACTGCAAATTAAAAAAGATATAGAGAAAGCGGGAGAAATTTTAAAAAGGTCGAATAATTATATATTTAAAATTTAACAATAAAGGTATTGACACATATTTTTTTTAGACATATAATTTTTAAAATTTAGTAATATAATATGGCTTGGCATTTATACTAAAAAGCCATAAGGTAGGAAGGTACAAGGAGGATATTATGGCTATACGTTTTTCAAAAGTTTTAGAAAATAAAAAACAATCGGATTTAGGATGTTTGTTGGCATTGACAGCACAGCCTAATATTATTTCCTTCGCAGGCGGATTACCTGCACCGGCAACTTTTCCAATAAAAGAATTAACCGAAATTGCCATAAAAGTCAGAGAAAAAGACGGAAGTAATGCTATGCAATACGGACCGGCACGTGGATATATGGGACTCAGACAGGCGATTGCCGACAGAATGAATTCTTTGTATAAAAATCACGGAATGAAAACTGTGGATGCCAAGAGTATTATGATTACAAGCGGATCTCAACAAGGCTTAGATATAACAGGACGTGCATTTATCGATAAAGACGATGTTGTATTGGTAGAAAGTCCTTCATACTTGGGAGCATTGGGAGCATTTGCGTTTGAACAACCGAAATTTGTAGAAGTTCCGACAGATCATGAAGGTATGATACCGTCCGAATTGGATAAAATTCTTGCAAAAACCGAAAATGCAAAATTTATCTATGTAATTCCGAACTATCAAAATCCTACAGGAATTACATGGTCATTAGAACGTAGAAAAGCATTTATGGAAGTTGTAAATAAATATCAAATACCGGTATTTGAAGACAACCCGTATGGAGATTTGAGATTTGAAGGAGAAGAAATACCGCCGCTCAAAGCTTTCGACACTGAAGACTTGGTAATTTATTCGGGAACATTCTCAAAAGTTTTGGCACCGGGAATGCGTATAGCTTGGATTTTAGCAAGCGAAACCATAATGAAAAAATTTGACGAAATAAAAGAAAGTACAGATTTATGTACATCTTGCGTAGGACAACGAGAAGTGGCAATGTACATGAACGAATATGATTTCGAAGGACATATACGTGAAAATTGCAAGTTGTATGAACATCGTAGAAATGTAATGTGGGAAGCAATACAAAAATATTTCCCGAGTGACGTGAAATGTCAATGTCCTCACGGAGGATTGTTCCTTTGGGTAGAACTTCCCGAACACATGAATGCACGTAAGTTATTTGAAGTTTGCATTGAAAATGAAGTTGCATTTGTACCGGGCGACGCATTCTTTCCTGCATCTGCAAAAAATAATTTTTTCCGCCTCAATTTTTCATACAATGACGATGAACTTATAATTGAAGGTATAAAAAGAATTGCAAAAGCAATGAAAGAATATAAATAATTTGTAAAAAAAAGCCGTATTGTTTAACAAGACGTCTTTTTTTATGAACAGGAGAATTTAATGAAAAAAACAGCAATTATTACCGGAGGTACCTCCGGAATAGGTCTTCAAACAGCTAAAACGCTTGCAGAAGAGGGATATATGCCGATATTACTTGCAAGAGATGAAGTAAAAGGAAAATCGGCGGAATTCGAAATATCCGGAAGCGTATTTATTCCTTGTGACGTAAGAAATCCTGTATCATGCAAAAATGCTATTGAAAAGGCGGCAAAATTCGGAGAAATAAGAGCAGTAGTGACCTCGGCCGGAATTTACGGTGAATCATTACTTGAAAATACAACGGACGAACAAATAAAAATTTTTTTCGAAACAAATGTATTCGGAACGATGTACATACTGAGAGAAATAATTCCATATATGAAAAAAAACGGAGGAAGTATAGTCACGATTGCATCGGATGCGGCATTGCAAGGAAATACTCAATGTTCTTTATACGGTGCGACAAAAGGAGCCGTAACGGCATTTTCGAAATCACTTGCACTTGAATTGTCAGTATACAAAATCAGAGTAAATGTAATTTGCCCGGCAGACATAGATACACCCTTATTGGAGAAACAGCTTTTAAAAAGCGGAGAAAACAAAAAAATTCTGAGCAGGCAATATCCTCTCATGCGTATAGGAAAAGCGGAAGACGTAGCAAATGCGGCGGCATTTCTCTTATCGGAAAAAGCATCATTCATTACCGGTACAATTTTATCGGTAGACGGAGGACTTACAGACTGGTAAAAATCGGAATTATAATAAACGGTGAATTGAAAAATCAATTATAAATAAAAATTTATTATCAGTATACTTATATTCAAATTCGTGTATAATGAAAATAAAGAAAACTTTTTATTTAATTGAACAGGAGGTACGTCATGAATAATGAAGAAATAAAAAATGAAGAACTTGAAAATAAATGCAATTCGGAAACAACGAACGAAGTGGTACAAAATGAAGCTGAAGTCGAAGTTAATGTGATTGACAATAGAGATGAACAAGCTGCAAAACTTATTCAGTGGGGAGCGGCAAGAGCCGGAGTTATAGTTTTGACACCGTTTTTGGGAACGGCGGCACTCATCGCAAATGAAGTATATATGATTACACGCATAGGTGATATATACGGAATAAATCTTTCAAAAAAAGCCGTACTGTCATTTTTAGGATCGCTTGGAGCAACAGTAATAGGAAACTTGGCATCTACACTTATACCCGTAAGTATAATACAAGGTCCGATAGCGATATCCGTAACATACGGAATAGGAAGAGCGGCACAAAAATGGATAAAAGACGGTATGCCTGACGACACAAAACCCTATCGTGAAATTTTTGAAACCGAAAAAATTCAAGGAGATGAGAAGATGGAAGAATTGAAAAACAATGAATCTAAAAATCAACCTTTAGGAAATGAAAAAGAAGACTTCACAAACGAATTGGAAAAATTGGAAGATGCATACCAAGAAAAAGCACACGAAGCAGTAAATAAAATGGCAGACCAATTATCCGAAACGGTAGAAATATTGGGAGATAAATTAATCAACGTACTTAAAAAGACCGGTGTAACAGAAGAACAAATCGAAGACGCAAAATATACGGTACTCGGCGCAAGTGAAGTAGCACAAGAAACAGCACAAAAAGCGATAATTGAATTCAGAGAACAAGTAGAAATACGTTCTAAAGAATTTCACAAAGAAGCAAAAAAATGTGCGGAAGAAATGAAAGTAAAAGCAAAAAAACAAATGGAAGAGCTGCAAAAGAAAAAAGAAATTCTTCTTCATAAATCAGAAATAAAATCATTGCAAGCAAAACAAAAATCCGAAGAACTTAAACTGCAAGCAAAAATACATATGGAAAAAGTAAAAGAAAAAACAGACAAACTTAAAGAAGATATGAAAGAAAAAGCAGGACAAGTTCAAGTAAAGGTAGAAGAAATAAAAGGAAAAGCGAAAGAAACTGCAGTGACATATAAAACGGCGGCAAATGAAGCCATCGAACAGACAAAAGGCAAAATTTTGACTGCAGCAGAAGAATTTAAAGAAAAAGCCGAAGAACGTGCAGCGGAAAAGAAAGCAAAAGCGAAAAACGAGAAATAATAAATAATTACATAAATAGACCCTGACAAAATGAACACATAAGTTTTTTGGGTACATTTCAAAAGCCTATGTGTTCATTTTTCATTTAAATAAACAGCGATATAAGTTTTTGACTTTTAACTGATTTGCTGTAAAATAAAAATGCGGAGGAACGATATGAATATTATAAAAAGAAGAGTTCATTTTTATGAAACCGACGGTATGAAAGTGGTTCATCATGCAAATTACTTTAAATGGTTTGAAGAAGCCAGAGTGGAATACCTTCGTGCAGGAGGAATATGTTTAAATGAACTTATGAAAAAAGGAATAGTATTTCCTATAGTGGAAGTGCAAGCACGTTACTTGAAATCTGCAAAATATGATGATGTAATTATCATAAAAACATATTTGAAAGAAATAAACAGAATAAAATTGACATTCTACTATGAAGTTGTAAAAGAAGAAACCGGTGAAATACTGACAACGGCTACTACAAAAGGTACATATACGGATATAAATACAGGTAAGATTGTAAGAATACCTCAGGAAAAAATAGCCAAGTTGATTTCTATTTCAAAAGAGGACAGAGAATAATGGATAACCGACCCATAGGAATAATGGACTCAGGAGTAGGTGGACTTACAGTTGCACGTGTTTTGAGACAAAAGTATCCTGAAGAATCAATTATATTTATAGGAGATACGGCAAATAATCCTTATGGAGAACGTACCTCTCATGAAATAAACGTATTAGCGGGAAAAATGAAAAAATTTTTGATAAGTAAGAATGTAAAAATGATTATAATTGCATGCAATACGATTACATTCAACGTGCAAAAAAATTTTTATGACGAAAAAATACCGATTGAAGGTATGAGTTTGGACTTACCTCATTTTGAAAACGCCGGAAGCATAACCGTATTTGCCACACCGGCAACAATAAATTTGCACATACATAAAAATAAAATAAAAGAAAAATTCCCTAACTCAAAAATTGAAGAAATGCCATGTGAAGGGTTGGCACATGCTATAGAAGAAAATAATTCACGGGAAAAAATAACCGAAATTTTGAAAAAAATAATAGAAAAAAGGAAAATTTCACCCACAGATATAGGAATATTTGCATGTACGCACTATCCTCTTGTTGAAGACGTATTTAAGAAAATATGGAATAAAACAGAATTTTGGGATCCGGCGGAAAGTACGGTGGAAAATTCCATGAAAAAATTAAAAAAAGAAAACAAAAAATCGGAATCTTACACTGAAGATTTGTTTTATTTTACAGAAAATGCCGAAAGAGCGGAAATTTTGGTAAAAAAATTTTTCGGAAATAAAGTTTCCGTAAAAAATATTAAATTGGGGTGTTAATTATGACTTTGACAGTAATAAAGATTATTACCGCCGTTATAGGACTGATTTGCTTAGGTTTTATTGCATATTGGATAATGGCTTTTATACAAGGTGATTGCAAGTTTCACATAGAGAAAAATAAAATGAGCTCACTTAAAGTGGACTCCATGAGCGATAACCATGTGTTATTTACATTTACGGTACCTATTGTAAACAAAGGTAGACAAAACGGAACGATTATGGATGCGTTTATGAGATTATACGTTCCGTTCGAACAATACAACGAGGCATTTTTATCTACACTTTTGACAGTTAAAGATTTACCGAGAAATGACGGATATTGGCAGGCATGTATAATTCCCAAAGGAAGTCATAAGACATTGGTTTGCAAAATAATAATGCAAGGAAAATCGGGAAACATATTGAGAGACTTAGAAGCTATACCTGATATACCGTTGGAAATAATTTATCAAGCTGTAGGACGAAGCGATTACTATTACGAAAAAGAAATGATACATATAAAAAGTGAAGAAATACGCTCTGCAGTATATTCATATACATCGGAGGTGAAATAAATGGAATCACCGGAACTTATACCAGTACATACAAGAATACTTACAAATAAAGACAATATAGTAGAAGCAATCAAAGAATATGCACAAGATATCATTACGAATAAAGATATAGTGTGTGTTGCCGAATCCGTACTTGCGATAACACAAAGCAGATATATAAGGCCTGAAGAACTGAAAGTATGCTGGCAAGCAAGACTTATGAACAGATTTGTACCGCCTGCAGGATCTATGGCAAGTATTTACGGAATGCAAGCCGCAATGGAAGAAGAAGGTAAATGGAATATGATGTTTTCATTTATCTGGGGTGCAATTGCAAAATTGGCGGGCAAACATGGAGTTTTCTATCAAAGATGCAGACAAGCGTCATTAATAGACGATGTAACTGGAACAATGCCGCCGTTTGATAAATGTCTTGTATATGGACCTGCAAATGCAAGTAAGGTATGTGAAGAAATAAAAAAAGCGACAGGAGCATACGGAGCTGTAATAGCAGATGTAAATGATTTGAAAAGAGCTGCCGTACTCGGGAAAAGTGCAAAAATCAGTCCATACAAAGTGGCAAAAATATTAATAGACAATCCTTTTGGAAATGACAATCAAAAAACACCGATAGTTATAATTAAAAATTTTACAGATTATGTATAAAAAAAGCATCGAATTGCAAAAAAACTCCTTTATGACTTTTACGATAAAGGAGTTTTTCAATCTCGATGTTTTTAAAATAAAAAAGCCGACATAAGTCGGCAACTTTATTAAATATCTCTGTTAACTTTGTTGGAACGAAGGGCGCGAGTGCAGACATTCATTCTCTTGACTTTCCCGTTAACAAGAACACGAACTCTCTGAACGTTCGGTTTCCAAGTTCTCTTTGATTTTCTGTGAGAATGGGAAATCTTAAAACCGGTCAATACTTTTTTACCTGAAATTTCACAATAATTAGCCATGTGCTACACCTCCTTGCATGTCCCTGATTGCAACACTAATAATATAGCATATTTTTTTTTAGATGTCTATATTTCAATATTCAAATAACCGTTTTTCATCATACCATATGAATTTCAATTAATCAAGAATTTACAAAGCATAAGTTGCAAATTATTTTGAAACTCGGAAATTTATTTAATATAATAAATACAAAATGTAAAAATGAGGACACATATGAAACTGGAAGACTCGGTAATGAAAGTAAAGTGTGTGGGCCCGAAGATGTTTGAAAAACTTGGAAAATTGAATATAAAAACGGTGGAAGATTTAATTAATTTTTTTCCGAGAAAATATCAAGATTGGTCAAAGATTACACCTATGGAAAACATTGTGATAGGAGAAGAATGTCTCATATACGGTAAAATCGTTAAAATAGATGAACGGATTTTACGTCGCGGAATGAGACTTCTTTCGGTAATATTGACCGACAATATAAACAGTGTGACTCTGACATATTTCAATCAAAGCTGGAAGAAAAAACAATTTAATATAAATGAAGAAATTTTAGCATATGGGAAAGTTGAATATTTGTACGGTAAATATCAAATATCGAATGCCGAAATTGAAGCGGTTCCAAAAGAAAATTTGAAAAATTTTGAAAAACTGGTACCGATATATCCGCTTACGGAAGGAATAACGGCGACACAAATGAGAAGTATGATAGCATTTGCATTGAAAAATGTTTCGAATTTAAAAGAAAATTTACCCATAGAAATTTTGACACGTGAAAATTTTCCGGATAAATTACTTGCCGTAAAAATGTTGCATAATCCTAAAAATTATAAAGAAAAAGAGACGGCAAGAAAAAGACTTGCATTTGAAGAATTATTTTTTATGCAAGCGGGAATATTGATGCTAAAAGAAAAACGAAAAATAAATTCTTACGGAATAAAATGCAGTCCCTCAGGTAAACTTGTAAAATCCGTTTTAAATAAATTTCCGTTTGAACTTACAAAAGATCAGAAAAAAGCATTTTCGGATATCGAAAATGATATGGAAGATATAGAACCGATGTACAGATTATTGCAAGGAGATGTAGGCAGCGGTAAAACTGCAATAGCGGCACTTACAGCGGCTAAAATTGTAGAAAACGGATATCAAGCGACCCTTATGGCACCAACTGAAGTTTTGGCATCACAACATTACAAAACTTTTTTGAATTTATACAAAAATTTATCGGTAGAAATTGCATACTTGTCAGGAAATATAAAAAATTCGGAAAGAGAAGTACTGTTAAATAAATTGAAATCCGGAGAAATAGATATACTGATCGGTACGCATGCATTGATTGAAAATAATGTGAAATTTGCACATTTGGGACTTGTTATTACCGACGAACAACACAGATTCGGAGTAAAACAAAGAGAATTGCTTGAAACTAAAGGTGAAAATCCTCACGTGCTTGTAATGACTGCAACACCTATACCGAGAACGATGGCACTTTCGGTATACGGAGATTTGGATGCATCCGTTATAAATCAAATGCCGATAGGCAGAAAACCGGTAAAAACATATGTAATAAATGACAAATTGCTGCAAAGAGTATTGATTTTTATAAAGAAAGAAATACAAAAAGGTCATCAAGCATACATAGTATGTCCGCTTGTAGAAGAAAGTGAAAAAACAGATCTTGCAGCCGCTATATCCGTTTATGATAAACTCAGAAAAAATATTTTTTCCGAATATAAATGCGGACTTATATACGGAAAAATGAAAAACTCCGAAAAAGAGCAAATAATGAATGATTTTTGTGAAAACAAACTGCAAATACTTGTTGCCACATCGGTAATAGAAGTAGGAGTAAACGTTCCGAATGCAACTGTAATGCTTGTGTATGGAGCCGAACGATTCGGACTTTCTCAACTGCACCAATTAAGAGGAAGAGTAGGTAGAGGTAAAATACAATCATACTGTATTTTGTACACAAAAAATACAAATGAAACGACAACATTAAGACTCAACATAATGACAAAAATAAACAACGGATTTTTACTTTCGGAAAAAGATTTAATGTTGAGAGGCTCGGGAGAACTTTTCGGATATCATCAACACGGGATGCCTGATTTGAAAGTTGCAAATATAATAAAAGATTTGCCGTTGCTTGAAAAAGCAAGAAACTACGCACAAAAATTTATTCATTCGGAGAAAAACATAAAAAGTGAAGTAAAAAAACGTTTCGGCAAAGTTTTTTTAGAACGTTTATATCATTAACGTGAAAAGTATTTGTGAACATAATCCGTTTATATGCTATACTTTTTACATATGGTAAATATGAATATTGTCATATAAATATATTTGAATTACAATAATAGTGTTAATCTGACAACAAAGTAAAAATATTTTACTTAGGAGAACTATGTTTGATATAAAAAAAAGTGCCAGAAATATTATGGGAATTAATGTTCATGCCATAAGCATGGAGCAGGCGTTGGAGTTTGCTTTGGATAAAATTGAACGTAAAGAACCATGTATGACTGCAACACCCAATGCGGAAATGATAATGTTGGCACAAAAAGATAAAGAATTTGCAAAAATTTTGAACTCTTGCGATATGCTTATAGCAGACGGAGCAGGGATTATATGGGCCGGAGAACAACTGGGATATCATTTTCCGGAACGTGTTGCCGGTGCAGATTTTGTTGAAAATTTACTGAAAAAAGCGGTAGAAAAACAAATATCCGTATATTTTTTGGGCGGAGCACCTAAAGTAGCAATGAAAGCCGTTGAAAGATTTAGAGAGAAATACGGAGAATTTCCTTTAGCCGGAATACATGACGGATATTTTGATGAAAAAGAAGAAATAAAAATTATTGAAGAAATAAAAAATAGAAATACTGAAATTTTGCTTGTGGGAATGGGAGTCCCGAAGCAAGAAAAATGGATTTATCACAACAAAGATAAATTGGGGAATGTATTCTCAATAGGTATAGGCGGAGTTTTTGACGTAATGGCGGGGGTTGTACCTCGTGCACCTAAATGGATGCAGAAAAACAGATTGGAATGGGCATATAGGTTGTTCAAACAACCTCAGCGTATACATCGAGTAATGGCAATTCCGAAATTTATGATAAAAATCAAGAATTGGAAAGGATCGAAAAAGAAGTAAAATGTTAAAGAAACCTATTATATTACCGGAAGGATATCCTTTTATAGGGGTATCGGTTTTATTGGCAATATTATTGGCTTATTTCGGCTTTAAGCATACAGCGGTAGTGCCGGCAGTTTTTGCGGTATATTTTTGTTACTTTTTTCGTTGTCCGCGCAGAAATTCCAAAATACCTGAAGAAAAAGATATTATCGTATCTCCGGCAGACGGAACTGTAATGTCCGTTGTAAAAGATGTAGATGAAGAAATGTTTCTTGGAGAAAAATGTTGGAAAATAACGATTTTTTTGTCTGTATTCAACGTTCATTGCAATCGTTCACCTATGGAAGGTAAAATTACATATCAATCATATACGCAAGGTAAATTTTTACCGGCATATAAAGATTCTGTAGGATTTGAAAACGAGAGAGGCGCAATAGGAATAAAAGGCGAAAAACGCTCGATACTTGTAATATTGATTGCAGGAATTTTGGCAAGACGTGTAGTTTCATGGAAAAAACTCGGAGACAACCTTAAAATGGGTGAATTGTACGGAATGATTAAATTCGGTTCATGTACAGAAATTTATATTCCCGGAAATGTTGAAATATGTGTAAAAAAAGGTAGTAAAGTAAAAGGTGGATTGTCAATCATAGGGAGGTTGAAATAACGTGAAAAAATCATGGATAGCAAACGGAGTTACGGCAGCAAATGCGTTGTTCGGAGGATTGTCAATTATGTGCTCCATAAACGGAGAATTTTATTTGGCAGCGACATTTATATTACTCGCAACAGTTGCAGACGCATTGGACGGTCGTGTAGCACGTGCACTTAAAACTGCAGGTCCGTTCGGAGTTGAACTGGATTCTCTCTGTGATAATATTTCATTCGGTATTGCCGCAGGTGCTTTGATTTATTCATATCAATTGCAATCATTGGGAACATATGGACTGATTCCATGTGCTTTATTAGGTGCATTTTGTTCATTCAGATTAGCACGTTTCAACGTAATGGTCTCGGATGTACATGGATACTTTCAAGGACTTCCCTGTCCGACGGTAGGAGTTTTGATTTCATCATACGTACTTTCGGGAGTGAAGATTTGGGATTGGCTTGCACTTATTTGTGTTTTAGGATTGGGAATTCTGATGGTAAGTGAAGTTCACTACCCGGATAATAAAGGTGCAAGCGCCGATCAACTGCACTTACCTGCATTACTCGGATGTTTGCTTTTCGTGATTATATGTATATTTTTACAACCGTCCACATGGGCAGCTGCAATCTGCGTAGCATACGTTATATTCGGTATGATAAATACATGGTTGAATCGTAGAAAGAAGAAAATGCGCAGAGCAAGAAAAATGAGAAAAGGCATGGATTTATGACATACATTCTTGACATTATTATGATTCCGGTACAGCTGATTGTAGCGTTTTTTACGATTTATTATACGGTTATAGCTATATTCGGAATGTGGCATAGAAAAGAAAAAAATCTGGCAGAACCGAAAAGTAAATTTGCAATAGTAATTCCGGCACATAATGAATCCGTAGTAATAGGAGAATTGTTGGATAATTTGAAAAAATTAAAATATCCGTCAAACCTGTACGACATATTCGTTATTGCGGACAACTGTACGGACAAAACGGCTGAAATAGCAAAAGAGTACGGTGCAGAAGTTCTTGAACGTGAAAACAAAAAAGAAATAGGAAAAGGTTATGCGATGGATTGGGCTTTTCCTAAAATATTCGAATTGAACAGAAATTATGACGCTTTTTGCGTATTTGACGCAGATAATCTTGTGCACTTGGACTTTTTGAAAGTTATGAACACAAGACTTCTTAAAGGCGAAAAAGTAATGCAAGGATATCTCTCCGCTAAAAATCCTGTGGACACATGGGTATCCGGCACATTTGCAATAGCTTTTTGGGTTGTAAACCATTTGTGGCACTTGGGTAAGTATAATATCGGCTTATCTTCCTGTTTGGGAGGAACCGGTATGTGTATTGCATCCGATATTATAAAGAAATACGGATGGGGATGTGACTGTTTGACTGAAGACATGGAATTTTCAATGAAATGTCTCAGTCACGGTATACGTACATGTTGGGTACATGATGCAATTATTTACGATGAAAAACCGTTATCATTGATGGCATCATGTAAACAAAGAAAACGTTGGGCACAAGGACAATTCGATTGTTCGGAAAGATACATACCGATATTGTTTAAAGAAGGTATACGTCGTAGAAATATAGTTATGCTTGACGGAATAATGCAACTTTTGCAAAACTATTTTCTGTTGATTTCGACATTTTATGCAATTATGACTTATATAAATATGTTCGATCCGTGCTTTACGGTAATTTTATATAACGACGTATTGATACCGCAACAATTTTGGTCAACCTTAGGTATTATTCAATATGTTTTACCGTTAATTGTATTACTGCAAATAGAAGTACCGCTGAAAATTTATTTTTATTGGTTCTTCTATCCGTTATTTATGTATTCATGGATACCGGTAACATTTTTAGGATGGTTGGATCGACATAAAAAAGACTGGGTACATACAGTTCACACAAGAAATTTGAATTTCGAAAAAACATCGCTGACAAGAAAAAAAGAAATTGACAAAAAATAATTTTCTGAAATTTGATTGACGTAAATAGTTTGTTATGTTAAAATTATTTCTGTCAGTGAAATGCCGGAGTGGCGGAATGGCAGACGCACCAGACTCAAAATCTGGCGGTGGCGACACCGTGTGGGTTCAAGTCCCACCTCCGGCACCATAAAAATAATCAGACACGATTGAATTAATCGGATGTCTGATTTTTTATTGCGTGAATTTGAAATTTTGAAATACGATGTTTATACGACTATATAATAAAATGCGGTTTCATAATAAATGTCGGATGAGTATAAGTAAATATATTTATTTCGTTTTTATTAAAATAAAAAGTGTACATTATTCGTATCGATACCACACAATTATCTCGAAAAATAATCAAAGGAGTAACTGATAAGTGCGTGAATTTTTAATAGAAATTTTGAAAAATTATTTTAATATTAAATTGAATAAATGTAATTATGCAATAAATTTTCAGACACTATAAAAGATTATTGAGGCAAAAAGTATTATTGTGTATATTTCTTATTTTGTTCAATTGATTTATTTTGATATTTAAAAGGCAATATAAAAAACGGATGCGTAAATATAATTTTGCATCCGTTTTCTGTTCAAATAATTATATTTGATTTGATAATTAAATCAAAATCTGTTTTTTATTTCCGCATTATTATAAAACTTCTTCAAAAACGGTAATTGATAAAATCTTTTTCTGTAACGATGTACAACAGTAAATGCGAGTACCAGAAACAAAAGTATAAAAAATCGTACACTATGCTCTTCGAAACGCAATAAATCGTGTCCGAGCAAAACTTCAACCGCTACTGAAGGAATTTTACCTATCAGCGTACACCGAAGATGCTCTCTGCTGTTTAATTTACTGACTACGGCTACTGCAGTAGTTAATATGTTCGGTGAATATGGAACTGCTCTTGCAATAATCATTGCCTTGATTGTACTGTATTTATCAAGTTTCTCCAAAAGATTTCTTTTTTCTATAAATTGTCTTGAACTTTTTCTTAGAAATATTCTTCCTATATGGTAACTTAACTCAATACCTATTACTTCTCCAATCCATGAAATAATAATTCCTGGTATTATTCCGAATAAAACTCCGTTTACCGTAAGGGAAGGAATTGTAGGAATACCGAGTACATTGAAAATTGCGATAATCAATATGCTTATTATGAAAGCCCAATACCCGAAAGACGTAATATAAGAAGATAATCCGTTCATATCTCCCGCTAAAATCAACTTTGCAGTTGTGTGATAAAAAACCGGAAAATATGTTTTTGTAATTACAAAACAAAGAAATCCGGCAATGATAAACATAACAATTCCGGAAATTGTTTTATAGGTGTTTGACATAAAGGTCCTTGATTTCTAAATAGTAAAATGCATTCTGATTTTCAAATGCGAAAACAAACTGTCTCTATTATTATATCACAGGAACATACATTAAAATAACTTGGTTGTGAGTGTATGATAAATTTATATAATAAAAAGATATTTTAAAAAATTTACTTGAAAAAAGCAGTTTTTGTGTTATTATGGTATAAATAGAAAATGCTATGAAGGGAAGAAGCTGTGAATTGTTTTACAGAGACTTGTACAATTGCTGAAAGTACAGGAATACATGAAACGGTAAGTCACCCCTGAGCAGACAGAAATGTCCGTTACGTTCGTTACGCGTTTACGAGTGATTTACAGATAATTAAGGAGTAGTGTCTGTAAATTATATAGGTGGTACCGCGGAAGGTCTCTTTCGTCCTATGGGATGAAAGAGTTTTTTTATTTAAAGGGGAGGAACATATGCAAGAAGTAAAAGGATTGGATAAATATAATCCCGGAGAAATTGAAGGCAAATTATATGAATTTTGGGAAAAGAACAATGTATTTCATGATGAGCCGGATTCTTCAAAAGAACCGTACAGTATAGTTTTGCCTCCACCGAATGTAACAGGACAGTTACATATGGGACATGCGTTGGACGGAACTTTACAAGATATATTGATACGATACAAACGTATGCAAGGATATAATGTCATGTGGCTTCCGGGAAAAGATCATGCAGGAATTGCAACGCAAGTAAAAGTTGAAAAACAAATTGCAAAAGAAGGTTTGACCAAGTACGACTTAGGTCGAGAAAAATTTCTTGAACGTGTATGGCAATGGAAAGAAAAATACGGAAATACAATAGGAAAACAAATACGTAAATTGGGTTCTTCATGCGATTGGACAAGAGAACGTTTTACAATGGATGATGTATGTGCCAAAGCCGTAAGAGAAGTATTCATAACATTGTATGAAAAAGGTTTGATTTATAGAGGATTCAGAATTACAAATTGGTGTCCCAGATGTCAAACCGCACTTTCGGATATTGAAGTTGAACACGAAAATGAAGACGGTAAATTGTATTATGTTAACTATCCTATCGTAGGTAGTGATGAATATATACAAATTGCGACAACACGTCCTGAAACAATGCCGGGTGATACGGCAGTTGCGGTAAATCCGGATGATGAAAGATATGTACATTTAATCGGTAAAATGCTTAAATTGCCGACAACAAATCGTGAAATTCCTGTTATTTCCGATGAATACGTAGATAAAGAATATGGTACCGGTTGTGTTAAAATTACACCTGCACATGACCCTAATGACTTTGAAGTAGGAAGTCGTCATAATTTGGAAACATTGATTATTATGAATAAAGACGGCACGCTTAATGAAAATTCCGGAAAATATAACGGAATGGACAGATATGAAGCGCGCAAACAAATAATCAAAGATCTTGAAGAACAAGGTTTGCTTGTAAAAACGGAAACAAAAGAACACGCAGTCGGACATTGTTCACGTTGTGAAACTGTAATCGAACCTTTGACAACCAGACAATGGTTTGTAAAAATGAAACCGTTGGCAAAACCGGCAATGGATGCAGTTACATCAGGTAAAACTAAATTTGTACCGGAACGTTTTACAAATATATACATACAATGGCTTGAAAATATTCATGACTGGTGTATTTCACGCCAACTTTGGTGGGGACATCGTATACCGGTATGGTATTGCGAAGAATGCAAAGAAACGATTGCATCTCGCACAGATATAACTGAATGCACAAACTGCGGAAGTAAAAAAATTAATCAAGACCCAGATGTACTTGATACATGGTTTTCGTCTGCACTTTGGCCGTTTTCGACAATGGGCTGGCCTGAAAAAACAGAAACATTAAAACAATGGTATCCTACAAGCACAATGGTAACCGGATATGACATTATATTTTTCTGGGTAGCACGTATGATGTTCATGTCGATGGAATTTATGCATGAAATACCGTTTAAATACGTATTCATACATGGACTTGTGCGAGATTCACAAGGAAGAAAGATGTCGAAATCTTTAGGCAATGGTATAGATCCGCTTGAAGTCATAGAAAAATACGGTGCAGACGCATTGAGATTTACATTGGTAACGGGTAATACACCCGGAAATGATATGCGATTCTACTATGAACGTGTAGAAGGAAACAGAAACTTTGCAAATAAATTGTGGAATGCAACCAAGTTCACACTTATGAATTTGGATAATTATGATAAGAACTTCATACCGGAAGAAAAAGATTATGCACTTGCAGATAAATGGATATTGGAAAAATTGGCAAAAACCGAAGAATTCGTAAGCAGAAATCTTGATAAATACGAACTCGGAGAAGCTGCCGACAGTATATATAATTTTGCATGGAATTGTTTCTGTGATTGGTACATTGAAACTGCAAAATCACGTTTATATGCAGAACATTGTAGAGATCGACAAGTAACACAATATGTACTTGTATATACATTGACACGTATGTTGGCACTCTTGCATCCGTTTATGCCTTTTATTACCGAACACCTTTGGCAACATTTACCTCATGAAGGGAAAACATTGGCAAGAGCGGAATGGCCGAAGGTATCTGAAAAACTTCGCTTTGAAAAAGAAGAAGAACAAATGGAACGTATTATGGAAATAATAAAAGCAATCCGTAATATGCGTGCCGAAGCCGGAGTTATACCTGCAAAGACATGTAGAATAAAGATACATGTAACAAGAGAAAATCTCAAAAATTGTATTGAAAATCATAAGAGCTACTTTGAAAAACTTGCAAATGTGGAAAGTATCGAATTCTTGAACAGTGATGAAGATAAGCCTGAAAATGCACTTACGGCGGTAGTGACAAATTCCGATATATACATGGAATTAAAAGGACTTATAGATACGAAAAAAGAAACTGAACGTATAAACAAAACAAGAGAAGTACTTGAAAAAGAAATTGCAAGAGCCGAAGGTAAACTCAAGAACAAGGGATTTATAGCAAAAGCACCGGCAGCGGTAGTAAATAAAGAAAAAGAAAAACTTGAAGAATTCAAAGAACAAATGAAATCTTTGGAAGAACGTCTGAAATTTTTAACAAAAATATAAATAAAAACAGCCTTGTAAAAGCAAGGCTGTTTTTATGGAGGTATTTATGACTTACGAAAATGCAATAGAATCTTTGGAAAAATCACTTGTATTTGGAATAAAACCCGGAATGCAACGAATAAAAAAACTTTTGGAACTTCTCGACAATCCTGAAAAAGCATATAAAGTAATTCACGTTACAGGAACAAATGGTAAAGGCAGCGTAGTTGCGATGATTACAAAAATACTTGAATTATCGGGTATAAAAACAGGAAGATTTACATCACCGCACTTGATTGAATATACCGAAAGATTTTATTCATGCGGAGCGTATATATCAAAAGAAAAATTTGCGGAAATGTATGAAAAGGTACAAAAAGCAGTTCAAATAATGAAAGAAGAAGGACACGAACAACCTACGGAATTTGAGATGCTTACCGCAATGGCATTTTTATATTTTAAAGAAGAAAACGTAGAATATACGGTAGTAGAAGTGGGAATGGGAGGACTTTTGGACTCCACAAATGTAGTTGAACCGGAAATTTCCGTTATTACAAATGTAGCAATGGATCATATGAAAATATTAGGCAAAGATATAAAATCCATTGCAGAACAAAAAGCCGGAATAATAAAAGAGAAAAAACCTGTAGTAACATCTGCAACAAATGAAGCACTTTCAATTATAAGCAAAGAAGCCGAGAAAAAACATTCGAAAATATATGTATACAATAAAGATTTTGCAGTTGATTCGGTAGAAGTAAAAAATAAAGGTCAAATGATAAAACTCAAGACCGATATAAAAGAAATTTCCGAAAAAGAACAAACTATAGAAATACCGTTAAACGGAAAATATCAATCAATAAATGCGGCGATTGCATGGACAACTGTAAAATTACTTGAAAATAAAGAAAAACGTATAACAAATGAAAGTATACTCAAAGGATTTTTGTCGGTAATATGGCATGGAAGATTTGAAATATTTGAAATAGACGGGAATACAATTATCCTTGACGGAGCACATAATTTCGCCGGAGCAAAAACTTTAAATGAAACATTGAATCAAAAGTATAAAAATAAAAAAAGACTTGTAATTTTCAGTTCGCTTAAAGATAAAGAAACTCAAAAAATACTGAAACTTATAGTAAGAGAAAATGATACGGTATTTTTTGTTGAAGCACCGACAAAACGTACAAGAACATTTGATGAACTTAAAAAAATGACGGATTCGAAGCACTTTGAAATGCCGAATGTAAAAACAGCACTGGACAAAGCATTGAAAATATCCGGGAAAGACAATGTAATAATTGTTTGCGGATCGCTATATATACTAGGAGATGCATTGAAATTTATAAACGGGGAAAGCGACTAATAATAATTCAACTCAATTATTCTTAAAAGTAATAAAAGAATCTCAAAATTATATTAAAAAACATTGTAAATTTACAAAAAATTTACAAAACCAAAGTATGATAAAGAGAATGCAAAATGATTTTAAGATGGAGGGACAAATGTTCAGTCTGGTAAATAAGCATGAGGAGTTTTTTGACTACTTGGTAACAAATGCAGAACACTTTCACAAAGGCGCTGTCATGATAAAAGAATTATTGACGGATCCGTCAAAACTTGAAAGATACACAAAAGAAATAAAAGCTATAGAACATACTGCAGATGATGTTACTCATGAAGTTGTAAATAAAATGGGAGAAGTATTTATCACTCCTATAGACAGAGAAGATTTTTGTTTACTTACAAACAATATAGATGATTGCGTAGATGACGTAAAAGACGTAATTTTGTCGTTGAGACTTTATCATGCAGGTATAGGTTGGGAATTACCGCTTCGTATGGCGGATATACTTGTAGAAATGTCCGAAAATCTTATCGTGCTGTTCCGACTTCTTAAAAATATTGATAAAAATGAAAAAGAAATAAATGAAATAGTAAGAAAAATAAATATATTGGAAAGTGAAGCCGACAATATATATAGAGATGTAGTATCGGACCTTTTTGACGGAGATCATGAAGTTATGGAGATAATACGTTGGAAAGAAATAATGGAAACAATGGAAATTACTGCAGATCAAGGTGAACGTGTTGCAAACATTATTCGAGAAGTGGTAGTGAAATATGCATGATATCTACTTGATAGGGTTTGTTATTATATTGGCGCTGTTATTTGACTTTATAAACGGATTTCACGACACTGCCAATGCAATAGCAACATGCGTGGCTACAAGAGCAATAAGTCCGAAAGTTGCAATAGTAATGTCCGCAATTTTAAACTTTTTGGGAGCCATGGTATCCACCGGTGTTGCAAAAACAATCGGCGGAGAAATAGTAAACTCACCGGATATGGTAGACTCGAGAGTTTTGATAGCGGCATTGACAGCATCAATTATATGGAATCTTTTCACGTGGTGGATAGGGATGCCGTCAAGCTCATCTCATGCACTCATAGGAGGCATGATCGGTGCAGTAATTATTTCATACGGAATCGGTGCGATACACGTAAGCGGAGTGCTTACGATAGTTGCAGGACTTATAGTTTCTCCTCTTGCGGCACTTGTGTCAGGATATATTTTGATGACGTTGTTTTACCTGCTTTTTGCAAAAATGAGAAAATCCAAACTGAACTTTATAGCGGTGCATGTGCAAATACTGTCAGCGGCAATAATGGCATTCTCACACGGGTCAAATGACGCTCAGAAATCTATGGGAGTAATAACACTTGCATTACTCTCGGGAGGATACATAGGAGCACTTGAAGTTCCGTGGGAAGTAAAAATTGCATGTGCAATAGCAATGGGATTAGGTACAAGCATGGGCGGTTGGAGAATAATAAAAACCGTAGGAAATAAAATATTCAGAATGCAACCTATAAACGGAGTAGCTGCAGACTTGAACTCTGCCATAACGGTATTTACAGCTACATTTTTGCATCTTCCCGTATCTACAACACATGTAGTAACAGGCTCTATTATGGGTGTAGGTTGGGCACATAGATTTAAAGCGGTACATTGGAATGTAGCATACTCAATGGTATCTGCATGGGTAATGACAATACCGTGCACGGCAGCGGTAGGTGCATTGGTATACATAATAATGCTGCATTTAATATAATTTCTAAAATACGGTTAATGCCGTATTTTTTTAATATATGAATTTATGATAATATAAAAAATAAAAGTAAAAGTAAAAACAGGAGAAAAAAATGCTGATTCAATGGTTCCCAGGGCATATGGCCAAAACAAAACGACTTATAACCGAACATTTAAAAGCTGTAGATGTGGCGGTAGAACTTTTAGATGCGAGAATTCCGATGTCAAGCGCAAATCCTATGGTGGAAAATTTGGTACAAAACAAGCCGAGAATAATTGTACTTAATAAATCGGATCTTGCAGATGTAAAAATTACGGAAAAATGGATTGAATATTTCAAAAAAGAGAATATAGACGTTATACCTGTAAGCACATACAACGGAAAAGACAAGAAAAAATTAATAAATTTAATACGAGAAAAAGCAAAACCCGTACTTGAAAAATGGCAAAGAAGAGGACTTAAAAACAGATCCGTAAGAATTATGATTTTAGGAATACCGAATGTAGGTAAATCAACACTTATAAATTTTCTTTCAGGATCGAAAGCAACGAGAACGGCAAACACACCGGGACACACAAAAGGCAAGCAATGGGTAAGACTTTCATCAGGACTTGACCTTCTTGATACACCGGGAGTACTTTGGCCGAAATTCGAAGATCAAAATGCAGCATTGAAATTAGCGGCAACAGGTGCAATTGCAGGAGAAATATTTGATTCATATGAAGTAGTAACAACATTACTTGCCGCACTAAAAGAAATATCACCGCAAATATTAAAAGAGAAATATGACATTGAAGATGTAAATCAAGATACGCAAATACTTTTGGAATTAATAGGAAAACGTAGAGGATGCCTGTTACCTGGAGGAGAAATAGACTCGACAAGAGCCGAAGCATTGGTACTTACAGATTTCAGAAGCGGGAAACTCGGCAGAGTAACATTGGATATGCCGCCGTCAGAGGATAAAAAATGAATATTGCTGAAGTAAAAGAATTACTGAAAAAAGATAATGTAGAAATATCACTTATTGAAAAACTTATGCAAGACAAAAGAAAAGGTGTACAACAAGCGCTGAATACGTATTTTAAGAAAAAAGACTTTGAGAATAAAGAGCGACTCCGTGTAGAAGAAATGTATGCAGTCGAAAGTGAATTTTATAAACAAGGCATACAATATGTAGTCGGAATAGATGAAGTAGGAAGAGGACCGCTTGCAGGACCTGTAACGGTAGCGGCAGTAATACTTAAACCGCACTGGTTTATAGAAAATTTAAACGATTCGAAAAAAGTATCAAAAGAAAAAAGAGAAATTATATCAAAAAAGGTACATGAAGAAGCACTTGCTATATCAATAACGGATTTATCGGTTGAAGAGATAGACACACTGAATATATATCAGGCAACTATGCTTGCAATGTATCAAGCTGTAAAAAAACTTGAAATAAAACCTCAAGCGGTAATAGTAGATGCGATGCCGCTGCATTTTCAAGTTCCATGTAAATCATTAATACACGGAGATTCAAAAAGTGCATCGGTTGCTGCAGCATCTATAGTGGCGAAAGTACACAGAGATCATATAATGGACGAATATGCAAAAATATATCCTGGATATGATTTTGAGGACAATAAAGGATACGGAACGAAAAAGCATATGGAAGCAATATATGAACTTGGAATAACACCGATACACAGAAAAAGTTATGAACCTGTAAAAAGTATTGTTTTAAAAGGAAATTATAAAAAGAATAACGGAGTAAAAATTTAAAATATTTTATTAATACGTAGAAGCATATTGTAAAAGAGTACAAAAAATAAAATAAAAAACGAATAAGTATAATAAAAAAATTTACACTACGACATGTATCGGAAATTATGGACATATTTATTATCAATCGAATTGAACATGTGGATGCTTTTTTGTGTCTTACAAGAAGCATCCTTTTGTTTTGAAATTTTTTATGCGTTTGACTTGTTTATTTACAATATATTAATATTGATTTAAAAGTGATTGAATTGGTTTGTGGAGAAGTATATGAAAAAATCCGAATTTGGACGTTATGGAGAAGAACTTGCAGAAAAATATCTTGAGAAAAAAGGATTCAAACTTTTAGCGAAAAATTTCAGAAGGCGACATGGAGAAATTGATTTAATAATGCAAGACGGAGAAACGTGGGTTTTTGTAGAAGTAAAAGCACGAACAAATAAACGTTTCGGTGAACCTATAGAATCGGTTACTCCTTATAAAAGGGAACATATACGCTATTGTGCGAATATGTACTTATATATGAAACAAGAAGAAGACAGGCAAGTAAGATTTGATGTAGTTGAAATTATGATTTATCCGGGTAAAGAACCTGTTTATAGACATGTAGTTAATGCATTTTAGGAGGATTTATGTTTGCGCAAGTATATGGCACAACAACTTATGGATTGAACGGTCACGTTATTATTGTTGAAACCGATATAAATCGCGCAGCACCTTCTTTTGATATTGTAGGACTTCCTGCAACATCGGTTAAAGAATCAAAAGAACGTGTGTATTCAGCAATAAAAAATTCCGGATACCATTTTCCTATAAATAAAGTTACTGTAAATTTGGCACCGGCAGATTTAAAAAAAGACGGGTCCGGTCTTGATCTTCCAATCGCAATCGGATTACTTACAGCAACGGGCGTAATACCTCAGGAAATTTTAAAAGATTCGTTATTTATCGGAGAACTTTCCTTAAAAGGTGAAATAAGAGCGGTCCCCGGAGTACTTTCAATGGTTCTTGCAGCCAAAGAACATGGAATACAAAAATTTTTCGTACCTGAAAAAGTTGTTTCAGAAGCTTTACTTTGTGAAGATATACAAGTTTTTTCCGTTAAATCTTTGAGATGTGTAGTTGAACATATATTAGGAAATGAAATATTGAAACCTGCTTTGAGAAATGAAACGGAACAAAATAAGAAATTGATATATGACGTGGATTTTTCCGAAGTACAAGGGCAAATTACGGCAAAGCGTGCATTGGAAATTGCCGCTGCCGGAGCACATAACGTATTGATGTCGGGAACTCCTGGATCGGGAAAGACAATGCTTGCAAGAAGAATTACTACAATCCTACCTTTAATGACGCAAGAAGAAGCATTGGAGGTAACGAAAATATATAGTGTGGCAGGTTTATTTAATGAAAATCAAATTATGCATGAACGTCCGTTTCGAAGTCCGCATCATACCATATCTACTGCAGGACTTATAGGCGGAGGAACCGTACCGCGTCCCGGTGAAGTGACACTTGCGCATCATGGAGTGTTGTTTTTAGATGAGCTTCCTGAATTTCCGAGATCCGTTTTGGAAGTACTTAGACAACCGCTGGAAGACAGAAAAGTTCATATATCAAGAGTTAATGCATCATTTGTATATCCTACAGATTTTATTTTGATTGCAGCAATGAATCCTTGTCCGTGCGGATACTACGGAGATTTAAAAAGAGAATGTACTTGCACAGATGGAGAAATAAGAAGATATAACAGAAAAATTTCAGGACCGTTGCTTGACAGAATAGATTTACACATTTCAGTACAAAGACCTAAATACAGTGAATTGACATCCGCAATAAAAGCTGAAAGTTCAAAAGAAGTTGCAATTCGTGTACAAAAGGCAAGAGAAATACAAAAAGAGAGACTGAAAAAATGGGGAATGCAATGCAACTCGCAAATGAGACACAAACAATTGCGTGAAACTTGCACACTTGATAAAGAAGGGTCCGAAATGCTCAGATATGTATTTGAACAAATGCAACTTTCTGCACGAAGTTATGACCATATTATAAAAGTAGCAAGGACAATAGCGGATTTGGACGAATCCGAAAATATCGACAGTTCACATATTGCCGAAGCTATAAGCTACAGAAGAATGGCAGGTAGATAATATGGACATATATACCGCATCAATACCGGGATGTCCGTGGCTGGGATCGAAAACAATAAGACACTTGCTTTCCGTTTTTAAAACAGGAGAAAAAATATGGAATGCAACATCTGTAGAATTGTGTGAAAAAGGAAAATTGACGAGCAAACAGCTCAACTCTTTTTTGAAATATCGAAAAGAAGCCGATTTGGAAAAAATTTATAAATTGATGCAAAATTTCAATATAAAATATTGCACACTGAATGATGAAGTATATCCGAAGCTTTTGGCAAATACGATAAATCCTCCACCGGTACTATATTATCGAGGTGAATTGCCTGTAACGGACAGAATTATAAGTATAGTAGGAATAAGAAAAGCAACAGTTTACGGAGTCAAAACTGCAAAAGAAATAGCGAAAGAGTTGTCGGAAAGAAACGTAGTTATCGTTTCCGGAGGTGCAAGAGGAATTGACAGTGCAGCGCATAAAGGTGCATTGGAAGGAAAATCCGCAACTGTTACAGTAGCGGCTTGCGGACTTGATAAAACATATCCTGCAGAAAATCGTAATCTTTTTGAAAAAATTATTGCACATGGAGGTTGTATAATATCCGAATATGCACCGGGTACACCGCCTTTAGGCAGACAATTTCCGGCAAGAAACAGAATTATTGCCGGAATGACACGCGGAGTAATTGTAATTGAGGCGGCTGAAAAAAGCGGATCTCTTATTACTGCAGATTTTGCACTTGAAGAAGGAAGAGATATATTTGCAGTACCGGGAAATATTTGGGCGGAAAGTTCAAAAGGAACAAATAAGTTATTAAAAATCGGAGCTTTCTGTTGCACATCATACGAAGATATATTATCTGAATACGGATGGGAAAATAAAAAAGAAATAAAATGCAAAAAAGATAAAACTTTCAATAAGCAGTTGACATTGGAAGAGGAAGTGTTGTATCGTTTTTGCAGTGAAAGTGTAGAAATAACGGAAGATGAACTGTTGATAAAAACCGGAATGTCATTGAAAACATTAAAAAGCTTGTTGCTGCAATTGCAACTGAAGGGTGTTGTAATGCAAACACCGTCAGGAGGATTTGTCATTTCCGGTTAATTGAATTTTCATAACAGATACGGAGGAATAAAGTTGCCGATTATCAGAACTATTACTATCGGAACGAAGAGTAAGGGAAGAAAGAAAAAAGAGCCGGTATTTAAAAGAAAACCTAAGGCAAACGGGAAACATCTTGTTGTAGTGGAATCACCGGCGAAAGCAAAAACAATTGAAAAAATTTTAGGTAAAGATTACAAAGTGTTGGCATCAATGGGACATTTGCGTGATTTGCCGCAACGTACATTAGGGGTAGATATAGAAAACGGATTTACACCTGAATACGTAAATTCCACTGAACGTGAAAACGTAATAAAAGAATTGCGTAAAGAAGCAAATAGATCTAAAGATGTTTATTTGGCAACCGACCCGGATCGTGAAGGTGAAGCCATTTCATGGCACTTATCAAATTTACTTGATGTAAATATTAAAGATAATGTCAGAATAGCATTTCATGAAATAACACCTACAGCCATAAAAGAAGCGATTAAGCATCCGAAACCTTTGGATATGAATCGTGTAGATGCACAGCAGGCACGTCGAGTACTTGACAGATTGGTAGGTTATAAAATTTCTCCGTGGTTATGGAAACAAGTTTACAGAGGACTGTCTGCAGGACGAGTACAATCTGTTGCCACTCGTTTGATTTGCGAGCGTGAAGAAGAAATAAAAGCGTTCAAAGCGGAAGAATATTGGTATGTAAACGGAGTTTATTCAACAAAAAATAATGAAAAATTTACTGCAAAAGTAATTCGTAAAGACGGTAAAGATATAGTTTTCAAAAACGGAGAAGAAGCACAAAATGCAGTAAATGAAATTTTAAATAAACCTGCAATTGCAGAATCCGTTACAAAATCGAAAAAACAGCGTAAACCGAAAGCACCGTATACAACATCAACCATGCAGCAAGATGCTGTAAACAAACTCGGATTCGGCTCGAAGAAAACAATGATGCTCGCACAAATTCTTTATGAAGGTGTAGAAATTCCCGGGCATGGACATGTCGGACTTATCACTTATATGCGTACAGACTCGACACGTATATCGGATGAAATGATTACATCGGTCAGAGAATATATAAATAATGTATACGGAGAAGAATATTTACCTAAAAAACATAATGTATATTCCAAATCAAAAGAAGCTCAAGATGCACATGAAGCAATAAGACCTACAAATTTGAAATTTGCACCTGAAATACTTACAAAAGTACTTACAAGAGATCAATTACGTTTATATACATTGATTTGGAACAGATTCATTGCAAGTCAGATGACACCGCAAATACAACAAAATACCGTTGTACTGCTTAAAACCGAAAACTATACATTAAAAGCAAACGGTATGTACGTATTATTTGACGGATTTACAATATTGCAATCGGCAAAAGAAAAAAGAAAAATGCCGAAGAATTGAAATTGTTGCCGAATATTCAAAAAGGCGAAGAAATGTTGAATATAAGTGCAGAAGGAGAACAGCACTTCACTTCTCCGCCTGCAAGATATACAGAAGCAAGCTTGATTAAAACTTTGGAAGAAAAAGGTATAGGAAGACCTTCAACATATGCACCAATATTGGATACAATCCAAAGAAGAAAATACGTAACAAAAGAAGGTAAGCAATTTATTCCTACAGAAGTCGGATTTGTAGTAACCGATCTTTTGAAAAAATATTTTTCAGGAATTGTAGATATAGATTTTACAGCAAATTTGGAAAGCTGGTTAGACAAAATTGCTGAAGGTAAAGCAACGTATAAAGCAGTACTTCAAGATTTTTATGATGTTTTCAAAAAAGAATTGGAATCTGCAAAAATTGATGCGGAAAAAGATAAAAAGCAAGAAATATCTGAAGTTAAATGCGAAAAATGCGGTGCGTTCATGATTATAAAATTGGGACGCTACGGAAAATATCTTGCGTGTCCGAATTATCCGAAATGCAGCAATATAAAACCGTTTTCCGTAACCGAAGAGAAAAATGAATTATCCGATATACCATGTGAAAAATGCGGGAAAAATATGGTATACAGAACAGGACCTTACGGAAGATATTTAAAATGTGTCGACTGCGGAATAAATAAAGCAATTGTAGAAGATACAGGAATAATATGTCCGAAATGTAAAAAAGGACATATGGTAAAACGTCGTTCAAAACGTGGACGTATATTTTACGGATGCAATGAATATCCGAATTGTGATATGGCACTGTGGAATGAACCTATAGATAAATTTTGCGAAGAATGTCATTCAATAATGACAAAGAAAACCTATAAAAACGGAACCGAAAAAATACTATGCTCAAATGCGGAATGTATAACGAATGAAAAGAAGAAGCATACATCCGAAAAGGGAAAATAATCTCTAAAATATAAGGAGAAACAAGTGACAAAGAAAATAATCGTAATAGGTGCAGGTCTTGCAGGAAGTGAAGCTGCATGGCAAATTGCAAAAAATAAAATACCTGTAACATTAATAGAAATGCGTCCGAAAAAAAATACGCCCGTACATGATACGGAGTACTTCGGAGAACTGGTATGCAGCAATTCATTACGTGCCGCAAGCTTGCAAAATGCCGCAGGACTTTTGAAAGAAGAAATGCGAAGACTGGACTCGCTTATAATAAAAACTGCAGATGAACATCAAGTTCCGGCAGGCGGAGCTTTGGCGGTAGATCGTATAGGATATGCAAAAGCCGTAACTGAAAAAATAAAGAGCAATCCGTTTATAGAAATACGATATGAAGAAATTAACGAAATTCCGGATGACGAAACAGTTATTATTGCAACCGGACCTTTAACGGAAGGTAAAATGGCGGAATCGATAGAGCAATTTTGTGACGGAAAAGGTTTTTACTTTTTTGATGCGGCAGCACCCATAGTAACAAAAGAATCATTGGATATGGACGTTATTTATAAAGCATCCAGATACGACAGAGGAGAAGCGGCATACTTAAATTGTCCGATGAATGAAGAAGAGTATAATTCTTTTTATGAAGCATTGTGTCAAGCTGAAACGGCAGAAGTACACGGATTTGAAAAAAATAAAGTCTTTGAAGGTTGTATGCCGATAGAGGTAATGGCATTACGTGGTAAAGATACAATGCGTTTCGGTCCCATGAAACCGGTAGGACTTATAAATCCAAAAACCGGAAAAGAACCTTATGCGGTAGTTCAATTACGACAAGACAACAAAGAAGATGCTTTGTATAACATTGTAGGATTTCAAACACATTTGAAATGGGGAGAACAGAAAAGAGTATTCGGAATGATTCCGGGACTTCAAAATGCAGAATTTGTGCGCTATGGAGTAATGCACAGAAATACATATATAAACACACCCGAGCTTTTAAACGAAACAATGGAAACAAAAAAGAGAGAAGGTCTTTTCTTTGCCGGGCAGATGACAGGAGTAGAGGGTTACATAGAATCTGCAGCATCCGGAATAGTTGCGGCATATTCTGCAACGGCAAGGTACTTGGGAAAAGAACCGAAACCGTTTCCTCGTGAAACGGCAATAGGTTCATTATGTAATTATATTTCACACTTTGAAGGTAAAAATTTCCAACCTATGAATATAAACTTCGGACTTATGCCTATATTGGAAAAGAGATATCCGAAAAAAATAAAGAATGAAAAAATAGTTGAAAGAGCATTGCAAGCAATTGAAAAGTTAATTTAAACAAAAACAGCCGTCAAGGCTGTTTTTATTACAATAAAAATGTATAATTAAATAAAACAAGGAGGTAATATGTTTAACGCGACTACAATAATAGCAGTAAAAAAAGACGGACATACCGCTGTGGCCGGTGATGGGCAAGTTACTATGGGAAATGCGGTAATAATGAAAAATACGGCAAGAAAAGTAAGAAGATTGTATAACGGGAAAGTAATTGCAGGATTTGCAGGATCCGTTGCAGATGCATTTGCACTTTTTGATAAATTCGAGATGAAACTTTCAGACTGCAACGGAAATTTACTCAGAGCTGCAGTAGAATTTGCAAAAGATTGGAGAAGAGACAGAGTACTTCAAAAACTTGAAGCATTACTTATTATGACAGACGGTACACATCTGTTTTTAGTATCCGGCAGCGGAGAAGTTATAGAACCGGATGACGGAATACTTGCAATAGGCAGCGGTGGAAATTATGCACTTGCGGCGGCACGAGCATTAAATGCAGAAACTGAACTTTCCGCACGTGAAATCGCAGAAAAATCAATAAATATAGCGGCAGATATTTGCGTATATACAAATCATAATGTAATTGTGGAGGAAATATAAATGATAGAAACCTTGACACCTCGAAAAATTGTAGAATACTTGGACCAATACATTATAGGACAAAAAGAAGCAAAAAAATCTGTTGCAATTGCACTTAGAAATCGTTGGAGAAGCAGCAGACTTTCACAAGAAATGAAAAAAGAAGTAAGTCCGAAAAATATTCTCCTTATAGGGCCGACAGGTGTAGGAAAAACAGAAATAGCAAGACGATTGGCATCACTTACAAAAGCACCTTTCTGTAAAGTTGAAGCGACAAAGTATACTGAAGTAGGGTATGTGGGCAGAGATGTGGAATCAATGGTGCGTGACCTTGTAGAAGAATCAATCAGACTTGTAAAAAAGAAAGAAATAGGTAAATTAGGGAAAAATTCACAAGAAGAAGCAATAAAAAAGATAGCCGAAATTTTGTGGCCGACAAAAAAAGTAGAATCAAGAAGCCCGATGGATATAATATTCGGTGAAAAAGAAGAAAAAAAAGAAGAAATCATTGACGAAAACAAATTGAAGAAGAGAGAAGCTTTTATCGAACGGATAAGAAACGGTGAAATGGATGAAAGAGTTATAGAAATTGAAGTTGTAGATAAAGGTGGAAGCGAAGGTTTTCAAGACGGAGAAAATATAATACAAATAACGCAAGTTATTTCATCAATGATGCCTAAAAAAACTAAAAAGAAAAAAGTTACCGTAAAAGCGGCAAAAAAGATTTTTGCGGAAGAAGCTGCCGATGAAATGCTTGATATGGAAACTGTAAAAGAAAAAGCAATAGAAGTGGCACAAGAACGAGGAATAATATTTATAGATGAAATAGATAAAATTGCCGAAAAAGGCAGAAACGGGGGACCGGGAGTATCACGTGAAGGCGTACAAAGAGATATACTTCCTATAGTTGAAGGTGCAACGGTAAAAACAAAGTACGGACCTGTAAATACCGAGCATATTTTATTTATTGCAGCAGGAGCATTTCACGTATCCAAACCGGGAGACCTTATACCGGAACTTCAAGGAAGATTTCCGATACGTGTAGAACTTCAAAACCTTACAAAAGAAGATTTACGGAAAATTTTAATAGAACCCAGACAAGCATTAATACTTCAATATACAGCGCTGCTTGAAACGGAAGGACTCAAAGTAAACTTTGCAGACTCCGCACTTGATGCAATTTCAGAAATTGCATTTCGTGTAAACACCGAAACTGAAAATATCGGTGCAAGAAGATTGTATACGATACTTGAAAAAGTACTCGAAGATATTTCGTTTGAAGCACCTGACATGGTAGAAAAAAATATTGTTGTAGATGACGTGTATGTTCGTGAAAAATTAGGGAAAATAATAGAAAACATAGACATTTCAAATTATATTTTATAATAAAAAAACGTATTGATTTAAAATAAAATTAAATCGATACGTTTTTTTACGAAACCCCGTATATTTGCAAAAAAATATATGGATGATTATAATTATTTAAATGAGTTTCACGGAGGAGGAGCAGATGAGAAACGAGATATTGGAATATTTTCGCAAGGCAAACGGCGAATATGTATCCGGACAACAAATTTCAGATGCTTTGAAAGTTTCACGTACAGCTATATGGAAACATATAAAAGTATTGAAAGATCGCGGCTATATATTTGAATCAAGTACGAAAAAAGGATATCGTTTGATTTATGCACCGGATTTACTTACGCCGCTTGAAGTTTCAAATGAATTGAAAACCGATATACTTGGGAAACGTATAGTATATATGGAAATAACAAAATCCTCCAACAATGAAGCAAAAATGATAGCAGCACAAGGTGCCGAAAACGGTACATTGGTAATAGCTGAAGAACAAACCGGCGGAAGAGGAAGACTTACAAGAAATTTCTACTCTCCTTTTGCAAAAGGTATATGGATGTCTTTGATATTAAGGCCTAAATTCCTACCTATGGAAGCATCCAAATGTACACTTATGGCAGCGGTTGCAGTTTGTAAAGCGGTAAGACAATTCGGACTTACGGAAGCAGGAATAAAATGGCCTAACGATGTACTCTATAAAGGTAAAAAACTTGTAGGAATACTTACAGAGATGTCTTCTTCAATGGAAAAAATAGATTACATAGTAGTTGGTATAGGGATAAATACGGGAATAAAAGAAAACGAATTTCCGGAAGAAGTAAGAGGACGTGCGACATCATTTTTGAATGAAGGTATAGAAATATCAAGAAAAGAATTGCTTGCAGCAGTATTGTTCGAGCTTGAAAAAAATTATATTGAAGTTGAAAAATATGGATTTGCAAATATTCTTGAAGAATGGCGAAAACTGACGGTAACGTTGGGTAAAAACGTGCAAATTATTTCATATGGAGAAACATACACCGGAAAAGCTCAAGATATAGATCAAGACGGTTGTCTTCTTGTAAAAACTGATAAAGGCATAAAGAGGGTCATTGTAGGAGATGTTTCTATAAGACCTGCGGGAAATTTAAAGTAAATCGGAAGGGAAACGAAATGTTACTTGCGTTTGATGTAGGGAATACAAATATAGTATGCGGAGTTTATGACGGTGATAATTTAATACAACATTGGAGATTGGCAACCGACACATTGCAAACTGCAGACGGATATGCGGGAATGTTCGGAACTTTATTTGACTTGGGCGGAATTAAATTTTCAGATATTACAGATGTAATTATAGCCACAGTTGTTCCACCTATAATTCCGTTACTTGAAAAATTATCAAAAAAATATTTTCATTGCGATCCGATTTTGGTAGGACCAGGAATAAAAACAGGATTGAATATACTTTACGATAATCCCAGAGAATTAGGAGCGGATCGTATAGTGAATGCAGTTGCCGCAATTAATGAATACGGCGCACCTTTAATTATTATAGATATGGGTACTGCAACAACTTTTTGCGTAGTAGACAGTAAAAAAAGATACTTGGGCGGTGCAGTTGCATTAGGGGCTATAAGCTCTATGGAAGCACTTTTTCAACGTGCATCGAAACTTCCTAGAATAGAACTTGTAAAAACTGACTCGGTAATTTGCAGAAATACTGTATCGGCAATGCAAGCAGGAATATATTACGGATTTGTGGGTCAAATAGATGAACTTGTAAAAAGAATAAAATCCGAACTTGGTGAAGAAAAAGTGAAAGTGGTAGCAACAGGGGGTCTGTCATCACTTATTGCGGAAGAAACGCAAACTATAGATGTAGTAGATTCTATGCTTACGCTTAAAGGCTTGTTGCTCTTGTATAAGAAAAATAAAAAATGAAACTTTTAAAACTGAATTTGATACAAAGCATA
Organism: Dialister micraerophilus DSM 19965; assembly: GCF_000194985.1. GTDB lineage: Bacteria > Bacillota > Negativicutes > Veillonellales > Dialisteraceae > Dialister > Dialister micraerophilus. The sequence goes on along the minus strand of NZ_GL878519.1, from coordinate 306,950 downwards.
TTCAGTTTTTTTATTGCTTGAATTTTTTTTAATGCATAGTTATAATAATTATGTTCATGGCCGGTTAGTCAAACGGTTAAGACACTGCGTTCTCAGCGCAGGGATTATGGGTTCGAATCCCATACCGGTCGCCAATGATGCACTTTGAGTAGGTACTTGAAGTGCATTTTAATTTATTTAAATAAAAATATAAATGTTTATGTTATAATTTATAATAATCTAAAGTATGAAATCGGAGGATTTTATGAATATATCCAAGAGAGGGAAAATAACCTTAGCCGTAATAATTGTATTGTTTATCTTAGCGATAGCAATAAATTTTGTCGGAATGAAAGATGTTTCATCATTTGCAAATAAAAATAATAATAAATACGTTGCAGTTGTACGAATTGACGGACCTATTTACGGAGGCGACGTAAATCAAAATATGTTGGGCGGTGTATCCGGAAGTTCAAGTGAAGATATTATGTATGAACTTAGAGAAGCCACAAGAGATCCGAATGCAAAAGCCGTATTACTTAGAATAAACAGTCCGGGAGGAACAACCGGTGCAACACAGGAAATTGCGGAAGAAATAGATAAAGTAAGAAACTCAGGTAAACCGGTAATTGTATCTATGGGAGATACATGTGCATCTGCAGGATATTGGCTTGCAAGCAAAGGTGACTATATATTTGCAAGTCCTGCAACGATAACCGGAAGCATCGGTGTATACATGGACTATACAAATGTATCCGAACTTATGGATAAATTAGGGGTAAAAAATGAAAAAATAAAAAGCGGAACTCACAAAGATATTTTATCCATGTATCGTCCGATTACCGATGAAGAAAAAACTATTTTACAAAAAATGGTAGATGATATATATAATCAATTTGTTCAAACAATTGCCGACGGAAGGCATTTGGAAGAAGCGAAAGTAAGAGAAATTGCCGACGGAAGAATTCTTACCGGAAAGCAAGCACAAGCATACGGACTTGTAGATGCAATGGGAAATTATTATGATGCACTGACATATGCCGGAAATCGTGTCGGTATAAATTCCGATGTAATTCCAACACGTTCTTATAGTAAAGGAATGACACTTCGCGGATTGTTATCTGCAGAAATGAACAATACGGCACAAAATTTTGCAAGTAGAATAGTAGACGAAGCGATAAATGCGATGTCGGAAAAAACTGCCGTAGTACGTTAAGGAGGCATAATGACAAAACTTTTAGATCTTATATTCCAAATGGTTGTACATCCGAAGAATGCACTTAATGAAATAACTGAATTAAATCTTCTTAAAGAATCGATTGTTATATGTATTATTTCATGCATTTTATTTATGATAGCTGCATTCGGTAAAGACTCCGGTATTATCGCAGGTTTCGTTGTAATATTACTTATAGCGATTAATTTAATTATGCATGCTGCATCTGTACACTATATATCTTCATTATGGAACGGAAGTGGAAGTGCAAAAGGAATTACATCCGGATTTATTTCAAATACGATTGTATATGCGTTTTGTGTATTTCCTGTTTTCTTTTCACAATGGGGATTTGAAAATATTTCAAAAATATTATTTATTGTAATCGCAATTTGGTCATATGTATTGGACGTAATTGCAATACGGGAAAATTATAAATTCACAATAGGAAAATCAATTGTAGTAAATTTTATACCGCAACTTATTATTTTGGCATTAATTTTATTATTGGTAGTACTCACAACACTTTCCGCAATATCAGGAATTATGGAGTTACAAAATTTAGAGTCTGTGGTAAGTCAAATATAATGAAATTGTGAAGTTTATTATGTGTATATGATATAATAAAGATATTATTTTAGACAGAAAATCGTTATTTAAAGACGATATGTAATAGGAGGAAAATCGTTTATGTGCGGTATTTTAGGTTATGTAGGTGATGGAGATGCAACAAAATTTTTAATTGAAGGACTTCGTCGCTTGGAATATAGAGGATATGACTCATCAGGAATTGCAATATATCAAAACGGAAAATTTGAAATTGCAAAGAAAAAAGGGCGTCTTTCGGTATTGGAAAAAGAACTTCAAAATAATCCGCTTCATGGACACATAGGTATAGGGCATACACGCTGGGCAACGCATGGGCAGCCGTCAGACAAAAATTCACATCCTCATGGAGATTCTAAAAATAAATTCGTTATTGTACATAACGGAATAATAGAAAATTATTTGGATTTGAAAAAAGATCTTTTGGAAAAAGGACATGTTTTCAAATCCGAAACAGACAGTGAAGTAGTGGCACATTTGGCTGAAGAGTTTGATGATGGGGATTTTTTATCGACAATAAGAAAAGTTATATCCGTTATTGAAGGTTCATATACATTGGTATTTGCAAATGCTGCAGATCCTGATACGTTGATATGCACAAAAAAAGACAATCCGCTTATTATCGGACTGGGAGAAAATGAAAATTTCATAGCATCCGATATTCCTGCGATAATAAGTCATACAAGACGTATATATGTTTTGAATGACGGAGAAATCGGAGTAGTGAAAAAAGACAGCATTTCCGTATATGGTGCCGACGGACTTCCTATATCCAAAAAGGTGCAAGAAGTGACATGGAGTGTAGAAGCCGCAGAAAAGGGCGGATACCCGCACTTTATGCTTAAAGAAATTTTTGAACAGCCGAAAGCGGTTCATGATACATCGAAAATACATATTTCAAAAGAAGGTGATGTTGTTTTCGATAATTTAAATTGGAAAAAATCAAATCTTGAAAGAATAGATAATGTACTTATTACCGCTTGCGGTACCGCATATCATGCAGGGCTTGTTGCAAAACATTACATAGAAAGATTTGCAAAAATTCCGGTAGAAGTAGATATTGCATCAGAGTACAGATATAGACAGCCTTTAACTGACGGAAGAACATTGGCGATTGTAGTAAGTCAATCCGGAGAAACCATAGATACTTTGGCAGCACTTAAAGAAGCTAAAAGGCTTGGTGCACAAAGTATCGCAATAACCAATTCAATTGGTTCGTCAATAGCAAGAGAGGCGGATAACGTAATTTATACGATTGCAGGTCCTGAAATCGCTGTAGCATCTACAAAAGCATATACCACACAACTTGTGGCATTACTTCTTTTTGCATTGTACATGGGACAAATAAAAGGAACACTTTCAAAAGAAGAAGTTCGTGACTATACAAAACAGATAGTTGAGCTTCCTGATAAAATAAAAAAAGTGCTTAAAGAAAAAGAACATATGGAAGAACTTGCCGAAAGATTTATTAAAGCAAAGGATATATTCTATCTCGGAAGATCTATAGACTATGCTATTGCGATGGAAGGTGCATTGAAATTAAAAGAAATTTCATACATTCATGCGGAAGCATATGCCGGAGGGGAACTTAAGCACGGAACATTGGCACTTATAACAAAAGAAACTCCTATAATTGCCGTAGCAACACAAGATGAAATTGCATCTAAAATGTACAGCAACATACAAGAAGTACGTGCAAGAGGTGCCGATGTATTCGGTATAGGATATGAAAATGATGAAAATCTCGGAAAATACACAACCGAAAACGCAAAAATACCGCGTGTAAATGAATTTATAGCACCGATACTTTCAGTAATACCCATGCAGCTTTTGGCATACTATACAGGTATCAAGAGAGGTAACGATGTAGATAAACCGAGAAATCTTGCAAAATCTGTAACTGTAGAGTAATCAACAAAAGGAG
>NZ_GL878519.1:259467-302518 GCF_000194985.1 Dialister micraerophilus DSM 19965 | reverse complement strand
CTTGGTAGTAGGAGAAATGCAACCGATTTTGGACAGATACAAAGAACTTAAAGGAAGTCCGGAATTGGATGCTATATTGGACGAAGGAAGAGAAAAGGCACATAAAAAAGCAAATGCAACATATGTAAAAGCCATTGAAGCAATGGGCTTATACAGAAAATAAATGCAATATTAAAAGCGGAGATTGAAACTCCGCTTTTAAGTTGTATAAAATCAGATATTTTATCGAACCTTACTTACATATTCAACAAGCCTTCAAAATGGAAATTACTTTGCAGTAATGAATCTACAATTTTTGCAGCATTTGTAGGATGAGGATTTGCAAGGAAAAGTATTAAAATTGCAAGTACGGTAATTGCAAGTGCGATAATATTGAATTTTCCTTTTTCTGACATTTCATAATATCCGAAGAAACGTATTCCCATTGCAGTGAAAAATGTAGTGCAAAGTCCTGACAAAGAAAACATTCCGAACAGTACATTTGACATTATAAGTGTTATGAAAAAAGTAGGGAAAACTATGAGAGATAAATTTTTATGAAAACGTGTTGATTTCAAGCGTTTCATATCCTTGAACCAATTTGTAAAATCAAATCCGAACAGTCCGGATAATATGAATGAAATAATAATTATTTTATCCCAAATATTTTGTAATCTTGTACGATTGTCACCGATCCATTTGAAAAATGCACAAGCCATAAGAGCTATAATTCCGCCTGTTATATAGTAGATGTTGTATGGAATATACTTTGTAAGCGCAAATGGAACAATCATTAAAATGCTTGAAATTGTTGTGTAAAGTACAATTTCTTTTATAGAAAATCTTTCATGCACTGGTATTTGTTCATAAGTTTGAGTCATTATTTCCAACATAAATGTAAGAATGAAAATTATAAGAGCAGCAAACGGATAAATTATCAAACTGAAAAGTATAAGAAATATAGGAAGAAGTATCAAAATCCCTTTGAATGCTCTCAAACGTTTGAAACTTATGGGATATTTTTGTGTATGAAGTGTAAGCTTTGTAAATATAAGATATGTAATCATTATGCTTGCGGTTTCCACCGGACTTGTTCCCGTATATATAAGAGCGCAAAAAACGAGAATGCTTAAATTTGCTCCGCTGAAGCGTGAAACTATGGAACTGAAAAGACCGATGCTTATGAAAGGTGCAATTGCATTAAGTATTTCCAATTTATTCATCTCCTTAATCGGTTAATTATAATTTTTTAGTTATTCGATATTATATAAATATAATACAACATAATACAACAAACAGGAAAGTAAAAGAAAATATAAATTTAAAGTAGCAAAATATGCATTTACATGCAGTGATTTGACAGTAAGATAGTTTAAGTGAATATGATTTTTTTATTTTTACGTATTTACTAAAGCAATACATGGAATAAAGTAAGAAATATATTTGCAGAAATAATATTTATAATATAGAAATATTTTGTTACAGCATTTTCGGTTTGAAGTATTCGGTAATTTAAGAAATAAAATTTATTTTCATGGAAAGCTTATTGGAAAAATACTTGTAAAATTATATCTGCAAATAAACTTTATAGATGAATAAAAAACTGATAAAATAAAAATGTGGAGGGGCAAAATGAAAAATTTAATAGTTGTTGATTGTCAATATGATTTTATTGACGGTTCTTTAGCGTGTATTCATGGATATGAAGCTGTAAAAAATATTGTTTCCTATATTAATAGTAATGATTTGAGTGTGTTTTATACATCTGATTGGCATGGTAGTAATCATTGCTCTTTTAAGGTGAACGGAGGTATTTGGCCTGTTCATTGCGTGCAAAATTCAAAGGGCGCAAAAATACATGAAGATTTTTTTTGTAAAGTTAAAAATGAATTTTGCAGACCTTCGAAGGAAAATGTTTTTTTGAAGGGGTATAAAGATGACAAGGAAGAATACTCCGGATTTTACGGTATAAATTCTAAAAAAGAAATGCTTGGAAATTCAGTTGGTAAAAAAGTATATGTTTGCGGGATTGCTACGGAATATTGCGTAAAAGAAACCGTATTGTCATTAATTGATTCGGGTAGAGAAGTTGTTTTGCTTACAGATTGCTTGGGTTATGTGAATGAAGAAAATCATAAAAATGTACTTGACGAATTGAAAGATAAAGGCGTGGTCATGTCGAGGAGTATTTGATGGAAATCAAAACCGTAAAAGATTTAGGTGAATTTGAATGTATAAAAAAAATAAGTAAAGATTTTATTTATAATCCGAAGTTCGTAAAACTCGGCAGCGGTGATGACGGTGCGGTATACATTGTACCGGAAGGTTTCGATCAAGTTATTTCTACAGATACTATGGTTGAGGGAATACATTTTTTAAAATCCACAATGAGTCCGTCAGATGTAGGATATCGTATATGTGCAGTAAATTTCAGTGATATGGCAGCTATGGGAGCTTTACCTACAGGTATAGTTTTTTCTTTAGCGTTACCGGATGATTTACCTGTAAATTGGTTGGAATTTTGTTATGACGGTATAAGAGAAGCGTGTAAAAAATATAAAGTGAATATTCTCGGCGGAGATATTACCGGCAGCAAACAAGGTGTTGTTCTGACAGGTACTGTAGTAGGTATTGTGAAAAAAAGATTCATATATTACACGTTCGGGAGCAAAAGAAGGGGATATAGTTTTTGTAACCGGAACGGTAGGCGATTCCGCTGCAGGATTGATATCTTTGTTACATAATTGTGAAAATGATTATTTGAAAAAGAGACATATAAGACCTGAACCTCAAATTGAGTGGGGTCAATATTTTTCTGAAGTAGGTGTAAACTCATTAAATGATATCTCGGACGGATTATCACGTGAATTAAATGAGATTGCAGCGGCTTCAAATGTTGTTATACAAATTGATTCAACTAAAATTCCTATCTCAAAAGAAACGTGTGAAATAAGTGAAAAATTAGGCAAAAACAGTCTTGAACTTGCACTTGACGGCGGAGAAGATTACGAATTGGTAGGCACCGCATCAAAGGAAATTTGGGAAAAAATCAAATTAAAAAAAGGTATAACTGCTATAGGAACAGTGAAAAAAGGAATAAAAAGTTCGGTAGAAATTTTACATAAAGGCAAAATAAAAAAAGTAGCGGCAAAAGGTTATGATCATTTCATAAAAAATGATTTGTATAAATAATTCGGTTAAATCTGGAGGTAAGTATGTATACGTTAGTTGTTATAAGACATGGAGAAAGTCAGTGGAATAAAAAAAATCTTTTTTGCGGTTGGACAGATGTTGATTTGACACAGCAAGGATTTGCTGAAGCAAAACAAGCAGGTAAACTTTTAAAAGACGCAGGAATAACTTTTGACTTATGTTACACGTCTGTGCTTAAGCGTGCAATACATACTGCGTATACCGTTCTTGATGAAATGGATCTGACATGGATACCTGTAATTAAAGATTATCATTTGAATGAACGTCATTACGGTAAATTGCAAGGTCTAAATAAGCGTGAAACTACTGAAAAATACGGAGAAAAACAAGTGCATTTATGGAGACGCTCATATGATGTGAGACCGCCGAGTTTGGATAAAGACGATGAAAGAAATCCCGCATTTAAAATGCCGTATTTAAAAATAAAGGCGGATAAAAATTTTCCGCTTTCAGAATGTCTGAAAGATACTGTTGAACGTGTTACTCCATACTTTGAAAGTGTAATAAAACCGCGTATTTTAAAAGGTGAAAAAGTTTTGATAACCGCACATGGTAATTCAATTCGTGCACTTATGAAACATTTGGAAAATATTTCAGACGAAGAAATTTCAAAAATAAACGTTCCTACAGGAATACCGCTGGTTTATAAAATAGATAAAGATTTTAATGTAGTAAAAAAAGAATATTTGGGAAATCAAGAAGAAATACAAAAAAAGATTAATGCAGTAAAAAATCAATCTAAAGCTTAATATGATTGAAGGTGAAAGTGTGCAAAATATAAAAATTTTCAAAGAAAATAAACCTGCTCTTATGCTTGAGGGCGGTGCCATGCGAGGTCTTTTTACAGCTGGCGTGTTGGATGCATTTATGGAGCATAAATTGTATTTTGCCAAGACTGTAGCGATATCTGCAGGCACAATGCAAGGACTGGGATATCTATCAAGACAAAAAGGAAGAAATTATAAAGCCAATGTAGTATATTCTTCAGATCGAAGGTATATGGGCTTGGAGCATTTAATATGTGAAGGAAGTTATTTTAATTTTAACTTCATATATGGAGATCTTACACATAAATTAATACCTTATGATTTTGACGAGTTTAATAATACAGATATGGAAATGCTTGCCGTTATAACACGTTGTGATACAGGAGAATGCGTTTATATATCAAATTTGGACATGGATGAAAAAAAGTATTTGAATGCATGTCGTGCAAGTTGTGCAATGCCGTTGTTTTCCAAAGCTGTAAATGTAGAAGGGATACCCTGTGTAGATGGAGGTGTAGCTATGCCGCTTGCACCTTTACCTGATGAGCTTCCGTTTGAATGTATAAAACCGGTATATATACTTACCAGAGATATTAAATATAGGAAAAAAGAAATATCATCTTTGTATTGCTCAATTATAAAAAAATTTTACGGGTCTGAATACCCCAAAATTGCTGAAATGATATGTTCTATTCCGGAGATTTATAATGAAAAAGTTGAAAAATTGTTGCAACTTGAAAAAGAAGGTAAAGCTTTCGTAATACGACCCGAACATGAAGTCGAGGTAAGTCGTGTTGAAAGAAATCGTACAAAGTTAAAAATTTTATATAAAGAAGGATATAAAATAGGTATGGACAGATTTGATGAGATGATGAGGTGGATTCGTGAAATCTGAAATAAAAATAATTTCCAAAAGTGTAGAAGAAACAATCACTTTAGGAAATATAATAGGTGAAAATGCTGTAGATGATTTATTTATTGCGATGAGTGGAGATCTCGGTGCAGGTAAAACTCATTTTGTACAAGGAATAGCAAAGGGAATGAAAATACAAGATGTTGTAACAAGTCCTACATTTACAATTATGAATTATTATGAGGGGAAATTGCCGTTAAAGCATTTTGATTTTTACAGACTCGAAAGTGAATATGATTTGTATAATATAGGTTGGGAAGAATACAGTGTTGGAGGAGTTACTGTAGTTGAATGGTCGGAATTGTTTCCTTCACTTATACCTCATGGAAGTCTTTGTGTACGAATAGAGAATGTTTCACTTACGGAAAGAAATATTTTTATAAAATGGGATGAAAAAACTCCTGAAAATATTATAAAGGAGATAAGAAAGTATGCTCTTGGCGATTGATACGTCTTCATATGTATTAAGCTGTGCTTTGGCACAAGAAGATAAATTAATTTCAGAGTGGACAGTTCAAAGAAGACTGACACACTCTGAACAACTTATTCCGCATATAGACGAAATGATGAAAGTAAGCGGAGTTTTGAGAAAAGATATAAAATATATTGCAATATCGAACGGTCCAGGATCATTTACAGGCCTTCGTATAGGATTGGCAAGTGCAAAAATGATGGCATATATATGGGATATACCTTTAATTGCCGTAGATACTTTACAAGCACTTGCATATAATTTAAAATCTGCACAAGCTTTTATTTTACCGTTAATAGATGCACAACGTAATAATGTTTATGCTTCTTTATACAGTTCGTTTAAAGATTTATGGCAAGTTTGGGAAAACAAAGCGGATTCTATTGATAATATAATAAATGAAGCCGTAAAGCACGGCGGACCTATAATAGCAACCGGTGAAGCAGCAGATTTGTATAAAGACAAATTAATATCTGCAGGTATACAAATTGCTCCGTTTCATATGAGATGTTGCAGAGCGGGGAGTGTAGCTTCTGCAGCATTTGAAAAAATTAAGAATAAACAGTTTGAAAATCCTTTGCAAATTCTTCCAAACTATATACGTCGAAGTGAGGCTGAAGTTCAGTGGGAAAAGAAACACAATCAGAAATAAAAATTCGTAAAGCTTTAAAAAAAGATGTAAATTCTATTTATGAAATAGGTAAACACAGTTTTTTTGATGCATGGAGAAAAGAAACTGTTGAATCCGATTTAGTAAAATCACATAGCTGTTACTTTGTGGCGGAATTTGAAGGACGTATAATAGGTTATGCTTGTTATTGGTTTATATTGGATGAAGCACAATTGGTAAATTTAGCAGTAGAACCTGAATACAGACGAAAAGGAACGGCAAAAGCATTGATGAATGCCGGTGAAACTGAAGCGGTAAATCGTAATATGAGATTTATATTTCTCGAAGTCAGAGTCGGAAATATTAACGCACAGGAATTATATAGAAAAATGGGATTTATCGTAGGCAGTTTGCGTAAAGGTGTATATGAAAATCCGAAAGAAGACGGATACATTATGATGAAAAAGCTTACCGATCCTATGGGGAGAAAATTATGAGAATTTTGGCATTTGAAACAAGTTGTGATGAAACCTCATGCGCAGTTATAGAAAACGGAAGAAGTATTCTGTCAAATATTATTTCAACTCAAGTACCTATACATAAAAAATTCGGAGGTGTAGTACCTGAAGTTGCATCACGTCATCATATAGAGGATGTTTTACCGGTGGCAATAGAAGCACTTGAAAAAGCCTCATGCACTTGGAACGATATAGATGCAGTTGCAGTAACAAAAGGTCCGGGGCTTGTAGGTGCCTTGCTTGTAGGAGTATCTGCAGCTAAATCTGTTGCATGGGCATTGGATAAACCTCTTATAGGTGTAAATCATATGGAAGGGCATATATTTGCAAATCTTTTGCAATATCCGGATTTGGAACCTCCTTTTTTGGCACTTGTAGTTTCAGGCGGACATACAATGCTTGTAGAAGTTAAAGGCTACAATGAATTTAATCTCATGGGTCAAACACGAGATGATGCGGCAGGAGAAGCTTTTGATAAAATTGCAAGAATTATGGGTTATCCGTACCCTGGAGGCCCTTATATAGATAAATTGGCGCAAAAAGGAAATCCAGAAGCAATACATTTTCCGGTAGCCATGCATGGAAACCATGAATTGGATTTTTCATTCAGCGGATTGAAATCTGCGGTAATAAACTATTTAAATACCGCAAAAATGAAAAAAATAGAAATATCACATGAAAATGTAGCTGCAAGCTTTCAAAAGGCGGTTATAAGTGCATTGGTAGAAAAAACCGAAGCGGCTTTAAAGATAAGCAAACAAAAAACTCTTGTACTTGCCGGCGGAGTTGCCGCAAATAGCGGAATACGCAAGGAACTTACAAGAGTTTGCAATGAAATGAATATAAGATTTTGTTATCCGGAATCCGTGCTCTGTACGGATAACGGTGCAATGATAGGATGTAGAGCTTATTATATGGCAAAAGAAGGATTATATTCAAAATGGAATTTAAATGCAAATCCAGGATTGGGATTTTGCGGAGAAGACAAATGAGTGAATTATATTCATTAGCACGTGAAAAAACCGGTTTAAACGAAGTTCAATTAAAAATACTCGGCTATATGACAGAAGCGTTGCAATTTGCAGCGGACATATCCAAATGTCAAGTTGTACTATGTACAAAAGGAAAAAATAAAGATATGTGTGTATTGCTGAGTTCATTAGTACCTTCATATTATAAAGGTCTTAAATATTTTCATGAAGGTGATGTTTTTTTAAAACAAGAATTTGCAATTGCAACCAAAGTTTTTTCAACCGGCGAAAAAGCAAAAGGAAGAAAAGAACTGGATTTGGGTAAGATGGTGGATGTTACTGCATATCCTGTATTTGACAATGCAGGAATAACATTTGCCGTTGTAGGATTTATATCAAACTCTTTGGAACAGGAAGAAATACTTACAGATACTGCCAATATGGCATTGCAGATACCGTTTAAACATGAAAATTATTATAAAATAAAACCTCAAGACGGTGTAGTTATTATAGATTCTGTAGGGAGAGTACTTTATACAAATGATATGGCGCAAGATTTGTTTTTAGATTCCGAACAAAGAACCACAATAGGACAAGGATTGTTAAACCACACATCATTTCATATTTCGATTGTAGATCGTGTAGCTTCGACAATAAAGCCGGAATTCGGAGATGAAATTTCCGGACAAATGACATTTTCTTCGTGGGCATTACCTATAGTATCAAACGGACGTGTAAACAGAACGGTATTGGTGCTTACAGACGTGACTGCAGTAAGAGAAAAAGAAAGACAATTGTTGATAAAAGACTCTGTAATAAAAGAAATACATCATAGAGTAAAAAACAGTTTAAATACTATTGCAGGAATGCTTAGAATGCAAGCGAGAAGGACAAGAGATGAAGAAGCAAAAAAAGCATTGAAATCCGCAATAAACAGAATATCCGGCATATCAAGAATTCATGATATATTGGCACATCAAAGTGAAGAAATAGTAAATTGGAAACTTATTTCCGATAAAATTTGTAACTTGTCGGTTGAAAGTTTATCTGATTGTAAAGTTGATATGATACAAAAGAACAGTAAAGAATCAATATATTTGCCGTCTGAAAAAATAGTATCATTAGGTATAGTTACAAATGAGCTTATACATAATGCTATTGAACATGGATTTGAAAATATGAGCAGCGGTTCTTGTATTCTTGAAACCGAAAAAGAAAATAATTTTTTAAAAATTATAGTTATGAATGACGGGCATTTACTTCCGGAAAATTTTAACGAAGGAAATTATGATTTAGGATTACATATTGTAAAAACTATTACAGAAATAGATTTAAAAGGAAGTTTTGAAATAAGAAACAGCGGTAAATGGGTGTCGGCAAGTATTTGTATACCTATAAATGAGGAGTAGGAAATGGGTGCATATACTATAGTAATAGCAGATGATGAAGCATTGGCAAGAATGGACTTGAAAGAAATGCTTGAAGAAGCCGGACATAAAGTGGTAGGGCAAGCATCTGACGGTGTAGAGGCATGGGAACTTGTAAAAGAAAAATTACCTGATTTAGCTATTTTGGATATAAAAATGCCTAAAATGGATGGATTGCAAGCTGCAAAATTAATTGCACATGACGGATTGGCACCTGTCTTGCTTTTAACTGCATTCGGAGATGAAGAAATTATAGAAAAAGCAAAAAATTCTATGGTTTTCGGATATGTAATAAAACCGGTTGAAGAAAAAGTTCTTTTTCCTGCAATTGAAATTGCTATAAGCCAACATAAGAAAAAATGTGAAATGGTAAATCGTGTAAAAAGTATGGAAAAGGAAATAGAAGAAAAACAAATAATCAATCGTGCAAAAGCGTTGCTTATGAAATTTTATAAAGTTACTGAAGATCAGGCACATACGCAATTACAAAAAGTAAGTATGAAACGCGGAAAGTCTATGGCGGAAGTTTCATCAATGTTAGTTAAGGAAATTTTAAACAAGAAAAACAAGTAATAGTAAGTATGAAAAAATAATATAATTGAATAAAATTCAGTATGACTGAAATAGATAACAAATTAAAATAATCATAATCAAAAATCATAAACGTTCGAACCTTTTCAAAGGTCGGGGTAAATTAATTAAATTGAATATGAACTACTTCAAGCAACCATAAATTATGGCTGCTTTTTTCTTTCGAATGAAAGAGGTCAATATCACTTCAAAATTGTGTTTTGCAAGTTTACGATTCAACTGAATATGAAAAATATTTTTTTATATTTTCAATATTTATTACAGAGGATAAATTTTTTTATCGCAAAGGGTAAGAGAATTTTATTTTGGATAAAAATATTTTATATGTTTGATGAAAAAAGTTTGACAAATATACATAATGAATGATAAACTTTGATTGTAGGTTAGCACTCGAGTATGGTGAGTGCTAATAAGGGTGATAGCTATGAATAAAAATAAAGGTCAAAATGATAAAAAAAATATGAATGAAAGGAAAAAACGTATTCTATGGGCAATAGTTCAAGATTATTCAGAAACCGCAGAGCCGGTAGGGTCTCGAACCGTTGCAAAGAAATATGATTTAGGCGTAAGCAGTGCAACTATAAGAAACGATATGCAAGATTTGGAAGATGAAGGATATCTTGAACAGCCGCATACATCGGCGGGGAGGGTACCATCAATTAAAGGATATCGTTTCTATGTAGATGAATTGATGATGCCCAATCCTGTAACACAAGAAGAGCAAAAAGTACTTCATGGTATTTTTGAAGATTCATCAAAGCGTGTAGATGAAATTTTTTGTAATATGGCAAAGATTATTGCTTCTTTGACGCATACATTATCACTTTCAGCTTCCGCAAAGGGTAAAAGCGGTAAATTTAATTATGTAAGGTTTTTACCTTTGGATAAATTACGTGCGATACTGTTGGTCGTTACCGATTCCGGCGATGTTACAGATGTAGTTGTAAAAATTCCGGAAGGAACCGATTTAGACGAATTGCAAATGCTTGCAAATAAGTTGAACAGATTTTTACATGGCAAAGAACTTAAAAAATTAGATGAAAAAACAATAATGGAATTTCAAAGAGAAATAAGTAAAAATCTTGTTTCGTATATTCCGGTTTTCAGAGCTTTAAATCAGGCAATAATGCCAAGTCGTGAAATTTATTCCGGTGGAGCCTCAGCCTTGATTGAGCAACCGGAATTCAGAGATATTGAACGTGTACAAGATCTTTTGAATTTATTGGAAGAGCGTGAATTATTGCATAGATTGCTTATGGAATCTATGGACAAGCCGATTTCGGTAAATATCGGGACTGAAAATAATATGAAATCGTTTTCAGATTTGTCTATAATTCGTGCGCAATTTACATGTAATAATCAAGTTATAGGTTCAATTGCAGTTTTAGGGCCTACAAGAATGCAATATGGAAAGATTGTGGGAATGTTGAATTTTATGCAGAAACAATTGGATTTTTTGCTTAAAGATAAGGATACATAGGAGGAAAAATGAATAAGAAGCATGAAAAAGATATAAATCGAGATGAAGTGGAAAAAAATCAAAAAAAAGTTGATTCTGTACAAAATTCCGGTAAAGAAATAAATGAAAAAGACGAAAAAATTTCAAAAGAACAAGAAACTTTGCAAAAAATGGAAATTATGACAAAAAAGTTTGTTGAAATGCAAAATAAACTTGAAGAAACTGAAAATCGTCTAAAAGTTTCGATAAATCAAAATGTACGACTTCAAGCGGATTTCGATAATTTCAGAAGACGTACCAGAGAGAATGAAGAAAATCTTACGGATAAAGTACAGTTGAAAGTTTTAAAAGATTTTTTACCGCTTATAGATAATTGTGAACTTGCACTTAAACATATGGAAAGTAAAGATGCTTCAGAAGTTTATTTGGAAGGTTACAAGTTATTACATAAGCAATTGATGAAAATTATGGATGATTTGGGTGTTAAAGAAATAGATGCAAAAAATAAACCTTTTGACCCATATTTCCATGAGGCCGTTATGCAAGTTACCTCGGATGAACTTGACTCAGATTATGTAGCCGGAGTTTTTCAAAAGGGATATATGTATAAAGATAAAGTATTGAGGCCTTCAAAAGTACAAGTAGTTCAAAATGATTAATTTATATAGATACAAAAAGTAAGAAAGGAGACATTTTAAAATGTCAAAAGTAATAGGTATTGATTTAGGTACAACAAACTCCGTAGTAGCAGTTATGGAAGGTGGAGAACCTGTAGTTATTCCAAATGCGGAAGGATCGAGATTGACTCCGTCTGTAGTAGGATTTTCAAAAACAGGAGAACGTTTGGTAGGACAACTTGCAAAACGTCAGGCTGTTTCAAATCCGTCACGTACAGTTGTTTCCATTAAAAGACATATGGGTGAAGATTACAAAGTTACAATTGATGGAAAGAGTTATACACCTCAAGAAATTTCAGCTATGATTCTCCAGAAGTTGAAAGCTGATGCAGAAGCATATTTAGGTGAAAAAGTAACCGATGCGGTAATTACATGTCCGGCATATTTTACGGACAGTCAGCGTCAAGCGACAAAAGATGCAGGTGCAATTGCAGGTTTAAATGTTTTGAGAATTATTAATGAACCTACAGCATCTTCATTGGCTTACGGTCTTGATAAAATAAAAGACGGTAAAGAACATAGATTTTTGATTTATGATTTAGGTGGCGGTACATTTGATGTTTCCATACTTAATTTGGCAGACGGAGTATTTGAAGTAGAAGCATCTCATGGTAACGGACATTTGGGGGGAGACGATTTCGATGCACGTGTAATGGAATGGATTGCAAAGAAATATAAAGAACAAAACGGTATTGATTTGAAATGTGATCCGATGACAAATCAAAGATTGAAGGAAGCTGCTGAAAAAGCAAAGATTGAATTATCCGGTGTTATGTCTACAGATATCAATTTGCCGTTTTTGTCAATTGACGCAAACGGTCAGCCTGTACATTTCAATCAGACGTTGAGTCGTGCAGAATTTGACAGTATTACCGAAGATCTTGTACGCATGACAGAAGAACCTATCGATATAGCACTTAAAGATGCAAATCTCTCAATTAATGATATAGACAAAGTTCTTCTTGTCGGTGGTTCTTCAAGAATACCGGCAGTACAAGCTTTAATCAAAAATAAATTCGGTAAAGAAGCAAGTAAGGGCGTAAATCCGGATGAATCCGTTGCAGTAGGTGCAGCTGTTCAGGCTGGTGTATTGAAGGGTGAAGTAAAAGACGTATTACTTCTTGACGTCACACCGTTGTCTTTGGGAATTGAAACTTTGGGTGGAGTATTTACTACAATGATTAAGAGAAATACTACAATTCCTACTTCAAAATCACAAGTTTTCTCAACTGCAGCAGATAATCAATCGGCAGTAGACATTCATGTTTTACAAGGTGAACGTGCAATGGCTGCGGATAATAAGACATTGGGACGTTTCCAGTTGACAGATATTCCTCTTGCTCCGCGCGGAGTACCTCAGATACAAGTAACATTTGATATTGATGCCAACGGCATAGTTCATGTATCTGCTAAAGATTTGGGAACAGGCAAAGAACAGAAGATTGAAATAAAATCATCTTCAGGATTGTCCGATGAAGAAATTGAAAAGATGCAGAACGATGCAAAAGCACATGAAGCTGAAGATAAAAAGCGTAAAGAAACTATTACTGTAAAGAACAATGCCGAATCTTTGATTTATCAGGCACAGAAAACGATTAAAGAACTCGGTGATAAAGCTGATGCACAAAAAGTTAAGGAAATTAATGATGCAATTTCAAAATTGCAGGAATCACTTAAGGGTGATGATGTTGAAAAAATTAAAGCAGATGCAGATGCATTGACAAAGCCTTTACATGAAATGAGTCAGAAAATGTATGAACAGGCTCAAAAGGCTCAACAAACACAGCAGGCAAATCAACAAGCTTCTTCAGCAGGACAGCAGCAACAAAAATCGGGAGACAAAGATAATGTAGTTGATGCCGATTACAAAGTTGTTGATGATGATAAGAAATAAAGGATAGTGGGATTCCCTCATGGCAAATCAAGATTATTATAAAATTTTGGGTGTTGAAAGAAATGCATCCGAAGCTGACATAAAAAAAGCATATAGAAAATTGGCACGTAAGTATCATCCGGATTTAAATAAGGATAATCTTAAAGAAGCCGAGGAAAAATTTAAGGAAGTTAATGAAGCTTATCATGTGCTTTCGGATGCAGATAAAAGAGCTCAATATGATCAAATGGGTCATGACGCATTCCGCAATGCCTCACAAGGTGCAGGAGCAGGTTACGGTGCAGGCGGATTTGATTTCAGCGGATTTGATATGGGCGATATATTTGATATGTTTACCGGTGGTGGAAGGGGTCGTAGGAAAAACGGCCCTGAACCCGGAAACGATTTAAGATATGACTTACAAATAACGCTTAGAGAAGCTGCTGAAGGTGTGAAGAAAACATTTTCAATTACCAAAAGAGATGTTTGCGATCGCTGCAACGGCAGTTGTGCGGAGCCCGGCACTCCGGTAGAAAGATGTCCGCATTGTCAAGGTACCGGCCAACGTCGTATGGTCAGAAACAGTCCTTTCGGACAGATGGTAAATGTAATGCCGTGTGACGGATGCAACGGTGAAGGTAAAATAGTTAAAACCAAATGCCGTCAATGTATGGGCAGCGGAGTTGTTGCAAAATCCAAGAAAATTGAAATTAATATTCCTGCAGGAGCGGATACCGGCATAAGAATGCGTGTTTCCGGTGAAGGTGAACCAGGTTTACGCGGAGGTCCCAGAGGAGATCTTTACGTATTTATTTACGTAAAAGATGACGCCGACTTCCAACGTGAAGGAAATGATTTATATTGCAGACAAGATATATCATTTTCTGTAGCTGCATTGGGAAGCGTTGTTCGTGTAAAAACATTGGAAAAAGAAGTTGAACTTAAAATTCCGTCAGGAACTCAAACCGGTACAAGATTCAGAATTCCGCATGAAGGAGTTCCGGATATACATACAAAACGTAAAGGCAATTTGTATGTAGTGGTAAATGTTGTAGTTCCCAAGAAATTAAATGATGCTCAAAAAGAAGCATTGTTGAATTATACACATTTATCCGGAGAAGATGTTTCACAATTTAAAGGAAAAAATTCTTTTTTTGATAAAATTATTGATAAATTAAAGAAATAAATGTATAAAAAAAGGAATCGGTTTATAAACCGATTCCTTTTTTGTTTTAAAAGAAATGTGAAATTGCTATCATAACAGTACCGAATACACCGAATAATGCAACTATTATTCCGTCAATTGTACTCCAATTCATATGAACGATATTTGTAGCATCAAGAATAAAATAAAGTATTCCGCCCATTAATATGTTCGTAAAAATTTTTTTAGCAAAACGACCTAAAATAAAAATTGAAATAACAATGATTATTATACTTGTAATACCGTAGCTTACAATAGGTGCACCTATTGATTCCAGCATATTGAATTAAATCTCCTTTCGATTTTCAACAGCATTTGCCAATGTAATACTGTCGGCATAACCTATGTTACTTCCTGCAGGCAGACCGCGTGCAGGCCTTGTTATTTTAATTCCCGAGGGTTTAATCAAGTCGGCAATATAATAGGCAGTTGCTTCACCTTCCGTATCAGGATCTGTTGCTATAATAACCTCATTTATATTTGAATCTTTTAATCGTGTAAGTAATTCTTTTATTTTCAAATTTTCCGGACCTATTCCGTCAAGAGGTGATAATACACCGTGAAGAACATGGTATAGACCGTTGTATTCATGACTTTGTTCCATTGCATGTACATCTTGAGGATTTTCAACAATACACAATAAAGAAGAGTTTCTTTTAGAGTCGGTGCAAATTGAACAAGGATCCGATGTTGCCAAATTGCAACAAATTGAACAGTAACAAACAGATTTTTTTGCATTCTCTATAGTTTTTAAAAATGTATCTATATCTTTTTGCGGACGCATAAGCATGAAATATGCCAAACGTTTTGCACTTTTTACACCTATACCCGGCAATTTACGAAATTGCTCGGCTACTTCTTCTAAAATATCGTCCATTAGAACATTCCGCCGGGTAATCCAAGTCCGCCGGTAACTTTGCTCATTCCTTGAGCAATCATTTCATCAGCTTTTTTTGATGCTTCGTTTACGGCAGTTGTAATTAAATCTTCCAACATTTCGGAATCGTCGGGGTTAATTGCATCTTTTGATATTTTTAATGAAGTAATTAATTTATCTCCGCTCATTGACAATGAAACCGCTCCTCCGCCTACAGATACATCTACTGTTTTTTGACGGAGTTCATCCTGCATTTTTTGCATTTCTTCCTGCATTTTTTTTGCTTTTTTTAACATGTTTTGCATTTGTGCTTTATTACCGAACATTTGAAAACCTCCTAAAATTATTAATCTTTTTCATATATATCATAGTCTGATAAGAATTTCAAGGCAGTTGATAATGTAGCATTTGCCTTATCTTTTTCCGGAATATCAGATTTTTGAATTAAATTATATTGTGAATCATTTTTTTTTACTGAAATTGAATTTAATGCCGACGTTTCTTCAGGGCTACCTTTGAGTACCGTATGTACTTCTATATTATATCCTATGATATTTTTTAGTGCATCGGAAACAGCTTTTTTATACGACGGATTATTGCACGCAAGCACAAGAAATTGCTGAGGTGCGGATATTGTGACATTTGTATTTGTTAAACGTACAATATTACATTTTTGAAAACATGAATATATATCAATTCTTTTTATACTCATAAAATAATCAAGAGTTTTTTTCCAAATCGAGTCATATTCATTGGGTGAAATTACGGATGATTCAGTCACTGTTTCGTTATTGTGCTCTTCGACTTGAGATTTTAGTGAAGTTTTATCAGTTGAAGTTTTAATTGTTGATTTTTTTACATTTGCAGGTATTTCAGTTTCAGCTTCAGCTTTGGAAGAATTATTTATATTTGAAGAGTTATTTATGATTTTGCCGTTTTTCTGTAAATCGGATATCTCTTCTTCAATTTTTGCAAGGCGACTGTGAATATCATTGTAATTTTTTATTTCTTTTACACGTGACAGATGAAGTAATCCCATTTCCGCAGTAATACGTGGAGATGCACCTTGTTTAATACTTGTTATATATGTACATAATTCGGAGAACATAATATCCAAGTAGGATTCCGATGTCAGATTTGAAAGTTTTTTTAATGTATTTTCATACGATTTATATATAGTAAGTTCAGGAGCATTCGGATTTATCTTATACAACATTAAATTTCTATAATGTTCCAATAAATTTCGTAATATTGAAATAGGCTCTTTGCCGCTTTGCATAAGATCGAAAAACAACATTAGAATTTTTCCGCTGTCATGAATTGCTATATACTCGGACAATTTTAAAATCTGTTCGGTATTTGTTATGCCTATTAGCTTATATACATCATCCGCATTGAGTGAATTTGAATCATTTGCATGCGAACATTGATCAAGTAGGGATAATGCATCTCTTAAGCCTCCGTCTGCACGAACTGCTATAAGAGCTGCGGCATCTTCAGTAAGATGGAAATTACTTTTTTTTGAAATATTCAGTAAATGCTCCTTTATAGCATCTACCGAAATTCTTCTGAATTCATAACGTTGGCAACGTGAAAGAATTGTAAGTGGTATTTTTTCAGGCTCTGTTGTTGCCAATATAAACATTATATATGACGGAGGTTCTTCCAATGTTTTGAGTAAGGCATTGAAAGCTTCTTTTGTAAGCATATGTACTTCGTCAATAATGTATACTTTTTTTCTGCATGTGGCAGGTAGTGAACATACGGATTCTTTTAAGGCGCGTATTTCTTCAATACCTCTGTTTGATGCTGCATCTATTTCGTAAACATCCAAACTGTTACCTTGGTTTATTTCATTACAGTTTGGACAGTTGTTGCAAGGATTTGAATTTTCAGGATTAAGACAATTTACAGCTTTTGCCAAAATTTTAGCCATACTTGTTTTACCGGTTCCTCGCGGACCTGAAAATAAATATGCATGTGCAACTTTATTTTGAATAAGAGCATTACATAATGGTACTGAAATATGTTTTTGTCCGACAACTTCACTGAAAGTACGCGGGCGCCATTTCCTGTAAAGTGCTAAATAAGACATATAAACCTCCGGAATAAAAAAGCCTTGCGTTGTTTACTTATGACAGCCTTCGAAGATACCGTGGCACATGAAGTTTACCGTTTACTGCTGCTTCCTCTCGGACCTGACAGGGTTCACGGGACTTCATTGCACGGGCCCGAAGACTGCCATAAATAAATAATGCAAAGCCATATAACGGTATTATACTATTACTTGTTTGCATTTGTAAAGTTCAAGTTTATTATACGTTTATTCGACAAAATTAACTGTATAGTGGTAAACTATATAAGATTAATTAGGTTAAAAGTATAATTTTTATATATGAATATATTTATAGTGTAGCGTATTTGAAGGGGTGTTGCAATATGAAGTATCGTATAGAACATGACACATTAGGTGAAGTAAAAGTTCCGGCGAATCATATGTGGGGTGCGCAAACAGAAAGATCCGTGGAAAATTTTAAAATAGGGAGCCAAATGCCGTATGAAATAATTAAGGCATTTGCTATATTGAAAAAATGCACTGCAAAAATAAATGCACAAAAAGAACTTTTGGATAATGATAAATGGACTGCGATTTGTGAAGCTTGTGACGAAATAATCGAAGGCAAGTGGAATGATGAATTTCCTCTTGTAGTATATCAAACAGGCTCGGGTACACAGAGCAATATGAATATGAATGAAGTAATAGCTCATATTGCAAATGAAAAATTGAAATGTAAAAATATCGAAAAGAAAGTTCATCCTAATGATGATGTAAATATGTCACAATCATCAAACGATACTTTTCCTACTGCAATGCATATTGCAGCTGTAAGTACATTGAGAGAATGTTTATATAAATCTTTAAAATCACTTTCTGATACATTTCACAAAAAATCAGATGATTTTAAAGATGTGGTAAAAATAGGACGTACTCATTTGCAAGATGCCGTTCCTATGACACTTGGACAGGAATTTTCAGGTTGGGCGGAAATGCTTGATAAATCAATGAGTATGATTAAAAATTCAGAAAAATATTTACTGGAACTTGCAATAGGAGGAACGGCCGTAGGTACAGGTATTAACAGTCCTGAAGATTTCGGAGAAAAAGTTTCCGAAGAGATTGCAAAAGAAACCGGTATACCGTTTGTTTCGGCTGCAAATAAATTCTATGCTTTAACGGGAAGAGATGACTTTGTATTTTCTCATGGTGCATTGGAAGCTTTAGCTATGGATTGTATGAAATTTGCAAATGATATAAGATGGCTTGCAAGTGGTCCTCGTGCAGGGTTTGGAGAAATTATAATACCTGCAAATGAACCGGGTTCTTCAATTATGCCGGGTAAAGTAAATCCTACACAATGTGAAGCTTTGACGATGGTCGCATGTCGTGTACATGGAAATCAAGCTACTATATCATTTGCATCATCTCAAGGTAATTTTGAACTTAATGTTTTTGCACCGGTAATGGCAAATTCATATATAGAAAGTGTAAAATTGCTTTCTCAATCAATTCACTCATTTAATATTCATTGTGCTACAGGTATTGAACCGAATTATGAAAGAATGAATCAATTGGTAAACAGCTCTCTTATGTTGGTAACTGCATTGTCACCGCATATCGGTTATGAAAAATCCGCAAAAATAGCAAAACAAGCGCACAAACAAAAAATTTCTTTAAAAGAAGCGGCAATAGCATCAGGGTATGTAAGTGAAGAAGATTACGATAAGTATGTAAACCCTGCTATAATGACAAACAAAGACAGATGATTAATAATGATTAACTTAGGAGGTATGATGAAACATATTTCTGTTATAGGAAGTTGCAATATGGACTTGGTTGTAGAAGTCGATCGACGTCCTATGCCGGGAGAAACGGTTTTAGGTAATAAGATGGTTCTTTCACCCGGAGGAAAAGGTGCGAACCAAGCAGTTGCTGCAGCAAGACTCGGTGCAAAAGTTTACATGATAGGATGTGTAGGTAACGATGCATACGGTCAAATGCTGAAAAAAGCAATGGAAGACAGCAATGTAAATACCGATTATGTATATGTATTGGATAATGTACATACAGGTACTGCACACATAACGGTTTCAAACGGAGAAAATACTATAATTGTTATTAAAGGTGCAAATTCCGAAGTTTCACAAAAACATATAGAAGAAGCTTGGGAGACAATATCTACATCGGACATTGTTTTGTTGCAACATGAAATTTCAAAAGAAACCATAGACTATGTAATTAAACGTTGTTACGAAGAAAATATTCCGGTATTGCTTAATCCTGCACCATATATGGATGTTCCGGAAGAGTGGATAAAAAAAGTGAAATATATAACTCCGAATGAGCATGAAGCTGCACTTATGTTTAAAGGTTATACACGTAATGAAATATTGACTTCAAATAACGGAAAAGTTATTATGACCGCCGGTAAAGAAGGCGTATTTTACGGAGAAAACAATTCAATTATAAATATCTCAGGTTTTGATGTAAAAGCGGTAGATACTACAGGTGCCGGAGATACATTTAACGGAGCATTTGCAGTTGCACGAAGCGAAGGAAAAAACATGAAAGAAAGTATAAGATTTGCAAATGCCGCGGCAGCTCTTTCTGTAACTAAATTCGGAGCACAAAGCGGTATGCCTTACCGTAAAGACGTGGAGGAATTATTGAAATGCAAAAAGTAGGAATATTAAACAGTAAAATTTCAAAAGTACTTGCAGATATGGGACATACTGATAAAATTACCGTAGGAGATTGCGGACTTCCAACACCGGAAGGTATTTCCAAGATAGATTTGGCATTAAAACTTGGAGAACCTAAGTTTATTGATGTAGTATCTGAAATAGCTAAATACATGGAAATAGAAAAAGTTTATGTAGCAAGTGAAATAAAAACAAAAAATTCGGATCAGTGGAATGCGTTGCGCAAACTATTTCCTGAAAATAAATATAAATGGATTATATTAAACAACCATGAAGAATTTAAGGAACTTACAAAATCATCCAAAGCTATAATCAGAACGGGTGAAATAACACCGTTTTCGAATATAGTATTGGAATCTGGCGTTATATTTTAAAATTTACAATACTGTTTGAGAGGAAATATTCTGATAATGGAAATAAAAATGTCGGGTATCGGTAAATCTTTCGGTACCAATAAGGTGTTAGACGATGTAAATTTTCATCTTAAATCCGGAGAAATTCATGCCTTGATGGGTGAAAACGGTGCCGGAAAATCAACACTTATGAATATTTTGACAGGTATTCATAAAGCCGATTACGGGAAAATTTTAGTTGACGGTAAAGAAGTAGTTTTCAGTTGTAATAAAGATGCTGAAAAAGCGGGGATAGCATTTGTACATCAGGAATTGAATATTTGGCCGAACATGACTCTTTTGGAAAATTTATTTTTATCCGATTTACAGAAAAATAAATTCGGAGTTGTAGATTTCAAAAAGATGCGTAAATTGGCTGAAGAAAAATGTGCAGATATAGGAGTAAACATACCTTTGGATAAAATTGCCGAAGAATGCTCCGTAGGACAGCAGCAACTGACAGAAATAGTAAGAAGTTTGATGGTAGATGCAAAAGTTATAATTATGGATGAACCTACTGCAGCACTTACTGAAAGAGAAACTGATTGTCTTTTCAGTGTTATGTCAAAATTGAAATCTCGAGGAGTTTCTATTATCTATATTTCTCATAGAATGGAAGAAGTTTTTGTAAATTGTGACACAATTACAGTCATGCGTGACGGTAAAAATATTAATACATATGCAACAAAAGAAACACGAATGGAACAATTGGTCAGCGATATGGTAGGTCGTGTAATGTCCGAGTACTATCCCGAAAGAGTCGTAACTCCCGGTGAAGAAGTACTTAGAATTGAAAATTTAACAGGTGACTCATTTGAAAATATTTCTTTCTCGGTAAGAAAAGGAGAAATATTTGGGATTTCAGGATTAATGGGTGCCGGAAGAACTGAAATAGTTCGAGCAATTTTCGGTGTAGACTCACATAAAAGCGGTAAAATATTTTTGAACGGTAAAGAAATAAAAATAAAAAAACCTACAGATGCAATTAAAAAGGGTTTTGGATTTATAACTGAAAACAGAAAATCTGAAGGACTTATATTGGACTTTTCAATTCTTAGAAATATTGCGTTGCCGAGTGAAAAAGAATTATCGAAATATGAGTATATAAATAAAAAAGATGAATATAATTTTTCTAAAACTTTGTCAGATAAACTCGGTGTAAAAACGGAAGATATAAAACTTCCGGCAGCTTCTCTTTCCGGTGGAAATCAGCAAAAAGTGGTTATTGCAAAATGGGTAGGGAGAAAACCTTCAATTTTGATTTTGGACGAGCCGACAAGAGGTATTGATATAGGTGCAAAAAAAGATATATATGATTTGATGAACGAATTGACATCTCAAGGCGTTACTATTATTATGGTATCTTCCGAGTTGCCTGAAATTATAGGCATGAGTGATCGTATTATGGTTGTTCATGAAGGTAGAATGGCAGGAATTTTAAATCGTGAAGAGGCCGATCAAAAACGAATTATGACTATGGCAACCGGAGGAGAGTAACATGAATTCAACCAAATTTAAATCATGGATTAAAGAAATGGGACCTTTGATAGGTTTAGTAATTTTATTTATCGTAATAGCTATATTGAATGACAGTTTTA
This sequence comes from Dialister micraerophilus DSM 19965, assembly GCF_000194985.1. Classification (GTDB taxonomy): domain Bacteria; phylum Bacillota; class Negativicutes; order Veillonellales; family Dialisteraceae; genus Dialister; species Dialister micraerophilus. Next base: position 280,216 of record NZ_GL878519.1, on the reverse strand, counting down.
TAGACCCTTCAAACTTGAAAAATTTGGCAAGACAAGTATCTATAAACGCATTAATTGCTTTCGGTATGACATTTGTAATTCTTACCGGAGGAATTGATTTGTCTGTCGGAAGTATATTGGCATTATCAAGTGCTTTGATGGCAAGTATGATTGCTTCGGGCACAAATCCTCAAATGGCGATAATATACAGTGCGATAATAGGTACGATTTTGGGAATTATAAACGGAATTATAGTTTCATATGGAAAAGTAGCACCTTTTATAGCTACTTTAGCGACAATGACAATCTATAGAGGAAGTACATTAGTGTACACTAATGGTAACCCTATAAGCGGACTTACAAATGATCCTGTTTTTACTGCATTCGGACAAGGTTTCTTACTGGAGGTTCCGGTACCGGCAATAGTGATGATTATTGCATTTTTGATACTTTTATTTGTTTTGAATAAGACACCTTTAGGACGTCAAACCTATGCAGTCGGAGGTAATGAAAAGGTATCATTCATATCAGGTATAAAAATTGACAAGATAAAAATTTTTGCTTATGCTTTGACAGGATGCTTGTGTGCAATTGCAGGTGCAATCCTTACGGCACGTTTGAACTCCGCTCAACCTACCGCCGGGATGGGGTATGAACTTGATGCTATAGCTGCAGTTGTTTTAGGAGGTACAAGTTTATCCGGAGGAAAAGGTAAAATATCAGGAACGTTAATCGGTGCTTTAATCATAGGGACATTGAACAACGGATTGAATATTTTGAACGTTTCCAGCTTTTACCAGCAAGTTGTGAAAGGGATTGTAATTTTGCTGGCAGTTATTATGGATCGCAAGAAGTTATAAGGAGGTATTTCATGTTAAAGAAAGTAGCATTGGCGTGTATGATTGGTGCGGCACTCGTTTCTGTAGCGGGGTGCGGATCTTCAGATAAGAAAGATGCAGCAACTTCAGACAAAAAAATAACGGTTGGATTTTCTGTTTCGACACAGAATAACCCGTTCTTCGTTACTATGGCAAACAGCGTAAAGGTAGAAGCCGACAAATTGGGAATCAATGTAAAAATTGTTGACGCACAGAATGACTCAGCAAAACAGGCAAACGATGTTGCGGACTTAATTCAAAGTAAAGTAGATGTATTGATTGTAAATCCGGTAGATTCTGCAGCAATCTCAAACTCCGTTATTGCAGCAAATCAAGCAAAAATTCCGGTTATTACAATTGACCGTTCTTCCGATAAAGGTGATGTAGCTGTACATATTGCTTCCAACAATGTAAAGGGTGGAGAAATGGCAGCTCAATACATTATTGATAAATTAGGGGAACAAACACCGGTTGCAGAACTGGAAGGTATTCCGGGCGCATCTGCTGCACGTGAACGTGGACAAGGCTTCCATAATTTGGCAGATTCCAAACTTAAAGTTTTAGCTAAACAAAGTGCAGATTTCGATAGAGGTAAAGGCTTGACAGTTGCAGAAAACATTTTGCAGGCAAATCCTGATATTAAAGCTATCTTTGCACAAAACGATGAAATGGCATTGGGTGCAATAGGTGCTGCAAAGAGTGCAAACAAGCAAATTTTAATTGTCGGATTTGATGGAACAGATGACGGATTGGCAGCTATTAAGAGCGGTGATATGGCAGCAACAATAGCACAGCAACCTGACAAGATGGGTGAAGTCGGTATCGACACTGCAGTTAAACTTGCTAAAGGTGAAAACGTAGAAAAGAATATTGCGGTTGAATTAAAATTAATTGAAAAATAAAAATAAAAATTAAAGAGGGGATAAACCCCCTCTTTTTTTATGAAAACGTGATAAAATAATTATTGATAATAAATACAATTTGTATATTATGACAATTTATTATTGAAAGCGGTATATATGAATTATTACGAAATTTTTTCAAACATTTTAAGTGAAAATCAAATAAAATTAAATGAACCTATGAGTAAGCATACGACTTTTGGTATAGGCGGAATTGCAGATTGTTTTGTACAACCCGAAACCGTATCTCAATTACAGCAAGTTGTAAAAATCTTAAAAAAATATAACTCGCCTATTTTTATTTTAGGTGGTGGAGCAAATCTTCTTGTGCGTGATAAAGGTATAAGAGGAGTTGTAATCTCAACCGTCGGACTGAAGAATATTGAATGCAAAGGAAATAAAATAAGTGTAAACAGCGGAGTCAGTATTGCTAAAGTTGCACACTTTGCCGCTAAAAACGGACTTTCAGGGATGGAAGAATTAAGCGGTATTCCCGGAAGCATAGGTGGTGGAGTTTTTATGAATGCAGGTGCCTATGGAGGAGAAATGTCGCATATAGTAGAAAATGTTACTACATGTGATTTTGACGGAAATTTAAAAGAATACAGTAATTTTGAAATAGATTACAATTACAGACATAGTGTGTTTATGGATAACGGCGACATTATAGTAAATGTTACACTTACTTTAAAAAACGGAAATATAAATGAAATAAAACAAAAAATAAATGAATATAACAGCAGGCGCCGTGAAAAACAACCTTTGGACAAAAGAAGTGCCGGAAGTACATTTAAAAGACCGAAAGGACATTTTGTAGGAAAAATGATTGAAGAATTAGGATTAAAAGGTTTTTCAGTCGGAGATGCAAAAGTAAGTACAAAGCATGCCGGATTTTTAATTAATGACGGAAATGCAAGCTGTGAAGATATGTTGGCGCTTATCGGTGAAATACAAAGACGTGTAAAAGAAACTTACAAAGTTGATTTGTACACTGAAGTTCAAGTTATAGGAGAAGCATAGTAGTAAATGAAACAGGAGCGAATATGGATGTTATAGCTTTTGTCGGTCCTCCGGGAACAGGTAAAAGTGATCGGGCGATTGCAGTTGCACATAAAAACAAAGCGGAATGTATTATTGATGACGGAATACTGATATATGACAATCGTATTGTTGCAGGTAAATCGGCGAAAAAAGAAGAAAGCAGATTGAAAGCTGTACGGCGTGCGATATTTTTAGATGAAAATCAAGTTGAAGATGTAAAAAAATCTTTGGCTAAAATTAATCCTGCACGTATTTTGATTTTGGGAACATCCGAACGTATGATTATCAAAATAACGGAACAATTAAATTTACAAAAACCGTTTAAATACATACATATAGAAGATGTAGCAAGACCTGAAGAAATAAAAAAAGCGAATGAAGCAAGATATAAAGAAGGGAAACACGTAATTCCGGTTCCTACGGTAGAATTGAAACCTTATTTCAGAGGATACTTGGTTTATCCGTTAAGATTTTTCAGAAACAGAAACAAGAGTAATTCACCGCGTGTAAAAAATGAAGAAAGATCCGTTGTACGTCCTGTATTCAGCTATTACGGGAAATTAAGTTTTTCGGATAGAGTAATAGAAAAACTTGTAAAATATTCCGTACAAGACATTCCGTACTTGGTAATAAACAAAGTTGACAGTAAAAAGAGCAGAGAACAAATCAATGGACTTGTTTTGCGACTTGAAATTGAAATGCATAAAAAAAATCCTGACGAAATGAAAAAAATTGTTCATAAAATGAGGGATAATATTCAGAAAGAAATTGAGTATACAACAGGAATGTCCCTTGAAACGGTTAAGTTGAATATAATAACAAATGTAAGCAAGGCATAAGATTACATGCCTTGTTTTTATTTGACTTTTATAAAGAACCTGTTTATATTTTTATATGGAGTATTATTATTTTATATTATTAATTTAAGGAGTCTTTATGATTAAATATATATTCAGTCTTATTATGGCAATTGCAAGTTTGATTCTTGCAATAGGAGTAAAAACTTTTGCATCTGTTTGCCCTGCGATGCCTAACGGACGTTTTATGACGTGTCATTGGGCAGGTGAAGTAGTATTCGGATTAGGAGTATTACTGTTGATATTATCTATAATACATTTTATTTCTAAAAAAATTGAAATGAAACAAGGCATTTCAATTGCAATTTTTTTAAATTCCATTTTTACAATGCTGGTATCGGGGAATATTGTACCTCTTTGTATGAAGACAACAATGCGTTGTCATATGGTTATGAAACCGTTTGTAATGGTAGTAGCCGGAATTATTGCAGTAGTTGCAATTGTCGATTTTTTTATGCGTAGAAAATGTTTAAAGAAAGAAAATTGTAAATGAGTTACACTAATCTTCCTATAAAGAATTTAAAATCCGCACCGTTAAAAACGGCAGCCATGATTTTTTTGACTTTTCTTTTGGCTTTTTGTGTGTTTACAGGTTCGATCGTTATAATGAGCCTTCAAAACGGAATTGAAAGACTTGAAGATCGGTTGGGTGCAGATATCGTTGTTATACCTAATTCGGCAAAAAGAAAAATTGATCCTCAATTTATGCTTTTGAACGGTACACCGGGATATTTTTATATGCCTAAACAGAATTTTGACATGATAAAGCATATAGAGGGTATTGATAAAATATCTTCACAGACATTTTTAGCATCGCTAAGTGCATCCTGTTGTTCCGTACCTGTACAAATAATAGGATTTGATCCTCAAACAGATTTTATAATTCAGCCGTGGATAAAGAAAAGTTACGGAAAGCCTTTAGGATATGGAGATGTTGTTGTGGGCTCTTCGGTAAATGCAACTGTAGGAGATACAATACAGTTTTACAATAAACAATGTAAAATTGTAGCCAAACTTGAAGCGACAGGCACCGGATTCGATACCGCGGTATATACAAATTCGGAAACAATAAATATGTTGATAGATTCGTCTATAAAGATGGGACTTAATCCTGTTTTTCAAGGTAAAGCGGAAGATGTTATTTCATCCATATATATAAAGGTTAAAAAAGGTTATGATATAACTAAAGTTTCAAACGATATAAATTTGCGAGTACGCAAAGTAAAAGCAATTCCGGCAAAAAGTATGCTTTCTGGAATTGCAGGAAGTTTATCTGCAGTTTCAAAAAGTATCAAATTTTTGACTTATGCGGTTTGGTTTATGGTATTTATCATATTGATAATTGCATTTTCTTTACCTATAGGATCGCGTAAAAAGGAATTTGCAGTACTTCGTATGCTTGGTATATCAAGACGAAATTTGGCACAAATAATTATGAAAGAATCTGCCGTTATCAGTATTATAGGAGCGATTTCCGGCATTGCGGCAGGATATATTTTTGTAATACCTTTCAGCGGTTTGATAGAATCCTCATTGAACTTGCCGTTTTTGATTCCTGACTTTGCGATGATAGGTAGTTTATCAATACTGACATTTATTACCGTACTTGCAGTAGGAGTACTTGCTTCTGCATATTCTGCCTTTCGTTTGAGCCGTGTTGATACCGCTTCAATATTGAGAGGTGGAAACTGATGAAAATAACCGCAAATATGATTACAAAACAGTATAATTTAAATAATTCAAACAAAAGAATTTTTGAGGCTATATCTGCAATAAATTTTTCTGTAAATTCAGGTGAATTGGTAGTAATCACAGGAAGAAGCGGAAGCGGAAAATCAACGTTGCTTAACATAATGGCAGGATTGCTTAAACCTACTTCCGGAACTGTTCTTGCAGATCAAAGTGATATATACGGATTTACTGATAAAGAATTAAGTGATTTTCGTCATCATCATATGGGAATAATTCCACAAACCGAAGCTGCAATTTACAGTTTGAATGTAGAAGAAAATATAAAATTTTATATTTCAGAAAAAGAAAAAAATATAAATCAAAAATGTGATGATTTGTTGGAAGAATTGGGTATTTCAAACTTGAAAAAAGCATATCCGACCGAATTGTCGGGAGGAGAATTGCATCGTATGTCCGTTGCACGTGCTTTAGCTCGTTCACCCGAAATATTGTTTGCGGATGAACCGACATCCGATTTGGACAGTGAAAATGTAAAAATTGCTATAAATCTTTTACGAAAAAGTGCAGATGAAGGTGCAGCGGTATTGGTTGTAACACATGAATCTGATTTTATACCATATGCAGATAAACACTATATTATGGAAAAAGGTCACATTTCAAAAGCATGATAAAAATGCGGTACATTGTATCGCATTTTTATTTGTTTTGAGTGTATTCATGATATAATGAAAAGAAGTCAAAATTTCGGAGGATATTGTGGAAAGCATAAAGTTTACAGGGAAAAAATATTATACGATAACATATGGTTGTCAAATGAATGAATCTGATACCGAAAGAATTAACGGTCAATTGGAAGCATTGGGATATACGCCTGCAAATGTAATGGATGAGGCGGATATTGTAATTTTAAATACATGCAGCATAAGACAAAACGCTGAAGAAAAAGTCTACGGGAAAATAGGCGAAGTAAAAAAACTTAAAGAGAAAAAAGACGGTGTTCTTTTAGGTATTGCAGGATGTATGGCACAAGAAAGTAAAAAGAAGCTCATAGAACGCATGCCTATAATAGATTTCGTAATAGGGCCGTATCATATACATGATTTAAAAGATATCGTTACTGCAAGAAATGCTGAAGGTGCGCATGTTGTTTTAACTAAAATGAATCCTCAGCGAGTAAAAGATTACAGCGAATTGACAGCATCAAGAAAGAGTAATATTTTTGCATGGGTTCCTATTATGCAAGGATGTAATAAATTTTGTACATATTGTATAGTTCCTTATGTACGTGGAAGAGAAACGAGCAGACCGATAAGTGACGTGTTGAAAGAAGTAAAACAATTAGCAAAAGACGGATATAAAGAAATCACGTTGTTGGGGCAAAATGTAAATTCTTACGGACTTGATTTCAGAAACGGAACAGATTTCAGTGATTTGATAAAAGCATTGGATACGGTTGACGGTATAGAAAGAATAAGATACATGACATCGCACCCTCGTGATATGACATTTGAAATGGTAGATGCGATTGCCGAATCTCCTAAGGTTGTAACGCAAATGCACTTACCCGTTCAACATGGATCAAATGAAATGCTGAAGAAAATGAATAGAGGCTACACAATAGAGCATTATTTTGAATTATTCGACTATGTCAAGAAAAAAATTCCGGATGTGGTAGTTACAACGGATTTAATAACAGGATTTCCGGGAGAAACCGAAGAGATGCATAAAGAAACTCTTGAGATATTAAAAAGAGCACGTTTCGATTCGGCATATACATTTATTTACTCACCGCGTAAAGGTACTCCCGCTGCACGCATGACGGATACGGTACCGTCCGACATTCAGCATAGAAGACTGAATGAAATAATGGAATTACAGAACAAAATAAGTTTGGAAATAAATAAAGAAATGGAAGGAAAAACATTCCAAGTAATTGTTGAAGGACCGACAAAACAAAATAAAGATAATTGGTTCGGAAGAACATCCGGAAACAAGATGATTATGTTTCCATACAGAGAAGGTTTGAAAATAGGGCAAACATTAGACGTTACAGTAGAAACTGCACAAACATGGATACTGAAAGGGAAAGAAAAAATATAGTTATATAGTTTTAAGGCGGTAGATATCAGATGGCAAAAACTCCTTTGATGGCGCAATATCAAAGTATAAAAGATAAATATGAAGATTCGCTTTTGTTTTATCGTTTAGGCGATTTTTATGAATTGTTTTATGATGATGCAAAAGTCGTTTCGCATGAATTGGAATTGACACTTACCGGAAAAAGTGCCGGAAAAGAAGGTAGAGTTCCGATGTGCGGGGTTCCGTATCATGCTGCTGAAAATTATATCTATCGCTTAATTCAAAAAGGCTATAAAGTGGCGGTGTGTGAACAACTGGAAGAACCGAAAAAAGCAAAAGGTTTGGTAAAACGTGACGTTATACGAGTTATAACGCCCGGAACAATATTATTTGAAAATGCAATTGCAGATAAATCAAATAATTACTTAATGTATATATACGAAGAACAAGGTGAAATAGTATTGATTTTATCCGACATATCTACAGGTGAATGCAGTTGGGGGATATGGAACGCAAAAAAAGAATTATATGATATGTTCGATATGATATCTATTTATCAACCTTCGGAAACTCTATGTACAATTTCTGATGAATTATATGAAAAAACAGATTATTTTTTTACATCATCTGTAGGCGGATGTCTTTTGGTGCGTAAAGAGTATACAGATGAAGTAAAAGAAAATGATGTAATATATTCGGACAATAAAAAAGTGCAAAAAGCATTTCTTCTTTTAGTTGAATATTTAAAAGATGTAATGAAATCGGATTCCGTAAAATTTCATAACATTTATAAATTACGAGAAGATCATGTACTGCACTTATCTGAAAAAACTATAAGAAATTTAGAAATAACGAAAAACATGCGAGACGGAGGTAGAAAAGGTACATTACTCGAACTCTTGGACTATACTTCAACCGCCATGGGAGGACGTTTGCTGAAAAAATGGCTTGAACAACCTCTTACGGATGTAAATCGTATAATTTTAAGACAAAACGGAATTGAAGAATTACGTACACATGCTACCGAATTACAAAAACTCGAATCATTATTTTCAAGCATATTTGATTTTGAACGTATTCTGGCACGTATTGAAGCAAATACCACATCACCGAAAGATTTATTGTCACTTAAAGCGACATTAAAAGAAATTCCGGAGATAAAAAAAGTTCTGTCAGGTGCATCATCGGTTATTCTTAAAAATATAAACAGTAATATAAAAACACATAAATTCGTATATGAACTGTTGGATAAATCTATGAATGAAAACGGAACAGGAAGTATACGTGACGGAAAATATATAAAAAACGGATATTCAAAAGAGTTGGATGAAGTCAGATCATTGGCTGAAAACAGCAGAAAATGGATAACCGAACTTGAAAAAAGTGAAAAAGAAAAAACCGGAATAAAACTTAAAATAGGGTTTAATAATATTTTCGGATATTATTTTGAAATTACGCATGCAAATAAAATACCCATACCGGAATATTATGTAAGAAAACAGACTTTGGTAAATGCTGAAAGGTATATCACTCCTGAATTGAAGGAGTTTGAAGCTAAAGTATTGGTTGCCAAAGAAAAAATGTCCGAATTGGAATTGGAATTATATAAAGATATAAAGAAACAAATTTATCCGTACATTGCCGAAATGCAAAAAACAGCACGTACAATTGCCGGCTTGGATTGTTTATCGGGGTTGGCACGTGCGGCATTAAAAGAAAGATATATAAAACCTGTAATAGAATGTAGCAAAAATAAACATATTTCAATAAATGACGGAAGACATCCGATGGTTGAACATGCATTGAAAAATGAAATGTTTATACCCAATGATATTGAGTTGAACCATGCAAACCAAGAATTGTTAGTAATAACCGGTCCGAATATGGCAGGTAAATCTACATTTATGAGGCAAGTTGCAGTTCTTGTAATAATGGCGCAAATAGGATCGTTTATACCGGCAAAAAGTGCGGTAATAAGTCCTGTGGACAGAATTTTCACACGTGTAGGAGCAACTGACGATATTTCTACCGGACAAAGTACATTTATGGTGGAAATGCAAGAAGTTTCGCACATTCTTAAGCATGCTACGGAAAACAGCCTTGTTTTACTTGATGAAATAGGTAGAGGAACCAGCACATATGACGGAATGAGTATTGCAAAAGCGGTGGTTGAATATTTTGACAAGAACATTCACGCATACACTCTATTTGCAACTCATTACCATGAATTGTCGGATATGGCATCGACAAGTAAAAAAATCAAAAATTTTACTGTTACAGTTAAAGAAAGAGGCGAAGAAATTACATTTTTGCGCAGAATTGTTCCAGGTTGTGCCGACAGAAGTTATGGTATTCATGTTGCAAGGCTTGCAGGTTTACCTGAAAGTTTGTTGAAACAAGCATCTGCAATATTGGATAATTTGGAATCGCAAGACAATAAATCATCAAATAAGAAAATTATGGAAAAAGTTGAAAATACATCGGAAGAAAATTTATTTACATCTTCGATAATAAATGAATTATCTACATTGGATGTGATGAGCAAAACTCCGTTGGAAGCTATGGAAATTCTTTTCAGATTAAGCAAAGAAGCGAAAGGCGGAAATTGATGGCATTAATACATTTATTAGATGAAAAAACTATAAATCAAATAGCTGCGGGGGAAGTAGTAGAAAGACCGGTAAATGCCGTAAAAGAAATGGTAGAAAATTCCATAGATGCAAATGCATCCGAAATTGAGGTGGAAATAGCTGATGGAGGAATAACATATATTCGTGTAACGGACAACGGTAGCGGAATGGATAAAGAAGACGCTGAAATGTCAATAATAAGACATGCAACAAGTAAAATTTCCACCGTAGACAATATATTTCATATTTCATCATTGGGATTTAGAGGAGAAGCACTTGCCAGTATAGCTGCAGTATCTAAATGTACATTGACTACAAGACAAAAAGATAATTCGGAAGGAGTACAATTAGATATTGAAAGCGGAAAAATTACGGATTCAAAAATTGTAGGAGCACCCGTAGGGACAACAATAGAAGTAAGAGAATTATTTTATAATGTACCTGCGCGGAAAAAATTTTTAAAAACTGAAAGAACAGAAGCCGGACGAATAAATACAATTATAGGTAAAATGGCTTTGTCACATCCGACTATAGCATTCAGATTGATTAATAACGGAAGGGTAGTTATAGAAACTCCCGGTAACGGAAGACTGCTGGATGCGGTTACATCTTTGTATGGCATAGACGTATCGAATGAAATGTTTACTGTAGAACATAGTTCAGCTATGTATTTTTTAGACGGAATGATATCAAAACCGTCACTTTTGAAAAGCAGCAGACAATATCAAACGATTATCGTAAATCATAGAATTGTAGAATCACCTTTGATATCCAAAGCAATTGATAATGCATATCATTCATTACTTCCGAAAACTGGTTATCCTGTATGTATTATTAAACTTACAGTTCCTCCGGAAAGTATAGATATAAATGTTCATCCTCAAAAAAGAGAAATTAAATTTGAAAATGAAAAAGAAATTTTCAGATTGGTATATCATGCTGTATTGAAAACATTAACTGCACAATCTGAAGCGACTGAAATTGCTACAGAAATAACGTATGTACCTAAACATGAATCGGTTGATGAAAAAGATATAAACACAAAAAAAATTGAAAATAATTATTATTCGACAAAAAAAGGAAATGATTTTGTAAATTTGTATTGGAAAGATGCAACCGATACATATAATAATAAAACACAAGATAATCATTGTGAGGAAAAAAATGAATACAATCCGGAAAATGATTTAAAAAATATATATTCCGAAAATTCAATACTGGAAAATTTTCAAAATAATGAAAAACAGTCCGAAAGATTATTTGAAGATATAAAAAAAGAAGAACTTGTTATTCCTTTAGGACAAGTTGCAAATTGTTTTATTATTTGTGTAAAAGGAAAAGAATTATTTATTATAGATCAGCATGCCGCACATGAACGTGTAAGGTATGATAAATTGGCGGAACATGCAGAAAGTATTCCGGTTCAAAATATACTTATTCCTCACTTAATTACAATGGATAAACAGGATATTGAACTATTTGAAGAAAGAAGAAAAGATATAGAAAGATTGGGGATAATATTTGAACAGGCAGGAATTGATGTAATTCGTATAACGGGAGCACCGGAAGATTTTTCAGAAAGTGATATGGAAAGGGTTATACACGATTTGCTTATAGCATTTAATTCACAATCCGAACCGTCACCGGAAACGCTAAGACATAGAATGATGGCATATGCCGCATGCAGAGGTGCAATTAAAGCCGGAGACGTTCTCAATATAAGACAAATGAAAGAATTGATAAGTGATTTGTTTATGACATCACGTCCGTTTGTATGTCCGCACGGTAGACCTACAATTATAAAATTTACACCGGAAGAATTGGGGAAACTTTTCAAGAGAACATGATTGGAATAACTACAATACCGAAACCTGCAGAACAAAATATTGCCCAAGCAAGAGAAATTGCCGAAAAATTTTCCATACCTTTTTTTGAAAGAAAAGAAAGTTGTAAAAAATGTATGGAAGAGAATAATTTGGACGGACTTATAGTTTGCGGAAAAGAACTTTTTCTGAAAACGAAAGACGGAGAATATAAATTTCATTTGGGAATGGCCAAACTCAGATTGTTGCAATTGAAAAGAGGTAGTGTTGACAGACTTTGCAAATTAATACCTGAATCTGTAAATACATTTTTAGATTGTACTTTCGGTCAAGGCAATGATTCTATAGTTGTTTCCGGATTTTTAGGGGAAAAAAGCAGAATAATTTCTTTGGAAAAAAGCAAAGCTTTGTATATTATAGGTAAATACGGCATCAAAAAAATTTCTGAAACAGATGAATATCAAGATATATTAAAAAGAATTGAATTGAAAAATGAAGATTTTTTTACCTATTTGAAAAAAGCTGAAAGTAAAAGTATTGATGTAGTATATTTTGATACAATGTTTAAGCATCCGGTAAAATCTGAAAAAAATCATAGAGAAGCTTTCAGAAAATGTGCATGTTATGATAAATTGACGAAAGAAATTTTGGATGAATCTATACGAGTAGCAAAAAAACGGGTAATTATAAAAGAAAGACCGTTTTCAATTATTTTCAGAAAATATAATTTTTCATATATAGATACTAAAAAAGGACAATCAGTTGCGTATGGAGTGATTGAAACGTGAAAAAACTTAAATTAATCACAATCCTCGGTCCGACTGCTTCGGGTAAATCGGAATTGGGGATTTATTTGGCAAAAGAATATGGTAGCTCCATAATATCCGGAGATGCCTTTCAAGTTTATAAAGGTTTGGATATAGGTACTGCAAAAGTCACAAAAGAAGAATCATGCGGAATAAAACATTACCTTGTTGATTGCATGGATGTAGATGAGCCGTATTCTGCCGCAAAATTTAAACAATATGCCGAAAAATATATAAAAGAAGAAAATGAAAACGGTAGAATACCTATTCTTGTAGGTGGAACGGGACTTTATATACAAGGGCTTTTAGAAGGATATGATTTCAGACCTGAAGTAGAAAGCACGAAAAAATGGAAAAAAATTTATGAACAAGAAGGTGAAAAACCGTTAATTGAAGAAATAAAGAAATATAATTCAAATATAAAAATTCCGAAAGATAAACATAGACTTATAAGACTGTTGGAACTTTTGGAAAACGGAGTAAATAAAACTGTTGCCGGAAAATCCGATGAAATTCTTTATGACGGACCGGTGATAGGTATAGAAACCGAAAGAAACGTTTTGTATAGTAAAATAAACCTTCGTGTTCAGAAAATGATTGAAAAAGGATTGAAAAAAGAAGTTGAAAATTTAATAAATGAAGGTGTATCGACTGATTGCCAAGCTTTTAAAGCTATAGGGTACAAGGAAATGGTGTCTGCAATTAAAGGTGAAATATCTTTAGAAGACGGAATTTCTTTAATAATGAAAAATACCAGGCATTTTGCAAAACGTCAGATAACATGGTATAAAAGAATGCCTTATATACATTGGACACGACAAGGTAATAAATCTAAAGATGATTGGTATGAAGGCATAAAAAAATATGTAAATTCAACATTAAAAGAGGCAAATTAAATGAATGAACAGTTGGAAAAAATAAAATTTGAAGCATTGAAACAATGTGAACCTGTTTTTGAAACAATGAAAGAGATTTCACTTTTCAATACTGAAAAAGTATTAAATGCATTTAGAAAGCATCGTTTATCGGCATATCACTTTGCATCTACAAACGGTTACGGATACAACGATCCGGGTCGTGAAAAGTTGGAAGAAATTTGGGCAGATGTATTTCATGCAGAAGCTGCATTGGTAAGACCGCATTTTGTTTCCGGTACACACGCACTTGCAACGGTTTTACTTGCATTGTTGAAACAAGGCGATACTTTGGTGTCGGTAATGGGGAAACCTTATGATACTATGCAAAATGTAATAGGAATAACCGGAAATGCTCCGAGAAACTTAAAAGAACGCGGAGTTTTTTATAAAGAAGCGGAATTGAATTCGGATGGCGGATATAATCCGGACGCAATAGAAAAAGCCGTTGACGAAAAAACTACATTGGTTCTTATTCAACGTTCAAGAGGATACATGAACAGAAAATCTTTATATCCTGAAGATATAAAAGATATAATTAAAATAGTAAGAAGGAAAAATCCGGATGCAATTTGTTTTGTAGATAATTGTTATGGAGAATTTACTTGCAAGGAAGAACCTATTGAATGCGGAGCGGATATTACAGCCGGTTCACTGATTAAAAATGCCGGAGGCGGACTGGCGCCTACCGGAGGATATATTTGCGGAAGAGCTGATTTAGTTGAACGTTGTGCACAAGAATTGACTGCACCGGGACTTGGAAGTGAAATGGGGTCTTATGCAGGCGGATATCGCCCGTTTTTTCAAGGGTTGTTTATGGCACCTCATATAACATGTCAAGCAGTTATGGCAGCGGAATTTGCAGGAACTGTGTTTGGAAATTTAGGGTTTAATGTAGAACCTGAGGCCGGACACTTGAGAACGGATTTGATTACCGCAATAACATTAAACAGTAAAGAAAATATGCTTTCATTCGGGGAAGCAATTCAAAGCTTGTCACCGGTAGATTCATTTGCAAGACCTATACCCGGTCCTATGCCAGGATACACCGATCAAATACTTATGGCGGCAGGAACTTTTGTACAAGGTTCAACAATAGAATTATCTGCAGACGGGCCTGTACGTCCTCCGTATGTAATGTATATGCAAGGAAGTATTACATTTGAACATGCCGTACTTGCAGTTATGGGAGCAGTAGAAAAAATACTGAAATAAAAACAAAAATAGTTTAAAATAGTAAAAAAAGGGACTGTAGCTCAGCAGGTCAGAGTGCCATGTTGACATCGTGGAGGTCATCAGTTCGAATCTGATCAGTCCCACCAAATAAAACTTATAAAAACGCATTTGATAATTTGATATGAAATCAATTATTGAAAGCGTTTTATTTTTATTTCGTCAATATTGTTTTTATATTTTATAAATTTGTAAAATATTTATCTTAAGCATATAAAAATTTATTAAATATTTTTATGCTATAATTTAAATAGATTTTCTATGTAAAAATGTATTTTAATGAAAGGAAATTTTATGGAGCCGAACGACAATAAAGAACAAAATACTGTTTCCGTAAAAAAAACTTTATCAATTTTCGATTATTTTAATATAGGATTCGGTGCAATAGTCGGAATCGGATGGGTTTTGATGGTAGGAGACTGGGTTGTATTGGGAGGCGGTCCATTTGCGGCAATAATTGCTTTCATTATTGGAGGTCTTGCATTACTTCCTGTAGGAGCCGCATTTGCAGAATTAACTACTGCGATGCCTATTTCAGGTGGTATAGTTGAGTATGTAGAACGTGCTTTCGGACAAAAAGCATCATTTGTGGCAGGTTGGTTACTTGTGTTCGGTGACGGTATAGTATGTCCATGGGAAGCACTTATAGTATCCAGTATATTGACAGAACTTGTCGCTCAATATTTTCCATGGTTGAAAAGTATAGAATTATATGAAATATTTGGAGCAAAAGTTTATTTTTGGCCTTTAATTTTCGGACTTGCTATGGCAGGATATGTGATTTTGCAAAATTTTAAAGGTTCTTCACATATGGCAAAATTACAGAAATTTTTAACACGAATGTTGTTTTTGGGAATGGCCATTGCTATGATTGTTTCATTGGTAAGAGGAGGGACACAAAACTTTTATCCTATATTCGAACATGTAGTAGGTCCGTCAACTCAAACCGGTGGAAACGATTTTTGGACAGCCATGCTTTCTGTTTTGGTTTTAACTCCCTTTTTTTACACAGGACTTGATACTATACCGGATCAAGCCGAGGAAGCTGAAGAAGGAATAAACTGGAAAAATTTCGGACGTGTAATCGGAGCTACGCTTATAGCATCTGCAATATTTTATTCAATTTGCATATATTCTTTCAGTACCATTATTAAATGGACGGAATTTATAAAAATGCCTATACCGGCACTTGCAGTTTTAAAAGATATAAATATTTACCTTTCATTTGCAATGTTGTTTATTGCCATATTGGGACCTTTGGGACCTATGAATTCTCTTTTTTCCGCAACGTCACGTATAATATTGGCTATGGGACGTAAAAAACAATTACCTTACGTATTTTCAAAATTGGATAAAAGGGGTACACCGCGTGCAGCAAATATATTGCTTGCAGTTTTGACAATATCGGGACCTTTTTTGGGATATAGAATGCTTCTTCCGCTTACTGAAGTTGCAGGATTGGCATTTATATTGCCGTGCACAATGGTAACTGCAGCTTGCTTGAAATTCAGATATGATTACCCTGAATTGAAAAGACCGTATAAAGTTCCGGGAGGTAAAATCGGAATTTGGCTGGGTGTTATTATAGGAGCAATTTTATGTGCATTGTTAATTGTACCTATGAGCCCTGTTGCACTTGATTTGAAAGAATGGATAATTTTAGGAGGATGGCTGATTTTCGGAAGTATTTTATATATAATATCAAGAAGAGAAAAAGTCGAAAGCCGATAGGCTGTAAATGAAAAGAAGTATAGAATCGGATTTATATAAAATCAGGAGAATTTAATGGATACAAAACACATCAGAAATTTTTCTATTATTGCGCATATAGATCATGGTAAATCAACTTTGGCGGATCGATTGATTGAATTGACCGGTACTGTTTCCAAACGTGAAATGGAAGCACAACTTTTAGATACTATGGCTCTTGAACGTGAACGCGGAATAACTATTAAAGAACAATCTGTAAGATTGAAATATAAATATAAAGACGGCGAGATTTATGAATTAAATTTAATAGACACACCGGGTCATGTAGATTTTAATTATGAAGTATCAAGAAGTCTGTCTGCGTGTGAAGGTGCCATATTGATTATTGATGCGACACAGGGCGTTCAAGCTCAAACACTTGCAAATTTATACTTGGCTCTTGATAACGATTTGGAAATTATTCCGGTAATAAATAAAGTGGATTTGCCGAGTGCGGATCCCGAACGTGTAAAAAATGAAGTTGAAAATCTTATAGGATTGGATATGTCGGAAGCGGTTTGCGTAAGTGCAAAAACAGGTGAAAATGTAGAAGCCGTTTTGGAACAAATTGTAGAAAAAATACCTGCTCCGAAAGATAACAGTAAAGAGCCTTTACGTTGTTTGATATTCGATTCAATATTCGACTCGTATAAAGGTGCAATTGCATACGTTCGTGTAATGGACGGAGAAGTACGTGCAGGCATGGACATATGTATGATGGCTTCAGGAAAAGCTTACAAAGTTACTGAAGTAGGATATTTTTCACCGTTTCCGAAATCGTCCGATAAATTGACATGCGGCTCTGTCGGTTATATAGCTGCAAGTATTAAAAATGTACAAGATTGTGAAGTGGGAGATACTATTACAACTGCGGTGGACGGTGCAAAAAAAGCGTTGGAAGGGTACCGTAAAGCTTTGCCGATGGTTTTCTGCGGATTATATCCGATAGAAAGTAAAGATTATGATCAACTTAAAGCGGCACTTGAAAAGCTTCAGTTAAATGATGCCGCACTGGAATATGCTCCGGAAACATCGTTGGCTTTAGGATTCGGATTCAGATGCGGATTTTTGGGACTTCTGCACATGGATGTAATACAAGAAAGATTGGAACGTGAATATAAACTTAAACTTATAACTACTGCACCGTCGGTTATTTATAATGTATATAAAACAGATGGTACGATGATAACCGTAGACAATCCTGCAGCATTGCCGCCGACAAATAAAATAGATCACATAGAAGAACCGGTTGCAAGTGTGGAAATTTTGGTACCGTCCGACATGGTAGGCGCAGTTATGGAATTGGTACAAAATCGTCGTGGTGTATTTCAGACAATGACATACTTGGATGAAACTCGTGTAGATTTATCATATAAAATTCCGCTTTCGGAAATCATTTTCGATTTTTTCGACAAATTAAAATCAAGTACCAGAGGCTATGCATCGTTAGATTATAAAATAAGCGGATATCAAGAAACTGATGCTGTAAAATTGGATATTTTGTTAAACGGAGAACTTGTAGATGCGTTGTCAGTAATTGTACACAGAAGTAATGCGGCGAGTCGTGGAAGAAATTTGGCACTTAAATTAAAAGGCATTATTCCACGTCAAATGTTTGAAGTACCTATCCAAGCGGCAATAGGTAATAAGATTATCGCACGTGAAACAATTAAAGCTTATAAGAAAGATGTTCTTGCAAAATGTTATGGGGGCGACGTTTCACGTAAGAAAAAACTGCTTGAAAAGCAAAAAGAAGGTAAAAAACGAATGAAACAAGTAGGAAGTGTAGAAATACCGCAAGAAGCATTTATGGCAGTATTGAAAGATGACTGAAGATTTGGGACTTTACTTGCATATTCCGTTTTGTAAAAGCAGATGTTCATATTGCAATTTTTATTCAATCGGAATGAAAGCGGACGATAAATTTGTTAAAGCGTTTGAAAAAGAAATTGAACTTAAAAGTTGTAAATATAAAAATAAAATTTGCGACACGATTTATTTCGGTGGAGGAACACCTTCGACTTTGTCATCAACACAAGTTGAGTCAATAATGAGAAAATTGTTTCAGCATTTCAATATATCAAAAAATGCCGAAATTACAATGGAATTAAATCCATGTGATATGACAAAAGAATATTTAGCAAGTATAAGAAAAATCGGAATCAACAGAATATCGGTAGGAATTCAAACCAATTATGATTCTTTATTATTGAAAATAGGAAGAATGCATAATGCAAAACAAGCTGAAAAAGCTATTTATCAAGCGAAAAAAGAAGGATTTTCAAATATAAGTATAGACTTGATGTACGAACTTCCGATGCAAACATCAAAAGATTTTAAAAATACATTGTTATGGGCAGTTCATTTGCCGGTAAGACATATGTCTATATACAGTTTGATAATAGAAGAAGGTACAAGATTTTCTCAACTATACAAAAAAGGATTGTTGAATAGGCCGAGTGAAGAAGCAAGTTGGGAAATGTATCAATCAATGTGTCGAATTTTACCTCATTACGGATTTGAACGTTATGAAATATCGAGTTTTGCACAAAAGGGGTATAAATCCGAACACAATATGAAATATTGGAAACTTGACGATTATTTAGGGTTGGGACCTGCGGCATGTTCTAGAATAAAACACGAAAGACTAGAAAATTTACCCGGAGTAAGATTGTATCAAAAACAGTTGCTATCAGGTGAAAATCCTCCGGAAAAAATTTATAAACTTTCCATTGAAGAAGAAATGGAAGAATTTTGCTTTCTTCAATTAAGAATGAAAGAAGGAATAAATAAAGAAAAATTTGCCGAACGATATAATAAAGATATAAAAGAGATTTATAAAGATAAAATAGAAATGCTGAAAAATAAAAAATTATTGAAAGAAAGTGAAAATCATATTTTTTTAACTGAAAAAGGATTTGCTTTCGGAAATTATGTATTTGAACAATTTCTGTTGACTTGAAGGAAACACATTGAGTGTTTCCTTTTTTATGACAATTATTGTAGAATAGTATTAATAAAAATTTGTAACGGAGGTAAAAAATTAATGCCGGTTTCCTATACAAAAATAAGTTTGAAAGCATTAAGACACAATTTAAGGCTTATTCGTTCAACTGTACCCGAAAATGTTGAATTGATGGCAATACTGAAATCAGACGGATATGGACATGGATCTATAGCCACTTTAAATATAGCGTTGGAAGAAGGATACAGTTCAGCAGCTGTAGCTCGTGTAGATGAAGGAATAAAATTAAGACAACACGGATTTAATTGCCCTATATATACATTAGGATTACCGCTTCCTTATGATATGCCTGCAGGTGTAGCAAATGATATGATTATGCCTATAGATGATACTGTGGATTTAAAAACTATGGAAGCGGTTGCGGCAGTATCAAATAAAGAAGTAAAAGTAATGTTGACTGTAGATACCGGTATGAACAGATTGGGGATACATTTAGATAAAATTCCTGAATTTTTAAAAAAACTTAAACGATACCCCCATTTGAAATTACATGGTACATTTACACACATGGCAACCGCAGATGAAAAAGATAAGACTTTTGCAATTGCGCAATTAAAAGAATTTGAAAAGGCATTGGAATTATTGCCGAAAACAAAAGATTTCAGAATTTCAGCCGCAAACAGTGCAGGAATACTTGAATTGCCTCAAAGTTTATATAATTTGGCACGTCCGGGGATTATAATGTACGGTATATATCCTTCAGGAGATATGAAGAAAAATTTGGACCTACAACCGGTAATGTCATTGATAAGTCACTGCATTCATGTGCAAACTTTAAAAAAAGGTGAAACCGTAGGATATGGAGCTACATATAAAGCGGAGCATATGATGAAAACCGCAACTATACCGATAGGATACGCAGACGGATATCCGCGTAGTCTATCTAATAAAGGATACGTATTAATCGGAGGTAAAAAGAGACCGATAGTCGGACGTATTTGTATGGATCAACTTATGGTAGCTGTAGATGATACAGTCAGAACCGGAGACCAAGTGGTATTAATAGGCGAACAAGGAAATGAAAAAATTACAATTGAAGAAGTTGCAGAATTGGCAGAAACCATACCTTATGAATTGATGTGTATATTTAAGCGTATAATAAGAGTTTACGAAACATAAAAAACACACTCGTTATGATATA
>NZ_GL878519.1:253095-258495 GCF_000194985.1 Dialister micraerophilus DSM 19965 | reverse complement strand
AATATAGCGAGTGTGTTTTTTATAAAAGAAAAAAGACCGATTTATACTCGGTCTTTTTTTGGTGGATCATCAGGGTTTCGAACCCCGGACACCCTGATTAAGAGTCAGGTGCTCTACCAGCTGAGCTAATGATCCATATCAACGAAAAATATTATAGCATTGAAATTTTATTGTGTCAATATATGAATTTGAAAAAAACTGAATCAATAATGAATACCGAATTTTTTCTTTAAAGAATTTATATCGGATCTCATTTCCATATCACACTTATTAAGTAAATATTGAGCATTATGCAATTTTTGAGAAGATATGGAAGCTTTTTTTGCACTTGAAAGTTTGTAAATTCTTGCCAATTCTTTTTTATATCGAGACATTAATTCAGCCAACTCTTCCGGAGACAATTCATCCATATAATCGGAATTTTTATTATTTTCTTTTTCAACTTCCTCAAAAATATTTTCAGTACTCATAACAACCTCCATTAATAATATATTATCATAAATTTTTGTAATTGAAATAAAATTAATTCATTCTTTTATAAAACAAATTTGCATTTGCATAAAATGAGTATAATTGTTGCTGTTATATTTGTAATAGTTTATAATTTTAATATACTGTGCGCCTATAGCTCAGTGGATAGAGCATCGGTCTCCGGAACCGAGTGCGAGGGTTCGACTCCCTCTAGGCGCTCCAATTTTAAAGACTCTTTCGGAAGAGTCTTTTGTTTTAAATAAATTGATAATTAAGAAAGAAATATTTTTATTTCTATAGTACAATATATTAAAAGGAAATAAATTTGATTGTATTAAAGTAGAGGTAATTAAAATGAAAAAAATATATAAAATAGGAATTATTTCAATTATTCTTGCTTTGTTGGGCAGTGTTGTTTATGCGGCGCAGTCTGCAGTGCAGAAATCTGTTTTATCCGGAGTTGTCACGTCTGTTATACAGGAAGGACAACATGTAAAAGAAGGTGATATTCTTGTTACCGTTGATTCATTGGCAGGTCCTGTACCTGCAGTAAGAGCAACAGGTGACGGTGTTGTAAATGAAGTAAAAGTGCAAGAAGGAACAGAAATTAAGCAAGGTGACGTAGCCGTTATCTTGGAAATATAAATTTTAGGAGTTTGTAATGTCAAATAAAAAAATTTTAAAGTGTTTGGTTATTTCCGCAATGATATTGCTCGGTGGTTCGTATGTGCATGCAAATCAAGAATTTATGCCTGTATCCGAAGTTAAAGAAGGAATGCACGGATATGCGAAAACCGTAATTCATGGTACAAAAATCGACACTTTTTATGTAGATGTAATGGGAGTAATGAAAAAACAGGGAAATACCGGAGGCGATTTAATTTTAGTAAAAGTATCCGGACCTGTTATAGATGAATCCAACGGAATAGCACAAGGAATGAGCGGAAGCCCTGTTTATATAAACGGGAAACTTTTAGGTGCGGTTGCTTATGGGTTTTCAAATTCCGGAGGAAGAATAGGAATGGTTACACCTATATCTGATATGCTCGGATTATGGACTATAGATGATAATAAGAAGGCTACTTCACATACACTACCTGACGGATTGATACCGATTAAAACACCTTTGATGTCGACAGGATACACTGAAGATGCAATTAAATATCTTGAAAAGAGAATGAAAGATTTTAATATGTACCCATTATCCGCTGCAACCTCAAGTGTTGATGAAATTGCACGTCCTTTGGAAGCCGGAGGAGCCGTTGCGGCGACTATGGTAACCGGTGATTTGAAATTGGGAGCTGTAGGTACCGTAACTTACGTAGATAAAGACCATATAGTAGCCTTCGGGCATCCTTTCAGAAATACCGGGAGCACTTCGTATTTTATGAATAATTCGTATATTTTCACGGTAATACCGAGTACCGATACTCCATTCAAACTTGCATCAGTAGGTGCAGATATAGGTGAAATTACACAAGATCGTGTAGAAGGTATTGCGGGAATAAACGGAATTATACCGGACTTTGCATCTTTTCATGCTTATGTAAAAGATAAAGATACCGGTGAACATCGCAATTTAAATGTAAAAATGATTCAAGATGAAAAAATTATTGCATCGTTGACATCTACATCTGCATATAGTGCCGTAAACAGTACTATAAATAGAAAAGGTGAAGGTACAGTTACATTAAAATATACATTGTACCCGAAAGATTTGAAGAAAAAACCGTTTACCAGAAGTAATATGTTTTGGTCATCGGTAGATATTTCCGAAAAAAGTGTTGAAGAATTATATAACGCAATAAGCATTTTGGCACAAAATCAGTTTGAAAAATTCCCTTTGAGAAGTATAACTTTAGATGCGGAAGTGACAAAAGAACGTAAAACGGCACAACTTTTGGATGCAACCGCAGCACCTACGATAGTAAGTCCCGGTGATATGATTTATATACGTGTAAGATTACAATCATATAGAGGAAATATTTTTTATAAGGATCTTACATTCACCGTTCCTAAAGATCAGCCTTTAGGTGAAATGACATTGGAAGTAAGAGGAGGCGGAGTTGTTCCTTTGCCTTACCTTATTCAGCAGCAACAACTTAATTTCTCCGATGAAGTTATAGATCGTTTACGTAAGTACAAAGATTTTGATGATTTATTTAATAAACTTGAAGAATCAGATCAAAATAACCAGATTGTTGTAGAAATTTTGAATACAGATTCGGGAATGCCGGATAAAAAGATTGATAAAAAAGTAGAAAATTTGGAAGCAAAAGAAGAAAACAATAATTCTAAATCAAAAACAAGATTAAAAACGGATTATATCGTTTACGGTGACGGACAATTTACATTCCAAGTAATGAATCCTTCCGATAAAGATAAAGAATTGAAAAAATTGACGAAAGAAAAACGTAAAGTAAAACTTGATTTTTCAAAAGATTCTTCAGAAAATCCCACGGCGTAAATTATTTATTCTGAGAGGTGTATAAACTTGTCTTTTCTTGAAAATATAGGCAAGTATTCATTGAAAGTAATTGCACAAATAGGTGCAACAATATTGCTTTTGATAGAAACTTTAAAGAAAATTAATAAAATAAAATTATATGAAACCTGTAAACAATGTTTGCTTTTGGGAGTAAATTCATTTCCTATAGTTTTTCTTACACTTTTATTTACAGGAATGGTTTTTTCCGCACAAATTGTAGGAGAATTGGTAAAATACGGAGCTGAATTTACTGCCGGTTCAATAGTTGCGATAGGTTTGGGGAGAGAATTGGGTCCCGTTCTTTGCGGTGTGGTGCTTGCAGGTAGAGTAGGCGCAGCGATTACTGCAGAATTAGGTACAATGCGTGTAACCGAACAAATTGATGCACTTAGATGCATGGCTGTAGATCCGGTAGAATACCTTGTACTTCCCAGAGTAATTGCGTGTATGATTATGCTGCCGATTTTGGATGTTTTTGCAGTCACAATAGGTGTAGGCGGAGGAATGATAGTCGCTTCCGTTACGGGGAATATTTCATCTCACATGTATTGGGATTCCATTACGAGTTTTTGTGTGGCATCCGATTTATATATAGGAATGATAAAAACAGTATTTTTCGGTATGATAATAGCACTGACAGGTTGTGATAGAGGGATTACATGCGAAACAGGAGCTGAAGGAGTAGGTAAAGCAACTACACAATCGGTAGTTTATTCCATGATAATGATATTTATAGTTAACTATATTTTATCGACAATATTATTTTGAGAGGCAATATGATTACTATAAATCATGTAAATCTTACAATAAATGAAAGAAAAATTTTAAATGATATAAACCTTGAAATAAAAAAAGGTGAAACACTTGTTATTTTAGGTGCTTCGGGATCCGGAAAATCTACGGTTTTAAAATTAATGACAGGTTTGATTAAACCGTGCAGCGGAAGTATATTTATAAAAGGTGTGAAAGCGGATTCTTTGAATGAATTCGAATGGAATAAATTAAGAAAATTTATGGGAATGGTATTCCAATATTCGGCCTTATTCGATTCGATGACAGTAAAAGAAAATGTTGCTTTCGGTTTAAGACAACACACAAAGTTAAAAGAACAAGAAATAGAAAGAATTGTAAAAGAAAAATTGAATATGGTAGGTTTGGAAGGAACGGAAGAATTATATCCGTCGGAATTATCCGGAGGTATGAAAAAACGCGTAAGTTTGGCAAGGGCGGTAGCAATGGAACCGGAAATTATACTTTATGATGAACCGACCTCGGGATTGGATCCTATAAGATCTACCGATATAAGTCTTGTGATAAAAAATACGCAAAAGATAATGAAAACTACAAGTGTAGTAGTAACACATGATTTGAAATCTGCAGAAATGATAGCCGACAGAGTAGCATTTTTGTATAAAGGTACATTTATTAAAATAGGTACGATGAAAGAATTGATGCAATCCGATGATTCAAGAGTTCGTCAATTTATGCACGGGTTGCCTTCTGTAAATGTAAATAGTATGTTTGAGGAGAGTAAAATATGAAGAAATGGTCTGCTGAAGCAAAAGTAGGAATATTTACATTACTCGGAATCATTCTTTTTGCTGTACTTATCGTGCAATTAAGTCATTCTGTTTTGTTCGGTAAAAGCGGTTTTTATATAACCGGATACTTTAATGAAGCGGAAGGATTGAAAGCGGGAGATAAAATTCATTATGCCGGTGTCGATGTAGGTGTTGTGGAGAAAATATCTGTTGAAAAAGGTAAAGCCGTACTGCACATCAAACTGTATAACGGTGTGGAAATACCTGAAGATGCGGATTTTTCCATTGAAACTAACAGTGTAATGGGAAGTCGATTTGTAAAAGTTTTCGGAGGTCATGCGGGAAAAGGATATTTAAGCGATGGTATGATTGTTGTAGGGAAAGCCACTCCCGGAATAGATGCCACTATTCAAAAAATGGATAAATTAATTGATACAACTCAAACAATGGTAGAAGGAATTAATACTATAGTAGCTGATACCAAAGTACAAAATGAAGTTAAAAACAGTATAGGAAATATAGAATCCGTATCGAAAAATTTACACACTCTGACACTGCAAGGTATGCAAATTGCAAATCAAGCACAAAATGTTACCGAAAAAATGGACAACATGTTGGATGAACTTAACGGTGACGGAAAATTAACAAAAGACGTAAGAAATGTTATGAATAATTTGGTTGTAGCATCGGACAGTGCAAAACAAATCGCAGGAGATGCACAAAAATTATCAAAACGATTTAACGGAATAATAAGCGGTGATGATATGTCGCTGTCGGGAGAAATACTGTATAACACGAAAGATAATACATTTTCCCCCAATCTGTTTGTAGAATCAAATGGTGACAGATTTGTAAAAATAGGAATTGAATCGCTTGGAAATTCACAAGTTATGGATGCAG
>NZ_GL878519.1:250232-252129 GCF_000194985.1 Dialister micraerophilus DSM 19965 | reverse complement strand
TTGCCGGAAATAAAAACGGAAATTTCAGTTTCTATGGAGGCATTATAAGAGGTAAATTAGGTATAGGAACAGCCTATACTAAAGATAAATGGAAATTTTTATTCGATGCATATGACCTTGATAAAATTACTTTAAGAGCAAGAGGTCAATATAAATTTTATCCGAACTTATATGGAATAGGACAATTTATTTTGCCGGAAGATCGTATAGGCGGCGGAACATACGTCGGATTGAGTTATACATATTAAGGAGTGCTTTATGAGAAAAATATACAAAACATTAATACTTATGGCATTATTATCTACTTCTTTTACGATGTGTGTAAATGCAAACGATATAAACGCTGCAAATAATAAAGCTGATTCAGATATTTCAATCAAAAACGGAGAAAAAGTTTTAAATATCGAACTGAAAGAAGCTGTAGAAACTGCATTGAAAAATAATTATGATATACAACTATCAAAAACAGGACTTGAAAAAGCAGAAGCTACAGTAGAAGAAGCACGTTCATCAAAAAGACCCACAGTAAAATATAGCTGGCAAGCAGGAAGAGCGAAAGTAACCGTTCCGTCTGCCGAACAAATTCAATTATTAAAAGGAATAAATAAAGAATTAAATAAAAAATTGTCTTTTACAATTCCTATTAGTTCAAAAACTGTAGTAGGAACACGATATACTCAAAATTTGAATGTAATTTGGCCGGTATGGACAGGCGGAGCAGCCGAGAATGCAATAGATGCTGCAAAATACGCCGAAAGTATATCCAAAACCGATATTTATCAAAAAGAAGCTGATGTAAAATTGGCTGCAACTGAAGCATATTTTGGATATTTAAAAACTTTGAATATGGTTGAAGTGACAAATAAAGCAGTTCAAAATTTATCTGAGCATGTCAATAATGTTAAATTGCAATATGATGCAGGAATAGTTGCAAAATTGGATGTTCTTTCGTCTGAAGTGTCATTGGCAAATGCGAAAGAAATGAATATAGCGGCAAAAAATTATAAAGATGTTGCAGAAGCAAATTTGAATAATGTAATGAATACACCGATAGACACAAAACTTTCACCGAAGAGTAAAGATTTTCCTGAACCTGAAATAAAAATTACTATGGATGAAGCAATTAAATCTGCAGAAAAATACAGATGGGAATTAATAAAAGCCAAGTATGCAATTGAAATTGCAAAGGCGCAAGTAGGAATGAATAAAGCAGGAAACAAACCCGTTGCTGCGGTAGGCGGAGGATTTGATTGGACAGGTTCGGCATTATCAGGATTTGATAAAGATAATTGGAAAGTGTTCGGAACTGTAAATTGGAATTTGTGGGACGGCGGCGCAAGTGCTGCAAAAGTAAAAAAAGCACAAGCTTCGGTAAAAGAGGCGGAACAAATTTTCAAACAAGCACAAAATAAAATAAAATTGGAAATAAAGAAAGATTATTTGGACGTTTTTGCGGCAAAAGCAAAAATTCAGACCGCAAGAGCAACCGTAGAACAAGCAGAACAAGCATATAAAATATCAGTTATAAGATATCGCTCGGGAGTAGGAACAAACTTGGACGTATTGGATGGACAACTTGCGTTGAGTAAAGCAAAAACAAATTATATAAATGCAATGTATGACTATAATATAGGATTGGCAAAACTTGAAAGAGCGATGGGTATTCCTGCTGTTTTGCACAAAGAGTTTTCTAAATAAATTTTGAAGACAGAGGTATATTTTGCTTAATATAGCCAAAAATATAACAATAGGCGCCGGTGTGATTGTCATAGCAGGCGCATCGGCATATTTTATTGCAAAACCGATGCTTGTAAAAAAATGCGAGCCTGTTTTACAAGAAAATATAAAAAATACATAAACGGTACAATAACTTGGGATAAATTCGATTTGGATGCAG
>NZ_GL878519.1:23903-248881 GCF_000194985.1 Dialister micraerophilus DSM 19965 | reverse complement strand
CCGGAAACTTAAAGTTTCATAATGTGCAAATAAAAGACAATGAAAACCAAGATGTTTTAAAGTCACCCGATTTAAATGTCGGGTGGTCTTTTTCATCTGCATATAAAGCATTTGTTAAAGGTGAAGGACTTACAGCATTAATTGATAATATTACAATTGAAAAACCTGAAATTACAGTAAGAGAAAAGAATGACAAATCATGGAATATTCAAAATTTGATTATAACCGATAAAGAAAAAAAGAAATCGAATTTTGATATGAATATAAAAGTAATTGACGGTAATGTTTCAATAAAACAGCAAAATAAACAAACTCAAAATTTGAAAAATATAAATTCCGTTATAAAATTGAAAAATGATTTTGAGTTGAAAGGTAAACTATCTGCAATATATGAAAACTCGAATGTTGATTTGGCATGGAATTATTTGAATTTCAATAATATTGAATTAACATTCGGAAGCGGAAAATTACCTTTGGTAAAAATACTCAACACTCTTCGTAAAAACGGAATAAAAATTCCTGATCTTCCGGTAACTGACGGAATTGCAACAATAAAAGCAGGGCATATAACGAAAAAGAATAATGAATGGTCGTATAGTATAAAAGGAAATATAGAAAAAGTTTTTGCAAAATATAAAGAATTTACTATATCGGAAACAAGTGCAAATGTAGATATAACAAACGGTAATGCATTTTTTGAAAATATAAACGGTAAAATAAATAATCAATCTGTTTTCGGATATTTTAAAATAAATTGGAACGGTAAAGAATCTGAAATTCAATCAAAATTCAGTACAAACGGTGCGGAACTTTATTCACTTGCGCCCTCTTTAGGTATGCATGGAAAATTGCAAGGGGATATACAAATAGGCGGGAGCTTAAACAATATATTTGCAACAGGACATGTAAATATTAATAATTTAAATAACGAAACATTTAATATAAAAGAAGTAAAAACTGATTTTAATTTCAATGATGATATCGTAAATTTAACTTCTTTAAATTTAAAAACAAAAGATGGAAAAGCACATGGACAAGCTTCATATAATTTAATAACGAAAGAATTCGGTACAGATATTGATTTAAATTCTATAAAATTGCAAGATGTAATTTTATCATCACCGATAGAAGGAACAATATCTGGAAACATAAAAGCCGAAGGAACTTATTCAGAAGGAATTAATTTATATTCGGCGAAAATCACAGGAACTGCAAATAATTTCAAGTATGAAGATGTACTTGGAAATAAAGCTGAAGTATTTGCAACATTCTCAGATAATGAATGGAATATAAAAACTTACGGAAGCGGAATTTCGGCAAAAGGTATTAATTTTGAAAATATAGAAGCGAATGTCACAAAAGAAGGCAATAATATTATATTGTACAGCGTAAAAGGATTTAATGACGGCGGAACAATTGCCGTAGAAGGTAATATTCAAGATAACAAAAATAACTTAAACATGTCTTTATACAACTGGAATATAGATTCGTTTTCCGGGTTTACAGGGCATAAGATTACCGGACGTACAACGGCCGATATTCAAATTCAAGGTGAATTTGCAAACCCGTATATTTCCGGAAATGCAGAAATATATAACGGATCTTTTGATGATATAACTTTTAAACATTCTTCAGGGAAATTCCATACCGATGAAAATGCTTTTAATATAGATTGTTTAAATATCCAAAAAGATAAAGATTTACATGTTGTAACGGGGAAAATTTATAGAGATAACGATAACACACTTGATTTATTTGTAAAAAGTTCAGGAATAAGAATTGAAAATGTTTTGCCGATTTTAAATTTATCCTATCCATTGACGGGAAATGCAGATAATGAACTTTATATAAAAGGTACTTTCAGAAATCCTGACATAGAAGGATATTTACATGCATGGGACGGATCTGTAAAAGGACAATTGTTTAAAAATATTTATGGAGATTATCGTTATAATAACGGAACATTATATATTCAAAACGGACAAGTAAATGCATATGGAGGAGCTGCAACCGTTGAAGGTACGGCATCTGAAAAACTTTTAAATTTGAATGTAAATGCTGTAGATATAGACTTGGAAAGTATATTACCCGAGAGAGGTATTTCCGGAAAAATCGGAGTGAAAGGACACTTAGGAGGAACGGCGACAGACCCTGACTTCGACGGTACCGTTTTAAGCCAATCTGTAAATTTGGGAAACAGCAATTTAGGATTGATTTCAGCTCAAATAAAATATAAGAATAATGTATTTTTAGTTCAAGACGGAAATTTCTATCAAGGAAATGCCAAGTTTAAGGTTAAAGGAAGATATAATATTCAAACATCTATGATTAATGGAAGTTTGAGCTATAATAATTGGAATTTATCGGATATTGTAAAAATTTTTAAGTTACCTGTACAAAATATTGACGGACAAGTAGACGGATATATAGGATTGTCCGGATCTATGTATGATACGAATGTTGATTTCAAAGCCGATGTAAACGGAGGGCATTTAGGGTCTACGGAAATAGGAAAAGGGAATATAGATATATCATATTTAAATAAAGAATTGAATATAAGGAATTTGAATATACCTGTAGGAAACGGAGTTTTGGCGGCAAAAGGAAGTATGTCTTCGGACGGTGTTTTCGATATGCAATTTGCTGCAAGAAATATGGATACCGAATGGATTCCGGAAGTTTTCGGAATAGATTCCAAAATAGGCGGAAAATTGACGGCTGCTCTTGTACTTGAAGGTACACGTAAAAATCCCGAAATGAATATTTCCGTAGGTATTGAAAATCCTGTATATAATGACTATAAATTTGATGAAATATCTTTAATGGGAGTTATTAAGAACAATATTATCGATGTGCAAAATGCACTTCTGATAAAAGATAAATATAAAGCAAGTATGAAAGGTGTGGCACCTTTAAGTTTGATAACAAGGAAACCTTCATCAAATGAAATTCCTATTGATTTGAAATTTAATTTGGATAATGCAGATATGAATGCACTTGCGCTGTTTTTCAGGCCTGTTCAAAAGGCAGAAGGCCCCGTTAAAGGACAATTGAAAGTGACGGGAGCATGGAACGATCCTAAAGTTTTGGGAGATATATCCGTTTCAAACGGCAGTATGACGTTGATAACGATGAATGAACCATTGAAATCCGTAAATTTAAATGCAAAATTTAAAGGTAACTCAATGGACTTGGAAGGTTCTGCATCAGTAGGGAAAGGAAATGTGTCATTAAAGGGAAGTGCCGATTGGGGTAGAAATAATGATTTTTCATACAATGGAGAATTTCACTTGCATGCGCCTGAAATAAAATCTCAATTTTATAACGGTGCAATTGATACCGACTTTAAATTTGAACCGTATGACGGAATGCCCGGCATGAAGGGAAATGTAAATATTCACAATGCAAGTTTGGATATACCTTTGCTGCAATCTGATGGAGAATTACCGAATATAATTACAGATATAGGAATAAATGTAGGTGAAAATGTAAGATTATATAACAGTGCATTGTACAATATGACAATTTCCGGTGATATACATATGGACGGAAGTCTTTCAAATCCGTTTATGACAGGAAGAATAAATGTAGATAAAGGCACTATAAAAGTTAATACAACTGAATTTAAAGTAGAAAAAGGACAAGCATTATGGGGTGGAAATCCGAATTCATTTATGCCTACCGTACACGTAGCGTCAAATGCAAATGTAGGAAATTATAAAATCGGTGCACAAATAGACGGAATTCCCGGAAACTTGGAAACGAAACTTCATAGTGAACCATATCTGAACGATTCACAAATTTTGATGTTGCTTACACTACATCAAAATCCTCACGCAAGTGCTGAAGATACAAATCAAAATGCATTTTTCAATGCAGGTTTGGCTATGTTGTTTAACGGTGGAGTAAAAGATTTTCTTACCGATAAAATAGGATTGGATATGATTTCGGTAACTTCCGGATTAAATGATTATAATGACAGTACAGGAATTGATAAAAATAATTTTTATTATATAAAAATCGGAAAATACATTTTCAATGATTTTATGCTTACTGCAACAGGAGGTCTTAATAACGAAGAAAGAAGCATAGGTTTCAGATATGATGTAAATCCACATTTAGGTATTTCTGCATGGTATAATAATAATCGCGACAGTTTTGTAGGTACAGACTGGAAATTTAAATTTTAAAAATAAAAAAATTGAAAAACTATTCTTATTTTAGTTATAAATGTATAATGTATAAGTTAAGAAAAATATAAGGACGGTGATAATAAATTTTACAAAAATTATTTTAAATTATGTTGATAACCGATAGATTATATAAAAGTTTGTATATTATTTTTCAAACTATGAAGGAAAAAACAGGGAGGTTTTTAATGATTAGTATCAGTAAGAAAAAGACATTGCTTGCGACTGCAGTACTTTTATCTCTTGGAGGAATGTCAGTATATGCACAAGTTCCGTCAATTAATGAAAATACCATGTCGCAGAGTACACTTTTGAATGTTTCAAACGGTGGCGGCAATAAATCTTCCGCGTCACAAGTTTTTGAAAAACAAATGGCGGAAAATGAAACTATACAAGGCTCTCAATTATATTTGTCCGATGACAGTAAAAAAGAAGTAAACAAACATACAGGAGAGTTGATTACATCTGTAGAATTTACCGGTATTGAAGAAAATGCAAAAGCTGAAATTGAATCTGAATTGAAAAGTAAAGTAGGAACGAAAGTTTCTGAAGTAAATATTGATGCGGATGTTGAAACGGTAAGTAAAATCGGTACTTTTTCACAAATAATTCCTGACTTTACAAATGTTCCTGAAGGCGTGAAATTGAACTATCGTTTGGTAAGCAATCCGGTTGTAAAATCTGTAGAGTTTGAAGGAAACAGCGTGTTTACAGATGCGCAGCTCAATTCCGTGATGCAAGTACAGCCAGGAGGCGTACTTAATGTTGCACAAGTAAACAGAAAAATAAAAGAAATTGAAGATATTTATTTAAAACAAGGATTTCTTCTTGTAAATATTTCCGATGTTTATATTAATGCGGAAGGTAAGTTACGTATAAAAATAAATGAAGGTAATGTTGAAAAAATAACTATTGTCGGAAATGAAAAAACTAAAGACAATGTTATCAAGAGAGAACTCAGATTTATGGAAGGTCAGCCGTTCAATAAGTTTTTGGCGAACAGAAGTATTGAACGTTTGTATAATTTAGGATTTTTTGAAGATGTAAACATGCGACTTCTTCCGGGTACAACTGAACATACTGTTGCAGTTGAAATCGGAGTAGTGGAACAAAAAACAGGTGTAATTACTGTGGGTGCAGGTTATTCCAAATCCGACGGTTTTGTAGGAGTTGTGGAAGTCGGTGAAACAAACTTCAGAGGAACCGGTGACAAAGTCAACTTCCATTGGGAATTCGGAGGCTCAGGGAAAGGTAAAAACTACCAAGTTTCATATACAAAACCGTGGATAAACAAGAACGGTGACTCCGCAGGATTTTCAATTTACAACAGACTTTACAAATATGTAGATTACAATGCTAAAGGTCAAGGAGTAGCACAGTACGATAAACGTAGAAAAGGCTGGAACATTACATGGGGACGTGTAAGTGATGAATATCGTACAAATTACTTAAATATCGAAAGTACAAAAGATAGCATAGATTTTAAAAGTTTTGAAGTGTTAAGCGGTTTAGAAGAAGCTGCATTAGAAGCTCAGAAAAAGTGGATGGAATCACATAAAGAACCTAAAGATGAAGATGAACATAAACAGTGGGAAATTGATAAGAAAAAGGTAGCAAGTGATAAGATTGCCGAATCTGAAGAAGCAATAAGAAAGAGTACAGGCAGAACAAACAGTATTACATTTACACATGTATACGACAGTCGTGATAATTTCTTCAATGCTACGAAAGGTAAGCGTATTTCCGTATCTGCACAGTGGGGTGGACACGGACTCGGCGGAGATTTTGATTTTTACAAAGTTTCCGGAGAAGGACGTTTCTACAAAGGATTACGTAACGGTCACACATTGGCACTGCGTGTAATGGGCGGTTACATACATGGAAATATTGCATACGGTAATTTGTTCAGTTTGGGCGGATCCAACACATTACGCGGATACGAAGATGAACAGTTCAAAGGTAAGAAGATGTATGCCGCAACATTGGAATACAGATTCCCGATTGCAAAGAAAATTCAGGGTGTAGTATTTACAGATGTAGGTAGTGCATGGGACGTAGGCGGATCGATGCCGTGGTATGTGGACAGCAAATCTATAAACTATGCATATGGTGTCGGCGTGAGATTACAAACTCCAATCGGACCTATTCGTTTGGACTACGGTCACGGCGATCAGAATAAATTCCACTTCAGTTTCGGAACACAATTCTGATATTAATAACAGAAATATGAAGAAATGAGCGGTTCAATTATGTTCCGCTCTTTCGGATATTGTATAAAAATTAAAAACCTTTAAGGAGCAAAAATATTATGATGAGTTTTTTGGGTAATAAAAAGTATATAAAGATTTTTTCATTTGTCATCGCAGCAGTATTTATTATTTCGGTAGGAGCAATTGCCGTTACATCTATGGGTAATACTGCTATGGCTTCGCCGAAATCCGATATAGGGATTGTAAACCGTAGAGAAGTTGTTTCCGCAAACAGCAGTTTAGCTTCAGATTATCAGCAAAAATTAAAAGAAACTGCAGATAAAATGCAACAAGACTTTGATGCAAAATCAAAAGATTTAAGCGATGCAGATAAACAGAAACTTTTTGAAGAAATGCAACAACAATTTAACGAAAAGAGATCTGCAATAGATAAAGAAATGGAAGATAAGATTAACGGTGCTGTAAAAACTGTAGCCGAAAAGAGAGGCCTGACACTTGTAGTGGAAAAAGCTGCAGTTATTTATGGTGGAACAGATATAACAAAGGATGTCTCCGATGCATTAAATAAATCTCTTACATCCGATAAAGGACAAGCAGAGAAAGCCTCCGCAGATAAGAAGTGATGAATAAAAAAACTTTCTGGGCGGCATTACTTGTAGGAGTCGGTATATTAATCGGAGGATGCGGACAAAAACAAGAATCTGCAATGCCCGCAGTTTACGGTGTAGCGGATTATGAAACACTTATTAAATCTCATCCTAAATATTCCGAGTATTTCAGACTTGAAACGGAATACAATCATTTGATACAGCAATACAGTAATGAACGTAATCAAATGATGAAAGTTTATTCGATGAA
Source organism: Dialister micraerophilus DSM 19965 (assembly GCF_000194985.1). Lineage (GTDB taxonomy): Bacteria > Bacillota > Negativicutes > Veillonellales > Dialisteraceae > Dialister > Dialister micraerophilus. Next base: position 241,623 of record NZ_GL878519.1, on the reverse strand, counting down.
AACTCAAGTCGATAATGCGATGCAAGATAAAAATGCTTTAGAATCCGCACAAAAAGAATTGCAATCTCGAATTAAAGCAAAAGAAAATGAATTAAATGAAAAATTGAAAAAAACATATGAGAATATTTCAGCAAAACATAATAAGAATGTTTTAATTGATAAAAATAATTTTGATGATAATATCCGCATTGCAAATCTTCAAATGAAATTTGTAGTAACAGGTATAAGTCAGGAAGAAAAAGAAAAAGCGGAAAAAGAATTGCAAGAATTGTTAAAAAACAGAAGTATCTCAAATGAAGATTTTTCAGATTGGACTGAAGAAGAAAAAACATTTTTCATAAAAGAAAAAGAAAAAGCAGCCGATGAATTGGAGGCTTTTGCAAAATCTTCAGCAGAAAAAATAAAATCGGAAATCGGTAAAAAATCAATTCAAAAATTTGATTCCGAAGAAAAAGTTTATCCTGAACTGAAATCATGGGATGAGAATTGGCAACATAAATTGGAATTGAAACAAAAGCAAATGGCGAAGATAAAATCTGAAATTATGGAAGATATAAGAAAAGATGCTGAAAGAGTTGCATTGGAAAAAAATTTATCTATGATTTTTTCAGAACATACCATTAATGTGAGTGCTGTTGACGTTACCGGTGATATAGTAAGTAAAATAATACAGGAAGAGTAGGAAAAAATATGAAATTATGGAAAAAATCCGCACTTATTGCAATGATTGCAGCGGCAACCGTTTTATCGGGGTGCGGAAGTGAAAAAGTAGGTGTAGTGGATTTTGAGAAAATACAAAATGAATCACCTAAGATTAAAGAGATACAAAAAGAAGTAATAAATAAAGATGCAGAAATAAGAGCACGTTTGGCTAAAGAAACAGAAGGACTTTCCGAAGAAGAAGCCCAAAAGAAAGCTGCTGCAGCACAACAAGAGCAAATGATTTTCGTACAAAGCAAACATAAGCAAGTAGAATCTATAGTAAACTCACAATGTGAAGCGGTAGCTAAAGAAAAAGGATTGAGTATTGTCATGCATAAAGGTGCAGTACCTGAAGGCGCAATAGATGTGACAGAAGATGTTTTAAAGAAAATAAATAATTCAGGAACTGAAACGGGAAAATAAGATGCAAAAAACTATCGGAGAAATAGCAAATTTATTGGGCGGAACTTTATACGGTAATCCTGATATAATCATTAAAGATGTCAAAAGTGCCGAATCTGCAGGTCCTGAACACGCAACGTTTGCAAAAGGTGTTTATGTTGAATATATAAATCAATTTAAAGCCGGTGTAATTCTTGTAGATTCACCAATTGAAAATTGTGATAAAAACTTAATAGTGGTACGTGATTGTCGAGGTGCTTTCGGAAAACTTATAGAAATTTTTTATCCGGAAAAAACATTTGCTCCGCAAATACATCCTACTGCTGTAATAGGTAAGAATGTAAAAATTTCAGAAAGTGCTTGTATAATGGCATATACGGTTATCGGAGATAATGTAACTGTAGATGAAAAAACCGTTATTTTCCCGTTTGTATATATAGGTGAAAATAGCGTAATCGGAAAAAATTGTGAAATAAATCCGGGCGCGGTAATACATGAAAATACCGTTATCGGCGATAAAGTAGTAATTCGAGCACATGCAGTTGTAGGAAGTCAGGGGTTCGGTTTTTCAACTGATGAAAACGGGCATCATACACATATAAAGCAATTGGGGAAAGTAGTAGTAGGCGATGATGTCGAATTGGGTGCAGGGACAACCGTAGACAACGGTGCAATGAATGATACAGTAATAAGAAGAGGAACAAAGATTGATAACTTGGTACATCTCGGACACAATGTAGAAGTCGGAGAAGATTGTTTCATTATTGCGCAAACAGGTGTTGCAGGAAGTACAAAAATCGGAAATAAATGTGTACTTGCCGGACAGTCCGGAGTTGCAGGTCATGTTAAAATTGCAGACAATGTAACTGTCGGTGCAAAAAGTGCAGTTATAGGAAATATCTCCGAATCCGGATTTTATGTAGGATTTCCTGCAAAGAAACATGCTAAATGGGGGCGTATAGAAGCAACGCTTAACAAGCTGCCCGATATATTAAAAAAAGTTCGTAAATTGGATAAAACAGTAACTGAATTTGAAAATAAGCTGAAAAATACATAAAAGGTGCAATTGCATCTTTTTTGTTTATCTTGATTGAAGGAGTACTATGAACGTTACATACGGAATTATGAAAGGTCTTGCAAAAATAGCATGTAATTTATCTGAAGAAAAAGCAAATTACATGGGAGAATTGATGGGCAGATTATTTCTAAAATTAATTCCCTTAAAAAGGAAACAAATCTCAATACAAAATATTTTGCGTACCGAAATTACCGATGACATAAAAAAAGCTGAAGAAATAGCAAAATCTTCTGCATTAAGATTTGGTCCTATGTGTGTATCCATGTTTCGTTTTCCTTTATTAGATAAAAAAAATCCTTCAAAATATGCAAATATAGAAGGAAAAGAATATTTGGATGAGTTGATAAAAAACAAAAAAGGTTGTATTTTAGCCACAGGACATTCCGGTAATTGGGAAATGCTCGGTGCGTTGCTTGCTATGTACGGATACCCTCTACTTTCGGTTGCCATGAAGCAAAGCAATCAAGGATTTGATCGTTTTTTAGTCGAATACAGAAGCTTGACCGGACAAAAAATTGAATATAAGACCGGAGTAAGAGATATGTATAGACGTTTGAAAGAAGGATATTTTATTGCTCTTTTATGCGATCAAGATCCGGGGAAAACCGGTATATTATCAGATTTTTTTAATATACCTACACTTACTGCAACCGGTCCTGCACATTTATCATTATTATGCGATGCACCTGTCGTATCCGTAATGATACATCAAGAAAAAAATAAGAAGTATAAAGTAAAAATTTGGGAGCCTATAAAAGCTGAAAAAAATTTATCAAAAAAAGAATCTATCAAGCAAATTACCGATATAATAAATAAACGACTTGAAGAATGGATAAAAAAATATCCGGAAGAATGGTTTTGGTTGCATAGAAGATGGAAATCTACAGACAAATTAAATAAGAAAGCATAATAAAAAGAGTTTAAATACTTTTGATACGTTCCTCTTTACCGGTTTATCCGGTAAGAGGTACATATCATATATTTGAACTCTTTTTTATTTTACATTATTTACCAATGAACCTATATTACTTATGGTGATTTCAATTTTATCTCCGGATTTAAGAAACTTCGGAGGATTAAAGCCCATTCCGACTCCCTGAGGAGTTCCGGTTGCGATAATATCTCCCGGAAGTAAAGTTATACCTTTGGAAAGATTCGAAATAATTTTTGAAATGGAAAAAATCATATTATCGGTTGAATCTTTTTGGCGTAATTCACCGTTTACTTTTGTTTCAATTGTAAATGAAGTATTGTTAGAACCTGTTAATATTACAGGGCCTATCGGGCAAAATGTATCCAAACTTTTTCCTTTGAACCACTGCTCGTGAGAACGCTGTAAATCTCTGGAAGTAATATCATTTATAATTGTATAACCGTAAATATAATTCAGTGCGTCTTCTTCCTTTATATCCGTTCCTTTTTTACCGATTACAATTGCAAGCTCACCCTCATAATCAAGCTCTTTTGAAATATCGTAATGTCTGATTATGCTTTTGTTTGTAGCGGTAAGTGAAGATGCAGCTTTTGTGAAAAATACTGGAGTACTTGGAATATCATTCGTATTTTCAAATTCTTTTACATGAGATTTGTAATTTTTACCTACACAAAAAATATTTCTGCCTGAAATGAACGGAATTTCAATCTCTACATCATTTATTGAAATGGTAGGTACAGCGTTATCCTTTTCATTCATAGCCAGACATTTTTCCAAATTTATAAGACCTTCATCTCCCGAATTTATGAAAGAAAAAAGATTTTCTGAAAGAGGAATGAAGTATGTTTCCTCAAGCAATTCGGAAGGAATTATTTCTTTATCATCACTTGATAGAACACCCCATTGTGTAAGTCCTTTATAATTATATGTTATTAATTTACGCATTTTTAACTCCTTTACGATATCTTATACAATTATAAATAATTTTTTTGTTTTTCAAAATAAAATTTGCAATATAAACAGTATACAATTGCTTAAACTATTTTACTATACATACTTTATAGATTATAATAGTAAATAATATTTATCGGGGAAATGAGGAGGTTTATATGAGCGAAACCAAATCGGCTTCAAATTTTATTGAAGCGGAAATAAATAAAGATATAGAGAACAATGTTTATGAAAATAATCGTGTTTTAACAAGATTTCCGCCGGAACCGAACGGATATTTACATGTAGGACATGTAAAAAGTATTTGTTTGAATTTCGGATTGGGAGAAAAATATTATGGGGAAACAAACGTAAGATTTGATGATACAAATCCTACGAAAGAAGATGTCGAATACGTCAATTCAATTTTATATGATGTAAAGTGGCTGGGATTTCATTGGAAAGAACCTGTTCATTATGCATCGGATTACTTTCCGGAACTTTATGAATATGCATGCAAATTGATAAGAATGGGATTGGCATATGTAGATGACCAATCGAGTGAAGAAATTCATGATACACGTGGGGATTTGGAACATCCGGGCGTTGAAAGTCCGTGGCGTAATCGCAGCGTGGAAGAAAATTTGCGTTTATTTAAAGAAATGAAAGAAGGCAAGTACAAAGACGGTGAAAAAGTACTTCGTGCAAAAATAGATATGGCATCTCCTAATATGGTTATGCGCGATCCTGTTTTGTATCGTATTTTACATGTAGCTCATCATCGTACAGGTAATGAATGGTGTATTTATCCGATGTATGATTTTGCACATCCGTTATCCGATGCGATTGAAAAAATTACACATTCAGTATGTACAGTGGAATTTGAAGAAAGAAGACCGCTTTACAACTGGTGCTTGCAAGCATACGAAGGAAAAGAAAAACCTCGCCAAATAGAATTTGCAAGATTAAATGTCACTACTATGATTACAAGTAAGCGTAAACTGCGCAGATTGGTGGAATCAGGTGTGGTTTCAGGATGGGACGATCCTCGTATGCCGACAATTTCAGGAATAAGAAGAAGAGGATATACTCCGGAATCATTAAGACATTTTTGTGACTTGATAGGAGTTGCAAAAGCCGACAGTTTAGTTGATATAGGCATGCTTGAATATTGTATACGTGAAGATTTGAAGAAAAAAGTACCAAGAATAATGACAGTTATAGATCCTGTTAAGGTTGTTCTTACAAATTACCCTGAAGATAAAGTTGAATACATGACAATGGAAAACAATCCGGAAGATTTATCTATGGGAGAACGTAAAGTAGCATTCGGCAGAGAATTATACATAGAACGTGAAGATTTCATGGAAGTTCCGGCAAGGAAATTCTTCCGTATGACACCGGGTAAAGAAGTCAGATTGAAGGGTGCATACATAGTACGCTGCGATGAAGTTATCAAGGATGAAAACGGAGAAATTAAAGAAATTCATTGTACTTGTGATATGGAAACAAGAAGCGGAACGCCCGGTGCGGATAGAAAAGTAAAAGGTACGTTGCATTGGGTAAGTGCAAAAGATGCGGTAGATATTACTGCAAGACTTTATGATTATATGTTCTCGCCGGATGATGAAGATGACGGACGTGACTTTATAGATAAAGTAAATCCGAAATCTTTAATCATAATGAAATCTAAAGCGGAATCTGCAATAAAGAATTACAAAGTAGGAGACAGATTCCAATTTTTGAGAAAAGGTTATTTTATAATAGACAAAGATACAAACGATAATGAAATTGTTGTAAACAGAATAGTAGGATTGAGAGATACTTGGGCAAAATTACAAAAGAAAACAAAATGATAAAACAAAAAATAATTGCATTTGCAATATCATTAATTATATTTTCAAGTATTAATAATGTAGTAAATGCAAAAACATGGAATTTTGAAAATATAGGTAAGACCAAATTGCCTGAGGCGATAAGTATTGATGAGGGAGAACAAAAAACACTCTCCTTTGAAAAATTTGGTGGAATAAAGGAATTTTTTATTCATTCGGGTGCAACGTCTGGTCATTACTATACTATGACCTACAATAAGCCTCCGCATTATTCATATGGGTGGGCAACAAGTCAAGTCTTGGGATCACCGTATTTATTGGAAAATAATTTATATGAGTATAAAAATGCGCCGATAGAAGAAAAATTCGATGCAATCGCACATGATTTGAATTTGAAAATTGCACAAAACAATGCTTTGTATAAAAATCAAAATCCTTTAAAAAAAATCAAAAGGAATAAAAATTACTGTTGGGAAGGAACTTTTTCCATTCCGAGATATGAAAAAGGTATTGTGTATAACGAAGAATATCAACTCGTTTTACAACACGACAAGTATCAAATTTATTTGGGAATTGTTTGTTACGACGGAGATATTCGGGATATGAAAAATATAGTAAGTGATATACTTGTAAAAAGAGAATTTAAATAATATTAAATTTATGTATTTCGATATAATTATATTGACAATACAAAAACGAATAAGTATAGTATAGTTGTCGTAAATTTAATACGTCTTTTAGGAGGAATATAATGTCTAAAATTGTTATTGTATATTGGACAGGTTCAGGTAATACGGAAGCAATGGCACATGCAGTAGAAGAAGGAGCACAAAATGCAGGTGCCGAAGTATCTTTAAATTTTGTAAGTGATATATCTGCAGATGAAGCGGCTTCATTCGACCACATTGCATTGGGATGTCCTGCAATGGGAAATGAGCAGTTGGAAGAATACGAATTCGAACCGTTCTTTGAAGAATTATTGCCGCAATTGCAAGGTAAGAAAGTTGTAATTTTCGGTTCATATTCATGGAACGAAGGTGATTGGATACAACTGTGGAAAGATCGCCTCAATGAAGCAGGTGTGGAACTTGTTGCCGAACCTGTAAAGGCATATAGCTATCCTGAAGACGATGTTTTGGAAGCATGCAAAGCATTAGGAGAAAGTTTGGCTAATGCATAGCGTGTAATATAGGAGGTATTATGGCTAAGGTAGCTATTGTTTATTGGACAGGATCCGGAAATACCGAAGCAATGGCACACGCAGTAGAAGAAGGAGCACAAAATGCAGGAGCTGAAGTTGCATTGAATTTTGTGAGTGATGTTACTGCAGACGAAATCGCTTCATTTGATCACATTGCATTAGGATGTCCGGCATCGGGAAATGAGCAATTGGAAGAATACGAATTTGAACCTTTTTTTGAAGAATTGTTGCCTCAATTACAAAATAAAAAAGTAGCAATTTTCGGTTCATACTCATGGAATCAAGGCGATTGGATGCAAATATGGAAACAACGCTTGAATGATGAAGGAATAGAAACAATTGCCGAACCTGTTGTTGCCTACGGTTATCCGGAAGACGATATTTTGGAAGAATGTAAGAAACTCGGTGAAACTTTAGCAAACGCCTGAATATAGTGAATAAAGCACTTTATGTATTGTTTAAAATCAGTATATAAAGTGCTTATTTGTATTTGGTAAAAATTTATCTTCAAAAAAAACAATTTTAGGTTATAATAATCAAAGCGGCTTAAATCAATATACATTTCAAGAAAGAGGAATTAATGAAATATAATCGTATTATAAAATTGGCCACAGCTATATCGTTCATGTGTGCTGTAACTATGAGCGACTGTGCTTATGCAAATATTACAAATAATGTATTTTTAGCAGAGAATAAAAATGTTTCGGAAGTTAAAAGTACTGAAAAAAATAAAACCGATTTGGAAAAAATAAAAAAACCGGAAAATTCAGAAAATAAAGAAAATTCGGAAAACAAAAAAGAAAACGCTAAAAAAACCGAAAAAGAAAATAAATCTGAAAATGAAACAATAAAAAAAGAAATAAATAAAATTATTTCCATAAATAAAAAACCTTTAAGTGATGAAGACTTTATGTTTAACGGAATATCACTTGGAGATTCCGTTAAATCACTTAAAAAAGTTTTAGGAAAATCAGATTCGGTGATTGAAGGCAATATAAGAGATAAATATGTTTGGGGAAATTTTGATGTTACAGTAGAAAAAGAATTTCCCTACTCATATATAAAACGACAAGATTTGAATTTGAAAAAAGTTATATCCGGAACCGGAATATCTTCATTTTACATTTTCGGTAAAAATGCCGAAACGTATAGAAATATATCGGTAGGAACATCGAGAGAATCTGTAATACGTTCATACGGTAAACCGTCACAACTTTTATGGGACGGAAAAGAAAACAGTTATTACTTTGTTTATCAAAAAGGAAATAAAAAAATATACTTCAATATAAAAGATGATAAAGTTAAATCCATAACGGTTTCTTTGACACCTCCTGAATATTATAAAGAAGATAATCATAAAAAAACAGACAAAATTTCAGTAACGGATAATGATTTGACTATTGCAGGTTTCAAGCTCGGAGATAAATTTGAACCTCATCCGTGGCAATCATGGATCAGTAAAAATACAGGTGTAAGTGAAGAAGTGTGGTATTATCCGGGGTATGGTGTTCGTGTAACGTCAAAAAGTAAGTTGATAAACGGATTATTTTTGGACAACTCCGGAATGTTGACATCAAGAGGAATAGCGAAAGGTGATTTACAGTCTACACTTGAATACATTTATGGAGAACCGGATAAAGTGGAAGTAAGTACCGAAGGTAATAATCCTCAAACGGCATACATTTATTTCTCACCGAGTAAAATGAACCTTATGGTTGTATATATAAATAAAGGGAAAATAAGTAACGTAGTTATAACAAAAAACATAAATTAATAATAAAAGAGGTGCTGAATGTATCAGTATTTTTGTGCAGTTATTATCGGTATAGTTGAAGGAATGACGGAATATTTACCGGTATCAAGCACAGGACATATGATTATTGTTTCATCAATGCTGAATTTTACAGGAGATTTGGCAAAATTTTTTGAAGTTTTTATTCAATTGGGGGCAATACTTTCCGTTTTGGTAGTATATAAAGAAAAATTTATTTTCATGTTGGATACTCACCATTGGTTCAGAAAAAAAGGACCGTCATGTTTCAATATAATCATTTCGATGATACCGGCATGTGTTATGGGACTTTTATTTCACGGAATGATAAAAAAATATCTTTTCGGACCTGAAACGGTAATTATAGGTTTGATAATAGGCGGTATTTTTATGATTTACGGAGAAAATAAAGTCAAAAGAAAAAATGTTTCCGTAAAAAATGTTGAAGATATAAATACAAAACAAGCATTTAAAATAGGATTGTTTCAATGTTTGTCACTCTGGCCCGGATTTTCACGAAGCGGCAGTACGATAGCAGGCGGACTTCTGCTCGGAGTTTCAAGAAAAGCGGCAGCAGACTTTTCATTTATAATGGCGGTACCGCTTATGTTTTTGGCAACGCTCTATGATTTGCTTAAAAACATCAAGTACTTGCATTTTTCCGATATAGGTGTACTGCTCACAGGATTTATAGTATCGTTCATAGTAGCTTATTTATCCATTGTGTGGTTTTTGAAATTCTTGAATAAATACAATTTGACAGGATTTGCATTATACAGATTTTTAGTTGCAATAGTGGCATTTTTATTTGTGATTTGATTAACTTGCTAAAGAATAATAAAAAATGTTATTATTAAAGTGTATAATTTAATACATCCCGGAGGTGTCTCCATGGAAGTGTATATAAGAACCGATCAATCCGGTGAACCATATGATTCCGGTTCTTATTGTGCTTTACAAGCATGTAAGAATTTGAATATAAATGTAAAAAAATATAAAATTGTGTATTCATTACAAAATTACGATATAGAAAATTTAATAGTGGGTACAGTTTCGGATATAAAAGAAATATTGGATCAAAACGGTATAGAAGTGGAACCGCTTGATTATCCGTCTGAATTGAAACAGTTTTTAGGTAGAGAAATTTGGAAATCTACATTATTTGATGTTATAAAAAATATCGAAGAACCTATATTTGTAAAACCGGTATATGAGACAAAAAGATTTTCCGGAACGGTATTGGAAAAATCCGATGATGCGGTAAAACTTGGCGGAAGTCTGACAGATATAGACGTTTGGTGCAGTAAAACGGTAAAATTTGTATCTGAATGGAGATTGTGGGTATTGCATGGAGAAATAGTTGCTCTTACACCTTATCGAGGTAAATGGGATATTTTTCCGGATACGGGTATTTTAAAAAAAGCCGTTTCATTATTTAAATCGGCACCTTCAGCCTATGCACTTGATTTTGCAATTACAGATAAAAATGAAACACTGCTTGTAGAATTCAGTGATGCATACGGATTGCAAAGTATGGGATTGAATCCGAATTTATATTTGAAAATATTAACTGCAAGATGGAAAGAATTGGTATCAAACGTAAAATAACAATTTATTTTGCAAATTAATTTGTTTGGAGGTAGATAAAAGAACTGACTTGTTTTTGTCAGTTCTTTTTGTTTAAAACGCAAAACGGAGGATTTGATGAAAAATTTCGACAATAATTTTATTCAAAGAATAAAAGACAGTCTTCCGATTGAACAAGTTATAGGTGCATATGTTCCTCTAAAGAAAAAAGGCAGAAGTTTTTGGGCATGCTGTCCGTTTCATCAAGAAAAAACACCGTCATTTTCAGTTTCTCCTGATAAAGGTTTCTATCATTGTTTCGGATGTAATGAAAGCGGAGATATAGTATCTTTTGTTGAAAAAAATGGATAATATAACTTTTCCCGAAGCCATAGAAAAATTAGCTGAAATAGCAAGAATTGAAATTCCTGAAAAGGAAATGACATATGAAGAAAAGAAAAAAGCCGAACTTTCAAAACAAATATATGACGTTACGGAATTGGCGAGCATATATTTTTATAACTGTCTTACAAAAACCGACATCGGAAAAGAAGGATATGAATATTTTTTAAAAAGGCATTTATCGGATGAAATTATAAAAAAATTCAAATTGGGATTTGCACCGCCGGAGTGGCATAGATTATACTCCGATTTTACTTCAAAAAAGAAAATAAGCCCGGAAATATTACAAATAGCAGGGCTTGTAGGATATAAAAACGGAAAACACTATGATATTTTCCGAAACAGATGTATGTTTCCTATTTTGAATTTGAAAGGGAAAACAGTTGCATTCGGCGGAAGAGTGATGGACGACAGTTTACCGAAATATCTAAACTCTCCCGAGTCGGTGATATTCAATAAAAGAAGATTGCTTTTTGCTTTGTATCAAGCGTTACCGGAAATAAGAGAAAAACGTCAAGCGATTATGGTTGAAGGTTATATGGACGCTATAAGTCTTCACGCACATGGTATAACAAATGTAGTTGCATCATTGGGAACGGCATTTACAATTGAACAAGCACGTTTACTTAAAAGATATGCCGATGAATTGATATTCAATTATGATATGGATGCTGCAGGACAAAATGCAACAAAACGCGCATTGGAAATTGCCGGTAACGTAGGATTGAAACTCAGAGTAGTAAGATTGGGCGACGGAAAAGATCCGGACGAATTTATAAATGCACATGGAAGAGAAGCATACTTGGAAAGCGTTGCACAAGCACAACCTGCTACCGATTATCTTTTTTCGGCGGCATTGAAAAGATACGACAGCAATACACTTGAAGGGCAACAAAAAATTCTTGCAGATATGTTTGATGTCTTGCTTGCGAAAGGAAACTCATTTTATTTCAACTCGTTTATTGTAAAAATGGCAAGACGAATGCAAATGGATGAAGGACTTATAAGAAGTGAAGCATTGCGTTATGCAAGAAAAAAGAATTCAAATGTATTTATTTCACAGAAACAATCCGAAAAAATAAAATCTGAAGACTATGAAACAAAATACAATATGAAAAGGCAAAAATTATTGGAAGAAGGATTTTTCAGGTACTGTCTGTTTAATAATAAATTGCCGGAAGGGTGGGAACTGCTTAAAAAATACGAATTTGCAGATGATTTTCATAAAGAATTGTTCCGAATATTGGAAAAACTTAGTGAAACAAATATAACTGAAAAAGAAACGGAAAAATTATTACCGAGAGAATATGTACCACGATTGGCTGAATTGTTGATGAATTCAAACTCTGTAGGAAATTTGCCTATGGAAGAATACATAAGACCTTTGAAAAAAGTATATTTACAAAGAGAATATCGTGTCCATACGCAACGTGTTGCAGAACTTTTAGAGACAGATCCGCAAAAAGCTCGTGAAGAGCAATTGATTTGTATAAAACTGAGTGAAGAGATCCGTAACTTGAGTAAATAAAGCAACGGATGGTTTATACCAAGGAGAACCGGTATGCGTAAAAAAGAAGAATATAAAAATACAGGCAAGTTGGAAGAATGGATTGAAGAGTTAAATGAAAAATCCGATAAAGACGGAATGATATCCGGAGATATAGTAAATGATTTTGTAAATGAAAATCATATTGATATAGAAGGATTGGATTTGTTAAATGCAGCTCTTCATGAACATGGTATAGATGTCTATATGAACGTACCGGGAGATGAAGATTCAGAAGAGAATAATAAACCCTTGAAGAAAATACAGCCCAAACCTTCAAAAAGAGTATCTCAAGGAATTGACGACCCTGTAAAAATGTATTTGAAAGAAATAGGTACGGTGGACCTTCTTACAGCAGAAGAAGAAGTAACTTTGGCAAAAGCGGTGGAAAAAGGATTACTTTTAGGAGCGACCGAAGAAGAAAAAATAAATGCCGACAAAGCGAAAAAAGCACTTTCAGATGCAAATTTGAGACTTGTAGTATCAATTGCAAAAAAATACTTGGGAAGAGGACTTCAATTTTTGGATTTGATACAAGAAGGAAATTTGGGACTTTTGAAAGCCGTAGATAAATTCGATTACACAAAAGGCTATAAATTCAGTACATATGCAACATGGTGGATAAGACAATCAATTACACGTGCAATTGCGGATCAAGCGAGAACGATAAGAGTACCGGTTCACATGGTTGAAACAATAAACAAATTAAATCGAATATCACGACAACTTTTGCAAGAAAAGGGAAGAGAACCTACAGAATACGAAATAGCAAAAGCTATGGACGTAAGTGTAGGGAAAGTAAGAGAAGTAAAAAAAATAGCACAAGATCCTATTTCATTGGAAACACCGATAGGAGAAAAAGAAGACTCACATCTGGGAGATTTCATAGAGGATCAAGATGCAATAGCGCCGGACGATGCCACTGACTCGATATTGCTTAAAGAACAAATTGAAGAATTGCTTACAAATCTGACGGACAGAGAACGCCAAGTTCTTGAACTCAGATTCGGACTCAAAGACGGAAGACCGCGCACACTGGAAGAAGTAGGAAATAATTTTGACGTTACAAGAGAACGTATAAGACAAATAGAAGGTAAGGCACTTACAAAATTAAAAAAATTAGCAAAAAATCTTTTATAAAATTTGAATTAAAGTCTTGACGTTAAGTATAATTACTGTTAAAATAACATATGTTGATAAAACGGGCCTATAGCTCAGTGGTAGAGCCGACGGCTCATAACCGTCTGGTCCCAGGTTCGAACCCTGGTGGGCCCACCAGCAAATTATGAAGGTTGAGCAATATGCTCAGCCTTTTTTTATAGGAAAAAATATATGTACTTAAAACCGAGATTGCGTGCAGTAGCAAATATGATACCTGACTGTGAATGTTTTGCAGATATAGGAACGGATCATGCTTATATACCTATTGCAATGTTAAAAGAAAAAACAGCAAAAATTGCAATAGCGTCCGACATAGGTATAGGACCTCTCAAACATGCACAAGAAAATATAAAAAAAGAAAATCTTGAAAATAAAATATTTATCCGTATAGGTGCAGGACTGGCTTCTATAAAAATGAATGAAATAAACGGTGCTGTAATAGCCGGCATGGGCGGAAAAATGATTAGAAAAATACTTGAAAACGACAAAGAAAAAGCGGAAGCAACGGAATGGTTTGTGCTTCAACCGATGAAAAATGCACCGGAACTGAGAAGATGGCTTGTAAACAACGGATATATAATATGTGAAGAATCACTTGCAAAAGAAGATTGGCATATATATGAAATACTGTTTGTGAAACATGGGGAAATGAAAATTGAAGATGAATTTTATTATGAAACGGGAGTAACGGAAAATATAAAAAAACATCCGTTGTATAAAAATTTTTTAGAAAGAAAAATTTACAAAAGAAAAAGACTGTTATCAATGATAAATGAAAATACATCTGATGAAAAACAAAAGGGGAAAAGAAAAATCGCGGAAATTGAACTGAAAAGAATGGAGGAAATGCTATGAAAGCCAAAGTAAAAGACATAATAAACATAATGAATCATTTAGCACCGAAAAAATTTGCAGAATCATGGGACAATCCAGGACTTCAAATAGGAAATCCCGACAGAGAAATCGAAACCGTGTTAACAGCATTGGATGTAACAGTGGATGTAGTGAAAAAAGCTGTAGAGAAAAAAGCTGGAATGATTATTACACATCATCCGCTTCTCTTTAAACCTTTAAAATGTATAGATATGACAACCGAAAAAGGAAAAATAATAGAACTTCTCATATCAAACAATATAACAGCGTTTGCTGCACATACAAATTTGGATACAGCACAAAACGGAGTAAATGATGCACTCGTAAACATTTTAAATTTAAAAAAATGTACAGGAATGGTACCCGGATATGTGCATGACATTTATAAACTTGTAATTGAAACTGAAGAAAAAAACAGAAATTCAATGCAAAAAGAATTTTCATTTGAAAAAAATTCGGAAGTTGAAAAAAACTTAAAAAATTATGTAAAATTTGAAATATGCGGAAATAAAGAGTACATTTTGGATTTAAAAGAAAAAATATCTGAAAAATATGAAAATGTAAATTTTGAATGCTATGAAATGAAATTTTCCGGAAAACAGGAAATGATGGGAAGAATAGGATATCTCGAACACGAAATGACAGGAAGAGAAGCTCTGGAATACATAAAAGAAAAATTGAAACTGCCGGTTATGAAATTTGCAGGAGATGTAAATAAAACCGTTAAATGTATAGGAGTTCTCGGAGGTTCAGGCTCGGGATTTGCAAAATACGCACAAAAAGGCGGAGCGGATTTATATTTAACAGCGGATTTGAAATATCATGACGCACAAGACATAGCAGGCAGCGGACTTCTTGTAGCGGACGGGGGGCATTTCTACACTGAAAATGTCATAGTTGAACCGCTTGCGGAAATATTGCAAAAAGAATGTAACAGACTTAAATACGATGTAAAAATAGAAGCATACAAAGACGGAAAAGACATTTTCGGATATATTATTTGAAAATATTAAATAAGAGTGTTATACTTACGCTGCGAGCAGAAAAGATGATTGCAGGCTTTAAAGCGTGAGGAAAGTCCGAGCTCCGCAGGGCAGGATGCCGGATAACGTCCGGCGAGGGTGACCTCAGGGAAAGTGCCATAGAAAAGGAAACCGCCGTTTTACGGTAAGGGTGGAAAGGTACGGTAAGAGCGTACCGGCAACTTGAGTAATCAGTTGGCCTGGTAAACCCCATCCGGAGCAAGACCGAATAGGGAAGGGTTGAAGTTGCCCGCTGACCTTCCGGGTTGTGTCGCTCGATCTGTAGAGCAATCTGCAGACTAGATAGATAATCATCACCGTTTTACGGTACAGAACTCGGCTTATTGAATGCTCGCTTGCAAATTAACAACTGTTTTATACAGTTGTTTTTTTATTGCAATTTTTTAGTCTTTCGAGTTTTAAAATCGGCAAAATAGAAAATTACCAAATATGATTGTAGAAACAAAAGGATATATTATAAAGGATAATTTAATATTATACATTGAACATTATGCAAATATTATATTGTATTTACAATAAAGTGTGGCCGGAAATAATATTAAACAATTAAGTGTATATAAAAGTGGAGAAATAATAGAGGTATATTTGGTATATGTAAGTATGTATATGTTAATGAATATATTATGATGGTAAAGCAATGAAGTTTAAGCAAAATGAAAACCGGCGTATTGGACGCCGGTAAATATTATGGTTTTATATTTTTAATTCAGTTATGATTTGAGAGTTTAACTGCCTGTTCAAAGTGTTCATAAATTTCTTTTGACGGTTCTGAGTCCGCAAGACTGAATATAATAATTGCTAAGATAGATATTATAAATCCGGGAATGAGTTCATAAATTCCGAACCAATTGAATTGTTTCCAAATCAATACAGTGATTCCACCTGAAATAATTCCTGCATATGCACCCTTTAGTGTCATTCTCTTCCAATATAATGACAGTAAAATTGTAGGTCCGAAACATGCACCGAATCCTGCCCATGCATATGAAACTATGGAGAATATATAACTGTCAGGATCAGATGCTAATACAAGTGAACATATAGATACAATTAAAACTGTAATTCTACTTACTGAAAGTAACTGTTTTTGTGATGCATTTTTATGGAAGAATGAATTGTACAAATCTTTTGAAACTGCAGATGCTGTAACAAGCAGTTGAGCAGATGCGGTACTCATTATTGCAGCCAATACGGCAGACCAAATCAGACCGGTTATAAACGGACTTGAAAGTGATTCCGCCATTATAATAAATACTCTTTCGGCGTCTGCATTTTGAAGTGCCGGATGAAGATATGCTTTACCTACCACTCCCATAGCTATTGCAAATCCTAGTGATAATACGACCCATGTCATTGCTATGTTTGTAGATTTTTTCAATTCTTTGGAGTCGCTTATTGCCATAAATCTTACAAGTATATGAGGTTGACCGAAGTATCCAAGTCCCCAACCTAATGAAGAAATAATCATTACAAGCATTGCCATTCCACCGGTAGATGAGGGGAAGAATGAAAAGAAATCTGCGCCTACATCGGATAATGCATTTAGTGTAGGTGTGGTGCCTCCTAATGAAATTGTTGCCGCAACAGGTATATAAATTACAGTGAAGAACATCATTGTACCCTGAATCATATCTGTCCAAGCCACGGCACTGAATCCACCTAAAAATGTATAAAATATAACTACAAATGCGCCGATTAAGAGTGATGTCGTATAGGGTAAACCGAATATTGTATTAAATAATTTTCCGGCTGCAACAAATCCGGATGAAGTATATATGATAAAGAACAATATTATAAAAATTGCACAAATAAGTCTTAATCCATTTTTTGTATCACCGAATCGGTTTGATAAATAATCGGGAATTGTAAGTGAATTGTTTGCAACTTCGGTGTAATTGCGTAATCGTTTTGAAATGAATACCCAATTCAACCAAGTTCCTACAACAAGTCCTATGCCTGTCCAAAAAGCCGAAAGTCCGTTTAAATAGGCATATCCCGGAAGTCCCATCAACATCCAACCGCTCATGTCCGATGCTTCGGCACTCATTGATGTAAGCCAGGGGCCGAGTTTTCTGTCACCTAAAATATATTGGGATAAATTTTTTTGTTTATTTGAATAATAAACACCTATAGCCATCATACAGCCTAAGTATAAGCAAAAGGCTAAAATAATTTGTAAGTTTACGGTTGTTTCCATAATGTACCTCATTACGTTGAATTCTGTTGATTATTTTATGAAAGGTGATTTAAAATAATCTTTTTTACCGGTTCTGAATTTTATATTTTTCATACAAAGAGCCTGTAAATCAGTTGCAATTAAGTCAAATTTCAGCATTGAAGATGCATATTCGTCAATTTCTTTTAATGCTGTAGGTATTCTTGTGATTACAGGAATTTTTGCTTTTTTAAGCAGATAAGTTTTATTTTTGTTTGCTGCTAAAATTCTTGCATATAAAGGTTTCGGATGAAATGAAAAAGTTGAACGACACCCTCTTTTGGTGAAGAGCAGTGAAGCACCTATTCGTTTAAGTCTTGTGTATAGATATCGCTTGTTTTTTATTTGGTCAAGCATTTCTGTATATGTTGGGTAAAGAGTGTTTTTATGCCAACGATTTTCCAATCCTTCCGTAAACAAGCATGATGTTTTCAGTTCGTCAATTGTAAATAATCTGCTTTGTAATAAACACATATCATAGTAGCGTTCGACAGATAAATAATTACCGTTTTCTATACATTGTAAAACTTCGTCCGAAATAAGTTTTTTATCGAAATTTGAAAGTGTGCTGTTACTTATTTTTTTTCTTATTTCCGTTGCAGATATAGGATTTTCAGTATTTCTTTTCACAGTAATTATTTTTAAAGGTAGCTTATGAGTATATATAGCATCTGCATAACGAAATGCTAAAATGTTATTAGGTTTGGTAAGTTCTTTTGAAAGATAGGAAGAGTGATTTTTAAATGCTTCTGTCAGTGCCGAGGCATATGATAAACCGTTTTTCAATTCATTATGAAATTTGTTTTTAAATGAATTTGTGTGGATATAAGAAACGGCATTATATATTTCCTCTTCAGATAGTGATTCTGTACCGAATGCAATAGCATCGCATCCCATGGCTGAAAGCAATAATACTTGATTTTCAGAGAAATAATCTGCACTTTGAAGTGCGCAGAGTGCGGGAAATTCTATAACTACATCTATACCGTTTGTTATTGCCCATTTTGCTCTAGTCCACTTGTCGAAAAAAGCCGGTTCTCCTCTTTGGACGAAAGAACCGCTCATTGCAGCTATAAAACTTGCTTCAGGATATTTTTTTTTCAATGTTGAAATCATTGATTTATGACCGGCATGGAACGGATTCCATTCAGCCGGAATTCCTATATAGTTCATTAAGAACTCCTTGTTATGAAAGTATATTTATTATTTTATCATATTATTATATGTGTAAGCCATGTATGCTATAATATTTCTAACTAAATAAAGATTCGGGGTTGAATTATGAAAAAATCGAAAATTTATGTAACTTTAGTTTTGCTTGCAGTTATAGTTTTTATATCGGTTTATGGAAGTAGAAGTGCAGATGATTCTTTTGTTTTCGGGAAAAGCAGAGTGTATTGTGCCGGAAGTGTAATTACATTGAAGACTCCTTTCGAGTTGGCTGTAGACGGGAAGCAATCGGATCTGTCACAAAATAATTCCGACAGCGTTGTAGCTGCAGGCTCTGACGGAAATCTTGAAATTTTGGTTTTCGGTTATAAAGCCGATGAGAATACTTCTCCGGCAATAATTCTTAAAGAGCAATGTGAATTGCTTAAAACAAATGAAAATATATCTGATTTACATTTGAATGTCGGAAATGCGACAGTCGGAAATATTAATGCACATACAATAGATGCAACATTCAATGAAAGTTTAAAAAAGGGAAATGTAAATCTTGTGGTAAAATCTTATATTTTTCAACAAAATAAAACGGTTTGGAAAGTTATTTATCAATATGAAAAAAATAACGAGGTAGGAAGTTTGTTGATGAATAAACTTGACGGGAAAATTACAAACGGATTTACATTTTAGTGTGAGAGGATTTAATTATGCGTTCAGGTAAGGGTAGAGGTATTTTTTACCTTTTATTGTTTATTCTTTTAGGCGCTCTAATAGGTGGAGTTTTAGGACAGTTGCTGTCAAATGTAACTTTTTCCGGTATAATGCCGTATTTGACGCAAACATATGAAATATTTAATTTTAATGATATATATTTGAATTTTGCGGTTTTGCAAATTCATTTCGGAGTGCGTTTCGCACCGAATATGTTAAGTATCATAGGAATATTTATTGCATGGTGGATTTATTATAAATTTTAAAAGTCGGTCTTTTATCGGAGAATGTGTTATGAAAATAAAAGATATGAGGTCTGAAGATAAGCCGAGGGAACGATTTGCAATTTCTCCTAAAAATGCACGAATGGCGGATTTGATTGCAATTTTACTCAGAACCGGTAGACAGGGACGGTCGGTTTTGGAAATAGCCGAAGATGTAATTGATGAACTCGAAAGATTTACCGATGTAAGTATGTTCGATGATTTGGATTGGAGAGATCTTGTTCATATTGACGGAATAGGTAAAGATAAAGCTATTACATTGTGTGCCGCTATCGAGTTAGGCAGAAGATTGTCGTCAAGGTTTTTGAAAACTGAATTGAAAAATTTCGGAAATCCGTCAAATGTGGCAAAGTATTTCATGGAAGAGTTGAGACATAAAAATCAAGAACATTTTTTAGTGTGCTATCTTAATATAAAAAATAAGTTACTTGGGTATCGTGAAATAACAAGGGGAGGTTTGCAAGAGACTGTAGTTGACATAAAGGAAGCTTTAAAGTGGGCATTGCGTTTTAAAGCTTATGCAATTATTCTTGTACATAATCATCCGTCCGGAGTTCCGGATCCTTCACGTGAGGATATACGCACTACCGAGAGATTTGTAAAAGCGGGGAAAATTTTAGATATCGTAGTTTTGGATCATATAATTATCGGTGACGGTAATTTTAAAAGTTTGGCAGAAATGGGATATGTTTAGTAAACATGCACTTTGTTCTTACAGAGTGCATGTTTGTTTTATTAAATATTGAATGTTATGAATATATTGATGTATAATGAAATAGAACTGTTGTTTTGTGTTTTTGAAAGAAGTTTTTATGAAAAAATATATAAAGAGATACTATACAGGTGAACAAAAAAAATTCAAATTGGAAGCTCCTTTTGGACCTAAGGGCGATCAACCTAAAGCTGTTGCGTCATTGGTGAAGGGGCTTAATGAAGGACATTGGGCACAAGTTTTATTGGGTGCCACAGGGACGGGTAAGACATTTTCGATGGCAAAGGTTATCGAGAGTGTGCAACGACCGACTTTGATTATTTCACCTAATAAAACTTTGGCAGCACAGACGGCAAGTGAATTTAAAGATTTTTTTCCGAATAATGCAGTTTATTATTTTGTAAGTTATTATGATTATTTCCAACCGGAATCATATATACCTCAGACTGATACATATATAGCTAAAGATTCTTCAAGAAACGAAGAAATCGACAGATTGAGGCATTCGGCGACAATGGCTCTTTTTGAGCGTAGAGATGTTATTATCGTTGCATCCGTTTCTTGTATTTACGGATTGGGAGATCCGGAAGATTACAGTACTATGGGTTTATCATTACGGCCCGGTGAAGAAGTATCGAGAGATGAAATCATCGAAAAGTTGGTAAATATGCAGTATTTAAGGAACGATTTAAATTTTACAAGAGATACTTTTCGTGTAAGAGGAGATACTTTGGATGTATTTCCGGCTTCATCAAATAATACCGGTGTTCGTATAGAAATGTTCGGCGATGAAATTGATCGTCTTACCGAATTTGATATAGTAAGCGGTGAAACTGTATCCGAAAGAAATCATATAGGGATTTTTCCGGCATCGCATTATGTTACGACGTCTGATAAAATGAAACGTGCCGTTCAAACGATAGGGGAAGAATTAGCCGAACGATTGAAAATTTTAAGAGAGCAAGACAGATTACTTGAAGCACAGCGTTTGGAGCAACGAACAAATTATGATTTGGAAATGATGCAAGAGATAGGATATTGTTCGGGTATTGAAAATTATTCGAGACATATGTCGCAAAGGAAAGCAGGCGAGCCTCCGTATTCTTTGTTGGACTATTTTCCGGATGATTTTTTGATTATGATTGATGAATCTCACGTTACCGTTCCGCAGTTACGTGCGATGTATAACGGAGACAGATCAAGAAAGATAACTTTGGTAGATTACGGTTTCAGATTACCGAGTGCTCTTGATAACAGGCCTCTGACTTTTGATGAATTCACTGAGAGAATAAATCAGGTTATATATGTATCCGCTACTCCCGGTCCTTATGAGATGGGAGTACAAACTAATTTGGCTGAGCAAATTATACGACCGACAGGACTTTTGGATCCGAGCGTTGAAGTACGTCCTATAGAGGGACAGATTGATGATGTAATATCAGAAATTCGTAAACGTAAAGATTGTAATGAACGTGTTTTGATTACTACTTTAACTAAAAAAATGGCGGAAGATTTAACCGATTATCTTATGGATGCAGACATAAAGGTAAGATATTTACATTCAGATATTGCAACTATAGAGCGTGCTGAAATAATAAGAGATTTACGTGCAGGTGTATTTGATGTTTTGGTAGGTATAAACCTTTTAAGAGAAGGTTTGGATATGCCGGAAGTTTCACTGGTTATTATATTGGATGCAGATAAAGAAGGATTTTTAAGGTCTGAAACTTCGATGATACAGGTAATAGGTCGTGCGGCACGAAATGCGAGAGGGCATGTAATTATGTATGCCGATAGTATAACGGATTCAATGAAGTACGCGATAGAAGAAACCGAACGTAGAAGAGAAATTCAAAAGAAATATAATATTGAGCATAATATTATTCCTCATACGATACAAAAAAGAGTTAAAGATTTGATAAATCTTACAAAGCTTGAGGAAAAAAGTGTTGCGTATGAGTTGAATTCGGATAAAAGAAATTTATCCGATGAAGACTTGTTCAAACAAATGAAAAGAGTAGAAAAAGATATGAAAAAAGCCGCTGAACTTATGGAGTTTGAAGAGGCGGCTTTATGGAGAGACAAATTATCTGAACTTAAACAAGAATGGAATGAACGACATGGAGTACGTGCAGGCGATGTTATGAAAAGATATGAGAGTGTAAAAAAACGCATAAAAAGGCCTGTAAAAAAAAGAATATAAATTAAAAGGAGTGCTATGAAAAAGGGTATTGTTATACAAGGTGCAAGGCAGAATAATTTAAAAAATATAGATATTACTTTACCGCGTGATAAATTTATAGTTTTTACCGGATTATCCGGTTCGGGAAAATCATCTTTGGCTTTTGATACTATTTATGCTGAGGGTCAAAGAAAATATGTAGAATCTTTATCGGCTTATGCACGTCAATTCTTGGGACAAATGAATAAACCCGATGTTGATAAAATAGAGGGACTTTCTCCTGCAATATCTATAGATCAGAAATCTACAAGTCATAATCCGAGATCTACTGTAGGTACTGTAACCGAAATACATGACTATCTTCGTATGTTATATGCTCATGCCGGAAGAGCTTTTTGTCCTAAATGTAATCAACCTATAAAAAAACAAACTGTAGATCAAATTGTCGATTCTTTAATTTCTTTGAAGGACAGAACGAAACTTTTGATATTGGGACCGGTAGTTGTTGCAAAAAAAGGTACTCATAAGCGTTTGTTGGATGAATTGCGTAAAGAAGGTTATGTACGTGTAAGAATTGACAAGAAAATTTATATTTTAGATGAAGATATAAATCTTGAAAAGAATAAAAAACATACAATTGAAGTTGTAGTAGACCGAATTTTGATAAAAGAAGGAATAGCACAAAGACTTACCGATTCTGTAGAAACCGCATTGAAACTCGGTGACGGAATGGTAATAGCTGCTGTTATAGACGGAGAAGAATATATATATAGTGTACATTTCGCATGTCCGACTTGCGGTATTTCGCTGCCGAAGCCGGTACCCGGAATTTTTTCATTTAACAATCCCTTTGGTGCCTGCCCTGCATGCATGGGACTCGGTGCATCATTGGAAGCAGATTTCAACCGTATAATTCCTGATACAAAATTATCTTTCAGATTGGGTGCAATAAAGGCTTTTACTGTAAATAAAGAATCTTGGCTTATGCGTCAGCTTGGTGCATTTTTGAAATATTACGGTTTAACTATGGATAATTCTTTTGACGATTTGCCGGAAGAAGCAAAACAAGAATTTATGTATGGAGGAAAAGAATTATTGAAATTCAGCTATACAAATATGCGCAATGAAACAAAAACGTATGAGCGTGTTTTTGAGGGCATATTACCTATGGTTAAACGTAGATATGAAGAAGCTTTTACAGATAAAATGAAAGAAGAGTTACGATCGTATTTAAAAGAAAAAGATTGCATGGAATGTCATGGATTCAGATTGAGAAAAGAAAGTTTGGCTTTTCGTGTAGGAAATAAAAATATTTCAGAAATTTCAAATATGTCCGTAACTGAGCTTTTGAATTTTTTTAAAAACATAAAACTTACCGAAAAGGAAAAAATAATAGCAGAACAGATATTGCAAGAAATTTGTTGCAGACTTGAATTTTTAAAAAATGTAGGACTTGATTATCTTACGCTTTCAAGAAATGCGACAACTCTTTCCGGTGGAGAAGCTCAAAGAATAAGATTAGCAACACAAATCGGTTCAGGATTTGTAGGAGTTTTGTATATTTTGGATGAACCTTCAATAGGTTTGCATCAGAGAGATAATGAGAAACTTTTAAATACTCTTAAAGGTATGCGTGATTTAGGAAATACTTTAATTGTAGTGGAACATGATGAAGAAACTATACGTGAAGCCGATTGGGTTGTAGATATAGGACCGGGTGCCGGTGAACATGGAGGTTATGTAGTAGCGAAAGGAACTCCAAGAGAAGTTGAAAAAGTCGAAAAATCAATCACCGGACAATATCTTAAGGGAGAAAAATATATTCCGTTGCCGGAAAAACGCAGAAAAGGTAACGGAATGTTTATTGAAATTAAAGGGGCGAGTGAACATAATTTAAAAAATATAAATGTTAAATTTCCTTTAGGAGTTATGACTGCGGTAACCGGTGAATCCGGATCCGGTAAAAGTACATTGGTAAATGATATTTTGTTTTGCGGATTATCCAATATAAAAAACGATACAAATTATTATACCGGTAAATATAAAGAAATAATCGGATCCGAATACATAGATAAAATTATCGCAATAGATCAGCAACCTATAGGACGTACACCGCGTTCAAATCCTGCCACATATACAGGAGTGTTCAGTGACATACGTGAATTGTTCAGTCAGACTTCTGAAGCAAAAATGCGAGGATATAAACCCGGAAGATTCAGTTTTAATATAAAAGGCGGTCGTTGTGAAGCGTGTCATGGTGACGGAATTATAAAAATAGAAATGCAATTTTTATCGGATGTTTATGTACCTTGTGAAGTATGTAACGGAAATCGTTATAACAGAGAAACCCTTGAGGTACGGTATAAAGGTAAAAATATTTCAAATGTTTTGAACATGACGGTAGAAGAAGCAATAATTTTTTTTGATAATCATCCTAAAATTTTACGAAAACTTAAAACATTGAATGAAGTAGGATTGGGATATATACATTTGGGACAACCGTCTACTACAATGTCGGGAGGAGAAGCGCAACGAGTAAAATTGGCAACTGAATTGATGCGTGTTGCCACGGGAGATACGTTGTATATACTTGATGAACCTACAACAGGATTGCACAGTGAAGATATAAGAAAATTGTTGACGGTTTTGCAAAAACTTGTGGAATCCGGTAACACCGTAGTTGTAATAGAACATAATTTGGATGTGATAAAAGTCGCTGATTACATAGTAGATTTAGGTCCCGAAGGTGGAGACGGGGGAGGAGAATTAATTGCAAAAGGAACACCTGAGGAAATTTGCAAAAGTGAAATTTCATATACCGGTCAATATCTGAAAAAGGTAATTGAGAGAACAAAAAAGTTGATGAAAGGTAATGTTCATGATCGAGGTCAATGACATAATAAAGAGTAAACTTGAAAATCTTCCTTCGTCTCCCGGTGTATATAGATGGAAAGATAAAAACGGAAAAGTAATATATGTAGGTAAAGCCGTAAATCTCAAAAACAGAGTAAAATCCTATGTAAGAAACGATAAAAATAAATCACCGAAAGTTATTTCGATGATAAAACATGCTGAAGATTTGGATATAACAATTACAAAAAATGAATTGGAAGCATTGATACTTGAGTGTAATTTAATAAAAGAATTACAACCTAAATACAATATTTCTTTACGTGATGATAAAACTTATCCATATCTGAAAGTTACTGTAAATGAAAAAATGGCCGAGAATATATATAACCAGAAATATCAAAAGAACGGACGGTGCAAGGTATTTCGGTCCGTTTACGGATGTAAGTTCACTGCGAAAAACGCTGAAAATTGTAGGAAAATATTATCCGATACGAACATGCAGAAATATGAATGTAACTCGTCCATGTTTGCAATACCATATAAATCTTTGCTCTGCACCATGTTGCAATTTAGTTTCTCAAGAAAAATATAATGAATATGTAAAAAAATTATGCAATATTTTTGAAGGTAAAAGCTATGAAATTATAAAAACATTGAAAGAAAAAATGAAAGAAGCATCTGAAAATTTGCAATTTGAAAAAGCAGCAATGTATAGAGATGAAATAAATGCCGTAAAAAGCGTTCAACAACGTCAAAATATTGTTTCAAAAGAAGGAGATTTTGATGTTATAGGAATGGCAAGAACTGAAAATTATGCTGCGTTTGAGATTTTTTACATAAGATATGGCCGCATGGTCGGGAAAGAGAATTTTAATATATCCGGAACTGAAGATGAACGTGATGAAAGTATTATTGCTGCATTTTTAAAAAATTTTTACAGTTCAGATAATATAAATATTCCGAAAGAGATAATCATTTCAAAAATTCCTGAAGATTTTGAACTTATAAAAAAATGGCTTTCAGGTATAAGACATAACGATGTATCTTTAATTGTTCCGGAACGCGGATTTAAAAGAAAACTTAAAGAAATGGCCATTGTAAATGCGACAAAGTATTTATCTGATAAAAAAATACAATGGGAACATCAAAAAATGCGTGAGCAAGGAGCATTGATAAAACTCAAGGAAATATTAAAACTTCCGAAAATTCCTGAACGTATAGAATGCTTCGATATTTCACACAATCAAGGATCTGAAACTACCGGGTCAATGGTGGTTTTTGTAAACGGACGTCCGGAGAAAAAAGCATATAGAAAATTTAAATTAAAAACTACACAAGGCAAACCCGATGATTTCAAATCAATGGCAGAAGTAATGGAAAGAAGATATAACGATAAAAAAATCGGAAGAAATCCGGATTTAATAGTTCTTGACGGTGGGAAAGGTCAACTGAATGCAGCAGTTCCTTTAATAAGAAATTCAGGTATTGAAGCAACTGTAATAGGACTTGCAAAAAGAATGGAAGAAATTTATCTGGAAAATCAAACTGAACCTATTGTTATCGACAGACATGATGAAGTGCTTCACTTATTACAATTTGTTCGTGACGAATCACATCGATTTGTTATAAATTATCATAGACAATGGATATCTAAAAGAAACAGAGAGTCAATTTTAGATCACATAGAAGGAATAGGACCGGTAAGGAGAAAAAATCTTTGGGCTGCTTTTCGTACACTTGATGACATGAAAAAAGCGAGTGTTGAAGAACTGCAGAAAGTAAAAGGTATCAACAAGAAAGTTGCTGAAAATATTTATAATTTTTTTAGAATGAAGAAAGATGAAAAACAGCAAATATTATATAATAGTAAAAAAGATTAAATTAAAAAATGAAAATGTAAAAAAATCATTTTGGAAGTATGATTTTATTTGACAAATATGTATTTTACACTTATACTAAGTAAGTTGATAATTATATTTGGTGGAAACTTGTAGACTGCACCGAGCGTGTAGTACACAGAATAAGGCTTAAGCCTAATAATGGTAAGGAGGTGCGAGATATGCCAAGTCCAAAAAGAAAGCATTCTAAATCTCGTCGTGATAAGAGACGTGCAAACTGGAAATTGACAATTCCGGGTCTTGTGGAATGCCCACAATGTCATGCGATGATTGTTCCTCACCACGTGTGCTCGGAATGCGGTTTTTATAAAGGAAAGTCCGTAATTCAGGCAAGTGCGGAAGCATAAATAAGTCTATAGGCACTCCGAAAGGAGTGCTTTTTGCTTTAAATGAAATTTCAACTTTTAAATTTTAATTCATCTGAAAATAAATTTATGAGGGGAGTTTTAATGCTTAAAAATCGATATGTACATATCATGTTTGCATTTACAGTGTTATTAATTGCATTTTTCATATATAAAAACATTTCGAAAACTTATGAAGTTTCTCCTATACTGAAGAAAAATAATTATAAAATATGTATTTTAAAAAACGGAGAAACAGTTGATGAAACTATAGAAAAAGGAATTATTGAAGCATTGAATTCGAGCGGATATAAAAAAGGCAAAAATTTAACAATCGAAATTATAAAATGTAGCGGTATAAAAGAAGAACAAAAAAAGCAAGTACGTAATTTAATAAAATCAGATAAAGATTTAATAATAACAATAGGACCTGAAATGACTGAAGCAATAACAACGCAAACAGATAAAGTTCCTGTTGTTGCAATAGGTGTTTCTGATATATATGTAAAAAAACATGCTCAAAACAAGTATAATTTAACAGGTGTTTTAAAAAACGATTTGATATTACAAGAGTTAAATACGATAAACAGAATAGTTCCTATAAAGAATATCGGTATTGTATACAATACGAATAATCAAAATTCAATAAATCGTTTAAAATATATGAAAGAAGTATTGAACAAACAATTTAATATAAATATTTTAGACATTGAATTTATCAACATGAATAATTTTATTGAAAAAATAGGAAAAATTAAAGATAAAACAGATGCAATATATATTCCTGAAAATGAAATATACTATTCGTATTTTGATAAAATAATAAAAAAATTAAATGATGAAAAAATACCGGTTATTTCAGACGGTGCAGTAATGGTTGAAAAGGGTGCATTACTTTCTGTAACTGCAGAAAATTACAGGATGGGATTTGATGGAGGTCTTTTAGCTGCAAAGCTGTTGGACGGAAATATAATTCCATGTGAATTATCTTTTAAGAATGAAACGGATCCAGATATATTTATAAATATGGCAGAGGCGAAAAAACTTAAACTGAAGATACCTTCTGATATTTGGCAAAAAGCACGTAAAATGTATTTATATGAAGGACAGAGTGCAAATTGAATTTCAATTAGTTAAAACTGTTGAAAAATAAGTGCTTGATGTGTATAATAAGTTAAGTGTGAACTGTATCTGGGTTTATCGACTCTCCGACGATTACGCGGATATAGCAATTTATTTTTTAGGAGGAAATTATGATTACAACTGAACAGAAGAAAGAAATTATTGCCAAGTATGCTGTGCATGAAGGAGATACAGGATCTGCAGAAGTACAGATTGCTATTTTATCCGAAAGAATAAGACAGTTAACTGAACATTTGAAGTTGCATAAAAAAGATCATCATTCACGCCGCGGATTGCTCAAGATGGTAGGTAAACGCAGAAATATGCTCGAATATTTACGTCGCAGCAATTTGGAACGTTACAGAGCTTTGGGTGAAAAACTCGGATTAAGAGTAAAATAATTAAAGAACCGGTCAAGTTGGCCGGTTTTTTGCATATATTTTAAAATTGAAGTTTAATATCAATATGCAAAAGTTTAGATGGAATTTGTTGTATAATACAAAAAAGAATCTTGAGGAGGAGCAAGATGAAAATAGTTTTGGCAACAAAAAATAAAGGTAAAATAAAAGAATTTAAAAAGGTTTTTTCGGAATTGGGATGGGAAGCAGTAGCAATTTCAGATATTGCATATGTTAAAGAGCCTGAAGAAACAGGGAAAACTTTTGAAGAAAATGCTATAAATAAAGCGAAATATTATTCGAAAGCTGTTTCAATGCCGGTACTTGCCGATGATTCCGGAATTATAGCTGATGTATTGAAAGATAGACCGGGCATTTATTCTGCAAGATATGCAGGTGTTCATGGCGATGATAAAGCCAATAACAGTAAATTGGTAGATAAATTAAGACTTTATAAAGAAAATGAACGTTCCGGATATTACATGTGTGTTATAGCATTGGTATGGCCAAACGGAAAAGTTATTACGGCACAAGGAAAATGTGAAGGTATAATTCGTGATTTTGAAGAAGGAGAAAACGGATTCGGTTATGACCCGTTATTTTATTTACCTGAAAAAAAGTGTACTATGGCACAATTGACACTTGAAGAGAAAAATAAAATAAGCCATAGAGGTAAAGCTATTAAAAATTTAATCGAGAAACTTAAAAAACTATAAAAAGTGTACATTTTTAAAGGAATAAGTTTATGCTATAATAGTTGTGTCGGTTTTTAAAGATATATTACATGGAGATGTTGGTAAACTAATGAAAAAGAAGAAATTGAAACTTTTGGGATTTAATAACCTGACAAAAACATTAAGTTTTAATATGTACGATATTTGTTATGCACGTACAGAAGAGGAAAGAGCGAATTATATTGCTTATATTGATGCGGAATATAGTGCTGAAAGGTTGACGCAAATACTTAAAACCGTTTCAGATATTATAGGAGCAAGTATTTTAAATATAGCGCAGCAAGATTACGATCCTCAAGGTGCAAGCGTTACAATGTTGATTGCGGAAGAACCCGTAAAAAATGAAAAACAAGATGTTGTAATGCATCTTGATAAAAGTCATATAACCGTGCACACTTATCCGGAAATGCATCCGCAAGATGGGATTTGCACATTTCGTGCAGATATAGACGTATCTACTTGCGGTAAAATTTCACCGTTGAAAGCATTGAATTTTTTATTGAAATCATTTGAAGCGGATATAGTAAATGCAGATTATCGTGTAAGAGGGTTTACAAGAGATGTAAACGGAAAGAAGATTTTTATAGATCACAGTATTAATTCTATACAAAACTATATGGACGTAGAATTAAGAAATAAATACAATATGATAGATGTAAATGTTTATCAAGATAATATATTTCATACCAAAATGTTACTTAAGAGTTTTGATTTGGAAAATTATCTTTTCGACTTAAAAGTACAGGATTTAAATCAAAAGGAAATAAAGAAAATACGTAGACTTTTAAAACAAGAAATGTATGAAATATTTAATGGAAGAAATCTTCCTGCAGTTAAAGATTAAAAAGGAGAGTATTATGGATTTAAAAGAAGAAGCAATGAAGTTCAGAAAAGAAAATCATCAAATTATATCTACGTCATTGACTACCGATGTAAAAGATCGTCATGATCTTGCAATAGTATATACACCGGGTGTAGCTGCTCCATGTCTTGCAATTAAAGAAGATGAGGATAAATCTTTGGAACTTACTTGGAGAGGTAACGCAGTCGCAGTAATTTCAGACGGAACTCGAGTTTTAGGATTGGGAGATATAGGTGCTGCAGCTGCAATACCGGTTATGGAAGGTAAAAGTGCATTATATAAACGTTTCGGTAATATAGATGCTATTCCGATCGTGATTGATACAAAAGATAAAGATGAATTTATTCATACGGTCCAATTACTTGAAAAATCATTTGCAGGAATTAATTTGGAAGATATATCTTCACCGAAATGTTATGACATAGAAGATGAATTGAAAGAAACAATGAATATTCCGATTTTCCATGATGATCAACATGGAACTGCAATTGCGGCATTGGCAGCTGTTCTCGGTGCATTGAGATTAGCAAATAAAAAAATTGAAGATGTAAAGGTAGTTATGAACGGTGCAGGTGCAGCAGGTACAGCAATTGCAAAGTTGCTGCTCGGTGCAGGTGTAAAAAATGAAAATATGATTGTTTTGAACAGTAAAGGTATTTTGTACGATAACGGCAAACTTGACAGAGTACAAACCGAACTTGCAAATCGTGTAAATCCGCATAAGAATAAAGGGACTTTAAAGGATGCCGTTTGCGGTGCGGATGTATTGCTCGGATGTTCGGCGCCCGGAGTATTTACTGAAGAAATAGTGCAAAGCATGAATGAAAAGAACATAGTATTTGCTATGGCAAATCCGAATCCGGAAATGATGGAAGAAGATGCAAAAAAAGCCGGAGTGTTTATTTTCGGAACAGGAAGAAGCGACATGCATAATCAGGTAAATAACTCATCGGTATTCCCCGGACTGTTTAGAGGAGCTTTAGATGTTCGTGCAAAAAAAATAAATGAAGAAATGAAGTTGGCAGCTGCATATGCATTGGCTAATTTAATGGGTGACAGCGAACTGACAAGAGATAATGTAGTAGTAGATGTATTTGATAAGCGTGTTCCATATGCAGTAGCAAAGGCAGTAGCAAAAGCAGCTATAAAAACAGGAGTTGCAAGAGTTGATCAATTACCTGAAAAGTATCAGGACTGATATGAATTGTATTGACAAAATATAAATATTTTACAAACCGACGTATTGATATAAATAATACGTCGGTTTTAGTTTAATCTGATATTTTTCAAACAATATTGAATTGTGAATGAATATTGTTTAAAATTATATAGATATACAAATTAAAAATGATTGATATAGAGATAAAATGAATATCACAAATAAAAACATATACAACTTGAATTTAAAAGAAAAGTATGATTCAAACGCGGTATTTTTACTTGAAATAATTGAAAAAAGCGGATATGAAGCGTATTTTGTCGGAGGTTGCGTAAGAGATTTATTATTAAATAAAAAACCTTCGGATTGGGATATTACAACATCTGCAATACCTGACAAAATTGCTGAAATATTACATAATTTCAATGTAAAAACTTTTGATAACGCCGGAATGAAGTATGGTACTGTTTCTGCAATTATAAACGAAAAAATATATGAAATAACTACGTTTAGGCGAGATATATATAGACAGAACAGTCATTTACCGGACAAAGTTTTTTTTACTGAAAATTTAAAAGAAGATTTATCAAGACGAGATTTCACAATTAATGCTATGGCATCAGATCGTAACGGTAATATATATGATTATTTCGGTGGACAGTCTGACTTACAAAGGAAAATATTGAAAACTGTAGGAGATTCCGAAAAAAGTTTTTGTGAAGATGCGTTGAGATTGTTTCGTGCATGCAGATTTTTAGGGCAATTAAATTTTGAACCTGATAATGATTTAATAAGTGCAATGCCATATGCTTTTTATAGAGTTTCAGGATTATCTTTAGAAAGAGTTAAAAGAGAAATCAACAAACTTGTACTTACCGACTATGCAAGTAAAGGTTTTGATTTGATGGTAAGAACAAAATTAAATGAAACACGATGCAGTGTTAAAGAAAATGGAAAATCAAAAGAAATAGACATACTTCCTGAATTATCTCACTTGGTCGATTTGCCTCAAATGAAAGAATTTCATCGTTTTGATGCGTGGAAACATTCATTGGTGGCATTGGATTCATCTAAACCGCTACTTATAAATAGGTGGGCCGCTTTTTTTACATGATATTGGTAAAGGTATGCCCGGAATTCGTGCAGTGGACGGAAATAAGATTACTGATTACAATCATGATGTAAAGGGATCTGAAATGGTGGAAGCTTTATTCACCAGATGGAAAATGGCAGATTTTTCTATAAAAAGAATTTCATGGTTGGTAAGGAATCATATGAAATTTCATTTTTTTGCAAATAATTCGAATGCAAATAGGATAAGATGGGTAAGAAGATTAGCTAAGTCTGGACAATTTGAAAATCAAAAAGATTTAAATGAAGCTTTTTTACAACTTCTCGATGTTTGCAAAGCGGATATTATAGGTTGTGGAAAAGATATAAAAAATACTGAAGGTCATGTACTGTTTTATAATGAAATAAAAAATATTATTTTTAAAATTCCGGTTTCAAAAAAAGAGTTGAAAATAAATAAAGATATAATAAAAGCATTAGAACCATTTGTAGGAGAAGGTATTAAAAATTTATTTGAACGTGTGCAAAACGGTACTTTAAATAATAGTAATCTTGCATTGTATAAAGCTGCTTTAAGATATAGGAGGCGACAGAGAAATGAAAATACGTAATCCGAGAAATATAATGAGACAAAGAAGTCGTTCTATATCTTTAGTTTTGGTTGGAATAGGCTGTCTATTGGGATTAAGATTGTTGTGGGTTCAGGGAATACAAGGTGCAAAATTTGCGGAAATGGCAATAAACCAAACGGAAGGTATACAAACATTGTATTCGCCAAGAGGCACTATTTATGATAGAAACGGTAAACAGTTGGCATTTTCCGTAATGGTTAAATCATTGTATGCGGATCCGGGAATGATAAATGTATCTGCGGAGGATGCCGCAAAAGAGTTGGCTCCTATTTTAAATATAAAGGAAGA
The DNA here is from genome assembly GCF_000194985.1 of Dialister micraerophilus DSM 19965. GTDB lineage: Bacteria > Bacillota > Negativicutes > Veillonellales > Dialisteraceae > Dialister > Dialister micraerophilus. The sequence goes on along the minus strand of NZ_GL878519.1, from coordinate 207,550 downwards.
TGTTTTAAAAAAAGACTTATCCGGTAAAACTCGTTTTGTTTGGCTAAAACGTATTATGGATCCTCAAGATTCCGATAAAGTAGAAGCTTTGATAAAAGAAAAAAAATGGAAAGGATTTGCTTTTGTAAATGAAAGTAAGAGATATTATCCCAACGGAGTTCTTTTATCAAACGTACTTGGATTTGTGGGTGTGGATGATAAGGGTTTAGATGGTCTTGAGATGTCATTAGACTCTTTAATAAGAGGAGATATAAATAAGCAAATTCTTTTGACAGATGCAAGAGGAAATCCGATATTGGATTCGTCGATGGCACCTTATAAAGCGAAAGAAGAAAAGTCAGTTTATCTTACAATAGATCAAAATATTCAATTTTATGCTGAAAGAGCTTTAGATAGGGCTATGTCTACAACTAAAGCCGACGGTGGAATAATTATAGTAATGGATCCGAAAACAGGTGAGATTTTAGCTTTAGGAAATCGTCCTACATATAATGCAAATGAATTTTCAAAAGCTACGGAAGCTCAATTTAAAAACAAAGCGGTTGTAGATATTTATGAACCGGGTTCTACATTTAAGTCCATTGTTGCATCTGCAGCACTTGATGCAGGTACATACAGCGCAGATACTGTATGGCACGATCCGGGTGCAATTTGGGCTTCAGGGCATGCTATAAAAAATTGGAATGAAGAATCTTATGGGGATGTAAAATTGGTAGATATAATCAAATTTTCGCTTAATACAGGATTTGCACACATAGGATTACTTACCGGTGGAGATATTTTGACTGATTATGCAAAAAAATTCGGGTTTGGAAAACCTACAGGAATTGAACTTCCCGGAGAAGGTTCCGGAATTTTGTTCGATCCTAAAGAAATGAGACCTTTGGATGTTGCAACAATGGCAATAGGTCAAAGTATAGCGGTTACACCTTTGCAAATGGTTCAAGCTTATAGCGCTATAGCAAATGGCGGTAAAATGGTAAAACCTCATTTGATTTCATCTATAAAAAATCCTGACGGAAGTGATTACAGTAAAACAAATACTGAAATTGTGGGTCAACCTATCAGTAAAAATGTAGCCGATCAAGTAAAAGATATGATGGAAAAAGAAGTTTCCGAAGGTGGAGGAATAAATGCAAAAATTCCAGGATACCATATGTGCGGAAAAACAGGAACCGCACAAAAGTTGGATACTGTAAACGGGGGATATCTCGGTAATGAACACATTGCTTCATTTTGCGGCTTCGGTCCAACTGAAGATCCACGAGCTATTTGTCTTATAGTACTTGATAATCCGAAAGGAAGTTATTACGGGGGATTGGTAGCGGCTCCTGTATTTAAAGAGGTAATGGGACAGATTATGAGATATTTCGGAATACAAAGTACGGATGAAATTAATAAGCAAAATAAAGCTACTATTGAGCATAATGATTTAAAACTTCCCAAACTTCCATCGGATAATGAAACGGATATCGTATTGCCTGATTTTACAGGTTTTTCAATTCGTGATGTAGGAGAATGGTTGGAAAATGCGGATTTGAGATTTAAACCGGAAGGTACAGGATTTGCAATTTCGCAATCACCGGGGATAGGTGCAACTGTAAAAAGAGGAAGTGCTGTCAGAGTTGTTTTCTCTGAATGATATAAAACGATTTTTTGCCATATGTAAGGGAAATCAATTAAATAGAATATTAATTATTTTAAGCAACCATAATGACGGTTGCTTTTTTTTATGAAATAAGGTAGTTAACATTATTTCAATTGTAATATTTTAAATTTTTTTATTCCGAATATTCGAGCAATTTTATATTATTGTCGTTTATAATAAAAACATTTGAATATCAAAAAAGAATTTAGCAAAAGAATCTATTATATACATCTAAAATTTAAGTATAGATGTATATAAAATTAGAAATGCTTATAAAAATAATAAAATTGCATTCAAAGCTCCTTATAAGTTAAAATTAAAATAAAACAAAAGGAGAATTATAAATTGAAAACACTAACCAAGTATCAAGTATATTTAAAAAAAGAAGAAAATTACAACATACCGGATAAACCGTTAAACCAACCGCAACAAGTAGTAGACCTTATGGAAGATATATTCAATCTATCACAAGCAACACAAGAAATATCTGTAATGATAGCTGTAGATTGTCACATGAAACCTATTGGGGTATTTGAATTATCACGTGGCACACTCAATCAGGGAATCATGCATGCACGAGACATTTTCCAAAGAGCAATAATGGTAAATGCTTATGCAATTTTCTTAGCACATAATCACCCTGGCGGAGACAGCACACCAAGCGATATGGATGATATTCTGTACCTACAACTTAAAGAAGATGGAATAAGGATGGGTATACCTATTAAAGATAGTTATGTAATAGTGGATAGAAATAATTACACAAGCATACCCGAACACATGGAAGAAGAAAGAAAGAGGGAAATGAAAGAAAAAGGAATAAAAGAAAAACCTATAATAAAAAGAGTAGATGAAAACGGAATCACGTGGATTTAAACAAAAATAATTTAACATCTCAAAAGGACGTATCAGGCAAGTGAAAAGGTACGTCCTTTTTAATTTGTATATGAAGAAAATAAAAAACGATCGCATACAAAACGATATGAATAGAAACGGTATTACGTGAATTAAAAATAAATAAAACGTGATATGTTAAATAAAAATATGTATTTTTTGATAAACATCTCTTACAGGTTATCTGTAAAACAGTATACATATCATTTGTTCGGTATTTTTTTATAAAACTCAAAATATTATAAAGTGAATTTAATTAAATATACTGAAAATATATGTTAAAATACTTATGTCTATAAAAATATAAATCTAAGGAGAACTTTATGTTGAGTGATATTGAAATTGCAAGGAAGGCAAAGATTAAACACATTGAAGAAATTGCTGAAACGTTGGGAATTTCAAATGAGTTTATAGAGCGGTACGGTAAATATAAAGCAAAAATTTCTTTAAAGTTTATAAACAAAATTAAAAACCGTAAAAACGGTAAGTTGATACTTGTAACGGCAATGTCACCGACCAAAGCCGGAGAAGGTAAAACAACAACAACTATAGGATTAGGACAGGCTTTGGTTAGTTTAGGTAAAAAAGCTCTAATTTGTATAAGAGAGCCTTCTATGGGACCTTGTATGGGTATAAAAGGGGGAGCAGCAGGCGGCGGATATTCTCAAGTAATTCCTATGGAAGATATAAATTTACATTTTACGGGTGACATACATGCAATTACGGCAGCACATAATCTTTTGGCTGCAATGGTAGATAATCATATTCATCAAGGTAATGAATTGGACATAAATCCGGAAAAAATTGTATGGAAGAGAGTTATGGATATGAATGACCGAGCTCTTAGAAATATCACCGTAGGATTAGGCGGCAAGAAAAACGGTATACCTCATGCGTCAGGCTTCGATATAACGGTCGCTTCCGAATTAATGGCTATACTTTGTTTGGCTGAAGATATAAATGACATGAAAGAACGTTTTTCTAAAGTTATTGTTGCCTATACGACTAAAAATAAACCTGTTACGGCAGGTGATTTGCATGCTCAAGGTGCAATGGCTGCGATAATGAAAGATGCTTTAAAACCTAATTTGGTACAAACATTGGAACATGTACCGACTTTTGTTCATGGAGGGCCTTTTGCAAATATTGCACATGGATGCAGTTCATTGATTGCAACAAAAACTGCATTGAATTTATCCGATTATGTCATTACCGAAGCAGGATTCGGTGCAGATTTAGGTGCAGAAAAATTTTTCGATATAAAGTGCAGACTGGGGAATATTATTCCAAATGCGGTTGTGGTTGTAGCGACTATACGAGCATTAAAAATGCATGGAGGTAAATCTGTAAATGAATTAAATGATTCGGATGTCGATGCATTAAAAACAGGTCTTTCAAATCTCTTCAAACATATAAATAATCTTAAATTGTATAAAGTTCCTTTAGTTGTAGCTTTAAATCTGTTCCCATCGGATACCGAAGAAGAAATTGAATTTGTTAAAAATGCTTGTAATTCACTAAATATACCGATAGAAATATCTACCGTATTTTCAGATGGCGGTAGAGGAGGAATTTCATTAGCGAAAAAAGTTTTGGAATTGGCTGAAAAGAAATCTGATTTTGAATTTCTTTATGATGAAAATTTAACTATAAAAGAAAAAATAAAAATTATTTCAAATAAAATTTACGGAGCAAAAGATGTCGAGTATAGCGATGAAGCACTCGATTCATTGGAATTGATAGAAAAAATGGGACTTGACAAATTGCCGGTTTGTATAGCCAAAACACCGGTATCATTCTCAGACGATCCGAAGAAACTGGGGGCTCCTGAAGGATTCAATATACATGTAAGAAATGTAAGTATATCGGCAGGTGCAGGATTTATTGTTGTTTTAACCGGAAATGTAATGACAATGCCCGGACTTCCTTCGAAACCCGCTGCAGAAAATATTGATATAGATGAAGACGGTAATATCTCAGGTTTATTTTAAGAGGTAAATATGATACTTGACGGTAAAAAAGTTGCAAATGAATTGAAAGAAAATTTATTTAAACGTATAGATTCATTGAAAAAAAATAAAATATTTCCTAGTTTATCAATTGTTTTAGTAGGAAATAATCCGGCTTCGCAAATGTATTCTTCATTTTTAACTAAAACAGTAAAAAAATATGGTTTAGATGTAAAAGTACATGAATATAGTGAAAATATTTTAGAAAATGAACTTGTTTTAGAAATAAAAAAACTTAATGAAGATAAAAATATAGACGGTATATTAATTATGATGCCGCTGCCTAAGCATATTTCTGAAGAGAAAATTATTGATACTATATTACCTGAAAAAGATATTGACGGACTTACAACGGTAAATATAGGAAGTATAGTTAAAAATAAAGATTGTTTGTGTCCATGTACACCAAAAGCTGTAATGACAATATTGGAGTCATATAAAATTGACATAGAAGGTAAAGATGTGGTTGTTTTAGGTAGAAGTGCAGTAGTAGGTAAAACATTGGCGTTAATGCTTTTAAATAAAAATGCCACAGTTACCGTTTGTCATTCAAAAACAAGAAATTTAAAAGATAAGACGTTAAATGCGGATATTTTAATTTCTGCAATAGGAAAGCCGCATTACGTAAAAGAAGATATGGTAAAAAAAGATGCGATTGTAATTGATGTGGGAATAAATAAGTTGAATGGGAAAACTGTAGGGGATGTAGACTACGAAAAAGTAGAAAAAACAGCAAGAGCAATAACACCTGTACCTAGTGGCGTAGGTTCGGTGACCACAACAGTGGTGGTCGATACTCTTGTAAGTGTAGTTGAGAAGAAGTTTTTACATAAGAAGGGTTAAAATATGCCTGAGAATAATGTAGTGCAGAAAGTTGTAACTGAGCGTGTAGATTGGACAGAAAATTTGCTTATTTCAGTAAAAAAATGGGCATTAATAAACGGTATTAATATAATTTTAGCCGTTATAGTTTTTTTGATTGGATTTTTTATTTGCATACAGATACGTAAATTTGCATTAAAAATATTGAAGAAAAGTACTATAGAACCTTCAGCAATAAATTTTTTGACTGAAATTATTTATTTTTTAGCAATTATAGTAGTTGCAATGATTTCGCTTAGCGTAGCAGGCGTCTCCACTACATCTCTCGCAGCCGTTTTAGGAGGACTCGGTATCGGTGTAGGTATGGGTCTTAAAGATAATATCGGTAATGTTGCATCGGGTGTTTTTATTTTAATATTCAAACCGTTTCAAGTAGGTGATTATATATCAGTATCCGGTTATGAGGGAAATGTCAGAAACATAAGAGTTATGTATACGCAAATAGAAACAACAGCAAGACAAATGATAATTATTCCTAATTTACAAATAAATAACAGTATAATCAAAAACTATTCATTTTTCGATACGAGAAATATTGAGTTTAATTTTGATGTAGGATATGATACTAATCTTGTAAAGTGTATTGAGTTGTTAAGAAAAACTTTTCAAAAAGATAAATATGTTGTAGATAAAAAAATTGTAGAAGTGTATGTAAAAGGGCTTGCTGAATACGGTGTAAGAATTTATGTAAGGGTCAGAGTTGACAGAAAAGCTTATTTTGAAGCTCAAAGTGAATTATATATAAATGCATTGGAAGCTTTAGATAAGGCCGGAATAGAACTTCCTTTTCCTAAACTTGAAATTTATCAAAAAAATAATGAAAGTGTTGACAACAAAAAAGCTTGATGCTATAATTCGAGTTAATTAAATACTACCTGTGATCAGGGAGAGTAGTGAATGAATTAATCAATAAAGAGAGTCGGCGCCGGTGAGAATACGACATGATGTTCATACATGAATGGGCCTGTGAGGTGCAGTCCGAATCGTTAAGAGTAGGCACTGACGGAACTTCAACCGATATAATGAAGCTCGCATCGCAAAATGCCGTGCGTTGAGGTGGGCTTAGTCCAATTAGGGTGGTACCGCGGAATTTATCCTTTCGTCCCTTGCAAATGTGCAAGGCACGAAAGGTTTTTTTATGCGAATTTTGAATAGGAGGGATTTATATGAATATAACCAAAGACAATTTACCGATTTTTATAAAAGCAAGAGGAGGTAAGTATCGTTGGTTGACAGTATCGACGTTGTTACTTGCTATAGGAACGATACTTCACTTAGTGTCACCGTCAATAGCGGGGATTACGCCGGGCTGGATGATTGCAACGTATGTAGCTGCAATTTTATTATTGAAGCCTTCTTATAGAAAATGTGCAGGAATTTGCTTGGTAGCGGCATTATTGGAAGTATTTACAAGTAAGTCTGCATTTCCTTATGGAGATTTTCCGGCTGAACTTGCAGGCGGATATGTTGCGGCATTTATAGTTCATGTATTACCTGAACTTAAAATAAAGAAATTTGATTTGAAACCGGCATTGGCAGGATTTTTTGCAACAGTAGTTAGTGGAGGCGTCTTTGTATCGATTTTAGTTTCAGTTATGGGAATCCCTGTAAATGTATTATTGTATGCGATGCTTCCGATGGTAGTTTCAGTAGGTGTTGCCAATGCAATCATTACTCCATTTATATATATACCTGCAAAAAATTTCTTTGATATGAGAATTTCCAAATCATCAAAAGAAATTGTTGAGAAAAATCATGAAGGACTTGTTTTTAAACAGAGTAATGAAGGAATTATAAGTTTGGAACATACATATTATTCATATCTTTCCGATGAACATTACGCGATAAAAGATATAAATCTTTCAATACAAAAAGGTGAATTTATAGTAATTACAGGTGAAAGCGGATCGGGTAAAAGTACATTACTTATGACAATGATAGGTGCAGCTCCAAATTATTTCGGAGGTACTTTAAAAGGAATGTGCTTTACTCTTGGAAAAGCGATTACTCAGTCAAGTGTATCCGAACTTTCTGAAAATATAGGTGTAATATTGGAAGATTATCAGTCGCAATTCGTGACAATGACAGTAGAAGAAGAAATGGCATTTACTCTTGAAAACAGAGGATATGATTATGAAGAAATCAGAAACAGAATAAAAGAAACATTGAAAGAAGTCGGACTATCAGGAATGGAAAAATCCGCTGTAAATACACTTTCCGGCGGACAGAAACAAAGATTGATATTGGCTACCGTACTTGTTACAAATCCGGAAGTACTTATTATGGATTCTCCGGCATCTGCAATGGATCCTGAAGGTGTAAGTGTATTTTATGAAATGGTAGGAAGACTTAACCGTACAAGAAATATTACAGTGATAATAGCCGAACATGATTTGTCATCGGTTATGCACTATGCATCAAGATTTGTATTGATGGAAAAAGGTGAAATTGCAAAAGACGGAACTCCAAAAGAAGTTATAGAGTATATGTATAATAACGGTATATATGAAGAAGCCATTCCACCGCTGAGCTTGGTTCAATTGGAATTGGAGCAAAAAGGATTCAATATAAATAAACCTTTTACAAAAATAGAAAATGCGGTGTTCTGTGTAAATGAGTTGGCGGGTGAAGGGAGATAAAATATGTTGGAAATGTCAAAAATATTTTTTAGATATAATAAAAAATCACCTATGATACTCGAAGGAATAAATATTTCCTTTAAAGAAGGCGAATTTGTTTGCATAGTAGGAAGAAACGGAAGTGGAAAAACCACTATAACAAGACTTTTAACCGGATTGGAAATGCCGGTTGAAGGTAAAATAATTCATGATGATGAAGATATAACTAAAATGAAAGCATCCGGAAGAAGCAGTTTTATAGGATATGTATTTCAGCAACCGGACAGACAAATGTTTATGCCTACAGTTGAAGAAGAAGTAGCTTTCGGCCCGATTCAGAAAGGTATAAAAGGACAAAAGTTGAAAGAAATATTTGAAGAAGCCTTAGAAATTTGCAAAATAAGTGATTTAAGAAACAAATATCCTCGAACTTTGAATCGTGGAAATCAGCAAAGGGTAGCTATAGCATCTGCATTGGCGATGAAAACAAAGTATATTATATTGGATGAACCTACAAGCGGTCAGGATAATGTAGAGAAATTGCGTTTGGTAAAATTGATGAAAGATTTGGTAAGCAAGGGAATAGGTGTAATACTTGTAACGCATGATATGGATATAGTGGCACAATATAGTGATCGTGTAATTGCTATTTTAAATAATAAAATTGCATTCGATGGAAACCCTGATGAACTTTTCAGCGGGAAGTATCATTTAAAAGAGTTGAAATTGGCATATCCTGATTCAGTATTACTTGGAAGAGAACTGAAAGGACAACCGTATTGCAAAAATATGAATGTTTTTATGAAAGAGTTTGAACGAGTAAAAGGGGTAATATAAATGAGACATTTTGTTCCTTTAACTAAAATAATATTGACGCTAATAGTTGCGATACTTGCAATATTTTTAAAAACACCGCACGCACTATTGACACTTTGCGGAGTTGAGTTATTAATTTTATTGGTATCAAATGAGTTATTTTCAAATATAAAAAGTATTTTCATGCTTTGTTTGTTTGCTGCATTTTTAGGTATTGTAGAAATACTTGGAGGAGGAACAAACGCTCAGGGATTGGAAGCTGCAATACGTATGATGGCAATGACTTTGATATTCATATACCTTTTAACAACAGTACGCCTTCAAGATCTTACAGCCACAATGGTATCTCAACTTAAAATTCCGACAGAATACGCATTTATGTTTACTGCAGGGCTTAGATTTATTCCTGACTTTTTGGAAGAAAATACTGCAGTAACTGAAGCTCAAGCTTGCAGAGGACTTGCTATAGAAGGCAATATATTCAAAAGATTGAAGAGATATATGTCTGTAGTAAAACCGCTTGTTTTGAGAGCGTTGGACAAGAGTGAAACAATGGCATTGGCACTGGAATTAAGAAGTTTCGGTACAACTAAAAAAGTAAAAGCCACACATGTATCGCTCAAGAAAGAAGATTGTATATTTTTGTTTATAATTATGCTTGTAACCGGTGGAGTTGTTTATGGACAGTGTTTATTGACAATTTAATTCATAATTTTTTAAAATGATTATGAATTAAAATAAACATAAGTATTTTAGGAGGATAAATGGATAATAGAAAAACTAAAATTGAAGACTTATCACATTTGGGAAATAAGAATACAAAATATGTATTTGAAACAACACCGGAAGTTTTGGAAGCGGTACCGAATTCTCATGAAGATAGAGATTATTTTGTTAAATTCAATTGTCCGGAATTTACAAGTCTTTGTCCGAAAACAGGTCAACCTGATTTTGCTACAATCTATATTTCATATGTACCGGATAAATTTATAGTAGAAAGTAAATCATTGAAACTTTATCTTTTCAGTTATCGAAATCATGGAGCTTTTCACGAAGATTGCGTAAACATGATAATGGAAGATTTGATAAAACTTTTGAAACCAAGATATATTGAAGTATGGGGAAAATTTTTACCACGCGGCGGATTATCCATAGATCCGTATTGTAATTATGGAAAAAAAGGTACAAAGTGGGAAGGTGTAGCGGAAAACAGATTGATTAATCATGATATGTACCCTGAAATTGTAAATAATAGATAAAAAATCGATTGTATGGCAATACATACAATCGATTTTCAGTTATATCATATGATTCATGGATAGGTTTTCTGTTTTATTGTTATAGATAATTATAGAAAAGAATTTATAAATTTTTAAACATAGGAAAAAATTATAAAGAAATAATGGGGCAAATATAAAGTAAAAGACTAGTATTCTTGATTGTATTTGTGTAAATGTAATTGTGATGGTTTAAGTTTTAGATTTTAGTAGCAATAATGGTAGGAATGTTTTATTTGAATTTTAAATATTTCAAATTGATAAAATTAAAAGATGTTATAATTTTTGAAAAATTGATTCAAGTAATTTTATGTAGTTGAATGTATTGTTCATCATAATTTTATATTTAATTAGGTGTAGATGTTGAAGAGGTTATAAGAGAAGGATTTGAAGTGATAAAAGTTTTGTATACTGTTGAATGATGAAAAGCGAAATATAATAAACATAAAATATATTGAGAACATAATCTGGAACGGATTATATTATATGTAGGAGTAAAAATGAAACCTTAAAATCACAAGTGGAGTATATAAAAACTGATACATTTGTGTAATACATAAAAATATAAAATAAAGGATAGCTTATAAATAACAAAAAAGAACTTATTAATGAAAGTAGATTAATACGAAACAAATATCTGAAAGAATAAAAACAGAAAATACAATCAGAAAATAAAATCAGAGAAGCTAGAAAAATATATATGTCAAGGTTAGACTTTATTATTATCCTTATTGCTTCTGGAAAATAATAAAAGAGTAATTTATATATAAAAAAGTGAAGCACTCAATTTTAAATTGCTGAAGTATTTGAAAATTATAAAATTGACTTAAACATGTAAATATCGTAATATTGAAATGTAAAAATTGGCAGAAAAAGCTTATTTTATAAGCGTAATATTTATAATCGGTCCATCGTGAGGATATTATAATTTTATAAAAATCAGCGTTTATCAGATGAGCAAAAGTTATGTAAATGGCTTACTGTTTGGATTTAAAAGTAATGGGAAAGCGGTAATTTTTATGTTGAAATCAGAAAAGATAAAAGATTTTTTAAATGATAATAATGTTGATGCCATATTTATTCAAAAAGATGAAAATTGTAGATATTTGAGTGAATTTACCGGCTCAGACAGTTATCTTTTTTTAACAAAAGAAAATAAATATTTGATAACAGATAGTCGTTATACCGAACAAGCTGAAGCGGAAACAACAAATTTTGAAATTATTAACCATAAAGGACAAATCGGTAAAGTTATTGCAAATATTGTAAAATCCGAGCATATAAGTAAAATCGGTGTTGAGCGTAATTTTACTTATCGTTTTTATATGATGTTTAAAGAATTGATGGGAAATGTAATTTTCAGTTTTTGTTCTCCGGAGGTATTGAGAATTATTAAAACCGAAGAGGAAATTGCATGTGTGCGTGAAGCTTGCAGGATTTCCGATGTCGGTTTTGAAAAAACAATTCCATTTATAAAAGCCGGAAAAACTGAAGCACAATTAAGATCTATATTGGAATGTGCAATGTTGGAAGAAGGTTCGGAAGGAAAATCTTTTGACACTATAGTTGCATCAGGGATAAGATCTGCTATGCCACATGGAATTGCAACTGAAAAAGTTATTAATGAAGGTGAAATTATTACATTTGATTTCGGAGCTATTTATAAGGGTTATCATTCGGATATAACACGTACCGTTGCAATAGGAAATGTTCCGGAAAAATTGAAAAAGATATATAACATTATTTTTAATTGTATTGAACAAGTAGAAAATATATTGAAACCGGGATTAAAGGCATCTTATGTAGATGAAATTGCACGTGAAATTTTAAGAAAAGAAGGTATGGAAGAATATTTTACACATGCACTCGGTCACGGTGTAGGCTTAGAGGTACATGAGCCTCCCGTATTATCTCCAAGAGATTCTTCGGTATTACAAAAAAATACGGTTGTTACCGTTGAGCCGGGAATATATATATCAGGTTTGGGTGGAGTTAGAATAGAAGACACTACCGTATTAACTGAAGATGGAATATCTGTTTTAACAAAATATTCTAAAAAATTTTTGACATTGTAACAGGAGGATATGATGATTTCCAGTAATGATTTTCGTAATGGTGTAACTATTGAAATTGATGGTATGGTATGGCAAGTTGTAGAATTTCAACATGTGAAACCGGGAAAGGGTTCGGCATTTGTTCGTACAAAATTGAAAAATTTGAAAACAGGTTCTGTTGTTGAACGTACATTTAATGCAGGTGAAAAAATGCCTTCTGCACAAGTAGACAGAAAGCCGATGCAGTACTTATATGCAGCAGACGGTTCATATTATTTTATGGATATTGAAACGTACGATCAAATGATGCTTACAGATGAACAATTAGGTGATGCACTTAACTATATAAAAGAAGAAATGGAAATTACAGTTCTTTTGTTTAACGGAGAAGTTATCGGCGTTGAACTTCCGAATTCAGTAGAATTGAAAGTTGTAGAAACTGAACCCGGAATTAGGGGAGATACTGCAACAGGCGCAGTTAAAAATGCAAAAATGGAAACCGGTGTTAATGTAAAGGTACCTCTCTTTATCAATGAAGGCGAATTATTACGTATTGACACAAGAACCGGAACATACATTGAACGTGTAAAGTGAGAAAATAATGGAGTTTGTCGAATTTAAAAATAAACTCGGTTCAATTCGGATTTCTGATGAACTTATTGCCGATATTGCTCGCGATGTTGCTTTATCAACAGATGGAGTAAATAAAATGGACAGTTCTTTTGTTCATAGAATTCCTTCCGTAATAAATTTTGAAGATGCTGACGGTGTACGTGTATCTATTAGAAATAATGAAGTTGTAATAGGCTTATATATTTCTGTCAAACATGGAAAACGTATTCCCGAAGTTGCATTGCATTTGCAAGAATCAGTCAAAGAACAAATTCTAAAAATTACAGATATTTCTGTAGAAGCTGTTCATGTAAACGTCGAAGATATTATTTTTTAGCCGATAAAAGTGAAAATGGATAATGATAAGATTTTAAAAGAAAGTAATATTGAAGAAATTTATAGCAAATTAGAAAAAGAAATATTAACAATTCCGGGAGTAGTGGAATTTACCGGAGGAGGATTTCAAAATATAGTTCAAGAAATCTCCAAAGTTATCGGTAAAAGAATGTGTAAAGGTATATTGATTAACTACAAAAAGGGATTTATAGATGTTAATATTTCAATATCGATAAAATCGGGATTTATGATTTTGGAATTGGGAAATGAAATTCAAAGAAAAGTTAAAGAAATTTTGAATGGATATACCGATAATATTGAGAACATAAATGTAACGATTACAGAAATTATCAAATAGGTGAAATATATGAAACGCAGATATTCCAGAGAATATGCATTAGAAGTATTATATGCTAATGAATTAAATCCTCAGACGGAAAAAATTAATTCTGAAATTTATAAAAAATTATCGGACTCAGGTAAGCAATTTGCTGAAAGTTTAATAAATTCTGTTAGAGAAAATAATGAAGAAATTGATTTATTGATAAAAAAACATATAAAAAAATGGTCAATTAATCAGTTGAATGTAGTAGATAAAAATATATTGAGGATTGCTATAGCTGAAATGCTTTTTTTGAAAGATGAAAAGCAAGAAAAAAATGTGATTTTTAACGAAGCAATTGAAATAGCTAAAATATATGGCGGAAAAAATTCTTTTAAGTTTATAAATGGTATTTTAGAATCGGTATCAGGTGATATAAATGGCTAAATTTTTAGGTATAGATACCAGTTGTTATACAACATCTGCAGCAATATATGATGGTGAAACAGGAAAGGTTTATGAAAAACGTAAAATTCTTTCTGTAAAACCGGGGAAACGCGGATTATCTCAATCAGAGATGGTATATCAACATGTACGTAATATTCCTGAAATTTTTAAAAATTTAAACACTTATATAAATGACATAAAAGGAATAGGTGTTTCAGCATTTCCCAGGAGGCGGGCAGATTCATTTATGCCTGCCTTTTTAGTAGGGAAAGGTTGTGCAAATGTTTTAGGAAGTACATTACACGTTCCTGTTTATGAATTCAGTCATCAGGAAAATCATACTATGGCTGCAATTTGTGATTTTCCGAATCTTTGGGGTAAAAAGCTTTATGTTATGCATTTATCCGGGGGAACAAACGATGTTGTTCGTGTGGATTGGGAAGATAATCAAATGATAATTTCCGATGTAATGCATTCATTGGATATTACTGCCGGACAGTATATAGATCGTATAGGTGTTGCATTGGGGTTGCAATTTCCTTGTGGTAAAGAACTTGAACTTTTATCAGCTGAAGGAGAACATTTATATAATCCTCCTATTGCTGATGTAAAAAATGCGTTTAGTTTTGCGGGACCTGAAACGCAAGTACAAAAAGATATTCTTTCAAAAAAATTTACTAAAGAAAATATTGCACAAGGAGTATTAAAAACAATAGCAGATGCATTGATAAAAGGATTGACAAGAGCAAATCTTGACAAAGAAAGAGGTTTTATTGCCATAGGCGGTGTTATGGCGAATATATATCTAAGAGAACGTTTGATGAAATTTGCTGAAAAATATGGAATTTCAATGTATTTTGCGCAAAGTAAATATAGTACCGATAATTCAACTGGAAATGCTTTCGGGGCATATATGAGGTATAAAAGTGAAAGTTTATACTGTAAATGAGTGCTCGGAAATAATTTCAGAGTCTATAAAGAAAAATTATCTTAATAAAAATATTAATGTAGAAGGAACTGTAAGTTCTTTGCGTGAGCATTTTTCAGGAAACTGTTATTTTTCATTGATAGATGAGTCATATAAAATATCATGTAAAATAAATCATATGCATTTAAGTTTTGTAAAGAGAAAACTTAAATCCGGAGAAAAAGTAATAATTTCAGGGAACATATTATATGATAAATATTTCGGTAAACCTTTGCTTTTGGCTGAAAGAGTAATCGTTTCAGGGAAAAGTCAAATTCAAATTGAAAAAGAAAAACTTTTTAAAGAACTTGAAGAAAAAGGTTATTTTTCTGTTTATTCAAAAAAAGCTTTGCCGGAATATGTTTTTATTGTAGGAATTATAACTTCTAAATCCGGAGCGGTTGTTCATGATATTATAAAGACCGGACGTTTAAGAAATAAAAATGTTTCTTACTACATATATAACTCTGCCGTGCAAGGAGAAAAAGCCGCATTAGGAATGTCAAAAATGATTAAATTGGCGAATAAAAGTGATGTAAAACCCGATGTACTGATTATTGCGAGAGGTGGAGGCTCAGAAGAAGATTTTAAGCCTTTTAATGAGCGGATACTTTTAGATGCAGTTTATAATTCTGAAATACCTGTTGTTTCTGCGATAGGTCATGAAGTAGACGATGTATTATTGGATATGGTTGCGGACTATAGAGCATCTACACCTACGCAAGCTGCTGAACTTGTTGTTGAAGAAGAAAAAGTTTTGTACAGTAAAATTGAATTTCAATTAAATTGTTTGAAACAGGTATTTAAGTTTAAAATGGAAAATAAAAAATCCTATTTTATAATAAATCTGTATAAACTTAGAAAATCAATTAATAAAACAGTGCTTTTTGATAAAATGAATGAAATTATAATATTTTGCAGAAATTTGAAACAAGGGTATATAAAAAATATTATAGCAATGCAAAAAAAGTGTATTGAAAATTTAATTAAATTGCAAGAATCATATATAAATAAGTTTTAAGGCGGTATTCGATGTCACAAAAATCCAATTCTTTTGAAAATGAAATAAAAAAGCTGGAGAATTCAGTTAATAATATAGAAAACAAAAATTTATCAATAGAAGAAATGTTGGTGGAGTTTAAATCCGGAACAATTGCAGCTAAAAAATGCTTGGAAATATTAAATGATGCTGAAAGTCAGATAAAACTTATATCTGAAGAAATTGATAATATTTTGGAAGAAAGTGTAAACGATGATAGAAAATATTTTGAAAGAAAAAAGGAATCTGATCAATAAACATTTGGCAGGTTTGTTAAAAACACAGAGACCTGAGCATAAAATATTATTTGATTCCATGAATTACAGTTTATTATCTAATGGTAAACGTATACGCGGATGTTTATTTTTGTTTATTTTAGAAATGTTTAAGGTTGATTATTTACAATATTTAGATATAGCTGCATCTGTTGAATGTGTGCATACATATTCTCTGATTCATGATGACTTGCCTTGCATGGATAATGATGATTATCGTAGAGGAATTCTTACAAATCATAAAAAATACGGTGAAGGAGTAGCTTTACAAGCAGGAGATGCATTATTGACATTTGCATTTCAATTAATTTCACAAGCAAAATTTTCTGCAGAGGACAGATGCAAATTAATTGAAATTCTTTCTATAGCTGCAGGTGCGGAAGGTATGGTAGCCGGGCAAGTACACGATATACAAATTGAAAATAAATCAATAGAATTGGATGAATTGAAATTATTGGATAAATTTAAAACCGGACGTATGATAAAAACACCCGTAGATATGGCTATTCAGTTAACACATATGTCTATATCCGATGCGGATCAATTAAGAAAATTTGCAAAACATTTGGGGCTTTTATTTCAAATTACCGATGATATACTTGATTATAAAGAAGATAACAATGAAATAAAAAACACTCATAAAAACACATATGTAAGTTTATTAGGACTTGAAAAAGCGAAATTGTCTGCAGAAGAAACGGCATATAAAGCAATTGAAGCATTGGAACTTATGCAAGTAGACAGCTATATATTGACGGAATTGGTGTTATATATACTTAACAGAAGAACATAGAAAGAGGAAAATTTTGTCTGAAAAAAAGTAAAAATAAAGTAAAAAAAGAAAGACTTGATGTTCTTTTAGTAGAACGGGGATTTTTTAACAGCAGAGAAAATGCAAAAAGACACATTATGGCGGGTATAATATTAGTTGACAATATGCCTGTGGATAAACCCGGAACAAAAGTATATATAGACTCCGAGCTTCGTATAAAAGGGAAAATCATGCCTTATGTAGGTCGAGGTGGATATAAACTTGAAAAAGCATTGGAATCATTTGATATAGATTTAAATAATTCAGTAATGATGGATATAGGTGCGTCTACGGGAGGATTTACGGATTGTGCACTTCAAAAAGGAGCAAGAAAAGTTTTTGCTGTAGATGTAGGAACAAATCAATTAGATTGGAAATTACGCAGTGATTGTCGTGTAGTAAATATGGAAAAGACAAATATAAAAGAAGTTACACTTGAGCGTATAGGTGAGAAAGTCGATTTTATTTCTACAGATATATCATTTATTTCAGTATTGAAGATTATACCGGCTGTAAATTTAATCTTAAAAGATGACGGAAATCTTGTTATTTTAATAAAGCCTCAATTTGAAGCGGGAAAAGAGAAAGTTCAAAAAGGTGGAATTGTTAAAGATTCACAAGTTCATCGTGATGTTATATTGAAGGTATTGGAAAAATTTGAAGAATCCGGTTTATATACATGGGGATTGACATATTCGCCTATTAAAGGTGGAAGTGGAAATATTGAATTTTTAGCTTGGTTGCGGAAAAATCAGTGTAGCGATATCAATAATAAATCTGTTGAAAATGTAGTACTTTCAGCGCATAAAGAATTGGAAGTGAACATATGAATGTAGGAATTTTTCCTAACATGAGTAAATCAAATTTATATAAATTTTGGAATGAATTTATTGAATATTTGAAGTTGAAAAACATTCAATATTATATTCCGAAAAGTTGTTTTGAAGAATTTAAAAAAAATAATATTGAAATTGATGAAAATCATTTCAAGTCCACAGAATGGATAGGAAAAAATTCAAGGTATATATTTTCAATAGGTGGAGACGGTTCTTTTTTGAATGCCTCAAAAAAAATGGCGGATTATTCCGTTTCAATTGCCGGTATACATTTAGGTGATTTGGGATTTCTTAATTCTATAGCAGTAAATGACTTTAAAAACAGAATCAACCAATTAATAGATGGTGATTATATAGAAGAGAAGCGTGCATTTTTAGAAGCGAAAATAATTTATTCCGATGGTAATTTAAAAATACTTCATCCTGCACTTAACGATGTAGTAATAGGTAGGGGAAGAATTGGAACAATGGTAAGAATGAATTTGTTTGTAAATCAAATTTTTGCAAAACAATATCCTGCAGACGGAATGGTTTTTTCAACTGCAACCGGTTCTACCGGATATTCATTATCTTGTGGAGGACCTATATTGTTTCCTTGTTCGGAACAGTTTTTGGTAGTACCGGTTTGTGCGCATGTATCTAAAAAATTTCCTATAGTTTTGAATCCTGATGATATAGTGACAATAACAATACCGGAAAGGCAAAAATCAATAGAAGTATCTATTGACGGAGAAATGTCCGAATCGTTATCATATGGAGACAGATTGGAAATATCTATTATTAAGAAGAATATCAATTTTATACGATTTAAAAATCAAAATTTTTTAGAAATGCTTAATGAAAAATTATAATGAAATTCATTCAATTATATTGAATATTTTTCCATTTTTATATATATATTTAGTTATAGTTATTTAATATGATACAGTAGTGTGTGCGATATGGAAGGAGTAAATCATATGAAGCGATACAGAAGTATGAAAATTAAAGAAATAATACAATCTCAAGTAATTGAAACACAGGAAGAACTCGCAGAAGCTTTACAAAAAGAGGGTATCGCTGTAACACAAGCAACGGTATCCAGAGATATTAAAGATTTGATGCTCGTTAAAATTCCTTATAAAGATGGAAAATATCGTTATGCATTATCTACAGATAATCAGCCGGTTATGTCGAAAACACATAAATCTATTTTGTTTCAAGAAGCAATTACTAAAATTGACAGTACGATGAATTTTGTTGTAATTCATACATTACCTGGTTCTGCAAATTCTGTCGCATATATAATTGATCAAGGACACGAAAAAGAAGTATTGGGAACTATAGCAGGTGACGATACAATTTTAGTTATTTTGAGAAGTCCTGAAGATATTGAAGTTTTTATGAAGAGAATTCAACAATTATTGGAAAGTTAAGAGGTAAAAAATGCTTCGAAGTCTTCATATTTCAAATTTTGCAATTATTAAAGATATTGAAATGGAACTTGGTGATGGTGTTACTGTATTTACAGGTGAAACTGGTTCAGGAAAATCTATTTTGGTAGATGCACTTTCACTTTTAGCGGGTAAGCGTGGCAGCATAGATTTAATTCGGAGTGGAGAAGATTTTTTTTGCGTTGAAGGAATTTTTTCAATAAATAAGTCAATTGTTTCCCTTCTTTCGGAATTTGAAGTGAATGATGACAATGAAGACATTATTATATCAAGAAAAATGAACAAATCCGGTAAAAGTACTTGTACTGTTAATGGATTTTTTTGTTCGGTAAAAAAACTTGAAGAAATAGGTAAAAAACTTTTTCGATTTCATGAGCAATTTGATAATACCGATTTATTGAATTCTGATTTTTGTAAAAGAATTATAGATAATTTCAGTGTAGAGATAAAAGTTGCATGGAATGAATATAGCAAGATTTATTCGGATTGGAAAACCACAAAAAGTAAAATTGAAAAACTTAATAAAGAAGAACAGGAATATCAGCGTAAGCTGGATGTTTTATTGTGGGAAACGCAACAAATAGAAGATGCTAGAATTTGTTTGGAAGAAGATAGTAAAATTGCACAAAAATTATCTGTTTTGCAAAATTATGAACGTATACAAGACGGTTTGCAAACAGTATCCAATATCCTTTCTGAAGAAAACGGCATACAAGATAAACTGTCAGTTGCTGAAAAGGAAATAGCTCGTATAAGTAAGTATGATAAAGATTTAGATTCAACAGCGTCAGAGCTGGAATCAATAAAATTTTCGATTGAAGAAATTATAAATAATATAGGAAATCATTTAAGCTTGCTTGATTTTTCCGAAAATGAATTGGATGAATTAAATCAAAGAGATGAAGTACTTAAAAATCTTATGCGTAAATTCGGACCTTCACTGGAAGATGTACTTAATTATTATGAAAAAGCACTTAAAGAAATAGATGAAATTCAAAAAATGTTTTTTGATAAAGAAAGTTTGTTGGAATTATTAAAAAAACAGAATGATGTTTTATCTGAAAAGTCAAAAATTTTATATAAATTAAGAGAAAAAGAAGGAAAGAAATTTTGCGATTTGTTGGTAAATTCTCTTAAAGATATGTCAATTAAAGCTGCTTCTATGGAACTTAGAATGATTCTCTCTCAAGAACCTACAGCTATCGGAGTAGACTCTATGGAGTTTTATTTTTCAGCAAATGAAGGTGAACCGTTGAAGCCGATGAAGGATATTGCATCCGGAGGAGAATTATCAAGAATTTCGCTTGCAATTGAAATAATTACATCAAACTTATGGGGTAAAAATACTATGATTTTTGATGAAATTGATACAGGAATAAGCGGGAAAGTTGCTGTTGAAGTTGCAAGTAAATTGAAAATGTTATCTAAAAACACTCAAGTTTTATGCATCACACACTTACCGCAAACTGCAAGTATAGCAGATGCACATTACAGAATTGAAAAATTTGTAGAGAATGGACGAACATTAAGTGTTTTGAAAAAATTGAGTCATGAAGAGCATTTACAAGACATAGCTTTTATGATTTCCGGCAGTGATTCAAGTAAAAGTGCATTGGATTCTGCTAAAGAAATTGAGAAAGTAATAAAGAACAGTGAAAGAAGGGTTTAGTATGATTCGAATTTTAGTTAACGGTGCAAGTGGGCGCATGGGAAGTGAAGTAGTGCGTGCATTGGTAAATGAAAAAGATTTATCATTAGTTGCTGCTGTTGATCCCAAGCAAGCAGGAAAAGATGCAGGTGAAGTTGCAGGTATAGCTGCAAACGGTATTAAAATAGTTGCCACTTTGGAAGAAGGATTTTTGTCAAAACCTGACGTAGTAGTGGATTTTACGACACCGAAAGTAATATTTGAAAATGCAAAAAAAGTATTAAATGCAAAAATTCATATAGTTATAGGTACTACAGGATTAACTGAAGAGCAGCGTAAAGCGTTATCGGAAATTTCAGAAAAAACAGGAGCTAATGCACTTATTGCTCCGAATTTTTCATTGGGTGCGGTACTTTTAATGAAAGCATCGGCTGAAATTTCAAAATATTTACCAAATGCTGAAATTATTGAATTACATCACAATAACAAATTGGATGCGCCATCAGGTACAGCAAAATTGACAGCTGAAAAAATGGCACAAGTAAGAACTTTGGATATGCTTGAAGATAAAACATCTGAAAGTTTGGAAGGGGCTCGCGGAGGAAAATATAAAGGAATTCATATTCATAGCGTAAGACTTCCGGGATTTGTAGCACATCAAGAAGTAATTTTCGGTGGATTTGGAGAAGTATTAACGATAAGACATGATTCTATGAATCGAACATCATTTATGCCGGGAGTTATGATTGCTTGCAGGAAAGTGGCTTCAGTTCATGGAGTTACATATGGCTTGGAAAAATATTTATGAAGAGGTAAATTATGGATAAAAAACCGAATATTGCTGTTTTAGGTGCAAGTGGAGCAGTTGGGAAAGAGTTCATTAAGTTGATAAAAGACAGAAATTTTCCATTTAATAAAATAAAATTATTGGCTTCGGAAAAATCTGCCGGAACAAAAATGCTTGTTTGTGGAAAAGTTCTTACTGTAGAAGAAGCTAAACCGGAATCGTTTGATAATATAGATATTGCTTTTTTTTGCAGGTGGATCTATAAGTAAAACATTGGCACCTGAAGCGGTAAAACGTGGTGCAATTGTTATTGATAATTCCAGTGCATTTCGTATGGAATCTGATGTTCCGTTAGTTATTCCGGAAATAAATGCAGATGACATTAAAATGCATAAGGGAATTATTGCAAATCCGAATTGCTCTACGATTATTATGTTGGTGGCTTTAAATCCTATTCATAAATTATCACCTATAAAACGAATAATAGTGAGTACATATCAAGCTGTGTCTGGTGCAGGTAAAGATGCAGTCGAAGAATTGATATTGGAAACAAAAGAATATTTTAAAGGCGAAGAATATCAAGCTAAAATTTTACCGTATGCATCTGCTGAAAAGCATTATACGATTGCATTCAATCTGATTCCGCACATCGATAAATTTATGGACAATGCGTATACAAAAGAAGAAATGAAAATGGTTAATGAAACTCATAAAATTCTTCATGACGATTCGATTGCTATTACGGCGACAACAGTTAGAGTACCTGTATTTAGAAGTCATTCAGAATCAATATATATTGAAACTCAAGATATAGTAGATATAGAAAAAATAAAAGAAATGATGGATGACTCTCCAGGTGTTGAATTGAGAGATGATATATCGGAAATGATTTATCCGATGCCGATTGAAGCAACAAATTTCTACGATGTATCTGTAGGAAGAATACGTAAAGATTTATATAATGAAAGAGGCATAAATCTTTGGATTTCAGGAGATCAATTGTTGAAAGGTGCAGCATTGAATGCATTGCAAATAGCAGAATATATAATTGAAAACAATTTAATTTAAAACGGGGAGTGTGAAAATATGAATAATTTCGGACGTGTAATAACGGCTATGATAACACCTTTTGATCAAGAAGGAAATGTAAATTATGGAGGAGTGGCAGAGTTATCCAAATACTTGGTTGATCACGGTTCGGAAGGTATTTTAGCAGGTGGAACAACAGGTGAAGGTGCTACGCTTTCTGAAGAAGAAAAGATTAAATTATATAAAACTGTAATTGAATCTGTGGGAGATAAAGCATATGTAATAGGTAATGCAGGCGGTATTGATACTGAAAGCATAATAAGATTTATAAAAAAAATAGAAAATATAGGACTTGATGCATTGCTTGTTATTGTTCCTTTTTATGTAAAACCTACTCAAGAAGGTATGTACAGACATTTTAAAAAGATTGCAGATTCAACAAAACTTCCTATAATTTTATATAATGTTCCAGGAAGAACAGGTGCGAATATATTACCTGAAACTGTAAAGAGACTTACGGATGTATGTGAAAATATAGTAGGAATAAAAGATGCTGTAGGTAATTGGGAACAAACAACCAAAGAGAGAATTCTTTTACCGGAGAATTTTTTGATTTACAGCGGAGATGATTCGTTCACATTACCTCTTATTTCAATTGGCGGTGCAGGAGTTATAAGCGTAGCAAGTCATATAATCGGAGATGAAATGCTTGAACTTGTGAAAGCTGCTGAGTCAGGTAACTTAAAAGAAGCTGCAAAAATACATTTAAAATATTACAGAATGATGAAAGAACTTTTCTTTATAACAAATCCTATTCCTGTGAAAACCGCAATAAATTTGATGGGACTTCCGGGAGGAACGTTTAGACTTCCTATGGTAGAGGCATCTGAAAAGGAAGAAAATTTCGTAAAAGATTTGTTGAAATTTTATGGTAAGATATAGTGTTTTAAAATAAAAAGAGTATCAGTTTGTAACTGATACTCTTTTTATTAGTTTAAGAGGTAAAAATTTATATAGAATTTGAAGAACCGACAACTTTTTCGATTTTATGCATAACCATTTCTTTTACTGCATTTCTTCCTTCTTTTAAATATTTACGCGGGTCAAAATTTTCTGGATGTTCAATAAGTGCTTGGCGAACTGCTGCAGTCATGGCTAAACGTATATCGGTGTCGATATTTATTTTACAAACTGCCATTGTAGCAGCTTTTCTTAGCATTTCTTCAGGAACACCTTTTGCACCGTTTACTTTTCCGCCATATTCATTACACTTCTTTACATAATGTTGAATGACTGTAGAAGCACCATGAAGCACAATCGGATAATCCGGCAACAACTTACCTATTTTTTCAAGTCTTTCATAATCAAGATAAGGTTCCCCACTGTATTTATATGCACCGTGGCTTGTTCCTATAGCTATTGCAAGTGAATCACATCCGGTTCTTTCTACGAATTCAACTGCTTGGTCAGGATCTGTAAAAATGGCATCTTTCGCATCTACACTTACCAAATCTTCGACACCTGCAAGTCTTCCTAATTCAGCTTCAACAACAACACCATGAGCGTGTGCGTATTCTACAACCTGCTTTGTAATTTTTATATTTTTTTCAAAATCATGTCTTGAACCGTCATACATTACAGAAGTAAATCCTCCATCAATGCATTCTTTACAAACTTCAAAGCAAGAACCATGATCCAAATGAATTGCAACCGGTATTTCAGGATATTGAGCGGAAGCTGTTTTTATAAGACTTACAATGTAATCTTGTCCGGCATATTGTCTAGCACCTTCAGATGCTTGTAAAATTACTGCAGATTTCTTCTCATGTGCAGCTTCCATTATTCCTTGTACAATTTCCATATTATTTACGTTAAATGCTCCTATAGCATACTTTCCAATATATGCTTTTTTGAGCATTTCTTTTGTTCCTACTATTGGCATTATAAACATCCTTTCGTTGTTCACAATTAAAATATAACGTGAATGATAGAAATAATATTAATCACTTTCATTATACTCGAGTAATATTTCTTTTTCCATAATCTAAAGTATATAAATAAAATTTGTATAATTTGCATATTAAGCAAAATTAAATTATATGTGGTAAAATTTAATTTAAGAAATGCGATTTAATTAATTTAATTAAGGAGATTTTATATGGCTAAGGATTATTCATTTGATGTTGTTTGCAGAACTGATTTACAAGAAGTTAATAATGCTGTTAATCAGGCTTCAAAAGAAATTGCAACAAGATATGATTTTAAAGGAAGTAAAAGTAAAATAAGTTTAACCGAAGAAAATGAGATTGTTTTAATCGGGGATGATGATTTTAAATTGAAGTTGGTCCGTGAAATTTTAAACGGTAAATTGGTAAAACGTGGAATATCTTTAAAAAATATTATAGAGCATAAAAAAGAAGCAGCTGCAGGTGGAACCGTAAGGCAAGTTTTGGAACTTAAAAATGGAATTTCCTCTGAAACAGCAAAAAAAATAGTGAAACTTGTAAAGAGTTCAAAAATAAAAGTTCAAGCTAAAATAAATTCCGATGAAGTAAGAATAAGCGGAAGAGATAAAGATAATTTGCAAGAATGTATTTCATTTTTGAAGGAGCAAGATCTTGATATTGATTTACAGTTTGTAAATTATAGATAATAAATATAAATTTTAAGTCGACTACTGAAAAATAAATTTAGCAGTCGACTTTTTTAATGCAATTTATTATGATGTTTATCAATAAGTAAGTTATAATAAAATTGTTTGTGATTTAAAAATTTGTAAGATATTAATTATTTTTGAAATTGTAAATTTAGCGATTATAAAATTTATTATATAAAGGTTTATTAATGCCATTTTAAGCCTGTTTTACGTCTATTGTTTTACAAGTTTATGAATATATATGATACAATATTGTTGTATGTCAGGAAGGATATTTAAATGAAATCTTTTTATGGAACAACAAAAAAATTAGGAATTGATATGGGTTCATCTCAAATACGTATATTTTCAGAAAACAAACTTATTTTATCTGAATCTTCTGCGGTAGCAATTGATTATATTGATAAGTCTGTTGTAGCTTTCGGAATTAATGCGATTGTAAGATATAACCAGGAGCCGGAAAAAATACAATTGATTTGGCCTATAAAATGTGGCGTTATGACTGATTATAATTTAGTAAAGTCAATGATGAATTACTTCATATCAAAGGCATTGAAAAAGTCTGCAAGTAAACCTATAGTCATGCTTTCTATTCCTTGTGATATGAGTGCTGTGGTAAGACATGCTCTTGTAGACGCTACTATTCATGCAGGTGTTCAAAAAGTATTTTTAATTTCATCTTCTGCGGCCGCAGCTATAGGTTCCGGTTCTATTTTGTATCTTCCGGAAACTATATGTTCTGTGGTTATTGGAAGTGAAGTTACCGAATGCGGAATTTTTGCAAGCGGTGGTTTGTTGCAATCGAATAATATAGAGTTCGGCGGGAAATTAATTGATAAAGGTTTACGTTCTTTTTTAAGAGAAGAGTATAATATTCATATAAGCTTAAATCAAGCGGAAATTTTAAAAAAGAATATTGGAGAATCTATTGCTGAAACAGGAGTTAAAAATTCACTTACTGTAAGAGGCAGACGTGTAAAAGACGGAGTAGAGGTTATTTGTGAGTTGAATTACAATGAAATTTACGGTCTTATGCATCATTTATTTGAGCCTGCAGTAAATTTAGTAAAAAAAATGTTTTATGAGATAACACCTGAAATGGCAGAAGATTTGATGATAAATGGAATACTGTTATCAGGGGGTACCGCATTGTTTCCGGATATAGCAGATTTTTTCGCTTCTGAATTGGGAGTTCCGGTATATGTTTCAGAAAATCCGGATATTTCAGTAGTTAAAGGTTGTTATTTGGCATTAACTGAGTTTAGTAAAAAATTATTGATAATTGAAAACGGCGAAAAATATTATGGAGGAGCATAAAAATTGTTCTTTTTTGATAAACGTAAAATAGTTTCTGTGATTGTCGTTTTATTGGTTTTAGGCTTTTGCGGATGGGGATGGAGACATCGTGAATCGGTCCCGTTTATTTCTAAATCTTTAGCATTTACGACAGCTCCGTTTGAGCATGGTATAAGTAGAGTTTCTTTTCTTGGTAAGACAGGAATTTCAATATTGGATCAAATAATAGACAATTGGAATGAACTTGAAGAGTTGAAACGTGAAAATGGAAGTCTAAAGGCTGAACAATCCGTTTATAAAGAAATTTTGGCTGAAAATATGCGTTATAAAACTCTCTTGGGATTTAAAGAACGCAGTAAAGAATATAAATTAATGGGTGCTACGACAATTATGAGAGATTATGGTGTATGGTCAAATACATTGGTAATCGATCATGGAGAAGATGCAGGTCTGAAAAAATATATGCCTGTAATTGTACCGGAAGGTATTGTAGGTTATATTACGGAAGTATATCCTACATCTGCAAGAGTCAAACTTTTGATTGATCCGGGATGTAAAATCGGTGTTTTGGTTCAAAGGCTTGATTCGCGAGTTGAGGCAATAGCTTCAGGTAACAGCACTAATCCCGGTAATTTGATTATTTCAGGCTTGGCGCGTGAGGCGGATGTTGTAAAGGGAGACCAAATTATAGCTTCCGGATATGGCGGTGTATATCCTAAAGGTGCGTTGGTAGGTGTTGTTGAAAATGTAATTGTAGACGAGGCCGGTTCAACACAATCTATAGAAATTAAACCTGCAGTAAATTTTGGACGTTTGGAAGAAGTGTTCGTTATTATGAATCCTATCGCAAGAACGGTATTACAAAAAGAAAATTCAGAAGAATTATTAAAAGAACCGCCTATGGATCCCAATATGAATAGAGTTGGAGAATAATATGAATTATTGGAAACTTTTCAGTATTTCTGTAGTTTTGTTTTTTTTGCAAGGTTCTTTTTTACCGTTACTTTTATTCGGTAAATGGCAGCCGGATATATTTTTGACGGTATTGATTATCTTTTCTTTAATTCTTGAGAAGAAAGAGATTTTTGTTTTTGCTGTTGTATTTGGATTAATTCAAGATTTGATAATAGGTAATTTTTTTGGACTACATATATTTCCATATGTAATTATTTCATGGTTTATAGTGCAATTTATAAAAGAAAAATATAATAAACATTGGTATGTTTCTTTTATTTCAGTTTTGATAGGAAGTTTTGTTTATTTTTTTATGTCAAGTTTTATTGTTTGGCAAAGCGGATATAATTATTTAACTGATTATTATTTAGTATTGGGTGTGCCGTTTGTTTTATGTAATGGATTGATTGCTCTTTTTTTACATAAATTATTATGGAAATTTAAACAAGAGAGGGAGATTCGTTGGTGAATCGTAAACATGTACCTTTAATTTTGGAAAGTCTTTTAAAAAAAAGAGAAGAATCACGTTATTCCAATTTAATTTATACTGCAGTGATTTTAATTTGCATATTGGGATTGCGTTTATTTTTTATGCAAGTTATTGATGCATCTTATTACAAGAGTGAAGCGGATGGAAACAGAATAAGACATTTACCGGTTCAGGCGGCAAGAGGCGTTATTTATGATAGAAACGGTATAGTTTTGGCAGGTTCCAAATCGTCTTACAGTATAACCATACCCGTAGATAGACAAGGTATTCAAATAAAAGATGAAGAATTGAAAAAAATATCTGACTTAGTACATGTTTCAGTCGATGATTTAAAGAAAAGAATTGAAGATTATAAGTCCAATTTCGGTGCAATCTATCTTGTAAATAATGTAGGTGTAGATGTTGCCACACAAATTGAAGAAAGAAAAGATGAATTCCCAGGAATAGAAATTGAAATTGCACCTATAAGAATATATCCTTTTAAGTCTGCCGGTGCTCAAATATTAGGTTATGTCGGTGAGGCCGGTAATGAAGATCGTGATAAGAACGGTAATCCGTATAAATCTTCAGCTATTATAGGAAGAGCAGGTTTGGAACAAAAATATAATCAATATTTGGAAGGCAAAAACGGAGTAAAAAAAGTAGAAGTAGATGCAGCCGGACATCCTGTTCGTTACATAACAGGTGAAGAGGTTGTTTCCGGACAAAATATAAGATTGACTATAGACGCGAAACTCCAAAAAGCTGCCGAAGATGCAGTTGAAGCACAAGTTAAAGAATTGAACGGAATGGGCGTTTCCCCTACAGGTGCATCAGTTATAGCTGTAGATCCTAATACAGGTGCAGTATTGGCTATGGTAAGTTGGCCTACGTATGATCCCAATATGTTCAGTAGAGGTATTAAGTCATCTGAATGGAATGACATTATTAATAATAAAAATCATCCTCTTCAAGATAGAGCTGTTTCATCAATGTATGCTCCTGGTTCTATTTTCAAAGTAATTACTGCTGCAACTGCGTTGGAATCTAAGGTTATGATGCCGGATGAAAAAATTTATGATAACGGTAAACATTGGATTATAGATAAAAGAAATGCCGAGGGGGAAGCTTTCGGATGGATTGATTTTTATGATGCTATGGCTAAATCGGATAATGTATATTTTTATGAAATGGGAAGAAGAACCGGTATTGATAGGTTATCTAAAATGGCAGGAGAGTTCGGTCTCGGTAAAAAAACAGGTATTGATTTGGATGGAGAATCGGAAGGCAATGTTGCAAGTGAGGAATATAAACTTAAAGTTTTTCATCAAGATTGGTATTTGGGGGAAACTTTTGATGCATCTATAGGACAAAGTTACACATTGACAACTCCTATTCAAATGGCAATGGTTTATTCTGCCATTGCCAACGGTGGAGTAAGATATAAACCGTATGTTGTAAGTAGAATTGATAATCTTGATGGAACACCGATGAAAATTTTTGCACCGGTAAGTTTAGGCTCAATTCCGGTATCAAAAACAAATTTAGGTTATATAAGTGAAGCTTTACGAAAAGTTATGACTAAAGAAGGTACAGGGGGATTTATTTTTAATAATTATCCGATACCTATTGCCGGGAAATCCGGTACTGCAGAAACTAACGGTGGTGAAAACGGATGGTTTATAGCTTATGCACCTTTTGATAAACCTGAAATTGTTGTTGTTGCATTTTTTGAGCATAGCGGATTTGGATCGCAATCTGCCGCTCCAGTTGTAAAAAAGATGATGGATGCATATTTTCATATTGGTGATTATGCAAAGAATAAGAAAAAAGATTACAAAATTGATACCGGAGGGAATTAATAATGGCAGAAGTTATATCAGTTGTATCCGGTAAAGGTGGAGTAGGAAAAACTTTATTGGCTGCTTCATTAGGTATAAGTTTTGCAAAAAAAGGTAAAAAAACATTACTTATAGACGGAGATATGGGGCTTAGAAGTTTGGATATTGTGTTGGGTTTGGAGAGTGAATCTTTATATCATTTTTGGGATTTGGCACAAGGTAAGTGTTTTGCACAAGAAGCCATACTTAAAGTAAATGAAAATTTAGATTTTTTACCGGGTACGGTAAAAGAGGGATGGAATGAGCTTTTTTCAGGTTCTGTAGATGCTGTAATTGAAGATGTTTCTGCATTATATGACGTTGTAATATTAGATTGTCCTGCGGGAATAGGATTTGAATTAAAAGGAGCAGAAAAATATTCTCATAAAATTTTTGTTGTAATGGCACCCTTGTGGACAAGTAAGCGTTCGGCAGAACGGTTATTACTTGAATTGAAATCCTCTTCATCTGTATTTTTTATATTAAATAGGATGAAAAATATTGATAAAATAGGCATATCGTTTAAAGAATTATATAATTCTATAAATCAAGATTTGTTTTTAGCTGCAATACCATATTCGATTAAAGCTGAAAAGTCTTATCAAAGTGGAAATTTATCGGAATTTGTTGATTTGGGTGCTTTTTCAAATTCTATAAATAAAATCACGGATTATCTTGTTTATGGGAAAACTACAGATTTTGATATATGGGAAAAAATTTTGAATGATGCTGAAAAAGATAATATAAATTATTTAAAAAAAGAAATATTTTTAAAAAGTGAACCTAAAATCTATAATAAATCTAAAATTTATGCAGGAACAAACTATAAATGGCGAAGACGGAGGTGGTAATTAATGTATTTAATACGGTATCTACGTAGAGTTGACAGTACATTGATTTTTACCGTACTTGGACTTGTATTTATAAGCTTACTGATAATAGGAAGTGCAACTCATGCCAATATCGCGGATAAGCCCGGGCAATTTGATTTTGTCATTAAGCAAGGTGTATTTTTGATTGTAGGAATAATATTTTCTATTTTTACTTTGCGTTTTGATTATAAAATTCTTTATAAATGGTCAAATTGGCTATATGTTATAAATTTAATTTTTTTACTGATAGTTAAATTTGCCGGAACAAGTGCATTAGGTGCACAGCGTTGGATTCAAATAGGTCCGATTACTTTGCAGCCGTCAGAATTTGCTAAGTTTTTTATGATAATATCTTTGGCAAAATTATTATCAAAACATCCTGAAGGATTTAAGACGTGGAAAAGCTTGATACCTGTAGTTGCACTTATGTTTGCACCAACTTTATTAATTTTTATTCAACCCGATTTAGGTACAAGTTTAGTTTTTGCCGCTATAACCATGGGAATGCTTTTTATATGCGGTCTTGAAATGAAACTTGTTAAAAGAGCATTGTTAGGATTAATGTTGGTTATGCCGTTTATATGGTTTTTTGTGTTACATTCTTATCAAAAAATGCGTATTATGGTACTTTTTAATCCTAATGTAGATCCTTTCGGATCCGGGTATCATGTAATTCAATCAAAAATATCTATAGGAAGCGGAGGATTTATAGGACAAGGATTATTTGCAGGAACACAAAGTCAATTAAATTTTTTACCTGAAAATCATACAGATTTTATATTTTCAGTAATAGGGGAAGAATTAGGATTTATCGGAGCAATACTTATATTGTTTTTATATTTTGTTTTGCTATATAGAGCAATTTCTATATCTAAAGCATCCGGTGACTCATTTGGAAGTTTAATTGCGTGTGGAATATTTTCTATGTGGTTGTTTCAAGTTTTCATAAATGTAGGAATGACACTCGGAATTATGCCGGTTACAGGAATTCCTCTTCCTTTTATGAGTTATGGAGGAAGCGCATTGGTAATGAATTTACTTTGTGTGGGACTTTTGATGAATATATATTTACGGCGTAAAAAGTTGATGTTTGATTGATTTTATTTAGAAATGAAAGCGATTGTATATGAATAAATATTTATTACTAAGTGTAAGTTCGGAAGAATCTATGCTTGCCGTAGTAGAAGATGAAATTTTAAATGATTTGATTATTGAAGATAATTCATCAGAAGAAGTTGCCGGAGAAATATACGTAGGTATAGTAAAAAATGTAGTAAATTCAATAAACGGAGTGTTTTTGGATATCGGTGGCGGTAAAAATGCTTATTTGCGCTATGATGATATTATAAATCGTGGTACATTACCCACTGAGGGGGAGACTCTTTTAGTTCAAATAAAAAAAGAAAGTACTTATACAAAAGGTCCTCTTGTAACTGAAAAAATTTCTTTCAAAGGGAAATATGCAGTTCTTATAAAAGGTACAAATTATATCGGAGTATCAAAAAAAATTCATGATGAAGATTTAAGAGAAAAATTTAGAAATATTACAAAAACAATACTTCCTGAAGGATATGGTGCGATTATTCGAACTGAATCAATTGAAACAAGTGTAGAATCTTTTCTGAAAGAACTAAAAAAACTTATTTACGAATCTGATGTTGTGCAAAAAAGATTTAAAAGAGAAAAAAATACTGGACTTCTATATAGGAATAGTGATTTATCAATGCGATGTATTAGAGATTATTTAGATAAAGATGTAAAAAAACTTCTTATTGATGATAAATCTACATACAATCGTATGAATAAATTAATATCAGAATATTTTCCCGAATATTCAAAAACTATAACTTTTTATAATGAGAAAAAACCTTTATTTGAAGTATTTAATATTGAAGATGAAATTCAAAAGTTATACAAAAGGAAAATTGAGCTGAAGTCGGGAGGAAGTATTATTTTTGATTATGCTGAGGCTCTTACTGTAATTGATGTAAATTCAGGCTCATTTAATAAAAATATGTCACATGAAGATGTAGCATTTTTTGTAAATAAAGAAGCTGCTTGTGAAATAGCAAGACAACTTCGACTTCGTGGAATCGGCGGAATCATTATGATAGATTTCATAGATATGAAAGATTTAAAGCGAAGAGAGCAGTTGATAGGATATTTAAAAAAAGAATTAAAAAAAGATTTTGTAAAAACGGTTATTTGCGGAATGACATCGTTAGGACTTGTAGAAATGACCAGAGAACGAACAGTACATAGTTTATTATATAAATATTATGATGATTGTTCTGTTTGTGGCGGAGTAGGTAAAGTTTTCACTTTAAAGCGAATTTCAAATAAAATTCACAAAGATTTGGAATTTATGAGAAAAACAGGAAATTCTTCATTTGATTTAACTATTGAGTGTCAGGTTGAAGTTGCAAATTATTTGAGAAAGTACATAGATTTGTGGGAAAAAGAATTCGGTAAAAAAATTTTTATAAAAGAAAATAAAAGTTTACATAGAGATGTTTATAGCATTTTACTTAATAAAGATTAAGAGGGGAGAAGCTATGATAGACATTCATTCAAAAGAAGCTTTGGAGGCATATGTATTTTCAGAAAAAGGATTGACAGTATTGGACATTTGGGCAGCATGGTGTCGTCCTTGCCAAGTTATGGAACCGACATTAAAGAAACTTGAAGAGATGTATAGCGGCAGAATGAAATTTTTTAAATTAAATAGTGAAGAACTTCCAGAATTGGCACAATCGTTTAAAGTGCAAGGATTTCCTACATTTGTTATTTATAGAAACGGTAAAGAGTTGGGAAGAATAATCGGTTATCATGCAAAAGACAGTTTTATAAAAGAAATAGAAAATTTTATGAAAAAATAGAATTTTGATTTGTAAATAATATGTATGTAGTGTCTTGCAATGAATTATTTATTTTGTTATAATCAGTAAGAATTATCTATGTTAAGAAGTGAGGTGCAAGAAGTGAAAAAAGGAATTCATCCGGATTATCATCCAGTCGTTTTCCGCGACACCGGTGCTGATTATTCATTTTTGACTCGTTCTACAGCTACGTCTGCACAGACAGTGAAATGGGAAGATGGTAATGAATACCCTCTGATTAATATTGATATCAGTAGTAAATCTCATCCGTTCTACACAGGACAGCAACGTTTCGGTAAAGCTCGTGGACGTATTGAAAAGTTCAATAAACGTTATGGAAAAACAGCAGAATAAGAAGCAGGGTAAGAGCCCTGTTTTTTATTTTGCTGCTTTTTGTATATTTAGCAGTTTTTTTGGTATACTAAAAAAGAATTATGTTGTATGGGGGAAAGTATGAAAACAGATAAATTACAAGGAATTGAAAATAGATATTTAACACTGGAAGATAAGTTGAGCGATCCGTCTGTAATAGAAAATCAAGAAAAATGGAGAAAATTTTCAAAAGAACATGCAGAATTGGGTGAAATTGTAACTTTATACAGACAATATAAAAAAGTAGTTGAAACCCAAAATGCCGCACTTGAAATTTTAAATGATAAAAATCAAGAAGAACTTTTTGAATTGGCAAAAGAAGATTTAAAAGAGGCTGAAAAAGAAATAGAAAAATTAGAACATCAGCTTCACTTACTTTTAATTCCTAAAGATCCGAACGATAGCAGAAATGTAATTTTGGAAATTCGTGCCGGAACAGGTGGAGATGAAGCTGCATTATTTGTAGCAGATCTTTTAAAAATGTATTTAAAATTTGCAGAACATAGAAAATGGAAATGTTCTATTGTAGACATGAATGAAACGGATCTTGGAGGATATCGTGAAGTTATATGTACTATAGACGGTCATAATGCATATTCTATTTTGAAGTTTGAAAGCGGAGTACATAGAGTGCAGCGTATACCTGAAACGGAAAGTTCAGGCAGAGTACATACTTCAGCAGTAACAGTTGCTGTACTTCCGGAAGCTGAAGATGTAGATATAGAAATATCTAAAGAAGATATACGTGTAGATGTATATAGAGCATCCGGAGCGGGCGGACAGCATATAAATAAAACTTCATCGGCAATTCGTATAACACATTTACCTACAGGAATTGTAGTAACTTGTCAAAATGAAAGAGATCAAAGACAAAATAGAGAAAAAGCGATGCAAATTTTAAAAGCCAGACTTTATGATGAAGCTTTACGTAAAACTAAAAGTGAAACTGCTCAAAACAGAAAAGAACAAGTAGGGTCAGGAGATAGATCTGAACGTATACGTACATACAATTATCCGCAAGGAAGAATTACAGATCATCGTATAGGCGTTTCAGTTTATCAAATGGATAGTTTTATGAACGGATATATGGAACCGATTATAGATCGATTGATAGAGGCAGATTTAAATCTCAAAATTAAAGAAGGGGAAGGTAATGGTTGAAAAAGAAATTTGGACAATAAAAAAATTACTAAATTGGACAACTGAATACTTTAAAAAGCATAAATTGGAAACCCCAAGATTGGATGCGGAACTTCTTTTATCATATGTTTTAAAAAAGACAAGAATATATTTATATACAGATTTTGAACAAATAGTTAATAAAAATGAATTGAAAGAATTTAAAAAACTTATTCAAAATAGAATAAATGGTTTTTCAGTAGCAACACTTATAGGCGAAAAAGATTTTATGGGATTTAAATTTTTTGTTAATGATAAGGTTTTAATTCCAAGACCGGATACGGAAACATGGGTAGAAAAAGTTATACAAATTCATAAAAATGATATAGAACTGTTTGTGGCTGATATAGGATGCGGAAGCGGAGCAATAATATGCAGCTTTTTAAAATATTGTAAAAATGCAAAAGGTGTAGGTATTGATATATCTGATGATGCTATTGAAATCTCCAAAAAAAATATAAAAAATTTATCATTGGAAAATAGAATAGAATTAAGAAAGGGAGATTTTTTTAACGCTTTAAAAAAAGGTGAAAAATTTGACGGTATATTCAGTAATCCTCCATATATACCTACAGATGATATTGAATTTTTACAAAAAGAAGTTAAAAATGAACCGTTGATTGCTTTAGATGGAGGTAAAGACGGGTTAAATTTTTATAGAAAAATAGCGGAAAATGCAGAAAAATTTTTAAATTCAGGCGGATTTTTAGCTGTTGAAGTAGGAATTCATCAAAGCTTGATTGTAAAAGAAATGTTTGAATCAACAGGATATTTTACCGATTTTGAAATAATTAAAGATTATGGAAATATAGAAAGAGCCGTTTATTGTATACGAAAATAAAATTGATGAAACCTCGGCAGATTCTTTTTTTATAAAGAATCTGTTTTTATTTGTTTAAATATTGTTGACTTAAACACATATTTGAGTGAAGATATAAAGTGAATATACAATATATAAGAGTGAATTTATTAAAAGCAAAATAAGAGTGAAATTTTGCGGAAAGAAAATTAATGAAAACAAAAAAAATAAATGTAAATAAAAAATATTATTCCGATTTGGTTAATAAATTAGGATACATAATAAGAAAAGGCGGACTTGTAGCATTTCCAACAGAAACAGTGTATGGACTTGGAGGAAACGCTTTAAGTTCAAAAGCGGCAAAAAAAATTTATAAAGCTAAAGGTCGTCCATCAGATAACCCTTTAATTGTTCATGTTGCAGATAAATCTCAAGTGAAAAATTTTGTAAAAAATATAAATGATTTGGAACATAAATTAATGGATTTATATTGGCCGGGACCTTTAACGATAGTATTTGAAAAAAAAGATATTATACCTTATGAAACATCAGGTGGACTTGATACAGTAGCTATAAGATGTCCAGATAACAATGCAACAAGAGCATTAATTCGTGCAGCGAAAGTTCCGTTGGCAGGTCCAAGTGCAAATATATCGACTAGACCGAGTCCTACATATGCAAAAAGCGTTTTGAACGATTTAGACGGTAGAATAAATGCGGTAATAGATAACGGTGACAGTAAGATAGGTTTGGAATCTACTATTGTTGCGGTAAATGAAGGAAAAATAATAATTTATCGTCCCGGTGCAATTACTCAAGAAATGTTATCGGAATTAGCACCAACTTCTTTAGATACGGCATTAAAAAAGAGTAATGAAAAACCGAAAGCTCCCGGAATGAAATATAGACATTATGCACCGTCGGCTCCATTGGAAATTTATGTAGGAAATGAGAATAAAGTTGAAGAATCTATACTTGAAGTTTCAAATGAAAATGATAAAATATATGGATTTTTTGTAAGTAAAGAAACAGCAGAAAAGTTACCGAAAAACAGTATAGTATTTTGCTGGGGTAAACGTTCCGATAAAAAAAGCATGGCAAGAAATTTGTTTAAAGGACTGTTGTTTTTCAATTCCAAAAAAATTGATCAAATCATTGGAGAAGGTACAGATAATAAAGGAATTGGTATGGCAATTATGAACAGATTGAAAAAAGCTTCAGGTCAGCATATTGTTTTTGTAGAGAAATAGAAGTATTATATAGTCAGAAACATTAATTTTTTATAAAAATATAAAGAGGTGAATGCATTTATGAAAATTGCCATAGCCGGAGATCATGGGGGATTTTTATTAAAGAATGAATTAATCAAGCATTTACAAGAATTAAAAATACCCTATATTGATTGCGGAACTGATTCTCAAGAATCTTGTGATTATCCTGATTATGCAGAGAAAGCATGTAAACTTGTATTATCAGGAAAAGTTACTTACGCCGTATTGATTTGCGGTACAGGAATAGGAATGTCAATTACAGCAAATAAAATTAATGGAATCAGAGCTGCATTGTGCAGTGATGAATTTTCAGCGCATTTTACGAGAGCACATAATGATGCAAATGTATTGGCATTAGGAGCAAGAGTAATAGGTCCCGGATTGGCAGTAAGTATTTTAGACGCATTTATAAATTCAAAGTTTGAAGGTGGTCGACATGAAAGGCGTCTTGAAAAAATCAGACAAATAGAAAGGAGCCATAATCATGTATGAGGAATTAAAAAAACAAAGTTTAGCTGCTTTTGAAGAACTTTGTCAAGTATCAAATTTTAAAAAAGGTAATTTGATAGTTATAGGTGGTTCATCCAGCGAAATACGAGGAGGAAGAATCGGTAAAGACAGTTCTTTTGAAATAGGCACTGCAGTTGTATCAACTTTGATGAAAGCGGCTGAAGAAAAAGGTTTATTGCTTGCTTTTCAGTGTTGTGAACACTTAAATCGCTCATTAATTGTAGAAAGAAAAACAGCTGAAAAATATAATTTGGAAGAAGTTTCAGTGGTTCCGTGGCTTCATGCCGGTGGAGCATTTTCTACAAATGCATATGAAATGTTTGAAGATCCTGTTGCAGTTATGAGTGTTAAAGCTCATGGAGGATTGGACATAGGATTGACAATGATAGGAATGCATTTAAAACGTGTTGCAGTTCCGATAAGATTGAAAAATAATAAAATCGGTGAAGCATTGGTTTGCGGTGCAAGAACAAGACCTATGCTTGTGGGCGGAGAACGTGCAAGATATACCAAACAATAACTGATTTAAAATAAAATGATCTCGAGTAAAATTTTCGAGGTCATTTTATTTTTGAGTAAGTTTTTAATTTAATGATATGATATACTGTTACTATATTATTTACTATAAATTATAATTTATTAAGAAAGGATACTTTTATATATGGAAAATTTAAAAAAATTAGATCCTGAAATTTTTTTCAGTATAAAAGAAGAATTAACACGTCAACGTGATAAATTGGAAATGATTGCTTCTGAAAATTTTGTAAGTGAAGCTGTTTTGGAGGCACAAGGAAGTATTCTTACTAATAAATATGCTGAAGGATATCCGGGAAAACGTTATTATGGCGGATGTGAATATGTAGATAAAGTAGAACAACTTGCAATTAATAGAGTAAAAACAATATTTAATGCAGAACATGCAAACGTTCAACCGCATTCAGGGTCACAAGCAAATTTTGCTGTTTATTATGCTATGCTTAATCCCGGCGATACGATTATGGGAATGAATTTAAATGACGGTGGACATTTAACTCATGGTAGTCCTGTTAATATTTCCGGAAAATATTTTAATGTTATTCCATATGGAGTACGTAAAGATGACGAATTAATTGATTATGATGCTTTGGAAAAAACGGCTAAAGCTGTAAATCCTAAACTTATCATAGGTGGAACAAGTGCATATTCAAGAATAATAGATTTTGAAAGAATTTCATATATTGCAAAATCTGTAAATGCTTTATTTATGGTGGATATGGCACATTTCGCAGGTTTGGTTGCAGGAGATGAATATCCTAATCCTATGAAATGGGCTGATATTGTAACGACTACAACTCATAAAACTCTTAGAGGGCCTCGAGGTGGAGTGATATTGTGTAAGGGAAAATATGCAAAACTTATAGATAAAGCTGTATTTCCGGGGATGCAAGGCGGACCGTTGATGCATGTTATAGCAGCTAAGGCGGTAGCATTCGGTGAAGCAATGCAAGATGATTTTAAAATTTATGCAAAAAAAGTAAAATTAAATGAAAAAGCTTTATCCGACACATTACAAAAAAATGGAATAAGAGTAGTTTCCGGCGGAACGGACACACATGTTCTCTTGGCAGATTTGACATCGCTTGGTATTACTGGTAAAGAAGCACAAAATATTTTAGATGAAATTGGAATTACTTGCAATAAAAATACAATTCCTTTTGAAACTTTAAGTTCTTTTGTTACAAGTGGAATACGATTAGGTTCCGCAGCACTTACTACAAGGGGTTTAAATGAAAAAGATTTTATTGAAATTGCAGATATTATATCTGTATCTTTAAAAAATTCTGAAAAGGAAGAAAAACAATCTGAATGTAAAAAACGTGTAAAAAAATTGTGTGAGAAATATCCTATGTATGAAAAATTATAAAATAAAGGTAAATGAATTATTTTATTCATTTACCTTTATTTCTTTACAAAAATTGATATATAGTCTATAATTACCTTGAAAGCGATGAATGAGAATATCTTTTTGAAAGTTTCAAGAGAGCAAATGTTTGGTGAGAATTTGTATCCGTAAAAAAGAGATCCGCTCAGGAGCAGTCGGTGAAGAATCGAACGAGTGATTTCGTTATAAAATCAATGAGGGAAATTTATTAAATTTCTGAATATGGGTGGCACCGCGATAACTTCGTCCCAATGAGGCGAGGTTTTTTTGTTTGCAAAAGGAGATTAAAATGCTTGATTTGAAATTTATAAGAGAAAATTTTGACCTTGTAAAGGAAAATTTGATAAATCGAAATAATAATTTTGATTTAAATAAAGTTTTGGAACTTGACCGAAAGAGACGTGAATTATTGCAAGAAACCGAAAAATTAAAAAGTAGAAGAAATATAGAAAGTAAAAATATTGCAATAGCTAAGAAGAAAGGTGAAGATGCATCTGCAGCTATTGCAGAAATGCGTAAAGTAGGTAATCAAATTTCTGAAATAGATATAGATTTAAATAAAATCGAAAAAGAATTACATAACCTATTACTTCATATTCCTAATATTGTAGATGAATCGGTACCGGTAGGTAAAGATGATAGTGAAAATCCTGAAATAAGACGTTGGGGTGTTCCGCGCAAATTTGATTTTCCTATAAAAGCACACTATGAATTGGGTGAATCACTTAAGATGCTGGATTTTGAACGTGCAGGGAAAGTTTCAGGAGCAAGATTTACTTTTTATATAGATGCAATAGCTAAATTAGAACGAGCAGTTTATAATTTCATGTTAGATCTTCATACTGTAGAAGGTACATTTACAGAAGTTATTCCTCCATATATTATTAATGAATCTTCAATGCAAGGTACAGGACAACTTCCGAAATTTGCGGAAGATATGTATAAAGTTGAAGGGGAAACAATGTATATGACACCTACAGCAGAAGTGCCTTTAACTAACTATTTTGCAGGTGAAATTTTAGATGCAAGTATACTTCCTGTGCATTTTACTGCACTTACACCGTGTTTTAGAAAAGAAGCAGGATCTGCC
The DNA here is from genome assembly GCF_000194985.1 of Dialister micraerophilus DSM 19965. Classification (GTDB taxonomy): domain Bacteria; phylum Bacillota; class Negativicutes; order Veillonellales; family Dialisteraceae; genus Dialister; species Dialister micraerophilus. Next base: position 166,662 of record NZ_GL878519.1, on the reverse strand, counting down.
GGAAAAGATACACGTGGATTAATTCGTCAACATCAATTCCAAAAAGTTGAAATGGTTAAATATTGTAAACCTGAAGACAGCAAAGATGAATTGGAGTCTTTAACAAATGAAGCTGAAAAAGTTTTACAAGAATTAAATTTACCATATAGAGTAGTATGTTTATGTACCGGGGATATAGGATTTTCAGCATCAAAAACTTATGACGTTGAAGTTTGGATGCCGGCACAAAATAAATATAGAGAAATATCGTCTTGCTCAAATTGTTTGGATTTCCAAGCCAGACGTGCCAATATTCGTTTCCGCAGATGTAAAGGAGCCAAGCCGGAGTTTGTACATACGTTAAACGGATCCGGACTTGCTGTAGGAAGAACTGTTGCTGCAATAATGGAAAATTATCAAAATGAAGACGGTTCAATTACCGTTCCGGAAAAACTTCGTCCTTATATGAAAAATATTAAAGTAATCAGTGCATTAAAGGGTTACAAAAGTTCAAACATTAAATAAATAATCTAATTATATCAGACCTCTGAATTTCGATTTAATATGTAATTTTCGGGGGTCATTTTTTTAGAATATAATTAAACGTACTAATTATAATTACTTTGTAGTTTGAAACTTATAAATATAGTATAATTAAAGTAATAAAAAGTATGTTTGGAGGGTTAATGCATAAAATACAAATATCTTTACTTACAGCGTTATTAACGAGTATTTTATTCCCCATGAAAATACTTGCTTTTTCAGGTAATGATTATATTTTTATGAATAATTTTATAATGGAAATAACACTTGTTTCAGTAATTTTTATATCTATTTTTGCTGAGATAAAAACAGCGGGATTTTCAGGTGCCGGTATTGTTGCAATTATTTCGGGAAGTATATTGTTTTTTATACATGGAAGCGAACTACTTTACATGTGGGATATATTACTGTTTTTTTCGGGAATAATTTTATTATTTTGTGATTTATTAATTTTTTTTACCGGTGCGATTTCAATGGCAGGTATTTTGTGCATATGTATGGGATTATATATAAATTTAGGAGCAAATTTATATGCGTTTTATATAGTCTTTGCCGGCTTTGCATTTTCGATTATTGTTGCATACATTCTTTTAAAGAGAATGTCAAAAAGTATTTTATGGGACAAACTTTCACAAAAAGTAATTTTAAGTTCATCCAAAGGATATAAATCATCATCGTTGGATTTGAATAAATATATAGGTAAGCAAGGAATAACTACTACTGTTTTAAGGCCGACAGGAAAAGTAAAAATTGATAAAGCTATATTTGATGCTATATCTGACGGTGATTTTATTGAAGTCAATAAAAAAATAACGGTAATAAATATTAATGGAAGCCAAGTTGTTGTAAGATTAGATAATTTTTAAAGGAGAGCAGATATGGAAATATTTTTAGTACCCGGAATAGGTTTTGTTTTTTTGTATTTTTTATAGTTGTATTTTTAAATTTTATACCTTTGGGGTTGTGGATTTCGGCATTATCATCAAGAGTTTCAATTTCATTGTTTGATCTTGTAGGAATGAGATTAAGACGTGTACAACCTCGCATGATTGTTTTACCGCTTATAAAAGGGACAAAAGCCGGATTGAATTTAAATGTAAATCAATTGGAAGCACATTATTTGGCAGGAGGAAATGTTGATAATGTTGTTGATGCATTAATTGCCGCTCATAGAGCACAAATTTTATTATCATTTGAACAAGCGGCTGCAATTGATTTGGCAGGTAGAAATGTATTGGAAGCTGTGCAAATGAGTGTAAATCCAAAAGTTATCGAAACGCCCACAATATCTGCAGTAGCGAAAAACGGTATTGAATTGAAAGTGCGTGCAAGAGTAACTGTACGTGCAAATATAGACAGATTGGTTGGGGGTGCAGGTGAAGCTACAATTATTGCTCGTGTAGGGGAAGGTATAGTAACTACGGTGGGATCATCTGAAAAGCATACTGATGTGTTGGAAAATCCGGATCATATTTCAAGGACCGTTTTAGGGAAAGGGTTAGATTCCGGAACAGCATTTGAAATACTTTCTATTGATATAGCTGATGTGGATGTAGGAAGAAATATAGGAGCACAATTACAAACAGATCAAGCGGAAGCCGACAAGCAAATTGCACAAGCGAGAGCGGAAGAAAGACGTGCAATGGCTGTTGCTAAAGAACAAGAAATGCGTGCATATACACAAGAAATGCAAGCAAAAGTGGTAGAATCCCAAGCGGATGTTCCTCGTGCATTATCTGAAGCACTTAGAAAAGGTAATTTGGGAGTAATGGATTATTATAATTTAAAAAATATTAATGCAGATACAAAAATGCGTAATACAATTGCTGAAAATGATACAACTCATGATTTATTATAAGGGTGAAATGTATGTCGACTGAAATGGTTATAGCAATTTTTATATGGTTGGCATTTGTTTTTGTAAATGGATATATTAAAAAAAATAAAAATTCAGAAAACAAAGAAAAAGAATCATATGAAATTAAAAATTATGGAAAAAATTATGATTATGAAAAAGTAAGGAACATTATAAAAAAATCGTGGGATAAAACTTCAGAACAAAAACAAGAAGAAAAACAAAAAGAAAAAAATATTTATAATTTTGTGGAAAAAGATAAATTTAAAGAAGAAAAAAGAAATTATGTGAATTTGCAAATTTTAAATAACAATGAAATAAATTCACATAAGAATAAAAAAATAAATTTGAAGAAATGGATTGTTTATGACAGCATTTTCAATGAACCAAGAAGTAAACGACCTTTTATTGCACAAAAAAGAGTTGAAAGATAAAAATGGAAAATTTATATGAAGTGTTTAAAACCTGTATAGTGATTCGTCAAATGTATAGAAAAAAATCTGTAAGGATAGTTGCTTCATTGTTTTATTCAGTTGTTTCGGCTTATTGTATAAACTATATATACAATAATTATCAACATAATTATTATGTTGAATTAATTATTGTATTAATATCATTATGGAGAATATGTATATTAAATCTTCCGATTGTATTATTTTGTGAAAATGTATTATTTATTATGCCTTCTAATGAAAATTGGAAAATTTTACCTAAATATGAAAAGCTTTCATATAATGAAATTGCAGGTGTATCTGTTTATTGGAAAGATTTGTATTTAGGTAAACGAATAGATGGAGGGGTAGTTAAATTTTCTGTTTTGTTAAATTATTTATCAGCAAAAGACAAACAAAAATTTCAAAAAAATATTGAAAAAGAGATTAGGGGAAATAATTAATTTATGTTAAATAACATTGATTTTTTAATTAAATATATGCTAGTATAAAAACGTATGAAGTTGAGGTGAAATTAATGGCAACACAAATTACTATTACTATAGAAGAAGAGTTGGGAGATTTGTCAATCGGCTCAAATGGATGGAAAAAGCAGTTAACTTATACAAGTTGGAATGAACGTGAACCCAAATTTGATATTAGATCATGGGATGAAAATCATGAGAAGATGACAAAAGGTATAACGTTAACAAAGGAAGAATTGTTAAATTTAAAAGAAATTTTAAATAATTTGGATTTTGACAAATATTAAAAAAGTCGCCCGATGGCGATTTTTTTAATTGCAAAATAGAAGAAAAAATAATAATGTGCTATTATTTATAAGAAAGATTATTGATATTCAGGAGATAAACACAAATGAAAAAACAATGTATTATTGCAGTTTTTGTTACAGCACTTGTGTTTGGCACAGGGGATATAGGAAATTCTGCTTATAAAATTGGTAATAGCGGTGAAATTGTAAAATTAATTCAAAGAAAATTAGTTAAACAAGGTATAAAAATTGAAATTGACGGAAAATATGGAAAAGATACTGAAAACGCTGTGAGAATTTTTCAGAAAAGAAAAAAATTAAAAGTAGACGGAATAATAGGAGAAGAAACATATTTTGCTCTTGTAGGAAAGCATATACCGAATAAAAAAAATAAGCGTAAGAATAAGAATGTTTTTCATAATACTGAAAATATATACGGGATTGATGATCACATCGTAAGGTGGAAAGAAGCAGGCGTTTTAAAAGGTAAAGTAAAAAATATAACTGAAGAAGCTAAACGTTATATAGGTGTTCCATATAGATTTGGAGGTATTACTCCAGAAGGTTTTGATTGCTCAGGCTTTATTCAGTATGTATTTAATCGTCAAGGTATTGATTTACCCAGATCTGCAGATGAACAATTTGAAAGGGGTAATAAAATTAATATAAATTCTTTGAGACCGGGAGACTTGGTATTTTTTAATACTTATGATGAAGGTGTATCTCATTCAGGAATTTATATCGGTTCGGGAGATTTTATAAGTGCAACTACCAGTCAAGGTATAGCTATTGCAACTATGAAAAACGGATATTGGCATGACAGATATATAGGCGCGTCCAGAGTTTTATAAAAGAAGGTTAATAACCTTCTTTTATAATTTTCAAAAATTAAATATGAAATTGTTAAATCTGATATTAAGTTTCAGTGAATTTATATAGCTGATTTTACTTGTTATAAACGTTAAGTATGAAGTATAATAATAAGATAATAATCTGTCTTACAGGGGGAAAAATAATGAAAGGTAACGACATTCGAGAAGCATATCTTTCTTTTTTTGAAGAAAAAAAGAATCATTTACGTTTAAAAAGTTTTCCATTGATTCCTAAGGATGATCCTAGTTTACTGTTGATAGGTGCAGGAATGGCTCCTATGAAACCTTATTTTACAGGTAAAGTTGAACCACCATGTCATAGAATAACAACAAGTCAAAAATGTATAAGAACAGGTGATATAGAAAATGTAGGACGTACTGCAAGGCATCATACGTTTTTTGAAATGTTGGGTAACTTCTCTTTTGGAGATTATTTTAAAAAAGAAGCTATTGAATGGGCTTGGGAATTTTTAACGGAAGTTCTCAAAATGGATAAAGAACGTTTATATGTAACAATTTTCCCGGATGACCAAGATGCATATAATTATTGGCATAAAAATATGGGAGTTGCGGAAAATCATATTTACAGACTTGAAGATAATTTTTGGGAAATAGGAGAAGGCCCTTGCGGTCCTGATTCTGAAATATTTTTCGACCAGGGTGAATCTTTCGGAACAGATCCTGCAAATCAAATGGGTGGAGACGGAGATCGTTTCCTTGAAATTTGGAATTTGGTGTTCAGTCAATTTGATAGACAAAAAGACGGAACATATTTACCGCTTGCAAAGAAGAATATAGATACAGGTGCAGGTTTGGAGCGATTAGCTGCAGTAATGCAACAAAAGAAAAACAATTTTGAATCCGATTTGTTTTTCCCTATTATTTCAGAGGCTTCAAAATTGTCCGGCGCGGTATATGGTGTTAAAGAATCAGATGACGTTGCTTTAAAAGTTATATCTGATCATGCAAGAGCAATAACAAATATGATTTCCGATGGTGTACTTCCTTCAAATGAAGGTCGCGGATATGTATTGCGCAGAGTATTACGCAGGGCCATACGTTTCGGTAAATTAATAGGAATTGAAAAACAGTTTATGGGACGTATGATAGATGTAGTAGTGGATATGATGAAACCTGAGTATCCTGAATTGTATGAAAAGAGAGATTTTATAAAGAAAGTTGCAAGTGTAGAAGAAGAACGTTTCCAGTCGACATTAAATGCAGGCACTGAACTTTTATCAGAAATGATTGAAGACAGTAAGAAAAAACATATAAATAAGCTTTCAGGAGAATATGTATTTAAACTTTATGATACTTATGGATTCCCTTGGGAATTGACTGATGAAATTGCTAAGGAAGAAGGTATGAGTATTGATAAAGAAGGTTTTATAATATCAATGAATAAGCAGAAAGAAAGAGCAAGAAATGCAAGAGTAAAAATTTCTGCAAAAGTACTTACACCTGATACGACTAAATTGGATGCTAAGAATCTCACCGTAAAAGATGAAGATGTTGATACAACTATTGTGATGCTCGGTAAAAATGGTGAAGAAATACTATCCGCTACTGATGGCGAGGATTTAGTTGTAATTTTGAAAAATAATCCTTTCCATGCTGAAGGCGGCGGACAAATGGGAGATATCGGTATTCTGCGTAATTCTTCCGGTGTTTTTGAAGTTCACAACACAAAAAAATTACCTGATGGAATTGTATATCTTATAGGAACCATTACGGAAGGTAAAATTTCGGTAAATGATATTGTTGAAGTTAAAGTAGACAGAGTTCGTAGAGCTGCTTTGGCAAAAAATCATACAGGTACACATTTATTGCATGCTGCATTAAGACAAGTATTAGGTAAACAAGCTACTCAAGCTGGTTCTTTGGTGGCACCGGACCATTTGCGTTTTGATTTTACTTGGAATGAACCTCTTACTGCAAAACAAATTAATGATGTAGAAAAACTTGTAAATGAGAAAATTTTGGAATCGCTTACTTTAACTACAAAAGAAGTTCCTTTGGAAGAAGCAAGGAAAGCGGGAGCTTTAGCTTTATTCGGTGAAAAATACGGTAAAATTGTACGTATGGTAAGAATTGGAGATTTCAGTTTGGAATTATGTGGAGGTAGTCACACGCATACTACAGGTGAAGTAGGATCATTTAGAATTATAAGTGAAAGCGGTATAGGATCTGGCCTTAGAAGAATCGTGGCACTTACCGGAATATCAGCATATAAAGCAATGGTAAGTGATCGTAAATTAATAGAAAATTCAGCTGTTTTATTAAAATGCAAAAAAGAAGAAATTTTAAATAAAATTGATAAACTCAATGGAGATTTGAAAAAAGCTGAACATGATATTCTTAAATTAAAGAACGAACAGGCAAAAGGTGAATTATCAAGTTTGATGAGTGATATAAAAAATAAGAATGGCATATCATTCTTTGCATCTACGGCACATGCTGATAATATTAATGAACTTAGAAAAATAGCAGATATGATTAAAGATAAATTACCCAAAGGTGCCTTTGTTTTGAGTTCGGTATCAAACGGAAAAGTAAATTTTGTAGGTATGGCATCTAAAGAAGCTGTAGAAGCAGGAATTCACATGGGTAAAGTTGTTTCTCAAGTAGCAAAAATATGTAATGGCGGTGGTGGTGGAAAGCCTACAGTGGCTCAAGCCGGCGGTAAAGATATTTCAAAAGTTGAAGATGCAATTAAAGAAAGTGAAAAAATTATTGAATCGATGATTAAGTAAAGGAGGGATGCAAATGTCAGTATCAGATCAAACAATACTCTTTAGTAAAGGTGCTGAAGAAGGGGAAAATGTTAAGGCAACTATGGTTTTAAAAGAGGTATATAGTGCTCTTAAAGAAGCCGGACATAATCCTGCAGTTCAACTTGTAGGATACTTGGTATCGGGAGAACCTACATACATAACAAGCAGACATGATGCACGTAAACTTATTTCAGGTATAGAAAGAGATGAACTGGTTGAAGAGTTGGTTCGTTATTATGTAAAACATAAAGGTTTATAAAATGCGTATTATGGCGTTAGATGTGGGTTCGCATACAATAGGTGTAGCTATAAGTGACCTGATGGGATGGACAGCACAGGGCTTGGAAACTATTAGGCACAGTACGCGTGAAAAAGATTTTGAAAGACTTAAAACTATAATTGACAGCTATGATGTAAAAGAAATTGTAGTGGGAATGCCGTTAAATATGAACGGTACAAAAGGTATACGTGCAGAACTCACAGAAGATTTTGTAAAAGATTTGAAAAGTGCATTCCCCAATATACCATGCGCATTTTGGGATGAACGATTAACAACAGTTATGGCACAGAAAACATTAATATCTGCAGACATGAGTAGAAAAAAGAGAAAAAAAGTCATTGATAAATTAGCGGCTACAGTAATTTTAGAAGGATATTTAAGACATTTGGAATTCAAGAGAAAGGGAAATGATGGATAAAAAAATACAAGAAGAATCTGTTATTGTTACAATTGTAGGACCTGACAATGAAGAAAAAGATTATGTTCAAGAAACGGTAATACCTTTCATGGGGAAAAAGTTTGCAATTTTAGTTGCTATTCCGGAAACTGAAGACGGTAATGAAGAACTTGATATGATTCTTGCAAGAATGGATGAAGATGAATTTGGAGAAATTGAGTATCTTCCTCCAACAGACGAAGAATACGATGCGGTGATAAGTATTTACGATGCTATGTAAGTGTATACTGATCTCAAAATTGGATTTTAAATTCAAAATTTGGGATCAGTTTTAAATTTGTAAAAATTATTAAATATATTGATATGAAGTGTATGATAATATATAAATATAAACAATTTCGTAGGAGGAAGTATGAGAAAACATTTTTCTTTTCTTCATTGTGCAGATTTACATCTAGGTGAACCATTTGCCGGAATATGTCCTGAAATGTCAGGACCGTGGACATCTGCCATAAATAAAGCTACATTCAAATCTTTTGAAAAAATAATAGATGTTGCTATTGAATCACGTGTAGACGCTATTCTTATATCAGGAGATATTTATAATAGTGAAAATCATAGTTTAGCTGCACAAATGGCATTTGCAAGAGAATTATATCGTGCAGCACAGGTGGGTATACATACGTTTATAGTTCACGGAAATCACGATCCGAAAGAAGCATGGAGAGCAGATATACCTTTACCTGAATCTGTACATGTATTTTCATCTGATGATGTAGAATCTGTAATCTTAAAAAAAGATGGAGAAGATGTTGCTGCAATATACGGAATGAGTTTTAAAACAAAACATATAACTGAAAATCTTTCACTAAAATTTAAAAATAAAAACAAAAACTTGTTTTCTATCGGAATGTTACATACAGATGTAGGCAAATCTGAAGGTGTATATGCACCTTGTACAATAAATGATTTAAAAAAAAGTGGAATGGACTATTGGGCTTTAGGACATATACACAAAAGAAAAATAATTTCTGAAAAACCTTACATTATATATCCTGGTAATATACAAGGCCTTGATATAACGGAAACAGGCGCAAAAGGGTGCTATATAGTAGATGTAGGAGCTTTTGGCACTGTAACACCGAAGTTTGTTGAAACTGATGCTTTAAGATGGGTAGATTTAACAATAGATATATCAGAATTCAATCAAACTGAAGATTTATTAAATGAAATAACAAAAAGAAGATTATTACTTAGAGAACAAACGGGTAGACCAAACATAATACGTTTAATTTTTACGGGAAGAGGTATATTACATAAAGCAGTTTCATCAAAAGACGGGCAAGAATATATATTGCACATGCTAAACGATAAAGAACGTTTTCGTCATATATTTTCATATTTTGCGAGAATAGATGATTATACAAACATATCTATAGATTTGGAAGAACGTAGAAATTTACCTGATATAGTAGGAAATTATTTATTGGCTTATGATGAAATTAAAATGACGAATAAAGAAGATAAAATAAAAATTTTAAATGATATGTTAAATAAATCACCTGAATTTGAAAAGTTAAAAAAATCAATATATAAAATAGATGAAAAGTTATTAATTCGCGCTTTTGAACGAGCTGAAATTGCAGGTGTCGAAATGCTTGCGGAGGAAGAAAATGAAAATAACTGAACTGCAATTAGAAAAATATGGGATATATAAAGATATTTTATGGAAACCGGCCGTTAATGAACTCAATGTAATTATGGGTGCTAATGAAAGCGGAAAAACAACTTTACTTAGATTTATAAGAGATATGATATTCGGTTACAATCGTGGAAAATGGCAAGGTAAATCTGGAAATATGTCTTTTATAAGGGACAACGGTGATAAATATCGAGTATATAGAACAGAAAAAGAAAAGTGGTTTTTAGATTCGGAAATGAAAAAAAACGAAGATGAATTACCGCTTCTATGGTGGCATGGTTTAAACAGAAAAATGTATGAAAATATATTTGCAATCGGATTGGAAGATTTGCAAGGTGCAACATTTTTAAGTGATAATTCCGTAAGAAGCAGATTTTTTATGTTGCAAGGTGGAGATAAAATATCAAATGTAAAAAAAATAGTTAAAGAAGAAATGGAAAATATTTTTATATCATCTCCTCAAGGAAAAAGAAAAATAAATTCTCTTTTAAATAAACTGCATGAAACTGAAGAAGAACTGGACAAATTATCTTTACAAGAAAAAGATTTTTCAGATTTGCAAAAAAAGCAAGAATTGTTAAATGGTGAGATAAGTGAACTGAAGAATAAGTTGGAATATCAAAAAAAAGAAAGTAAAAAACTTGAAAAAAGACTTGGTGCTTGGGAATATTATAAAAGAGTAAAAGCACTTAAAAAACAAATAGATTTAAGTGAAAAAGTAAAAGTATTTCCATCAAATGGTAAAGAACAATGGAATCGTTTGATGAATGATATGAAAGTAATACATGAACAACAAGAAGCTTTGAAAGTTAAATTATCTGAGTATAAACCATATAAAAAAGAAGAAATAGTTCCATTAGTAAATCTTCAAGATAAACTTGAAAAATTATATATAAATCTTGGACAATGGCAGCAAACAATTAATGATGCAGAAGAATTGAAAAATCAAAAATCTGAATGGAAAATTCAATTTATGCATCTAGGATATGATCTTTCTTTATGGGACACAATGTTAAATCCGGAAAAAATAAATACGAACGTAGATTGGGAAGAAGGCAGAAGAATTTCACAGAGCGTAATTGTAAGAGATAATGAATTACATTTTTGGAAACAGCGTGAACCCGAAGTGGAAACAATTGAACCATTGGAACCTGTAGATACGGAAATTATTACGGAAGAAGATTGGAAAAATTTTGAAAATAAAGCAAATAAAATAGAGACATTTGTTGATCGGAAAAAAATTATTAAAGATGATTTACAAACATTAAACGAAGAAAAAGAACATAAATTTACAATATGGTTTTGGATAGGTACAGTATTATTATTGTTTGCAATTTTGAGCTTAGCTGCTTTTTATACATCATTTATAGGAGTATTTTCAATATATATTGCAATAATATGTATTATTTGTTCAGGCGCAGCATTTATTGTTAACAGAAAAAAATCACATTCAAAGAGGAATAAACAAGATAAATTTAATAAAGAATTATTGGATGTAGAAGAAAAAATAAAAATATTGGGAAGTGAATTTCCGGGGAAAATACCTGAGTCTGAAGAAGATATGATTGCATTTCATAACATGATGCAAGAAAAACGTGCGGATTTTTATAAAAATCAATTAAAAAGACAAGCAAATTTATGGAAAAAAGAAACAATAAAAAAACAAGAACTTGAATATAATAAATGGATTGAAGAAGGCAAGGAACTGAAAGAATTAGATGAAGAAATTCATAAAGATTGGAAAGCATGGCTTTTAAAATATAATTTACCTGAATGTAAAGCTGATGATCTTTCAAAACTACAAGAACAATGGCAGAAAATTTATTCAATACAAGGTAAAGGTAAAATACTTGATGTTAAAATAGAACAAATTGAACAAAAATTATCTGAATTTAAAGAACGAGCTGCTGTCATTATTAAAGCAACAGGAAAATCATGTGAAGTAATTCCGGCTGAAATTTTACAAATTTATGAAGAAAACAGAAGATGCAATTTAGAATGGCAAAGCGTTTTTGAAAGAAACAAGCAGCATTTATCCTATAAAAATGAACTTGAAAAATTAAATGAAAAATGGAATAAATGCCAAGAAAGTATGCAATCTTTATTTAAACTCGTAAATGCAGAGAATGCTGAAGAATTTGCTGCAAGAGTAAATGCATATGAAAAACAAGATCAGATTATGAAAGAGTGGAATGCGGTAAGACAAGATTTACGTTTATATGCAGGCAGTGAAGAAGAATTTAATAAATTATGGGGCTTTTTGGAAAAAGATGAATATGAGAAATGGATGAAAGAGTATAAACTTCTTGAAGAATCAACTAAAAAAGGCAATGAAAAACTTGGAAATATGCAAATGCAAGCAGGTGCTGTTGAAAATGAAATATTTAGGTTAGCCGAAGACGAATCAATGACAACCAAATTGCAAGAGAAAAAAGAAATAGAATCTAAGATATTACATTTGCTGGAAGAATGGATAACATATTTTTATATAGATAAAATACTTGAAATTGCACAAAAAAAATATGAAACAGGTAAGCAACCTAAAGTAATGGAACAAGCAAATTTATTTTTAAACTCTATGACAAGAGGTAAATATTCAATTTTATTGGATGATAAAGGAAAATCTATAAAAATTATTGATTATAAAAATCAAATAAAAGAGTCAAAAATATGGTCATCAGGTACAGGAGATCAAGTATATTTGGCTATTCGCCTTGCTTTGGCATTAGCGTTTGGAGAACAAGTTGAATCACTGCCTATCGTTCTTGATGATATATTTGTAAGATTTGATGAAGAGCGACAAAAGGAAACTTTAAAATTTTTAATGGAACTCGGCAAAAAACAGCAAATATTTTTATTTACATGTCATAAACAAACTATGCGTATAGCAGAAGAAATAGGAAGGGAGCGTAATTCCGGATTGTTTACATATATTAATTCCGGTGTTATAAATTAAAAACATTATTTAAAAATATAGTTTCAAGTTTATATAATAAAATTGGAGTAAAAATATTTTCTTTACCCCAATTTTATTTGCAAAATAAAACTCCGATAACATGGTTTGAGCAAAGTTATCGGAGTTTTACTTTACAGAAATATCACAACTATGAAATATAACTTTTAAAAAAGCTGTAATTACTTCCGGATCAAATAAAATACCTGAACCGCTGAATATCATTTGTGAAACTTCAGCTTTTGTTTTTTGTTTAAAATCCGCCGAGCTATAAATATTTGAATCAAAATAACTTGCAACGGCTATTATTCGTGCACCGAGCGGAATATTAACATTTTTTAAATGTTTAGGATAACCGGTACCGTCCCATCGTTCATGATGAGAACGTATATAAGGTAGAAGATCCTGACAACCCGGACACGATTCAAGCATGTTTGCACCTAATTCAGGATATTTTTTATAAAGAGAAAGTTCTCTTCTGCTTAAATAAGGTGCTTTGTTCAATATTTGATTCGGTAGTGCCAAATATCCAATTTTATGTAAAAATGCCGCATATCTTATTAATGTGATTTCATTTGCAGGTAGTCTCATATATATTGCCGTAGCTCCGGCATAATTTGAAACACGCACTGAATGAGCATATAAATCAGGTGATTTCAGTCGCAATAAATCACTAAAATAAGACGTTACGGTATCAAGAGCTTCCTGTATATTTTTAAAAGCTGAGGAAGATTGAAATAATGACGAACTATGCATTGTAACATCCTTAGTTAATAAATAAACGTATTTAAAATCTGTTTTTATTTTATATAAAAACAGATTTATAGTCAAAGTTTTTTTTATGATATATCAAAATTATATAGTTGAAAAATTTTATAGTATTTTTATTTAAATAGATATTTAGATTATATTATTAAATATGTATCGAAATTATTGTATGTTATAATATTCGACATGGAGGATATTAAGATGAAAATATCTATTACATATTTGTATCATAGTGGATTTATAGTAGAAACTTCGGAATGTATAATGGTATTTGATTATCATAAAGATAGTAACAATATTTTGAATAATATGATTAAAGAAAATAGTAAAGATTTGTATTTTTTTGTAAGTCATAAGCATTCAGATCATTTTAATTTTGAAATTGCAAAGTATTTTGACCGAGCAAAATTATATTTTTTACATTCAGAATGTAAATTGTTTAATGTAGATAAATCTAAAATTGTAAGTATGAGTGTATTTGACAGTTTTGAAAATGATTTATTTAAAATCAAGATGTACGGATCTACAGATATAGGTGGTTCATATTTTGTAAAATTAAAAAATTGCAGTTTATTTCATGCCGGAGATCTTAATTGGTGGCATTGGGCAAGTGAAAACAATTTTTATAATACTAAAGCAAGAGAAAATTTTTTTGAAGAGATAAAAAATATATCTCAAAATGAAAAAGAAGTAGATTTTGCATTCTTTCCCGTAGACTCAAGACTTGAAATAGCAAGTGAATGGGGAATTAAATATTTTTTAGATCAAATTAAAGTGAAGCATTTAGTCATACCTATGCATATGTCTGGTAAAAAATGGATTCCATCCTATGAATTCAAGTGGAAATATAAAAATATGAATGTTTGGATTCCTTCTAAAGAAGGAGATTTATATAAAGGAGAATAGTATGTCTAATACATGGGTATTTATTATGGCAGTTATGATTTTGGGGAATTTTATTTTGCAAATGTTGCCTACAAGTGTTTTTATTCCCGGAGTTATAATTGTTCATTTATTAATATTGCTTTTTTCTTATATTCTGTTAAAAAGAGATAAGTTTAGTGATATAAGAGCAAATATGCTTTTTATTTTCGGACTTACGGTTATAAATATTTTAGTTGATTTAAATATTATGTCACAATCTTTGTCGTGGATAGCATTCGGTGCGTTGCTTATGTGGTCAATGCTTGGTGGAGGAAGTTCCAAAAACGATTAGTTATATACAATAAAACTGTTTTGCATATTAATGCTGGATATTGTATTTATTTATCTTGACAATAAAATATAAAAATTTTAGAATTAAAGATGGTGTTTTGTGTATAGTAAATGATATGAATATTGAAATTATATGAATAGAGAGGTGAACTGGTTGAATATTGATGAAGTATTACTTATTATTATCATCGGTTGTGTAATTGCTGCTTTTGTAGGGGTAATTATAGGATATATATTGAGAAAACATTTGGCAGAGGCCAAAATAGGCTCTGCTGAAGAAAAAGCTAAACAAATATCTGAAGATGCAAAGAAAATGTTGTCTTCTGCAGTACATGATGCGGAAACAATGCGTAAAGAAGCTTTAGTTCAAACAAGAGAAGAAATACATAAAATTCGTGAAGATATGGAAGCTGAAAGTCGTGAACGTCGTGACGAACTTAAATGTTATGAACAACGATTGGTCCAAAAAGAAAACAACTTAGATTTAAGAAGTGGAAATTTGGAACAAAGAGAAACTTCTCTTAATAAACGTGAAATACAGGTAAAGCTTCAAAAAGAGAAAGTCGATGATTTGTATTTACAACAAGAGAAAAAGCTGGAAGAAATCTCATTATTATCTAAAGATGAAGCAAGAGACATGATTTTATCCAGAGTTGATGATGAATTGGAACATGAAAAAGCAGTTCGAATAAAGAATGCTGAAGATGAGATTAAAGAGAAGGCTGAAACAAAGGCTAGGGAAATTTTAGCAACAGTTATTCAAAGAAGTGCTGCAGATACGGTATCTGAAACAACCGTATCGGTTGTTTCATTACCGAATGAAGAAATGAAAGGACGTATTATAGGTAGGGAAGGGCGAAATATTCGTGCCATTGAAACATTAACAGGTGTAGATTTAATAATTGATGATACTCCTGAAGCGGTTATTTTGTCATGTTTCGATCCTATACGTAGAGAAATTGCAAGACAAGCATTGGAAAGTTTGGTTAAGGATGGACGTATTCATCCGGCAAGAATTGAAGAAATTGTCGAAAAAACAAAGAATGATATAGATAAAGAAATTAAAGAAGCCGGTGAAGAAGCTGTATTGGAATGTAACATCGGTGGTGTTCATCCGGAAATGATAAAAATGCTCGGTAGGTTGAAATTCCGTACAAGTTATGGACAAAATGTATTACGACACTCGGTTGAAACGGCATTTTTTGCCAGTCTTTTAGCGGATGAAGTCGGTGCAGATGCGGAAATGGCAAGACGTGGAGGGTTATTCCACGATATCGGAAAATCTATTGACAGAGAACAGGAAGGTACACATGTAGAATTAGGTGTAGCTCTTGCAAAAAAATACAAAGAACCTCTGAAAGTAATTAATGCTATAGCATCTCATCATGGTGATACTGAAGCTACTTGTGTTGAAGCTGTACTTGTTGCGGCAGCGGATGCTATTTCAGCTGCAAGACCTGGCGCAAGAAGAGAAACGTTGGAAAATTATATTAAACGTTTAACCAAATTGGAAGATATAGCCAAGTCATATCCTGGAGTTGATAATTGTTATGCAATTCAAGCAGGACGTGAACTCAGAGTTATAGTTAAACCTGAAAAAATAACAGAAGATCAGGCTATTATTTTATCTCACGATATAGTAAAAAGAATAGAAAATGAATTACAATATCCAGGACAAATAAAAGTTGTTACTATAAGAGAAACTCGTGCTACAGGATATGCAAAATAATGATAAAAGGAACATCTTAATTAAGATGTTCCTTTTATCATATATTTAAATAATAATAAATATGCTATATTAAAAGAATAAATATATAATTAATATTTTGATTTGGAGGGATTATGAAAAATCAAATACTTAATAAAATTTTAAAAGCAAGACTAAAATATTTATTATTGTTTATAATTGTACTGATTATTGCATGGATTAGCGGATTTTATTTCGGTAATACTTATAGTAATAAATTTAAAGGTGATTTTAACAAAAATGAAAATATAGAGCTTCCTGCCGTAAGAAATACACCGATAGTTGAAGCTGTAAAAAAAGTAGGGCCTTCAGTTGTAGGAATTACTTCTAAAATTTACGGACGTGATATATTTAATCGCAAATTTGAAATTAATCAGAGTACAGGTTCAGGTGTTATTTTTGATGAAAAAGGATATATTGTAACTAATAATCATGTTGTTTCCGGAAGTGATGATGTAAATGTTTTATTATCCAACGGTAAAACAATTAACGGTAAAGTTATAGGTAAAGATGCAATAACCGATTTGGCAGTTATTAAAATTGACACTCAAGATGATTTACCTACAGCTGTATTTGGTGATTCGGAACAGCTGCAAGTAGGTGAAACTGCTATAGCTATAGGTAATCCTCTTGGATTGGAGTTTAAAGGTACAATAACTGTGGGTGTAATAAGTGCATTGAACAGAACATTGGATAATATGGAACATCGTTTTAAGTTGATTCAAACCGATGCTGCTATAAATCCTGGAAACTCAGGTGGTGCTTTAGCAACAGTCGATGGAAAAGTTATAGGTATTAACAGCTCAAAAATAATAAAGCAAGGAATTGAAGGAATTGGATTTGCAATACCTATTAATCAAGTTAAAGATATTACATCACAATTGATTAAAAACGGTCGTGTTATACGTTCTTTTTTAGGTGCTTCTTTGATTGATGAAGACTTGGCAAACAGATATGGATATGATTGGAGTCGTGACGCCGGTGGTGTGTTGGTATTAAATGTTTACAGAGATGGACCGATTAATGCTTCGGGTATAGAAATCGGAGATTATTTAATGCAGATAAATGATAAACCGGTTAATAAAATTATAGAAATAAGAGAAATTTTAAGTAAGTATTCTCCCGGTGAAAAAATTAATGTTACATATGAATCTGACGGTGTTTTAAAAAGAACAATTGTTGAGTTGGGTGAATCTCCGGAGAATTTGAAATGGTAATTACAATATCTGCAATAGGTAAAATAAAAGAAAAATGGATGAAGGAAGGCATTGATGAGTACCTTAAACGTTTAAAACCGTTTGCTAAAATGAACATTATTGAACATGAAGAAGAAAAATTTTCTAAAAAATCTGAAGAAATTAAGAAGCAGGTTATGGAAAAAGAAAGTATTAAATTATTAAAATCTCTAAAATATACAGATTGTTGCATATTATTAGATACATCAGGTAAAGAAATGTCATCGGAAGAATTGGCTTCATGGTTTGAAAATAAAATGATTTCAGGTAAAAGTAGATTTCATTTTTTTATAGGAGGTCCTTTAGGTAATGGAGAGACTATCAGAAAAAATATTAAATTTAAATTATGTTTAAGTAAAATGACGTTGACACATCAAATGGCAAGATTGATATTAGTTGAGCAAATATACAGAAGTATAAAAATTATAAAAAATGAGCCTTACCATTTATAAAGAACTATAATAATAGTCAAAAATAATGTACAATTAAATAAAATATATTTTTACAATTTGGAGGATTTTATGGGAATAAAACAATATTTAGCGAAAGATTTCATGTCTAAAGATATTATTTCAGTTTCTGCAGATATAAATATTCATGATTTGGTGAAAATATTTGTAGAACATCCTGTAAGTGCATTACCTGTTGTAGGGGAAAAAAATACATTACTCGGAATTATATCGGAAGGAGATTTACTTTATAAAAAGGTAAGACCGTATGTACCTCAATATATGGATGTTTTAGGGGCAGGAGTCTATTATTGGGGCTATGGAAGATTTGCAAGTTCATTTAGAAAATTGCTTGCAACCAAAGCATCTGAAATTATGACAACAAATGTGCACTGTGTTGCTCCCGACACTAATTTGGAAACTGTTACTACTTTAATGATTGATGAGCATTTAAAAAGTGTACCTGTTGTTGAATCTCCGAATAAATTAGTAGGTATGATTACAAGACATGACATTCTTCAAGTTATTGCATCTTCTGAGAAAGATGAAAAATCTGAAAAATAAATTTAATCATTTTTATATATTTGGTGTTTTTATTTATTTTGTTGAATTTGAATATTAATTTTGCTATGATTACCTAAGATTTAAAATAGTAAAATTTAAATAAAATAATTATTTGAAATATATAGGAGTGATTCGTTTGGAAAGATTATTGATTAAAGGTGGAAAACCTTTACATGGATCCGTACGCGTATCAAGCGCAAAAAATGCAGTTTTACCTATTATTGTGGCGACGTTATTGCCTTCAACACCTGCTACAGTGCTTGATGTTCCAGATTTAGATGATGTAATAACTATTTGCAGCGTTTTGGAATCTTTAGGTGTAATAGTTAAAAAGCAAGGTAGCAGTCTTACATTTGATGCTTCAGGTCTTAATAAATCGGAAGCGTCTTATGAATTGATGAGCCGTATGCGTGCATCTTTTTTGATTATGGGTCCTCTTCTTTCTAAAATGGGCTATGCAAAAATCGCTTTACCCGGAGGATGTATGATTGGAAGTCGTCCTATTGATTTGCATTTAAAAGCGTTTGAGGCATTAGGTGCAAAAATAACTGTAGGAAACGGCTTTGTAGAAGGATATGCACCTCAAGGGTTAAAAGGAACAACTATATATTTAGATTTTCCTAGTGTAGGAGCTACTGAAAATATACTTATGGCAGCAGTACTTGCTGAAGGAAGAACAATTATTGAAAATGCTGCTGAAGAACCTGAAATAGTTGATCTTGTTACTTTTTTATCAAGTATGGGTGCAAACATAAAAGGTGCAGGAACAAATGTTATACGTATTGAAGGTGTTAAAGAACTTAGGGGAATATCGCATACAGTTATTCCGGATCGTATAGAAGCCGGAACGTATATGATTGCTGCTGCAATGGCGGGCGGCGATGTAACAATTGAAAATGTTTTAACGGAACATTTAAAACCTCTTTTGGCTAAACTTTCTGAAGCAGGTGTAAAGGTAATAAAAGACATAGATAGTGTTCGTGTAATTAGTGATGGAAATATAAGTTCAACCGATATTAAAACTATGCCTTATCCCGGGTTTCCTACAGATTTACAGGCACAATTTATGGCATTGATGACAATAAGTAACGGTGAAAGCAAGATTACCGAAACTGTTTTTGAAAATAGATTTATGCATGTAGGTGAATTAAGACGTATGGGTGCATCTATCCAAGTTGAGGGAAGATGTGCAACGGTTAGAGGAGTTCCTTTCTTAAATGGTGCATTTGTTCGCGCAACAGATTTGAGAGCAGGTGCTGCACTTGTACTTGCAGGTTTGGCGGCACATGGAGAAACTGAAATAGGTGAGTTGCATCATATTGATCGAGGATATGATCATTTAGTTGAAAAGTTACAAGGCTTAGGGGCTGAAATTTCTCGTGTCGAATAAGAAAAAAATATTAAGCAATAAATTCAAATTTCAATTAGATAAATATACTTTTATGGATTGGCTTGGATCGTTCGGGTCTGAAAATATAGGCGTTGATTTAGGGACATCGAATATGGTGGTATATTTAAAAGAAAAAGGTATTATCTTTTCTGAATCATCTGTAGTGGCCAAGCAAGAAAATAAAAATGATTTTTTTTCTTATGGAACTAAAACCGAAGAGATGGAAGGACGTACACCTCAAGGTATAAATTTGATTTATCCTGTGAGAAATAGTGTGGTAGTTGATTATAAAGCAGTTACGTACTTATTGAATTCAATTATGAGTTATTCATATTTGAAAGGATTATTTTTCCATCCGAGATTACTTATATGCGTACCACCGGGCATAAGTAAAGTTCAAAAACGTGCACTTCTTGAAGCTTCGGTTGCAATGGGAGTAAGAAAAACTGTTTTGATTGATCAACCTATAGCTACCTTAATGGGGATAAAAAATAAACGAAAAGATTGTCAAGGTTTTTTCCTGATAGATTTCGGCGGAGGATCTGTTAAAATATCAGTTTTATCCAAACGCGGAATAGTTATAAGCGATTCATTAAAATATGGCGGGATTTATATGGATCAAGCCATTATATCTTATATAAGAAAACAATATCATGTTAATATAAGTAGAAAATCAGCAGAATCACTGAAAATAACACTTGGTGTTACTTGGGAATTGGATCATGCGCAAAGAACAGCGGAAGTATCAGGGCAATCACTCGATACAGGATTGCCGGTAAGAATTTCTGTAACTTCAAAAGACATATACCAAGCTTTAAGTTCAATTTTAAACAAAGTGTTTTTACAGATAATAAATGTATTACAGCAGACGCCACCTGTTTTATTATCTGATATAAAAAATGACGGTATAATGATGTCAGGTGCTTTATCACAATTAAAAGGTTTGAGCAATATGATAGGTAATATAACAGGTATTTCAACTTATGTAATAAATCAGCCTTCCTATATTAATGCTATAGGTGCAGGTAAAGCTTTGGAATATATGCATTTATTTCGTGATTCATTACAAGATTTGCATTAGTAAAATAAAAGGGATGCATATGCATTCCTTTTACTTATTTTAAAATTTAATTATCAGGTCGTGAATTATGAGAGAAAATGAAGAGAAAAAGGAAAAACAATTTCGATTTATTTTAATAATATTATTATGTTTACTTTTTGTCGGTATTCACATTGCCGATCCGACTTTTTATTCAACGATTATAAAATTATCCAAAGATGGAAACCTTCAGGGAACTGTTGTATATCTACAAAGTTTTGGTATATGGGCGGTTTTTGTAAGTTTCTTTATAGATGTAATAATAAATATAGTGGGATTTTTGCCTTCTATATTTTTATCAACGGCAAATGGTTTGATTTTTGGTATTTTTTGGGGAACTGTTATATCATGGTTGGCTGAAACTACCGGAGTCATGATTTCTTTTTTTATAATGAGAACGCTTTTTAGAAATGTTGCAAAGGCCATTATTCAAAAAAGTAAAACTTTGACCAAATTAGACTCCTATGAGTCATGGAAAGCTGTTATGATTGCGCGGGCAATACCTTATATGCCTAACGGATTGGTTACTGCAATATCCGCATTATCAAGCATGACATTTTATGAACATTTATTAGGAAGCTTGATAGGTAAATTTCCGTCAGTTTTATTGGAAGTTGTATTAGGACATGATATAGTTACTTTTAAAGAACATCAACTAAGATTGGCTATAATTATAATTGTAGTAGGTATTGTTTATGGATTGATTTGGTTATATATGAAAAATAAAAAAAAGCAAGAGAAAAATAAGTGTTAATTTTATATAACAGTCCTTGATTCTATTGAATGATTTAAAACTATAGAGTAAAATATAAATAATAATTTTACGTTTGATGTAGAGAGGAGAATGTTTAATGAGTAAGGTTTATGTTGTCGGGCACAAGTCTCCTGATACGGACAGTATAGGTGCAGCAGTAAGTTATTCATACTTGTTGAGACAATTAGGTGTAGAAGCTGTACCGATTTGTGCAGGAGAAATTAATAAAGAATCACGTTTTGCACTTGATTATTTCGGAGTGGAAGCGCCTGTATATGTAAAATCTGTAGCAAGAAAAAATCCTGATGAAGAAAAGAAAAAATTAATTTTAGTAGATCACAATGAATCAAAACAGTGTATTGACGGATTTGAAGATGCAGATATTATTGAAGTTATAGATCATCATAGAATTGGAGATTTTGAAACATTAAAACCGATTTTTATATTGATTCGTCCGGTAGGATGCGTAAATACAGTTGTTTACGGTTTATATAAACAGCATGGAGTAAAACCTTCTCGTGAAGCTGCCGGCATGATGCTTTCTGCTATTATTTCAGATACCGTATTATTCCGTTCACCTACAACAACAGACGAAGATAAACAATCAGCTATTGAACTTGCAAAAATTGCCGGTGTAGATTATGAAAAATATGGTATGGAAATGCTTAGAGCAGGTGCGGATATATCGGATTATCCACCCGAAAAATTAGCAAATAATGATTCCAAAGAATTTAGTGCAGGTGATAAAGTATTTACAATAGGACAAATTTCAGTTATGGATGAAGCACCTATTGAAGCAAAAAAAGCTGAAATAATGAAAATTTTGGAAGCAAGAAAAATTGAAAAAAATTATGTTGCATCTTTCTTGATGGTTACAAACATTCTTACTGAAAATACTGATTTATGGTTTACTGAAGGGGCTAAATCTTTTGCTGAAAAAGCATTTGGTAAAGAATCAAAAAATAATGCGATTTTATTGGAAAAAGTTATGTCCAGAAAGAAACAAGTAGCACCGTTTCTTATTAAGGTATATGAATAGGAATTAAATAAAGTGAGACTCATAATGACTATCAAGTCATATATGAGTCTTATTTTTTAGATACAAAGGAGTAAAATGGATACATATTTAAACTCGTTGAATGAGCAGCAAAGAAAAGCTGTAGAACACTTATATGGGCCGGTACTTATTATGGCAGGTGCAGGATCTGGAAAAACAAAAGCTTTAACTTGTCGTATAGCGCATATGCTGAATAACGGTATAAAACCGGAAGAAATTTTAGCAATTACTTTTACAAATAAAGCTGCACAAGAAATGAAGGAACGAGTACAAAATTTAGTTGGTGTTATAGCGAATAAAATTTGGATGTATACATTTCATTCATTTGGTGTAAGGTTTTTAAGAAGAGAAATTGAAAATGGCGGAATTTATACAAGTAAATTTACTATTTATGATTCTGACGACTCAAAACAATTATTAAAAAATATTTTAAAAGAACTGAATTTGGATGAAAAAATGTTTCAAGTAAATCAAGTTCAATTTAAAATATCAGCTGCAAAAAACTCATTAATTGGACCAAATAAATTTCGTTATGAAAACAGTGGAAACTTTTATAATGAAAAAATTTCCGATGTGTATGAATTATATGATAAATATATGAAACAAAATAATGCTTTAGACTTTGATGATTTGCTTAAATTAACAACTGAAATGCTATATGAAAAAAATATAAGAGAAAAGTGGCAAAAAAGGTTTAAATATATTTTGATTGATGAATATCAGGATACAAATCATGCACAATATTTGATGGCAAAATATATTGCCGGTGAAGATTGTAATATATGTGCAGTAGGTGATGTGGATCAAAGTATTTATTCTTGGAGAGGTGCAGATTTAAAAAATATTATTGATTTTAAATCTGATTATCCACAAGCTGAAATTATTAAACTTGAGCAAAATTACAGATCTACAAAAACAATTTTAAACGCAGCAAATTCAGTAATAAAGAATAATATAGACAGGCCTTCAAAAAATTTGTGGACACAAAACGACAAGGGAGATTTAATACAAAGATATAAAGCATCTGATGAGCATGCAGAAGCGGATTTTATTATAAATACAATAAAAGAAGAACATGATAAAAATAATTGCAGCTATGGAAATTTTGCTATTTTGTACAGAATGAATGCACAATCACGTGTTCTTGAAGAAAGCCTTGTTAAAAAAGGTATAGGATATACAATGGTAGGAGGGACACGTTTCTATGATCGTGCAGAAATTCGTGATATTTTGGCATATTTGAAAGTAATATCAAACTATAAAGATGATATATCATTATTGCGTATAATAAATGTTCCTAAAAGGGGTATTGGTAGTGTAACCGTACAAAAGTTATTAAATTTTGCAAAAGATAAAAACATATCAATATTTGAAACCTTGATTATGCTTGAAGAATCTTCATTATCGGAATCAGTCCAGAAAAAAATACAAAAATTCAGTGCGTTAATATTTAAATTAGTTAATGAATCAATTCAATGTGATGTATTTGAATTGATTGATATGGTATTAAAAGAAACAGAATACATTGCGGCTTTACATGAATCTAATGATCCGAAAAGTCAAAGCAGAGAAGAAAATATAGGAGAATTATTATCTGTTGCAAAAGATTTTATAAATGAAAAACCTGACGGAACACTTTCCGATTTTCTTGAAAAAGTTGCACTTGTTAATGATGTAGATAACTATGAAACTGTAAACGATAAAGTAACGTTAATGACTGTTCACAGTGCCAAAGGATTGGAATTTCCCTTTGTTTTTTTAGCAGGAATGGATGAAGGTATATTTCCGGGAGTACGTTCACTTATGGACGAAAGTGCATTGGAAGAAGAAAGGCGATTGTGTTATGTAGCTATTACTAGAGCTAAAGAAAAATTATTTATTACAAGTTCGAATATAAGGACAATGTACGGACAATTAAAGCCATTTAAAGAAAGTAGATTTTTAGAAGAAATTCCCGGTGATTTAATAGAAGAAGTGAAAAGAAATAATTCATGCTATCAATATAATTCAAATGGCAGATTTATTGATAATATTAAAAGTAAATATGCATTGTCGGAATCCGGTATAAGAAATAAATTTCCTAAAAGAAATTCTTCTAACAATTATAATTGGAAAGTTGGAGATATAGTAAAACATAGATTATGGGGAAATGGAAAAGTAGTAGAAGTAAGTGGCAAGGGTAAAGATATGATGCTTAAATTGCAATTTAAAGGAAATAAAATTCGTCAAGTTATGGTGGCATTCGCACCGATTGAGAAGGCATAAAATGATAACAAATGAAATAATTTCAAAAGTTAAAAAATTACGTGAAGAATTAAGATATCACAGTTATTTATATTATGTATTGGATAAGCCTGAAATAAGTGATTTTGAATTTGACAAAATGTATCGTGAATTAGTAGATTTTGAATCTAAATATCCTGAGCTTATTACTCAGGACTCACCTACACAGAGAGTAGGTGGAAAAGCTACCGGAGATTTCAAAAAAGTAGAATTTAAAAAACCTATGTTAAGTTTGTCAAATGCATTTAACGGTAAAGAGTTAATAGAATTTGATAGAAGTGTGAAAGAAACTTTAAATACCGATAATATAGAATATATAACTGAACTTAAAATTGATGGATTATCAATGAATTTAATTTATGAAGAGGGTAAATTAATACGAGGTTTGACTAGAGGTGACGGTAAAGTCGGTGAAGATGTTACAGCAAATGTAAAAACAATAAAGTCAATTCCGTTGTACATTGAAAATGCACCGCCTTATATTGAAATAAGGGGTGAAGTATTTATGCCCAGATCGAGTTTCGTAAGTTTAAATGAAAAACGAGATGCTGCAGGTATTATGCCGTTTGCAAATTGCAGAAATGCGGCATCCGGGTCGATAAGACAGTTGGATCCGAATGTTACGGCATCTAGAAATCTTGATTTCTTTGCATACTCTGTAGGAGAAACTGAAGGTATTGAAATTAAAAATCAAGAATCTTTATTAAACTTGCTAAAAAAATTTCATTTTAAAGTAAATCCTAATTATAAAAAGATAAACAGTATTGAAAAAGTCATAGAAATTATTAATGAATGGCAAGAAAAAAGACATCATTTAGGATATGATACTGATGGAATGGTTGTTAAAGTAAACGATTTTGAACAACAAAATGTATTAGGAGCAACATCAAAAGATCCTAAATGGGCAATTGCTTATAAATATCCTCCGGAAGAAGCAGAAACAGTTGTTGAAAATATTATAGTTACAATGGGAAGGACAGGTGTTTTAACACCGTCTGCAGATTTAAAATCGGTACAAATAGCAGGAACTGTAGTAAAAAGGGCAACATTACATAATATGAATTTTATAGAAGAAAAGGACATAAGAATAGGGGATATTGTTAAAATTTATAAATCGGGTGAGATTATACCGGAAATATCTGTAGTTTTGAAGAATAAACGTACCGGAAAAGAGAAAAAATTTATTATGCCGTCCGAGTGTCCTTTGTGTAAACATAAAATTTATCGTACAGAAGGTGAAGTTGCATATAGATGTATAAATCCTGATTGCGGTGGGGTTATAAGAGAAAACCTTATACATTTTGCATCAAGAGATGCCATGAACATAGAAGGTTTGGGACCTGCAGTGATAGATGGTTTGTTGGCATACAATTTAATTGAAAATATTGCAGATTTTTATGAATTGAGAAAAGATGATATTATACAAATCGAGCGAATGGGAGAAAAAAGTGCTAAAAATTTATTGACATCAATAGAAAACAGTAAAAATAGAGGATTGTCAAAATTTTTATTTGCATTAGGTATAAGACATTTAGGCGAAAAAGGTTCCGAATTAATATCGGAAAAATTTAAAGATATTGATGTGTTAATGAATGCAAGCGTAGATTCTATAAAATCCGTTTCAGGTATTGGAAATATTACGGCCGAACATATTTATAAATATTTTAAAAATGAGAAAAACAAAAAAATAATAGAAAGATTGAAAAATCATGGAATATTAATGAAACTAAATGAGCGAAAATCTGAAGGTAATGCATTTAAAGGCCATAATGTAGTATTAACAGGTAAACTGAGTAATATAGGAAGAAGAGAAGCCGGAGAAATAATAAAAGCACTAGGCGGCAATTTACAATCAACAGTAACAAAAACTACAACACTTGTCATAGTCGGAGAGAATGCAGGAAGCAAATTGGAGAAAGCAAGGGAAAAAGGAATAAAAATAATAAATGAAAATGATTTTTTAAAAATCATTAATAATAAATAAATAAATGCTCTGAATTAAAAGAATTCAGAGCATTTATTTATTTTTCGGTATTTTAAGTATTAGTTTTGTTTTTTGATATTGAAATATATGAAAAAAACAGAAGCTAAAATAAATACAATTACTGAAGTTATTTGCGCACTTTTTAATCCGAATGCCAATATTGCATAATCTCCACGTAAATATTCCAAGAAAAAGCGTAATATGGAATAAAGCATTAAATAAAGGCAAAAAACAGTACCTTTAGGACGTTTTGAACATGAGAACCAAATAAGTAAAACAAAAATTATTAAATCACCTTGACATTCCCAAACTTCTGCAGGCCATAAAGGTTGACTGCCGAATGTTTTATAAGCTAATGTTGTTTTAGGATATAACAAACCAAAAGAACTTCCGGTTGGATGTCCAAATGCATCTCCATTCATAAAATTGGCAATGCGACCTATCGCTTGTCCTAAAATAATTGCGGGGGATATAGTATCTGCAAAAGGAAGTATTGGAATACCATGTTTTTTTAAGAAAAAGTATGCGGCAATTGCAGAAAATAATAATCCACCTTGTATTGCCATACCTCCTTGCCATATAAAAGGTATTTCCAAAAGATGGTTATGATAGTATTGCCAATCGAAGAAAAATACATCCCATAATCTGCCACCTATAATTCCGGAAAAAGAAATTACAAGTCCAAAATCAAATAAAATTTTTTCCCAACCGTGTCCTTCTTTTTTTAATAAAAAATATGCAATTATACACCCGGCAATAATGCCGAACGAGAAAAATATACCATAAAAACGAATAGGAAAATTTCCTATAAATGTAAGGTATTGATGCATTGTATCTCCTTTAAGTTATTTCATTTAATAAATCTGATTATATGTTAAATATTAAATTTAA
This sequence comes from Dialister micraerophilus DSM 19965, assembly GCF_000194985.1. Taxonomy (GTDB): domain Bacteria; phylum Bacillota; class Negativicutes; order Veillonellales; family Dialisteraceae; genus Dialister; species Dialister micraerophilus. The sequence goes on along the minus strand of NZ_GL878519.1, from coordinate 138,668 downwards.
TTACCAAATTATATTATCAAAATAAAATAACAGCTGCAATAAAAAGAATAAATTACATAATTTTATTTATAAAAAAACCTATGATATACTACAAAAATAAGTGTACTTTATTTATTTAATTTTTTAATTTCGGGTAGGAGAAACATGAAAATAAAAAAATATAAGATTTTAATTTTATCAAGTTTGATTCTTACTGCTTTCATTAATGCAAATGCAATTGATAAATTGCATTTGGAAGGGAAAAATTTAAAAGGATTTTACGCCTATAAAGATGAAGATACTGTTTATGTTACACCTGAATTGCTTGAAAATGGCGGTAGATGGAAAATTCAAGAAGAAAAAATAAAACATTTGCAATTTTAAAAGTTGGAAATAAAGAAGAAAAAGTAGAGATACCGATTATTATAAAAACAATAAAAAATTAGTTGATTTCGATTTTTTCTCGAAACAAGCAGGTTTGAAAGGTGAAATCAACTTAAAAAGAAAAACATTTAAAATACAAAAAGATAAACAAATTAATTTAAAAAAGGAAAAATCCAATTTAAAACCGTTGATTATATGGGATCCTGATAGTGAATTCAACCAGAATTCTGCATTTTTTACGGAAAATGCAGGCATAAGAATAATATCTCCTACATTGGGAAGTATAAATGTTTTTAACAATGTATTCAGTAATGAATTTTTATCATATTTGAAAAATATTCAAAATTCAGGTATGGAAGTAATGCCGTTGATACATAATAATTTTGATCCGGACAAAACTCGTGATTTTGTAAAGAATTCAAAAAAAATAGATGAAATTACCAATCGTATGGCGGCATATTCTGAAGTATACAGATTTGACGGATATAATATTGATTTTGAAAATATGTATAAAGAAGATAAAAATCTATTTACAAATTTTATAAAAGAATTATCAAGTAAAATCCATGCCAAAAACAAAAAATTATCAATTGATATAACCGTAATTGAACAGCTAAGTGATTTTTGGAGTATGTGCTATGACAGAAAAGCTTTATCGAAATTTACCGATTATCAAATAATTATGGGATACGATGAAACTCCTGCAGGAAGTAAATATGCCGGATCTGTTTCATCATATAATTGGTTGAATCGGAAAATACCGGAATTATTAAATGAAGTTCCTGCAGAAAAATTAATCTTAGGTATTCCATTTTATACACGAGCTTGGATAGGATATGACGGAAGTGCAACTTCTTCGGTTTTAACGATAAAAAATAATAGAGAATTCATTATGAAGCATAATGTACGTTTAATTTGGCAAGAAAAAGAAAAACAGTATAAAGGTATATATAAAACAAACGGTTTGCCGGCACAAATATGGATGGAAGAAAAAAGGTCATTAGGAGAAAAAATTAAATTAGCAAAAAAATACAAACTTGGAGGGCTGGCATTTTGGAGATATGGATTTGAATCCAGTGATATTTATTCATACTTGGAGAATAAATGGATAAATAATTATTCCGAATATGATATATGGAATAATTCAAATGGAAGTATATTGAAAAAAATAAGAAAAAAGAATAGAATCAAAAATAGGTGACATATAAACTGAATTTGACTAATTTTATCTGCTAACCTATACTTAAAGGAATATCATTGGGATGTAAAGTTTTACAATGGAGGGCAATAAAATGGAAGAAAAATATATACCTCGTGAGATTGAAAGAAAATGGCAAAAATATTGGCATGATACAAAGTCTTTCAAAGTTGAAATAGATGAAAACAAACCGAAATATTATGTATTGGAAATGTTTCCTTATCCTTCAGGAAATTTGCATATGGGTCATGTAAGAAATTATTCTATAGGTGACGTTATTGCGCGTTTTAAGAAAATGCAAGGGTTTAATGTATTGCATCCGATGGGATATGACGCTTTTGGAATGCCGGCTGAAAATGCAGCGATTCAAAACGGTATTGCACCGTCAAAGTGGACATATTCAAATATCAAAAATATGATAAGACAACAAACGGAATTGGGACTTTCGTATGATTGGGATATAGATGTTTTAACATGTAAGGAAGATTACTATAAGCACACTCAAAAATTATTTGAAGTTTTTTATAAAAGAGGACTTGCTTATAAAAAAGAAGCTAAAGTAAATTGGTGTAACGGATGTCATACAGTTCTTGCCAATGAGCAAGTAGAAAACGGAAAGTGTTGGAGATGCAAGAGTATAGTAGAAAAGAAAAATCTTTCTCAGTGGTTTTTCAAAATAACTGATTATGCTGAACGTTTGCTTAAAGATTTAGATTTACTCGAAGGTTGGCCGGAGCGAGTAAAATCAATGCAAAGAAATTGGATAGGTAAATCCGAAGGTACCGAGTTTAATTTTAATGTCGAAGGAAGCAATGACAGTATTCGTGTTTACACCACAAGAGTTGATACTGTATATGGTGTAAGTTACTTGGTTATGGCGCCTGAACATCCGTTAGTAAAAAAACTTATTCAAGACAGTGATAATTTAGATGAATTGAATAAATTTATTTATACTGTAAAAAATATAAATGATATAGAAAGAACTGCGGAAGATGCACCGAAATTGGGAATGTTCACAGGCAAATTTGCAATACATCCGCTTACCGGAGAAAGAATTCCGATTTGGATAGCCAATTATGTATTGTTTGAATATGGAACCGGTGCAGTAATGGCAGTTCCGTCTTCAGATCAGCGTGACTGGGAATTTGCAAAAAAATATAATCTTCCTTTCAAGATTGTTATACAAAATGATGAAAAATCATTGTCCTTAGAAAATATGACCCAAGCTTATGTTGACGATGGAATACTTGTAAATTCAGAAGAATTTTCGGGTATGAATTCTAAGGAAGCCAGAGAAGCTATAACCAATAAACTTGAAAAGATGAATATAGGAAATAAAAAAATAAATTATAGATTGAGGGATTGGCTGATTTCACGTCAACGTTATTGGGGATGTCCGATACCTATAATTTGTTGTAAAGATTGCGGAAATGTACCGGTACCGGAAAAAGATTTACCTGTTAAATTACCGGAAGATGTTGATTTTATTTCAGGAACTTTGTCTCCTCTTGAAACCAATAAAGAATTCCTTAATTGTAAATGTCCTAAATGTGGAAAAGATGCATTAAGAGAAACAGATACAATGGATACATTTATAGATTCTTCTTGGTATTTCTTACGTTATACAGATTCGAAAAATGAAAATATTCCATTCGAAAAAGAAAAATCCGATTATTGGATGCAAGTAGATCAGTATATAGGCGGAATAGAACATGCTATATTACATTTACTTTATTCAAGATTTTTTATGAAGGTTTTATACGATGAAGGCCTTGTAAGAGATTCCGAACCATTTAAAAATTTACTTTGTCAAGGTATGGTTCTTAAAGATGGCGGGAAAATGAGTAAATCCGTAGGAAATGTAGTAAGTCCTGAAGAAATTGTATCTAAGTATGGTGCGGATACAGCACGTTTATTTATTCTGTTTGCAGCACCGCCGGAAAAAGATTTGGAATGGAGCGATAAAGGTGTTGAAGGTGCTTATCGTTTCTTGAAGCGTGTGTGGATTATTGTAGATAGATTTATTAACTTAAAAACCGAATCACGTGAAGAACTTAATGAAAACGAAAAAGCTTTGAGAAGACGTTTACATCGTTCTATTGCTAAAGTAACTTCAGATTTAAACGGTAAATTCAGCTTTAATACGGCAATCAGTTCAATTATGGAATTAGTTAATGACATGTATCATTTCAGTGAAACTGAATCCATAGTAAGCGAATCTGTTGTTAATGAATGTTTGCGCAATCTTATTATATTGCTTGCACCTTTTGTTCCACATATAACTGAAGAATTATGGCAGCATATACATCAAAATGAGTCCAGCGTTCATTCTGCGTTATGGCCTGAGGTTGATAATTCGGCATTGATTGAAAATGAAGTTGAAATGCCTGTTCAAATAAATGGACGTTTACGTGCAACAATAAAAGTAAATATAAATGATACAAAAGAAGAAATTATAAAAAAATGCCAGGAATCTGAAGATGTTAAAAAATGCTTAACAGACAAAAAGATATTGAAATTTATCGTTGTTCCTAAAAGAATAATTAATATTGTAATAGCCAAATAAACAGTGAAAAACTCCTTATTAGTAATAAGGAGTTTTTCTTGCATAAAGATAAATACTGGTATATAATTATCACAACGATAAAATTCGATTTAATAGGGGTGGGAATATGAAAATTTTTGACGTAGTTGTTATCGGTGGCGGGCCTGCAGGTTTGAATGCGGCAATGTATGCAGTAAGAAAAGAGTTATCTGTTGCGATTATAACTACAGATATCGGCGGACAGATGCTTTTGACAAATGATATAGAAAATTACTTAGGATTTTCATCAATTTCAGGTTTTGAACTTTCAGAAAAAATGGAATCTCATGTAAAAAATTATTCAATAGAATTTATAACAGCACAAGTTTTAAAAATAGAAAAAAAGAAAATTTTATTACATATTTGGATGATGAAACTGTAATTGAAGGGAAAACATGTATAATAACTTCCGGGAAACGCAGTAGACTTTTAGATATTCCGGGAGAAGCACAATTTACAGGAAGAGGCGTAAGTTACTGTGCAACTTGTGACGGTCCGTTTTATCGTAATAAAACGGTTGCCATTGTAGGTGGCGGTGACAGTGCGGTTCAAGCAGCAATAGAATTGGCAACTATTTCACCTAAAGTGTATTTGTTGGTCAGAAGTCGTATAAGAGCTCAAGAAATTTTAGTTAAGAGAATGGATGAATATAAAAATATTCAGGTAATGATAGGATATACTCCTGAAGAAATAAAAGGAGATAAAAAAGTAAATTCAGTTATAATAAAAAATAAAGAAAACGGACAATTGCAAAGTTTGGAAATTGAAGGTATTTTTGTTGAAGCCGGAGGTATTCCTAATGTAGGATTTGTACCTGAAAATTTAATCAGAAATAATTTGGGAGAAATTGTTACAGATAAAAATTCCGCTACAAATATACCAGGATTGTTTGCAGCAGGGGATGTTACAAATAATAAATATAAGCAAGTTATTATAGCGGCCGGAGAAGGTGCCGCCGCTGCTTTGTCAGCACATGATTATCTTTTGATGTCAGGCAAGTAATGAAAATAAATAAATCTGTTAAAGAAATACAATTGCAAAGATTGGAAAAATATTACGGCGAATATAATACCGCACTTGAATACACAAGTCCGTTTACTTTGTTGGTGGCAGTTATTTTATCTGCACAGTGTACAGATAAACGTGTGAATATTATAACGAAAAGAATTTTTCCTAAATTAGATACTCCTGCGAAAATGGTAAAATTATCACAATCCGAACTGGAAAAAGAAATCCGTGATTGCGGTTTATACAAATCTAAAGCAAAACATCTTTTAGGGATGTGTAATGTACTTCTGAAAGAATATAATGGAGAAGTTCCGCATTCATTTGAAGATTTGATAAAATTACCGGGTGTAGGTAGAAAAACGGCAAATGTTGTAAGAAGTGTTGCTTGGGGATATCCTGCAATAGCTGTAGATACTCATGTTTTTCGTGTATCAAACAGACTTAATCTTGCTAAAGGCAAAAAACCGTTAGATGTTGAGTTGGAATTGCAAAAGACAGTTCCGAAAGAAAAGTGGTCTGCATGCCATCATTGGTTGATTTGGCACGGAAGAAAATTTTGTCACGCAAGAAATCCTGATTGTAAAAATTGTTTTTTAAGTGATGTCTGTCCGTCCAATACATTAAAAAAGATATAATGAAGAATGCACTTGAAAGAGTGCATTCTTTTAAATTTGTCAAATGTTAAATATATTTGGTATTGTATATATAGTTATAATGCAAATCAGGAGATAAATATGAAAAAAGTTATATTTGATATTGACGGAGTTTTGTTCAGTGAAGAAAATTATTTTGACGTAGCTGCACTGACAATTCAAGAATGGTTGTACGATTCAATATATTTGGGATTACCGACAGAAGCAGATTTATGTAATATAAAAAATACTAATAGAGGAAATATTTCTTCAACTAGATACTATTTGTGGGGAAATGATAAATTAATTCATTTTCTTAAGAGCAAAGGTATAAATTCAGAGTGGGATATGGTGCATGCTTATTTGTCTACAACCATAGGATTAATGGCAAGAGAATATTTTTTAAAAACCGGGGAAAAATTAAATGTTTGTATAAGTACCGAAAAAGATATAAAAAAAGCAGGTCTTGTTTTAATGGGACTTTCAATACCTGGTTCCGAAGAAATATTGAGTTTTTGGCAAAATATTTTAAAAAATGATGCAAACGGAATAGAGATATTTGATTTTTTACTTTTTGAGTTCGGAAAATATTTAGAAAATGTTAAATGGTTACAATTACAAAGCAATTTTTGGAATATGCACAAAGAAACATTTTTAAATATTTATCTAGGTACAAATCTATTTATAAGTGAATTCGGTAAATTTCCATATAACGGTAGAAAAGAAGGATTTATAAAATTTGACAAATCGCTTGCACCTGCATCAAAAATAAAGGCAATGTTTCAGCAAATAAAACAAAAAGGATATAAAATTTCTATAGCAACAGGAAGAAAACTTATAGAAACAGAAATTCCTTTTAAGCAAAATAATTGGTTGGAAGAATTTGATGAAGAATATATAGCAACTGTATCAGATGCTGAAGATGTTTCGAAACTTTTAAAATGTAAAATACCTGATAAACCCGATCCATTTATTTATTATTGTGCTATGTTTGGAAGGAAAAAGGAAAATTATTTAAATTATTTAAATGGAGATATTTTATTGGATGAAAATGATAAATATATAATAGTAGGAGATTCAATAGCTGACTTTCTTGCTGCAAAAAAAATCGGAGTATCTTTTATCGGAATAACCGGCACATATAAATTTTCAAGTTTGGAGAATATTTTAAAAAATGAAAATTGCGTTTGTGTTGATTCAGTATTAAAAATATTAGATATTTTATAAAATCCGGATTTTCCGGATTTTATTTTAATTATATTTGATAAATTTAATAAATTTATTTTAAAAAATATATATATAAGTGCTTTTATGATAAAATATCAATATGATGTTGTATATTAGTTAAGAGGTACATATTTTGAATTTTCTTCCTAGAATATATGGACAATCAAAGATACAAAAATCACTTAAGCGTATGGTATCAGATGATACATTGAGTCATACGATTATTTTTTATGGAGATGAAGGTTTAGGCAAGACAACGGCCGCTATCGATTTGGCAGCTGTTTTAACCCATAAGAATGATAAATATCAAAAAGAAACTGAAATGTGGTTTTCTGAAGATGTTTCAAGATATCAAATTTTGACAACATCAGATAAATTATTATGGTATATAAGACCTTTAGGATTAGAATTAAAGTTTGAACAGTTTCGTATTTTTTTTGAAGAAATGAATTCATTTGATAATCAAGTTCATGTATGTATTATTGATGAAGCTCAAAGTATGATGCCTCCTGTTGCAAATGCATTACTCAAAACTTTGGAAGAACCATTGAATAATGTATATTTTATTTTGATTACTCATGAGTTAAATTCGTTGCTTCCTACTATTATTTCAAGAGCGGAATTATTTCCGTTTTTCCCTTTGAATAAGGAAGAATATATACAATTAATAAATGATTTCCATGATAAATTTACTTTACCTTTAAATTTAAGTGTTGAAGAATCTTTTAGATTGACTGAAGGCAATCCCGGAATGACATTGTCTTTTTCATCGGATAACAATTCTGTCGGATTTGAAGAGGCTTTGAAATTTTGGGAAATTTTTTCTGAAAATAAAACGGCATTTTACAAATTGACTGAAAAAGAATTTAAAGATCGAGTTGAATTCATTCGATATTTGAAATGTCTATCTTTGATTGGGCAAGATTTAATGGTTATTGCATCAACAGGTAAAACTGATTTTATAAGATGTGTTAATTTTAAAGATATAGAAAAAATAATTGTACAAAAATGGACATATGAAAAAGTTTGTAAAGCAATAAAAATATTAGACAAATCTTTGAAGGCGTGTAAGAGATATATATCAGTGAAATTGATTTGGGATATGATACTTGTTGAATTCGAACATATACAGAAAGGCGATATAGGATGGAAGGTGTAATAGGGGTAAGATTTAAGCGTGCCGGAAAAATTTATTATTTTAATGACAACAGTCTGGATTTACATTTAAATGACGGTGTTATAGTAGAAACATCCAGAGGCATGGAATACGGACACGTTGTTTTGAAACCGACAAGTATAAGTATTTCAGATGAAAATTTACCGCTTAAATCTGTTATCAGAAAAGCAACCGTTAAAGATAAAATACAGTTAAAAAGAAATAAAGAAAGAGAAGAATCGGCTTTTGATATTTGTTTAACTAAAATCAAAAAATTTAATTTTCCTATGCGCTTATTAAGAGTTGAATACACATTTGACAGGAATAAAATAGTATTCTTCTTTACAGCAGACGGGAGAATAGATTTTAGAGAATTGGTTAAAGAACTTGCTGCAGTATTTCATGCAAGAATTGAATTAAGACAAGTCGGTGTTCGTGATGAAGCAAAACAAGTAAATGGAATAGGTCCATGTGGGCGTCCGCTTTGTTGTGCTAATTTTTTAGGTGAGTTTGCTCCTGTTTCTATAAAAATGGCGAAAATACAAGGTCTCTCTCTTAATCCTTCAAAAATTTCAGGTGTATGCGGTAGATTAATGTGTTGCTTAAGATATGAAAATGATCAATATAAAAATGATCCTGAAAGACGCAAGACTTGTTGTAAAATGAAAAAAAGATATGATAATCCGAATTTTTTTGTCGGAATGAAGGTAATTACAGAAGAAGGTTCAGGTCAAGTTGTTTATGTGAATTCACAAAAACATACTGTTAAAATACAATTCGAAAGCAATCAAGTGAAAATTTTACCATGGAGTGAGGTTGAAGAAGCTGAAAATGAGTAACTGGATTTTAAAAGAAAATGAACGATTGGATGATTTGATTCGTGACGGGATGAAGATTATTCAACGTACGGACGGATTTTGTTTTTCTATCGATTCGGTGTTATTGGCACATTATGTTTCAATAAAAAATAAAGATAAAATAGCAGATTTAGGAACAGGAACCGGAATTATACCATTACTTTTATCGGCATTAGGTGCAAAAGATATTGCTGCATTTGAAATAAATCCTATTATGGCAGATATTGCGAAAAGAAATGTCAGCGGTAATAAAAAGAATGACATAATTAAAGTTTTGGAATGTGATTATAAAAAGATTAAAGAGTATTATCCGACCGGAAGTTTTACATCTGTAGTTGCAAATCCACCATATAGAGATATAAAAACCGGAAAAATAAGTAATAAAGAAGCTGTTGCAACTGCTTGTTATGAAATTAATGCTACAATTGAAGATGTATTTAAAACAGCTCAATATTTACTTAAATACGGTGGAAGGTTGACTATGGTTCACAGAGCTGACAGATTATGTGACTTGATAACATATGGTAGAAAGTATAAAATGGAAGCTAAGCGAATACGATTTATTTATGCACGAAAAAAACATAATGCTGTAAGAGTTTTAGTGGAGTGGAAGTACGGTGGAAATGTAGAAGTCACTGTTGAACCGCCACTCTTTTTACATTATGATGATGGAGCATATACGGAAGAAGTGCTTTCGATTTATGGAAAGGAATAAAATGAATGAAGTGAATAACGGTACATTATATCTTGTACCGACTCCGATAGGAAATTTATCGGATATAACTCAACGTGCAATAGATATTTTGGCAAATGTGGATATTATAGCTGCTGAAGATACAAGACATACCAAACTTTTGCTTAATCATTTTAATATCCATAAATGCATTATTGCTTATCATGAACATAATAAGCATGTGGCGGGAGAATATTTAATAGAGCAATTAAGAATCGGTAAATCGATAGCACAATGTAGTGATGCAGGTATGCCTGTAATTTCAGATCCCGGTTATGATTTAGTAAAAAAAGCATTGACAGAAAATATTTCTATAATACCTTTGCCGGGAGCAAATGCAGCTTTAACAGCATTGATTGCATCAGGATTGGATAGCAGACAATTTGTTTTTATAGGATTCTTGCCGAAAACAAATACCAAAAAGAAAAAAATATTAAAAGATATTTCAAACTTATCTATGACACTTATTTTTTATGAAGCACCACATAGATTGAAAGAAACTTTGGATATTTTATTAAGTGAATTAGGTAATCGTTATGCGGTATTGGCTAGAGAACTTACTAAAAAATTTGAAACATTTGAGCGAAATACCTTAAATGAATTACGCAAAAAATTGGATGAAGAATCGGCAAGAGGAGAATACGTTATATTGGTGGAGGGTTTTAAAGATACAGAAATAAAAAAAGAAGAAGTGGAAAAAGATTGGAAAAAAGTTGCACTTTCTTTAGTTGAAAGTGAACCTTTAAAAGATGTTTCACGCAAAATAGCTGTAGAATTTAATTTATCTCGAAGGGAAGTATATCAATATTTGATAAGTAAGAAAAATGATTGATATACTTGAAATGGTTGTTAGGATTTAAATAATATAAGGGGAGAATTTTATGTCTGAAAAACAAGCTTTTTATATTACAACGCCAATTTATTATCCAAGTGCAAAATTACATATCGGACATACATATTGCACAACAGTCGCAGATACTGTAGCAAGATTTAAAAGATTGGATGGAAAAGATGTTTTCTTTTTGTGCGGATCTGATGAACACGGTCAGAAAATTGAACAAAAAGCTACAGAAGCAGGGGTAACTCCAATTGAGTACGTTGATAAAATTGTTAAGGGATTCCAACAATTATGGAAAGAACTTAATATAAGCAATGATGATTTTATACGTACAACTGAGGAAAGACATATTAAAGTTGTACAAAAGTTATTTCATAAAGCTTATGACAAGGGTGATATTTATAAAGGTAAATATGAAGGTTGGTATTGTGTACCTTGCGAAACATTTTGGCCTGAAAGCAAATTACTTGAAGGAAATTTATGTGCAGATTGTAAACGTGAATGTAAACGGGTAAGTGAAGAAGCATATTTCTTTAAAATGTCAAAATATGCTGATAGATGGTTGAAATTTATTGAAGAAAATCCACATTTTATAGAACCTGAATCAAGAAGAAATGAAATGATTCAATTTGTGAAAAACGGTTTGGAAGATTTATGTGTATCACGTACAAGCTTTTCCTGGGGAATTCCTGTACCTTTTGATCCTAAGCATGTAGTTTATGTATGGTTTGATGCGCTTACAAATTATTTAACAGCTGTAGGTATAAAAGATGATAAAGAAAAATTTAAAAAATACTGGCCTGCAGATGTACATTTGGTAGGAAAAGAAATAGTAAGATTTCATACTATTATTTGGCCGATTATGCTTATGAGTTTGGATATTGAAATACCGAAACAAGTTTACGGACACGGTTGGCTTGTGGTTGAAGGTGAAAAAATGTCTAAATCAAAAGGTAATGTAGTAGATCCTATTCCTTTGATACATGAATTCGGTTCGGATGCAATACGTTACTATTTAATGAATGATATTCAACTTGGAAGTGATGGTAATTTCGGTAGAGATAGACTTATAAACAGAATAAATTCAGATCTTTCAAATGATTTAGGGAATCTTTTATACAGAACATTGTCAATGGTAGAAAAATATAGAAACGGAATTGTTTATAAAGGTGATATAACCGGAGATAAAGTAATTGAAGATGCGTCATTAAATATTGAAAATGATTTGATAAATGTTTTAGAAAATTATAAATACGGAATGAATAATTGGAAAATTAATGATGCTCTTAAATCAGTATGGACATATGTTCGTTCATTAAATAAATATATAGATATAACTATGCCGTGGACATTGGCAAAAGATGAAAGCAAAAAAGATTTATTGGATGCAGTATTATATCATTTGTGCGAAGGACTTAGAGTTGTATCTATATTTGTTTCCCCCGTAATTCCGATAGCAGCTGAAAAAATGTGGAATCAATTAGGGTTAAAAGATTTTAAATCTGTACAATTATCAGATGTTACTTGGGGAAAATTTGAAGAAAATACAAAAATAAATAAAGGTTTACCGATTTTTCCGCGTATTGAAGAAGAAAGTAAAACTGAAACTGAAGAAGTTAAAAATAATCACAATCAAATAACAATAGATGATTTTTCTAAAGTAGAATTGGTTGTAGCTGAAATTTTAGAAGCTGAAAAAGTAAAAAAATCATCAAAACTGATTCATTTAAAAGTTTCTTTAGGAAATGAAGAAAGAAGTGTAGTGAGTGGAATTGCGGCATTTTATAAACCGGAAGATTTAATAGGTAAATGTGTGATTTTGGTATCAAATTTAAAACCTATAAAATTAATGGGAATAGAATCTAAAGGTATGATTTTAGCTGCAAGTAAAGACGGTAAATTAGAAGTTCCATTTGTTAACATGCCGGCAGGAAGCAAAGTAAAATGATTTTTTTTGATACCCATGCGCATATGTATGATAAAGCATTTGATAAAGATAGAGATGAATTGTTGAAATTGTTGGAAAAACTGGAATATAAAATAGTTTGTCCATCAGAAAATTATGAAACATCTTTACAATCAATCGAGTTGTCAAAAAAATTTAAAAATTTATATGCTGCTATAGGTATACATCCATATTTTGCTGAAATTGATAAAAAATGTGATTTAAAAAAAATATTTGATTTGGTAAAGGCAAATAGTGAAGTTGTTGCTATAGGTGAAATAGGACTTGACTATTACGATAAAAATAATAATAGAGAAATTCAAAAAGAATATTTTATAAATCAAATAAATATTGCTCAAGAAACAGATTTACCGATTATTATTCATGATAGAAAAGCTCATGGAGACATATTTTCAATTATTAAAAAAATGAAAAAGCATAATTTGAGGGGAATAATGCATTCATTTAGCGGAAGTATTGAATTTGCAAATGAAATGATAAAATCGGATTTTTATATTTCATTTGCAGGTCCCGTAGCTTATAAAAATAGTAAACGAATAAAAGAAATTGCAAGAATTATTCCACTTGAAAGAATGCTTATAGAAACGGATAGTCCATACATGACTCCACCTCCGTTTACAGGACAAAGAAATACTTCGTTGAATTTGTATTATATTGCAAAAGAAATTGCTGCTTTACGTAATATTTCAATAGAAAAAATAATAGAAATAACATATCAAAATGCAATGGATATATATGGTTTGAGATAATGTAAAAATACGTGAATTTTTATTTCACGTATTTTTTTATTTTAGAAATATTTGCCGTTTATGTGTTTTTATGTAAAAATAACTATATAAAAGTAATGTTAATTTATTAATAAATGAGGTTTTATTAAATGAAAAGATTTTCATGGCTTGATGTAACAAGTCGGATTAATATAGCTGTTGTAGGTGACATAATGATGGATCGATATGTCAGGGGACGTGTAAATCGCATATCTGAAGAAGCACCTGTGCCTATATCAATATTCGAATCCTCGGAAAATATATTGGGCGGTGCTGCCAATACTGCTGCAAATGTAAAAGCCTTAGGTTGTAATGTGTACTTATCCGGAATGTTGGGTCAGGATAAAACCAAAGATGAAGTTTTAAATCTTCTTGATGATAAAAATATAAATAGAGACGCAGTTTTTGTAAGAAAAAATCATTATACAACAGTAAAAACAAGGTTTTTAAATAACAGTCAACAAATTATGCGTTTGGATAATGAAGAAAAATTGAAAATTTCAGAAGCAGAATCTGACAATATCTTATTATGGCTTGAAAGTTTATGTGAAAATTTGAATTCGGTAATTATATCTGATTACGGTAAAGGTGTAGTATCAAATGAATTAACATGTAATATAATTTCATTGTGTAATAAAAGAAATATTCCTGTTTTAATAGATCCAAAAGGAATCGAGTGGGAAAAATATTCAAATGCATTTGCCTTGACTCCAAATGTAAAAGAACTTTCAAAATATTGTGGATATTTAATAGAAAATAAAGATGAAAGTATTGTTGAAGCAGGGGAAAAAATTCGTAAAAAGTTAAACTTGGACTATTTAATAGTAACGCGTTCGGAGAAAGGTATAACTTGCATAGGGGAAAATAAAATTATTCATTGTCCTGCATTTGCAAAAGATGTATTTGATGTTTCGGGTGCTGGAGATACAGTAATCAGTATAATTGCAACTGCAATTGCATGTGGAGTTGAAATGTCGGAAATACTGGAGGCAGCGAATATAGCTGCAAGTATTGCTATTTCACACGTAGGTACATATCAAGTTAAAAAATCCGAATTAGAAAATTATTGTGGAGATTTCAAAGACTTTAAAAGTGTTTTCAATCAAAATGAAATGGATGAATTTATAAAATTAATAAAAAAGTGGAAAAATGAAGGTGAAAAAATAGTATTTACAAATGGATGCTTTGATTTATTGCATAGAGGACATGTGACTTATTTAAAAAAAGCCGCACAATTAGGTACACGATTTGTAGTCGGTGTAAATTCCGACAAATCCGTTAGCAGATTGAAAGGTAAAAAACGTCCTATACAAAACATTGAAGATAGAGTATACATACTTAATGAATTACCTTATATTGATGCTATAGTAGTATTTGATGAAGACACTCCGCTAAATTTGATTTCCTTATTAAAACCTGATGTTTTGGTAAAAGGCGGAGATTATAAAAAAGATGAAATTGTAGGGAAAAATTATGCAAAAGAAGTTATTGTAATTCCTTTTGTAGAAAACTGTTCAACAACGAATATAATAAATAAAATTTTAAAAATTAATAAATAACATAAAAAAACTGCACTTTTAAAATCAGCTATAATTTTAGGAGTGCAGTTTAAAATTTTGAATTAGTTGCATTTTATGTTTATTTTATTTGAAATTTGTTTTTTATAAAAAAAGACTAAAAATGTTATAAATACAGCATCAATTAAACCTGTTAAAAATAATCCTAAAGATGTTCCGAAGCTTTCTAACATCGAACTTACAAATAAACTGCCGAAAGGGGCACTTCCCAGATAAACAAATGTGTATAAACTCATAATTCTGCCCAAGTAATTTTTATTAGATGCAATTTGAATCGCAGTATTACAATTAACAAGGAAAAGTGTTACACTGAATCCCATAAAAATAAAAATTGTTATTGATATAAAGAAATTACTTATATAACTTACCGCCGACAGTTCAAGTCCGCAAAGAATAGCATTTATAAAAACCCATTTTTGGCTTAATTGTGTTTTTGCAGCAGCGGATATTAATCCTCCAATCATTGATCCGGTACCGAAACCGAAAAGAATAAACCCGAATCCGTTTACACCTGCATGTAAGACTCTATCTGCAAGTAACGGTCCGTATGAACCGAAGTTTAAGATTAATCCGCTAACTATAGCCAAAGCTATTAAATTGCATAAAATTATAGGTTTTGATTTTGCATGTGTTATGCCTTTTTTTATTTCTTGCGTTGCATTTTTTGTAATTGATGTGCTTATAGAAGATTGTGCTTTCATTTTTTTATATGCAATGAGTACGGGTATTATTGAAAGCGCATTTAAGAAAAAAATGATATCATAAGGAAAGAAATTTATAAGAAAAGCTGCTAATAAAGGACCAATCATTCTTGTTAAATTGAAATTTGTGGAGTTTAAACTTATTGCACTGTGAAGAGCATCTTTTCCGACAATATCAGGAAGAAAAGACAATCTTGTAGGCATGTCTATTGAATCTATTGTTCCTACAACGAATGCAAAGAATAAAATCCAATAATAATTTGCATGTCCGCTTAAAATAAGTATTCCTAAGCAAACAGATTGGATGATATACATACATTGTGTAACGGTTAAAATTTTTTTCTTGTCATGTCTGTCAATCCAGAAACCTATGAAAAGTGAAAAAATAAAACTTGGTAAAAATTGTACCGCTCCGAGTACACCAAGTAAAAATGCGGAATTTGTAATTTCATAAACAAGCCATTGTTGTGCCGTAAGTTGCATCCAAAATCCGATTAAAGCAACCCATTGACTTGACCAATATAACCTATAGTCCCTTACTTCAAGGGCAGGAAATTTGCTTATAAGATTCATTTTCACCTCTAAAATTATACTTTGATAAGAATATAATAGCATAAATTTGAAAGGATATATAAATGGCAAATAAAAAGAAATTATTTTATGCAGTTAAAGTAGGAAGAAATGTAGGAATATTTTCAGATTGGGAAATATGTAAACAACAAGTTATTGGTTATCCCAATGCTGTATATAAAGGTTTTTATAATAAAAAAGATGCTGAAGAATTTTTGTTTGAAAATAATTCTATAAAAGAAGAAAGTAATGAAAATAATATAATTGCATATGTAGACGGTTCTTATATACCTTCAAAACCGGAATGTTTTTCTTTCGGAGTGGTTTTAATTGAAAATGGAAAAATTGAAAAATATTCAAAAAAAATCATCAACAAAGAAGAAGCAATGATGCGAAATGTTGCAGGAGAAGTTTATGGGGCAATGTATGCAATAAATTTATGTTTAGAAAGAAAAGGTAAAGTGCTTAATTTATATTATGATTATACAGGTATAGAAAAGTGGTGTACGGGTGAATGGAAAGCAAATAAAATATTAACTAAAAAACTTAAATTATTTTATGAAACAATAAAAGATAAAATAGATATAAGATTTCATAAAGTCGAAAGTCATACGGGTGTTAAATATAATGATTTGGCGGATTCTCTTGCAAAAGACGCCTTATTTAATTAAAAAAGCATTTTCCTAAATCGTTAATGATTTGAGGAAAATGCTTTTTATTAATTCCATGCAGCTTCTATTGTACCTTTGAATGTTTCTTTTATAAATTGTTTTACTGCGTCGGATTGATATGCAGATACAAATGTTTTGTAGTTTTCATTATCTTTATCTTTTGCACGTGTAGCAATTATCATTACTGCAAGGGGATTGTCTTTATCTTCAAAGAAAATACCTTTTTCTTGTGGAGATATTCCGGCACTTTGTACAAAATTCATTGTAATAACTGAAGCATCAACATCATCTAAGCTTCTTGGTAATTGCGCTGCTTCTATTTCTTTAAAATTCAAATTTTTCGGATTAGAAACTATATCAGCAGGAGTAGCTTTTATTCCAACGCCTTCTTTTAATTTAATTAAACCTGCCTGTTCAAGTAATTGTAATCCTCTACCTTCATTGGTAGGGTCATTTGGAATTGAAACAGTTGCATTATCAGGTATATCATTTACATTCTTGTAATTGTTGCTATAAATACCCATTCTCATCAAAATAGCATTTCCTATATTAACTAAATCAGTATTATGCTGTTTGTTAAAATTTTCAAGAAAGGGCTTATGTTGATATACAGCGATATCTATGTCGCCATCTGATAAGGCCTGATCCGGAGTAATATAATCTGAAAATTCTTTTACATGTATAGTCAGACCATGTTTTTCCGCTTCTTTTGCTGCTGCTTCTACTACTTGCGCATGTGGACCGGCAGTTGCACCTACTGTAATTTCATTTTTAGTTGAGGATGCGGAACCACATCCTGATAATAAAATGGCTGCAGATAATATTGCAATGCCTCCTAATAAAAACTTCTTTTTCATAAAATAACCTCCATTATTTTTTATTCGTTTTACGTGATAAGTAGTTTCCTGCGAATTGAACAAGTTGAACTATCACGATTAACACTATTATTGTGACAATCATAACGTCTGCTTGAAAACGTTGATATCCGTAACGTATAGCAAGATCTCCAAGACCGCCGCCGCCAATTGTACCTGCCATTGCACTGGTTCCTATAAGAGTTACTATAACAACCGTTATATTTTCTATCATTGAGGGTAATGCTTCAGGAATAATTACTTTTTTTATAATTTGCAAAGGTGAAGCGCCCATAGATTTTGCTGCTTCAATCAATCCTACAGGAATTTCACGCACTGAAGTCTCTATTAATCTTGCAGTATAAGGTATAGATGCAATTGTTAATGGAATTATTGCTGCATTCGTTCCGATTGATGTTCCTGCAATCATTCGAGTTATAGGAATAATTGCTACCATAAGAATTATAAAAGGTATTGACCGAATTATATTTACTATAAACGATAACGGTTTATTGCAAAATGAACATGAAAGAATTTTTCCTTTTTCAGTAACTACAAGCAATATACCTAAAGGTATGCCAATAACTGCAGATAAAAGAGAGGAAACAAACAACATGTATAAAGTTTCTGCCAATGATTTAAATAAAAGATTAATTATTATTGGAGACATACCCTAAGACCTCACTTTCTATAGGAAGTGTTTTCAAATATTTAAATGAGTTTTCTACATTATTTTCAGCGCCGTCAAGTAAAATAATTAATGTTCCAAACGGTGTTTCTTGAATGTAATCGATATTAGCATATAATATACTGACATTTAAATTATAAAAACGAATTAAATGCTCAATAATAGGTTCATTTGTGACAGCACCTTTAAATGATAATGAGAGTACCATTTTATCGCCTGCAGCATGTTTTGTTTTTATCATGCTATAAAATTCTGAATCTTCAGGTAAGTTTAAACTTGTTGAACCTATAAATTTTTTTAGCGTTTCAGTTTTTGGATTGCTGAAAAGATTTA
Organism: Dialister micraerophilus DSM 19965; assembly: GCF_000194985.1. Classification (GTDB taxonomy): domain Bacteria; phylum Bacillota; class Negativicutes; order Veillonellales; family Dialisteraceae; genus Dialister; species Dialister micraerophilus. Next base: position 119,945 of record NZ_GL878519.1, on the reverse strand, counting down.
TTACAGAGCCTTCTTCTATAATTTTTCCGTTTTCTATTACAGCTACATGATTTGCTATTTTTTTAATAACTTCCATTTGATGAGTTATTAAAATTATTGTTATTCCAAGTTTTTTGTTTATTTCTTTTAATAAATCTAAAATTGATTTTACAGTTTCAGGATCAAGTGCACTTGTAGCTTCATCCGATAAGAGAATGGAAGGTTGAGTTATTAATGCTCTTGCTATTCCTACACGTTGTTTTTGTCCTCCTGAAAGTTGTGAAGGATATTTATTTTTATGATTTGTCAAGCCTACTAATTCAAGCATTGAATTTATGCGTTTTTCTTGCTCTTCTTTAGGTGTATTTGATAATTCTAAAGGGAAAGCGATATTCTTATATACGGTACGATTTGAAAGAAGGTTGAAGTGTTGAAAAATCATTCCGATTTTTTTTCTTTCATTACGTAATTCTTTTTCTGATAATTTAGTAATATCTTTACCGTTTATGATAACTTCTCCCGATGTAGGAGTTTCAAGCATGTTTATGCAACGTATTAAGGTAGATTTACCGGCACCTGATTGGCCGATAATTCCAAATATTTCACCTTCTTTTATTTTTATATTTATATCGTTTAAAGCATTAGTTTTATTATCATAAGTTTTATAAACATTTTTCAGTTCTATCATGCGTTCTCCTTATAAATTTAATAAAAAAACTTTCAACGGAATGATGAAAGTTGTTTAATGTTCATCTTTCGGGAAATCCGATGGAATTGGCACCGTTTCAGTATGAATGGTTGCCGTAGCTTCATAGGGCCAATCCCTCAGCTACTCTTGATGAAATATTCAGTTGTTGTAAAGTTAGCTTATATTACTATTTATTTTCAAATGTGTCAATAGTTTTTATATTAGATTTTGATATAGTTTTGATATAGTTTTGATATAGTTTTGATATAGTTTTGATATAGTTTTATTTAATGATATAATCAATTAAAGAGATGTTTAAATAAAGGAGTATGCTATGGGAGTAAATCAGCGTTTAGTAAATCCTATTACAGACAAACTTTTTGATGCTATACTTATGCTTGAATCAAGAGAAGAATGTTATGAATTTTTTGAAGATTTATGCACTATAAGTGAATTGAAAGATATGTCGCAACGATTAGAAGTTGCAAGACTTTTAAAAGAAGGTGCAAAATACGATAAAATAGAAGAAAGTACCGGGGTAAGCACAGCAACTATTTCACGTGTGAAAAAATGTTTGAAATATGGTGCTGACGGATATGTAAAAATTTTGAAAAGAATGGAAGAGGCTTCTGACGATAAATAATTTAACTTGACAATACAATAATAAAGTTTTATATTATTGTTAAATGTAATGAAAGAGAAATGCGTTACAAATGAAATTATTAGAGAGTCTGTGGTTGGTGGGAACAGATAATTTTTTTGTAGACGATACCGCTCTTGAACAGAAAATTTGAAATTAAGTAGAATTTTCCGGTTTGCATCGTTATTTGCTTAGGAGAGAAGCATTTGCTTTAATTGGGTGGAACCGCGGAATTTAACTTTCGTCCCTTGAGGACGAAAGTTTTTTATTTTTAAAGGAGTGTAATTATGATTACTATTGAATTGAAAGACGGGAGTAAATTAAGTTTTGAAGAACCGATTACTCTGTTTGAAGTTGCAAAAAAAATTTCACGAAGCTTAGCTAAAGAAGCACTTGTTGCAAAAGTTGACGGTAATGTTACAGATTTAAGAAATTTAATAAAAGATGGTACAAAAATTGAGTTTTGCACAAAAAATGATCCTGAAGGTTTGGCTGCATTAAGACACACTGCTGCGCATGTTATGGCACAAGCCATACAGCATTTATATCCGGGAACAAAATTTGCTATAGGACCTGCAATATCTACCGGATTTTATTATGATATAGAATCTGAACACGTATTTAAACAGGAAGATTTTCCTGCCATTGAAAAAGAAATGTCAAAGATAATTAAGCAAAATTTACATCTTGATAAAAAAGTGGTTTCAAGAAAAGAAGCTTTGGATTTCTTTAAAAATAAAGAGCAAGATTACAAAATCTTATTAATTAATGATATGCCTGAAGATACAGAACTTTCTATCTATACACAAGGTGATTATGATGATTTATGTCGAGGCGGTCATGTAGATAATACAGGTAAAATTAAAGCTTTTAAGCTCTTAAGTGTTGCAGGTGCTTATTGGCGTGGTGACGAAAATAATGTTATGCTTCAACGTATTTACGGTACAGCATTTTTTAATAAAGAAGACCTGGAACATTTCCTATTTGTTCGTAGCGAAGCTGAAAAGCGTGATCATCGTAAATTAGGTAAACAATTAGATTTATTCAGTTTTCATGAGGAAGGTCCGGGATTTCCATTCTTTCATCCAAAGGGAATGGTTATAAGGAATTTGCTTATTGATTATGAACGCGAATTGTTTAGAAAATATGGGTACGAAGAAATAGTTACACCTATTATTTTATCTAAAAATCTTTGGCTGCAGTCAGGTCATTGGGATCACTATAGAGAAAACATGTATTTTACAAAAATAGATAACGAAGACTATGCAGTTAAACCTATGAATTGTCCCGGTGGAATATTATATTTTAAGACACAACAAAGAAGTTATCGTGATTTACCTAAACGTGTGGGTGAATTCGGTTTAGTTCATCGTCATGAATTACATGGTGCTTTACATGGTTTATTCCGTGTAAGAAATTTTACTCAAGATGATGCACATATATTTATGACACCTAAAGATATGGAAAGTGAAGTTATTTCCGTAGTAAATATGTTTAAAGAATTGTATGATGTTTTCGGACTTAAATATCATATTGAGTTATCTACAAGACCTGAAAATTCTATGGGTTCAGATGAACTTTGGGAAATTGCTACAAATGCATTAAGAAATGCAATTGAGAGTACAAACGTTTCATACAGAATAAATGAGGGGGATGGTGCGTTTTACGGTCCGAAATTGGATTTCCATATAGAAGATTCATTAGGACGTACATGGCAATGTGGAACAATTCAAATGGATATGCAATTACCTGAACGTTTTGATGTAACTTACGTAGGAGAAGATGGTGAAAAACATCGTGCAGTTATGATTCATCGTGCAGGATATGGTTCATTAGAACGTTTTATAGGTATATTAATCGAACATTACGCAGGTGCTTTCCCGACTTGGTGTGCGCCTGTTCAAGTTAAAATTATTCCGGTTTCAGAAAATTATCATAATTATGCTCAAGAAGTATATAAAAAGATGTTTGAACAAGGTATACGTGTAGAAATAGATAAAGGTAACGATACCTTGGGATATAAAATAAGAAAAGCACAAATGGAAAAAATTCCTTACATGGTTGTTGTAGGAGAAAAAGAATCAAATTCAGGAAATATATCAGTAAGAAGTAGAGAAAAAGGTGATGAAGGAACTGTAGATATAAATAAATTTATTGAGCTTATATTAAATAAGATGAAGGAAAGAAAATAATGTAAAGCTTGACAAAAGTTATATGTAAATGTTAATATTTGTATGTTATTGCAAGCAGAAGTCATCCGCTTCTCACCTTACAAGACGAAAAGTTACTAAGGTATTGAAAGGAATTTAAAGCGGGCGATTTGTTTCGTCCGTTTTTTACTTGCAATAGAATGTATATTCTAAATGGAGGTGAAAACAATAGCAAAGGAACTTAACATCAATGAACAAATTCGTGCTCGTGAAGTACGAGTTGTTACTGATGAAAATGAGCAATTAGGAATAATGAATATTGGTGATGCTTTAGCTGAAGCTGACGATAGAGGACTTGATTTAGTTGAAGTTGCTCCTAATGGAAGGCCACCGGTATGTCGTATTATGAATTACGGTAAATATCGTTATGAACAGCAAAAGCGTGAAAAAGAAGAAAAGAAAAAGCAAAAAGTTTTTCAAGTAAAAGAAGTAAAACTTCGTCCCAATATTGAAGATCACGATTTTTATGTTAAGTTAAAAAGTGCGCAACGTTTTTTATCCGATGGAAATAAGGTTAAAGTAACAATTATGTTCAGAGGTAGAGAAATGACGCATCCCGAGCTTGGGAGTAATGTGCTTGAACGTGTAATTAAAGAATTAGGTGATAAAATAATTTGCGAAAAATCACCTAAACTTGAAGGTCGTAATATGACGATGGTAATTGCACCTAAAGCTTAAAAAAGGAGAATAATGATATGCCAAAGATGAAAACCTGCCGTTCCGCGGCTAAACGTTTTAAAGTTACAGGATCAGGTCAAATTAAGAGAAATAAGGCTTTCCGTAGCCATATTCTTGAAAAGAAATCTCCAAAGAGAAAGAGAAATTATAGAAAAGCAGCATTAATTTCGAAGGCTGATTACAAACGTATAGCGAAATTATTGCCTAAGAACTTTTAATTGAAAAAAGGAGGAATTCGAGAATGGCAAGAGTAAAAAGCGGAATTACAAGTCACGCTAGACATAAGAAAATTTTGAAGTTGGCTAAAGGATACAGAGGTGCACGTCATGCACAATTTAGAAAAGCCAATGAATTAGTTATGAAAGCTCTTTACTATGCAAGAAGAGATCGTAGAGCAAAGAAGAGAGAATTTCGTAAACTTTGGATTGTTCGTATTAATGCAGCAGCTCGTCAAAACGGTATTAATTACAGTACATTAATTTCAGGTTTGACAAGAGCAGGTGTAGAAGTTAATCGTAAAATGATGAGTGAGTTAGCTATCAGCGATCCGGCAGGATTTACAAAACTTGTAGAAATTGCAAAAAATGCATAATAAAAATGTGATTATATAACAAATACCGGGATAAGGATATATTTCTTTACCCCGGTATTTGTTATATATAAAAAAGCTCGCAACAATGCGAGCTTATAACGCTTATCTACTTACTTGAACTTTATGTTACTTTGCAAAAAGTGAATGGCGGAGCGGGTGGGATTCGAACCCACGGTACCCTAAGGTACAACTGATTTCGAGTCAGCCCCGTTATGACCACTTCGATACCGCTCCATATTTAACGTATTTTGTTTTTAAAAAAATCACATACCAATTGTTTACAAGTGTTTTCTTCAATTCCTGATACGACAGATAAAGTATGATTCATCGATGAATCTTTACCTATTTTATATTTTGAGATAATGCCGCCATATAAATCATTAAAAGCACCGAAAACTAATCGATCAATGCGTGAGTGCATAATAGCACCGGCACACATAGGACACGGCTCTATGGTAACATAAAGAGTGCAACCCGTCAAACGAGAGGTATTTAGTAATTTAGAAGCTTTTTTTATGGCAAGTATCTCTGCATGATCAAAAATATTTTTGTTTTTTTCGCATTCATTATAACTGTTTGCAATAATAATATCTTTATAAGTTATTATTGCGCCTATAGGCATTTCATTATTCATATAGGCCTTTTTAGCTTCTTGGATAGCAAGTGTCATATAATCTTTATCATTCATAATTAGCCTCTATTTATATTTAGATTTTTATAATCAAATAAATGATAGCATAATGTTTTAGTTGCAACAATAAGTGAAAAAATAATATCCTTAAAAGAACTTGTACTGGATTATTTTAAAATAACGATGTACAATAAAAGAAAATTAGAATAAATATTATAGAGAGGTATATTTATGGAAAAAGAAAATCGCAAAAATTTAAAAGGTGAAAAATTTGAAAAATTCTTAAAAGAAAAAGAGATTAAATTTTTCTCTGTTGAAGAAGGAACGGACGCTAACAATACAAAAATATTTCGTTCTTTCATAGAAACTGAAGGACAAAGATTGCCGACAGTTATTATTACAGATAATACATTGTACAGTATTATAAGAGTTCAACTTATTCCATCTGTTGTAAAAGATGATAATAAAGCTGAAATATTGGAATATTTGAATAAATTGAATAGAAGCTATAAGGTTTTTAAATATGTAGTATCTGAAGATGGTTCAGTATTTTTAGATGCATGCATACCATGTACTGAAGATGGATTTGATGCAGAAGTTATTTGGGTGATTTTAGAAGTAATAGTTGATCACTTACAAGAAGAATTTAAAAAAATAATGAAAGAAATTTGGGACTAAACGAAAAAGCAACTCTGAAAAGAGTTGCTTTTTAAATGATAACAAAATATAGAAAGTGAGAATTAAACGTGCTAAAATAAAATAAGAAAATAATTATAAGGAAAGTTAAAATCATGTCTAAGTATAAATGGAATTTAGAAGAAAAAAATAAAGAAGTGGCAGTAATACCTGATTTTTTTAAAAAAGAAAATATTTCCGATGCATTGGCAAGAATAATGATAAGAAGAGGTATAAACAGTGAAGATATACTGATTCCTTTTCTTCATGGTAGTTTAAATGAACTTGAAAATCCATTTGTAATGAAAGGAATGAAAAGTGCAGTTGATCGAATTTTAATTGCAATAAATAAAAATGAAAATATTGTAATTTTTGGAGATTATGATGTTGACGGTATTACTTCAACATCTATTTTATATCGTTTCTTTAAAAATTTAGGTGTAAACGTAGGTTATTACATACCTGATAGAGAAACTGAAGGGTATGGACCTAATGTTAATGCGATAAATAATTTAGCAAAAAAATATGATTTACTTATAACGGTAGATTGTGGTATAGCCGCTGCCAAAATTTTTAAAGAAGCATCAAAAGATATAGATGTAATTGTCACAGATCATCATATGCCTCCTGATGAGCTTCCGGATGTTATTTCAGTAATAGATCCGCATCAAAAAGATTGTGAATATCATTTTAGTGAAATGGCAGGTTGTGGAGTTGCTTATTCTTTATGTAGAGCTATTTATTTAAAAAAGTTCAATAAAGATTATTTTAACGATATAGAATTAGTTGCATTAGGTACAATTGCCGATGTAGTTTCTTTAACAGATGAAAACAGAATATTTGTAAAAGAAGGATTAAAACGTTTAATAAATACTGAAAATAAAGGCCTTAAAGCATTATTATATGAAACAGGAATTTTAAAAGAAAACGAAGAAAATCAGAAAAAAATGATACGTTCAGAAAATATATCATTTATTATTGCACCGAGATTAAACGCGGCAGGAAGAATAAATCACGCAAAAATTGGGGTTGAACTTCTTACGTCAACAAATGATTGTAAAGCAAAAGAGTTGGCGAAAAAACTTTGTGAAATAAACTCTGAACGTCAAAAAATAGAGCGTGAAATTTACGGATATGCTCAAGATATTGTGAAAAAGAAAGATTTGTCCAAAGAAAAAACTATTGTTATTGCAGGTGAAAATTGGCATCCGGGAGTAATAGGAATTGTAGCATCAAGACTTTTAGATACTTACAATAAACCTTCTTTTGTAATATCAATTAAGGGCGGTGTAGGTAAAGGTTCTTGTAGAAGTATTCCAGGATTTAATATTTATGAAGCTTTAAAAGCACATTCTGATATATTATTACAATTTGGCGGACATAAAATGGCTGCAGGATTCAGTATAAAAGAAGAAAATATTAAACTATTTGAAGAAAGAATGATTAAGTATACAAATGAAAAAATAACGGATGAAGATTGTATTCCTATACTTGAAATTGAAGAGAATATATCTTTAAATGAAATTACATTAGATTTTATTCGTTCATTAGATATATTGGAGCCTTTTGGGTGTGATAATCCTAAACCTTTATTTTTAAGTAAAGAAATTCTTGTAAATAGGACACGTAGAATAGGAAATGAAAATAAGCATTTTAAATTCAGTACTTTTAATAATAAAGAAGAAATAGAAGGTGTTTTTTGGAATTACGAAAATAATTCATTTTGCAATCAAGGACAATTGATTGATGTAGTTTATGAACCTGAAATTCATAATTGGTATGGTGAACATGTACAATTAAATTGTAAAGATATTGAAATTTCGTATGAATCTACATTAAATAGAGATATTTTGGTTAAAATATATAATAGTTTGAGAAAATGTAATATAAGAGATTTAAACGAAAATAAATTAGTTGAATTCATTTTTGAAGATGTTAATTATTCTATCAATAAAGTTGTAATAAAATTGGGTTTGAAAGTATTCGTTGAATTAGGAATTTTATCGATTTTTTATAAAAAATATGAGCTTTTTTATAAATTGAATTTCTTTAATAAAAAATTTAATCTTGAAGATTCTGAAACATATAAAAAATATAATAATTGCTAAGGTGATTTAATGAATAAAAATTTATTTCTGAATGAAGACAAAAATTTAATAGCTAATGATTTAGTAGATACAACTATATATACGGATGCATCTGCATCAAAACTTGCAGATTTTTTGATGCGACATAATCAAAAATGTGAAAATAATAAAAATCTTTCTGAAACTTATTATGAAAAAGCAATTGAAGATGCATATAAAAAATTAATTAATAGAGTTAAAAAGTATATTTCAAATCAAGATGATATAAATTTTATAAAAAAAGCATTTGAATTGGCAAATAAAGCACATTCCGGGCAAAAACGCGCAACAGGAGAGCCGTATATATTTCATCCTTTATCAGTTGCATATATTCTTTCTGAGTTAGAATTAGATAGAAATGCAATTGTGGCGGCATTATTACATGATGTAGCTGAAGATACGGATACAACTTTAGAAGATATAGAGAATCAATTTGGTAAAGAAATAGCATTTCTGGTTGATGGAGTTACAAAACTTTCGCAATTCAAGTATAAAAATAAAGAAGATCAGCAGCTTGAAAATTTCCAAAAAATGTTTTTGGCTATGGCAGAAGACGTTCGTGTAGTTATTATTAAACTTGCCGACAGATTACACAATATGAGAACACTTTGGGTTTTTCGTAAAGAAAAAAGACAACGTGTTGCTAAAGAAACAATAGAAATTTATGCCCCTCTTGCACATAGATTAGGAATATATAATATAAAATGGGAACTTGAGGATTTATGTTTTCATTACTTATATCCTGAAGATTATTATGATTTAGTTAGTCAAATGCGAGAAAAAAGACAAGTTCGTGAAGCTATTGTAGAAGATACAATGCATGTTTTAAAGGAAAAAATTGATGAAACAAATATAAAAGCGGTTATTACAGGAAGACCTAAACATTTTTATAGTATATATAAAAAAATGAAGCGTGATAATCGAGAATTATCACAAATTTATGACCTTTATGCAGTTCGTGTAATTGTAGATACTATACCGCAATGCTATGCAGTATTAGGTATAGTGCATTCTCTGTGGAAACCTTTACCGAAACGATTTAAAGATTATATTGCGGTACCAAAACCTAATATGTATCAATCTTTGCATACAACTATCATAGGTACTAAAGGACAACCTGTAGAAATTCAAATACGTACATGGGAAATGCATCATGTTTCTGAATACGGTATTGCTGCACACTGGAGATATAAAGAAGGAAATTCAAATAATTCACAAAAATTTGACTCTAAAATAGGTTGGTTGCGCAGAATTTTGGAATGGCAAGACACCGAAAATCCCAAAGAACTTATGAATGCTGTCAAATTAGACGTATTTTCTGATGAAGTATTTGTATTTACACCTAAAGGAGATGTAATAAATCTACCTAAAGGATCTACCTCTATTGATTTTGCATATCGTATACATACTGATGTAGGCAATCATTGTGTAGGAGCGAAGATTAATAATAAAATTGTTCCATTGGAAACGAAATTAAAAAACGGTGATATTGTAAGTATAGTAACTTCAAAAACAGGCAAACCGAGTTATGACTGGTTAAATATGGTTTGTGCAACAGAAAGTAAGTCAAAGATACGCAATTGGTTTAAGCGTGAAAACCGTGGAGAAAATATACGTAGAGGAATTGAGTTACTTACAGCAGAAGCAACTAAGTTAGGCTATGATTGGAAAAAAATTTATACACATGATTGTATAAATTCAGCGGCTAAAATATATTCCAATTCATCTGTAGATGATATGATGGCATCTATCGGTTACGGAGGATTATCTTCACGAAGTGTTATTTTAAAAATAATAGATTTTTATGAAAAAGATTTGAATCCGGATAAAATATTAAAACAAAAAACACTAAAAACACTTGAAGGTTTAAAGGGAAATAATAAAAATAAAACACATAGCAACGGTATTTTAGTAAAAGGTGAAAAAGATTTACTTGTAAGATTGGCAAAATGTTGTAATCCGTTACCTGGTGATCCAATTATAGGGTATGTAACAAGAGGCCGTGGAGTATCGGTACATTGTGCCGATTGTTCAAATGCACTCAATCTGTTTGAACAAGGTCGTAGAATTTATGTAGAATGGTCTAATCAAATAGTAAGTAAATTCTTAGTTAATATAGAAGTAATAAGTTATGACAGAAGTGGACTAATGTCAGAGGTATTATCTGTATTTACCGAATTGAAAATGTCAGTTTCTACTGCCAATGTAAATGTAAATGAAAACGGTGTTGCAAAAATGGATTTGGGAATACAAGTAAAAGATTTGCAACAATTAGAATATATTATGACAAAAATACGTAGAATAAAAGGTGTACGTTTTGTAAGACGTATTCATTCAAAATAAAGGAGTAAATATGCGTGCGGTAATTCAAAGATGTAATTGGGCTCGTGTAGTAAATGATGGGGTTGAAACTTCAAAAATAAGTAAGGGTATGTTGGTATTATTAGGTGTAAAAAAGGGCGACACGGAAAAGGATTGTGAATATATTTGCAATAAAATTATTAATATGCGAATTTTTGAAGATGAAAACGAAAAAATGAATAAATCATTACTTGAAAGTGGTGGAGAATTATTATTAGTTTCACAATTCACATTATATGGAGATGTAAGACATGGTAGGAGACCGGGATTTATAGAAGCTGAATTACCTGACCGTGCTAATGAATTATATGAAAAGACTGTGGAAATGTGTTCAAAATATGTTAAAGTAGGAACCGGTAAATTTCAAACAGATATGAAAGTATCTTTAGAAAATGATGGACCTGTAACTATACTTTTAGATAGTCAAAAAATGTTTTAGGTAATATATGAAAATAGAAAAAGTAATTCTTGGCCCGCTTCAAAATAATACTTATATTATTTATTTTGAAAATATAAATGAAGTTGTCGTTATAGATCCTTCTTTTGATGTTGAAAATATTTTGTCTGAAATTAAAAAATCAAACATAAAAATTAAAGCTATACTTTTAACACATGCACATATAGATCATATTGCCGGAATTTTAAAAATAAAAGAAAGTTTTCCTGATGCAAAAGTTTATATGGGAGAAAAAGAACAAAAAACACTTTTAAATTCGAATTTTAATTTATCATATTTATTTCCAGGAACGTTAATTTATGATAAAGTAGATTTTTTACTAAAAGATGGAGAAAAATTAAATTTTGGAAATGTCGAATTTGAAATAATAACAACACCGGGTCATACAATAGGAAGTATTTGTTATTATATAAAATCTGAAAATATATTATTTACAGGTGATACTTTGTTTTATAAAACAATAGGACGCTCAGATTTTCCGGGTGGTAATTTTATACAACTTGTTAACAGTATAGTAAATAGATTGTTTACATTACCTGATAATACAGATGTTATGCCCGGACATGGAATTACAACTTCTATTAAATTTGAACGTGAAAATAATCCGTTTGTAAGAGGTACTTAGTATGAGAAAAGGAACCGAGTTTTGGCTTAGAGTAACAATAGTTGTTTTTTTTGGTATTTTATTATTTTTTGCCCCTGTTGTTGTATTCCCTTTCGGAATATCACTATTTTTAGCCATACTGTTAAATCCGCTTGCTAAATTTATACAAAAAAATATATTAAAGCTTAAAATTAAATGGTTTCCATATGATTTTTCGATAATTATTTCTTTTATAGTTTTTATTACGATTGTATATTCTATCGGAGTTCATATTTTTGTACCCTTTATTAATGAATTAAGAGCATTTATAAAAAATGTTCCTGACACATTAAATGCATTACAACAGCTTATGATGTCTTTAGAAAAGAATTACTCATTAAGTCTTTTACCTCCTGAAGTTAAAACGGTTATAGCAAGAGTAATTCAAAATATAGGTGAGTATACATTAAAATTGGCACAATTCAGTATATCTGCAGTGTTTAGCGTTGCAAGCACATTACTTGAATTGATTGTCGTTCCTTTTATAACTTTTTATTTTATGAAAAAAGGTAGTGTGTTTAAAGATTTATTTATTTCTTTATTTCCTGAAAGATATAGTAATCGTTTAAATATTTTATTTTCAGAAATATATAATGTTTTGCATGCTTATATAAGAGGACAATTATTGCTTTCTGTAATTATGACTATATTTGTTTGTATAGGAATGAGTATGTTTGACATACCATATCCTTTGGTTATAGGTTTATTGGCAGGTGTTCTTGAGATGATACCTATTGTAGGACCTATTATCGGAGCATTACCACCTATAGTTTTAGGACTTCTTCAAGGCACGTCTACAGCGATTCAAGTTACTATATTTTATATTTTTGTACAGCAATTAGATGCACATTTAATTATGCCGAAATTAATGGGGTCTATAATCAAAGTACATCCTATAGTAATTATTGCCGGAGTATTAATAGGAGGACAATTATACGGTGTAATAGGAATGATGGTTTCTGTACCGTTTATAGCTGTGCTTCAAATTGTATTAAGGCATATGTGGTTTTATGAACGTTACAAATAATTCTAAAGGAAGTGTAATTATGAAAAAATCTACGGCCATGAATATTTTAAAAAAGAAAATTCGTGAACACAAATTTAAATTTACAACGCAAAGACAAACTATATTGCAAGCATTTCTTGATAGTTCTGAAAATCATTTAAGTGCAGAAGATGTGTTTGAAATAGTACATAAATCTAATCCTGAAATAGGATTGGCAACAATATATAGATCTTTGGAATTATTTACTTTTTTAGATTTATTAAAAAAGCTTGATTTTGGCGACGGTAGAAGCCGTTATGAATTAAATGATCATAATTTAGCAAATTCACATTATCATTTAATTTGCTTGAATTGTGGAAAAATTTTTGAATTTTCCAGAGATTTTATGGATGATGTAAAACATAAGATTAAAAACGAAACAGGATTTAATATTGTCGACTATCAACTTAAATTTTATGGATACTGTGAATATTGTGCTTTAAACGAATAATTACTGTTTGATTATGATTATTTACAACATTTTACATAATGTAGTAAAATGTTTATGTTATTTTAATCTAAATGATGCGATTTATTTAATATCACTAAAATTAAAATTATTACAGTACTTAAAATGTGTATATAATAATTTTGAATTTTGATATTTTCTTGCAAAAGAATTAACTAAAGGATATTATTATTAATAAATATATTGAGAGGTGCAAAACATGGAAACAATGACAGGCATGCGTAGAACTTGTGAATGTAGCAATGTATCTATTGCTGAATGCGGAAAAGAAGTTACATTGGCAGGTTGGGTTCAAACAAGACGTGATCATGGCGGTTTGATTTTTATAGATCTTAGAGATCGTTCCGGTATAGTTCAATTGGTATTCAGTCCACAACATGGTGAAGAAGCTTTCCATAAAGCGGAAGATGTTCGTTCCGAATATGTACTTGCTGTAAAAGGTGTTGTTCGCGAGCGAAGTGAAGATACAATAAATGAAAAGATGAAAAACGGTAATATTGAAGTAGTTGTATCTGAAATGAGAGTTTTAAACAAATCAAAAACACCTCCTTTTTACGTAGAGGATGGAATTGACGTAGATGAGAATATCCGTTTAAAACATCGTTATATTGATTTAAGACGTCCGGAAATGCTTAATCATTTAATTATGAGACATAAAATTGTTCATAACATAAGAGAATATATGAACAAGCATGGATATTTAGAAATTGAAACACCTATATTGACTAAGAGTACACCTGAGGGTGCTCGTGACTATTTAGTTCCTAGCAGAGTAAATCCCGGAGAATTTTTTGCATTACCGCAATCTCCACAACTTTTTAAACAATTGTTAATGGTATCAGGTGTTGAAAAATATTTCCAAATAGCAAGATGTTTTAGAGATGAAGATCTTCGTGCGGACAGACAACCTGAATTTACTCAATTGGACATAGAAGCTTCATTTGAAGATCAAGAGTACATTCTTTCATTGATGGAACGTATGATGCAGCAGTTATTTAAAGAAATATTAAATATAGATGTGCCGGTTCCATTTAAGAGAATTAAATGGGATGATGCTATGAATCTTTATGGCTCTGATAAACCTGATTTAAGATTTGACATGCATTTTTATGATGTGACAGATTTATTGCGTGAATGTGACTTCAAAGTTTTCCGTTCGATTGTAGATAACGGTGGTGTTATTAAAGCAATCAATGTTAAAGGATATTCAGATATACCTAGACGTGATTTAGATGATCTTGTTGATTATGTAGGTCGTTATGGTGCTAAGGGCATGGTTTGGATGGGATTCCAAAAAGACGGAAAATTAAAATGCCAAGTAACCAAATTCTTAGGTGAAGAAAAAGTTAGAGAAATTGGAAGATTCTGTGAAGCCGAAGAAGGTGATTTGTTATTATTAATCGCTGATAAACCCAAGATTGTTGCACATGCATTGGGAGAGTTACGATTGGAAATGGCTCGTAGAAGAAATCTCATAAATGAAAATGAATTTTGCTTCCGTTGGGTTACGGATTTCCCGATGTTCGAATATAATGAAGATGAAAAACGTTATGTAGCAGAACATCATCCGTTTACCGCACCTAGAGATGAAGATATACAATATTTAAAAACAGATCCTTCGAAAGTATATGCAAAAGCTTATGATATGGTTCTTAACGGAACTGAAATCGGTGGAGGTAGTTTGCGTATATATCAACCTGAATTACAGAAACAAGTATTTGAGGCAATAGGATTAAGTGATGAAGAAGCTGAAGAAAGATTCGGTTTCTTATTAGAAGCTTTCCAATACGGAGCACCGCCTGAATTAGGTATAGCATTCGGATTGGATCGTTTAGTTATGTTAATGCTTAAATGTAAGTCAATTAGAGATGTTATTGCGTTTCCTAAAACGCAAAGTGCAATTGATCCGTTGACTCAGGCGCCTTCAGGAGTATCTGATAAACAGTTGAGAGAACTGCACATAAAAACATCAATAAAAACAGAAAAAGATTTGTTTTAATCGGTAAACGTTTTGGTGCGTATACTTGAAAAAAAAACATACCTTTGATAAACTGAAATTAAGAAAACCCCTGCTGTGCACGTGCAGCTTTATATTTTGAACCAACACCTTTATTTAGGGAGTTCAAGTTGAATTGTGGCGTTAAAGCCCCTTAAAGGGGACTAACAAAATGTTTCAGGAGAACACCCACCTGCAATTATGCAGACTCAAAATACAGCATCAACGACATGGTGGGGATTGTGAATTATTAGCCGCTAAGGGAACTTAGCGGCTTGTTTTTATAGAGGCAATTATGGATTCTTTATTTGATATTAAACAAGATAATACTTATATTCCGCTTGCAGACAGAATGCGTCCCGATAAACTTGAAGATATTGTAGGTCAAAAAAATTCAATAGGAAGTCAATCTTTTTTATATAAAATGATTTGTAAAGATTTAGTACCGTCTTTATTATTATTCGGACCACCCGGATGCGGTAAAACAACTATTGCAAAAGTTATAGCAAGTACTACAAAATCAAATTTTATAAAGTTTAATGCTACTGAAAATGGAATTAAAGAAATTCGATTAATAGCAATAAAAGCTGAAGAAAATTTAAAATTTTATAATAAAAAGACAATTCTTTTTATAGATGAAATTCATAGATTTAATAAATCTCAACAAGATGTATTGCTTCCATATACAGAGGACGGCACCTTAACACTTATTGGAGCAACTACTGAGAATCCTTACTTTTCATTGAATCGAGCATTACTTTCGAGAATAAGATTAGTAAGACTTACAGAATTATCAATAGACGATATAATATCTATTTTAAAAAATGCTCTTACAAACAAAGACAAAGGTTTAGGAAAATATAATTATGAATATAATGAAAAAAGTTTAAAAGAAATAGCAGTTTTTGCTAATGGCGATACAAGAATTGCATTAAACTTATTAGAACAAGTCACATCATTAGTCGCTCCGAACGGAACAATAACAGAAAATTTAGTAAAAGAAGTTGCCGGCGAACAAATATTCTTATATGATAAGAAAGGTGACAATCATTATGATGTAGCTTCAGCATTTATAAAAAGTATGAGAGGCAGTGATGTAAATGCCGCACTTCATTATTTATCAAGAATGATAGAAAGTGGAGAAAAACCGGAATTTATATCAAGAAGAATAATTATATCTGCGGCAGAAGATGTAGGACTTGCCAATCCAAACGCTTTGGTATTGGCAACATCTGCAGCTGAAGCGGCAGATAGAGTAGGATTTCCTGAAGCAAGAATAATTTTATCAGAAGCTGTTATATATATTTGTCTTTCTCCCAAAAGTAATAGTGCATATAAAGCTATAAACATAGCACAAAAGCGAGAAAAAGAAACAAAAATCAGAGAAGTACCTATCCATTTAAGAGATTCTCATTATTCAGGTGCTGAAAAAATGGGATATGGAAAAGAATATAAATATCCACATGATTTTGGAGGTTGGGTAAATCAATTATATCTTCCGGAGACATTAAAACAAGATATTTATTATAAACCTATACTTAAAGGTGAAGAAAAAAAGTTATATAAAGAATGGATTTCTTTTACCAATGATAAACACGACTAAGGAGATTTTATGAATAATAAAAAGAATCATAGTTCTGTAATAAAAAGGAAAAAAATAAAAGCAAATTATCTTATGAATTAACAGGATTATTTTTGTTATTTTTAGGAGTTTTTGTAATAATTTCAATATTGAGATTTAATACGGGAGTTATAGGTGATCTTATTACACAAGCTTTTTCTGTACTGTTTGGAATTTTATCAATATTTCCGGCAATAGGATTAGTTGTGTGGGGAGGATATTATACATTAAAAGCAAGTAATTTTTCATGGAATAGAAAATTACTTCTTGCTTTTTTTTCATATTTTCTAATAGCTACACTTTATACACATATTATGGTTCCTACCGGATATGAGTTTGATATGAAATATATTACGGAATATGGTGGAATAATTGGAAGTTCAATAACATGGTCATTCAGATGGATGATTGGCGAAATCGGAACAACAATATTAATAACTTTATTATTAGTAATAGATATATTGTTTTTGACAAAATGGTCTCTTTCTTCAGGTGTTCAAAAAATAAGTAAAAAAACTGAAGAAAAATTAATTTTAGTGAAAAAGACAATTAAGAAGAAAAGTCAAACTTTAAAAAAACCTGAATTTTTTTCTGAAAATGAAGAAGAATCAAATGATTTTTTATATAAATCGTCTAAGAAAAAACATATAAAAGAAAACTCAATTTCTGAAGTTAAAAATAAATCTATAAAAAAATATATTGATGAAACATTAAATGATAAAAATGAAGAATTGGATAAAGATGATTCAAAAGAGATAAAAACACGCTCAGGATATAAATTTCCTCCTATTGAATTACTTCATAAAAGTATCAAAATTTCAGAAAATTATTTTGATATAGCCAAAGAAAAAGCGGATTTATTAGAAAAAACATTAAAAAGTTTCGGTGTTTCCGCAAAAGTTATTAATATAAGTATAGGTCCGTCCGTAACACGCTTTGAAATAGAACCTGCACCGGGAGTAAAAGTAAGAAAAATTGAAAATTTATCTGATGATATTGCACTTCAATTAGCTGCCACTCAAATTCGTATAGAAGCACCTATTCCAGGTAAATCTGCTGTTGGAATAGAAATTCCAAATGAAAAAAACTCCGAAGTGGCATTAAGAGATGTTCTTGAAGATAATAAATTTAAACGTGGGAAAGGAAATATTTTAGTAGCATTGGGGAAGGATATAGCAGGTAATGCCGTAGTTGCCGATTTGTCTAAAATGCCTCATCTTTTAATTGCCGGAGCAACTGGTAGCGGAAAAAGTGTATGTATAAATACTTTGATTACCAGTATTCTGTATAATAGTTCTCCGGACGATGTTAAATTAATTTTGATAGACCCTAAAGTAGTGGAACTTTCAATTTATAATGGAATTCCTCACTTAAGAATTGATGTAGTTACAGATCCTAAAAAAGCAGCAGGAGCATTAAATTGGGCTGTCAGAGAAATGGAACACAGATATAAATTATTTTCGGAAAATAAAGTTAGGGATATTAAAGGTTTCAATATAGCAAAACCTGAATTGAAATTGCCTTATATGGTTATAATAATAGACGAATTGGCAGATTTAATGATGGTTGCATCCGACAGCGTAGAAGATTCTATATGTCGACTTGCTCAAAAAGCACGTGCTGCAGGAATTCATTTAGTTTTGGCGACACAAAGACCGTCGGTAGATGTTATAACAGGTGTTATAAAAGCCAATATTCCAAGTAGAATTTCGTTTGCTGTATCATCTCAAATTGACTCAAGAACAATTCTAGACAGAGCCGGCGCTGAAAAATTACTTGGAAAGGGTGATATGTTGTTTGATCCTTCAGGTGTTGCTTATCCTATACGTGTACAAGGAGCTTTTATAACAGATAAAGAAGTAGAAAACATAACAAATTTCATCAAAGAAAATTCATCAGGGTTAATTAAACTTGATAATAAACCAATTGATTTATCAATACCGGAAATAAAAGAAATTGTTCCATTTGAATCACAACAAGATGAACTTTTAGGAGAAGCTGCAGAATGGATTTTAGATACTAAACGTGCATCAGTATCAGCATTACAAAGAAGATTTAGAATAGGATATACTAGAGCCGGCAGATTAATGGATACAATGGAAGCAATGGGGATTGTTTCGGGTGCAGATGGTGCAAAGCCACGAGAAATTTTAATTTCTAAAGATGAATTGGAAATTAAGTTAAAAAATACTTGATTTTAGAAAGAGGATAATTGTGAAAAGAATTTTTGCCATTGTTCTTTTATTAGTTATTACATTATCGGCATGTTTTTATATTTTTTATTATGCTGATGAACACAAGAAAAAGGAACAAGAAGTAATTGCAGATGCAAAAAAAGTTGTAGTTATCACAGACTTACCATCTGATATGTTTGAACCGATTAAGCAATCTTTTTATAATTCTAAAAAAATAAATGTTGAAGTTAATTATATAAATACTGTTAATTTAAAAAATATTGATCCTGTTATATTGAAAAAAAGTGATATAATTATAACATCTCAAGAAAATTTAAATAAATTAAAATCTATGCGGAAAATTTATAAATTTACTTCAGAAAAAACAGATACAGTTCTTAATATTTTTAAAGATAAAGATGGTTTTTGGACAGGAATTTGGATTAATCCTACTATTTTTATAGTAAATAAAAAATTTGCAGATAATAATCCTGATTTTGTATATAGTTGGGATGAAATTTTTAATCATATAAATATCAGATTAAGTGTGACGGATTTTATTGCATCGGATATAACAAAAGATTTATTGATGTCAATGACGGAGCATTTTGGAGAAGATGGTATTTTTGATAGATTATGGATTGCAAATAAACATGTAATTCAATACGGAAAATATCTGTCTACACCTTCTCGTATGGCAGCAATGGATAAATGTGATATAGGAATTTCTGATTATAATGAAGCTAAACGAACAGAAAAAGAAGGACTTCCCGTTATTATTTCATATCCAATTGATGGAACTGCATGGTATTTATATGGTATAGCAAGTTTACAAGAAAATAATAGTAAAGAAAGTGTTGAATTTATAAATTGGATTTTAGATTCTTCAAATTATAAAAAGAATATGGAAGATAATAAAAATTATTATCTTTATAGTAATGATATGAAAGTTAATTCAGATAAATTCGGAAAGGATCTTATATTTTGGGATTTAGAAAAAAATTATAGTGATGAGGGTAAGAAAACTTTATTGGATTTATGGGTAGAAAAAATAAGATTTGGGAGGAATTAGCTGGTGAAAGCTAAAAAGTTGGGATTTATAAGTTTGGGTTGTTCAAAAAATCTTGTAGATACTGAAATGATGGTAGGGATTTTGCAAAATGCAGGATATGAATTGACAAATGATTTATCAGAAGCACATGTAATTATTGTTAATACATGCACATTTATAGATCCCGCAAAACAAGAGTCTATTGAAACTGTCTTGGAAATTGCAAATTACAAAAAAACCGGTAAATGTGAACGTCTTGTGGCTGCCGGATGTCTTACACAACAATATAAAGAAGCTTTAGCTAAAGAAATACCTGAGATAGATATATTTATCGGAACAGATTCATGGAGAAATATATTAAAAGCCGTACAAAAATCTTATGAGAAAGAAAATGAAAAAATATATGAATTTAATTGCACACCATGTGCATCTGAAGAACTTATTCCACGTAAGTTAACAACACCATCATATATGTCCTATATAAAAATATCTGAAGGTTGTAATAAAGGATGTACTTTTTGTTACATACCTTTTGTACGTGGACCCATGAGAAGTAGAACTATTTCATCAATATTGTCTGAAGTAAGAAATTTAGCTAAGCAAGGTGTTCGTGAATTTAATTTAATTGCACAAGATTTAAGTTGTTATGGTCAAGATTTAAGAGACGGAACTTCATTAATTTTATTACTTAAACAATTAGTAAAAATACCTGAAGTAAAGTGGATTAGATTATTTTATTTATACCCTACAAATTTTACTGATGAATTACTTGATTTAATTTCAAAAGAAAGAAAAAT
Organism: Dialister micraerophilus DSM 19965; assembly: GCF_000194985.1. Classification (GTDB taxonomy): domain Bacteria; phylum Bacillota; class Negativicutes; order Veillonellales; family Dialisteraceae; genus Dialister; species Dialister micraerophilus. Next base: position 99,112 of record NZ_GL878519.1, on the reverse strand, counting down.
TTGTAAATATATAGATATACCATTGCAACATATAAGTGATAATGTTCTCAAGAGAATGAACAGAAAAGACACAAGTGAAAGTATTCTTAAATTATTAAATAAAATTCGCAACAATATTCCTTATATAACAATACGAACAACATTAATGGTAGGATTTCCCGGAGAAACAGAATCTGATTTTGAAGATTTATGCGAATTTATCAAAAAAATTAAATTCGATAATATGGGGGCATTTAAATTTTCCCCACAAGAAGGTACCGCTGCAGCACTCATGCAAAATCAAATTTCTGAAGATGTTAAAGAAAAACGATATGATAAACTTATGTCAATTCAAGCAGGTATTTCTGAAGAAAATAATGAATTACTTATAGGTAAAGAAGCAGAAGTTTTAATAGAAGATATAATTAAAGATGGAGAAAAATTAATAGCTAAGGGAAGAACTTCTTTTCAATCACCTGATGTTGATGGTAATACATATATTTATAATTTCGGTGATGCTTGCCCCGGTGATTTCATAAAAACAAAAATAATAGATGGGTATTCATATGATTTAATAGCAGAAAGAATTGATTAAAATGGAAAATGCTATAGATATTAAATTAAAAGAATTAAAAAAAGTATTATTAGAAAACAAGTTTTTAATATCTGTTGCCGAATCTTGTACAGGCGGATTAGTATCAAAAACAATTACAGATATTCCCGGAAGTTCAAATTATTTTGTAGGTGGAGTTGTTACATATCAAAATACTGCAAAGGAGAAAATTCTTAATATACCTATAGATTTAATAAACAAATTTACTGCTGTAAGTGAACCTGTAGCTAAAGAAATGGCGCAAAGTGTACGTAAATTATATTGTTCGGATTTTTCAATATCAACTACAGGATATGCCGGTCCACATCTTATGAATTCAAATGAACCTACAGGTTTGGTTTTTATAGGAATTTCAAGCAAAAAGGGCGTTAAGGTATATAAAGAGTTTTTTTATGGAAACAGAAATCAAATAAGAATTAAAGTTACTGAAAAAGCAATAGAATATTTAATTAATTATATTAACAATGAAATTTTAGAAAGGAGCTTTGTATGTCAAAAAACGCTATAGAACAAGAAAAAAATAAAGCGTTAGAAAGTGCTTTAAACCAAATAACCAAAGAATTTGGTGCCGGTGCAATTATGAGATTAGGTGATATGCGCGGTAAATTGGATATCGAAGTTATATCAACCGGTTCTTTAGCTATAGATATAGCAGTAGGTGTAGGAGGATATCCGAGAGGTAGAGTAACAGAAATTTACGGTCCGGAATCTTCAGGTAAAACAACATTAGCATTACACGCTATAGCAGAAGCACAAAAAATCGGAGGCGTGGCAGCTTTTATAGATGCCGAACATGCATTGGATCCTATTTATGCACATCATTTGGGTGTAAATACAGATGCATTATTAATTTCTCAACCTGATTGCGGTGAACAAGCTTTAAGTATTTGTGAATCTTTAGTAAGAAGCGGAGCTGTAGATATAATAGTTGTAGATTCAGTAGCGGCTTTAGTACCACGGCAAGAAATTGAAGGCGATATAAGCGATCAATCTGTAGGATTACAAGCGAGATTAATGAGTAAAGCTATGAGAAGATTAACAGGTATAATCAGTAAATCTCGCACTATCGTTATATTTATAAATCAAATAAGAGAAAAAGTGGGAATAGTTTTTGGTAATCCTGAAACTACAACAGGTGGAAGAGCATTAAAGTTTTATTCATCAGTTCGTATAGAAGTAAGGCGTGGAGAAGCTATAAAAAACGGTACTGATGTTGTAGGAAATCGTACAAGAGCTAAAGTTGTAAAAAATAAAGTTGCACCGCCATTTAAAGTAGCTGAATTTGATGTTATGTACGGAGAAGGTATATCTAGAGAAGGTACATTATTAGATATTGCAGTAAATATGGATATTATAAAAAAGAGCGGTGCATGGTATTCTTATAAAGGTGAAAGAATAAGTCAAGGACGTGAAAATGCAAAAAAGTATCTTCATGATAATACTGAAATTGCTAAAGAAATCGATAAAATAATAAGAGACACTCTAATGGTTGAACCTGAAACATTTAATGATGAAGTAATTGCCGGAAACGATGATGAAAAATAAAAAAGATGTTTATCAAGCCGCTTTAAGGCTTCTTAACTATAAATCCCAAAGTGAATATGAAATAACTTATAAACTTAAAAATAGAGGATATACCAATGAAGAAATAAATAAAACTATTGAAAAGTTAAAAAAATTAAATTATATAAATGACGAAAAATTATCAATAGAATTATTTAATTATTATAAAAATCAAAACATATTAAGTAATAAAATGATTCATCAAAAGTTAAAACAAAAAGGACTTTATATTAATTTGGATTTATCGGAGACTGAAGAATTAAATGCTGCAAAAAAAATAGTAAATTTGAAGTTTAAAATTTCAAATTTATATAAAAATAATCCTGATAAATTAATTATTTTTTTAGCAAGAAAAGGTTTTTCTCAAAAAATAATATATAAATTAAATCTAAAAAAACAGTCGGATTAAAACGACTGTTTTTTTGACTTTTAAACCTATTGACTTTTTGACTTTTGAGCTTTATACTTAATTTAGTAAGAGGTGAGTAAATTATGAATAACATTTTATCAGATCAAATTGAAAAAATAATTCTGGAAATGTTACGTAGCAGAGAAGATGAAGGAATTATTTTAAAAAGAAGAGAATTGGCAAATGAATTGGAATGTGCTCCATCGCAAATAACATATGTAATAAATACAAGATTTTCAGATAATCAAAATTTTATAGTTGAATCAAGACGTGGTAATGGGGGATATATAAAAATTTCTTCCGTTAAAAATTATCCTGTTATCGTAAAACCGATAAATGAAAAAGAAATATTAAATAAACTTTTAAATGATTTACAAGAAAGTAATATTTTTGATGATGTACAATTTTCATTATTTATGACAGCTGTACATACATTTCTTGATTATTGTCCTGATTCTAAAATTAATAAAGGAATAAATACTTTAACAAAAAGGGTAAAAACTATATTGGAGGGATGAATTATGAATTGTGAAAAATGTGGTAAAAATAGAGCTTCAATACATAAAATTCTTATAATAAACGGAAATAGAACTGAATATAATTTATGTCATGTTTGTGCAAATAAAGAAAATTTCCAAATTAGCGGAATTAAAGATCCATTTTACATGATGAATAAATTTTTAGATAACAGTTTTTATGAATTTGAAGATGTTGATGATATATCAAATTATTTTAGGATAGATAATAAAAATTCAAGTTTAATAAAAAAAGATAGATATACTGAAAATATATCTGATTTATTTACAAAGAAGTTGGATTCAAAAGAAAAAAAATCAGATATTGATATTTTAAAAGAAAAATTAAAAAAAGCTGTTGAAGTTGAAGATTACGAAGGCGCTGCAGTTATTCGTGACAAAATTAAATTGAAAAATAAAGAAAATTAAAATTAAGGAGTGATACTAATGGAAGACAGATATACTGAAGGCGTAAAAAATGCATGGAAATACTCGGCAAAAATTGCATCGAGTTTAAATTCCGAATACATTGGGTTGGAACATCTTTTGGTCGGTATTGCACATGAAAAAGACGATGCCGGTAGTAAAATTTTATCTATTGTAGGAATAACGGAAGAAAACTTATTAGAAATTTTAAAAAGCTATAAAAAACATTCAATTCTTTCAGCTGATGAATTATATGTAGCTCCGCAAACTAAACGTATTTTAGTTACTTCTGTAGAAGAAGCAAATAGAATGCATATGCAATATGTAGGAACGGAACATCTTCTTCTGGCTATACTTCATGAAGGTGATAACTTCATAATGCAAATTATGGATTATTTCAATGTTACACAAGAAAAAATAATAGATGCATTTAACAAGGTTTTATCAGAAGATTCATATAACAAGAAAGATTCATCATTAGGTGAACTCAGCGAATTTGCAATTGATTTAAATGAACGTGCAAAAGAAGGTAAAATAGACCCTGTTATAGGTAGACAAGATGAAATAAATCGTGTTATTCAAATCTTAATGCGAAGAAATAAAAATAATCCGGTATTAATTGGAGAACCGGGTGTAGGAAAAACTGCAATTGCTGAAGGTCTTGCACAAAGAATAATAACTCAAGATGTACCTGAAATGTTGAAAAATTGTAAAATTATATCTTTAAATATTGCTTCTATTGTTGCAGGTACAAAATATAGGGGTGAATTTGAAGAACGATTAAAAAAGATAATAGATGAAATAAAAAAACATAAAGATTGGATTTTATTTATTGATGAAATTCACACCTTGGTGGGTGCAGGTTCAGGATCCGGAGAAAGCGGATCGATGGATGCCGCCAATATAATGAAACCGTCTCTTGCAAGAGGAGAGTTACGTTGTATAGGTGCAACTACTCTTAATGAATATAAAAAATATATTGAAAAAGATGCCGCATTGGAACGTCGTTTTCAATCTGTAATAATCGGAGAACCAAACCGTGAAGACACAATAAAAATTCTTAAGGGTTTAAGAGATAGATATGAGGCATTTCATAATGCCAAAATTACTGATGAAGCTATTTTAAATGCAGTAGATTTATCAACCCAATATATAAATGACAGATTTCAACCGGATAAATCAATAGATTTGATAGATGAAGCTTCAGCAAAAGTAAAAATTCAAGCTTCATTATCACCTGACAATATAAAGTTATTGGAAAACAAATTGAAATCTGTTCAAAAAGAAAAAACAGCTGCAGTTTCTTCACAAAATTTTGAAAAAGCTGCCGAATTGCGTGATATTGCTAAAAGTTTATCAGATAAAATTGCTGAATATAAAAAAGCTAAAAAAGATGATAATCTAAAACCGTTAGTTGTTACAGGTGAAGACATAGCAGAAGTAGTTTCAAAATGGACAGGAATACCGTTGCAAAGTTTAAAACAGAGCGATTCAGAGCGTTTGTTACATTTAGAAGATGAGTTGAAAAAAAGAGTTATAGGACAGGATGAAGCGATTCATGCAGTAGCTCAAGCTATTAGAAGAGCAAGAGCCGGAATGAAAGATCCGAAACATCCGATAGGTTCATTTATATTTTTGGGATCTACAGGTGTAGGAAAAACTGAATTGGCACGCGCACTTGCAGAATACATGTTTGGTAATGAATCTGCTTTAGTAAGATTTGATATGTCCGAATATATGGAAAAACACGAAGTATCCCGTTTAATAGGAGCACCTCCAGGATATGTAGGCTATGATGAAGGAGGACAATTAACTGATGTAATACGTCGTAAACCGTACAGCATTATATTATTTGATGAAATAGAAAAAGCACATTCTGATTTTTTCAATATTCTTTTACAAGTATTGGATGACGGTAGACTTACTGACGGACAAGGAAGAACGGTTGATTTTACAAATTGCATCATTATAATGACAAGTAATTTAGGTGCTAAATATTTAAATAAAAACATTAAATCTTTAGGATTTGAAATAACCGGAAAGGATATAAAAGAAATATCATTTGAAAATCAAAAAACACAAATTCTTGAGGAGGTAAAAAATACATTTAGACCTGAGTTTATAAATAGAATTGATGAAATGATAGTATTTAAACCGCTTGAAGAAAAAGAATTAAAATCTATAATAAAATTACTCCTTAAAAATACTGAAAATAAAATGAATAGTTTACATGTTAAATTATCAGTATCTGATAAAGCTGAAGAATATCTGATAAAAGAAGGATATAGTTTTGAGTATGGAGCACGACCTTTAAAAAGACTTATTCAGAAAAAAATTGAAAATAATATTTCAGATATGATTATAAAAGGAGACCTTAAAGGTAAACGTCAATTGAATATTGATTTAAATAATGAAAAACAATTAGTTTTCAATACATTGTAATTTTGTGTAGTATAATAAGACATGAGTGAATTCATGTCTTATTATTTTGGGGTAATATTATGGTTGCAAAGAATATAAAGAAAACAAAGTTTGTTTGTAGTAATTGTGGAAATATAAGTTCTAAATGGGTAGGAAAATGTTTGCAATGTAATGAATGGAATAGTATGCATGAAGAGAGCGAAATTAATATTACAAATCCTAAAACATTTTTTAGTTCAAAATCAGATTTAAAAAAGCCGCTTAAAATATCAGAAATAAATTCAAAAAGCAATGAACGTATAAATTTAGAATTTCCCGAAATAGATCGAGTTTTGGGTGGAGGAATCGTTCCGGGATCTGTGATATTATGCGGTGGAGAACCAGGCATAGGTAAATCAACTTTAATATTACAAATTTGTAAGTTTGTAGCGCAAAAAAATAAAAAAGTTTTATATTGCAGCGGAGAAGAATCCGAATTTCAAATAAAAATGCGTGCAGAGCGCATTGGATTGTTTGAAGACTCTTGCTATATAATGTCTGACGGTAATTTAGAAAATATAATAAACGCAACACAAAAAATAAATCCGTCATTACTCATAATAGATTCAATACAAACTGTTTTTATAGCAAATTCGAATGCGTCAATAGGAAGCATTACACAAATTCGTGACGTGACTTCCATTTTAATAAATTTAGCCAAAAGAGATAATATTGCACTAATTATAATAGGACATGTAACAAAAGAAGGAAACCTCGCAGGACCTAGAATGTTGGAACATATGGTTGATGCTGTAGCGTACTTGGAAGGTGATCGAAGTTATCAATTTCGTATGCTCAGAATGGTAAAAAATCGTTTTGGTTCTACAGATGAAACAGGATTATTTTCAATGAATAAGACAGGACTTTCAGCTATAAATAATCCTTCCGAATTTCTATTAAGAGAAAGAGCATCAAATATTCCCGGAAGTATAGCAACAACATTATTAGAAGGAATGAGAGCAGTTATCATTGAAGTACAAGCACTTACAGTAGCAACAGTCCTGAATATGCCGCGCAGAGTTACTGTAGGATATGATTACAATAGAATAACTATGTTACTTGCTGTACTTGAAAAAAGAGCAAATCAATTATTTAGTAGAAATGATGTATATATAAATATTCCCGGTGGAATTTATGTACGAGAAACAGCTGTAGATCTGGCAGTTGCTTTAGCTGTAGTTTCTATAAATAACGATGTACCTATATCTGCAGAAATGATTGTTTTAGGTGAAGTAAGTTTAACAGGAGAAATATTACCTGTTTCAGGAATAATAATACGTATAAAAGAAGCGATAAAAATGAAATTTAAAAAATTTATTTTACCAATGGGTAACAAAAAAGATGTAGAAAAATATTTTAAAGAAAATGATTTATTATATTTATTAAAATATACACATTTTATAGCACATATAAATGATGCAATTAATTTAATAAAAAATAATAATACAAATAAAATAAGTACAATTGTACTCAAAGCTTAATTTATGTGATAATATAATTATTGTATTAACTTAATGTATGCAATATAAACTATTTATTAGAGGAATTTATATGTCAGAAAAAATTTTAAGGGTTATTTTTATAATACTCTTTACAATATTAGGAATTGCATTATCTACACAAACATCATTTATATTATCGTTAATAGTGCCCGAAAACATATTAAATTTTATGATTTTAGGAATTACGATAATATCAGGTGCATCAATAATTATAAATGCAATAATAGGTGCATTTATAGGTTTTTTCATAGCGCCATATTTAATAAACAAACTTTTTAAATTAACATCACATGTAGAAAAATCATTAACGGCAAATTCATTACAAGATTTATTAATTGGGACATCCGGACTTTTTATCGGACTGATAATTGCAAATTTAGTTGGACTTGCATTTAGAAGTGTACCTTATATAGGACCTTATATATCTGTAGTACTCAGCATAGTTTTAGGATATATAGGTATGCACTTGGGAATTAATAAAAAAGCTGAAATCTGGGAATGGATAATTTGTCACGGAAAAGAGTCAAAAAATAAAAAGATCGGGAAATTATTAGATACAAATATTATAATTGACGGAAGAATTGCAGATATTTTTAAGACAGGATTTTTAGAAGGACCTTTAGTTATTCCTGTTTTTGTATTGGAAGAATTACAAAAAATATCTGACTCATCTGATATTTTAAAACGAAACAGGGGACGCAGAGGCCTTGATATATTAAATCAAATGAGAAAAAAACAAGAAGATGAAGTTATCATTATAAATGATGATTTTGAAGATGTAAATGAAGTCGATTCTAAATTAATAAAATTAGCAAGACAAAAGAAATATAAAATAATAACTAACGATTATAATTTAAATAAAGTTGCAGAATTACAAGAAATAGAAGTATTAAATATTAACGATTTAGCTATAGCAGTAAAACCTGTATTGATTCCCGGTGAAGAAATAGTTGTACAACTTATAAAGCACGGAAAAGAAGAAGGTCAAGGTGTTGCATATCTGGACGATGGAACTATGATTGTAGTTGAAAATGGAAGTAAATCAATAGGAAAACAAGTCTCAATTATGGTTACATCTGTATTGCAAACCGCCGCCGGAAAGATGATTTTTGCAAAAATAGGAGAAAAACAAGTATGAACAGCATGATTCTTCTATGTGCAGGCGCAGGTAGCAGAGTAGGACTTTCTTTAAATAAGTTATTATTAAAACATGAAAATAAAACGTTGGCGCAGTACACTTTAGAGAATATTTTTTCCTCAAATCAAATAGATGAATTAATTATAGTAGTTAAAAATTCTGAAATAGAGATTTTTAAAAATATACTTTCTAAAATTCGACATACTGTAAAAGTTAAGTTTACGTCAGGAGGAAAAACACGATTTGAATCTGTGAAAAACGGGTTGTTGTCTGTAGATCCAGAATCAGATTATTTATTAATTCATGATTGCGCAAGACCTTTTATAAACAATAAAATTATAAAGATTTTATTAAATAATATTGATAAAGATACGCCTGGTGCAATACCATTTTTGTCTTGTAGCGATACAATAAAAGAAAAAGAAAAAATATTGTAAAAAAAACTTTGAATAGAAATAATTTAATAAAAATTCAAACACCTCAAGTTTTTATTACTAAAATATTTAAAGATGCAATATCCAAAATACCTTCAAACAATATTGAAATAACCGATGATTCATCCATATTGGAATATTCAGGTTACAAAGTTAAAATTTGTAAAGGTTATGAAAAATTATTTAAAATTACAACAATTGAAGATTGGGAACATTTTTGTGAGATAATTGATAGAGATAAACTTATGTATAGAATAGGTCAAGGCTATGACATTCATAGAAAAAATTTAAAAAATACGCTTATCATAGGCGGTGTTAAAATTTTAAATGAAAAAGGACTTGAGGGTCATTCAGATGCTGATGTACTTATTCACGCTATAATAGATTCTTTATTGGGAGCAGCAGGATTATCAGATATCGGAACGTATTTTCCGGATACAGATATTAAATATAAAAATATTTCAAGTTTAACGATGTTAAAAAAAGTTTCAGAAATTATAGAAAAAGAAAATTTTGTTATTTCAAATATAGATACAACTGTAATAGCTCAATCACCTAAACTTATTAAATATATCCCGGAAATGAAAACTAATATATCAAAAATATTGAAAATAAAAATTAATCAAATAGGTATAAAAGCTAAAACAAATGAAAAATTAGATGCTGTAGGAAATGATAAAGCAATAATTGCATTATCAACAGCTTTGATTGTCAGGAGGCACTGTTATGCAGAAGAAAATTAGAGTAAGATTTGCGCCGAGTCCGACAGGACCTTTTCATATTGGAGGAGCAAGGTCTGCTTTATTTAATTGGTTACTTGCCAAACATATGAATGGTGATTTTATCGTACGTATTGAAGATACAGATACGGTACGTTCAACTAAAGAATCTGAAGAAAATATAAAAGAATCTTTAAAATGGTTAGGTCTTAATTGGGATGAAGGAATTGATGTAGGTGGTCCTCATGCTCCATATAGACAAACTGAGCGTTTAGAAAAATATAAAAAAATTGTAGAACAGTTAATAAAAGAAGATAAAGCATACTATGCATATGATACAGCTGAAGAATTAGAAGCAAGTAGACAAGCACAACTCAAAGAAGGAAAAACTCCTGTATATCAAGGTTACTGTAAAAATCTAACAGCTGAAGAACAAAAAAAATATAAAGAAGAAGGACGAAAGCCGGTTGTCCGACTCAGAGTTCCTACACATGGTGTTTTTGAATTTGATGATATGGTCCGATGTCATGTAGAATTTCAAGCATCAGGAGTGGGAGATTTCATAATTATGAAATCCGACGGAATACCTGTATATAATTTTGCTGTAGTAATAGATGATATAGACATGGAAATTACACATGTAATACGTGCAGAAGAACATTTATCAAATACACCGCGTCAAATAGCTATATATCAAGCATTAGGACACGAAGCACCTGTTTTCGGACATATATCACTTATACTAGGTTCAGATCACAAAAAGATGAGTAAACGACACGGTGCAACTTCTATTACTTCTTATAAAGATATGGGATACTTACCTGATGCAATAGTAAATTACCTTGCTTTGTTAGGTTGGGCACCTGAAGGTGAAGAAGAAATATTTACAAGAAATGAATTAATAGAAAAATTCACTATGAATCGCGTTTCATCAAATGATGCGGTTTTCGATATTGAAAAACTGAACTGGATAAATTCTCGCTATATAAAAGAATTATCACCCGATCAATTACTGGAATTTTTGATGCCTTTTATAGTTAAAGTCGGATACGAAACATTACCGATTTCTCCGGAGCGTAAAGAATGGCTTAAAAAAGTTGTTTGCTACGTTCAAGAAAGATTGTCATATGGTATGCAAGTAGAAGAAGAACTGAAAATTTTCTACAGAACAATTGGAGAAATTAAGAACGAAGAATATAAAGAAATTATGAAATCCGAATCAAGTAAAAAAATTCTTCAAGCTTTTATAGAAAATCTTGAAAAATTAGATTTATTTGAAGATGATTTTATAAAGAAATGCTTTACAAATGCAATGAAAACGACTAATATAAAAGGAAAACTTGCATTTGAACCTGTTCGAATTGCATTAACGGGAAAAACAAAGGGTCCCGGTATATATACAATGATTTCTTTATTCGGTAAAGATAAAACTTTAAATCTTTTAAAAAAAGGTTTAACTATTTAAGAGAATTAATGAACGAAGAGTTCAGTAAATAACTCTTCGTTTATTTTTTTAAATAATATTGTTGACTAACTATTCTCTTAAATGTAAAATTATACATGTTGTATTTAAATTTTATTTAAAAGGAAAAATAGGATAAATTATGAATTTTGAATTGATTCAACAGGCATTCCCATTATTACTTTTGGGGGCTGGAGTAACTATTGAAATAACAGCTGTAAGCGTTGCTATAGGATTAATTATAGGATTGATTATAGGAATATTACGTATCGGTCAGATTCGTGTATTGCGAATTATTGCAACAATTTATGCTGATTGTATCCGAGGTACTCCTTTATTGGTTCAGATATTTTTAATTTACTTTGCTTTACCTATGATTAGCGGACATAGAGTTGATCCGTTTTTGGCTGCAGTTACTGCATGTGGTATAAATAGCGGAGCTTATGTTTCGGAAATCATACGTGCAGGAATACAATCAATTGATATAGGTCAAATGGAAGCTGGAAGATCATTAGGATTAACATGGTGGCAAACAATGTACCATATAATATTGCCTCAAGCTTTAAGAAATATACTTCCACCGTTAGGTAATGAATTTATTGCAATGCTAAAAGATTCTTCACTTGTTTCTGTTATTGGATTTGAAGAATTAACACGTAGAGGACAATTAATTATTGCACAAACGTATGGTTCTTTTGAGATTTGGCTTACAGTTGCATTTTTATATCTTGTTATGACATTAGCTATTTCTCGTTTAGTATCATTTTTAGAACGGAGAAAATAATGGAAGCCACAAAAACTTTAATAAATGTAAATCATATAAGTAAATCATTTGAAAATACTTCAGTTCTTAATGATATATCATTAAAAGTCAATGAGGGTGAAGTTGTCGTTATTATAGGACCATCAGGTTCAGGTAAAAGCACATTGCTCAGATGTATAAACGGTTTGGAAACTCCTACTACCGGAATTATAACATTTGACGATATGCCTCTAAACGGAGAAGAAAACATTAACGCTGTTCGTACTGAAGTTGGTATGGTTTTTCAACGTTTCAATTTATTTCCGCATATGAGTGTCATAAAAAATTTAATGCTTGCACCTATGAAAGTAAGAGGATTATCAAAGGAAGAAGCTTATACCAGAGGTATGAATTTATTAAAAAAAGTTGGATTACAAGATAAAGAAAATGCTAAACCCTCTCAACTTTCCGGTGGTCAACAGCAACGTGTAGCCATTGCACGTGCTTTAGCAATGAAACCTAAAGCGCTATTATTTGATGAACCTACATCGGCATTGGATCCTGAAATGGTACATGAAGTTTTAGATGTTATGAAAGAAGTTGCAAACGAAGGTATGACAATGGTTGTTGTTACTCATGAAATAGGTTTTGCGCGTGAAGTAGCAACAAGAGCAGTTTTTATCGATCACGGAATTATAGTTGAAGAAGGAGAACCCAACAACTTATTTAAATCACCGAAAGAAGAAAGAACAAAAGCTTTCCTTTCACAAGTTTTATAAAAAGTCTTACTTGATAAATTATTAATAAAGATTTATAATGACTTTGAATTAAATATGAGACTTATGTCGCTCATCAAGAGTAGCAGAGGGACTGGCCCTATGAAGCTACGGCAACCATCATTAAGAAACGGTGCTAATTCCAACAGCAAAAGCTGGCAGATGAGAGGAAATATTCCTCCCTGTGCGGAGGTTTTTTTATTAAATAATAATGGAGGTTATTATGCCCAATAAAACATTATTCACTTCAGAATCAGTTACTGAAGGTCATCCTGATAAAATAGCCGATCAAATTTCTGATGCCATATTAGACGCAATTTTATCAAAAGATCCTGATGGACGTGTTGCTTGTGAAACAATTGTAACAACAGGACAAGTACATGTTTTCGGTGAAATATCTACCAAATGTTATATAGATATACCGAAAGTAATAAGAGATACTATTGAAAAAATAGGATATGTAAATTCAGATTATGGGTTTGACAGTAAAACATGCGGTGTACTTGTATCAATTGATGAACAATCTCCTGATATTGCAATGGGTGTTGATAAATCATTAGAAGCAAAGAAAAACAAGAACATTAAATATGATATCGGTGCAGGAGATCAAGGTATGATGTTCGGTTATGCAACAAATGAAACTGAAGAATTTATACCTCTGCCGATTCAATTGGCACAACAATTAGCTAGAAAATTAGCCGAAGTAAGAAAAAGCGGTGAATTAAATTATTTACGTCCCGACGGAAAAACACAAGTTACGGTAGAATACATTGATAATAAACCGCATCGTGTTGATACGGTTGTAATATCAACACAACACTGTCCGGAAGTATCTCATGATAAAATAGAAAAAGATATAATAGAACATGTTGTAAAGAAAATTATTCCTGCAAAGTATCTTGATAAAGATACAAAATATTTTATTAATCCTACAGGAAGATTTGTTATCGGTGGACCGCAAGGTGATGCAGGACTTACCGGACGTAAAATAATAGTAGATACATATGGCGGTATGGCACGTCACGGCGGCGGAGCATTTTCAGGAAAAGATCCTACAAAAGTCGATCGCTCTGCAGCATATGCAGCAAGATATGTAGCTAAAAACATTGTCGCTGCAGGAATTGCCGACAAATGTGAAATTCAATTAGCTTATGCTATAGGTGTGGCAAAACCCGTTTCAATAAGAGTAGATACATTCGGTACAGGTAAAATTTCTGAAGAAAAAATCGTTGAATTAATCAACAAAAATTTCGAATTACGTCCTGCCGGTATTATTGATATGCTTGATTTAAAGAGACCTATATATAAACAAACTGCGGCATATGGACATTTTGGAAGAAACGATTTGGATTTACCATGGGAAAAATTAGATAAAGTATCTGTATTGAAAAAAGAATCAGGTATAAAATAAAAGATGTGATAAAATAAAGAGATGTAGCAGTTAATGTTACATCTCTTTATTTTATAAAAGTAGGGTAAAATGAAAATAACTATAGCTGAAATACTTATAAATAGACCATCAAAGCATTTAAATCGTACATTTTCATATCGCATTCCTAAAAATTTAAGTTATATAAATATAGGTTGGAGATGTGTCGTTCCTTTTGGAAAACATAAAGAGGAAGGTATTATAATTTCAATAAGAGAAATTGAAGAAAATTCAGTATCATATAAAGTTTTAGACATTGAAAATACAATTGATTCATATAATTGGTTTTCAGATTCAATGATGCAATTGGCATATTGGATATCTTCATATTATTTATGTACTTTATTAGATGCACTCAGATTATTTTTAATTGACAAAAAAGGTATAAAAAAAGATATAAGTTATTTTATAAATTGGGACATAATACCTGAAAATCACAAAATAAAAGAACTAATAGATATTTCTGTAAAAACGGTACGTAAAGATGCAATAGAAAAGATATTATCAAAAAATAATATTCAAGAATATATAGATAAGCAATTTTTTTCTGTTCAAGAAATTTATGATTCTACATATAAACGTCCTTTAGATAAATGGATAAAATTAAATAATACCGATATAAATTTTAAACTCGGTCCAAAGCAATTTGAATTAAAAAAATATTTAGATAAAAACAAAGAAGCTTCTGTAGACAATTTAAAGGAAAAAGGATTTTCAAGTTCGGTAATAAATGCTGTTTGTGATAAAAATATAGCAAAATATTTTTACAAATACAGAAAAACGTTTTCTTTGATAAAAGATACAATAAAAAAGAAAGATAAAAAAATTTTAACTGATGAACAAAATAATGTTCTGAAAAATATACTAAAAAAAATAAAAGAAAATAAATATTCAGGAATTTTATTAAAAGGTGTAACGGGTAGCGGAAAAACAGAAGTTTATTTAAGAGCTACAGAAAACGTATTATTAAATAACGGTACTGTTTTAATACTTGTACCTGAAATATCAATGACGGATCAAATCATATCATACTTTACTGAATATTTCGGTTCGAATATTGTTTTTATGCATAGCAACTTAAATAAAAGTGAACGTTATAACAACAGGATGAGAATACAAAACGGCGAAGCACGAATTATTATAGGTTCTCGTTCAGCTTTATTCATGCCTTTTAATAATTTAAAGCTTATTATAGTTGACGAAGAATATGATTTTTCATACAAACAAAGTGATGGACCAAGATATCACGGAAGAGATGTAGCCAAAATGTTGGCAGTAATTCATAATTGCCCAATTATATTAGGTGCAGCTACACCATCAATATCTACATATAATTCTGCTGAGAATAAACAAATAGATTTACTTGAAATGAATTATAGGATTCATAAAACTCCACTTCCTAAGATAAATATAATAGATATGCAGGATGAATATCTTTTAGGAAATTACTCGTTATTCTCCGGATATCTTTTAAAAAAATTAAAAGATACCAAAACAAATAATAAAAAATCTATACTTTTTTTAAATCGAAGAGGTTTTTTTACATATCTCATTTGTACTAAATGTGGAAATACTGTAAAATGTCAACATTGTGACGTTTCATTGGTTTATCATAAAGATAAAAAAAGATTACAATGTCACTCATGTGAAAAATTTTTTGATGTAATTACAATTTGTCCGAAATGTAGTAATAAATTGATATATAAAGGATTCGGAACACAAAGAATTGAAGATGAAATACATAAATATTTGCCTGAGTTAAAATGTAAACGATTAGATATAGACAGTATTTCAAAAAAAGGAAGTTCGGCTCAAATATTAAATGATTTTCGTTCAGGATTATTTGATGTTTTATTAGGTACACAATTAGTTACAAAAGGACATGATATCCCCGATGTTAAAACCGTAGGAATTTTAAATGCTGATGGAATGTTGAATACTCCCGGATATTTATCTGCAGAAAACACTTTTAATACACTTACTCAATGTGCAGGTCGTGCCGGTAGAAATAAAGAACAAGGAGAAGTAATTCTGCAAACTTATAATCCATCTCATTATGTTATACAATCTATAGCAAAACATAATTATGAAGAATTTTACAGAAAAGAAATCGAATATAGAAAAGCTTTATTTTATCCGCCGTTTTCAAAATTAATTAAAATATCAAGTTTTAATAAAATATATGAAAAAGCATTATATAAAGCTAATCGTATATATAAGTATTTATCACAAAACAATCAAAATGACGTTATAATTGCACCGCCTTATGATGAAAATCTGAAAAAAATTCGAGACAAATATTATATTTCAATATTAATAAAAGGGAAAAATCTTTCTTCAATAAAAACAATAATAAGAAATTCTTTTATTTCTGAAGAAAATGATATAATTATAGATGTAGATCCTATATATTAAACTAAAAAGTTAATTTTATAAAGAAAGAGGTTATATTGTGAGTGAAGTAGTAAAAGTAGGTAAAGCCGTACTTAGAGAAGTTGCCAAGCCCGTAACAGAAGAAGAGTTTTTGCAACATAAAAAAATGAAACACTTAATTGCAGACATGAAAAAAACTATGTATGCGGAAAATGGAGTAGGACTTGCTGCTCCGCAAATTGGATTATCAAAACGTATTTTTGTTGCAGACTGTAACGAAGGATTTGATGTATATATAAATCCTGAATGGGAACCACTTGATGATTCAAAAGTAATTGAAACGGAAGGATGTCTTTCAGTTTCAGATTTATATGGAGAAGTCGAAAGATATGCTCATGTAATAGTTAAGTATCAAGACATTCGCGGTAAAAGAAAACAGAAAAAAGCAACAGGATTGTTTGCAAGATGTGTTCAGCATGAAATTGATCATTTAAATGGAACTTTATTTATTGATAAAGCTATTACATTAAACAAGAGGTAATCAAATAATTGCAAAATAAATATAAAATAATTTTTATGGGTACACCGGAATTTGCAAAACAATCTTTAGAAATGCTTTGTAAAAATGAATATACCCCCATAGCTGTATTTACTAAACCGGATAAAATAAACGGAAGAAACGGAAAAATTACTTTTTCTCCTGTGAAATTATATTCATTAGAACAAAATATTCCTATACACCAGCCGACAACTTTAAAAGATGAAAGCCAGTATAAATTAATTAGTGAATACAAACCTGATATTATTGTTGTAATAGCTTACGGTAAAATTTTACCTGAAAATATATTAAGAATTCCCAAATATGGTGCAATAAATGTTCATGCATCATTATTACCTAAATACAGAGGTGCAGCACCAATCCAAAGAGCCATAATCAACGGAGAAACAAAAACCGGAATAACCATTATGAAATTGGATAAAGGTATGGATACAGGAGATATTATTTCACAAAAGGAAATTCCTATTTCTCAAGAATCAACTGCAGAAAATTTATTTGAAATTCTTGCAAAAGAAGGTTCATATGAACTTGTAAAAGTTTTAAATGATTTAGAAAGAAAACTCAGCGAATCTATAGCTCAAAACGAAAGAGAAGCAACATACGCAGAAAAAATAACAAAATCTTCCGGACATATAAATTGGAATTTACCTGCAAACACAATACATAATCTTATACGTGGAATGTATCCGAATCCCGGTACATATACATTTTTCAGGAAAAAACGAATAAAATTGCATAAATCAAATTATAAAAATGTAGATAATAAAAATATTCCTTCAGGAACAATAATATCTTTAAAAGATGATATTATTCATGTATCTACAGGTAAAGGTGTTTTAGAAATTTATGCTTTGCAACCTGAAAATCATAAATGCATGTCATCACGTGATTTTATTAATGGATATCAAATAAAAATAAATGAAAAATTCGAATATTAAACAAATTAATGAAAGATTATTAGCATATCAGTGTATATATGAGATTTTTTATAGAGATGCATATGCTAATTTAAGCCTACAAAAAATTTTTAAATCACATAAGTTACTTAGTAGGGATAAAGCTTTAATAACTGAATTGGTATATGGAATTTGCAGAAAATGCAATTATCTCCAATATATTGTTGAAAAATTAAGTAATCGTTCAATAAATAAAATTCATAAAAGCGTAAGAATTTTATTATATTTAGGTTTGTATCAATTAATATATTTAGATAAAATTCCTGAATCTGCTGCTGTAAACGAAACCGTAAAATTGACAAAAAAAATTACACATCAAGGTAATGTCAGATTTGTAAATGCAATTTTGAGAAATTTTTTAAGAAAAAAAGCTGAAATTAATGATTTTTCCAAGTTAAGTAAATTTGAAAAATTATCATTGATTTACAATCAGCCGATTTGGTTAATACAAAAATGGAACAAAGATTATGGTATAAATAAAACAAAAGAAATTCTGCAAGCTTTTAATTTACCTGAAAATTTATTTGTTCGTTGTAATGAATTAAAAATTACAACAAATGACCTGATTAAAATATTTGATGAAAACAAAATTGAATATTCCGGTGTTGAAAATTTCCCAAATATTTTTCTTATAAAAAATGGTGTAAATCTTTTTAAAACAGATTTATTAGAAAAGGGGTATATTTTTATACAATCAATATCTTCCATAATTCCTGCTTATGCATTAGATCCGAAACCTTATGAAAAAGTTTTGGATATGTGTGCGGCACCGGGAAGTAAGACAACTCAAATAGCACAATTAATGGATAATAAGGGTTCTATAGATGCTTGGGATTTATATCCTCATAAAATTAAATTAATAGAAGAAAATATAAACAGATTGGGTGTAAAAATAGTAACTCCTAAATTGCAAGATGCAACAAAATTATTACCGACATTAACTGGGCAATATGATAAAGTATTGTTAGATGCACCTTGTTCGGGATTAGGTGTTTTAGGACATAAACCTGAATTAAGATGGCGTAGAACTGAAGAAACTATTGAATCATTAATATCAACACAGAAAGATTTACTGAAATGTGCATCTACATATGTAAAAAAAGGTGGTACCTTAGTCTACAGTACATGTACGTTAAATATAAATGAAAATGAAAAAATTGTTGACTGGTTTTTAAATCAAAAGAAAGAATTTTATTTAGATTCTATAGCTGTTAATGATATTATAAATTCTGAAAACGGGATGTTGACTTTATGGCCCGATACTCTGAAAAGTGACGGATTTTTTATCGCTAAATTCAAAAGGAGATAATTTATGGGTTTGGATATATGGGGAAAGTCATTAAAAGAATTGGAAGAATATATAACATTAAACAATTTTCCTAAATTCAGAGCAAAACAAATACATGATTATCTCTATCATAGATGCATATTTACATTTGATGAAATGAAACAGCTACCGAAAAATATGCGTGAATGGTTAAAAGAAAATGCAAGTATATATATACCTGAAGTAATAAACAGTATACAATCCAATGACGGTAATACAACAAAAATTCTTTTTAAATTAAAAGACGGATCATTGGCAGAAACTGTTTGCATGCACCATAAGTACGGAAATTCAATTTGTGTTTCAACACAAATCGGTTGTGCGATGGGGTGTATATTTTGTGCTTCAACTAGAAATGGATTGGAACGTAATTTAACATTTGGAGAAATGTTATCGCAAGTATATGCATTTAAAAAATTAAAAAACATTTCTGTACATTCAATTGTATTAATGGGAGCGGGAGAACCCTTAACAAATTATGAAAATTGTTTGAAATTTATAAAATTGTGTAATGACTCCTCAATTTTAAATATAAGTTATAGAAATATAACTTTATCTACATGTGGAATAGTACCTCAAATATATAGATTGGAAAAAGAAAATTTACCTATAACACTTGCAATATCCCTTCATGCTCCTAATGACAAAATTCGCAATGAAATTTTACCTTCAAGTAAGCATTTCAAAATAGAAGACGTTATACGTGCTTCAAAACATTATTTTGAAAATACAGGTAGACGAATTACATTTGAATATATACTCATAAAAGGAATAAATGCAGCTCCGAAACATGCTGTAGAATTAGCTAAATTAATTGGAAATTTAAATTGTCACATTAATTTGATTCCTGTCAATGGAACGGAACATATTCAACTATTTGCACCTTCGAAAAAAGAAATATTTGAATTTCAGCAAATTCTTGAAAAAATGGGGAAAAGTGCTACAGTACGCAGACAAATGGGAAATGAAATACAAGCTGCATGCGGACAATTAAAGCGAAGATATTTGGAAAACAGATAAAATTGACTATAAATATATCAAATGGTAATATGAAAACAAGTTGAGTTTCTGCATATCGGAGAAATAAAATCATGATAAGAGTTTATGGTGAATGTAGAAAAGGTTTAGTCAGAAAATTAAACGAAGATTATATATATGTTTCAAATAATCCTTATTTTATACTTGCCGACGGAATGGGCGGATATAAAGGCGGACAAATAGCAAGTAGGATTGCGGTAGAATCCGCGAAAGACTTCTTTAAAGAAACTCCTCAGGTATCTGTTTCTGAAGAGGTAATGAAGAAGTCTATTTTATATGCAAATAAGATAATTTTGGAACAAAAAAAAGATTACCCTAATTTAAATCAAATGGGTAGTACTTTAATAACCGTTGCCTTAAATAAAGATAAAATATATTGGGCTCATGTTGGAGACAGTCGCATATATTATTTTAAAAACGGAATATTAAAACAGATTACTGAAGATCACTCTTTTGTAATGAATCTTTTAAAAAAAGGGAAAATTACCATAGATGAAGCAAAAAAACACCCGAGAAGAAACGAAATTACACGTGCGGTCGGTATAAATGAAGATTTAAACGTCGATACAGGAGAAATCAGGCTTGAAAAAAACTCAGTAATTTTAATTTGCAGTGACGGACTCACCGGAATGCTGGAAGATTACACAATAAATAAAGTTTTATCCGAATACAAATTCAATACTGATGAAAATTTAAAAAACTGTGCAGAAAAATTAATGGAATTGGTATATGACGCAGGTGCAAGTGATAATATATCACTAATTCTTATTAGTTATGAAAATGATTGATTGTGGAGAAAATGATGATTGGTAAAATTCTTGATGAAAGATATAAATTAGAGAAAAAAATCGGTTCCGGTGGAATGGCGGATGTCTATCAAGCAAAAGATATTTTACTTGATAGAATTGTTGCTGTAAAAATTCTTCATAGTAATTTCGCTGAAGATAATGATTTTATAGTAAGATTCCGACATGAAGCACAATCTGCCGGTAAATTATCGCATCCTAACATAGTAGGAATTTATGATGTAGGTTGTGATCAATCTATTCATTATATAGTTATGGAATATGTTGAAGGTGAAACATTAAAACAATATATTAATTTACATAAGCATATTCCTATTGACGTTGCTGTAAGAATTACTATAGAAATAGGCAGTGCATTAGAAGAAGCTCATAAAAACGGAATAATACATTGTGACATAAAACCGCATAATATATTGCTTACTGAATCAGGTAAAGTAAAAGTTACAGATTTCGGTATAGCAAGAGCTGTAAATTCATCTACAATAATGAACAAAGAATCCATTTTAGGATCTGTTCATTATTTATCACCTGAACAAGCTGCCGGTGATAAAGTTACTGAAAAAACAGATATCTATTCATTAGGTATCGTTTTCTATGAAATGCTTACACATCATCTTCCATTTGAAGGAGACACTGCAGTAAGTATTGCATTAAAACATATGCAAAATGATATTCCAAAACCAACTAAATTCAATCCGGCAATATCTCCAATGCTGGAAGAATGTTTATTGACTGCACTTGCAAAAAATCCAGATAAAAGATATGACACAATTTCCGATTTTATTTCGGAATTACGCATAGCACAAGGATTTACAATGTCTATATATAAACGTGCAGATCACGACTTAAACTCTATAACTAAACCTATTTTAAAAACAAATTTAAATAACAGAAATAAAATAAAAAAAGAAAATAAAGTTTTAAAATTTTTGAATCAAATGCCTCAAAAATATATTTGGATAAGTATGATAGCGTTATTTGTCATTTGTTTTGCATGGGCATTTTTCAGTTTCGGAAATTTTTGGAGTACGGAAAATATACCTGTTCCAAACGTAGTAGGTAAACCGGTTGAAGTTGCCGAACATATTTTAAAAAATAAACATTTAAGGGTATCCGTTGATGAAATATCCGATAATGAAGTACCTGCCGGAGAAGTTATCTCACAAACACCTCAGGCCGGTACAAATGTCAAAGAACAACGAATCATACATTTAACTGTAAGTAAAGGCGGATCAGTTATTTTAGTTCCCGATTTAAAAGGATTAACTATAGAACAAGCTAAAGAACGATTGGAAAAATTAGGATTATCATTAGGTGCAATAGAAAACGGAAATGACAGTAAAGAAGAACCGGATACGATTTTATCACAAAATCCGGTAGCAAAAACTAAGGTAGATAAGGGAACAACAGTTAACGTTGTAGTAAATATGAAACAAAAACTTGTCGTTCCCAGTGTTGTTGGAATGACTTTAGGAGATGCAAAAGCATCACTTACAAACTCAAAATTAAATTTAGGAAGCATTACATCACAAGACGGTGCATCAGAATCAGATATGAATTCAATAGTAGTATCACAAGATCCGGCTGTAGGTTTTACAGATAAAAATATAGTAAATCTTGTAATTGGTAGATCAAAATCCACACGAAAGAGCGGAAATGTAAGTGTTTCAATGCCTAAAACAGGTTCTGATCGACACGTTGTAATTTATGCTATTGATGATAATGGAAAACACTCTGTATATGACAATATGGTTCCACCCGGAGAAGTCGTATCCATAAACGTATCAGGTGTAGGAGATGTAAGAATTCAAGTTTATATAAATGATGATTTAGTACAAGAACGGAATTTGTAATGAAAGGTATAATTATAAAAAACGAGAACGGATATTTCTCAATTCTTGGAAAAACCGATAAATTAGAGCTTTGTCGTTCACGCGGCAATTTAAAAATGAAAACAAATTTATTGGTAGGAGATATTGTAGAATATGACTTGGAAATAGGCTCAAATCCGGTCATAACTAAAATATATCCCAGAAAAAATACTCTCCAAAGACCACCTGTGGCAAATATAGATCAATTAGTTTTAGTTGTTGCTATAAAAAATCCTGATATAAATTTAATTCTATTAGATAAAATGATAGCAATAGCTGAAAATAACAACAGTATACCTATCATATGTATAAATAAGTTTGATTTATCACACGATTATGCAA
Organism: Dialister micraerophilus DSM 19965; assembly: GCF_000194985.1. Lineage (GTDB taxonomy): Bacteria > Bacillota > Negativicutes > Veillonellales > Dialisteraceae > Dialister > Dialister micraerophilus. Next base: position 75,673 of record NZ_GL878519.1, on the reverse strand, counting down.
AAAAAATAGAAAATTTATACAAAAAAATAGGATACACTTCAATATTGATATCAAAATTTGTACCGGAAAGCATTGAAAACTTAAAATACAATCTTTCAGATAAAATTAATGCATTCACAGGACCGTCAGGTGCAGGCAAATCAACTATACTCAATCAATTAATAGGTAAAGATTATTTTAAATCTCAAGAAGTAAGTGCATATACCGGTAGAGGAAAAACTACTACGAGACATGTAGAACTTGTAAAATTAAATTCTGAAACTTATATTATAGATACTCCCGGATTTACTTGCTTAGATACAACATCTCTTATAGATGCCAAAATTGATACATTATTTAAAGAATTTAATAATTATATCGGACTCTGTAAATTTTCAGACTGTAAACATTTATCAGAACCTAAATGTGCCGTCTTAGATGCATTGGAAAATAATTTAATTTCTAAATTAAGATATAACTCTTATAAAAAAATATTACTTGAAATAGAAGAAAATAAGAGGAGGCTTTATAAATGAAAATTGCACCATCTTTATTATCAGCAGATTTTGCTAATTTAGAAAAAGAAGTAAGAGAAATAGAAAAAAGCGGTGCTGATTTATTGCATTTAGATATGATGGATGGGCATTTTGTTCCAAATTTAACATTTGGAGTACCTATTATAAATGCTATAAGAAAACATACAAAATTACCATTTGATATACACATGATGGTTTTTAATCCTGAAAAATATTTAAGTGAACTAGAAAAAGTCGGAGTACAAATGATTTCATTTCATCAAGAAGCAAGTATTCACCAAGATCGCATAATTCAGGAAATCAAAGAAAGAAAAATAAAAGCAGGAATAGCTATTAATCCCGCAACATCAATTAATAACATAGAACCGATTTTACCTATTTTGGATTATGTTTTAATAATGAGTGTAAATCCGGGATTCGGTGGCCAAAAATTCATATATTATACACTCGAAAAAGTAAAAAAACTCAAAAAAATAATACAAAATAACGGATATAATACTTTGATTGAAGTTGACGGAGGAATCAAAGCAGAAAATATTCAATTGCTAAAAGATGCCGGGGCTGATATTTGTGTTGCAGGATCGGCAGTGTTCGGTAAGCCTGATAGAAAAAAAGCTATAGACATACTCAAAATATAAAGATCCGTTTAGGGTCTTTTTTATTATAAAAGAGGAAAAACATGGGATATATTAAACACTATATAAACTCTTACAATTTACGTATTATATCAACAGATCTTACGGAAATTACACAAAGTGTACAAAAATTACATAAATTATCTGCATTTTCGGCAACAATTTTATCCAAAGTGTTTTTAAGTACAGTACTATTGGCAAAAGACTTTAAAAATAAAGAATCTATTTCATTACAATGGCAAACAAACAGCCCGTTAGGAATAATATTTGCAGATGCATATAATGTAAATTATTTAAGAGGATATATTAAAACTTCTCAAGAAAATTTAATAAAAGAAAAAAACGAAAAAGAATTCCTTGCGAAATATAAAGGTATTTTATCAATAAATAAATACTCTCTACTTAAACATCCTTTTAAAAGTATTATAAAAACTACAGAAAATTCAATTGATAAAATATTTACAGATTTTACAATTAAATCAGAACAAATAAAATCCGAATTTCATACAAATGTCGACACGGATATAAATGGACAAATAACAAAAGCAAGCGGTTTTTTAATTCAATTATTACCCCAAGGAAATATGAAAAAATTTAAAGAAATAAATGAATTATATAAAAATCAAACGTTAGATGAACTAATAAAAAAAGAAAATTTTGGATTGATATATGAAACAAAAATAAAATATAAATGCACCTGCTCAAGAGAAAAAGTTTTTTCTTCTTTAAAACTTCTTTCACACTCGGAACAAAATGAATTGTTAAAAAGAGGAGCAATTGAAATTACATGTAATGGCTGTGGTAAAAATTATAGTTTTACAAAAAATGATATATTAAATCTCATAAAAACGGAGAATAACAATGAATAAATTAGCGTTTATAGGCGGAAGCGGTATTTATGACCCTAAAATTTTAGAAAAAACAAAACAAAAAAAAATTGAAACTCCTTACGGAATTTCATACTATACTTCTGGTATATATAAAAATAAAGAAATAATTTTCATGGCACGTCATGGAAATAAACATACTGTTCCTCCTCATAAAATTAATTATAGAGCAAATATATATGCATTAAAAATATTAGGTGTAACGACAATTATTTCCACATCTGCAGTAGGTAGTTTGACTTTAAAATATAAGTTGGGAGATTTTATATTGATAAATCAATTTATAGATATGACGAAAATGAGAGAAAATACTTTTTTTGATGGTATTTTACATGGAGTAGCTCATGTAGATATGACAGAACCATATTCTCCTGAAATAAGAAAATTAATATTAAAAGAAGCAAATAAACTTAATATTACAATACATAACGGAGGAACTTATATTTGTACAGAAGGTCCAAGATTTGAAACACCTGCAGAAATAAAAATGTTTAAAAAATTTGGTGGAACCGTTGTCGGCATGACAAATGTACCTGAATGCCAACTTGCAAGAGAAGCAGGTATTGCTTATGTAACCATATGTATGATTACAAATTTTGCTGCAGGAATTTCAAAAAACATAATAACACAAGACGAAGTATTTGAATGTATGAAAAAAAACTCTATAAAATTTCAAAACATCTTGAAAAATATAGCTGATATATATATAGAAAATCCTGAAAAATTTACAAATAAAAATATTCCACGTGCAGAGGTTATTAAAGTATGAATGCAATAAAATGGAACAATAATGAACTTATTATTTTAGACCAGCGTAAATTACCATTAACAACATCTTATATAAAATGTAAATCATATAAAACTGTAATTGATGCAATATATACATTATCAGTACGAGGTGCACCTTTAATAGGTATAGCTGCCGCTTATGGAATGGTATTAGCTGCAATAGAATCACAAAAACTTCCTAAAAGCAGACAAAAAGATTTTATAATAAATGCAGGTAACAAATTGAAAAATACCAGACCTACCGCAGTTAATTTATCCTTAGTTATAAATAAAATACTTAAACTAACAGAAAAAAGCGATTTTAAAAATATTATAAATATCTTATTAAAAGAAGCCACCGATATAGATAAAGAAGATCAAATATTATGCGATAAAATTGCAAATAACGGTATTGAACTATTTAAAAATAAAAAAATTTAAAAATTTTAACACATTGTAATACAGGTTCACTAGCAACCCAGGGTATAGGAACTGCATTGGGGATTATAAAAAAACTCAATCTGAATAAACAAATAAAGTGTATTTATATAGATGAAACACGACCGTTATTACAAGGATCACGTTTAACAGCATATGAATTGAATAATGAAAAAGTACCTTGTAAACTTATAACAGACAGTACAGCTGCATTTATATTAAAAAAAGAAAAAATAGATGCCGTAATAGTTGGAGCCGATAGAATTGCATCTAACGGTGATACCGCAAATAAAATAGGTACATACGGATTGGCTATAGCAGCAAAATTTCATAACATACCTTTTTATATAGCGGCACCTTCGTCTACATTTGATTTTAATCTAAAAAACGGAAATCAAATTATAATTGAAGAGCGCGACTCAAAAGAAATAAAAGAGTATAATAATAAGGAAATATCACCAACAGAAATTGATGTATATAATCCGGCGTTTGATGTAACAGATAATACGCTGATAACCGGTTTTATTACTGAAAAAGAAATATTGTACCCTCCATACGATATATCTTTTTTAAAACTTAAATAAAAATATATAAAGGGAGATAATATGTCAATATTAATAAAAAATGTAGATATATATGTAAATAATAAAATTAAGACTAAACAAAATATTGCAATAAAAAATAATAGAATAAAGAATTTCCCAATTAGTCCTGATGAAACTGAATACGATGAAATAATAAATGGTAATGGTATGTTGGCAATCCCGGGATTTGTAAATACACATACACATGTTGCAATGACTCTATTTAGAAGTTATGCAGATGATATGGCGCTGATGGATTGGTTACAAACAAAAATATGGCCTGCTGAAGATCATTTAGATAATGATATTGTTTATTGGGGAAGTATGCTGGCATTTGCCGAAATGATAAGAGGCGGCACAACTGCATTTTGCGATATGTATATGTTTATGGATTCTTGCGCAAAAGCTGCTGAGAAAGCCGGAATAAGAGGTAATATTGCACGTGGACTATCCGGAATAAGCCCAAATGCAGACCAAGCCTTACAAGAAAATATAGAATTATATAAAAATTGGAATAATGCAGATAATGGACGTTTTAGAGTAATGTTAGGACCACATGCACCGTATACATGCCCTCCGGACTACTTAAAAAAAGTTTGTAAAGTAGCAAAAAAAGAAAATATGCCTATACATATACATTTGGCAGAAACTTTAAATGAAGTAAATGACTGTATAAAACAATATAGTATAACACCGATAGAATTAATGAACAATATAGGTTTATTTGATTATCCTACACTGGCAGCACATTGCGTATATGTAAACGATAATGATATAAACATATTATCTAAAAAAAATGTAAAAGTTGCACATAATCCCGGCAGTAATTTAAAATTAGCATCGGGAATATCACCTATAACTAAAATAATAAAAAAAGGAATAACAGTAGGACTTGGAACTGATGGAGCATCCAGCAATAATAAATTAGATATGTATTCCGAAATGAGATTGGCAGCTTTGATTCATAAAGCAAATACATTGGATCCGTATGCAATTACATCAAAAGAAGCTATCAATCTTGCAACAAAAAATGGTGCAAAATGTTTAGGATATTCAGATTTAGGTGAACTTAAAGAAGGCTATTTAGCAGATATACAATTAATAGATCGAACAGGATTTCATTGGAAGCCTCGTTTAAATGATATTTCACTATTAGTTTATGCCGGAAATTCTTTTGATGTAAATACAGTTATAATTCATGGAAAAACTGTTATGAAAAATAAAGAACTTTTAACTATAGATACAGAAAAGTTAGATTATGAAATTTCACGTGTAATAAAAAAATTATATTCATTTAAACATTAATGTCAAAATATTTGCTTTCTAAGCACAATTAGTTCCGATAATCTTAAATTATCGGAACTAATTGTGCAATAACTTGGTAAAAATATGAATAACAAACATTTCTATTTAAAAAAAATAATAAACAGTACATTACTTTCAAATAAATCCTTATCTACACTTTCAGAAACAAAATCTGAAAATACTATTAATGCTTACGAATCAGATTGGGATGACTTTTGCAATTGGTGTATTTATAATAAATTTTCTGCTTTTCCTGCAACTTCGGAAACTGTTGTTAATTATATAAATGATTTAGCTGATTATGCTAAATCATCAACAATAAAAAGACGTGTAAGTGCAATCTCCGAAAATTACAATGCTGCTATAGCTTCAGGAATAAACGTAAATAATCCCTGTAAAAATTGGATTATAAAGGAAGCTTTAATAGGACTCAATCGAAAAAAAGGTACACGGCAAAAAGGTAAAACTCCTCTTTATTGGGAAGACTTGAAAAAAATAATAGTTACAATGAATTTATCATGCTTAACCGATATAAGAGATAAAGCGATATTACTTTTAGGTTTTATGGGTGCATTCAGAAGAAGTGAATTAACATCTTTAGAATTAAATGATATTACATTTGTTCCTCAAGGTATTATAATTATAGTTAAAGAATCTAAAACCGATCAAGAAAAATCCGGACAAACTATAGGCATACCCTATCTTGAAGATAAAAATATGTGTGCCGTTTCTGCTCTTAAATTATGGATAAAAGAAGCACATATCACTAAAGGACCCTTGTTTCGTCGTTTACTGAAAAATGGAAAAACATCTGATAATGCATTAAGTGATAAAAGTGTAAATTTAATTGTAAAAAAATATGTAAATAAAATAGGATTACAAAAAGAATTATATGGTGCTCACAGTTTACGACATGGTTTTGCAACATTTGCGGCAATGAACGGCATTGAAGAACGAATAATAATGAAACAAACACGTCATCATTCTGTTGAAATGGTACGTCATTATATAAATGAAGCTGATTTATTTATTAACAATCCTATTTCCATTATTTTTAACAAAACATAAAAAGAACACTTGTTTGTTTAGCACTACCGGCAATCAAACAAACAAGTGTTCTTTTTACTATTCAGGAAGTTTTATAATTTTACCAGGAATTATCTTTCCCGGATCTTCTATTTTATTTATTTTCTGTATTTCATATATATACTTTCTTATATCCTTATCAGTTCCCACATTACGTTTTGCTACATCCCATAAAGTTTCGTTTTTTTCAATCATTACTTCTTTGTATTTCTTTTCTTGCAATGTAGATGCATTAACTATAAATCCATAAAAACATATACTTATTAATAAAAAAACTATTATTTTTTTCATGAAATTCACCACTTCCAAGTAGAACATATTTTCTCAGAACAAATATTCTGTAGTTATTATATACCAGAATATTTGTTTGGTCAAGAGCTTTGAAATATTTGTTCGGGAACATGTGTTTGAATTATTTTTTTTACTATAGTATAATTATTAATATACGTAAATTATATAGGAGGTCGTTGTGAATACAAAAACTATGCGCAAACTTACTTCTCGTGAGCAAAGTATACTTGACTTTATTCGAAAAAAAATTGAAGACTCAAATTTTCCTCCTACTGTAAGAGAAATTTGTCAAGCTGTAGGTTTAAAATCTACATCTACAGTACATGGATATTTAACACGCTTGGAAGAACTTGGTGTTATAAAAAGAAACCCCTCAAGTTCACGTGCTATTGAACTGATAGATCATAACGAATCATGGAAATCAAAAAAAATGTTGCCGATGCCGGTTGTGGGTTCAGTACGAGCCGGAGAACCTGTTTTTGCAGATGAACATATTGAAACAGTTTTTCCATTACCCGCTGAAATGATTGGAAGTAACGGAAACTGTTTTATACTTGTTGTTCGTGGAGATAGTATGATTAATGCAGGCATTAATGAAGGTGATTATCTTATTGTTTCTGAACAAAATACCGCAAATGATGGAGATATCGTTGTTGCTTTAGTAGATAATGAAGATGCTACAGTAAAACGTTTTTATAAAAAAACGGATTATGTCTTACTTAAACCTGAAAATGATAATTATGAACCGATTATTTCAAGAAATGTAATTATAAGAGGTAAAGTAATCGGACTTTATAGAAATATATAATAAAAAGCTTTTAATAGTATAAACGAGATATAAATTCAATCTCATTACTATTAAAAGCTTTTTTACATATCCGATTTTACATATCCGACAAAATAATTTTATCTTCTTTTAATATAATTTTTCTATCTTTCAGCAAATTCCCTATAGCACGCTTAAATGCACTTTTACTTATTCCTAAAGTTGATTTAATAATCACAGGATTGCTTTTATCGGTTAATTTCATTTCTCCGTTATTTTTTTTCATAAATTCATAAATGTTTTCCGCATCTAAGCTCATAGCTTTTTCTTTTACCGGTCTTATTGAAATATTTAATCTTCCATCATCTCTTATATATGTTACTCGACCGATTATTTTTTGTCCCATTTTTAAATCATTAGGCATATTTTCCTTATATAAAAATGCAATCCACTTTTCCCTTGTAATTATAAATGCACCGGATTCGGTAATATTATAAACAGTACCTTCAACTTTACCTCCAACTTTAATACCATAACATTTTGAGGCAATTTTTAAAATTTCTTTATCTACATGCATAGTTGTTGCCAATCTGCCTGTTTTATCTAAATATAATTTTACCCAAATTTTCTGTCCTACTTCAATCTTACCTTCAGTTTCTGTAAACGGAAGAAAAATTCCTCTTTCAGTACCCACATCTACAAAAGCACCGAATCTGGTTTTTAAAATAACTTCTACATATCCTATTCCATTAATTTCAATCTGTGGCAAATGCATACTTGCAGTTAATCTATGATGTTTATCATTATAAATAAAAACTTTTATTTTTTCTCCTATTTCAACATCACGAGTTTGTTGACCTTTATGCAATAAAATATCATCCGATGTATTTCCTGTTCCGGCTGATAAAAAAGCACCAAAATCACTTTTTCTTACAACCTCAAGACACGCTATAGAATTTTCCTTAATAGAGTCTTGTTTATTCAAATCATTTATATCATTCATTTTACACCGTCATTATCTTCAAAAACTTCAACAGGCGCATCTTGCCATAATTGATCCAATTGTACTCTTTGTCTCTCTTCATATGAAAAAATATGTAAAATCACATTACTGAAATCCATCAAAATCCAATCACCCTCTTTATACCCTTCTTTATGAAGTGCATGTATTCCGTCATTTTGCAATTTTATTTCTACATTATCTGCCAAAGATTGTCCGTGTTTTTTATTCATACTTGTACAAACAATAAAATAATCAGCAATTGATGTTACATCGGTAACATGAAAAATTTTAATATCCAAGCCCTTTTTTTCAGAAAGTGCTTTACATATAGTTTCTACAATTTGATTCATAAAATCTCCCTCATTTGTTTAAAGTCAATGCAATAGTTTTTTGCAATTCATTTTGATTTACAATCCAAACTTTATTTTTATTAATTAATTGTTCTTCACCGGGAAGAATTACAAAATTTGAATTTTCTTCTTTACTATTAATTAATTTCAATATCAAATCAGATGCTTCTTTCGAAGAAATATTACTTTCTTTAGGTTTCCAAAAATAATATGCTCCTATTTTATTTATAAATGAAAAATTATTACCACATTTTCTTATTAAAGATTTTGCCAATCTTTCTTGGTGCTGAATTCTCTCAATTTCATTTTGTTCATCAATATATCTTATATAAGCCAACATTTCGGAGTTACTTAATTGTTGATAACCTTGTTTAAGTTGAATATCATAATTTCCTTCTGAATTTGTATGCTCCATCTGTTTCTCGACATAAAAATCAAAATTTTTTGAAAATTTCGTACTTTCAATAAAAGAATTATAATCAAAAACAGCATATTTATCTATTTTAATATGCAACAGATTTTCAATCGCAGATTTAACTCCATCTGCCCCATTTTCAACTAATGTTTCTTTTAATAAAACATCTTTATCTTCTTTGGTATTGTTTATTTTTGTGTTTGGAGGAAATGAAATAATTGTAAATCCATCCGAGTTATCTATAAGTGATACAACGGCTATGGCATCAGCATTTTTATTTTCATCTTCACCTATTAACAAATAATAAACCGGCTTTTCTTCAGTTTGTTTTTCCCAAAAAAATAATTTATCTTTTACTTTCCAAACACCGAAAGAAATTCCTGAAATTAATATTATAAAGCATAACAAAAAAATAAATATTTTTTTATATTTAATTTTACTTTTATTTTTTCTTTCTTTTAAACGTCTATTTTTTATATTTATCATCTTGTTCACAAATTAAATAATTTCTCCCAAAAAATGTTAATTCATAAATATATTCATTTTTATCCAGTAAAAATTTTATTGTTGAATTATATGCTGCAATTACTGCTTTATTTAAATCTTGATCGGCTGTTTTTCTTAATTCATCTACTCCGGGAAAATCTCTTGAAGGTTCAATATAATCAGCTAAAAATATAATTTTTTCTAAAACACTCATATCGGGTTTTCCTGTTGTATGATAAAATATTGCATTTTGTATTTCTTCATCAAAAATATTATATTCCTCTTCGATTAAAATACTTCCTGCCGGTCCATGAAGTATCGCTTTGCTCTTTCTTGCCAAATCGTTAAAAACAATGCCTTTAGAATCAATTAACTGATTCATTTTCTCCAATGAAATTTCTTTCGCACTGTCATGTAATAAACCGGCCAAATAAGCTTTTTCTGAATCTGCATTGTATTTTATTGCTAATTTTTTTGCAACTTCAGCCGTCCCTACTGAATGAATATAACGTTTATGAGATAAATTAGTTTTCAATTTTTCTTGTATTTTTTGAATATCTATATTCAACGAAAAAATCCCCTTTTTACTTATATAAATTAAATTTATGTATAATCTCAATTACTTTATCAGGTATAAAATATTTTACTGAACGATTATCTTTTATCATATTTCTTAAAATTGTTGATGAAATATCAACTTTAGGTATTTTTAATCTATGTATTTTGGTTTTTCCCAATTCATCAAAAGACATTATAGATTTTAAAAGCAATTTTTCATCGCCTGAACGTTCTACGCAAATAAAATCACATAACGTCAATAATTCCATATTATGTTTCCAATTAGGCAAATCTGCTATCGCATCGGAACCCGCAATAAAAAATATTCTATATTTTTCTTTCATAATATCTTTTAATTCGTGTATTGTATTAACGGTATATGACGGCCCATTACGATTAATTTCAATAGGTGAAATATCAAACTTATAATTATCTTCAATTGCAATCTTCACCATTTCATATCTCACAAATTTATTTATATTATGCATACTTTTGTTTGGCGTATCGCCTGACGGAATAAAAATCACTTTTTCAAGATTAAATTTTTGACATGCGGCTTCTGCAATAATTAAATGTCCTATATGTATCGGATTAAATGAGCCTCCAAATATACCTATTCGCTTTTCCATAATTAAATAATCATTTCTATAAAAATTACAACTATACTACCGTAAATAAACAGCTGAAAATAATGAAATAATTCAAATTTTCCTTTTTCCGTATTAATATAGTAATAAATTAAACTTTTTATTTTTGTAAAAATACTGATTTTCATTCTCGTATTTGTCCGTTGCCGAATACTTTATATTTATACGTTACTAAATCTTCTAGTCCTACAGGACCTCTTACATGTAGCTTTTGAGTACTTATACCTATTTCAGATCCGAATCCAAATTGAAATCCATCTGTAAATCTAGTTGAAGCATTCATATATATAACGGCAGCATCAATATTATTCATAAACTTTGCTGCATTATCTAAATTTTCAGTAACAATACATTCTGAATGATGAGTTGTATATTTTTGTATATGTTCAATGGCTTCATTCATAGATTTTACAACTTTTACCGATAAAATTAAATCGTTATATTCCGTTTCCCAATCTTTTTCAGTAGCAACGGAAATTGAAGAATATAACTTTTTACAAGTTTCATCTCCCCTTATTTCTACATTATTTTTAATTAATTCAGGAAATACTTTATTAATAAATTTTTCAGCAATGTCTTTATGTATTAAAAGAGTTTCCATTGCATTACAGACCGAAGGTCTCTGAACTTTAGCATTAATAATAATTTTTACCGCTTTTTCCAAATCAGCTTCGCTATCTACATAGGTATGACATACACCGCTACCTGTTTCTATAACCGGTACAATACTGTTTTCCGTAATAAATTTAATTAAATTACTACTTCCACGCGGAATAACTAAATCAATATATTTTTTAGCTTTTAAAATAATCGGTACAAGTTTACGATTTGAATCAGTCAAACTATACACAATATTTTTTGAAAGATTTTGATTTACTAATGCATCATGTAAAATTTCAGTTAAAGCTATATTCGTATAATGAGCTTCTTTACCTCCACGTAGTACACATGCATTTCCGCTTTTTATACAAAGTGCTGCCGAATCTATTGTTACATTCGGACGTGATTCATAAATTATAGAAATAACTCCAAAAGGAACGGTAGTTTTTATAAGTTCTATACCGTTTTTCAAAATACTATGTGCACGAATTTTTTTACACGGATCGGGTAATTTAATCAATGCTTTCACGCTCATAGATATATCTAAAAGTTTTGCATCATCTAATGCCAATCTTTCTATCATAGCATTCGATAATCCATTTATTTTTGCATTTTCTATATCTTTTGCATTTTCTCTTAATATAGTTTCTTTTTTCAATAATAATAATTTCGCTATGTCTTGAAGTATTTTATTTTTCTTTACTTCACTAAGATTTATTAATTGTAAAGACGCTTGCTTAACTGATTGTAAATTTAAAAATAATTCATTTTCAGTCATACGGCTTCTCCTTAATACATAATCAACAAATTATCACGATGTATAACTGTATTATATGGTGCAGGTTCACCAAGTATTTTATCCAATTCTTCCGTATGAAAACCTTTCATTCGTTGTATATCATGACTTGTATAATGAGATATTCCTCTGGCTATTTCCTTTTCTCCAAAATAAACCGATACAGTATCTCCGTCTTCAAAAGTTCCGATTACATCTATAATTCCTACAGGAAGTAAACTTGAACCTTTATTTATAAGTGCATTATAACATCCTTGATCTATAAGTATTTTGCCTTTAATTTCTGAACCTATTATAATTTTCCTACGCTTTAATTGTGGATGAACATTATCTGCTATAAAATACGTTCCAAGTCTTTCACCATTCATCAATTTATAAATTATATTCTTTGTATGACTGTTTGCTATTACCGTATCTATACCGGAATGTGCACAAATTTCAACAGCCTGCATTTTTGTATACATACCTCCGGTTCCCCTTGCGGTACCTGCACTTCCTGCTATTTTAAACAATTCACGTGTAAATTGCGGTACTTCATGAATCAGTTCGGCTTTAGGGTTGTTTTTAGGATCTTCTGAATACATACCTTCTATATCCGAAAGAATAATTAATAAATCCGCCTCACATATACTCGCAACAATTGCAGATAAGGTATCATTATCTCCTATTTTTATTTCATCAACACTTACTGCATCATTTTCATTAATTATCGGTACAATACCAAGTTCAAGAAGAGAACTTAATGTTCCCTTCATATGAAGATATCTTTTACTACTTAAAGAATCTCCTTTTGTCATTAATACTTGACCTATAATTTGTCCATACCTATGAAAATAGTTTTCATACAATCCCATTAATGCACATTGTCCAACTGCAGCAACAGCTTGTTTATAGGGTAAGAAATCAGGTTTTTTCTCAAATCTGAGTATCGGCAAACCTATTCCTATTGCTCCTGAAGATACAAGAATAACTTGATTACCCCTATTTTTTAAATCTACAATTTGAGAAACTAAATGATCAATAAATTGTAAATTTGCTTTACCGTTTTTATAAGTTAAAGAACTTGTTCCAACTTTAATGACAATTTTTTTTTGGTTTTTATTCGCTGCCTTGATAATTCATCATGGTAGTTCATAATGACTTTTTTCCTTTTTTTGATTAAATAAAATACAATTTCTTCCTATAACTTGCACTAATTCGCAGGATAATTTTTCAGATAAAAACTTTGCAGTATTATTTATATCTTCTACAGAATTTTGATTAATTTTTACCTTAATCAACTCTCTTGCTTTAAGTGCATTAAAAATACTTTCAATCACAGATTCTTCAATACCGTTTTTACCTATTTGTACTACCGCCGGAAATTTAGAGGCAATACCCTTTAAATACTGTTTTTGTTTTCCAGTAAGCATTTTATTCTCCTTCTTTATCTTCATTAGTATTTTCTGAAAATGTAAATTCAAATCCATACAAATCTACAGTATCGCCTTCTTTTACGCCTTCTTTTATAAGCAATTTGTCAAGTCCCATAAAATGCCAACTGCGTTCAAAATGACGTAATGATACAGGATTATCAAAATTTGTCATAGAAACTAATTTTTCTAAACGTTTTCCTTTTACTTTATATACATTATCTATACATTCCACTGTAAATTCAATTTTAGGAATTTCATAAACTATTGTTCTGTTTAGAGCTGGTATTTCTTGTTCAGGTATTTCTTGCAACATCTTCCAAACAGCTTCCATCAATTCGGATATACCTTCTCCGGTCAATGTACAAATAGGAAAAATATCATATCCTTCAGCTTTTATTTTTGAACATAAATCATCCAATTTTTTATTATCTTGAATTAAATCTGTTTTATTAGCAGCAACAATTTGTTTCTTTTTTGTTAATACTGAACTGTACATTGCCAATTCTTTATTAATTATGTGAAAATCATCAAAAGGATCTCTACCTTCACTTCCGGCAGCATCCAATACATGAATAAGCAGTTTTGTGCGTTCTATATGTTTAAGAAACTGATCTCCCAATCCGCTTCCGTTACTTGCACCTTCAATTAAACCCGGTATATCCGCCATAACAAAATTACGAGATTCATCCAAACTTACCAAACCTAAAACAGGAGTTAAAGTAGTAAAATGATATGCTGCAACTTCAGGACGCGCGGCTGAAACTTTACGGATTAAACTTGATTTACCAACACTTGGAAATCCTAATAATCCTACATCTGCAAGAACTTTTAACTCAAGTTTAAGTTCCTTTTCTTCTCCCGGTTCACCTTTTTCTGCAAACATAGGTGCACGTACGGCACTTGTTGCGAAGTGGGAATTGCCTCTTCCTCCGCGACCGCCTTTAGCTAAAATTGCTTCTTGCCCTTCGTTAGTCATATCTGCAAGCAATTCATTTGTTTTTACATCATAAACAACAGTTCCTAATGGAACTTCAATTATACAATCTTTACCCATTTTGCCGAACATATCTTTCGGTCCGCCTCTTTCGCCACGTTCGGCAACAAATTTTTTACGACGTCTGAATGCCATCAAAGTATTTATGTTTGAGGTAGCTCTTAAAATTACAGAACCTCCTTTACCTCCATCTCCACCGCTGGGACCTCCACGTGGAACATATTTTTCTCTACGAAATGAAACCATTCCGTCTCCACCGGCTCCTGATACAACAAAAATTCGTGCTCTATCTATAAACATTATTAACTCCTTCATATTTATTATTGTAATTATGTATTATTATCACTTCTTATAATTATATTTTATCACAAATCTTCTATACTTCCGCTATCAATATAAAAAAACTGAAGATATTCATTGAATACCTTCAGAAAAATATTTATTTATATTTTTAAGGCTCATTATTTAAAATTTCAACAGCTCTTTTATAAACCGAATCAGTTTCAAAATTAAAAATTTCTCCCTTTTGTTCAACCTTTTCATCCGGTTCAATTCCTATTTTATCAATTTTCCTACCTTTTGCAGTTTTATATTCTGCTATAGAAACCTTAAGTGCTGTTCCGTCAGAATTGGTTATTATAGATTGTACGGTTCCTTTTCCGAAACTTTTTTCTCCTATTACAATACCTTCTTTTTTATCTTGAACTGCACCTGCAAAAATTTCAGAAGCACTTGCACTATATTTATCAATTAAAACGACAATAGGATAAAAAGTTTTTACACCATCTATTTTATAAATTTTTTCATTTCCATTTTTAGGACAATAACTTACAACAGTCCCTTCATGAAGAAATTGATTTGAAACATCTACAACGGAATCTATTATTCCTCCAGGATTCATGCGTAAATCAATTATAAATTTTTTAGCACCTTTACTTTTTAAATCTGATAGTGCTGATTTAACTTCATCCGATGTTCTTGTTCCAAAAGAATAAATATGTATATATCCTATAGTATCAGTTGCCATATTGCTTTTTACTGTAGGTAAATTTATATCTTTTCGTTCTAATTTAATCTCTTTTTCAATACCGTTTCTTTTTACAGTCAAAAAAACTTCAGTTCCTGCTTTACCTCTTATCTTAGATGCAACTTGTGACAAATCGTTTTTATCTATACTTTTCCGATTTACTTCTAAAATAATATCTCCGTTTAATATACCATTTTGCTTTGCCGAGCTATTCTCAAGAACTCCCATAACAACAATATCTTCATTTTTATTTTTTCCTAAAATTATTCCAACTCCGGAATATTCTCCATTTGTTTCTTGTAATAAAGCTGAATATTCATCTTTATTTAAAAATATTGAATACGGATCATTTAAAGATTTTGTCATACCTTTTAATGCGCCTTCAAATAATTCTTTATCTGAAACATCTCGGTAATAGTATCTTTTTATAATATTATAATTTTTCAGAAATTCAACTAGTTCTTTCGGATTACCTACACTGATAAAAATAATACATAATGAAATTAGTATTCCGCCTAAAATTCCTAAAATAAAATTAAATAAAGAATTATATTTTTTTGAAAATTTAATCATTATAGGTATCCCATAGGATCTACTGCCGATCCTCCTACTTGTACCTCAAAATGACAATGCGGTCCTGTAGAATTACCTGTGGAACCTGCATATGCTATTACAGTACCTTTAGATACACTTTGACCGTCACTAACTGCAAGTGAACTATTGTGCCCGTATAACGTAGTAATATTATTTCCATGATCGATAATTACTGTGTTTCCGTATCCATCTATCCAACCCGCATAAATAACGGTTCCGCTATCTGCAGCATGTATAGGAGTTCCATAATCTACACCTATATCTATTCCGGAGTGATAAATTGTCGTACCGAATATAGGATGTACACGATATCCGAACGGAGATGTAATCGGACCGTTACAAGGCCAACTCAAAGCACCTGTCCCTTGAGTATAACTACCGCCTGATTGTTGCGACTGAGTTTGTCTTTGACGAACTCTTTCATTAATCATCTCTCTAACTTGTTCACTACGTGCCAAAAGATCGTTTTCTAATTGTTGTGCAGCATCTTTATGAGTCTTCGCTTCATTTAATACGTCTTGCTGTTCACTCTTTTTCTTTGCTATCTCATCTGTAGTCTTTTTCGCTTCTTGTGCTAATTTTTCAAGCTCATTATGTTTAAGTTCAAGTTCAAATTTTTTAGCTTCAATTCCTGATTTTTGTTGTTGTATATCTTTTATAAGATTAAAATCTGCACGTATTATTCGTTTTAACAATTCAACACGATTGGCAAAATCACTGAAATTTTTCGATCCTACAATTACTTCCAAATAACTCAATTGTCCGTTCATATAAATTGCACGTACACGCTTATTTAAAATATTTTGACGTTTTACCAATTCATTTTGTGCTTTTTGTATTTCATTTTCAGTTTGTTTTATTTGTTCATTAATTTGATTTTTTTGTTTTTCTATATCTTTAAGCTTTTGTGTTGCACTATCCAATTCAACTTGTATTGCACGTAATTTTGTACTTACTTCCTCAATAATAGATTGCCAAGAAGCTTGAGTCGATCTTGATTCATCAATTTGACTTTGTATTGTTGATAATTCGTTTTCTAAATCATCAGCAAATACACTATACATTGAAGATGAAAATGTAAGTGAACCTATTAATACTGCAATTAATATTTTCTTTCTTTTATTCATATTATACCTTCATATATTTTCTTAAAGAAATAGCACTGCCCAATACACCTATAATTATTCCAAATAAAATAATTATACCTGCAACATAAAACATAAAAGGAAAAACATTAATTGTCGGAACAAACACAAGTCCGGCGTTAAAAATAGCATTTACTACATACTGATACCCTTGCCATAAAATAATTGATGCTATAACTGAACCTATAAATCCTATTACTATTCCTTCGAAAATAAAAGGCCATCTTATAAATCCGTTAGTTGCACCTACATATTTCATTATTTGTATTTCTCTACGTCTTGCAAATACTGTCAGTCTTATAGTATTTGAAATAATAAATAATTCGGCTGCCGCCAAAAATCCCATTAAAATAATTCCGCTAATACGAATAATCTGCGCAATTTTATATAATTGCTCAATAATATCCTGTCCATACTGTACTCCGTCTACTCCAGGATATTTTTTTACAATGTCTACAGATTTTTTAAGTGCTTCAGGATTTGAAAAAGATATTCTATATGATGCAGGCAGGGGGTTTCCATTTATTGAGTCAAGTAATCCTGACTGTTCTCCCATACGTTCTCTAAATTCTGCCATTGCTTGATCTTTATTTGTAAATTTTATTTCTTTCAATTCAGGTAGAGCTTTTAACTTTTTACCAATATCCATAACTTGTGAGGTGGTAAGACCATCTTTCATATATACACTCATTTCAACCTGATCTTCCAAATAAGATGCCATATGATTAATATTTAAAACTACACACAAAAAAGTTCCTAATATAAACATGGATAAAGTTACGGTTAAAATCGACGCCATCGTCATAAATCTATTTCGAAACAACGACTTTGTTGTTTCTGCTAAAAAGTAAGCTAAAGAACTAAACATGAATGTCATAGCCACCTTTCTTTACATCATTTACAATTAATCCATCTTCAATACTCACAACTCTTTTATGCATGGAATTAACTAATTCTTTATTGTGTGTAACCATAATTATAGTGGTACCCATATGGTTTATATGATTAAAAAGTTCCATGATTTCTTCAGATATAACAGGATCTAGATTTCCTGTAGGTTCATCTGCTATCAGAAGCAACGGCTGATTTACCAATGCTCTTGCTATAGCTATACGCTGTTGTTCTCCGCCGGATAATTTAGAAGGATAATCATTAGCTTTATTTTTCAATCCTACTAGACTCAAAACTTTCGCTACACGTTCTTTTATTTCTTTACTTTTTGTTCCTGTTACACGGAGAACAAATGCAATATTTTCAAAAACGGTTTTTCTTGTAAAAGTCTGAAATCTTGAAAAACTATACCTAATTTTCTGCGATAATACGGTACTTCACTTCTGTTAAGATTTGTAATATCCACACCATCTACAATAACTTTTCCGCTTGCAGGTGTAAGTTCATGTGTCAACATTTTAACAAAAGTTGATTTTCCAGCACCGCTAGGTCCTACAATAAATACAAATTCACCTTTATCTATTTTTATATTAATATTCCTTAGTGCAGTATGCTTGCTATCATATTGCATAGATACATTATCAAAAGTAATCATAAGTGCCTCATTTTTTTTGAATTAACAATTTTATTTTTTCAACTATATTTGAAGATGTTAATCCATATTTTTCCAGTAAATCATTTGCTTTACCTGATTCACCGAATGTATCATTAATACCTATCATATCCATTATAGTGGGTTTTTCAAGAGATAGTACTTCGGAAACCGCACTACCCAATCCACCGATGACTGAATGTTCTTCACAAGTCAATATTGCTCCGGTTTCGACTGCAGCTTTTAAAATAGCATCTTTATCAATAGGTTTTATTGAACTCATGTTTATAACCCTTACCGAAATATTTTCTTTTTCAAGAATTTCAGCAGCTTGAACAGCTTTTTCAACCATTATACCGCAAGCTATAACCGTAATATCTTTACCTTCATGTAAAACGGTACTTTTCCCCGGAACAAACACTGTGTTTGACGGCATAATTTCACCAACTTTTGAGCGTCCCATTCTTATATAAACAGGTCCTTTATGTTCAACTGCCCAAGATACAATTGCCTTTGTTTCACAAGCATCTGCAGGTACAGTTACATACATATTTGGAAGTACACGCATTAATGCTATATCTTCAAGCATTTGATGTGTTGCACCGTCTTCACCTACAGTAAGACCTGAATGAGTTACTGCAACTTTAACATTTAAATTGGGATAACAAACAGAATTACGAATTTGCTCATAAGCTCGTCCGGCTCCAAAAACTGCAAATGTAGATGCAAACGGAATTTTTCCTGTAGTTGCCAATCCTGCAGCAACACCAATCATATTCTGTTCAGCAATTCCGGTATTAAAAAATCGATTGGGAAATTCTTTTGCAAAAACTATTGTCTTAGTTGATGATGATAAATCAGCATCTAAAACTATAATATCTTTATTTCGATGCCCTAATTCTTTTAAAATTTCACCATATGCATCTCTAGTAGCCTTTGCCATCATTTCCCCTCCAATATTTTAATAAATCTTTCACATTGTTCTTCTGACGGAGCCTTTCCATGCCAACTTGCCAATCCTTCGATTTCCGGTATTCCTTTACCTTTTACGGTTTTCATAATAATCATAGTTGGTTTATTTTTAATTTTTTTTGCTTCCACAATAGCAGAATGCAATTCAACAAAACTATGTCCGTTAACACAAATTGTATTCCAACCGAAAGATTCAAATTTTTCTTTAATCGGCAAAGATGACATTACATCTGTAATTTTTCCATCTATTTGTAATCCGTTATTATCTACAAATCCAATTAAATTATCTAATTTATAATGGCTTGCATACATTGCGGCTTCCCAAATTTGTCCTTCTTCAAGCTCACCGTCACCTAATATAGAAAATACTTTCCATGAGCCATTATCAATTTTACCTGATAATGCTATTCCGCATGCAGCACTAAATCCTTGTCCCAACGATCCGGTTGTCATATCAATGCCCGGTGTATGTTTCATATCAGGGTGACCTTGCAACATGCAGTTTACCTGCCTTAAATGATTTAATTCTTCTTTGTCAAAAAAACCTTTTTCTGCCAAAGCGGCATATACCGCCGGAGCTGCATGTCCCTTAGATAACACAAGTCTGTCACGATATTTATTATGGATGTCATTTGGAAAAATATTCATCTCTTTGAAATACAAAAGTGTTACTAAATCTGCAATAGAAAGAGATCCTCCGGTGTGTCCGGATTTTGCTTTAGTTATCATTTTTAAAATGCTTATTCGTATTTCTTTTGCTTTTTCCTCTAAATATAAAATTTCCTCAGAGGTTAGTGTGTTCATTAGGAAGTCCCCTTTCACTTGTAACAAGTTTTAATAAATTAACAGTTAAATTCGCTTTTTGATTAAGAGAATTTAGGATTTCGATATTATAATCATTTTTGTTTCTTAGTTTTTTTATAATTTTACTATAAATTTCTTCGGCATTAAAATTACTAAGTTTAATTATAGAATTTTCTTTAATTGATTTTAAAAAATTATCTATCTTAGGATCATACGAAATCCCTATCACAGGAACTTTCATAATCGTTGCAAAAATCAGTGCATGTAACCTTACACCTATTAATAAATCCATATTACCTATAATAGACATTAATTCTTCAGACGTATAATTCCTATCTAAATGAAAAATATTTTTGCAATCAAGATTATCTATTTTATGCCCTATATTAAAATCTTCAGGATATTGCATAGGTATAAATATAATTTGATAATCTTTTAGTTTTTTTAATAAAATATTGAATTGTTTTATCCAATTATCCGAGTTATTCCAATTTCTCACACATATACCGATTTTTTTTGCTTTTAAATCAACTTTTTTAGCAGATAAAATAGCGCTCCCCTTATCTAAAAGTACGGGTTCAAGAGATAACACGGCATCTGCAGTAAGAAACAATTTCTTTTTAATTCCTAAATTTTTTAAAAATTTATACGATTCAGGATCACGCACAGTAATACCGTCTACATGTAATAAACACCATTTCAAAAAAAATTTAGTAAATCTATTCTTTACAGGACCTATTCCTTGAGCATATAAAAAAACTTTACACTTACATAAAATTCCAATCAAAATAATTGAAAGATAATACAGTATACTCTTTGAACTTGTTACATCTTGAAGTAAACTTCCGCCTCCACTTATTAATAATTGTGATTTCATTAATTCTTTAAAAATGCTTACCATTTTAAATCTGAAAATTGATTTAACATTAAAAGAATCAGTTGTATTTTTCGGATTTCCGGATATAACGGTAATTCCGGCTTCAGGATATTCTTTTTTTAAAGAACGAAGTATTGAAAAAAGCATAGCTTCATCCCCGGCATTATTAAACCCGTAATAACCGGAAATAACAATATTACTTATTTGCATATTTTTCTCCGAAAAATTTTGTAATTTGAATTAAAAAAATTAATAAAATTGAAATGATAAAAATAGACAAAGACCCGAATAATAATCCATTCAATCCACGTATAAGGCTCAATATATAGGGACTCCTCATATGTGCAAATGTTTCAACTATAGACCCCTGTCCTATAGTAACTGCAACTATGAACAAGTAATGTAAAACTTGTGGCCATTTTCTATAAACAGCTGCTAATGCCAATAACACTGCAGGATGTCCGAACATAAACTCTTTTTGTCGAGGCCTTGCATATAATAAATTTTCCAACAGTCTTCTAAATTGAATTTCTATATTAGATACTGGTGCGCCGTTATTTCCGCTTCTACCTATAAACATATATGCTGCAAGTGCAAGTAGCATTAAAACTCCTAATATTCCTAGTTTTATGGGTACATTACAGAATTTTTTCAAAAATTCTGTAAATTCATCTGTATTCGTAATTGTTTTACCGAAAAACGGAAATTTTTGTATATAAATTATTGAAATTAATATAATTGGTAAAATAAATGTTAATTTTACACCTCTGAATATTTGCATTTCTACCAAAAAACGAACATCACCTAATAATCCGCTTACAAATAAAGCACCCAAAAGAGATAATATCCCTGATATCCAAAGTATAATCAAACTTTCAGTAAATAATTTAAACCAATTTTTTTCTTTTTTCTCTTTTATATTTAAGCAATATTGAATAAACAAAGTTACTATTACTACAGGCACCGAACAAGCTGAGCCTAGTGCGGCAATTTGCAAGGGAATTACACTACCTTTTATAACATACAATGCTTCGAATATTATAAAAATAAGCAATTCAAGAATAAACCAAAATTTACGAATTTTAGGTAATACAAAAATAGATGTAATAACACATAATGAAATAGCCCCTAAAAGTGCTATACTACGCAAAACAATATTTGGAAAATAAAAATCAAAAACAGATGCTTTACCTATATTGAATCCATGTTCTAAAAGTCTATCTCTTACTCCGCTGATATAATATGCATTAGTTTCGGATAAAGTTTTTTCTTTATTTGGAAACTTATAAGACGGAAACAAATTCATTCTTATATTTCGTTCTATATCACTGATATAAAATCTTGATTCCGCTTCATCAGGTGTAATTTTTATAAGTTCATCCTTCGGCATTGCATAAACACGAATAATATTATAATTCGTATCTTTAGCCATATTAAGTATTCCGTCTTGACGTTCAAATCCCAATTGATTTTGAGCCTCTATTAAAGCAACCGGAATATTTCTTTTCTTCAATTCATTTGTAAAATAAGATAATTGATCTTTATATCCAAATGCTTGCTTTCCTTGAAACAATACAGCACTGATATTTTGAGAATAATCAATAGTTTCAATAAGTTGTTCCGCTATTTCTTTACTCATATGAGGAACATTAAGAGGACGTATTACAGCCATAAATCCGGCTTTTTTTACCGAATCCAAATCAGTTTTAAATATTCCTAACGGCAAATGAATGAATTGACTGTAATTTGCCTTTACGTCAATTGTTATTTTATTATTCAAATTTATAATTTTAATATTTTCAGAAGGTATTCTGAGTTTAAGTGATTTTTTTAAATCTTCAAATACACTTTGGCTATCTTCAGAAGTACCTTGTTGAAGATAAATATGATTGGATTCAATTACATTATCATTATCTGGATTTATTAATTGACTCCCTTTATAAACAAAAATTTTACCGTTGTTTTGTAAATTTTCTACTGTTTCTTCATAAACTGCCAATGATGTGATTCCGCTATTTTTATATAATCTAAACAAATCATCAGTAGATGTATTTTCTACTGATGCTCGTTCAATAATATTTTTATAGTCATAAACCATCTCGACAGTTTTTGCATTATTTTCAACGGTATATCGTTGAAATGATATTAAAGCTGCAGCCAAAATTCCTATTATCACAAAAAAACTTAAAATTTTAAATGCAGATTTTTCTACAAAATTCATTATTCTTTCACCTTTATGAATTATTTATTAATTTTACTCTTTAAAAATCCCTCTATAAATGGATTCAAATCGCCGTCCATCACTGCCTGTACATTTCCTGTTTCCACTCCGGTCCTGTTATCCTTGACAAGAGTATATGGTTGAAATACATATGAACGAATTTGACTTCCCCATTCAATAGCTTGTTGCTCTCCTTGTATATTCCTTTTTAATTGTTCATGTTTTTTCATTTCCAATTCAAACAACTTGGCTCTTAAAATACGTAAACATTGCTCTTTATTTTGAGTTTGAGAGCGTTCATTTTGACATGCAGCTACTATACCTGTAGGTAAATGAGTCATTCGAACGGCAGAACTTGTTTTATTAACGTGCTGTCCACCGGCACCGCTGGCTCTATAATAATCCACACGAACATCGTTCATATTCAAATCTACTTCTATATCATCGCTGATTTCAGGCATTACATCAACCGCAGAAAATGAAGTATGACGACGCTTAGCGGCATCAAAAGGAGAAATTCTTACCAATCTATGAACTCCTTTTTCAGATTTCAAAAGACCGTATGCAAATTCACCTTTTATAATATATTCTGCACTTTTAATACCTGCTTCATCACCGGGAAGCATATTAAGTTCTTCAATTCCGTACCCTTCAGATTCTGCCCACTTTATATACATACGTATAAGCATTTCTGTCCAATCTTGAGCTTCAGTTCCTCCGGCACCTGCATGAAAGGTAATAATGGCATTATTCGTATCATATTCTTCATTTAAAAGAAGTTCTATTTCTTTTTTATTTAAAATAGCTGAAAGTTCTTCAATCTCTTGTTTTAAATCACCTTCCATGCCTTGATCATCTTCTTCAATCGCCATGTCTAATAACTCTTGTAAGGATTCTGCTCGTTCAAACAGTTTTGTATACGTTTCATATGCATCCTTTGCTTGCGTGGCTTTTTGCGATATTGCTCTGGCTTTTTCGGAGTCATCCCAAAAAGACGGGTCACTCATCTGAATATCATAACTTCTAATTGTCTCTTTTAATCTAGGCAAGTCAAAGTGAATCCCTGATTTCTTTTTCGTGATTAAGAAGTTCGGTAAGGTTTTTTTTCAAATCTTCCAACATATTTATCATCTCTCTTTCGAGTTTTATTTTTATTAATTTTCATCAACATAATGTTCTGTGGCATCTTTTAAATGATCTTCCGTTTTAGGCACATTAGTTGTGTTATTTTGATCATTTTCCACACGAACTTGAATATGATAGAGATACATTATTATCATCTCAACCATCGCATGTTGCATTTCTTCAAACATATCAAAAGCTTCCACTTTATATTCGATAATTGGATTTCTCTGACCATATGAACGCAATCCGATACCTTCTTTAAGCATATCCATATCGTCAAGATGTTCCATCCATTTTGAATCGATAACCTTAAGCATTACAGCTTTTTCAAGTTCTCTCATCAAAGGAGCACCTATAGAATTTTCTCTATTTTCATATGTTTTATGTGCAAATTCAATCAACGTTTTTTCTACATCTTCACGTGATAAATTTTCTGCTTGTTCAACAGTAATTTCTCCAGGGATTAAAAAGTATTTTTCACAATATTTTATTAATTCTTCAAAATCCCATTCTTCAGGATAAACTTTAGGATCAACGTAAATATTCATAGCATCTGATATTAATCCATCAATCATTGCTAATATTTGTTCTTTGAGATTTTCCCCTATAAGAACCTTGTGACGTTGTTCATAAATTACTTTACGTTGTTGATTCATAACATCATCATATTCCAACACATATTTACGTATATCAAAATTACGGTTTTCTACACGTTTTTGTGCTTTTCTGATTGCATTGGAAACCATTTTACTTTTAATTTCTTCATCGTCTTCCAATCCCATCTTGTCCATAAAATTCTTTATGTTATCTCCGCCAAAAATTCTCATTAAGTCATCTTCCAAAGACAAGAAAAATTGACTGCTTCCG
Organism: Dialister micraerophilus DSM 19965; assembly: GCF_000194985.1. Classification (GTDB taxonomy): domain Bacteria; phylum Bacillota; class Negativicutes; order Veillonellales; family Dialisteraceae; genus Dialister; species Dialister micraerophilus. The sequence continues at coordinate 49,959 of NZ_GL878519.1, read as the reverse complement.
GGATCACCTTGACGTCCGGCACGACCACGCAACTGATTATCTATACGTCTGCTCTCATGTCTTTCCGTACCTATTATAGCCAATCCACCTAATTCAGGTACGCCTTCTCCCAATGTAATATCTGTCCCTCTACCTGCCATATTTGTTGCAATAGTTACTTGTCCTTTTTGACCGGCTTGAGCTACAATCATTGCTTCTTTTTCATGATATTTTGCATTCAAAACATTATGAACAACTCCGGCATTTTTCAACATATGACTTAATTGTTCAGACTGTTCTATTGATGTAGTACCTATAAGCATTGGTTGACCTGTTGCATGTCTTCTTTGTATTTCTCTTACAACAGCTTTATATTTACCTTTTTGAGTTTTATAAACAACATCCGGCAAATCTTTTCTTTGAATCGGTTTATTTGTGGGGATCTGAAGAACCGGTAAACCGTAAATTTTTATAAATTCTTGTTCTTCTGTTTTTGCAGTACCGGTCATACCCGCCAATTTACTATACATTCTAAAGTAATTTTGGAATGTTATTGTTGCCAAAGTTTGACTCTCTCTTGCAACCTGTAAACCTTCTTTCGCTTCTATAGCTTGATGTAATCCGTCAGAATAACGTCTTCCATACATAAGACGACCTGTAAATTCATCGACTATTATAACTTCATTATCTTTAACTACATAATCACGATCTTTAATCATCATAGTTTGTGCACGTAATGCTTGTACAAACAAATGATTCAATTCAATATTTTCAGGATCATACAAATTTTCAACATTTAATAATTTTTCCATTTTTGCAACACCTTTTTCTGTAGGTGCAACAGTTTTTTGTTTTTCATCAATTGTATAATCTTCTTCAGCTTTAAGTTTCGGTACCAATTTAGCTAAAACATAATAATTATCCGTTGATTTTTGTCCCGGTCCTGAAATAATAAGCGGAGTACGAGCTTCATCTATTAAAATACTGTCTACTTCATCTATTAAACAAAAATGCAAAGGTCTCTGAACCATTTGATTCAAACTGACAACCATATTATCTCTTAAATAATCAAAACCAAATTCATTATTTGTTCCATATGTAATATCGGAGTTATAAGCAATCTTACGTTGATTAAAATCCAAATCATGAATAATAAGTCCGACTGATAATCCTAAAAACTTATAAACCTGCCCCATCCATTCACTGTCACGTTTAGCTAGGTAATCGTTTACAGTAATTACATGAACACCTTTACCTGCAAGTGCATTAAGATATACAGGTGCAGTCGCTACTAAAGTTTTTCCTTCACCTGTACTCATTTCAGCAATATTTCCACGATGTAAAACTATACCGCCGATAAGCTGAGTGTCAAAATGACGCATACCTAAAACACGTCTTGAAGCTTCTCTTACAACGGCAAAAGCTTCCGGTAAAATATCATCCAAAGTTTCGCCTTTTTGTAATCTGTTTTTAAACTCAACCGTTTTCGACGACAAAGAAGAATCACTTAATTTCATTAATGATTCTTCCAATGGGTTTATTTCTCTCTCTACAATTTTACGAATTTTTTTTATTTCTTTTTCATTTGATCCATTAAATAATCTGTCAAAAAATTTATCAAACATCGAATTCTCCTCGTTGAATCAATCTTATATTTTTGTTGATAATATATCTGTTTTATTTTATCAAAAGCTATTCTTATAGTCAAAAAGGTTCATGTTAAATAGAATTAAAACAAGTTTTTATTAAACAGCTCAAAATTAACATTTTTATATAGCTCCGCTTGATACAACAAACCCCATAACCGATTTTGCACCGGCTTTTTTTAATGCTTTTGCTGCATACAACATTGTTGCTCCACTGGTATATATATCATCCAACAACAAAATATTTTTATCCTTTATATTAAATCTTTTATTTACTATAAATACATTTTTCATGTTTTCTTTTCTATCTTTCTTACGTAGTTTTGATTGAACTTTTGTATTTCTTTTTTTTATCAATAAATTTGACTTATAGAAAAAATTTTTGCGTTTGAAAACATCTTTAAAAATTAAATCCACTTGATTATAACCCCTTTCTTCTAATCTTTGTTTTGAAAGAGGAATAGGAACGACTAATTTATATTTTTTAAATCTATCCCAATAATTGAATGACTCTACCATATATTCAATAGATTTTTTTCTGCTTTTTTGGTTATTATATTTCAGTTGTATCAAAGCTCTTCGTATACCTTTATCATAATTCGACAACGTATAACAGCCATCAAGATATTCGTTAAAAGAACTATTAATTAAATGAATGTTTAAATTTTTCCTTAAACAAATATCACACCAAAAATCCCCTTCTTTTAATGCTTTACCACACTCTGGACATGTGAAAGGAAACAACAAAGAAATTAATGAACTTAAAAAATTCATAATTCTACATCTCCTTTGCATAATGGTAAAAACAAACTATATCTTATATTTGATTTATATGTTTCAATTGCTTTTTTCATTGCAAATTTTGTTGTTATTAAAATAGTTTTATTTGTAGCTCTTGTAATACCGGTATACAATAAATTTCTTTGTAGCATATTGTATTGTGACGGTAATAATATCATAATTACAGTATTATATTCGCTACCTTGACTTTTATGAACAGTTATAGCATAAGCAAGTTTAAGTTGACTAATTTCATCTGAATCATAAACAATTTCTTTTTCAAAAAATTTAACAAATATTTTATTTTCACTTATTGCCCAAACTGTACCTATATCACCATTATATACATCTTTTTCATAGTTATTTTTACTTTGCATAACTTTATCTCCGACTTTAAAAATTTTTTTATCGGAATTAAAAGTTTCTACAATTGATTGTCTGATTAATTTATTTAATGAATCAACTCCACAAATTCCTTTATATACCGGAGATAAAACTTGCATTGTTAACAAATTATCTGAATTTATATAATTAAGTTTTTTACAATATTCACTTATTTTATTAAATGCTTCATTTTCGTTATTTACAAAAACAATTTCAAAATCTTCATCTTTATTATCAATACACAGTTTCCCCTTTTTAATTAAATTAGCATTTTTTATGATTCCGCTGCCTTCTTTTTGTCTGAAAACATGTTCCAATTTAATAACTGGAACTTTACCCCACATAATTAAATCTTTTAAAGGCATTCCCGGTCCTACCGGCGGTAATTGTTCCACATCTCCAACAAGAATTAATCTACATGACGGTTTTAGTGCACATAATAAATGATAAAACATTGATATATCCACCATTGAGGCTTCATCGATAATAACTAAATCTGAATTCAAAGTATTCATTTCATTTTTATTAAAAAAAATTCTATTATTATCTCTAAGTTCAGCTTCCAGTGCTTTATGTATAGTTTCAGCATTTTTACCACTCAAAATAGACATTCGTTTGGCTGCTCTTCCTGTAGGCGCCATAAGTTTAATTCTAAGTCCTTCTTGTTCCGCCGCTTTTATAAATGCACGAATCAATGTGGTTTTACCGGTTCCAGGTCCACCGGTTACTATTAAAAATCCGGAATTTGATAATTCTTTAATTGCTTGTTTTTGCAATAAATCTAAATTAATTTTATTTTCTTTTTCAAATTGTTCTATAGATAAAGTCAAGTTATTTAATTTAGGTAATTTTAAAAGTTCTTTTACATGATGAACAGTTTCAGTTTCAGATTCATAAAGTCTTATATTATATAAATATTTTTCTCCATTAAATGTAATTGATGGTATTTCTCCGGATTCTATAGAACTTTCAATCTTGTTTTTTACCGTATTTAGATCTACGCCCAATAAACAAGAAGTTTCGCTATACGCAACAGATTCAGGTAAACAAGTATGTCCTTGTATGCCCGCCCTGAATAAAATTTCAAATAGTCCGTTGATTATACGTTCTTCCCCGTTTTTATCAAAACCTTTTTCTAAAGCTATTTTATCTATTTTTTCAAAACTTAATCCTGTAATCTCATGTATCATACGATAAGGATCGTGTTCTATGACTTCTATAACATTATCCCCGTAAACCTTATGCATTTGTGTGGCAATTTTATGTGATATACCTATAGATTGAAGGTAAATAATAATTTCTTGCAAACTTTTTACTTCTTCATATGAATTACGAATTTTTTCTAAAGTTTTATTTCCTATGCCGTGTATTGTCAATAACATATCTATATTGTCATTAAATATTTCCAGAGTTTTTTTACCGAAATGATTAACAATTCGTCGTGCAACGGTAGGACCAATCCCCTTAATTAGCCCTGAAGATAAAAAATTATAAATTTCTTCACTTTTTTGAGGCTTTATCCTCTCCAAACTTTCTGCTTTAAATTGCATACCAAAACGAGGATGCCGATTCCAGCATCCTCTGATTTTAACATGTTCACCAATATAAGGTTTACCTGTTTTTCCGGCAACGGTTATTACATCATTGTTGATATCATTTTCAATTTTAAATACCGAAAATGTTTCATCATTTGACGAAAATATTACCACCTTTACTATTCCTTTAATATAATCATCCATAAATTTTTCTCCGGTATAAATTCAATTTAATAATAATCTTAATGCAATAACTGTTTTTATTAAATTTATCATTTTACAAATTTTTACTACGTAAATCGTCAAGTATAGATTCAACCTTTGCTTTGCAATCTTTGTAATCAATTTCAATTACTTCTCCGGTTCTACGTATTTTTATTTCCACTTTTCCGTTTTCTTCCCATTTCTTACCAATTGTTACGCGAATCGGATATCCGATTAAATCAGCATCTTTAAATTTTATTCCTGCTCTTTCATTTCTATCATCAAATACAATTTCATTATTTTCTTTTGACATATTTCTATATAATTCTTCTGCGACTTTCATTATTTCGGAATTTTTGTTATTTGCAGGAATTATAACAACTTCATATGGCGCTATTGATACCGCCCAAATAATACCGTCTTTATCATGATTTTGTTCAATTGAAGCTGCCATTGTTCTTGTTACACCTATACCATAACATCCCATTACCATTGGTTTGGATTTTCCGTTTTTATCTAAATATGTGCAATTTAAACTTTCACTGTATTTAGTTCCCAATTTGAATACTTGACCAACTTCAATTCCCTTTTTAAATTCAATTTCTTTCCCCGTCCATGGAGACACATCATTTTTATCAATTAATCTTATAGTTTCTATACGAACTGAATCAAAGTCACGTTTCGGATTTACATGTATATAATGTTTGTCTTTAATATTTGCACCGCAACATGCATCTTTCATTTCCATAACAGTCTTATCTACTATAATATCAAAATCTTTGTTTTTCTTTAATCCTATCGGACTTATGTATCCGGCAACCAGTCCTGCTTTTTTCAAATCCTTTTCTGTTGCCATACTTACATTTATGGCATTATAAATGTTTTGTAATCTAACTTCATTTACTTCGTGATCACCGCGTACTAATGCAAGCACAATTTTATCATCTAATTTATAAATAACGGCCTTTATTGATTGTGTAACAGGAAGTCCTAAAAATTTACATACATCTTCTATTGTTTCTTGACCTGGCGTTGCAACTATTTCCTTTTCCAAATCGTTTTTTAAATTACAAGATATAGTATCAGGTATTACGGCTTCTACATTTGCTGCAAATTCACCGTCAACTTCGTAAACAATATCTGCTTCTCCGGCTTCTGCAAGAACTTCAAATTCATGAGATGAACTTCCACCTATTGCACCTGAATCTGCAATTACCGTACGGAAATTCAAACCGCATTTTGTAAATATATTTGTATATGCATCATACATATCATGATATTGTTTATCTAAACCTTCTTCATCAACGTCAAAAGTATATGCATCTTTCATAATAAATTCACGACTTCTCATAAGTCCGAAACGAGGTCTTTTTTCATCACGATATTTATTTTGAATCTGATATAAACTTACAGGCAATTGTTTATAAGAAAAAGTATCTATATGAACCAAGGTAGTTACTAATTCTTCATGTGTAGGAGCAAGGCAATAATCTCTTTCGTGGCGATCTTTGAGTCTAAACATTTCTTCCCCATATACATCCCAACGTCCTGTTTGCTGCCATATTTCAGCAGGTTGTGCTATTGACATCAATATTTCTTGTGATTCTATTTTAGCCATTTCTTCATGAATAATATTTTCAATCTTCTTTATACTTCTCCATGCTAATGGCAAATATGAATAAAACCCGCTTGAAATTTTACGAATCATACCGGCTTTCAACATATATTTATGACTTATTACTACAGCTTCAGACGGTATTTCTCTTAATGTTGGTGCATATAATTTTGATGCTTTCATTTATATATCTCCTTCTTTTTCAAATTTTTCAATTTCTTCCATTAATGCATCTATCAATTGCTCTTCAGGTACACTTCTTATAACTTTTCCTTTTTTAAAAAGTAATCCACACCCTTTTCCTCCTGCTATACCGAAATCGGCTTCACGCGCTTCTCCCGGGCCATTAACAGGACAACCCATAACGGCTACTTTTATAGGTTTTTTAAATTGCTGCAATTTTTCCTCAACTATTTGTGCCATTTTAATTAAATTTACTTGTGTTCGTCCACAAGTTGGGCAGGAAATCATAACCGGCCCATATAATTGTTTACCTATAGAACTTAAAATTTCTTTTGCAGCTTTAACTTCTTTCAGAGGATCATCAGTTAATGATACTCTAATTGTATCACCAATTCCGTCTAAAAGTAATGTTCCTATACCTATAGCAGATTTTATAGTACCTCTATACAAAGTACCCGCTTCTGTTACACCTAAATGCAGTGGATATATAGTTTTTTCGGAAAGCATTCTATTAGCCTTAACCATCATAGGCACATCAGTAGCTTTTACAGAGATAACTATATCAAAGAAATTTTCTTCTTCTAAAATTTTAACATGTTCTAATGCACCGGCTACCATACCTTCCGCTGTAGGATGTCCACCATGTTCCTTTAAAATATGCATAGGCAATGATCCTGCATTTATACCTATACGTATAGGTATTTGCTTTTCCTTCGCCATACTTACCACTTTTATTACATTCTCACGTTTACCTATATTCCCGGGATTTATACGCAATGCATCTATCCCTGATTCCATAGCGGTAAGTGCCAATCTGTAATCAAAATGTATATCTGCAACCAGAGGAACTTTTGTTACTTTTTTTAAATCGGCTAATGCTTCCGCAGCTTGTTTGTTCGGCACTGCCATTCTAACTATATCTGCACCGGCTTCCCCAAGTGCATTAATTTGTGCCGCAGCATATGAAACATCAACAGGATTGAATGTACTCATAGACTGAATAGCGATAGGAGCTCCTCCTCCTACAAGTACTTTTCCGACCCTTACCTGTCTTGTAATTTTCATCTATTTTTCACCATATTGTTTTATTATAAATAAATTAACAATTATTCCTAAAATAATATAAGCAAAATAAATTAATAAAGCTTTATATATAGATAACATTATCATAATATTGTTATCTATAAATTTATCTTGCTTATTTCCTTTTTGGCATTTATTCTGGCATTCTTATCAGAAATTAAAACATCTTCAAAAGAATTCATTATTTTTGTATCCCATTTATTTAAAACAGATTCAACAACATCAAATATTTGTAAAAAGTTAATCTTTCCGTCAATAAATGCTTTTATAGCTTCTTCATTGGCAGCATTATATGCAGTTGTCATATTTCCACCGGATTTTCCGGCATAATAAGCCATTTTTAATGATTTAAACAATTCAACATCCGGTTTTTCAAGAATTATATTTCCATATTTTGTCCAATCAACATATTGTCTTGAAGGTGAATTTTTTCTATCCGGATATGTTAATGCAAATTGAATAGGAATTCTCATGTCAGGATTACCGATTTGTGCAATAACAGAACCATCATTAAATTCTACCATTGAATGTATTAAGCTTTGAGGTTGAATCAATATATCTATATTTTCATAGTCCACGTTAAAAAGCCAATGAGCTTCTATTAACTCCAAACCTTTGTTAAACATTGTTGCTGAATCTAAAGTAACCTTTAACCCCATATTCCATGTAGGATGTTTCAAAGCATCATTTACAGTTACAAATTTTAATTCCTCTTTTGTTTTACCTCTAAAAGGTCCTCCGGAAGCTGTAAGTAATATTTTATGAATACTGCTTTTATCTTGTCCCATTAAACATTGAAAAATAGCACTATGCTCACTATCTACCGGTTTAATAACAATTTTTTTGTTTTTTGCAGCATTCATAACAATGCTACCGCCTGCAACCAAAGTTTCTTTATTTGCTAAAGCTATTTCTTTACCACTATCAATGGCATTCAACGTGGGTTTTAATCCTGAAATTCCAACTACAGAAATTAAAACCAAATCAATACTGCTTGCTTTCACTATTTCAGAAATTGAATCTTTGCCTATGATAACTTCAGCATTACCTTTATACATGGTCAAAAATTTATTTCCTGCAAATTCATCGGTTATAGCTATAATAGACGGATTAAATTCTTTTGCTTGTTTTAAAAGTAATTCAACGTTTCTGTTTGCAGATATTGCTTCCACAGAAAAATCATCGGGATACATTCTTACAACTTCTAAAGTTTGTCTGCCTATTGATCCCGTACTTCCTAAAATCGCTATTCTTTTCACTAATTTCACTATCCTATTGTATTAAATATAAAACTATCAACATCGCAGGTGATACAAATAAAATACTGTCAAAACGATCCAACATACCTCCATGTCCGGGAAGTAACTTACCGGAATCCTTAACATCACATGCACGTTTCAAATAAGATTCAAATAAATCACCTATCGGTGCAACTACAGATATTATTGCTCCGCAAAGCACACCTTTCCACAATACAAGTCCGAAATATATCGAAAAAATACTGCAAAGTACAATAGTACCTACTATTCCACCAAATAAACCCTCTAACGTTTTACTTGGACTTATATGAGGTGCCATTTTGTGCTTTCCAAATCGTTTTCCAACAAGATAAGCAAAAGAATCACTTGCCCATGTTCCGATTAAAGCAAATAAAATTGTGAAAACTCCATTATTTATACTAAATAACCCTATATCGAAAAATTCATTATTCTGTCGCAAAAAGAGAAGAGAACCGAAACCTATACCCAAATATAATACACCGAAAACGGTATACATTAAATCGTTAATTGATTTTTTTGAAATTTTAAGAATTGAAAAGCATAAAATTAAAAACGACCCGAATAATCCCGCTACAAAAAATTTCAAAATTCCGGTATAGGCGGATAAAATAATTAAAGCTAAAAAAATACACGAGATTTTAAATCGTATTTTTATCCCTAAACGTTCCAACATACATCCATATTCAGTTAATGCTATTCCTGCAATTGCCAATACTGCAAAAGTTAATATCCAATTTCCTAAAATTATTAATCCTAATACAAGTATAATACCGATAATTGCAGTAATAATACGAGTCTTCATTTATTCACCATCAATCCGCCAAATCTTCTGTTTCTATTAACAAACCATTTAATTGCATTTTCAAGTTCTCTTTCATCAAAATCAGGCCATAAAACAGAAGTAAAATACAATTCACTATAAGAAATTTGCCATAAAAGAAAATTCGATATCCGTTGTTCTCCACCGGTACGTATAAGCAAATCGACATCATCCGCATCTGATGCATATAATGCATCTTTTATATTCTCTTCATCGATTTCACTAGGATTCAAAATACCTGCTTTTACATCAGATGCAATTTTTCTAAAAGCATGTATAAGTTCTTGCCGTCCCCCATAATTTATAGCAATATTCAAAATTAATCCATCATTGTTTTTAGTATCATTTTCACAAGATTTAATTTCTTCTTGTAATGACTTTGACAGTTTTGAAACATCTCCCACAACATGAACCTGAACATTATCTTCTGTTAATTCACGTAATTGCTCTATAAGATATTCTTTAAAAAGTGTCATTAAAAATTTAACTTCCAACTTAGGACGTTTCCAGTTTTCTGTAGAAAATGCATATAATGTTAATTTTTTAATACCCGAAGAAGCTGCAGAACGAACAATTTTTTTTACATTTGCTGCACCGAATTTATGCCCATATGTACGCTCTCTACCATGCTTTTTCCCCCATCTGCCGTTACCATCCAATATAATCGCAACATGTTGAGGCATTATTTTTTTGTCATACATAATTTACTCCTCACCATATAAATGCAGAAAGGCCTCATGGGCCTCTTTGCTATATACCATTCGTGGCATAATTACAGATTTTTTTCCTAAACGCACTAAATAAAAATTATTTTCATCTAATGCATAATGATTACCTTTAGTTTTTATTATTTGTGCAAACGGATATTGTAACTTAAATTTATGTTCTGTTGATTTATCCCAAAACAAACCCGGATATAAGTTATCATTTATCATACGGACATAATCTCTTTAATTTTCTTTTCAGTTACAGCATCAATTTCTTTAATTTTAATATCTGTAAGATCTTGAACTTCATCTTCCGCTTCAGAAATAATATCTTTAGATATATCGCCTTTTTTCTCTTCTTTCTTCAAAAAAGTATTGCCGTCTCTTCGAATATTTCTTATTGCAACTTTAGCCTCTTCCGCTTTTTTATTCGCAATTTTAACTAAATCTTTACGACGTTCTTCTGTAAGTTGAGGTATAGCCATTCTAATTAAATTACCGTCATTCATGGGTACCAATCCTAAGTCGGATTGAAGAATAGCTTTTTCAATTTCTTTCAAAACACTTTTATCCCATGGTTGTACTACCAACATACGCGCTTCAGGAACACTTATGCTTCCAACTTGAGAAATTGGAGTTTGTGTACCATAATAATCTACAAAAATACGATCTAAAAGGCTTGGACTTGCTTGCCCTGTTCTTATAGAAGAAAATTCAGTTTTTAATGCCTGAATCGATTTATCCATTCTTTCTCTAAGTTCATTTATTTTTTCTGTATACATATTTATTTCCCTTCAATAATAGTACCTAAGTTTTCACCTAGACACGCTTTAACAATGTTACCGGGTTTATCTATATTGAATACAACTATCGGAATATTATTATTCATGCATAAAGCTATAGCGGTATTATCCATAACTGCTAATTCCTTTTGCAAAACTTCTCCATAAGTTAAATGCGTAAAGAATTTAGCATCAGGGTTTATTTTAGGATCCGAATCATACACACCGTTTACTTGTTTTTTTGCCATTAACATTACATCTACTTCCACCTCAGCGGATCTGAGCGCTGCTGTAGTATCTGTAGTAAAATAAGGATTTCCTGTTCCTCCGGCAAAAATAACAACTCGTGATTTTTCAAGATGCCTTATAGCTCGACGTCTGATATACGGTTCTGCAACTTGCATCATTTCGATTGATGTCTGTACACGTGTAGTTACTCCAAGTTTTTCCAGTGAATCTTGAAGTGCCACAGCATTTATTACAGTTGCAAGCATTCCCATGTAATCAGCTGATACACGATCCATACCACCTTGACTACCTTTTAAACCTCTCCAAATATTTCCGCCACCTACAACTATACATACTTGTATATTCTTTTCACAAACCTCTTTTATTTCTCTTGCTAATCTTGACACAACTTCAGGATCTATTCCAAATCCGTTTTTATTAGCCATAGCTTCTCCGCTTAATTTAAGCATTACACGTTTATACTTCCGTTCCACTTATTCCCTCCGCTATATAATTATACTATATATTTACAAAATAAGAGAACACAAATGTGTTCTCTTATTTTATTATTTGTTAATTTGACTCATAACTTCATCAGCAAAATTTTCCTGTTTCTTTTCAATACCTTCACCTAATTGATAACGGGTAAAACGTCTGATTGAAATTTTTTCTCCCATTGAAGCAACCGCTTCTGTAATAACTCTTTCAATAGTTTTATCACCATCTTTAATAAACGGTTGTTCTTCCAAACAAATTTCTTTATACATTTTTTCTAAACGACCTTCGGTCATTCTATCAACAATCTTTTCAGGTTTACCTTCATTTAAAGCTTCCTGACGGAATATCGCTCTTTCGTGTTCGATTACATCTGCAGGAACTTCATCACGACGCACGTACTGAGGATTTGTAGCAGCAACCTGCATTGCAATATCCTTTACCAATGCATGGAAAGCATCTGTCTTTGCGACAAAATCAGTTTCACAGTTTACTTCAATCAATACGCCTATACGACCATTTCCATGAATATAGGATCCTACAATACCTTCAGCTGCAATACGTCCTGCTTTTTTCGCAGCTTTTGCCAATCCTCTTTCACGGAGAATATCTACTGCTTTTTCAATATCACCGTCTGCTTCAACGAGTGCTTTTTTACAATCCATCATTCCTGCGCCGGAGCGTGTACGAAGCTCTTTTACCAAACTAGCCGTAATCATTATATAACCTCCATAAAAACAAAGACTTATTCAGCGGATTCTTCTATTACTTCCTGTTCATCAGCAACATCTTCTGCCACTTCTTGTTCACCTTGTTCTTCCTGCTGTCCTTGACGTCCTTCCAATACTGCATCAGCCATCTTTGATGCTAAAAGTTTTACAGCACGAATTGCATCATCGTTTGCCGGAATCGGGAAATCAATTACATCCGGATCACAATTGGTATCCACTGTAGCAATTACAGGTATATTAAGCTTGCGTGCTTCTTTAACTGCAATTTCTTCCTTCTTTGAATCTATAACAACTATACATCCCGGAAGTTTCTTCATATCCTTAATTCCGCCAAGATTCTTTTCAAGCTTATCCAATTCACGCTTCATAAGAATAACTTCTTTCTTAGGATATTGTTCAACGGTTCCGTCTTCAAACATCTTTTCCAATTCTTTAAGTCTTGCAACACGATTCTGAATTGTGCGGAAATTTGTCAACATACCGCCCAACCAACGCTGATTTACATAAAACATATTGCATCTTAAAGCTTCATCTTTAATTGCATTTTGAGCTTGTTTTTTTGTTCCTACAAACAAAATTGTTTGTCCATTTGCAGCAACTTCACGAATAAAATTGTATGCTTCTTCAACTTTTTTTACAGTTTTTTGTAAATCGATAATGTAAATACCGTTACGTTCTGTAAAAATAAATCTGGACATTTTCGGATTCCAACGACGTGTTTGGTGACCGAAATGAACACCTGCTTCTAATAATTGTTTCATTGATACTACTGACATTTTAAAATCCTCCTGTTTTAACCTCTGTGCACTTCTACTTTTATAACCACCATAAGGCACAAATATAAAATCCATGCACATGTGTATTCATACTTTTTAATTCTACCAAAAACATTCGATGTTATCAAGCACAAAAATATATTATTTTTAATTTAAATATAAATAATATGTAAATATAAAATTCACTTTATTATTGAATCCATGTTATTATATTAAAGTAAAATAACACAGAGGTAATAATAAATGAACTTATCAATAAAAACTAAAACCAGATTATTGCACATAGACTTCCTAAGAATATTGTGCATATTTTTAGTAATGTTTACACATACATCAACTTCCGGATTTTCTTTGTATTTAAATAAAATAAATTCAAATTGGTTCCCGCTATACATAATTATTCCGTTTTGGATAAAAACTGCAGTACCCATATTTTTTATGATTTCAGGTGCTCTTTTACTAAAAAAAGAAGAACCGCTATCTGTTATTTTTAAAAAACGTATTTGGCGTTTTGCTCAAGTTCTTATAATATTTTCTTTTATAAACTATTTATATAATTATAGAAATTTTAATATAAGCCTTTTTAGTTCACTTTTATACTCACAAACACTTGCAACCGCTTACTATTTTCTATATATATATATGTCATTTTTACTTATGCTTCCAATATGGAGAGCTTTAGTAAAAAACTTAACTAATAAAATTTTTATTTATCTTATATCTCTTAATTTATTTTTTGTAGGATTTATTCCTGTTTTTTCATTTTTAATTTTCAAAGGAACAGCTGAAATAAATTGGTTTATAAATCCTTTACTCGCTGTAAGTGAACCGTCTTTTTATTTTATTATTGGATATTGGATTGAAAATGTTCTACCTGATCATTGGCTGACAAAAAAGAATTTACTTTATCTTTTTATCGCAGCTATGTGTGGAACAATAATATCTGCTCTGATGACATATTATCATGGTATTGTTGCAAATGGATTAACAGAAGCAATTTCAGAACGCTTTTATGATTCTTTTCTATTTTTAAACACCGCATTTATATATTGTTTTTTTAAATGGTTTTTTATACATCATAAAATTCCTCAATTTTATAAAAAAGCAATATTTTCCTTAAGCACTTTGGCATTTGGAATAATGCTCTTCGACGATATTGCACGACGACTAACCGGTATTATATTCGAAAAATATTTAATAAAATTTTTACCTAACTGGCCTCTTACTGCAGCATTTATATGGATTATATCAGGATTTTGTCTTGGAGCGGTTATAACATATTTTATAAAAAAAATTCCGTATTTTAAAAAATTAATATAAAAATACCCTCCTTACTGACTATCCAGTAAAGAGGGTATTTTATTTACTATCTTTTCATTTCTATCAATCCGTATTTTCCGTCATTTCTTTTATAAACTACCGCTATATCTGAAGTTTCAGAGTTAAAGAACATAAAGAAATCATGCCCTACCAAATTCATTTGTAGAATTGCTTCCTCCGGCGACATCGGATTTATGTTAAACTTTTTTGTTTTTACAATTTCAAATTCTTCTTCACCGAAAGTTTCTTTTTCTTCTCTGAATTTCTTACTGAAAACATTTTCTTCTCTATAGCGTCTTGCCAATCTGGTTTTATATTTATGTATTTGTCTTTCAACTTTATCAAAAACTAAATCAATTGATTTATACATATCATCAGATTTTTCTACACCACGTAAAATCACGCCTTCAACAAAAACTGTAACTTCACATGTGTTAGTTTTATTGGAAATACGCATCAATACATTCATTTTTATAGGTTTATCAAAATATCTTTGAATTTTACCTGTATGTTTTTCAACGTAACTATGTAATGCTTTTGTGACTTCAAGATTCTTTCCTCTTATTTTTAATTCCATGATAGTCCTCCTTATTACACTACAAAGAATGTATCTACTATATATATTATATAATAAACTATTAAACAATTCAAAATAAAAAAGACCCGGATAAATTACAAATACAAAATTTGAACTTTAAATCCAAGTCTTTTTTCAGTAATTCCTGATTCAAAAACCTACGCTGTATCGCTCAGTAAGTGATCAAAGAATGACTACATTAGCAGCCTGCGGTCCTCTAGCACCTTCGATAATATCGAATTCAACCTTCTGACCTTCAGTCAGCGTCTTGAAGCCTTCAGTCTGAATAGCAGAAAAATGTACGAAAACATCGCCGCCTTCTTCTCTTTCAATAAAACCATAGCCTTTTTCTGCGCTGAACCACTTAACTGTACCTTTCATGGAAATTCCTCCTACAAATAACTAATAGCCCTATTTGGGCATAGCTTTATGCTAGCATAATTTTTTTATAACGTCAACTAAATTTATTATATATATTTCCCGATAATTTAAATCTATGCATTATTCTAAAGCTGAACTTATTTTATTTATTAAGATTTCTCCCAATTCAATTTTAGACATCTTTGGATAAGAATCTATTTTTCCGTCTTTATAAATTACGGAAACAATATTAGTTTTAGATTCAAATCCGGCTCCTGATTGAGTTACATCATTTGCAATAAGCATATCTAAATTTTTATTTTTCAATTTTTTTAATCCGTTTTCTATAAGATTATTTGTTTCCGCTGCAAATCCTACTAAAAACTGTGTTTTCTTATTTTTCCCCAACTCCATTAAAATATCGGGGTTTTTAACAAGATTTATACACAAATTCTCAATGTTTTCTTTTTTTACTTTTTTTGTAAACTTTTTCTCAGGCCGATAATCCGCAACTGCCGCTGCCATAATAAATACATCCGCTTCATCATATAACGTTAATGAAGCACTCCGCATTTCATTTGCAGTTTTAACTTTTTTTATTTTCAGATTCTCATAAATTTCTTCAAAATTTTCGGTAGAAATAAGTATAACTTCAGCATCTTCTTTCGCTGCAGCTTTTGCTATAGAATAGCCCATAAGTCCTGAAGAATAGTTTCCTATATATCTTACAGGATCGAATTCTTCTTTAGTACCACCTGCAGTCACAACCACCTTCTTGCCTGAAAGTAATTTTTTCCCGCTAAGTATTTTATCTATGTTCTCAATAATTTTTTCCGTCTTGGGAAAACGTCCCTTACCTATCACATTACAAGCCAAGTGACCAATATCAGGTTCAAGCATGTAATAACCGTAACTTTTTAATTTTGCTATATTCTCCTGAACTATTTGATTTTCAAACATATTGCTATTCATTGAAGGTACAAATAAAACAGGCTTCTTAGTCGCAATCAATGTAGTAGAAAGCATATCATCGGCAATTCCATTGGAACATTTTCCTAAAATATTCGCTGTAGCAGGTGCAATAACAAAAATATCTGCCCACATTGCCAAAGATATATGCTCAACATCCCATTCTTTTATTTCTCCGAACATATCGGTAAAAACTTGATTTCCACTTAATTCACCGAACACTACAGGTTTAACAAATTCTTGTGCATGAGATGTCATAATACATTTAACATTTGCACCTTTTTGGCGCAACTTACTTACTAAATCGGCAGTTTTATAAGATGCTATACCTCCACATATACCTACAATTATATTTTTATTCTTAAAATTCATATTTAAATATTTCCGATTTTCTTTGGTTCAACTTTATTTTCATAAATTTCTTCAAGTGCTATAGTAACTGCTTTTTTATTTTTTTCTCTTATTAACTGAGCCTCATTATCTGTCAACTCTCTTGCACGCATAGCCACCAAAGTAACTAATGTATATTTAGTATCAACAATTTTAACTAATTCATCAATTGAAGGAAATGACATCATTTTAAAGATACCTCCTTAGTAATATATTGTTTAAAAATAGTCTCTACTCTGCATTCATTTCTCGAAAGCTTACATTTTTCAGCGTCCAATATCGCTTGAGTTTTATAAACAGCATCTTTCAATACTTCATTAACAACTATGTAATCATACTTGTGAGCTAGCGATAACTCTTTAGTTATCTGAGACAAGCGCTTTCGAATTGACTCTTCACTATCTGTTCCTCGTTTATGTATTCTTTCAGATAAAATTTCCAATGACGGAGGCACTATATATATAAAAACCCCCTTCGGATATCTTTCTTTAACTTGCATAGCACCTTGAATATCTATTTCTAAAAGTATAGACTTTCCTTGTTTGAGTAAATCAAAAGTATTTTGTTTCAAAGTTCCATAATAATTATCATAAACTCTTGCATATTCAAGAAAAGCATCTTCTTTTATTAATTTTTCAAACTCTTCAACACTTCTGAAATAGTAATTTATTCCATCTTTTTCATTTTTTCTCGGACTTCTTGTGGTCATCGAAACAGAATAAAACAAATCAGGATTCATTTTACGAATTTCATCACAAATAGTTCCCTTACCTGCTCCTGACGGTCCGGAAACTACAAGAAGTATTCCCTCATCTTTTTTATTATTCATAAAATTAATCCTCATCCGCCAAATCTGCAGAAATAACCTCTTTATTTATTGCTCTATGAGAAATCGTTTCCGGTTGAACTGCAGATAAAATAATTTGGTTGCTGTCCATAACCAAAACAGCTCTCGTTTTACGTCCATATGTTGCATCTATGAGAGAGCCTTTATCTCTGGCTTCCTGTATCATACGCTTTACGGGTGCGGACTCAGGACTTATTATTGCTATTATCCTAGATGTAGATGCCATATTTCCAAATCCTATATTTATTAATGAAAAATCCATAAAAATCTCCTTATTCTATATTTTGGATTTGCTCTCTTATTTTCTCCAATTCCGTTTTGATTATTATAACACAATTCGTTACATCAATTTGATCCGTCTTAGATGCAATAGTATTAATCTCTCTATTTATTTCTTGAATTAAAAAATCCAATTGTCTTCCTAAAGGCCCTTTATTATCTAAAGATTCTAAAAGTTGAATAATATGACTTTCAAACCTAGTAACTTCCTCAGTGTAATCAGTTTTATCCGAATATATTACTACTTCTTGCAATATACGGTTTTCGTCTGCTTTAAAAGAATTTTCTTCTATAAATTCATTTATTTTCGTTCGCAACTTTTCCCTATATTGATCATTTAATGAATATTGACGTTCCTTTATGTAAGATAATTTCTTCTTTATAAATTCAACTCTTTTTAATAAATCATTTTTCAAATTACAACCTTCAACTTTACGCATCTCCAAAAGTAAAGGTATTGCTTGACTCAGTGCATCTTTTACCATAATTTGCAATTTTTCTTCATCAGTTTTATCGAAAGTTACCTCAATCCACGGTTCCGGAACTTTCAACAATTCTGAAATATTTACAAATTCATTCGATTTAAGCTTATTCCTTTTTATATCGTTAAAAATTTCTATGTAAGAATTCAACAAAGCTTCATTAACAGACAATTTTATATTTTTTGAATTGTCAGAAATGAATTTTATTCTGACTGAAACTTTCCCTCTATATAAAACTTTTTTCAATTCTCTTTTTATTAATTCTTCTAAAAGAGGAGATATACCGTCGGATTTAAAATTAAACTCCAAGTAACGACTATTTACAGTCTTAATTTCAATTAACAATTCTCCTAAATCGGAATTTACCTGCCCTTTACCGTATCCCGTCATGCTGTTCATAATCAACCTCTATATTTCCATCAAAAACTTTTTCAGCCGGACCCGTCATAAACACATGATTAGTCTTATCTTTATCCCAAAAAATATTTAATTTACCGCCATCTAAAATAACATCAGCTTTATTGTTTACTAAATTATTTAATGTTGCAGCAACTACAGCGGCACAACTACCTGTTCCACAAGCCAAAGTAATACCGGCACCTCTTTCCCAAACCTTCATTCTTAAAATTGAATCTGAGATTTTCTGTACAAATTCAACATTAGTTTTTTTGGGAAACTGTTTATGATTTTCAATAATACTTCCATCAGCTTCAATATTAATACTGTCAATTTTATCAGTAAAAATAACACAATGAGGATTTCCCATAGACACGCAATTAATTCTATATGCCGTATTTTCATGAGAAATATTTAACAATTCATCAATTACTACCTTTTTAGAAAATCCTTTTACAGGAATATCATCAGAATTCAAATTCGGAATTCCCATATCTACACAAACATTCCCGTTTTTTAAAATTTCAGGAAATAAAATTCCGGCTCCTGTTTCAACTGAAAATGAAGATTTATTTATCAATTTTTGATTAACTACGAACTTGGCAAAACAACGAATTCCATTACCGCACATCTCGGCTTCACTTCCATCGCTATTAAAAATACGCATTTTAAAATCAGCATCTAACGAAGGAAGAACATAAATAATACCATCCGCTCCTATACCGAAATTTCTGTTACATAATTTTTTTACAAATTCAGAAGAAAAAATAAATTTATTCTTAAATGAATTGAAAATAATAAAATCATTACCGCAAGCTTGCCATTTTGAAAAATACATTAAAATCACCATATTTCGTGCAAATATTTAAATTAACAATACAAATATTATAAACGATTTTTGTAAAAACTGTCGAGTATATATTGTATTAAATAACTTTCACATATTTCAAATTTGTCTGCTATACTATAAAACAAATGATAAAAATGAAAGAGGAATCTATATGCAACTGGACAGTTCAATTATATACATTCTTACAAAAGAACTAAAAAAAGAACTTATATATGGCCAAGTACGAAAAATTCATCAAATAAATAACCGTACAATGGTTTTGGAAATTTTTAAACCTTCTTCATCTCCCGCAAAATTAATAATTTCAAGTTATAATCCACCGCTTATATATATTAACGATGAAAATAAAAACTTAAATTATACGCCTGCACAAAACTTTTGCATGTCACTTAGAAAACACTTGGAAGGAAGTAAAATTACAGATATAAAACAAATTAACTTGGACAGAGTCATACAAATTAATTTTTCAAGAATTGAAACTGCCGGAGAAATCAAGGTAAAAAACTTATATATTGAACTTATCCCCTCTGCACCGAATATAATCTTAACTGAAAACAATTTAATTTTAGATGCGTGCTTAAAAGGAAACAAAAAAGATCGCATTATTTCGCCTAAAGAAAAATATATTCTCCCCGGAAGTCAAAACAGAATGGATTTTACTCAATTTTCAAAATCCGAATTACTTGACATATTAACTTACAACAAAAACACATCTAATGCCTTAAAAGAACTTATTTTTACTCTTTTTAACGGATTCAGTGAGTTATTATTGCAAGAAATATTTAAAAATCATAGTTTTATGCTTACTAAAGAATCAAGTACGTTAAATATCAAAGATATAGAATTCATAGTCGATGTAATATGTAATTTTAAAAATACTATAAAACAAGTATCTGCAATCAATTTATATAATACATCCAATCAATACTTACTTTCACCTTTAGAGTTAAATAATAGTGATAAAACACCTTTAAAATTATCTGTAAATGATGCTATATTATATTACTTACAAAATCATAAAAATAATAGCAACAATATTTCTTTGTCTTTACAAAAAGAAATCCATTCACTGATAAAAAAAGAAAAAAGAAAATTATTAAAAATAGAAGATGAGCTGAAAGAAACATCCAAGATGAATACTTACAAATTATGGGGAAATTTACTGGCAATTCATGCATATAAGAAAACACCATATGAAGATTTTATAATTTTAGACAATATTTTTGACGCAAAACAAAACAAAATCAAAATCCCAATTAACAAAGAAAAATCTTTGTCATCAAATAGCCAATTATATTTTAAAAAATACAATAAAATGAAAACACGTATACAAATAGGAAAAGAAAAAGTTGAAAACTGCAAAGAAAATATTGATGCTTTAAATCACATATATTATTATTCAACACTCATAACTTCAAATGAAGAATTATATGCTTTAAGTAAGGAACTTGAAACATTAGGTATAAAAGCTAAGAAAAACATAGAAAAAAAATTATTTAAAAATAAAACTTTGAATCACAATTTTTTACAATTTTGTATTGATGGATTTAAAATTTTTATTGGAAAAAACAGTAAAGAAAACGAAATTTTAACATTTAAAAAATCATCAAGCGAAGACATTTGGCTACATGTTAAACAAATACCCGGTTCTCATGTAATTATTAAAACCGAAAAGCAAATTGTACCGATTGAAACATTGGAAAAAGTGGCCTCTGTTGCAGCATTTTACAGCAGCGGAAAAGATTCCGGAAAAATTACGGTAGATTACACATTCATAAAAAATGTAAAAAGAATACCAAATACAAAAGCAGGTAGAGTATCTTATACAAACGAAAAATCAATTTTAGTTATCCCCCACTCCCCGGACTTCTTCATCGGTAAAAAAACTTGATTTTTTAAAGTTTTTATTACATGTTACTTGATTTATTAAACTCTAAACTCCTACATATTTACCACAAAAAAATTCAATGCTAGAATGCATTTAGAATTTACTATGTAGGAGTTTTATTTTATGAAAATCAATAAAAATTTACATCATCATATAAAAGATAATAATTTAAAAATTGAAATTTACCACGTACTTGAAAATGAAGCTGAAATTTCTAAAGATGAAAGAAGAGCTTTCGGCCATATAATAGACAAAAATCTTCATGTCCTGACAGGACATCAACAAAACTGCCATTGTGATCATTGTATTGAGGAAGATTGCGAATATTGCGGCAAAGAAATCGAAAGCTGCAAATGTGATTTCTTAGGTAAAGAATATAAGCGCGGATTATATCATATAGAAAACCTTGATTGCGTACAATGTGCAGCATTGATGGAAGGTAAAATAAGAAAAATCCCTTCTGTATTTTTTGCATCTGTAAGTTTTAATAAAAAGGAATTACGACTTATATCTAAAAATAATCCTGATTTATTAATTCCCGAGATAACAAAAATATCAAGAACATTTAATGAAAATATTAATATTCTCCCACCTAAACAAAACACTAAACTTAATACTGAATTATATGTAATACCTACACTGAATTGTCCTTCATGTGCAGTAAAATTAGAAAAAAATATAAATCAACAGCAAGGTGTATTTTCTGCTACTGTAACATTTTCCACAAAACAATTAAAAATTACAGCAGAAAACCCTGATAAATTATTACCGGAAATTATAAATGTTTGCAATAAAATAGAACCCGGCACAAAAATAGTAAAAAAAATTAATTACAATAAAAATGAGCAAAATAAATCAAAATCCGACAAATATTCAAAATTTATAAATTCAACAGGTTTTTTCTTATACGTTATCGGATTATCAGGATTTTATGATTTAATTAAATTTTCGGATTTACTTACAAGTTCATTATTAATAATTTCTTACTTTTTATTAGGGCATGATATTTTGATGAAAGCAATAAAAAATATCATTAATAAAAATGTTTTCAACGAGTACCTCTTAATGTCCATTGCAACACTAGGTGCATTAGCAATTTCAGAATATCCGGAGGCAACGGGTGTTATACTTTTTTATAAAATCGGAGAATATCTTGAACATTTTGCGATTGAAAAAAGTAGAAAACAAATAACCGAAACTATAGATTTACGCCCTGAAACAGTTCATAAACTAAAAAATGGAATTATTGAAACAATAACCCCTGAAGATGTTGATATCGGTGACATAATAAGAATTTTACCGGGAGAAAGAGTCCCTCTTGACGGAATTATTTCAAAAGGTAAAACACAAATAGATACATCGCTATTAACCGGAGAATCCATTCCAAGAAGCGTTACTATAGGTGACTCTATTTACTCCGGAACAATAAACTTATCCTCCACCATTGAACTTCAAGTTGAAAAAACATTATCCGAATCTATGGTTTCACGTATTTTGGATTCTATCGAAAATGCATTGGCCGGCAAACCTTCAATCGATAAATTTATAACTAAATTTTCAAGAATTTACACTCCAATAGTAGTATTTGCTGCAATTTTTTTAATTATATTTTTACCTTTTTTCACAACAAATTCCTACAAAGATGCGCTTTATATAGCTTTAACATTCTTAGTTATAAGCTGCCCATGTGCATTAGTTATTTCCGTACCGTTATCATTTTTTTCAGGACTTGGAGTAGCATCCAAACACGGAATTCTTTTTAAAAGTGGAAATATTATTGAAATACTAAATAAAACAAATGTTATACTTTTGGATAAAACCGGAACATTAACGGAAGGAAGTTTTAAAATAAGAGAAATTGAAACATACCAAAATATAAACGAAGATAAACTTTTGGCACTTGTTGCGGGTGCAGAGGCTCACTCAACACACCCTATTGCAAAATCAATAATTCAAGCTGCTGAAGATAAAAAATTATATATTCCAAAATTTTCTGCTATAAATGAAATATCAGGAAAAGGTATAATTACAAAATTAGGTAATAAAGATATAATTATAGGAAATAAGAAACTTTTAAATGAAAACGGTATAACAATAGATAATAATAATTATTCAAATGATTTTGAAACTATAATATATGTTGCAATAAACAAGAAGCTTTTAGGTAAAATTAAAATTTCTGATGCATTGAAAAAAGATTCATTTAATGGATTACAAAAATTAACTAAAAAAAATATAGATATAATTATGCTTACCGGTGATAATAATGCTGTCGCTAAAAATATTGCAAAAAAATTAAATATTAAAAAATTTTATTCCGAATTATTACCTTTAGACAAAATAAAAATCTTAAAAAAATACACTACAAACAATTCAAAAACATTATTCGTAGGTGATGGAATAAATGATGCGCCTGTACTGGCAACCGCTGATATAGGTGCTGCAATGGGCAGCGGTTCCGATGCTGCAATTGAAGCCTCAGATATAGTATTTTTAAATAATAATGTTTCCGCAATTTCAACCTCAATATCAATAGCTGAAAAAACAATAACTACTACCAAAATAAATATTTTCATAGCAATTTTTATAAAAATTGCAGTCATGATTTTGGGTTTGATTGGTATGGCTGATATGTGGATTGCAGTATTTGCAGATACAGGTGTAACTTTGTTATGTATACTTCTTTCAATGAATCTTTTTTTACGTAAATTCGAATAATAAAAAAGTGAGATTTTCAAAATCTCACTTTTTATTATTTTTAAATTTACTTCTTAAATTTACATAAATATTGTAATATAAAATTAAATTTATTTCGATTAATTAACCTCAATATTTATAAACAGAAATCTAACTATTTCATGATATAATACTTAATAACTAAACAATTTTATCAGGAGGTTTATTTTGAAATTATCTAAAATTATTTTCGGATTTTTTCTGACATTTACAATTAGCATAGGTTTTAGCTCATATGCTGAAAAAATATTACTTATACCACAAGATGATCGGCCTGTAAGTCTTGCGTATACAGTTTCTACTGCAGAAAAAGCAGGATATACTATAATAACTCCACCTACATCTTATTTATCAGGAAGAAATCGCAAGGGCTCTCCGGATAAAATATGGAATTGGTTAAAAAACAATATTTCATCAGCAGATGCATGTGTATTATCTACAGATACACTAATTTATGGCGGATTGGTAGACTCTCGTAAGCATAATGATTCGATGCAAGAATTATATTTACGTGCCGACCGTATCAATGAACTACATAATGAATATCCTAATATCCCTATTTATGCATTCGGAACAATAATGAGAACCCCATACGCATCAGATAATGATGTAGAACCGTATTACTACGGAAATTACGGTAATAAAATTTATAATTTATCAATTTTACAGGATAAAGTCGACAGTGGTACTGCAACAAAAACTGAAATCTCCAATCTTTTATCATTAAAACTATCAATTCCTAGTGAATATATACAAGATTGGTTTAAAAGAAGACAAAAAAATGATTCCATAAACAGAATTATGATTAATAACTCAAAAAAAGGTATATTTGCTTATTACTGTTTAGGATATGATGATAACAGTAAAAATTCTCAAACCACACTCGAAGCACGTTATTTAAAAAATGAATTTGCTAATTTATCTCCTAAAGTCTACGGTTCTTTCCCCGGAGCAGATCAATTGGCATTACTTTTAATAGCTAAATATCATGTTGATTTACATAAACTTAACCCCACATTCGCCGTAATCTATCCATTAGGTCGCGGAGAAGAAACTATACCTAGATATGAAAATCAATCTATAGGAAAAACTGTATCGGATCATATTATTGCAATAGGCGGGAATATTGTTTCAAATAAAAAACCTGACTTTGTTTTAGCAGTAAATACACCGCTTGAATCGACTGTAGAATCAAGTGAAACAATAAACTTCGGTATGAACAAATCAAGTACAGATGATTTTGTAGATAAAATTAAGTTTATAAGATCAAAAAATATTCCGGTTTCAATCGCAGATGTATATTTTTCAAACGGTTCGGATAACACTTTAATGAACAGTCTTATGAAAAATAATTTATTATATGATATTAGTGCCTATAACGGATGGAATACTGCAAGTAATACTGTAGGGTATTCTATTGCACAAGCTGTACTTTCTCAATATATGTCAAAAAAAGAACATGACAATATGCTCACTGAGCAATATATTGATAACTGGGCTTATCAAGCAAATGTCCGAAAAAAAATATCTTTAATTTTAAAAAATTCTAAAAATAAAAATTTCATTACTGATGATATCGAAAAAGAAATGTCCAATGAATTGCAAGATTTTGCAAATAAAAAACTTAAATTAAATAACAAAATAATAAAAACAAAATTTCCATGGAAAAGATTATTTGAAATTGAAGTTAAAGTTTCAAATTAAATAAAAAATTACACCTATTGATTTAAATCA
>NZ_GL878519.1:0-23853 GCF_000194985.1 Dialister micraerophilus DSM 19965 | reverse complement strand
CTATTGATTTAAATCAATAGGTGAATTTTTTATTTTTATTCCGTAACAGGATATACACTTACCTGTCTTCTATTTCTTCCTAAACGTTCGAAAGATACTCTTCCTGCTGCTGTTGCAAACAATGTATCATCTTTTCCGATAGAAACATTCTTACCGGGATGAATATGGGTTCCTCTCTGACGAACAATAATATTTCCACATTTCGCAATCTGACCATCATGCATCTTCGTACCTAAACGCTGTGCATTTGAATCACGACCGTTTCTTGTACTGGAAACACCTTTCTTATGAGCGAATAACTGAAGATCAAACAATAACATTCAATTCACCCCCTGCTTTCAATCAACTTTATTCTTCCAGGGTATTGACGACTTATTTCTCTCAATCCCTCTAACATAGTCTGTATTATTATTTCACTTTCTTTTGTTGATTTTTTATTTAAATCAACTTTTAAAATTCCGATGTCAGAATCAAATTGCCCGTTTATTTTTAAAACATCTCTTAATCCCAATGCTGTTGTAAGCACAATAGCGGATACTGATGCACACACTATGTCATATCCTAAAGAATCTGAATATGCATCAGCATGACCGGATACAGAGAATTTATCACAAAATAAACTTTCTTTACCATAAGACAATTTAACAATAATCATTATCCTTCAATCTTTTCAATCTGAACTTTTGTAAAAGGCTGACGATGACCTTGACGACGACGGTAATTAGATTTTGCTTTATATTTGAAAATTCTAATTTTCTTATCTTTTCCGTGTTCAAGTACTTTTGCTGTAACCTTAGCACCTTCTACGAAAGGCTGACCGATTTTTACTGTATCACCTGATACCATAAGAACCTGATCAAAAGCTACTTCACCGTTTTCAGCAATCGGAAGCTTTTCGATTGTAATTTGTTTTCCTTCTTCAACACAATACTGCTTTCCGCCGGTTTTAATAATTGCGTACATTGTGCACCTCCTCTATAACTATACTCGCCGATTAAGGTACCTGATGGATTTGAAACCTTTTCTCGTGCGGTTGCGTCAAAGCACTATGTACCATGACTTATCAAGTATACATAATTTTAAATATATTGTCAATTATTTTTAAAAAATCACCTTAAAAACATGGCATCTCCAAAACTGAAAAATCTATATTTTTTAGCCACAGCTTCTTTATATGCATTTAGAATTTTATCTGTACCCACAAATGAAGCCATCATCATTAACAAAGTAGATTCCGGTAAATGGAAATTTGTAATTATAGCATCGACGATTTTCCAACTATATCCAGGATATATGTACAAATTTGTCCAATTTGCTCCCGCTTTTAATTTTCCACTTTGTCCTGCAGATTCCAAAGTTCTTACAGAAGTTGTTCCTACAGCTATAATTCGTCGTCCTTCCTTCTTTGCTTTATTAATCGCATCAGCGGTTTGTTCCGATATTACATACCATTCTTTGTGCATTTCATGATCTTCTATATTTTCTTCGTTAACAGGTCTAAAAGTACCTAATCCTACATGCAATGTAACAAAACAAATTTCAGCACCTTTTTCTTTTATTTTATTAATCAATTCAGATGTAAAATGCAGTCCGGCTGTCGGTGCTGCGGCTGAACCTTTATATTTAGCATACACTGTTTGATATTCTTCTTTATTTTTAAGTTTTTTATGAATATATGGAGGTATAGGCATTTCTCCAACTTCATCTAACAATAAATCAAAATCTCCATCATAATAAAATTTTACACGTCTCCCTCCAAAATCGGTTTTATCTAAAACGACACAGTAAAATTTATCTGAAAAAATTATTTCTTGCCCTATAAGTGCTTTGCGTCCCGGATTTACTAAAACTTCCCATTCATCATTTCCTTTGGGAGTTAACAATAAAACTTCAACTTTTCCACCCGTTTGTTTCCTATATCCGTTCAATCTTGCCGGAATGACTTTTGTATTATTGAAAACTATCAAGTCATTCTCTTTTATTTCATCCAATATATCTGTAAACACATGATGACTCAAATGACCGGTTTCCTTATCAAGTACCATAAGTTTACAAGAATCTCTCGGCTCTACAGGTTCTTGTGCAATTAATGATTCAGGTAATTCATAATTAAAATTTTCAAGTTTCATATAATCTCCATTAATATATTTTTTCTATTTTCGTATCAGTGAAATAATGTGACAAAATTCTTCTATAATAATTTTTCCCATCACCATATTTTTCCGCCATTGCTTGTGCTCCCCACTGAGAGAGTCCCAAACCATGACCATCTCCATATCCGATAATTTCTATTTTTTTACCTTTATTTTTAACATTTAAATCAAAAAGAGTACTATCTAAATCAAAGATAATTTGCATATTTTCACCGGTAATGCGTTTTGTGCCTTTTTCACCTTCTACTTCAATATATTTTACTCTTCCGGATATACCTCTGTCACTAACCGACATAGGACCTTTTTTTAATTTTGACAATTTTATATTTTTTAATTTACCTATATTTATTCCGTGTTTATTTAAACTGTCTGAAAATGTTTGAAATGTAAATTCTTTTGTCCACGGTGTATCAATAACTGAATATGGTACTTCAGGAACCCCACGAAGATAATGAACTTTTGAACCCCAAACATTTTCACTATTTTCCGTATACCCTCCCGCATTAGCACTGAAAACAGCATCTATAGGCGATCCGTTATATGTAAGAATTTCTCCTTCTGTTTCTCTTATTGCCTTATCAGTAGAATTCGTTTCAGCTGAATATCCTCCATACATTTGCGATCTTGTATCTGCAGTTACATCGTACCCTGCAGAGCGATATCCGTTTTTATGAAATATAGCATATGTTCTTGCTGCAACAGCTTGTGCTTTAATTGCATCTATTTTCCATGATGGGATTATTTCTCTAGGTATTACACCTCTTAAATAATTTTCCATAGGTAAAATGTTTATTATTGTTAATCCTGAATTCCATCTGGCAGGAATTACTTTCATTATACCTCTATACCTGTTCCCCTTTACTGAAAAAGGAGCTTCCCCGTCTGATTTCAAATATATAGTTGAGCCTACTTGTTTGCCGTTCAATTTTACTTTATTGTTATCTCTTGAAAACAACAAAGATTTCCCTTTATAATCTTCTTTTAACAATTTACCGTCAGCAATTATTTTAAAATTGTCAATAGCGTTAATTTGAACTTCATGATCACCCGAGATAATTCCGACTTCTACGTCCGGACCTTGATTTAATCTATAATCAGATAGACCTAAATCGACACTTTTATTTTTTGTTTTTTCTCAACTTTATTATTAGTATATTTATTTTTTATATCATTTAAATTTATCTGTGTTTCATATGAAGTATTTTCTTCTCTCCATTTTTTTCGCATTTTAGCAGACAATATTTGCTGTTTGATACTATAAGTAAACTCTTCTTGCTTTTTTAAATGACGTTTCCACGTTCCTGACTTATTTTTATGTTTAGTAATATGCCTTTTTAAAGGTTTATTTGTGAATTTAACTTCGGTATATATTCTTTTTTTTAAATTTATTCTTTCATACTTTACATTTGTTGCATAAACATTAGATATTACGGAAGGTATTATTGTAAAAAATCCTGCCATGCACATTGCTAAAACAACATTCTTTCTATTCATAATTGTTTTCATTGTCCTCATAAAATTTATTAAATAAATCAGACGAATTTTCATCTTCATCCACTGAAATATTAAGATGTTTATATGCAGCTTTTGTCGCAATACGTCCTCTTGGTGTTCTGGATAAAAATCCTATTTTCATTAAATAAGGTTCATATACATCTTCAATTGTTGATTTTTCTTCACTCACCGATGCAGCTATAGTATCTATACCTACCGGACCACCATCAAATTTAGTTATAATAGTACGAATAACTTCTAAATCCGTAACGTCCAATCCCAAACAATCTATATGTAATGCCGATAAAGCTTTTTGAGCAATATCTTCAGTTATTACACCTGTACCTAATACTTGAGCAAAATCACGAACTCTTTTTAACAATCTGTTTGCTATACGCGGTGTACCTCTAGATCGTTTAGCGATTTCTTCCGCACCTTTAGTCTCGATTTTAATTTGTAAAATATTTGCAGACCTTATAATTATTTGTTTTAATTCCTGAGGATTATAAAATTTCATTCTAAAAATAATACCGAAGCGATCTCTAAGCGGTGCTGCCAATGATCCCGCTCTTGTGGTAGCTCCTATTAAAGTAAACGGAGCTATCGGCATATGATAGGATCTTGCACCTGGACCTTTACCTATTATTATGTCAAGTGCAAAATCTTCCATCGCCGGATACAATATTTCTTCAACACTTCTATTTAAACGATGAATTTCATCAATAAATAAAACATCATGCTCGTTTAAATTTGTCAATAATGCTGCTAAATCTCCAGGCCGTTCTATTGCCGGTCCACTTGTAACCCTGAAATTTACACCCAGTTCATTAGCAATAATACCTGCAAGAGTTGTTTTACCTAAGCCCGGAGGCCCATATAACAGTACGTGATCAAGAGCTTCTTTACGATTTTTTGCAGCTTTTACATATATATTCAAATTTTGCTTTAACTCAGATTGTCCTATATAATCTTCAAATATCTTGGGACGAAGAGTTTGCTGCCAATTATCACCAGAAATTTCATTAGCTTCTACCATGCGGTCTTTGTTTTCATCAATATCATCACGTACACTTTTAATAAATTGATTCATTTAACCGATACCCTTTCTGTCATGAATGTTTTTTCCCCATTTCAAACAAAACCGCCCGAACTAATTCCATAGGGTCCTTGAATTCCTTTTTTATACTTTTTAAAACAGGCATAATCTCATATTCTTGATATCCTAATGATTTTAAAATCATCACCGCTTCATTTTCCGGTACCGTTCCGGAAGTTGAAGACTCAGTATCAGATTCTACATTTTCCACATTAGATACTGCTATTTTATCTTTAAGTTCAAGTACCAATCTTTCTGCCGTTTTTTTACCTATTCCGGGCAACTTCGTAAGGACTGAAATAGATTTTTTTTGAATTGCATTGCAAAATGAATTTATATCTATTGAAGACAATATCCCCATAGCAACTTTAGGTCCTATCTTCGATACTGATATAAGAATTAAAAACAAATCATAACTCTCTTTTTCAATAAAACCATATAATTGTATTGCGTCTTCTCTAACAGCCATGTACGTATATAATTTTATATTTTCACCTACACGGAGTTTTTCTTTATCTATATCAGAAATAAAAATACGATAACCGATTCCTGATGTTTCAACAAAGCATGCTTGCTTTTCAAAAGTTGTTACAGTCCCTTTTATATACCCTATCATATTATAATCTCCCGTAAATATTTTCATATTCAGTACGATAAATTGCTGTCAATGCAATGGCAAGTGCATCGGCAGCATCATCCGGGCTTATCTTTTTCTTTATATTCATTATTTGCATAATCATTTCTATTACTTGTTTTTTTTCTGCTCTGCCATATCCTACCACTTGTTGTTTTACTTGAAGCGGAGTGCATTCAAAAATTTTTATTTTTTTTGAAACCCCGCCAATTGTATTACACCGCGTGCTTGTGCAACTGAAATCGCTGTTGTTATATTTTTATTAAAATATAGTGTTTCAATACCCATAACATCAGGCTTATAAATTTCTATTAATTCATTTACTCCTGTAAATATAATATTCAATCTTTCAGATAAACTATATTCTTTTGTTGTTTCTATTACCCCATAATCCACAGCAGATATTGAATTACCTTTTTTATCTACAATACCGAAACCGCACCTTCCCGTTCCGGGGTCTATACCTAAAGCACGCATATTTATCTCCCTTATTGACTTTGAGATTATTATAACACAGCATAAACTTAAATTATAAAACAGGAAGTAAAATACTATACTTCCTGTTTTCAATTTCATTTATCGGTTTTTATCTTTTTTAATTCTTTAATTAATATAGGTAAAAACTTATTTAAATCTGCAACAACCGTATAATCAGCTTCTTTCATTATAGGTGCAGTAGAATCTTTATTTATTGCAATTAAAATATCTGATTTTACTCCACAAATATGCTGCATCGCACCTGAAATTCCCAAAGCTATATATACTTTCGGAGAAACATTTTTCCCTGTTTGACCTATTTGATGTGCACTCGTTTCCCAACCCATTTCACAAACCGGTCTACTACATCCTATCGCTGCATTAAGTAATTTTGCCAATTCACTAACATATTTCCAATTTTCTTTTTTACCTATTCCACGTCCACCGGCAACAATAATCTTTGCATCCTCAACAGGATTGTCTTCAATAGAATTCGTAATAATGTCTTTTAACAATGTTCCTATTTCATTTTCTTTCAAACTAAACTCAATATTTATTATTTTACCATGTCGTGTTGTATCTTCATTCGGATACAAAAAATTGCCGGGTCTAACTGTTCCTATTTGTGGTCTAAAATTGGGACTTACAATATCTGCCATAATATTTCCACCCATTGCCGGTCTTGACCAAATTACCATACCTGTTTTTTCATCTACAGAAATTTCCGTAACATCTGCCGTTACTCCGCAAACAAGTTTTGATGCCGTTCTTGGTGCTAAATCACGTCCATCATCTGTTGACGGAAAAATTATTACCGACGGAAAATGTTCTTTAAAAAAATCAACCAATATTTTTTCATAAACTTTTCCATTGTAATAATTGAATAATTCATGTTCAACTAAATATACATTATCTGCTCCTAAATGAATCAAAGTTTCAGCATGAATTTTAACTTTGTTTCCAATAAATAAAACATTTACTTGATCGTTTAATTTATCGGCAATTTTTCTTGCTTCTCCAATAAGTTCTCCTACAACTTTTGGAAATTCTCCATTTACAGATGTAGCTACTACATATATACCCTTGTACTTTGAAAAATCCATAATTCCCTCTCTATATAACTTTAATTTTTTTCATTGCTTTTAAAAATAAATTTACACTTTCTTCCATATTCGGTGTATCTATAGATATATTTTCTTTTTTTACAGGAATTATCGGCCTTATACCTCTAACTTGTGTAGGTGAACCTTTAATACCTATACGTTCAGAATCCACTTTTAAATCATCTGCGGTCAATGAAATAATTTCAAAATTTTTCTTATTTAAAATGCCCTTAATTGATGGATACCCGGGATTATTTAACTCTGAAGAAACAGTAAACAATGCCGGAAGTTTGACCTCCAAAATCTCAACATTTTTATTCATTTTTCTTTTGACTTCAACTATATTTTCACCTTTATATTTTAAATCTACAATTGAACAAATACTTTCTATATTTAACAAGCCGGCAAGTTCCGGTCCTACCTGTGCAGTATTACTGTCCAAAGATTCTTGTCCGCAAAAGATAAAATCAAAATTACCTATTTTTTCTATTCCTGCAGCAAGAGTATAACTCGTTGCCAATGTATCTGCCCCACCAAATTTTCTATCTGTTATCAAATAAGCTTTGTCTGCGCCACGCGCCAAAGAATCCCTTAATATTTCTTCAACCGGAGGAGGTCCCATAGATATAACACTCACAGTACCGCCTAATTCTTTACGCAAAGAAAGTGCGGCTTCCAATGCATTTAAATCTAAAGGATTAATTATGCTTTTTGCACCATTTCTGTCTAATCTTCCGGTTATAGGATCAATCCTCATTTTTGATGTATCTACTACATTTTTTACACAAACAAGAAAATTCATATTTTCCCCCTACTTATAACTATTTTTTTATATATTTAACTGCATTTTTACCTAAAAGCTTTTTTAACGCGGATTCTGTATAATCGGTATAATCTATCCAATATTCCCTATTCATTTCTATTACTCTTTTTTCTTTCAATAAATGCAAATATATAGGAATTTCTCCATGATTATTTTGTAATATTTCCGTTAAACTTCTGCTTACATAATTTGATTCATGTGATTCATCTACATATAAATGCAATTTCCCACCATTTCTTGATGTTTTCAATTCATCCATATCACGTATATCTTGAACAAGAATTTTTAAATTTCTTTCATCAGCTTGTACTCTACCTGTTATTTTTATAACTTTATCTTTAACTAAATACTGAAATTTATTTTCCCATACCGATGGAAATATCACACATTCAAACTCTCCGTCATAATCTTCTAAAGTTGCATACCCCATTGATAATCCTTTTTTTGTAATAGTTTTTTTTACTCTTGTAACTATACCGCACATTGTTACAATTCTACCATCATAATCAATATCATTATTATCAAAAACTTTTGATTTCACAAACGATTCAATCATGTCGGAATATTCATCTAAAGGATGCCCGCTTACATAAAACCCGAGCAATTTCTTTTCCCAATGAAGTTTTTCTTTTTTCGACATCGGTTCTATATCAGGATAATCAATTTCTCTTATTATTTCAGACTCAGCAAATAAATTTTGTTGACCGGCATCTCTGTCAAATCTTCCTGATGCGGCTATATTTATGGCATCATCCAAAACTGCCAACAACTGACTTCTATCATAACCAAAACAGTCTAATGCACCGCATTTTATTAAACTTTCGCATGCTCGACTATTCAAAATTTTTGAGTCGATTCTTTCCAATAAATCAATAAGATCTTTAAAATCACCTTTTTTATTACGTGATTCTATAATATGATTTACAGCATTTTCTCCGACATTTTGAATTCCTGAAAGACCAAAAATAATATTTTCACCTTTTACTGAAAAATATGCTTGACTTTTATTTATGTCAGGTGCCAAAACTTTTATTCCGGCTTTACGTGTATTTTCAATGTATCTATTTACTTTATTTATATCACCGATATAACATGTCATCATAGATGCCATAAATTCAGGGCGAAAATTAGCTTTTAAATATGCAGTTTCCCATGCAATACGTCCATAACAAACACTATGAGATTTATTAAATCCATAACCTGCAAAATGAACCATCAAATCAAAAACATGATTAGATATGCTTTTATCTATACCTTTCCCCTCAGCACCTTTTACGAAAAGTTCGCGTTGTGCTTGAAGTATCTCTGGTTCTTTGTGTCCCATTGCTCTTCTAAGTAAATCTGATTGGCCTAATGTAAATCCTCCCATTTCAGAGGCAATTTGCATAACTTGTTCTTGATAAAGAATAACTCCATATGTTTCTTTTAAAATTTTTTCCAATGACGGATGAGGATAATCCACTTTTGTTTTTCCGTGTTTTCTATTAATGAAATCTTCCGCCATACCGCTTCCCAACGGCCCCGGTCTATACAATGCTACCATAGGAATTAAATCCTCAAATCTTTCCGGGTGTAATTGCATCAACAAATTTGTAAATCCATCGGATTCAGATTGAAAAACCCCGACAGTATCCCCCATACAAAGCATATTGCATGTTTTGGCATCACTATCGTCAATTTCAGACATTTTAACAGTTATTCCGCGATTTTCTTTTATCATTTGCAATGTATCATGAATAACTGTCAAATTTCTCAAACCAAGTAAATCCATTTTTAAAAGACCTAATTCTTCATCCAGATCTTTTTCATATTGTGTTTGTATAAAATCATCTTGAGTCAATTGTATAGGTACATATTCATAAACAGGTTTTGAACAAATTACTACACCCGCAGCATGTGTACCCGATTGACGTGATAATCCTTCTAATTTTATACAATGATCTACTAACGTACGTACCGTATTGTTATTTTCATATTCATTTAAAAAATCACGTGAAGATTCCAAAGTCGATTTTAAAGTAACACCGGGACCACCGGGTATCATTTTCGCAATTCTATCAACTTCTTTAAGAGGAATGCTCATTACGCGACCTACATCACGTATAACTGCTCTTGCCGCAAGCGTTCCAAACGTAATAATTTGAGCAACTTGTTCTTCTCCGTATTTACTCTTTAAGTACTCAATTATCTCTCCACGTCTTCTATAACATAAATCTGTATCTATATCCGGCATTGATACACGTTCCGGATTCAAAAAACGTTCGAAAAGTAAATCAAATCTTAAAGGATCTATTTCTGTTATATCCAATAAATATGCAACTATACTTCCTGCTGCACTTCCTCTACCGGGACCGATTGGAATTCCTTTATTTTTTGCATACCGTATAAAATCCATTACAATCAAAAAATAATCTGAAAATCCCATCTGATTTATAATATTTAATTCATAATTCAATCGGCTTTCTTCTTTATCATTAAAATGCGGATATCGTTTAGGCAAAGCATCAAAACATAATTTTCGTAAATATGTTGCAGCAGTTTCACCACAAGGCACATCATACGAAGGAAGTTTATGTTTTCCGAAAGTTAATTTAACATTACATCTTTCAGCTATTATTTTTGTATTTTCTATTGCTCCGGGAAATTCACCCAAAAGCGATTTCATTTCCTCTCCGCTTTTACAATAAAACTCATTATTTGCAAAAGCGAAATGATTTGGATTATCTAAAGTATTTCCTGTAGAAATACATAATTTTATTTCGTGACTTTTAGCATCTTCTTTGCGTACATAATGAAAATCGTTTGTAGCTACCAAGCCTAAATTATATTCTTTGGCAATTAAAGACAATTCTTGCCTTACTATAGCTTCTTCCGGCATTCCATGATTTTGTAATTCCAAAAAAAAGTTATTTCTGCCGAATGTATCTATATAAAATTCAGTTAATTTACGTGCTTTTTCTTTATCTCCATTTAAAATCGCTTGCGGTATTTCTCCGCCTATACAAGAAGTCAGTGCTATTATCCCTTTGCTATATTTTCTTAATAAATCATGATCAACTCTAGGTTTTACGTAATAGCCTTCAACCCAAGCTTTAGAACAAATTTTAATTAAATTTTGATACCCCTCATTATTTTCTGCAAGTAAAATCAAATGTCCCAACTTTTCTTTGAAAGCATTACCCTTTTTAAATCTTGAATCTGCAGTTACGTATAATTCACATCCTATTATAGGTTTAATACCTTGCTTCATACACTCTTTATAAAGATAAACGGCACCATACATTGCACCATGATCTGTTATTGCAATAGCTTGCTGACCTAATTCTTTTACATATGAAACCAATTCTTTTATACGACTTATTCCATCAAAAAGACTGTACTCCGTATGAGAATGTAAATGAACAAACGAATCCACAAATTCACATCCCTTCTATTATTTAAAAATATTTATTAAATAAAGAAGCAACACATCAAAAATGACTGTTGCTTCTTTATTTTTTATGTTCATCAGGTTTATCTAAAATAACAATTTTACCTTCTTTTTTTAATTTATTTTTTTCCTCATCAGAAAGAAGTTCAGTATTTAAAACTATTTTAGCTCCCATTTTATTGAGAATTTCATCAATTGTATGTTCTGTCTTAAAAATTTCACTCATAAAAAGCTCCTTCAAATATAATCATTCCATTTATATATAAGTTTTTTCCTTACTAATTTATATATAAATGAAACAAAAGTCCATATAACTGTAATTAATAAAATTTCTAATATATGTAAATTAACCAGTTCTTTTTTTATTAAGATAACATTTAAAATTTTCCAACAAGAAAATTTAGATACGTATGTAATAAAATAAGTTGAAAGTGAACAAATCAAATAAAAATAAGCAAATACAAGTCCCACTTTAACATTACGACTACGAACAAAATAGAAAGATAATACATAAAATATAAGCGTTGAGACTAATCCTATCCAATAATAGCCGCTGTTTATAGCATTATCATCGAAATAAGATTTTAAAAAGAAAGAAAATATCAAGTAAGCAAAAACAGAAACTAAGCTACTTACTAAATAGCCTGCCCTAAATCGTTCAGATAACGGATTTACAGTTTTTACCGCTCCATATATACATCCGATTTGAAAACAAGAAAAAATCATCCAAAAAGATGATAAAACACCTACTAATGAAAGTAAATAACTTTCCTCGTATAAAGGCATAAATGAATAACATCCGATAAAAAATAAACTAATTATTGAAAATAAAGTCATCAATCTACAGGAAGTTTTATTTTTAAAAATATCTATTCCCAATGAAAATATAAATCTTATAATGCATCCTAATATAATTATTCCTGTTAAAATTTTTGTGCTTTCATTTAAATTATATACTGAATCAACAAAAAAAATAAGTGCAGTTATTCCCAGCAAAAACCATAATTCATTTCCATCAATTCCAGGTCTAAGTAATTTAAGAATTACCTTACGCTCATCATCACTTTTACATATAAATGATGATGCAATACAAAGTCCCCAATCCATTGCCTCAAGTATAAAATAAAGTCCAAAAAAACAAACA
This sequence comes from Dialister micraerophilus DSM 19965, assembly GCF_000194985.1. Classification (GTDB taxonomy): domain Bacteria; phylum Bacillota; class Negativicutes; order Veillonellales; family Dialisteraceae; genus Dialister; species Dialister micraerophilus. The sequence goes on along the minus strand of NZ_GL878519.1, from coordinate 11,499 downwards.
GGTAACAACAATATATTGTTACTTATATACATAAAATACCTCCATAAAATCATTTTTGTAATTAAAATAAGTATAGCATAAATAATTTTTAAAATTTAATTATTCATACATTCTTTTCTTACATAATCTGAAGCTTCATGAATAGATTTTGTCTTGTCTTTTAAATACACATAACAGCTTTTCATTAATTTAACATTCGAATTTTTTCCCACAAATGCAAAATCTGCAGGACTTATAAAATATGATTCAGAATAATTTTCACTAAACTCCGTAACTAACCAATTATTATATCCAGAATCATAAATAATAAATCCGTTCTTTTTTTCACATTTTAAATTATATGCAAATATGCTTAAACATTCTAATATATTCGTATATATAAAAAAATTGTCTTTGTTATTTATTTTTTTAAAATTTCATAATAATTTTTGCAATAAGAAAATATCGAACAATTCATATTAAATATTTTTGAATATTCAACTATCTTATAGTTTTTTTCACCTTTTAATAAAAAAATAATTTCCATACTATTAATCACTTATTTTCCGGATGAAATACTGTGCCTGAAATTTTATCCAAAGATACAAGCTTACCTTCCATAGCAGCGATATACGTTCTACGTTCTTCCATATCACTTCTATAAAGACTTTTGGTAACAGTATTATATATTAAAGCAACTGCCAACATATTAATTAATAAAGATGTACCTCCATACGAAATAAATGGAAGCGGTATCCCGGTAACCGGAAAACATCCTATTACCATTGCTATATTTATAATTCCTTGTATAGATATAAGCATAGTCAAACCATATACCAATAAAGCATGATATGTATACTTCAACTGACGTGCCACTGAAAATCCGCAACATAAAAATGCTACATACAATATAAGTATACAAACAGATCCTATAAATCCGAATTCTTGGCTGAAAACTGCATATGCAAAATCAGTATATTGTTCAGGTAAATATAAAAATTTAGACAATCCTTGACCTAATCCTTGTCCAAATATACCGCCGGATCCTACAGCGATTAAACTTTGTACTGTCTGATATCCTAAATCTCTTGCATGCGAAAAAGGATCCCATAATACAATTACACGATCCCATCTATACGGCTCTATCAACGCCAGTAAGAAAAATCCACCTATGGCAGCAGTAATTCCCCATATAATTTCTTTTATAGGCATACCTGACATTATATATAAAAATCCGGGGAAAAATATAATCATTCCGGCAGTGCCCATATCCGGTTGCATCAATACCATAACCGCCATTATAAAAGGTGCAATCAACGGCTTAAAATAACCTATCATAGCACTAAAAGAATCTGATTTTCTTTTACTTCTTGAATGTATAAAAGGTTTAAAAAATCTATAAAATATAGTTATTTTCTCTTTTTTGTCCAGTTTAGGTGCCAAATATGAAGCCGTCCAAATAATACCTGAAACCTTAGCTATTTCTGAAGGCTGCAAAGAAACAGGTCCGATTTGAATCCATCGCGTTGCTCCGTTTACAGTACGCCCTGCTACAACAACAGCAAGCAACAATAGTAATGTTATTCCTACCCACAACAATGAATGCTTACGTATAAAAACATCATTACAACGTGATACGATTACACTTCCTATGATACCCAATATCAAATATATACTATGATTAAGTATATGATAATAAGCACTATCACCTGAGTGTAAATCCATATAGTATGTTGCACTGTAAATGTTAAAAAATCCAAGTACTATTAAGATACTTACAATTATAAGCAACCACCGAAGAGCCTTAGGAATGTATTTTACTCTTCGTTTGGGCGCCGTGCTATTAAACGGCATACAGAATTCCCCTTCCTGCTGAATTTTTCTTCGTATTCTGTTTCAACGTCACCTTCTACAGGATTTGAATGTAAATCATAAGTTATATCCGACAAGTTCCATCCTGTTTCTTTAAATTCAGATATTGAAAAATCAAATAAACCACGATTATCCGTTTTAAAAATTATCCTTCCGTCTTTTTTAAGTATAGTTTTATAACGATTTAAAAAATCTCTATAAGTCAATCTTCGTTTAAAATGTCTTTTTTTCGGCCATGGATCACTGAAATTCAAATAAATACAATCAACTTCTCCTTTGCCGAAAATTTCTTCTATAACACTTACATCACCCAAAATTAATCTGACATTTTCTATTTTTGTTTCTGATTCAGCAATTTTCTTTCCAGCATAATAAATAACACCTTGTTGTTTTTCCATTCCTACAAAATTTATTTCAGGATTTTTTAATGCCATCCCCAATATAAATTTTCCCTTTCCTGTACCAAATTCTACATGTAACGGATTTTCAGGTTTTTTAAAACATTGTCTCCACTTTTCACGTTTATCTTTAGGTTCATCCAAAAATAAAAATTCTTTATATTCTTTAATAGCTTCTTCAATCCACGGCTTTTTACGAAGTCGCATAAACCCTCCTTAAACAACATTATCATTTTATTTATTTTCTTGACTTAAACCTTCGTTTTTTATATCCGGAAGAGGAGCTTCCGTTATAAACACTTTAGGATATGCACTAAAATCTATATTTGGAGTTACTCCCAATTTCCCCTGAGGATATTTGTTATTCCATTCATTATCCAATATATCCTTGTTTTCTCCAACCTGTTCTTTATCATTTCTTACCCAAATATTACCATACATAGTCAATAAGTCTGAATAATCTTCATCATATTTATCAGAGAAAAAATCATATCTCGCATCATAATGTACAAATTTCAATCCCATCATACCCATCAAAGTATCGTAAATTTTGTCATTTGTAAAAGGCATATTTTTTCGTTCAATCATTCTATTAAAAATATCCTTTCGAGTTCTTTGATAATTATCGGAAGTATAAACCCAAAAAGGTATATGAACCATCGTATAGTCAAATTGATCTGCATTATGCCCCGGACGTTCCGCTACCAATTCTCCATGATCTGAAAAATAAATCAACCCATCCGCATGTATATAATTTGTAACCTCATTCATAATTTGCGACATTACATAATCATTGAAAAGAACGGAATTATCATATTCGTCAGTCATTATTTCAGCTTTTGTACGTTTTTTGCTTTGATCAACCGGCCAAAAATAAAACTCTTTCGGATAACGATCCCAATAACTTACATGACTGCCCATCAAATGAATTACTATTAACTGTCTTCTATTAGTAGGATCCACTTTACGCAAAAAAGGAACTAAAGCAGAATCGTAATTTTTGGTTACAACACCTGTGCCTATGTATTTATTAATCCAATATTGATCATCACATTGAGAACCTATAGCACCTATAGGTGTATCCCATATACCGAAACGTGATTGATTTGATATCCATGTTGTTTTAAAACCTGCCTGTCTGGCTAAATCTATAATGGAAAATGCATCTGCCAATCTTATATCGTTATATTGATTTTTCTCCGTTAAAGCATACGTTAAAACTTGAACAGTTTGAGTATAACAAGAATAAACGTGATTAAAAAATGTATAATGAGGATCTAAAATGGCTTTTGATTGAAATGGAGTATTTTCTCTGTTATAACCATATACATTCATATGATCTCTGGTCAAAGATTCACCAATAACTAATACATATACACCATCAGGTACACTTCTTAATTCATTCAACAATTTTGAGTCTTCAATTTTCATATGTTTTCTTGACTCTAAAATTTTCTGATATTCTGCAAAACTTTTTAAAGTTGAAGATGTTTCAAAAAGAACATGTGCCAATCTTGTATTGCTTACACTCCATGCTGTAAGTAAACAATTTGCTAAAAATACCATCAATACAAAAAAGTATATTCTCTTTGAAAATGTTCCTTTTCTGTTAAAACTGAATTTACTTGTATAAAAAACAAAACCACCTATTATTAAAACGCCTATTATTGCCGAAATCAACTTAAAATATGAAATATTTACACTTATATATTCCATTGACTCAGTTACATTTGTTTGAGCAAGAGCAAGTAGCATATTTACCGATATAAGCGAATTTGTCAATTCAAAATAACCTACATATGTGCATTGAATAAAAATATACAACAGCATAAACAAAACACATATTATTCTGATTACCCATCTTATCTTACCCGGTAAAACCCATGCAGCAATTAAGCATGACAAAAATAAATATAAAGGTGTACTTAACTCCCCTGACACATCGGTCATATCAAGTACAACACCTGCATGAGTAGATAAATAAGGAACGATTAAAGAAAAAAGAATTAAACACAAAACAGTAATCCATAGATGGATTGCCGCTTTTTTCATTTTATGCCTTATGAAATAAATCGTAATGGCACTAATTTCAAAAAACAATAAAAAAATCTTCGCTTGGGAAAATAATGCATATCCTCCGGCGGATCCATATACCCAACTTAAAAAAAATTCAAATATAAACGGAACCAAAGTAATAGCAGATAACCATAAATACCAATGTCCTCTTTTATTTGAACTTTCACAATCTTGATTCATATCATTGTCACCTTTAAAAAAACTACATATCCAAACAACTTTACAAATACATTATAACTCAAATAATGTTTACCCTATTCATTAATTTCATATATTATTTAATTTTATTTAAAAACACAACTTTACTACCAATATAATACATCTTAAAAATCTTACACTACAAATATTTCAATAAACTATTTTATAGTATAACCTATTACAATCACTATTTCATGTTTATTCTATCAAATTTTAGACATTTAAATACAGTTATAAAAATATAATAATTTCCGAAAATTATATTTCTTGAACATTAAAAATAATAATTCATTTTGTAAATAGTTTTATATTTCATTTTATACCTAAAAAATACCATTAAAATATCAATAAGTATTTTAATTATATATAAAGTAATATATAAAAAATTCTCCTTAAAGTAATATATATATTACTTTAAGGAGAAAATACCAAATCGGTATTAATTTTATAGCAAATCAATTTGTTAAAGACCTAATCGGAGCCGGTATGCGTCCACCACGCTTAATAAAATTATCTGCTTTAAACTTACTTATTTTCATAACGGGAGCATATCCCATAAGTCCACCAAAGCTTACCATATCACCCGGCTTCTTACCCGGTACAGGTATAAGCCTTGTTGCCGTAGTTTTATTATTTATCATCCCTATAGCAGCTTCATCAGCCAAAATGGCAGATAAAGTTTCTGCAGAAGTATCTCCCGGAACAGCTATCATATCCAATCCCACTGAACATACGCAAGTCATAGCTTCCAATTTTTCAAGAGTTAAACTACCTCTCTTCACGGCTTCAATCATTCCTAAATCTTCACTCACAGGGATGAATGCGCCGGATAGTCCTCCTACTCTTGATGATGCCATTAACCCGCCTTTTTTTACTGCATCATTAAGCAATGCAAGTGTAGCTGTTGTACCCGGTCCTCCACAACTCTCCAATCCTATTTCTTCTAAAACTTGCGCAACACTATCTCCTACATCTGAAGTAGGTGCCAATGATAAATCTATAATACCGAAAGGAGTATTAAGACGATCTGATGCCACTTTAGCAACCAATTGACCTAAACGTGTAATCATAAAAGCAGTATTTTTTATAACATTTGCAACTACATCAAGAGGTTCCCCTCTTACAGATTCCAATGCTTTTTTTACAACACCGGGACCTGATACACCTACATGTATAGCCGAATCTCCTAAAGTAGTTCCGTGAAATGCACCTGCCATAAAAGGATTATCTTCTACAGGATTACAAAATTCAACAAGCTTTGTACATCCATATGCATCATTATCTTTCGTCAATTCCGCGGTTTTCTTTATTATTTCACCCATCTTTTTTACTGCATTCATATTAATTCCTGCTTTTGTTGAACCTACGGAAACAGAGCTACAAACACTTGATGTAGATGCTAAAGCTTCAGGAATAGAATTAATTAAAACTTCATCGGAATGACTGATTCCACTATCAACTAATGCTGAAAATCCTCCTATTATATCAATCCCTATTGTATCTGCAGCTTTTTGCATAGTTTCTGCAATTGATACATAATTTGAAGACTTAAGTCCTCCGCATACCAAAGATATCGGTGTAACGGAAACACGTCTATTTACAATAGGTACTCCATATTCTCTGGAAATTTCATGCGTAACTCCAGTTAATTTTTCAGCTTTTGAACAAATCGTATCATATATATTTCTACAAAGTTTTTTCTCATCATCAGATACACAATTCAAGAGAGATATTCCCATAGTTACAGTACGAACGTCCAATTTATTTTGATCAAACATTCGCTCAGTTTCTAAAATTTCTTCTATATCAAGCATATATCCTCCTAAATACGATGCATCGAATAAAAAATATCCGTTAACTGAGCACGTGCATCAACACCCATTTTTTTGCCTAAATTTTCTATACGTTCTTGTACAACTTTTAACTCTTCATTAGACTTTTCCATATCACAAATAAGAATCATATTGAAAATTCCATCCAAAATTGTTTGTGAAATATCCAATATATTAATATTCATGTCTGCCAACTCTGTTACTATTCCGGCAACAATACCTATTTTATCTGCCCCAATTACTGTAACTGCAATTTTCTTCATAACTCCTCCTTCAACCATTTCATCGATTAAAAATGAGATAATTCATATATTATTAATTGTATCAAAAGCTAGATTATATTGCATCACATATAATATATGATAAACCGCTATCTTTAAAACTTAAATATTCTTTCTATTTATTTAAATAATTGATTAAATTCGATAATAAGTGTAAAATGTTTTAAGACTACAATAAAAAAGGAGCTTATATGAATAATTTAAAATATATCTCATGGAATGTAAACGGATTAAGAGCTTGTATAAAAAAAGGTTTTTTGGATTCTTTTAAAAATTTAAATGCTGATTGTTTTTGTCTTCAAGAAACAAAATTACAACCTCATCAAATTGAATTAGATATTCCGGGTTACTACCAATATTGGAACAGTGCAATAAAAAAAGGATATAGCGGTACAGCCCTTTTTACAAAAATAAAACCTATATCTGTATCATACGGAATGAATATTGAAGAACATGATCAAGAAGGTCGGTTAATTACAGCTGAATTCAAAAATCATTTTTTGGTGGTGTGTTATACTCCAAACAGCCAAAGGCAACTTGCCAGACTTGAATATAGAATGAAATGGGAAAATGATTTTAAAAATTACCTATTAAAATTAACAGAAAGTAAACCCGTAATATTATGTGGAGATTTAAATGTGGCGCACAAAGAAATCGATCTTGCAAACCCCTCATCCAACCATAAAAATGCAGGTTTTACCGATGATGAACGTAAAAAATTTTCTACACTTTTGGAAAATGGATTTACAGATACATTTAGATATTTATATCCTGATAAGAAAGATGCATATTCTTGGTGGAGTTATTTTGCAAAATCACGTGAACGCAACATCGGTTGGAGAATAGATTATTTTTTAGTATCCGACAAACTTAAAAATAAGATAAAAGATGCAAAAATACACCCCGAAATACAGGGAAGTGATCATTGTCCCGTAGAACTCACTTTTGACTGCTAAAAGGTTTTTAAAACTATGAATGAAAAAAACTTCAACTCATGTTCATGTAACGAAAAAACAAAAAAAGATAATTTATTGTCTTTTTTTAAAAGTTTAATAATTAAAATTTTTTTATTTTCAATTTCTTTATTTTTACTGTTTTCAATGATTTTATATTACCAGATATACAATAATAATAATTTTTCTGATTATTTTTTTGTTTATTTAATATCACTTTTCTTTGTATTACATTGTATATTTTTTATTATTATTTACAAAAAAAATGCCGATTTTATAAAAAAAATACTGGCAGTTACAGATTTACTTAAACTAGGATTACACCAGATTCATCACGGAATTAAACCTATAGAAATTTATTATAATAATGAAAATGAATTTGGACAATTATGTAAAATCTATAAAATTCTATCTGATAAAATAAAAGAAAAAGAATTGAAAAATAATATAAATGATGAAAAAAGAAAAGTTATTTTTTCTGGTATTATTCATGATAATAAAACATTATTAACTACTCTTCTAGGTTATTCTGAAGCTTTAAAAATGAATAAAAACCTTTCAACTGAAAAAAAGAAAAATATATAACAGGTATTTATTCATGTGCAGAAGATTTAAGTGAACTTAATGAAACTTTATCTGTATTCAATAAAATATCAAAAACAAATTCTTTACTACATCCCAAGCCTCTAGACTTCAGCAAAACGATTCATAAAATAGTAAATCCTGTAGCAGATTAATTAGCCTTAAAAAATGTTTCTATTACAATGAATTTAGCTGAAAATCTTTATATAAATTTAGATATAAAAGCATTTAAAAGAATACTTTTAAATCTTCTTGCAAATACCATACGTTATAGAAAAAAACAATTTTCAAAAATTACTTTAAAAACATATAAAGAAAGTAATTTTGCTGTTTTTTCTTACAGTGATGACGGTCCGGGTGTATCAAAAGATAATTTACCTCACCTATTTGAAGCATACTATAGAAATCCTGAAACAAAAAAAACTATACAAGGAAGCGGATTAGGATTAGCAATAGTTGCTAAGATTATCGAAGCCCATAAAGGAACCTATGAGGCTAAATCTGATAATGGACTTACTATTATTACCCGTATTCCTTTAATTGAAAGAGAGGATTCTTATGACTAATATTCTTATTATAGAAGATGATAAAAACATGGCGGAAATGGAACGTGATTTTTTGGAGGGTTCAGGTTATATTCCACATGTTGCAAAAAACGGAGAAGAAGCTCTAAAAATAATGAATAATGTAAATGTAGATGCCATTATTTTAGATGTTAACTTACCTGAAGAAGACGGATTTTCTCTTTGCAGAAAATTAAGAGATTTAACAGATTCCCCCATTATTTTTGCAACAGGAAGAGATGATGATGCAGATATAGTAAGAGGTCTCGGATTAGGTGCTGATGATTACCTTGTTAAACCATTCAGAGGGACAGTCTTAGTTGCTCACTTAAAAGCTCAACTGGCTACACACAAAAGATTGATTAATAAAAACAATTACAAACCTTGCATAGAAGACGGTTTAACGATAGGTGAATTAACAATTCGTCCGAAAGCTCGTCAAATTTTATTAGATAATAAAGAAGTTATTATTACCGGAAAAGAATTTGATTTACTGTTATTTCTTGTAGAACACCCCAATGAAGTATTTTCAAAGGAACAACTTTTCGAACAAATTTGGGGTTTAGATCCTATAGGAGAACCTGCCACAGTTACAGTGCATATAAATAGACTTCGTGATAAACTGAAGAGTGTATCAGGACGACCATATGAAAAAATTGAAACTGTATGGGGTGCCGGATATCGTTTTCATATTGATTGATATCTAAGAGAGAAGGTTTGTTAATTAATGAATATATTAATTACCGGAGGTGCCGGTTTTATAGGTTCCCATTTGGCAGATGCATTAATAAAGCTTAATCACAATGTTACTATAATTGATAATTTATCTTCCGGAACAAAGTTTAATGTACCGTCTGAAGCTGAATTTATTGAAGCAGATATAAGAACTTCATCTATAGCCAACATTTTTAAAAATCACAAATTTGATTTAGTTTTTCATGAAGCGGCACAAACACTTGTACCTGAATCTATAAAAAATCCCTATAAAGATGCAGATGAAAATATAATGGGATTAATAAATGTATTGGAATCTTGCAGACAAACGGGTGTAAAAAAAATAATTTTTTCTTCATCTGCAGCGGTATATGGAAACAATTCGAATTTACCTTTATCTGAAAACGAAAGTTTATCTCCTACCTCTTTCTATGGATTAACAAAAACTACAAGTGAAAAATATTTAAATCTATATTATGAATATTTCGGAATACATTACACAATACTACGTTATAGCAATGTATATGGCCCACGACAAGGTGCAAATGGTGAAGGTGGCGTAATATATATTTTTGCGAAAGCTTTAGCTGAAAATAAACCGATAAATATATTCGGAGATGGAAACCAAACAAGAGATTTTATTTCCGTTCATGATATTGTCGAGGCAAACATAGCAGCAATTACTAACGGAAATGAAAAAATATTAAATATAAGCACAGAAACCGAAACAACATTAAATGAATTAGCAAACAAAATGATTAATCTTTCAAAAAAAGATAAAAATTTGATTCATTATAAAAAACCTAGAAACGGTGATATTTACAGATCTTGCTTGTCTAATAAAAATGCTGTTGCTGAATTAAATTGGAAACCAAAAATTTCATTGGATAAAGGTCTGATTGAAACAATTACATATTTTAAAAATAAAACATGAAAACAAAAATGCTCACATTTTAAGATAATGTGGGCATTTTTGTTTTATTCAATATACACATTATATCCTTTGGAATCGGTGCCTTTATTTTCATTCCTGATAATTCTTTCAAACAATGATTTTCCGGAAATTCAATCGAATACGAATGTAATAATTGTCTACCAATTTCTAAGATTTTGGAAATTTCCAAACTTTCATTATTTCCATACTTTCTATCTCCCAAAATAGGATGACCGATGTAACTTAAATGTGCACGAATTTGATGAAATTTACCTGTCAATAAAGTTACTTCCAAAAAAGTTACTGGATATTCATGTAATTTAAAACTTTTAATTACATGAACTTTTGTTTTTATTTCTAAAAACCCCTCCTTTTTTTCATTAGATACAATAGCTTTATTATTTTCAACATTTTTAAATAAATAATCTTTTAAATATAAATCATCTTTTATATCTCCAAAAACTAAACAAAGATACTTTTTATTTATAACATGATTTTTAATCAATTCATTTATTTCTCGTGCAATTTTAAATGTTTTTGCACAAATTAATGTCCCTGATGTATTTTTATCTAGACGATTACAAATAGATGGTTTAAATCCTGAATAATTACTATTTTTTATGTATTCCAACAGATAATCATTTAAAGATTTTTGTCTTGATATATCTCGTTGAGATAACATGCCTTTAGGCTTATTAACAACAATAATATCTTCATTTTCATACAAAATAATGTCTTTAAATGAAAATTTTTCAATATTCCCCTTTAATATTTCTTTAGATTCCTTTTTACTGAAATTTTCCAAAGTTTCATCAGAAAACCAAATCTCTATAACATCACCTGATTTTATAATTTCATTTCCATTTGCTTTTTTGTTATTATACAAAATATTTTTCTTTCTTAAACTTTTATATATTAAACTTTTAGATGCTCCTGGAAGAAGTTTAAACAAAAATTTAATCAGCTTTTGTCCTTCATCACAAAATGAAATTTTATATTCTCTCATAGCTATCTCCTTAAAATAATTTTAACATATTAATAAATAAGAAAAAACTGCACAATATTCGGATAAAAAATAATGAACAAAAAAAGCAAGCATCTCTGCTTGCTTTCCTTG